>NZ_NNBP01000005.1 GCF_002803155.1 Streptomyces sp. CB02959
ACCACCCGGCGTCCGAAGCGCTGCACCAGCCGGGGCCCGGCCAGCGAGGCGAGGAAGAAGGCGACGCAGAGCGGGAGCAGGGAGAGGCCCGCGGCCAGCGGTCCGTAGTGCAGTCCGCTCTGGAGGGCGACCGCCACCACGAACATGAAGCCGCCGAAGCCCAGCGAGAACGGCACCAGCATGGTCAGGCCGCTGCGGACGGAGGGGATGCGGAAGAGCGAGGGCGGCACCAGCGGGGTCCGGCCGGTGCGCTCGGCGCGGCGCTCCACGGCCACGAACGCCGCGGCGGCGAAAGGGAAGACGGCCAGCAGCAGCCAGGACCACAGGGGCCAGCCGGCGGCCCGGCCCTCGGTGAGCGGCAGCAGCAGGGTGATCAGTGCGGTGGCGAGCAGGGCGGTGCCGGCGCCGTCCACGCGGCTCGGGTGCGGGGAGCGGCTCTCCGGCACCGTACGGGCCGCGAGCAGCCAGGCCGCGGCGGCGATCGGGACGTTCACCAGGAACACCGCGCGCCAGCCGCTGCCCGCCAGGTCCACCGAGACCAGCAGCCCGCCGAGCACCTGTCCGACGGCGCTGGAGACCCCGGCCGTGCCGCCGTAGAGGCTGACGGCCCTGGCGCGCCGCTTGCCGGTGGTGGCGGCCTGGATGGTGGCCAGCACCTGGGGCAGCAGCAGTGCGGCCGCCGCACCCTGGGCGACCCGGGCGGCCACCAGGGTCCAGGCGTCCGGGGCCAGTCCGCAGGCGAGCGAGGTCAGGCCGAAGGCGGCCAGTCCCCACAGGAACAGCCGGCGCCGGCCGGCCATGTCGCCGAGCCGGCCGCCGAGCACCAGCAGCGTGGCGTAGGCGACCCCGTAGCCGGCCACGACCATCTCCAGCATCGCGGGGCCGGCGTGCAGATCGTGGTCGATGGTCGGCAGGGCGACGTTGACGATGAAGAAGTCGATCATCGGGAGGGCCGCGCCGAGCAGGACGGTCAGCAGGCCCAGCGGCGTCAGCAGCGGGGCGGTCGCCGGGCGGCTCGGGGCGGCGGCGGACGGTGTGGTGGACGGGGCGGCGGGGACGGCGGATGCTGTCGGGGTTTGGCTCACGGAGATGAGCATCCTGTCCGGCTCAGCCGGGTACCAGAGTGTCTTTATCCTGGTACCGGCGCTACCTGGCAACTGGCTGTGCGCTGGGGCAGGCTGGGCCCATGACGGTGGATGTGACCAAGGCCGCCAGGGCGGCCCAGCCGGGTGCCGGGGCGACGCGCACCAGGAGCACGACGGGGCCGGCGGGCGGCGCCGGGCACCGTGCCGACGACGCGGTCCGGCGGGCGGAGCTCGCCGCCTTCCTGCGCAGTCGGCGCGAGCGGATCACCCCCGAGCAGGTCGGGCTGCCGCGCGGCACCCGCCGCCGCACACCGGGGCTGCGCCGCGAGGAGGTCGCGCATCTCGGCGCCGTCGGCGTCACCTGGTACACCTGGCTCGAACAGGGCCGGGACATCCACGTCTCCCCGCAGGTGCTGGACGCCGTCGCCCGCGCCCTGCTGCTGGACCGCGCCGAGCGCAGCCACCTCTTCGCCCTGGCCGGGGCGGTCGATCCGCTGCCGGGCAAGGAGTGCACCGGTGTCCCCCGGGCGCTGCGGGAGATCGTCGACGGGCTCGCGCCGTATCCGGCCGTCGTCCAGAACAGCCGGTTCGACATCGTCGCCCACAACGCCGCCTACGGGAAGTTGATGTGCGACCTGGACACCCTGCCCCTTGAGGACCGCAACTGCATGTGGCTGGTGTTCACCCACCCCGGGTGGCGGGAGCTCCTGGTCGACTGGGAGGCCACGGCCCGCACGATGACCGCCAAGTTCCGCGCCTCGATGGCCGAGCACATCGCGGAGCCGGCGTGGAAGGCGCTGGTGGCCCGGCTGGCGGAGGCGTCACCGGAGTTCCGCGAGATATGGGCGCAGCACGAGGTCGAGCGGACGGCCGGCGCGGTCAAGGTCTTCCGCCACCCGGTCGTCGGCCTCCTCCAGCTGACCGGCACCAATCTGTGGCTGGGACCCAACACCGGTCCGAAGGTGCTCACGTACACGCCGGTGGACGAGGTGTCCCGGGAGCGCCTGGTGGAGCTGGCGGAGCTGGCGCGGACGGCGGTGCCCGCGGGGGCCGTGGCGGCGGCCGTGTAGGGCGTCCCGCGGGGCCCGGTCCGGGCCGTCGTCACGAGCCGGCGCTCGCCCTGCTGTGGCCGTGCGCCGTCTCGTCCTCGAAGAGGGCGGCGGTGCGCTGGGCGGTGGCCGCGGCCCAGCGGCCGGTGGTCAGGGCGCCTAGGAGGAGGATGGCGCCGCCGCAGCCGGTGATGATCCACCAGGCCGGGTGGGCGGCGGCCAGGAACTCGGGGCGGGTGGCGCCGACGTGCGCACCGCCCGCCAGTACGGCGCCGATCACCGCGACGCCCAGCGACTGCCCGACCTGCCGGCTGGTGGAGGCCACGGCCGCCGCGACGCCCGCCTGGGTGCGCGGCATACCGGACACCGCGGTATTGGTGATCGGCGCGTTGACCAGGCCGAATCCGATGCCGAAGAGGACGTATCCGGTGAAGAGCAGGGCGGGGGCCGACTCGGTGTTGAAGGCCGCGAAGAGGACGCCGCTGGCCGCCGTCGCGCAGCCGGCCAGCAGGAGCGGAAGCCGTGGCCCGCGGCTGCCGACCAGCCGGCCGGACAGCGGCGCGAAGACCAGCGTCATCCCGGCCATCGGCAGCATGTACAGGCCGGCGTCCAGGGCGGACAGGCCGCGGATGTTCTGGAGGTAGAGGGTGTTGACGAACAGGAAGCCGCCGAGCGCGGCGAACGCGCAGACCGCTATCACCGTCGCGCCGGCGAACGGGGCGCTGTGGAAGAACCGCAGGTCGATCAGCGGTTCCCAGCGGCGCCGCTCGTAGCCGATCAGGGTGAGCAGGGAGATCAGCGCCACCATCACGAACGCCAGGATCTCCACCGAGGTCCAGCCGGCGTCCGGGGCCTCGATGATCGCGTACGTCAGTGAGCCGAGCAGCGTGACCACCAGCAGCTGGCCGACCGGATCGACCCGGCGCGGCCGGGGGGCGCGGGACTCGGGCACGTAGCGGGAGGTGAGGAAGAGCGCCAGGGCGCCGATCGGCACGTTGATCCAGAAGATCGAGCGCCAGCCGACGCTCTGCACCAGCAGCCCGCCGACCACCGGCCCGGCGGCCATGCTGATGCCGACCACCCCGCCCCACACCCCGATGGCGCGGGCCCGCTCCCGGGGGTCGGTGAAGGTGTTGGTGATGATCGACATGGCGACCGGGTTGAGCATCGAGCCGCCGATTGCCTGCACCATCCGGAACACCACCAGCCACCCCAGGCCGGGCGCCAGGCTGCACAGCAGGGAGCCGAGCGAGAAGACCACCAGGCCGGCCATGAAGACCCGGCGGCGGCCCAGGCGGTCCGCGGTCGAGCCGGCGAGCATCAGGAGCGAGGCCAGCACCAGCGTGTAGGCGTCGATCGTCCACTGCATCCCGGAGATCGAGGCACCCAGTTCGTGCTGCATCGACGGCAGGGCGACGTTGAGGACGGTGTTGTCGAGACTGACGATCAGCAGGCTCATGCAGCAGATCGCCAGGACGAGCAGACGCCGCCGACGGCTGAGGTCAGGCATGGTTGAACGCTACAACGATCCGGTCCGGACGGCCCGCGGCGGGGCTCCGGGCCGAGTGCGGGACAATGGGGTCCATGAGTTCGCTGCAGATCGGTCCGCACACGGTGCAGCCCCCCGTGGTCCTGGCCCCCATGGCCGGCATCACCAACGCCCCGTTCCGGACGCTGTGCCGGGAGTTCAGCGGCGGCAAGGGCCTCTTCGTCAGCGAGATGATCACCACTCGGGCGCTGGTCGAGCGCAACGAGAAGACCATGCAGCTGATCCACTTCGACGCCAGCGAGCGTCCGCGGTCGATCCAGCTGTACGGCGTCGACCCGGTCACGGTCGGCAAGGCCGTCCGCATGATCGTCGAAGAGGACCTGGCCGATCACATCGACCTCAACTTCGGCTGCCCGGTCCCCAAGGTCACCCGCAAGGGCGGCGGCTCCGCCCTTCCGTACAAGCGGCACCTGCTGCGCGCCATCCTCCGCGAGGCGGTCACCGGCGCCGGTGAGCTGCCGGTGACGATGAAGATGCGCAAGGGCATCGACGACGACCACCTCACCTACCTCGACGCCGGCCGGATCGCCGTCGAGGAGGGCGTCACCGCCATCGCCCTGCACGGCCGCACCACCGCCCAGCACTACGGCGGCACCGCCGACTGGGACGCCATCGCCCGCCTGAAGGAGCACGTCCCGGAGATCCCGGTGCTCGGCAACGGCGACATCTGGTCGGCGGACGACGCGCTGCGGATGATGCGGGAGACCGGCTGCGACGGCGTCGTGGTCGGCCGCGGCTGCCTCGGCCGCCCCTGGCTCTTCGGCGACCTGGTCGCCGCCTTCGAGGGCACCGGCGCCCCCAAGGCACCCGGCCTGCGCGAGGTCGCGGCCGTCATGGTGCGGCACGCCACCCTGCTCGGGGAGTGGCTGGGCGACGAGGCCCGCGGCGTGATCGACTTCCGCAAGCACGTCGCCTGGTACCTCAAGGGCTTCGCGGTCGGCTCCGAGATGCGCAAGCGGCTGGCGATCAGCTCGTCGCTGGCCGAGCTGGCAGCGGGGCTGGACGAGCTCGACCTGGACCAGCCCTGGCCGGTCGGCGCCGACGGCCCGCGCGGCCGGACCTCCGGCAACAACCGCGTGGTGCTCCCGGACGGCTGGCTGCGCGACCCGTACGACTGCGCCGGCGTCGGCGAGGACGCCGAGCTGGACACCTCCGGCGGCTGACGGCCGGATCTTGGCGAGCGGGCCGGGCCGGTGCGCGGCGGTCGAACTCCCGGAGATCGGCCCCGTGCCGGTCAGGCTCCCGGAGGTCAGGCCCCCGGCCGCGGCGGGTGCGCCGCGTCCGCCAGCAGCCCGGCCGCCCCGACCTCCCGGTAGCGCGCCAGCAGTTCACCGATCACCCGCGCCCCGTCCGGGTCCGCCGGGGTGTAGATCCACATCTTGGTGTCGGGCGCCGTCCCGCAGCTCGCCCAGGTGATCGGCGTGGCCGGCTACGGCAGCGTCTTCCTGGCCCGGACCGCGGAGCCCGGCGGGCGGGCGGCGGCCTCGGCGCACGCCCTGTACGCGACCGCGCTCCCGGTGGCGGTCGGCAGCCTGCTCGCCGCGCTGGCGGTGCTGCCGCTGCTGCGGCGCCGGTGACGGCGATGGGCACCCGCTCCCCGCGCCCGCCCGTATCCCTGCCGAAGTGACCGGCCCGATGCACCACCGGTCGCCGGGTCGCTCGGTATACGACTCCGGACACCGGGGCGGTGTTCCCGCGGTCGGCGAACTATGGCCTGATACGGGCGCCCGGTGCGCCGCGGCCGGTGTGCCTGCCGGCCGACGCCCGGCAGGCACCTCCCGCCGCCCTGCGCGACGCTCCCGGAACGCCGCCCGGAGCCGAATGCCGCAGGTCCTGCGGGCCCCGTTCACCGGGGGCGATCCGGAACTCCCGGTGCGGGCCGGTGCCGACCAGGAAGGGCGGGTGGCCGGATTGCGCGCCGAGCTGCCCGCTGTACGGGAACGGGCCCGCGTTCCGGTCGGCGCGTTCCTTGATCACATCGCGGTAGGGGGTCCAAATGATGGACCCGCGTCACACATGAGCGCGTGATTCTCGCCACCCCTGATAGGGGTTGCGCTCAGATGAGCACTTGGGGGTGGACTCCACCTCTCGCAAAGGTGGCACCCGGTGCCACTCGCCATCCGTTCAACCCATCAAGTGAAACATTGCGATGTGTAGTATCCGGCGCCCAAGTGACTGCGGAGCGCGATGATGCATTCAGGTAGTAAACGATGGTCGAAATGCATGATCACATTCGATCTGCTGGCGGACGTCGGGTTACGCACGTATGTCGACCAAGTGGACGTACCCATACGCCTTCGATCTGGGTATGTTCCTCGCCGTCAGGGCAGCCCGTCGGCGAGGAGTCAGACCCGTGCCGGAAACACAAGATCCCCACGTAAGCCAGTCTTCTTCCGTGAAGTTCGTCTACGACTTCACCGAGGGCAACAAGGACCTCAAAGACCTCCTCGGTGGCAAGGGCGCCAACCTTGCGGAGATGACCAACCTGGGGCTTCCCGTCCCGCCCGGCTTCACGATCACCACCGAAGCCTGCAAGGTCTACCTGGAGAGCGGCAACGAGCCCGCGGCACTCCGTGCCGAGGTCTCCGAGCACCTCGCCGCCCTTGAGCAGAAGATGGGCAAGAAGCTCGGCCAGGCCGACGACCCCCTGCTGGTTTCGGTGCGTTCCGGGGCGAAGTTCTCCATGCCCGGCATGATGGACACCGTCCTCAACATCGGCCTCTCCGATGCGTCGGTTTCCGGCCTCGCCACGCAGGCCGGCGACGAGCGGTTCGCGTGGGACTCCTACCGCCGCCTGATCCAGATGTTCGGCAAGACCGTGCTGGGCGTCGACGGCGAGCTCTTCGAGGAGGCCCTGGAGGACGCCAAGCACGCCAAGGGCGTCACCGTCGACGTCGACCTGGACGCCGCCGACCTCCGGGCGCTGGTCGACCGCTTCAAGCAGATCGTCGGCAAGGAGACCGGCCGGGACTTCCCGCAGGACCCGCGCGAGCAGATGGACCTCGCGGTCCGCGCGGTCTTCGACTCCTGGAACACCGACCGTGCCAAGCTCTACCGCCGCCAGGAGCGCATCCCCGGCGACCTCGGCACCGCGGTCAACGTCTGCTCCATGGTCTTCGGCAACCTCGGCCCCGACTCCGGCACCGGCGTCGCCTTCACCCGCGACCCGGCCAGCGGTCACCAGGGCGTCTACGGCGACTACCTGCAGAACGCCCAGGGCGAGGACGTCGTCGCCGGCATCCGCAACACGGTCCCGCTCGCGGACCTGGAGTCGATCGACAAGACGTCGTACGACGAGCTGATGCAGATCATGGAGACGCTCGAAACGCACTACAAGGACCTGTGCGACATCGAGTTCACCATCGAGCGCGGCAAGCTGTGGATGCTCCAGACCCGGGTCGGCAAGCGCACCGCCGGCGCCGCCTTCCGCATCGCCACCCAGCTCGTCGACCAGGGTCTGATCGACGAGGCCGAGGCGCTCCAGCGGGTCACCGGCGGCCAGCTCGCGCAGCTGATGTTCCCCCGCTTCGACCTGGACGCGAAGTCCGAGCTGATCGGCCGCGGCATCGCCGCCTCCCCGGGCGCGGCGGTCGGCAAGGCCGTCTTCGACTCCTACACGGCCGTCAAGTGGTCGCGCTCCGGCGAGAAGGTCATCCTGATCCGCCGCGAGACCAACCCCGACGACCTCAACGGCATGATCGCCGCCGAGGGCATCCTCACCTCCCGCGGCGGCAAGACCTCGCACGCCGCCGTCGTCGCCCGCGGCATGGGCAAGACCTGTGTCTGCGGCGCCGAGGAGCTGGAGGTCGACACCAAGACCCGCAAGCTGACCACCAAGGACGGGACCGTCATCGAGGAGGGGGACGTCGTCTCCATCGACGGCTCCACCGGCAAGGTCTACGCCGGTGAGGTCCCGGTCGTGCCGTCCCCGGTCGTCGAGTACTTCGAGGGCCGGATGCACGCCGGCGCCGACGACGCCGACGAGCTCGTCCAGGCCGTCCACCGGATCATGGCCTACGCCGACCGGGTCCGCCGCCTGCGGGTCCGCGCCAACGCCGACAACGCCGAGGACGCCGCCCGCGCCCGCCGGTTCGGCGCCCAGGGCATCGGCCTGTGCCGCACCGAGCACATGTTCCTCGGTGAGCGCCGGGAGATGGTCGAGCGGCTGATCCTGGCCGACACCGACGCCGACAAGGACGCCGCCCTCGCCGAGCTGCTGCCGCTCCAGAAGGCCGACTTCACCGAGCTGTTCGAGGCGATGGACGGCCTGCCGGTCACCGTCCGCCTGCTGGACCCGCCGCTGCACGAGTTCCTGCCCGACATCACCGACCTGTCGGTGCGCGTCGCGCTCGCCGAGGCCCGCCACGAGAAGCACGAGAACGACCTCCGGCTCCTCCAGGCCGTGCACAAGCTGCACGAGCAGAACCCGATGCTGGGTCTGCGCGGCGTCCGCCTCGGCCTGGTCATCCCCGGCCTGTTCGCCATGCAGGTGCGGGCCATCGCCGAGGCCGCCGCCGAGCGCAAGAACGCCAAGGGCGACCCCCGGGCGGAGATCATGATCCCGCTGGTCGGCACCGTCCAGGAGCTGGAGATCGTCCGCGAGGAGGCCGAGCAGGTCATCGCCGAGGTCGAGCAGGCCCGCGGCGTCAACCTCAAGCTCACCCTCGGCACGATGATCGAGCTGCCCCGCGCCGCCCTCACGGCCGGTCAGATCGCGGAGTCCGCCGACTTCTTCTCCTTCGGCACCAACGACCTCACCCAGACGGTCTGGGGCTTCTCCCGCGACGACGTGGAGGCCAGCTTCTTCACCGCGTACCTGGAGAAGGGCATCTTCGGCGTCAGCCCGTTCGAGACCATCGACAAGGACGGCGTGGGCTCCCTGGTCCGCAGCGCCGCGGCGGCCGGCCGGGCCACCCGGCCCGACCTCAAGCTCGGCGTCTGCGGCGAGCACGGCGGCGACCCGGAGTCGGTCCACTTCTTCCACGAGGTCGGCCTGGACTACGTCTCCTGCTCCCCGTTCCGCATCCCGGTCGCACGACTGGAAGCGGGCCGGGCGGCGGCCGAATCCCAGGGCAGCGACAGCCGCTGACCCCCGGGGGCACATGCCCCCACACCTCCGGAACCGGCGGCGGGCACACCCTCAACGCCCGCCGCCCACTCCGGCACCCCTACGAGGGCGGCACCTGTGCGGAGGTGCCGCCCTCGTTCTCGTCCGGGGGCGGCGGGGGCTCCCGAACGGAACCGCGCCGCCCTACCCGTCCGTGCGTCCGAGGCCGAGGACCAGCACGTCGTGGAGATCGGCGCCGCCCCACGGGCGGGCCTCGCCGACCTTGCGGTAGCCCCATGAGCGGTAGGCGGCCTGTGCCGCCTCGCTCGCCGGATGGACGTCGAGCAGGACGCGTTCGGCGTCGATGCCGTCGAGGAGTGCTTCGTGCAGGCGGCGTGCGATGCCGTGTCCGCGCCACGGCAGCCGTACGGCCAGCTCCATCAGCCCGAAGGTGCGGTGGCCGTCCTCGCGGCGCATGGCGTCGGACACGGGCCGGGTGAGCGTGTCCCACCAGCCGGTCTGCGGTGCCAGGGGGCAGCCGTACGCCATGCCGACCGGGGTGCCGTCCGCGGTGCGGGCCAGGGCGGCCCGGAAGGCGGGTCTCCGGGTCCGGGAGCGGAAGCGCCGGAAGGCGGCGGCGACGTCGTCGGCGGTCTCGCGGTAGGGCGGCTCGGCGAACGCGTCGGCGTGCACGAGGGTGAAGTCGGCTTCGGCCTGCTCGGCGGCCGGGCCGTCCAGGCGGGCGACGGTGAGGGCTACGGGTCGGGTCATGTGGTGCCCCTCGGTGGTCTCGCGGAGGCGGTCGCCGCGCTCGCGGGCGGCCGCCGGGTGGATTCCGGCGACGGTGCACCGGAACGTCCGGATTGTGCCCGGGAACCGGGGTGCGGAGATCCCCTGCGCGGCCGTTGCCGCGGGATCCGTCGGTGATGGAGGTGGCCGCGCCGGAATCGTCCGCGGCGGAATTGCCGGTACCGGAATCGTCCATTGCCGAATCTTTTACCGTCGAATCGTCCGCCATTGAATCGTCCGAACGGAAACCGTCCGTGGCGGAACTGTTCAACCGGATGGGCGACAGTCGGTTGTCGGCCGATCTCGGGGGTGCCACGGAGGGCGACCGGGCGGCGGTGCGCCGTGCGGGACACCTCGTGTCCGCCCCGGCACGGCAAGGGCGGCACCCGTGCGCACGGGTGCCGCCCTTGCTTTTCTCCGGACTCCCCCCTCGGGAGCTGCCGCCCTCCCAGTCGGCGTGGGAGGCGGCCTTCAACGGGGCTGTGCTCGGCCGGTTGTTTGCCCATCACCCCCCACGGGATCGAGCAATCCGGGCCGTGCGCACCGACGTTGAATTGCCTCCAGCATTCCGTCCGGGCGGGCCCGGCGCGACCCTTTTCAACTCTGGCCAAAAGGGCATGGTGACCGCGTGTGGTTGCGTGCATACTCAGGCGTGCCGGGGGCCGACGGAGATAACCAAAGAGTGGGGGTTCGGTGTTACGCGTCCATTTCAGTGGACTCGATCTGGCCCGCGTGCGGATTGCCGCGCGCCCGGATGCGCTGTGGGAGACGGTCTTAAGCTTTCACCGACTTCGTGACCGGCGTGACGAATCCACGTTCGGTGGTTGGCGATCGGAAACCCGCGGAAGGTTGAATGGCGAAACGCGTCTGCTGGCGCCGCTGGTGCCCACGCGCGGCTATTTCCCCGATTTCCTGACGCCCGCCGAGGGTCTGCTCGGCATGGGCGAGGCGCTCGCCGCGCTGCGGGAGACCCCGGCCGGCCGGCTGCACGCCGAACTCTCCCGGCTGACGCCCGCCGCGGGCCGTCCGCTCCCCGCCTGGATACGCGCCATGGCGGACGGCGAGACCCGCTCGCTGGGCCGCCTCGCCGGGATACTCCAGCGCTACCACGACGCGGCCGTCGCCCCCTACTGGCACCGCGTCCGGTGCCGGATAGAGGCCGACCGGGCGGCCCGCGGCCGGGCCCTGCTGGACGGCGGCGCGGACCGGCTGCTGTCGTCGCTGCCGCCGATGATGCGCTGGCGCCCGCCCGTCCTGGAGGCCGACTACCCGGTGGACCGGGACCTCCACCTCGGCGGCCGCGGACTGCTCCTGCTGCCCTCGTACTTCTGCCGCCGCACCCCGGTCACCTTCCACAACCCGGACCTGACGCCGGTCCTGGTCTACCCGGTCGAGCACCCGGTACCGCGCCTCGCCCCGCCGGTCCCGGCCGACCGCTCGCTGGGCCGCCTGGTCGGCCAGACCCGCTCGGCGATCCTGCACGGCATCGGCATGGGCTGCACCACCAGCGAACTCGCCCGCCGCGTCGACGTCTCGCTGGCCTCCGCCAGCCAGCACGCCACCGTCCTGCGGGACGCCGGCCTGCTGTCCACCCTGCGCCAGGGCAACGCCGTGCTGCACACCCTGACGCCGCTGGGCGCCGCCCTGTTGCGCGGCGCCCACCTCGACGGGACGGCGGCCTTCGAGCGGTGAGCCGCCGGCCGCCCGGGCCGAGCGGCCGCTAGTACGGCCGGTCCCCGGCGATCGCCACCCGCTCCGCGACCCGCCGCCGCGTCCCGTAGTCGCACACCGCGTAGTGCTGGGTGGCGCGGTTGTCCCAGAACGCGACGTCCCCGGCCCGCCACTGGAACCGCACCTGGAACTCCGGCACGTGCGCCTGCTGGAACAGCAGGCGCAGCAGCCGGTCGCTCTCCGCCTCCGGCAGCCCCACGATCCGGGTGGTGAACGACGCGTTGACGAACAGCATCCGCCGCCCGGTCTCCGGGTGCCGACGCACCACCGGATGCTCCACCGCGGGGAACTCCCCCTGGAACGGCGCGAGTTGGGCCGCGGAGAAGAATCGGGAGAAGCCCGGGAGATAGTCGTGCACCGCCCGCGCCCCATCGATCCGCTCCCGGATTTCCAGTGGCAAATTGTCATACGCCGCAGCCATATCGGCCCACAGCGTGTCCCCGCCCGACTCCGGCACCTCGCGCAGCTGCAACACCGCCCCCATCGCGGGCCGTTCGCGGAAGGTTACGTCCGTGTGCCATACGTTCTCGAACGTCTGCGCACCGGCGGCCGTCTTGTCAAACCGCACCACCTCCTTCGAGTCGCCCCGGGCGAGCAGTGGGTTGGTCTCCAACTCCCCCCAATTGGCTGCGAATTGGCGTTGCGCGGCGGAGGTCAGGTGCTGCCCGCGGAAGAACAGCACCTTCCACTCCAGCAGGGCCCGGTTCAGCTCCGCGCGCAGCGCCGCGGACAGCGGACGCGACAGATCCAGCCCCCGGATCTCCGCCCCGATGGTGGCGGCCAGCGGGACGACCTCTAACCGCTCGTACGGCCGGTCCGGCCGGTCTTCCGGGGTGCGGCGCAGGATCCGGGGGCCTTCGTAGAGGCCGTCGGCGGGGATGCGGTGGGGGCGCAGCGGCGGTACGGGGGCGGGTGCGGGCGTGTCGGTGAAGGTCGTCAACTGGTCCTCCTTGCAGCGGAGTCGAGCAGGCGAGAGGTGGTGGAAGCGGGGGAGGGGAGGGGGAACGGCGGGCGCCGGCGGCCGGGCCGGGGTGCGGGGTCCTCAGCGGGTGCCGGGACAGCCGGCCGGGGGAGAGCCCACCCGGCCGCGGCGGCGCAGGAAGCTCAGGCCGCGGGGTGCGCACGCACCGTGAGGGCCGCGGTCGCGCGGCGCCGCCTCACGGTGATCCAGGTACGTGCACATGGCACGCACCGTACCGCATCCGCGGTCCGCCGCCCATGGTCCGCGGACCGCGGCCGCGCTCAGTCGTCGATGCCGGTCCGCTCCACGCCCGCCACGATGTACCGCTGGAGCAGGAGGAAGACCACCACCAGCGGGACGATCGACGCGCCCGCCGCGACGAACAGTTCGTGCAGGTTGAGGTTCTGCGCGGTGGTGAACGTGGACAGCGCGACCTGCACCGTCCAGGCCGACTGGTCCTGGCCGATCACCAGCGGCCACAGGAAGGAGTTCCACGCCCCGATGAAGACGATGGTGCCGACCGCCGCGAACACCGGCCGTGCGTTGGGCACCACGATCCGCCAGTACGTCCGCCAGTACCCCAGGCCGTCCACCCGCGCCGCGTCCTCCAACTCCTTGGGGAATCCGAGGAAGTACTGCCGGAAGACGAAGCACGCGAAGGCGCTGAACAGCGTCGGGATGACCAGGCCGCGCAGCGTCGAGATCCAGCCGAGCGTCGACACCAGGACGAAGCTGGGGACGAAGGTCACGGCCGCCGGGACCATCAGCGTGCCCAGGATCGCGTAGAAGACCACCGACGCGTGGCGGTAGGGGATGCGCGCCAGGCCGTAGCCGGCCATCGAGGCCAGCACCACCGTGCCCACGGTCGTCGACACCGCGATCACCGTCGAGTTGAGCAGCGACCGGGCCAGTGGCAGGTCCGGGTCGGCGAACACCTCCGTCAGGTTCGACCAGTGCAGCTCGCGCGGGAAGAACGTCCACGTGGGCGCCGTGATGTCGGCCTCGCTCGCCAGCCCGTTGCGGACCAGCAGGTAGAACGGGACGAGGAAGACCAGCGCCAGCGCGACCAGCAACACCACCCGCAGCGCCCGGCCGGCCCGGGTCAGGGCATCGTGCATTCCGCTCAGTCCTCCTTGCGGCCGAGCCCGAACCAGCGGGCCTGGACCACCGTCGCCACCGCGATGATCAGGGCCAGGATCACCGCGCCCGCACTGCCCAGCCCCAGGTTCTGGTCCCGCCCGAGCGCGGTGTAGTAGAGGTACACCAGCGGGGGCCGGGCGTACGGCGGATAGCCGCGGGCGTCGCTCAGCAGGTTGTAGAACTCGTCGAACGCCTGGAAGGCGTTGATCACCAGGAGCAGCACCACCGCCACCGAAGTGGCCCGCAGCTGCGGGAAGGTGATGTGCCGGAAGACCTGCCAGCCCGGCCGGGCCCCGTCCACCGCCGCCGCCTCGTACAACTGCGGGGAGATCCGCTGGAGTCCGGCGAGGAAGAGGATCATGTAGAAGCCGGCCTGGAGCCACAGCCGCACGGTCACGATGACCAGCCAGTACCACGGCGGGCTGGTCGTCGACAGCCACGCCGTCTGGTCCAGCCCGAACCAGCCGAGCACGGTGTTCGCCAGCCCGAAACGCACCCCGTTGAAGAGCGACAACTTCCAGATCAGCGACGCCACGACGTAGGAGCACGCGGTCGGCAGGAAGAACACCGACCGGAAGAACGCCTGCGCGAAACGCAGCCGGTTCACCATCAGCGCCAGGGACAGCGACAGCGCGAACGTGGCCGGCACGATGAACGCGGTGAAGAGCAGAAAGGTGCCCAGACTGCCGAGGAAAGCGTCGTCCCGGAGCATCGCGGTGTAATTGCCCAGTCCGACGAATTCCGTCGGGTTCACCGTGTTGTGCGCGTTGAAGAAGCTGAGGTAGACGCTCCACAGCAGCGGCACGTAGGTGAACAGGGCCAGCCCGATCGCGAACGGCCCGACGAACACCCAGAACCACAGGGTGCGCCGCTGCGGGCCGAGCAGCCGGGCCGTGCGCGCGCTCACTTCTTCTTCGTCCGCTGCAACTCGGCGTTGACCGTCCGCAGGACGGACTTCAGCTCGGTCTCCGGGTTCGCCCCGCTCTTGATGATCCGGCTCAGCGCGTCCTGGTAGGCATTGCGGTCCGCGCTGTTCCACAGCAACGGTTCGGCATAACCGTGTTCGGTGGCGAACCGCACCGCGTCCGCCGCGGCCCCCTGCCGGAGTTGCCGGGCCTTCTTCGCCAGCGAAATGCGGGCCGGAATGTGGAATCCGTACGACAGCGCGAAATCCTGCTGGAAGTCCGTCCGGTCGATCCACAGCCACTTGGCGAATTCCTTCGCCGCCGCCTGGTGCTTGCTGCGGGCACTCACCGCGGACGCATAGGCACCCACCGGCACGGTCGGTTTCCCACCCGCGCCGTCCTTCGGGAACGGCAGCACCCCGAAATCGTCCCCCAGCGCCTTCTTGATCTGCGGCAGTGCCCACAGTCCCGACCACTGCATGGCGGTCAGCCCCTGGATGAAGGCAGCCGGGTCGGACCAGTCCGTGGGCGCGCCCAGCAGCAGCGACCCGTCGGCGTACAACTGCCGCACCTTCGCCAGCACCCGGGCCGCGGCCGGATCGTCGAACCCGGCCCGGCCGTCCTCGGTGATCAGGCTCAGCCCGGCCGCGAACAGCGGTGTCCCGCCGAGCACGCCGGCCCCGCCGTCGTTGCCGAGGAACAGCCCCTTCACCTTGCCGGTGGTGAGTTTCTTCGCGGCGTCGACCAGTTCGTCGACGCTCTGCGGCGGCTGCACCCCGGCGTCCTTGAGCAGGCTCCTGCGGTAGTACAGCAGCTGTGTGTCGGTGGCCTGCGGGATGCCCCAGATCTTGTCCTGCCAGATCTTCGGTGCGAGCACCGCCTGGTTGAAGTCGTCCTTGACGGGCGCGACCAGGTCGGTCAGGTCGGCCACCTGGCCGCCCTGGATCTGCTCCAGCAGCGGCCCGTTGACCTCGAAGACGTCCGGCCCGGAGTCGGTGAGCAGCGCCGCCGCGGTCTGCCGGTCGTAGTCGCCGGGCCGCCACTGGACGCTGACGTCCGCCTTCTTGTACGCGGCGGCGTACCGTTTCACCGCCTGCTGGGTGCCCGGTTCGCCGTACTGGTGGTACCACTGCGCCAGCGCCGGGCCCGAACCACCGCCTCCGCGGCCGGTGTTGGACCCGCACGCCGCCAGCGCTCCCGCGAGCGCGATGCCGCCTCCGGCGGCGAGCAGCCGTCGTCTGTCGATCACCGTCATGGCAGGTAGCTTGCCGCACCTGCGTGTCGCGCGCATTGCATCTTCACGAACCGGTCAGCCGCGTTCGAACCTGCCTGCGGCGACGGCGTCGTTGAAGGCGGCCCAGGACGCCGGGCCGAGGCGGAGTATGGGGCCGAGGGGGTCTTTGGAGTCGCGTATGGCGATGGTGTGGGGGATGTTGGTGGCGACCTCGACGCACTCGTCCTCGTGGTCGCTGTAGCTGGACTTCTGATAGGTGAACTCGGGCATGGTTCATAGCCCTTCGCTGAGGCTGCCGATGAACGTTCGTGAATCGCTTTCGCTGAGGGCGTGCTGTGCGATTCCTTCGAACAGTTCATCATGCTCTGCGGCTCCCTCGCCGCCTTCCCGCCACAGCGGTTGACGAGGTACCTGCACGTAGACCACGTCCATCGCGCCGGGGTCTGCGAACGAGAGGATGCTGAAGCCGCAGCCCATGCCCAGTTGGGCTCCCGCGCTGAACGGGAGCACCCGCACGCTGACGTTCCGGCGTTGGCCCACGACCGCGAGATGATCGAGCTGCTTGCGCATCACGTCCACGCCGCCGACGAGATTCCGCAGTACGGCCTCGTAGATGACTGCCTGGAGTTGGATCTGCGGGTCGTCCGTGAGGCGTCGTTGGCGAGTCAACCTCGCATTGATGAAGAGATCATCCGAGTTCAGCGCGCGGATGTAGTCGACGGTCTGCAACAGCCCGGGAATGAAGGCGACTTGCCAGGTCTTGATGGACCTGGCTGCGCTCTCCAGGGCGGCGTACTCCTTCATCGGCGGGGCGAAGGGAGCGTCGTTCCACCCGCCCTTGGCTTTGCGTCGTTCGCGGTCGACGCGTGCCAGTTCCAGTAGCCCGCCCACGACCGAGGGGTCGTCCACGCCGTACAGCACGCACAGTGCCATGCGCGAGGTGAGCGGCTGCCGTGCGCGGGCGAACCCGCGCCCGGTGCCGCCGGCGGCCGCGGTTTACAGCTGGTCGGGGCGGTCTCGGACCGTTGGGGCGTGCAGGTACGGCAGGTCGGTAAGACGGTGTGGTGCGAGCTGGCGACGCGGAGAACCTGATCGCGTGGAGGCGGGAGGGGGCCGGGTTGCCGTGTCTGCACCTGCCCCCCCCACCGGGGCGGGGCCCCTCCACACGCGGAAGGGTTCGGGGGGCCGGGGGTGGGTGTTCGGACGTAAAGCGAAGCAGTCCGAACACCCACCCCCGGCCCCCCGAAGCCGTCACCCACCACTCACCGGGGCCCCACCCCATAACCAACCCCCTCCGCCGAAGGCGGAACGGAAACCCCCACGGCGGGACGGCCGGCAACGTGCGGGGTGACCCGCGAAGGCGGGACGGCCGACAACGTGCGGGGTCACCCGCGAAGGCGGAACCGCAGGCGGCAGATCACCGCCCCCGTATCGCGCCGCACCGCATGCGCCAGCACCGCTCCGCGCTGGTTCTGCAGCACCCGCTGCCACAGGTGCGCGGGCTCGGCCTCGGGGATCAGTACGGTGACGCGGGCGTCGGGGCGACGGGCCGTCAGGTCCGCGACGTAGTCGGCGATCGGGCGGCCCAGGGAGCGGGTGGTGGAGGGCAGCTCCAGCAGGTCCACGCCGGGGTTCCACAGTTCCCAGTCGCGGCGCAGCGCCTCGGTGGCCGACCGGTCCTCGGGGGTGTCGTAGGTGACGGTGACCGCGATGACCTCGTCGCCCAGGGACACCGCCGCGCCCAGCGCCTCGCCGGTCAGCCGGGAGAGGTGGGAGACGGGGACGACGACGAGGGAGCGGGTGCGGCGCGGCGGTTCGGGCACCCGGCCCAGGCCGAGGCGGTCGCCGATCCGCCCGTAGGCCCGGTGGACCGCCTCGAAGGTGAGGACCATCAGCGGCAGCGCGATCGCGATCAGCCAGGCGCCCTCGGTGAACTTGGTGGCGGTGACGACCACCGCCGCGGCGGCGGTGAGCAGCGCGCCGAAGCCGTTGAGCAGGGCCTTGCCGAACCAGCGGGCGGACCGCTCCCGGTACCAGTGGCGGACCATCCCGGCCTGGCAGAGCGTGAAGCCGACGAAGACGCCGATGGCGAAGAGCGGCACCAGGGTGTTGACGTCGCCGCCGGAGAAGACCAGCAGCGCGGCGGCGGCCGCGGCCAGCGCGAGCACGCCGTGGCGGTGGACCTGGCGGTCGGCCTTCAGCCCGAAGACGTGCGGCAGGTAGTTGTCGCGGGCCAGCAGCCCCATCAGCACCGGCAGCCCGCCGAAGGAGGTGTTGGCGGCCAGTGCGAGCAGCACCATGGTGGCGAACTGGACGACGTAGAAGGCCCAGTTGTGGCCGAGGGAGGCGTCCGCCAGTTGGGCGAGGACGGTGACGCCCTCGACCGGCTGGAGGTGGAAGCGGCCGATGAGCAGCGACAGGCCGATCAGCATGGCGCCGAGCAGGGCGCCCAGCGCGACCTCGGTGCGCTGGGCGCGCCGGGCGGCGGGGGCGCGGAAGGACGGTACGGCGTTGGCGACCGCCTCCACACCGGTCAGCGCCGAGCAGCCGGACGCGAACGCCTTCAGGAGCAGCAGCGCGCCGACGGAGGTGGCGTTGTGGGTGAGGACGGAGGCGTGCCCCGCGGCGGTGGCGGTGGACGCCGGCGCGTCCCGGAAGAGCCCGACCACGATCATGGCCAGAATCGAGGCGACGAAGACCGCGGTGGGCAGCAGGAACGCCCGCGCCGAGTCGGCGATCCCGCGGAGGTTGACCGCGGTCACCAGGACCAGCACCGCCAGGCAGATCCACAGCCGGTCGCCGTAGAGGCCGGGGAAGGCGGAGGTCAGCGCGGCGACCCCGGCGGTCACCGACACGGCGACGTTGAGGACGTAGTCCAGGACCAGGGAGGCGGCGGCCACCAGGGCCGAGCGGCGTCCCAGGTGGGTCTTGGCGACCGCGTAGGAGCCGCCGCCGTTGGGGAAGGCGGCGATGACCTGGCGGTAGGACGCCACCAGGACGGCGAGCAGCGCGGCGATGGCGAGGGTGACCGGGAGGGTGAAGCCGAGGCCGTGGGCGCCGGCCGCGGCCAGCACCAGCACGATCGACTCCGGCCCGTAGGCGACGGAGGCCATCGCGTCGAGGGAGAGCGCGGCCAGGCCCTGGAGGGCGGTCAGCCGGTGCCGGTCGCCGGCCGGGTCGGGGCCGGGTGCCGGGGTGGCGGCGGTGCGGTGGCCGGGGGCGGTCGCCGGGGGCGGCTGCTCGGGCCGGTTTGCGGGCTGCGACACCGTCGACATGTGCGTCGTACCTCCGTGCGGCACTGGGTGGGACCAGCCCAGCGTGCGGGGCCCGGCGGCGGCCCGCGAGCGGCCTTGGCGCGCCCTTGGCGGGTGGCCCCGCGATCTTCACGCGATCTTGACGCCATCCCGCCGCCCGCGCGCCCCGAAGGCCCGCGGGCCCGCCCCGCACACGGTTCGCGCGCCCGTCGGGCCGCAGCTCAGACCGCTGGGACGGTGACGTCGCAGCGCACCCCGGTGAGTTCCTCCGAGGCCGTCCACAGCCGGTCGGCGGTGTCGTCCCGCTGGGTCCACGGGGCGCGGAACGAGCGGGCCGGGGCGCCGCGCAGCCCGTTGCGCGGGCCGATGAAGGCGTCCGGCCGCATGTGCGGGGCGGTGGCCGCGCACAGCGTGCCCAGCGCGCCACCGTCCGCGGACTGGGCGATCAGGCGGTTGCCGAGCTCCACGACCCGCTCGGCGGCCCGGCGGCCCTCCATCCGCACCCCCGCGGTCTGGAGGTTGGTGTGCGCGTAGCCGGGGTGCGCGGCGGCCGCGACGACCTGCGAGCCGGCCGCCGCCAGCCGCCGGGCCAGCGCGCGGGTGAAGAGCAGGTTGGCGCTCTTGGACCGGCCGTAGGCGGTCCAGCGGTGGTAGGACCGCTCGCTGTTCAGGTCGTCGAGGTCCACGTCGGCCAGTGCGTGCAGCATGCTGGAGACCGTCACGACCCGCGCCCCGGGGGTCGCCAGGAGCTTGGGCAGCAGCCGCCCGGTGAGTGCGAAGTGCCCCAGGTGGTTGGTGCCGAACTGCATCTCGAAGCCGTCCGCGGTGGTGCGCTGCGGCAGCGCCATCACGCCGGCGTTGTTGATGAGCAGGTCGAGCCGGTCGCCGCAGAAGTCGTCCAGGTCCTCGGCGAAGCGCCGCACGGACGCCAGGTCGGCCAGGTCCAGCGGCCGGAACTCCGCCTCCGCGACGGGGACTTCGGACCGCAGCCGGGCCAGTGCCGCCGCGCCCCGCTCCGTGCTGCGGCAGGCCAGCACCACGCGGGCGCCGCGCCGCGCCAGCTCACGGGCGGTGACGTAGCCGAGACCGCTGTTGGCGCCGGTGACGACCACCGCGCGGCCGGTCTGATCGGGGATGTGGCTGGTGTTCCACCGGGTCACGCCGTACTCCTCGGTAGGGGAGGGTCAGCCTACGCCCGTGCCTCACGCCGCCCGGGTCCGCACCCGGTATGCGGGGACGGACACCGCCGGGTCGTCCAGGCAGTCCCCGGTCTCCAGGTCGAACCGCTGCTTGAGGAGCGGCGACGCCACGAACGGCCGGCCCTGGTGGGTGCCGGTCAGGCCGCGGGAGAGGACCGCGGCGCCGCTGAACGGATCGCGGTTGTCGATGCCGTAGAGGCGGCCCGCCCGGTCGCGGAAGACGGCCACCTGGCGGCCGTCGGGTAGGAGGGCGGCCACCCCGCGGCCCGGGGTCAGGTCGTTCAGTCCGCAGACCGTGAACCAGGCGTCGGACAGCCGCAGTTGGACCTTCAGGTCGGTGCTCTCAAGGGCCAGGGTCATCGCTGGGTGCTTCCTTCCAGGGCGTCTGCCAGGGGTTTCGGGGAGCGTGCGGCCGGCCGCAGGCCGAGCGAGAGCAGCGGCAGGTCGGGCTTGATCTGGTCGCGTTCGGCGACGAAGCCGACGACCGGGTCGGGGGTGTCCGGGGCGTTCACGAAGGAGACGAACCGGGCCAGCTTCCCGGGGTCCTTGATGGTCTCCGCCCATTCGTCGCGGTAGTGCGCCACGTGGGCCGCCATCAGGGCCTCCAGTTCCGCGCAGATGCCGAGGGAGTCCTCGACCACCACGTCGCGGACGTGGTCCAGGCCGCCGGGGATCCGCTCCAGCCAGACGCTGGTGCGCTCCAGGCGGTCGGCGGTGCGGATGTAGAACATCAGGAAGCGGTCGATCAGGCGGATCAGTTCGGCGTCGGAGAGGTCCTGGGCCAGCAGGTCCGCGTGGCGCGGGGTGGCGCCGCCGTTGCCGCCGACGTACAGGTTCCAGCCGCCCGCGGTGGCGATCACGCCGAAGTCCTTCGACTGGGCCTCGGCGCACTCGCGGGCGCACCCGGAGACCGCCGACTTGAGCTTGTGCGGGGACCGCAGCCCCCGGTAGCGCAGCTCCAGGTCGATCGCCATACGGACCGAGTCCTGCACGCCGTAGCGGCACCAGGTCTGCCCGACGCACGACTTCACGGTGCGCAGCGACTTGCCGTAGGCGTGCCCGGACTCGAAGCCGGCGTCCACCAACCGGGTCCAGATCAGCGGGAGCTGCTCGACCCGGGCGCCGAACATGTCGATCCGCTGGCCGCCGGTGAGCTTGGTGTAGAGCCCGAAGTCCCGGGCGATCTCGCCGATCACGATGAGCTTCTCCGGGGTGATCTCCCCGCCGGGGACGCGCGGTACGACCGAGTACGAGCCGTTCTTCTGGAGGTTGGCGAGGAAGTGGTCGTTGGTGTCCTGGAGCGCCGCCTGCTCGCCGTCCAGGACGTGGCCTTCGGCGCCGATCGCGGGCGCCAGCGAGGCGAGGACCGAGCCGACCGCCGGTTTGCAGGTCTCGCAGCCGTCGGTGCCCCGGGCGCCCTCGCGGCCGTACCCGTCCAGCAGCTGCCGGTACGAGGTGATCCGCAGGGCGAGGACGATCTCGTACAGCTCCTCGCGGGTCTGCGCGAAGCAGCCGCACAGGCCCTTGTCGACCTCGATCCCGCTCGCCGCCAGCTCCTCGTCGACGAGTTGGCCGAGCACCTTGACGCAACTGCCGCAGCCGGTACCGGCCTTGGTGCACTTCTTGACCTCGGGCACGCTGGTGCACGCGTGCGCGGTGACCGCACCGCGGATGGTGCCCTTGGTGACGTTGTGGCAGGAGCAGATCACGGCGTCGTCCGGCAGCGCGGACGGGCCGAGCCGGGCCGGGGCGCCCGCGCCCGCCGGGAGCACCAGCTGCTCCGGCGCCAGCGGCGGCACCGAACCAGTCAGCGCGCGCAGCGTGCCGTACGCCTCCGCGTCGCCGACCAGGACGCCGCCGAGCAGGGTGCCGTCCCGGGCGACGACCAGTTTCTTGTACAGGCCCGCCCGGGAGTCGGCGTAGACCACGTCGAGGCAGCCCTCGGCGGTGCCGTGCGCGTCGCCGAAGGACGCCACGTCCACGCCCAGCAGCTTCAGCTTGGTGGACAGGTCGGCGCCGGTGAAGGCGGCGGCGTCCTCGGCGAGGGTCGCGGCCACCGTCTCCGCCTGCTCGTAACCGGGCGCGACCAGGCCGTACACCCGCCCGTCGACGGCCTGCGCGCACTCGCCGACGGCGAACACCCGCGGGTCGGTCACCGTGCGGCACTGCGCGTCGACGGTGATGCCGCCGCGCTCGCCGACCGCCAGCCCGCAGTCCCGGGCCAGCTGGTCGCGGGGGCGGACGCCGGCACTGAACACGATCAGGTCGGTGGCGAGCTCGGAGCCGTCCGACAGGCGCATCCCGGTCACCGCCCCGTCCGCGCCGGTCACCACCTCCTGGGTCCCGGTCCCGGTGTGGACCGTCAGCCCCATCTCCTCGATGGTGCGCAGCAGGGCCGCGCCGCCGCCGTCGTCCACCTGCACCGGCATCAGGCGCGGCGCGAACTCCACGATGTGGGTGGCCAGTCCGAGCCCCTTGAGCGCACCGGCGGCCTCCAGCCCCAGCAGGCCGCCGCCGACCACCGCGCCGGTCTTCGCCCGGCGCGCCGCGTACTCCTCGATCGCCAGCAGGTCCTCGATGGTGCGGTAGACGAAGCAGCCCTCGGCGTCCTTGTGCGGCACGGGCGGCACGAAGGGGTACGAGCCGGTGGCCAGGACCAGGGTGTCGTAGCGGACGGCCAGCCCGGAGCGGGCGGTGACGGTCCGGGCGGCCCGGTCGACGGTCTCCGCCGGGTCGCCGAGGTGCAGCTCGATGCCGTGCTCGGCGAGGAACCGCTCGTCGGTCAGGGAGAGTTCCGCGGGGGTCTTCCCCGAGAAGTACGAGGTGAGCCGGACGCGGTCGTAGGCCGGCCGCGGCTCCTCGCACAGCACGACCACGCGGTGCGTGGCGGTCAGGCCGCGCTCGGCCAGCGCTTCGAGGAAGCGCTGGCCGACCATGCCGTGGCCGACGAGCACGATCGTGGGGCGTGACCGGTCACGCGAAGCCGTCGTGGACATCAGGAGCCTCCGTCGTTGGTGAGCAGGTGGAGCAGGGGGCCGTCGTCGGACGGGAGCGCCTCGGCGTCCTCCCAGGCGCGGGCGAGCGTGCCGACGGTGCCCAGCGCGCCGACGAGGACCCCGCCGACCAGGCGGTCGCCGCGGACGACGACCTTGCGGTAGGTGCCGCGGGTGGCGTCGGCGAGCCGTACGACGTCGTCGCCGGGGCGCGGTGCGGTCTCGCCGAACGCGGCGAGGTCCAGGACGTCCCGCCCGGACAGGGTGAGCCGGGTCAGGGCGCGGGTCCCGGTGTAGGCGGGCGCGGTGGGCCGGGGGCCGGTCAGCACCCGGGCCAGTGCGTCGGCCTGTTCCTGGGCGGCGCCGGCCAGGCCGTAGACGGTGCCGTGGTGCTCGGCGCAGTCGCCGACGGCGTGGATGCGCGGGTCGCTGGTGCGCAGCGCGTCGTCCACCCGGATGCCGGTGCCGACGTCCAGGCCGGCGTCCCGGGCGAGCCCGGTGCGGGGGCGGACCCCGCAGGCCAGGACGGCCAGACCGGCGTCGAGCAGGTGCCCGTCGGCGAGTTCGACGGCGCGCACCCGGCGTCCGGCCGTCCCGTCGGGGCCGGTCGCCGGCCGGGTCCGGACGCCGCGCGCCCGGCACTCGGTGTGCACTTCCACGTCGAGTCCGGTGAGGTGGTCCCGCAGCAGCGCCCCCGCCTCCGCATCGAGGTGACGGTCCATCAGGTGCGTGCCCTGGTGGGCGAGGAGGACCCGCGCCCCGCACGCGGCCAGCGCCCGGGCCGCCGACACCCCGAGCAGCCCCCCGCCGACCACCACCGCCGGCAGCCCGGGCCGGACCGCTGCGGCCAGCGCCGCGCAGTCGTCCAGGGTGCGGAACGGGTGCACCCCGTCCGGCAGCTCCGACCCGCCCGGCGCGAACAGGCCGCGCAGCGGCGGCAGTACGGGATTGGCGCCGGTCGACAGCACCAGCACGTCGTAGCCGAACTCCCGCCCGTCGCCGCACCGCACCCGCCGCGCGCCCCGGTCGATCCGGACCACCTGTACGCCGCCGTGCCAGGCCACCGCGGCGGCCGGCGCGGGCAGCGCGATCACCTGCGGCGGATAGCGGCCCGCGAGGACCTCGGCGAGCAGCACCCGGTTGTAGGGCGGATGCGGCTCCTCCGCCAGGACGGTCACCCGGAGCGGGCGGGGGCCCGCGCCGTCCGCCGCCGCGGCCAGCTGGTGGACGAGCCGGGCGGCGGCCATCCCGCCGCCGACCACCAGCACCCGCACCGCCGCCCCCGCCGGAGGTGCCGGTGCGGGGCCGGTGCCCGTCGTGTCCGCGGGCCCGCGGCCCGTGGACGATATGCCCGTCAGCGTCATGCCCGACAGCCTGCGACGCCGCTGTTACCCGCCCGCATCGCCCGCGTTACCCCGGCGGAACGCGGCCCTCAGCGGCCCGCCGGCCGCCCTGTGAGGGGATGCTGGGGGCATGCCCCGCCCCGCCCGCACCCCCGGGGGCGCCCGCCGCCCCGCCGGCCCGCCCTCGGCGCGCACCCGCCACCCGGCCCGGCGCGCCCGCACGGCACTGACCGCCCCCTTCACGCCCCGCGCCCTGGCGGCCCTGCTGCACGCCCTGGTCGCGCCGGTGCTCGCCCTGCCGGGCGCGGTCCTGGTCCTGGTGGGGCTGGCCGCCGGCGCGGTGCTGTCCTGGACGGCGCTCGGCCCCTGGCTGCTGGCCCTGGCGGTACGCGGCGCGCTGGCCCTCGGCGACCTCCAACGCGCCCTGGCCCGTGCCCTGTTGGGGGAGGAGGTGGCGGCTGCCGGGCGGCGCGGCGCACCCGGCGCCTTCGGCTGGCGGCGGGCGGTGCTCGGCGACCCGGCCGGCTGGCGGGCGGTGGCCGCCGCCCTGCTCACCCCGCTGACCACCCTGCCGCCGCTGCTCGCCGTCGTCCTCGGCTACGTCTACGGCCCGCTGGCCCTCGCCCACCCCGTCCTGCGCCGCTGGAACCACTTCACCGTCCGCTCACCGGACGGCACCGTCCGCGAGGTGGGGGTGCTGATCCACGGCGTCGAGTTCGACAGCTGGCCGCGCTGGACCGCGGTGGTCGCGGTCGGGGCGCTGCTGCTGCTCCTCGCGCCCTGGCTGGTGCGCCGGACCGGCACCCCGCACCGCCTCCTGCTGCGCGCCCTGCTCGGCCCGAGCGCCGCCGACACCCGGATCCGCACCCTGGAGGAGACCCGGGCGCACGCCGTCGAGGACGCGGCCGCCACCCTCCGCCGCATCGAACGCGATCTGCACGACGGCACCCAGGCCCGCCTCGTCGGCCTGGGCATGCACCTGACCCTGATCCGCGAACTCCTCGTCCAGGACGCCGACCGGGACCGTCTGCTGGCGACCGTCGCCCGTGCCCAGGACAACGCCACCCAGGCCATCGCCGACCTGCGCCACCTGGTCCGCGGCATCCATCCGCCGGCGCTCGACGAGGGCCTGGAGACCAGCCTGTCCACCCTCGCCGCCGACGCCCCGATCCCGGTCGCCCTGCACACCCGGATCACCCCCCGCCCCACCCCCGCCCTGGAGTCCATCGCCTACTTCTGCGCCGCCGAACTCCTCGCCAACACCGTCAAGCACAGCGGCGCCGACCGGGCCGCCGTCGAGGTGCGCGGCGACGGCCGCACCCTGCTGCTGTCCGTACGGGACGACGGGCGCGGCGGCGCGGTGATCGGCGCGGGCAGCGGCCTGACCGGCCTGCTCGGCCGGATCCGTACCGTGGACGGCACCTTGACCTGCGACAGCCCGCCCGGAGGGCCTACCGTGGCGGTGGTCCGGCTCCCGTACCCGGCCGCCCGCGAGGCCCCCGGGCCCCGCTGACCGGCCGCCCCTCCCACAGGCAGGAACCATGCGCGTCGTCATCGCCGAGGACTCCGCGATCCTGCGGGAGGGCCTGGTCCAACTGCTGGAACTGCGCGGCGTCGAGGTCGCGGCCGCCGTCGCCGACGCCGAGGCGCTGCTCACCGCCGTCGACACCCACCGGCCGGACGCCGCCGTGATCGACATCCGACTGCCGCCCGGCCACCGCGACGAGGGCCTGCGCGCGGCCGTCACGCTGCGCCGGCAGCACCCCGGCACCGGCGTCCTGATCTTCTCCCAGTACGTGGAGACCGCCTACGCGGACCGGCTCTTCGGCTCCGGCGCGGGCTTCGCGGGCGTCGGCTACCTGCTCAAGGAACGGGTGGTGGACATCGGCGAGTTCGTCGACGCCCTGCACCGGGTGGCCGCCGGCGGCACCGCCCTCGACCCGGACGTGGTCACCCAGCTGTTCGGCGCCGTCCGCCGCGCCACCGCCCTGGACGCCCTCACTCCGCGCGAGCGCGAGGTGCTGGCCCTGATGGCCCAGGGCCGCACCAACCACTCCATCGCCACCGCGCTGACCGTCACCGAACGGGCCGTCGAGAAGCACATCGCCAACCTCTTCGGCAAACTCGACCTGCCGCCCTCGGACACCGGCCACCGCCGCGTACTGGCCGTCCTGCGCTACCTGGAGGCGGCCCGCCGGCCGTAGCCGCGCCGCCGCCCCCGGGCATCCGCGCCGCCTACCCGGCCGGGGTACCGACCCGCGCGGGGCACAGTCGCCGCGGCTGCGCGTCCCCCCGCAGCCGGGCGTCCACGCATCCGCCCGGCAGCCCGTGGTACGCCCGGTCGCCGAAGTTGGCGGTCACGGTCAGCACCCCGTCCCCGAACACCGTCCGCTGCACGCTCCGGTCCGCCGTCAGCCACCGGAACGACGTCATCCGCTCGGTCCCCGCGGCCCGGTGCAACGGCGCGAAGTACTTCTGCAACGCGGCCAGTTCGGCCCCGTTCCGGGTCAGCGACGGCCCGTCCAGCACGAAGTTCAACGGCGTGTTGTACAGCATCGCCAGCAGCGCCCGGGTGGTCTTCTGCGCCGGCAGCTTGTCGTACGACAGCTCCCACCGCTCGGCGTTGACCAGCGACCCGTGCAGCGCCGTCTCGTACAGCGGCACGCGGTACTTCGGGTCGTACATGGCCGTGGCCAGATCGGCCGGCAGCGCCACCGGCTTGAAGAAGTTCTTCGGGGCGTTCTGCGGGTAGTAGCCGCCCCAGGTCTCCTTGTCGCGCTCCAGCTTCCACAGCCCGTCGGCGACCGGCGTCCCCGAACCGTGGTCGAAGGCCAGCACACCGTTGGCCCACGGCTGCGCGGACTCCGAGCCCAGCACGAAGCCCTTCGCCAACCGCCCCATCCGCGCCAGCCGGTTCTCCCGGTCCCCGGCCCTGGTCATCTCGTGGCCCGCACCGTGGTCCCGGAACACCTCACCGGTCGCGTCCACGTCCAGGAAGTAGCTGTCCGCCCCGTTGGCGGTCATCTCCCGGGTCCGGTCCGCCAGATAGTGCCGGCCCGGCTCGGCCTTCTCGAACGCCCGCGAACTCAGGTAGCACCCCCGCCCCCCGAACCCGGTCTCCGCCGACCCGTCCGCCTTCCGCACACAGAAGTCCGGATAGACCGTCCCGGGCCACTTGGACGTGGGACTGTCCGCCGCCTTCGGGTCCTGCCCGTTGGCGAACGAGTCGTACGGCCCGACCAGGTACCCTGCCTGCTTCGCCGCCCGCACCGCCGCGGCGTCCATCGGATCCGGCCCGGCGTCGTACCCCAGCCACATCCGGTCCACGCCCAGCTTCCGCAGCCGCGCCACCCCCGCCGCGGTCCGCGCCTCGCCCCACACGTAGGCGTGGAACGCCCCCAGCAGCTTTCCGTTCGCCGGATTCTTCGCGATCTTCTGCCGCAGGCTGCCCAACTGCCCGCGCTGCGCGAGGTACGACCGGTAGTCGGCCGCCGGCGCCACCGGGTCCCCGTCCGTCAACGCGAACGACACCTGGTAGTCCCGCGTCCCGTCCCCCGCGGAGAAGTCGTGCGCGGCGGTCGCCCGCAGCGCCCCGCCCCGCGACGCGAACGCCAACGACGTCCCCAGGTCCGTCGGCGTCACATAGCTCACTCCGTGCCGCGCGCCCCCGGAGGCACCGCCCGCACCCCCCATCGCATACCCCCACAGCGGCAGCGCCAGATCCGCCCCCACGTCCACCGTGCTCCCGGCCAGCCCGCCCCGCCCGGAATTCCAGAACGCGTCCCGCACCGGGATGTCCAGTCCCTCCCCGCGCGGCACCTGCACGGCCGACGCCGCCCGGTCGGTCCCGGTCACCGGCCAGCTCACCGACTGGTCCCGGTCCGCCCGGATCCCGATCCGCAGCCGCCCCTGCTCCGTACGGGCCGTCACCGACAGCCCCTTGCCCGGATACGTCCACCGCGCCCCGTCGGCGGTACGGGTCACCGGCCCGGCCGTCCCGAGCCCGCCCCCGGCCGCCTCGGACAGCACCATGCGCGTCCCGTCGTCGGCCTGCGCGGTCACCGCCAGCGTGGCGGTGTCCACGGTGGCGGTCCCCCCGGCGACCGGCAGCACCAGCCGCCCGTCCTGAAGCGTCCCGGCCTCGGCGCTCCCGCACCCGGAAACCCCGACCGCGGTAGCGGTCAACGCCATCGATGCGGCGATCACTCGTATGAGCTTTGATGTCATGCCCATGTGAATAGTGCCGCGGTCTAAGAACCTTCTAAGAAGCCCCCGGCCGACCGGGTCGCCGCTACCCCTTCGCCAGCCTCCGCACCGCCAGTTCCGCGTACACCGCCGCCCCGTCCGCCAGCACCGCGTCGTCGAACTCGGCCAGCGGGGAATGGTTGTTGGCACTCCGCTCGGGGTCGGCCCCGGCCGGCGGCGCCCCCAGCATCATCATCACGCCCGGCACCTCGTCCAGCACCCGCGAGAAGTCCTCCGACGCCGGCAACGGATTCCGCCGCGCCGCGAACCGCTCCTCACCCGGCGCCTCGCGCACCGTATGCGCCACGAACTCCGCCTCCGCCACGTCGTTCACGGTCACCGGATACGTCTCCACGAACTCCGCGTCCACCGCCACCTCGTGGGCCGCCGCCACACCCCGGCACACCTCCACGGTCCCGTCCTTCACCCGCGCCTGGGCCGCGGCCGAGAAACTCCGCACCGTCGCCTCGAACACCGCGGACTCCGGGATCACGTTCTGCTGCGTCCCCGCGTGGAACGTGCCCACCGACAGGATCACCGGGTCGAAGACGTCGAAACTCCGGGTGATCCACGCCTGCAACGCCGTCACCATCGCGCACGCCGCCTGCACCGGGTCCTTCGCGCGGTGCGGCATCGACCCGTGCCCGCCCACCCCGCGCACCGTCACCCGCAGCACGTTGGACGCCGACATCATCGGCCCGCCGCGCGCCCCGAACACCCCGCTCGGCTGCCCCGCCGACAGCACATGCAGCGCGTACGCCGCCACCGGCCGCCGCCCGGCCGCCTCCAGCACCCCCTCCGCCAGCATGTGCCGGGCCCCGTCGTACCCCTCCTCGCCCGGCTGGAACATGAACACCACGTCCCCCGCGAGCCGGTCCCGGTGCGCCGACAGCAGCTTCGCCGCCCCCGTGAGCATGCTGGTGTGCAGATCGTGCCCGCACGCGTGCATCCGCCCGTTGTCCGCGGCGAAGTCCAGATCGAGGCGCTCGGCCACCGGCAACGCGTCCATGTCCCCGCGCAGCAGCACCACCGGCCCGGACCCCGCCCCGCGCAGCACCGCCGTCACCGAACTCAGCCCCGCGCCGGTGCTCACCTCCAGCGGCAGCCCGTCGAGTTCGGCCAGCACCGCCTCCTGCGTACGGGGCAGTTCGAGCCCGGTCTCCGGAATCCGGTGCAGCGCCCGCCGCAACCGCACGAGCTCACCGGACAGGGCACGGGCATCGTCACGCAGGTCCACGGGATTCCTCCTCAGACGGTCCTCAGACGGCGAACTCCCCATTCTTGACCGCGTCCACGAACGAGGACCACCCCGTTACGGACACGGTGATCACGGGGCCGCCGGGGCACTTGCTGTCCCGGAGGGGGACGAGGGCGTGGGTGGGGGCGGGGGTGGGGGAGAATTCGAGGCACTGGCCGCCGTCCCCGTCGCTGTAGGACGACTTGAGCCAATCGGCGCCCGCAAGAACGAAGTCGCTGCTCATGATCAGTACTCCTTCAGCACGGTCTTGATGAGAGCCAACGAATGTGCAGGGGAAAGCGCGTTCGCCCGTAGCCGATCGTAGCTGTCCAGATGTACAGCGAGGGTTTCGGCGGAGTCGTACAGCTTGCCGCCCTGCGGGCCGTCGGCGTACAGCACCGTGGAGGAGCCGTCAAAGGTCAGCAGGGTGAACGGCCTCGTGTGCGCCCCGGGCGCACCTGCCGAGAAGGGCAGGACCTGGAGGTCGATCTGCGGTGACGCCATGGCCCTCGTCAAGTACGTCAACTGCTCGGCCATCACCTCGGAATCACCCACGACGGTCCGCAGGCACGCCTCGTGCAGCATGACCCACAGCAGCGGCGGCCGCTCCCGATCGAAGACCTCACGACGACGTAGTCGAGCCGCGACCCGGCCGTCGATCAGCTCCGGGCTTTCGCGCGGGTGCGACGAACTGAAGATGGCGCGGGCGTAGGCATCGGTCTGGAGGATGCCCATCACGAGGCTTGCGGAGTAGTCCAGTATCCGCGTCGCCTTGCGCTCCAGTTTCAGGTACGGGAAGAACCAACTCGGGTGGTCGCCCTCGTCGATCCGTTCCAGCAGGCCGGCGAACAGCTCACCCGTGCCGAACACGGTGTCGCAGCCCTTGGCGAACTTCTCGCTGGGCCTCGGCAGCAGCGTTCCGGACTCGACCTTGCTCACGTAGCCCTCGGAGTAGCCGATGACAATACCCAGGCGCTTCTGCGTGATTTTGCGGGCCAGGCGCACCTGCCGGACGTCACGGCCGAAGCGTTCCAGGGGATTCAAGTTCTCGGGTTCGGTGGACTCGTCCAACGCTATGACCTCTCGCCACGTGCGTTTGCGTCGGTGTTGCGACGGCCCGCGCCTTGAACGCTGCCGCTTCAAGTGCCGCAATCCTATTGCCCACCGAGGAGTTGCGTGACCGAATGGCTACACGCAGTACCCAACGGGAAGACCCCCGCGACCGTGCGACCGGTCCGGGGGCATGGCCACCAACCCCCTGGAGGTTGACGACAATGACCGACGCTACCCTGCGGCTTCTTCCGTGGTCGAGCCCCGACGGCAAGCCCTCATACGTCCTCGGCGACGGAACCGGCATGGTCTCCCGCCTGGCCGACGACATCGAGGAAGCCCAACTCTTCCTCGCCGACGGCCTGGTGGAGGATGCCCGCCGCCTCCTCGACGCCCGGAGCTGGACGACCGGCGAACTCCACCTCCTTGCAGTCGAGTTGACCGAATCCCTGGTGGAGATCCGCCGCATCGCAGCAAGCCGCGGCGCCCGCCTGCGGGCCGCGTCCCCGGCGGATCGGCCGGTCTGATGCCGCGGTTGGGGTGGCTAGGCCCGCTTATCCCGCTGTTGGCGGTAGAGCTCGATGGCCGATTCGGTGGGCAGGTTGGGAACGGTGTAGGTCTCGCCGGTGTCCTTCGCCACGATGACCTTCGCGCCACCGGGGGGAGCGGGCTGGGGCCGGCCCGACGCGTCGACGGCGGGCGGACAGCCGCGGAACACCAGGTAGCCGATGTCGAATTCAAGGACGTGCAGGGGAACCGGGGAACCATCAGCGAGCTTGGGCTGCGCGAAACGGCTCAGGAAGATGGCGAGCGCTTCCTCGGGGCTGGTCGGCGGGGCCGGGGATTCCTGCGGCACGGTCGGTCCCTCTCCTCGATGGCGTGGTGTTTCTGACGGGTGGATCTCCGGCTACGGATGGCACTTGTCAACCGTCGGATTTCCGCCCTTGTCCCAGCGCTGACGGAGTAGATGCCTCCCTTCAGGGCTGAAAACCGAACGCTCGGCGAGCTGGCCGTTCGGATGCCATCTGCGCCATTCGCCGATGGCCAGCCCCATGGAGCACGTCCCCTCCTCCTTCTTCGTTCCGTCCGGGTGCCAGTGGGTCTGTGGTCCGGACTCGACTCCCCAGAGGTACCTGACGAGGCTGATCATTCGACCTTCTTCGTCATGCGTGACGACTTCACCCTCGAATGGTTCACCTTCGTAGTAGACGCGCATGTCGTCTTCCATGTAGGTGTCTTCCTCGTCGACGCGCACTCTTTGCTCCGTGGCAGGTGATGCGAATGCGTACGGCCCTTTTGTCCGCCGCATCGCAGCAAGCCGCGGCGCCCGCCTGCGCGCCGCATCCCCTACGGATCGGCCGGCCTGACACCGCGGTGGGGTCCGACTACTCCCCCTCCTCCCGCTGCCGGCGGTAGAGCTCAATGGCCGATTCGGTGGGCAGGTTGGGCACGATGTGCGTCTTGCCGGTTTCCTTCGCCACAATGATCTTCGCGCCACCGGGGGGAGGTGGCAGGGGCCGTCCCGCCGCGTCGGTGGGAGTGGGGTATTTCCGGTACACCAGGTACCCGATGTCGAATTCATGGACGTGCAGCGGCACCAGCGAACCGTCCGCGTTCTTCGGCTGTGCATAGTGGCGCAGCGCGATGGCGAGCGCCTCTTCGGGGGTGGTCGGCGGGGCCGGGTTTTCTTGCGGCACGGTCGTCTCTCTCCTCGATGGTGGGGTGCTTCTAGCTGGTAGGCGGCAGGAGTGGAGTCACATCAACGGTCGCCGTCATGTCATGCCGTCACGACGTGAAGGACTTGTCTTTGACGAGGTTTCCTTCCTTGTCCCATTTCTGGACACGCTCGTACCTCCCTTGGAGGGAGAAGACCTTGTGCTCGGCAAGCCGGCCGTTGGGGTGCCATCTGCGCCAGTCGCCGATGGCCAGTCCGTAACGTGCCCGGCCTTCGCTTTTCTTCGTTCCGTCCGGATGCCACTGGTACTGCGGGCCGGAGGGAACGCCGTCAACGTAGGAGGCGAGGCTGATCACTCGCCCCTGCCGATCCCGCGCGAAGACATCCCCGGTGAAGGGGGCGTCGTCTTCGTAGTGGAGTCGCGCGCCGTCGTCGCGGTAGCAGTCCTCGTAGGCGACGAGTTCGAGCGTTTCCGGTAGCCCGGGTGTGTGCCGTGCGGGTCGCGCGGCGCTCAAGGGGTGTACCGCTTGTCGACCGTGAGGTTTCCTTCCTTGTCCCAGCGCTGGCGACGTAGGTGGTTCCCCTCAGGGTTGAAGGCGGAGAACTCGGCGAGCTGGCCGTTCGGGCGCCAGCTGCGCCACTCGCCGACGGCCACTCCCAACCGGCAAGTGCCTTCTTCCTTCTTGGTCCCGTCGGGATACCACTCGGCTTGGGGGCCCGATTCGAAACCTTCGACATAACTGACGAGGCTGGTCATCCGGCCCTCCTCGCCATGCGTAACGACTTCGCCAGTGAACGGCTCACCTTGGTAGTGGACGAGGCTGCCGTGTTCAAGGCCAATGTCTTCTTCGGCGACGCACAAATCTCTACCTAGGGCCAGGAATTGTGTGAGCAGGGCGCTGTCACGATGTGAAGGATTCGTCTTTGGTGAGGTTTCCTTCCTTGTCCCATTTCTGGAGACGCTCGTACTCTCCTTGGGGGGTGAAGACCGAGTACTCGGCGAGCTGGCCGTTGGGGTGCCATCTGCGCCATTCGCCGACGGCCAGCCCATAACGCGTCTGGCCTTCCTTTTTCTTCGTTCCGTCCGGATACCACTGGTTTTGCGGGCCGGAGGGAACACCGTCGACGTACGAGGCGAGGCCGATCATTCGGCCCTGGCGGTCCCGGGAGACGACTTCGCCGGTGAAGGGGTCGTCTTCGTAGTGGAGTCGCGCATCCTCGTCGCGGTAGCAGTCTTCGTATTCAACACGCATGGTCATTCCGATACTGGAGGCAGTTCACTGTCTTTGCGTCGTGCGTCGCCAATTGAGTACTGATGGCGTCCCCCGTAGCTGGGTACGTCACGGAGCATCGCGTTGCAGTTCGGGCAGGCCGGCGCCGAGTCGCCCGTCATGTGGATGACGTTCCCCTTGTTCTTCCCCTTCTTGACCACTGCGTCTTCGATCCAGCGTGGGTCGAACCGCATCTCGTCCAGGGCTTCACGGCCCAGCGTGGGCCGCTTGGAGCTCTCCCCGCCCTCCGCTCGCCACTGCTCCTCCAGCTTACGCTGGCGTGCCCAGAGGAGTTCGTTCACGGCCTTGACTTCGGCGTGACGCCGTGGATCGTCGAAGTAGGCTCGCCCGGTGAAAACCATCGGCGAATTGGGGACTACCTTTCCGTTCTCGTCCCGTTCCGCCGATCCGTCCGGAGCGATCTTGTTGCCGATGAGGACGTTTCCGTCTCTGCCGATGATCGGGTGCATCCAGGCCGCGAGACCCATGTAGTTGTCGCGCAGAATGGGATGGAGGTCCTTCTTCTTGATGATATCGCTCGGTTCTCCGTTCACCCCTTCGGTGATCATTCCGGTTCGACGGTCTATTGCTACAGCTGAACAGGGTCCGTCGTCCGGCCCTCGCATCTCCCCGTGCAAGCGTGCCCGCTCTACGGACAATTCCTGCAGGTACTCCTTCACGGGCTTCCCGTCGATATGGCTGATCAGGTCATTCTCGTCGAATTGGATCCGATCCGTATCGTCGAGGTCGATCTGTTCGACCAGCCCACCGCGGGCCTTGTCCTCCATCTCTGAGTCCAGATCGTGGGTATCGGGTGTCTCGCCAGGGTCAACCGGTTCTGGGAAGACGGGCGGTTTGTCGACGGGAACGTCACTGGCCGAGGGGGCCTTGAACCGCTCTGCCGGTTCCTGGTTCTCGCTCTGGTTGTCGTTCTGGTCCTCGTGGTGGGCGTGCTGATCACCGGTCGACGGGTCGCCTTCGTCCTCCGACGAGTCGGCGGGTGGCTCGTGGTTACTCCCGGCTGGTGCTGCGGGACCCGTGGGCGTGGGGCCGTCTTGGGGGGCCGGAGCGTCGGTGGTGGATTCCGTGACCGGGCCGCGCTGGTGGGGCGTTGACGTGGGTGCCCCGCCGTCCGATGGGTCGGTGGTCGGCCTTGTGTTGCCGTAGCGCAGCGGGTTGTCGTCGTGGCGCAGGGCGTTGGCGAGGTGTTGGGAAATGTCCGCGCCGCGGTTCCTGGGGGCAGTGTTGGGAGGGCTGTTGGAGAGGGGGGAGTCGTCGTGGTCGGACGGGGTGGGGGACTGCGACTGGTCGTCGGGCGTGTGTACCGGCTCTGCCGGGGACTGCTGTTCGGTCGGCGTGTGATCCGCTTCGGCCGGCGTGTGCTCCGGGTCGGTTGTTGTGTGATCCGGTTCGGGGGTCGTGGGGGGAGTGGCAGGAGAGTCGTGAGACTGCGGGTCTGACTCGACGTGAGGCGGGGTGTCGGACTTGGCCTCAGGATTGGCCTCAGCCTGGTTGTCGTCCTCGGACTTGGCCTCGGCCTCAGGCTTCGAGTCGGTCTCGGCCTCAGGCTTGGCCTCGGACTGGGTGTCGGGTTTGGCCTCAGGCTGGGTGTCGGGATTCGTCTCGGGCTGGGAATCGGGTTTGGTCTCGGACTCGGGCTGGGTCTGGGACTCGGACTTGGCCTCGGACTCGGGCTGGGCGTCGGTCTTGGTCTCTGACTCGGCGTCGGTCTTTTCGTCGGTCTTCGGTGTGGGGTCGTCAGGGCGGAGCGGCTCGCGGTCCGGGCCGAGAGGTATGTACCAGGCGTGCTCCGCATTCCCGAGATGGATCGGTTTGGCGCTGACCTCTCCGCTCTGGGTGTCGATCCAGATGATCTTTCCGTGGTGATTGACCGCGTTGAAGGCATGACCGCCGCCTTCGTTGGGCCAGGCGACCTGCACGATGGCGGCCGCGCCGTGGCCGGCTTGCTCCAGGTCGTACGCGATGCGCCGTGCGGTGTCCGGGTCGTTGCCGGGCCCGGCATAGGTGTGGCTGGCGCCGCTCCACCGGATCTGGTTCTCGTTGGCGTCGTTCTCGGGCGCCAACGTATCGGGGGTCCCGTGCTCGTTGGGGTCCAGCGTCCGAGGCGCGGAGACCTGCGGGTTTCCGTACCAGGTCTCCAGGAACGAACGGGAGCAGTCGGCGCAGTTGTTGCCGCGGCCGGGCACGTTGTTGCCGCCGTCGTTCTGGAGCTGCGCCCAGGACCCGAAGGGATCGGCGAACCGCTGGGGCGTGCCGTCGTCGTTGGTCGGGTGCGCCTGCTCCAACGCTTGTTGGTCGCTGGGGTCGGGCGCTAGCAGGCCGCCCCTTTCCACGTCGAGATCGGCTCGGATCGACGGCAGGCTGTTGGGGTCCGACTGCTTGTTGTCGTCCTGGTTTGCGGTGCTCTCCTCCGGGGTTGCCGGCTGGTCCTGGGAGGGCTGTTCCGTCTGCGGCTGCTGGTGGGGCAGCTGCTGCTGTTGTTGTTGAGACTGCGGAGTCGGCTGCGGAGTCGGTTGGGGGGCCGTCTGCTGGGGGTGCTGCTGGTACGGCTGCGGTGTCGGTTGCTGCTGGTGGGGGACCTGGTACGGCCCGGGTTGTTGCTGTTGCTGCTGGTGGGGGGCCTGGTACGGGTTCTGGGCGTAGGGGTTGGGCTGCGGCTGCTGCTGGTACGGCTGTTGTTGGTAGGGCTGCTGGGCGTATGGGTTGGGCTGGGGCTGCTGCTGGTACGGCTGTTGGGCGTACGGGTTCGGCTGCTGCTGAACCGGTTGCTGGGCATACGGGTGCTGCTGCGGGGGCGGCCCCGGCTGCGGAGCGTACGGACCCGGCTGCTGCTGGGGCTGGGGGTACGGGGCCTGCTGCTGGGGCTGTTGCTGCGGATACGCGTAAGGGCCTGGTTGTTGCTGTTGCGGTTGCTGCTGGTGTGGCGCGGGCTGTTGTTGTGGAGCGGGGTGTTGCTGGTACGGCTGCTGGGTGTACGGCGCCGGCTGTTGCTGCTGCTGGTACGGCGCATGGGGCAGCTGGGCGTACGGCGCGGTGTGCGGCTGTTGCGTGTGCGGTTGCTGCTGGTGTTGCTGGTACGGCTGCGGCTGCGGCTGCGGCTGCGGCTGCGGCTGTTGGTTGGGCAGCTGTTGCTGCTGGTAGGGCTGCGGCTGCTGTTGGTAGGGCTGTTGGGCGTACGGGTTGGGCTGAGGGGCGGGCTGCTGCTGATGAGGAGCCTGGTATGGCCCGGGTTGTTGCGGTTGCTGTTGTGGTTGCTGCTGGTGGGGGGCCTGGTACGGCTGTTGGGCGTACGGCTGCGGCTGAGGTTGTTGCTGTTGATGCTGCTGGGTGTACGGGGACAGCTGCTGTTGCTGGTACGGCTGCTGCTGTTGGTAAGGCTGTTGCTGGTAGGGCTGCTGGGCGTATGGGTTCGGCTGCTGCTGGGCGTAGGGGCCGGGCTGCTGCTGAGGTTGAGGGTGTTGTTGCTGCGGTTGCGGCTGCGGTTGTGGCTGGTGAGGGGGCAGGTTCGGGGTGGGGGCAGTCGGGGCCGGGGGGCTGGAGGGGGGCGTGGCCTGCGCCGGAGCGTCCGTGCGGGGTTGGCTTCCGGCCGGGCCGTCGTGCGGGGGCGGTGTCTGTTCCTGGCGGGGGCCGTCGAGGCGCGGGTTGTAGGCCGGGCGGTCCGGGGCGGGCTGCCGGGTGTGGTCCTGGACCGCCTGGGAACCGTCCGGGCGGCGGTTGTCCGGGCGCCGGGCGGCGTCGGAGCCGGCGGCGGGCGGTTTGCCGCCGGTGGGGGACGAGGCGTTGCCGGCGCTGCCGGGCGACCCGCCTCGGGATGGTGCCGCGGCCGCGGGCCCGGCCTGCGGCGGAACGGCACCCATCATCATCGGGCCGCCGGCCTGCGCGGAGTTGGCCTGGCCCGACTGCGGGGCGGGGGTGGCTGCCGGGGCGCCGCCGTTGGGCTCGGGCGCGTGCTGGGTCGGCGGGGGGAGCGTCGCGCTACCGGCGGACTGGGTCGTGACGGCGGCTTCGTCGTCGGGCCGACCGGTCGTGGGCATGGGATCGCCCGGTGCCGGGTCGCGCTGCTGGACCGGCTGGCCGGGGGACGGCGTGTGGTGGACGGGCGCGCCCTGCGGGGGCGTGCTGACGTGCGGCATGGAAGCGCGGCCACCGCCGCTTCCGCCGGCACCGTCCCCGTTCGTACTGCCGCTGCCGCTGCCGCTGCCGCTGCCGTTGCCGTTGCCGTTGCCGTTGCCGTTGCCGGTACCGGTGTTGTTTCCGGTGTCGGCGTTGTTGCTGGTGCCGGCGTTGTGGCCGGTGGTCGTGCCGTTGTCGGCTCCGTCGTGGGAACCCGCGGAACTGGCGTCGTACGACGGCGTGTTGCCGGAAACGGGGCCTGGCACGGATTCGGGCGCCGGTGCGGGATGCGGCGCCTGCGGTGCGTCGGGACGGGAGGCGTGGTCCGCGGACGGGGGGCTGACGGGGTCCGCGGCGGGGGTCGGGCGGGCCGCGTCCGGGGTGGTGTCGTGGGCGGGCTGAGTGCTGACCGGGCCCGCATCCGGGCGTGCGCCGCCGGGCGTGGCGTCATGGGCGGGCTGGGTGCCGACGGGATCCCGGCCGATGTCGGAACGGTCCGGACCCGGGGCGTTGGCGTTGTCGTGCGTCGGCCGGGTGGTCGGGGCATCCGATTCCGGGCGGGACGGGGAATCCTGCGCCGGTCCGGAATCGGGGGCATGGGGCGCGGCGGCGGGCGAACCGTCATTGCCGCGGTAGCCCTCGTCGAACGGCGAGCGCTGCTCCGGCGGCGGGAGGGGCTGCGCGTCGGGAACGGGGCGCCGCGCGTCCGTACCACCGTCCGGGCCCTCGGCGGGGCGCCCCGCGGGGTTCTCCGAGGAGGACGGGCGGGCGGCGCCGTCGCCGCTCGCTGCTCCGTCGGACGATCCGGCGTTGTCGGAGGCGCGGGGAGCGTGGCCGGGCGACCCGCCGTCCGAGCCGCCCCGGCCACCGCTCCCGCCCGAGTCGCTCCCGCCGCCGGAACCGGCGGAGGCGCCGCTGCCGCCACCACCGGAGCCGGCGCTGTGCGAGCCACTGCCGCCGGAATCGCCGCCGCTGCCGGAACCGCCGTCGCTCGAACCGTTGCCGTTGCCGTTGCCGCTGGCGCCGTCGCTCGTACCACCGGCGCTCCCGCCACTGCCGGCACCAGATCCACTGCCGGTACCGGATCCACTGCCGCTACCGGATCCACCGCCGGCACCTGAGCCGCTCCCGGTACCGGAACCGCTCCCGGAGCCTGCGCCGCTGCCCGAGCCACTCCCGGAGCCGCTGCCACCGCCGGAGTCGTTGGAGCTGCCGCCGCCGTCACCCCCGCTTCCGCTCCCGCTCCCCCCGCCGTCACCGCTGCCGTTGCCGCCGCCGTGCTCACCCCCGCGTCCGGCGGCGGAGTCCAGGCCGCCACGGGCGCGGTGCCCGGCGCGGTGACCGGCGCCGTCGCGGAGGCTTTCGCCGAGCGTCTCGCCGGTGCTCTCCACGGCGTCCTTGCCGGCGGCGTAGCCCTCCTTGAGGGTCCGGCCGACGTTGTACCCCTGCTGGGCGCCGAAGTTCTGGTTGACCGTCTGGGCGATGAGGTCCGAGGCCATGGCCTCCAGAGCGGAGATCACCGGCTCCTTGGCGGCCTCCATGATCGCGTCCAGCAGTTGCCTGGCGACCTCCTTGAGGATCTTGCGGACGACTTCACGGGTCGCCAGTGTGGCCGCCGCGCCGCCGATTTCGGAGAGGCCGAACGTGAAGGGCGCGGCGGCCTGTGCCGCGATGATTTCGGCCGCCAATATCGCCAATTGGACGATGACGGCAATTTTCATGCCGATAACTAGCGTCGCGGCGGCCTCGAAAGTGAACGCGATGACCTCGGCCGCTTCACGGGCGTCGTCGAAGTAGCCCGAGCCGCCGTCGAACTTCTCCCAGGTCTTCGCGAAACCCTCGATGGAATCGCCGGCGTTCTGCCCGAGCACGTTGGATGCGGATGTCATACCGCGGGACTGGTGCCCCTGGACCTCGGCGGCGAACTGACGCCAGACGCCGGCGCATTCGATCAGCTTGTCTTCGTCTGCGGTCGGCCAGTTGAAGCCGAGCATCTCAAGGATCCACTCCAGAGAATTCGGCAGCATGACAGACAAGACGGAACTCCCCCGTGAAAAAAATGTGCAACAAGACATGACGGGGCGACGGCAACGCGGAAAGCGGCCGGCACACTCACGTCACAGACGCGGAACCAACGGGCGGACTTGGATTCCGCCCGGCTTCTCTCAGACTTCTCTCATGGTGACCGTGGCCTGCTGAGTCGGGTCCTGCCACGCCTGTTCGTTCTTGACGTGCTGTTTCATCAGCGCGTCGTTGAAGTCCTCGTTCTCTTCGTGGTTCTTGGACATCTCGGTCAGCGCCTTGCCGATCTCCTGGAGCTTCGAGGAAAGATGCCCCATCGACTCGTACATGCCGTCCCGCACGCCCTCGTAGACGATGCCGAACTTCTCGCCGAGGTCGTCATCCCCCCACGGCGGACGGCCGTCCTTGCTGTCGAACGAGGTGAGTCCGCTCCAGAACTGTTCGCCGAACGACTTCTTCGGCTCCTCCGACTGCTGGCCGCTGGCCGGCGGACCGGCGCCCAGCGCGCTGAGGCCGTCCATCAGCCGCGCCACCGAGCTGGAGAAGTCCTCGCCGAGATTGACGAAGTTGGTGCCCTCGGACCTGAGGGCCTGCACATCGGTCTGGAACCCACTCGCGCCGGCCATGACGTCCCCCGTGTTCGTAATGGCTACCCCATGAGATGTTCAAGCAAAAGCATAGCGGCCTTTACTGACAGCACACCAGGTATGCGCCGCGTGGGGGAGGTCACCGCGATCGACGGCGCGGCGGCGTGCCCGGCCCCGCCCTCGCGCCTGCCCCCCCCGGGTGCGGGTCTGGCCTCCGCTCGGGGGGCGGGCGAGGCCGACGGCTCAGCGGGTGAGAATCCGCTCAACACTCGCTGGCACGCGTCGAGATGGCGGGCACGGACGCCCGGCACGGACGCTGCGACGCGACCACCGACCACCGACCACCGACCACCGACCACCGGCCGTCGACCGCCGACCGCTCGGTCACTAGGCGACCGTTTCCGCCAGCCGCTCTGTTCTCCTCCGCCGCCCTCGCTGTCCTAGCCGTTCCGGCCATCCGCCCCGGCGGAGCCGTTCGAACCGTCCGTCAGCGCGTCGAGACGCGCCAACTCCTCCTTCGTGAGGCTGATTCGGGCCGCGTCGAGGTTCTCGTCGAGGTGGTCGGGGGAGCTGGTGCCGGGGGTGGGCAGCAGGGCGGGGGAGTGGTGGAGGAACCAGGCCAGGGCGATCTGGCCGGTGGTCGCGTCGTGTGCGGTGGCGATCGAGGTCAGGGCGTCCGTGGCGGGGGTTGCGGAACCGCCTCCCGTCAGCGTGCCGTTGCCCAACGGGAACCACGGCAGGAACGCCGTCCCGGTCCGCTCGCACAGCTTCAGAACGTCCTCGGAGGCGCGGTCCATCAGGTTGTAGCGGTTCTGAACGGAGGCGATGGGGGCCAGCTCGCGCGCCCGCGCCAACTCCGCGGCCCCGATGCTGTCCAGGCCGATGTGGCGGATCTTTCCGGCCTGTCGGAGCTCCACAAGGGTGCCCAACTGTTCCGCCATGGGGACATCGGGGTCCAGTCGGTGCAGCTGGTAGAGGTCGATGGTGTCCGTCCTGAGCCGCCGCAGGCTCGCGTCGCACATGGCGCGCAGCTGCTCCGGGCGGCCGGCGATGTGCCAGACGTTCGGGCCGGTGCGGACGACCCCGCCCTTGGTCGCGATCACGAGCTCCTCGGGATACGGGTGCAGGGCGCGGGCCACCAGCTCCTCGGCCACGTCCGGGCCGTAGTTGTCGGCGGTGTCGATCAACGTGACGCCGCGGTCGACGGCCCGCCGCAGCACCGCCAGGGACCGTTCCGGGTCCTCGTGCCGCGGCCCCCAGTACCCGGCGCCGACCAGGCCACCCGTCCCGAACCCCAGCCGCCCGACGACCAGCGACCCACCGAGGGAGAAGACGGAACGGCCACTGTCGGCCGCACCGGCCCCGGTTGCGGCGTGCGCCCCGGTTGCCGCACCTGCTCGGGCCGCGGCGTGTGCCCCGGCCTCCGCCCCGGCCTCCGTGGGCTTCGTGGGCTCGCCGGGCATCTCGGGTTCCATGGCGGCGTCGGGTGTCGTCTGGGCATCCATGCTCCGCAGCTTAGGCATCGAGGCGGCCCGCGCCCGGACTCCTTCATAAGATCGTCTGGTGCCTCCCGACATATCGCTGTTCACGCTGGCTCTGCTCTGTCTTGCCGCCCTCGCCGCGGGCTGGGTCGACGCCGTGGTGGGCGGGGGTGGGCTGCTGCTGCTCCCGGCGCTGCTGGTGGGCCTGCCGCAGGTGCCCACCGCGTTCGTCCTCGGCACCAACAAGTCCGCAGCCCTCGTCGGCACCTCCGCGGCCGCGATCACTTACCTCCGCAAAGCGCCGATCGACGTCGGTATCGCACTGAGGATCAGTGCCGCGGCGGTGATCGGATCCCTGGGCGGGGCGTTCTTCGCGGCCGGGATCAACAGCGAGGTGCTGCGGCCGTTGATCATGGCCGTGCTGTTGGGGGTACTCCTCTTCATCCTCTTCCGTCCGACCTTCGGGGCCGCCGCCACACCATCGGGCCCGGTCTCGCGGCAGCGGGTACTGGCGGCCGTGTTGATCGCGGGCCTGGGGATCGGCTTCTACGACGGCCTGATCGGTCCCGGCACCGGCGCGTTCCTCGTCGTCGCGCTCGTCGCCGTGCTCCATATGGACCTGGTCAGCTCGTCCGCCACCGCCAAGGTCGTCAACGTCTGCACCAACATCGGCGCGCTGACGATGTTCGCCATCCAGGGCACGGTGCTGTGGCAACTGGGCGCGCTGCTGGCCCTCTTCAACCTCGTCGGTGGCGCGGTCGGCGCCAGGATGGCCCTCAAGCGGGGCGCCGGCTTCGTCCGCGGCGTGCTCGTCTGCGTCGTCATCGTCCTCCTCTGCAAGCTGGCCTACGACCAGTGGTTCGCCGCCTGAGGGGAGGGGCGCGGCGTGCGGAAAGCCCTCGTCAGAAGCGGCAGTTGTAGAGCCGGGACATCTCCCGGACGCCGGGTATCAGGGCCGCGGCGCGGACCGGCGTCCGATAGCGCGCGGGGAGCCGGCCGATGTCCGGTATCTCCAGGGCGCTGAAGCTCTCGACGATCTCCAGCCCCGGGCGCAGCCGGGCGATGTCCGCCGGTCCTCCACCCCAGTGGAGCGTCGAGCCGGTGCGGACGATCACGGTGTTGAGGCGCGCCGCGCGGACCGCGAACCGGCTGAAGAAGTCGAACGCCAGCCCGCCGCCGGGCGCATGGGCCATCAGCCGGCGGAGCAGCGCGGTGCCGTCCCGCTCGGTGAGGTACATCAGCAGCCCCTCGGCCACGATCATCGTGGGCCGGTCCGCGGGGACGCGCGCCACCCAGGCCGGGTCGGTGACGGACGAGGGGATGGCGGTGTATCCCGGCGGCTCGGTGAAGAGTTGCCGTCTGAGGTCGATGACCTCGGGGAAGTCGACGTCGAACCACCGGACCCCGGGGCCGGGGGCGAGGCGGTGGACGCGGGTGTCGAGACCGCAGCCCAAGTGCACCACCGTCGCTTCGGGGTGCGTGGCGAGGAAGCGGGCCGTCCAGATGTCCAACTGCCGGGCGCGGAGGGCGACCGCGGCCGCGGCGCCGGGGCCCACCCGGAGTTTCCCGAAGTCGTAGTCGAGTCGCCGCACGGCGTCCACGGCCATGGCGTCGCCGAGGATCGGTCGCGGGGCGCGGGAGTCCAGGGCGCGGCCGTAGAGCGTGGCGAGCAGGGTCTCCTTCGCCCCGGTCAGCCGCACCGGATGGCGCGCCTCCGCCGACTTCGGCGGATCCGGCGGATCCGGCGGATCCGGCGGATCCACGGGCTCCGGCCGCTCGGGTCGGCACCGAGGGCCCAGCGGATCCCGCGAGTTGCTTGCCTTGGATGCGTTCGGCGAGGTCGGCGAGGTCAGTGAGGTCGAGGGGTCCACGGGGTGCGCCGGGTTCGAATCGTTCATGGAGTTCATGACGTTCTTGGCGTTCTTGGCGTTCTTGGCGTTCTTGGCGTTCATGATTCGAGAGTACGGAACATTCACAAAAATGTGAAGTGCGGGAAGGTGTCGAGTTCTTGACCCGCCTCCGGCGTCTGTCGCCGCTGCCCTCAGGTCCGGGCCGCCGCACTCGCCGTGACGCCCCGGGCCCGTTCGCGCACTTCGGTGACGGCCGTCAGCAGCACCACGGAGTCGTCAAGCGCCTGCAGGCCGTGTCGGGCGTGGGGGAGCGCCTCGACATGACCGGTGGTCAGTACCTGGCCGCCGCCCGGGCCGGTCAGCCGGACCCGGCCGTGCAGCACCTGAAGGCTCGCCGCCGGCGGCGCGTTGTGCTCGTCGAGCGAGGTGCCGGCCAGCAGTGCGATCACGGTCTGCCGCAGCGGCCCGTCGTGCACGAAGAGGTGGGCGCTGCGTCCGTGGGCGGAGGCTCTGGCGTCGTCGAGCTGGTCGCGGACGAGGGTTTCGAGATTCACCATGGCGCGCGCCTTTCAGGTGCGGACCGGCTTTCGGGCCGGGGCCGGCGGCAGGGCTCCCCCCTCCATGGTTCTCCGTGCCCCGCACGGCGCAACCGGGACGTTCCGCGGTGGTCGCGGCGAATCCGGAGGCAATGGGACGTCTGGGTGCTTGCCGGTAAGGGGCGGCCCGCCGTGCGCCAGTTGATCATCACGGTCCGTACGATGCGAGGCGATCCCTTGATCGAAAGATTGGAAGATCGACCGGCCGGAGAGCCGAAACGTGCGACCCGCAAGTCCCACACCCATCCCGACCGCGAAGGCTGTGCAACCGTGGCCGACCCCACCGCACTGAACGAACCCGCCGCCGCCCCCGCCCCGGCCGGGCCCCCGGCGCGTTTCCTGACCGTGCTGACGACCACGGACAGCGAGCAGAAGGCCGAACGGCTTGCGCGCGGTGCCATCGAGGGCCGCCTCGCGGCGTGCGCCCAGATCAGCGCGCCGGTGACCTCGGTGTTCCGTTGGAACGGCGCCGTGGAGACCAACCAGGAGTGGCAGGTGCTGTTCAAGACGGCGAGCGCGCGCTACGCGGCGTTGGAGGCGTACCTCCTCGACGCGCACGACTACGAGACCCCGGAGGTCATCGCCACCCCGATCACCCACGGTGGCGCCGGATACCTTGCCTGGGTCGCAGAGGAGACGAGCTGACGTGCCGCGGACAACTGACGTGCCGAGGAGAACTGACGTGCCGAGTACGGCCGATGCACGGAGGGGCGTCGACGTACCGCGTGCGGGCGACGCGCGAAGCGGAGGCGACGGGCCGGGAGCGGCCGACGGCCGGTTGCGCCGGCGGGGGAGGGCGGTGACCCTCGCCCTGGGCATGGCCTTCGGCCTCGCCACCTCCCCGGTGAGCCACGCGGCCGACAAGGACCCCCATGCCCACGGCACCCAGTCCACCTTCAGCCACCAGTCCCGCCCCCGCGCCACCTGGACCAGCAAGGACGCCAAGGCCTTCTGGACCCCGCGGCGGATGGCCCAGGCGGCCCCGCCCGAGCGCGGCACCGGGAAGCCCGGGGCGACCTCCCCAAAGGCGCCGACCGCCGAGCACTTCGACGGGATCCCGTCCGTCGGCGTGCTGTTCTCCGTCGACGGGGAGGCCGGCGAGCACCACTGCACCGCCAGTGTGGTGCACAGCCCGCACGGCAACCTGATCCTCACCGCCGGGCACTGCAACCCGGGAGCCCGCGCCGCGTTCGTCCCCCAGTACCAGTCCGGGCAGGAGTCCCAGCCCTACGGGGTGTGGGCCATCGAGGACACCTACGCGTACTCCGACCGCGGCACCACGGGCGGCGGCGCCGACCTCGACTTCGCCTTCGCCACCGTCGCCCCGGACGACTCCGGGCGGCGCATCGAGGAGGTCACCGGCGGCAACGTCCTCACCGCGACGCCCGGTTACCGCAACCAGGTCAGCGTCATCGGCTACCCCAGCGTCCACAGCGACCCGGAGGACCGGGCGGTGCGCTGCGACACCACCACCGGGCAGTTGGCGGGCACCCGCCAACTCCGCATGGAGTGCAACGGGTTCTACGGCGGCACCTCCGGCAGCCCCTGGCTGACCGGCTACAACCCGCGCACCCGAACGGGCCGGGTCATCGGCGTCATCGGCGGTGTCAACGGCGGCGGCCCCCAGGGCCCGCACAGCGACCGCGTCTCCTACAGCCCGTACTTCGGCAAGGAGATCCTCAGCCTCTACGACCGGGCCGCCAAGGCCCCGGAGGCCCAGGACCAGGAGGAGAGCGGCTGAAGCCGGTCCGGCCCCGACCCGCCGGACGGGCCCCAGTGGCCCCGCGTCCAGGAGGAGGGCCCGGCGGCGGCGCGCTAACGGAGCGCCGCCGCCAGGCCCTTCTCCTTGGGGCCCAGGAAGTGCGGATCGGGCCGCAGCACCGCCTCCGCGGTCGCCTTGCCGGCCGCGAGGATCTCCCGCACCCCGCCGTACGCCCAGGTCACGTCGTGGTTCGCGGCGACCCCGACCCCGTACGCGTCGATCCCGGCCGCCGCGCACAGTGCCAGCGCCCGCCGGATGTGGAAGCCCTGGCTCACCAGTACCGCCCGGTCCACCCCGAAGATGCGGTGCGCGCGGGTGCAGGAGTCCCAGGTGTCGAAACCCGCATAGTCGCTGACGATCCTGCGGTCCGGGACGCCGTGCCGCACCAGGTAGCCGCGCATCGCGTCCGGCTCGTCGTAGTCGTGGCGGCTGTTGTCGCCGGTGACCAGGACGGCGCGGACCCTGCCGTCCTGGTAGAGGCGGACGGCGGCGTCCAGCCGGTGGGCGAGGTACGGCGAGGGCTCGCCGTTCCACAGGCCGGCGCCGAACACCACCGCCACCGGGGCGGCCGGCACGTCGGCGACCGTACGGACGCGCGGACCGGCACTGGCGTTCAGCCACGTCGCCGGCAGCAGCGCGAGCACCGCCAGCGCCACGACCACCTGGAACGCCCGGCGCTGCCCGCGCCGGGTCCGCGGCAGCCGCACGCGCCGTATCCACCCCGGAAACCCCCGCAGCCCCCGCATGCCCTGCCCCCGTTCCCCCGGCGCCCGCCGCGACGGGACCGTCCCGTGACCGATGTCGCATGCTGCGACGTGCCGCCGGCTGGCATGGTTGCACTGGGAGGACCGCCGTCGGCAACGTCACAACAGGTCGCGCACGGTCGGCGACGCCCCGTCGGCAACACCGCACCGCACCGCACCGCCCGTGGAGGGGCCACGATGACCACCGAGGCCGAGCGCCTGCCGTTCTTCGTCTACGGAACGCTGCGCCCCGGCGAGGCCAACTACGCCCGCACCCTGCGCGGCCGGACCGCCACCGAGGAACCGGCCCGGATATCCGGCGCACTGCTCTACGAGGGCCCCGGATACCCGTACGCCACCGCCGGGCCCGCCGACGCCGTGGTGCACGGCGCGCTGATCCGCCCCCGCGACGCCGACTACGACGCCGTCCGCACCGCGCTGGACCTCCTGGAGGGCTACACCCCGGGCGCCCCGGCGGGCACCGGCAACCTCTACGAGCGGGTGGCCACCGAGGCGGTCCGCCCGGACGGCCGGACCGTCCGGGCCTGGGTCTACCTGGCGGCCGAACCGCTCGCCACCCGCCTACGGGCCACCGGCACCCCCGTCGCCGGCGGCGACTGGACCGGCCGTGCCGCCCGGAAGTCCCCCCGATAGCCTGGACGACTCGTCCCGTACAGGCGACTCGTCCCGTACCGGGCGCGCCGCTCCGCACGGCCCGAGCAGGAAACCCGTCCCGCAGCACAGCAGAACAGGTGTGACCGTGCCCTCCAATCCCCCGAGCACCCCAGCCCACCGCCCCCTCCCCAAGGCCGAACTGCACCTCCACATCGAGGGCACCCTGGAGCCCGGCCTGGCCTTCACGCTCGCCGCACGCAACGGCGTCACCCTGCCCTACGCCACCGAGGACGAGCTCCGCCGCGCCTACTCCTTCGCCGACCTCCAGTCCTTCCTGAACCTCTACTACGCGCTGATGGAGGTGCTGCGCACCGAGGACGACTTCGCGGACCTGGCGCACGCCTACCTGGCCCGCGCCAAGGAGCAGGGCGTACGGCACGCCGAGATCTTCTTCGACCCGCAGGCGCACACCGCCCGCGGCGTCCCCATCGGCACGGTCGTCAACGGCCTGTCCCGGGCGCTGGACGCCGCCCCGGAGACGTACGGCATCACCACCCGCCTGATCATGTGCTTCCTGCGGGACGAGAGCGCCGAATCGGCCCTGACGACCTTCGAGGCGGCCCGCCCCTACCTGGACCGGATCACCGCCGTCGGCCTGGACTCCGCCGAGGTCGGCCACCCGCCGTCGAAGTTCCAGGAGGTCTTCGAACTGGCCCGGGAAGCCGGCCTCAAGTGCGTGGCCCACGCGGGCGAGGAGGGCCCGCCGGCATACGTCTGGGAGGCGCTGGACCTCCTCGGCGTGGACCGCGTCGACCACGGCGTGCGCTGCATGGAGGACGAGAGCCTGGTCGCCCGCCTGGTGGCCGACCGGATCCCGCTCACCGTGTGCCCGCTCTCCAACGTGCGGCTGCGGGTCGTCGACGACCTCGCCGACCACCCGCTGCCCGCCATGCTGGACGCCGGGCTGCTGGTGACCGTCAACTCCGACGACCCCGCCTACTTCGGCGGGTACGCCGACGACAACTTCACCGCCGTACGGGACGCCCTCGGCCTGGACGAGGAGACGCTGCGGACGCTCGCCCGCAACTCCTTCCTGGCGTCCTTCCTGGACGAGGAGACCCGCGCCGCCTACCTGAAGGAACTCGACGCCTGCTGACCGGCTGGCGGGCCCCGCGCGCCGCTACTGCTCCAACCGCTCGATCCGGACGGCGCACACCTTGAACTCCGGCATCCGGGACACCGGGTCGAGCGCCGGATTGGTCAGGGTGTTGGCCCGGCCCTCGCCCGGCCAGTGGAACGGCATGAACACCGTGTCCGGGCGGATCGCCGGGCTCACCCGTGCCGGCGCCACCGCCCGGCCGCGCCGGGAGACCACCGCCACCGGCTCGCCGTCGGCGACCCCCAGCCGGTCCGCGAGCCGCGGGTGGAGCTCGACGTAGGGGCCCGGCTCGGCGGCGTTCAGCGCGGCCACCCGGCGGGTCTGCGCGCCCGACTGGTACTGGGCCAGCACCCGCCCCGTGGTCAGCACCACCGGATACCCGGCGTCGGTCTCCTCGGCCGCCGGACGGTGCGTGACCGCCACGAACCGGGCCCGGCCGTCGGGCGTCGCGAACCGGTCCAGGAAGAGCCGCGGCGTGCCGGGGTGGGCCGGACCCCCGGCCGGCTCCGCGCGGGCCGTCTGCGCCCCCGCCACAGCCTCGGCCGGGCCCGCGGGGCACGGCCAGAACACCCCGTCCTCCGCCGCGATCCGCGCGTAGGTGATTCCCGAATAGTCCGCCGGACCGCCCGCCGACGCCCGCCGCAGCTCCTCGAAGACCTCCTCCGGGTCGGCCGGGAAACCCACCGGGTACCCCAGGCGGGCCGCGAGCCCCCCGAGCACCTGGAGGTCCGTACGGACCCCGGGCGGCGGGTCCACGGCCCGGCGGCGCAACAGCACCCGGCCCTCCAGGTTCGTCGTCGTCCCCGTCTCCTCCGCCCACTGGGCGACCGGCAGCACCACGTCCGCCAGCTCCGCCGTCTCGGACCGCACCACGTCCGCCACCGCCAGGAAGTCCAACGCCCGTATGCGCTCCTCCACATGGGCGGCGCGCGGCGCCGACACCGCCGGGTTGGAGCCCATCAGCAGCAGCGCCCGGACCTCCCCGCCCAGCGCGTCCAGCAACTCGTACGCACTGCGGCCCGGCCCGGGGAGCGCATCCGGCTCCACCCCCCCCACCCCCGCCACGTGGCGGCGCGCCGCCGGATCGTCCAGCCGCCGGTATCCGGGCAACTGGTCGGCCTTCTGGCCGTGTTCACGGCCCCCCTGGCCGTTGCCCTGACCGGTCAGGCAGCCGTAACCGGACAGCTCCCGGCCCGCCCGCCCGGTGGCCAGGCACAGGTTGATCCACGCCCCCACCGTGTCCGTGCCCTTCGCCTGTTGTTCCGGGCCGCGCGCCGTCAGCACCATCGAGGACGGCGCGTCGCAGAACATCGCGACGGCCTCGCGGAGTTGCGGCACCGGCACCCCCGTGAGGCGCTCGACCAGCTCCGGCCAGTGCGCCATCGCGGCAGCCCGGGCCGCCGGCCAGCCGGTGGTGCGTCCGGCGAGGAACTCCTCGTCCGTGCGGCCCTCGGCGACCACCAGGTGCAGCAGCCCCAGCGCCAGCGCCAGGTCCGTGCCCGGGCGCGGCGCCAGATGCAGATCGGCCTGCTCGGCGGTGCGGGTCCGGCGCGGATCGACGACGATCAACCGGCCGCCGTTCTCCTTCAGCTCGGTCAGGTAGCGCAGCGCGGGCGGCATGGTCTCCGCCAGGTTGGAGCCGACCAGCAGCACGCACCCGGTACGCGCCACATCCGCCAGCGGGAACGGCAGCCCCCGGTCCAACCCGAACGCCCGGCCCTGTGCCGCCGCCGCCGACGACATGCAGAACCGACCGTTGTAGTCGATCTGCGACGTGCCGAGCACCACCCGGGCGAACTTCCCCAGCGCATAAGCCTTCTCGTTGGTCAGCCCCCCACCGCCGAACACCCCGACCGCGTCCCGCCCGTACGCCGCGCCGGCCCGCCGCAGCCCGTCCGCGACCTGGTCCAGAGCGGTGTCCCAGTCGGCCGGCACCAACTCCCCGGTCGCCGGATCGCGCACCAGAGGGGAGGTCAACCGCGCCCCGGGGGCCAGCAGTTCCGGCGCGGTCCGCCCCTTGCCGCACAGCGCGCCCCGGTTCACGGGGAAGGAGGTCCGCGCCACGACCTCCACGGCCGGGCCGTCCGCCCCGGTGGCGGTCCGCAGCCCCATGCCGCACTGGAGGGCGCAGTAGGGGCAGTGGGTCTCGACGGTGGCGGTGCCGGCGGCGTTCATACCGGCCAGCGTCGAACGGGCGTGTTACGCCGGTGGGTCGCCCCGGTTTCCGGCACGCGGCGGACTCCTCCCACCGGGCGCCGAGCCCGGGGCGCCGCCCCGGTACACGGAGTTCCCCGACGGGAAACAGCACCGCAACGACCGGCTGCCAGGCTCGGCCCATGACGGCGCCGACAGCGAACCACCCCGCCCCGGAACCGAGCCCCTCCGCCGCCCCGCCGGCCCCCGACCCGTACACCCCGCCCCTCGCCTCCCTGGGCGCCGCCGGCCTCGCCTCCGAGATCAGCGCCGAACTCGGCAGCCGGCTCCGCACGGTCCGCCTGCACGGCTTCCGCCACCCCGCGGCACCGCCCCCCGCCCTGGTGGCCGTCGCCCACGGCAGCCGCCACCCCGGGGCCGCGCCCGCCGTGCGGGCCCTCCTCGCCCGGATCCGCGCACTCCGCCCGGGCCTCCCCGTCCACCTCGGCCACCTCGAACTCGACCGGCCGCTGCTCACCGACACCCTCGCCGGACTGCGCGCCCCAGCCGACGCGACCGGCCCGGCCGGGGAGGTCGGCGAGGTCGTCCTCGTACCGCTGTTGTTCGGCCACGGCCACCACGTCACCCGGGACCTGCCCGCCGCGCTCGCCGCCGCCCCGCACCTCAACGGACGGACAGCCGCCCCCCTGGGCCCGCACCCGCTCCTGGTGGAGGCGCTGCACGCCCGGCTCCTGGAAGCCGGCCTCCGCACCGGCCCCCACCGCGGCGGCCGCCCCGCCGTCGTCCTGGCCGCCGCCGGCTCCCGCGCCGCCCGCTCCGCCCGGGACACCGCCCGCACCGCCCGCCTGCTCTCCACCCGCCTCGGCGGCGTCCCCGTCCTGCCCGCCTACGCCCACCCGTCGCCCGCCACCGCCCCGAGCGGAGACGCGTCGCGTCGCCCCTCCCCGACTGCCGCGTCCCCGACCGTCCCCGAAGCCGTCCGCACCCTGGTCGACCGCGGCCACCACCCCCGCGACATCGCCGTCGCCGGCTGCTTCGCCGCCCCCGGCCACTTCGCCGACCGGTGCGCGGCCCTCGCCCCCGGGCCCGCCGCCGCACCCCTGGGCGACCACCCCGCACTGGCCCGCCTCGTACTGCACCGCTACGACCAGGCGATCTCCGCACGTACCGGATCCGGCGCCGAGGGCATCAGGGCGGCTACCGTCGCGGTATGACGGGCACAACACGGGCAACCCCTCCCAGTCCGGGCCAGGACCCGCACGCGGCGCTCCCCGGCTACACCGCGGCGGACGCCGAGCGCTGGGTCCCCGAACCGGACAAGCGTCCCGGGCGCACCGCCTTCCAGCGCGACCGCGCCCGGGTCCTGCACTCCGCCGCACTGCGCCGGCTCGCCGGCAAGACCCAGGTCGTCACCCCGGGCAGCGCCACCCAGGCATGGGACGCCAGCCCCCGCACCCGGCTCACGCACTCCCTGGAGTGCGCCCAGGTGGGCCGCGAACTGGGCGCCGCCCTCGGCTGCGACCCGGACCTGGTCGAGGTCGCCTGCCTCGCGCACGACCTCGGCCACCCGCCCTTCGGGCACAACGGCGAACAGGCCCTCAACGAGGTCGCCGCCCCCTGCGGCGGCTTCGAGGGCAACGCCCAGTCGCTGCGCCTACTGGCCCGCCTGGAACCCAAGCGGTTCGTGCCGTCCCCGGACGGCACCCCGGTCAGCGTCGGCCTCAACCTCACCCGCGCCGCCCTGGACGCCGCCACCAAGTACCCCTGGCCGCGCGGCGCCCACCCCGACGGCCCCACCGCCCCGAAATTCGGCGTCTACGCCGACGACCAGCCGGTCTTCGCGTGGTTCCGGCAGGGCGCCCCGCCCGCCCGGCGCAGCTTCGAGGCGCAGGTCATGGACTGGTCCGACGACGTCGCCTACTCGGTCCACGACGTCGAGGACGGGCTGCACGCCGGCCACCTGGACCCCAACGTCCTGCTCGCCGACCCCGAGCGCGCCGAGATCTTCGCGGTCGCCGCGGAACGCTACGCCCCCGGCGCCGCCGAGGCGGAGCTGGCGGCCGCCCTGGACCGCCTCCTGGAGCAGGAGTGGTGGCCGCACGGCTACGACGGCTCGGCGCTCGCCCAGGCCCGCCTCAAGGACGCCACCAGCCAGCTCATCGGCCGGTTCTGCCTGGCCGCGGAGGCCGCCACCCGGGCCGGGCACGGCACCGGGCGGCTCACCCGCTACGCGGCGGAGTTGGTGGTTCCGGCCGAAACCCGGCTGGAATGCGCCGTTCTCAAGGCGGTCGCCGACCGCTACGTCATGCAGCGCCGCGACCAGGAAGCGCTCCGCGCCGACCAGCGCGTGGTCATCGCCGAACTCGCCGAGGCACTGCTCTCCCGCGCCCCCGACGGCCTTGACCCGCAGTTCCGTTCGCTGTTCGACACGGCCCCCGACGACACCGCCCGTATGCGGGCCGTCATCGACCAGATCGCCGCGCTCACCGACGCCTCGGCGCGTACTCTTCACGCCCGCCTCACACGTCCCCCTGGTAACCGTTAGGGCAACCCTGGGTGACCCTTGGGGGGCGGCCCCTCTTCCCCCCTCACGCTCCGTGCGGGACGCTCGTCCCCGCACGGACGTACGGGAACCCGAAAACCGTCGAACGCATCAACGGAACGAGGAGGAAACGGGGGGCACCGGAAACGGGGCAGCAACGGGGGGACCAACGGGGGCGTTCACGGACGCGGACGCGGACGTACGGCACCGCAACGAGGAGGAAGCAAGTGGTCGACACGCACCAGACGTTCGTCATCGTCGGGGGTGGCCTGGCCGGGGCGAAGGCCGCGGAGACACTCCGCGCGGAAGGGTTCACCGGCCGGGTGATCCTCATCTGCGACGAACGCGACCACCCCTACGAGCGCCCCCCGCTCTCCAAGGGGTACCTGCTCGGCAAGGAGGAACGGGACAGCGTCTTCGTCCACGAACCCGCCTTCTACGCCCAGGCCCGGATCGAACTCCACCTCGGCCAGCCCGCCGTCCACCTGGACCCCGCGGGCCGCACCGTCCGCCTGGGCGACGGCACCCTCATCGCCTACGACAAGCTCCTGCTGGCCACCGGCGCCGAACCCCGCCGCCTGGACATCCCCGGCACCGGCCTGGCCGGCGTGCACCACCTCCGCCGCCTCGCGCACGCCGAACGGCTCCGCGGCGTCCTCGCCTCCCTAGGGCGCGAGAACGGCCACCTGGTCATCGCCGGCGCCGGCTGGATCGGCCTCGAAGTCGCCGCCGCGGCCCGCTCCTACGGCGCCGAGGTCACCATCATCGAGCCCGAACCGACCCCCCTGCACGGCATCCTCGGACCCGAACTCGGCGCCCTCTTCACCGACCTGCACAGCGAACACGGCGTCCGCTTCCACTTCGGCGCCCGCCTCACCGAGATCGTCGGCCACGACGGCATGGTGGTCTCGGTCCGCACCGACGACGGCGAGGAACACCCCGCCCACGACGTGCTCGCCGCCATCGGCGCCGCCCCCCGCACCGCCCTCGCCGAACAGGCCGGCCTCGACGTCGTCGACCGCGCCGACGGCGGCGGCATCGCCGTCGACGCCGCACTGCGCACCTCCGACCCGTACATCCACGCCGCCGGCGACGTCGCCGCCGCCGACCACCCCCTCCTGGACACCCGGCTGCGCGTCGAGCACTGGGCCAACGCACTCAACGGCGGCCCGGCCGCCGCCCGCGCCATGCTCGGGCAGGACATCAGCTACGACCGCGTCCCGTACTTCTTCTCCGACCAGTACGACCTCGGCATGGAGTACTCCGGCTACGCCCCGCCCGGCTCCTACGACCAGGTCGTCTGCCGCGGCGACGTCGGCAAACGGGAGTTCATCGCCTTCTGGCTCAGCGAGGGACGGGTCCTGGCCGGCATGAACGTCAACGTCTGGGACGTCGCCGAACACATCCAGCAACTGATCCGCTCCGGTGCCCCGTTGAACCCCGAGGAACTGGCCGATCCCACCATTCCACTGGCCTCCCTGCACACGTAACGTGCCCGTATGAGCCCTGGCCCCACAAGCCCCACCGGCAGCGCCGCCCCCGGCGGAACCGGCGCCCCGGCCGTCACCCTCGACGACGTCCGGGACGCCGCCCGCCGGCTGTCCGGCGCGGCCCACCGCACCCCGGTACTGCGCTCCCGCACCCTCGACGCGCGCACCGGCACGCAGACATTCCTCAAGTGCGAGAACTTCCAGCGGGCCGGCGCCTTCAAATTCCGCGGCGCCTACCACGCCCTCTCCCACCTCACCCCCGAAGAACTCGCCCACGGCGTCGTCGCCTACTCCTCCGGCAACCACGCCCAGGCCGTCGCCCTCGCCGCCCGGGAACTCGGCACCCGCGCCGTCATCGTCATGCCCGCGGACACCCCGCGCTCCAAAAGGGACGCCACCGCCGGCTACGGCGCCGAGATCGTCACCTACGACCGCTACACCGAGGACCGCGCGGCCATCAGCGGCCGGATCGCCCGGGAACGGGGCCTGACCCTGATCCCCCCGTACGACCACCCGCACGTCATCGCCGGCCAGGGCACCACCGCCCTGGAGCTCCTGGAGGAGACCGGCCCGCTCGACGCCCTCCTGGTGCCCGTCGGCGGCGGCGGGCTGATGGCCGGCGCCGCCACCGCCGCCACCGCGCTGACCCCCGGCATCCGCATGATCGGCGTCGAACCCGCCGCCGGCGACGACACCCGCCGCTCCCTGGCCGCCGGCCACCGCGTCACCGTCCCCGTACCCCGCACCATCGCCGACGGCCAGGCCGTCGAGACCCCCGGCGAGCTGACCTTCGCGATCAACCGGCGGCTGGTCGACTCCGTGGTCCTCGTCACCGACGACGAGATCCGCGCCGCCATGGCCTTCGCCTTCGAACGACTCAAGATCGTCGTCGAACCCAGCGGCGCCAGCGCCCTAGCCGCCCTGCTCGCCGGGCACCTCGACCACCCCCCGGCCCGCACCGGCGTGATCATCTCCGGCGGCAACATCGGCCCGGACCGCTTCCGGGAACTCCTCGGCTGACCCGCCCCGCACCCCGGCCGACCCGCACCCGACGGGAACTGTCGGACCCCCACCGTAGAATTCACCCGTGGCAGGCAGGATCAACGATGACGATGTGAAGGCGGTACGGGACGCGGTCCCGATCGACGCCGTCGTGTCCGAGTACCTCCAGCTCCGCAACGCCGGCGGCGGCAACCTCAAGGGCCTGTGCCCCTTCCACGACGAGAAGTCCCCGTCGTTCCACGTGAGCCCCGCCAAGGGGCTCTACCACTGCTTCGGCTGCCAGGAGGGCGGCGACACCGTCGACTTCGTCATGAAGATCGACCACCTCTCCTTCGCCGAGACCATCGAACGCCTCGCCGCCCAGGCCGGCATCACCCTCCGCTACGAGGAGGGCGGCTACACCCCCGGCCGCCAGCAGGGCGAACGCACCCGCCTCGTCGAGGCCCACAAGGCCGCCGCCCAGTACTACACCGACCAGCTCGACAGCCCCGAGGCGGAGATCGGCCGCCGGTTCCTCGCCGACCGCGGCTTCGACCAGGACGCCGCCCGGCACTTCAGCGTCGGCTACAGCCCCGCCGGCTGGGACCACCTCACCCGCTTCCTGCGCGGCCGCGGCTTCACCGACAAGGAACTGATCCTCTCCGGCCTCTCCCAGGAAGGCCGCCGCGGCCCCATCGACCGCTTCCGCGGCCGCCTGATGTGGCCCATCCGCGACATCGCCGGCGAGGTCGTCGGCTTCGGCGCCCGCAAGCTCCGCGACGACGACAACGGCCCCAAGTACCTCAACACCCCCGAGACCCCCCTCTACCGCAAGTCCCAGGTCCTCTACGGCATCGACCTCGCCAAGAAGGAGATCGCCCGCACCAACCGCGCGGTGGTCGTCGAGGGCTACACCGACGTCATGGCCTGCCACCTCGCCGGCATCACCACCGCCATCGCCACCTGCGGCACCTCCTTCGGCGAGGGCCACATCAAGATCCTCCGCCGGCTGCTGATGGACAACTCCGGCTCCGAGGTGGTCTTCACCTTCGACGGCGACGCCGCCGGCCAGAAGGCCGCCCTGCGCGCCTTCGAGGACGACCAGAAGTTCGCCGCCGAAACCTCCATCGCCATCACCCCCGGCGGCATGGACCCCTGCGACCTGCGGCTCGCCAAGGGCGACCAGGCCGTCGCCGACCTCGTCGAGTCCCGCACCCCGCTCTTCGAGTTCGCCCTCCGCCACGTCGTCTCCCGGCACAACCTCGACACCCCGGTCGGCCGCGCCGCCGCCCTCGACGAGGCCGCCCCCATCGTCGCCCGCATCAAGAACAGCGCCATCCAGCACGAATCCGCCGTCCAGCTGGCCGGCATCCTCGGCATCCTGGACACCCAGTTCGTCGTCCGCCGGGTCTCCCAGCTCGCCCGCTGGGCCCGCGAGCGCGGCCGCGACGGCGGCCCCGGCCAGGACCGCCCGCAGCGCCGCGCGGCATCCCCCGCCGCCGAGCCGCAGCGCCCCGCCCCCGGCGGCCCCGCCCTCAACCTCCGCAGCCCCGCCCACCGCGTCGAGCGGGAACTCCTCAAACTCGCCCTGCAGCGCCCCGACCTCGTCTCCCCGACCTTCGACGCCTACGGTGCCGACGAGTTCACCGCACCCCCGTACGCCGTCGTCCGCCAGTGCATCGAGGAGGCCGGCGGCGCCACCGCCGGATCCACCGACGGCGACTACCTGGCCCGGGTGCGCGAAGCCGCCCCCGACGACACCGTCCGCGCCATGGTCACCGAACTCGCCGTCGAGCCGCTGCACACCCGCCGCGACCCCGACGAGGCGTACGCGGGCGTCCAGTTGGTCGCCGTCCGCCTCGCCGCCGTCAACCAGCGCGTCATGGAGATCCGCGGCACCCTCCAGCGCCTGGGCCCACGCGCCGACCCCCAGCAACTCACCGCCGTCCAGAACGAACTCTGGGTCCTCCAGCAGTACGGCCAGTCCCTCCGCGAACGCGGCGCCACCGCCCTCTAGGGCGCCCCGATCCGGACCCACCGGACGGGCCCCGGGCCTCCACGCCCCGCACCGGCCGACCCCACCCGCCCCAGGAATCCCGCCGCCCTCCGCCGGCACCTCCCGGTAGCCATTCGGTCACGGACCGGACTCAAAAAGTGCTCGCACGCCCCTCGTGGCGGACATGTGTCGTACTCCACACTGAGGAGCGGTGCCGCAAGTCCCCGGAGCGCGGCACATCCGGCCGTACGCGCCGCCGTACGGGCCGTGAGCCCCCGCGCAGCCGCTCGTGACGTGGGGCGGACCCGGCAGGCTCGGCCGCCCCCGCCCCGGGCCTCGTGCCGCCCAGCAGCGATCACCCTGGAGGTCGCCCCCGTGCAGACCCGGACCCTCTCCGCCGCACCTGCCGGTGGCGCACCGGCCGCCCCGCCCGATATCGGCCTCCGCACCGCCCCGGTCACGGTGCCGCAGCAAGCCGAACCCCCCGCCGCCGAACTCCTCACCCCACCGGACACCCCCGACGCGACAGAGGCCCCCGACACCCCCGACACCACGGATCCCGCCCCCCGCGCCGACACCAGCGGCCCGTCCTCCGACCTCTTCCGCCAGTACCTCCGCGAGATCGGCCGGATCCCCCTGCTCACCGCGGCCGAGGAGGTCGACCTGGCCCGCCGCGTCGAAGCCGGCCTCTTCGCCGAGGAGAAACTCACCCGCACCCCCGACCTCGACTCCCAACTCGCCCACGAACTCGACACGTTGGTGGTCCGCGGCCGGATCGCCAAACGCCGCCTCATCGAGTCCAACCTGCGCCTGGTGGTCTCCGTCGCCAAACGCTACGTAGGCCGCGGCCTGACCATGCTCGACCTCGTCCAGGAGGGCAACCTCGGCCTGATCCGCGCCGTCGAGAAGTTCGACTACGCCCGCGGCTACAAGTTCTCCACCTACGCGACCTGGTGGATCCGCCAGGCCATGTCCCGCGCCCTCGCCGACCAGGCCCGCACCATCCGCGTGCCCGTCCACGTCGTCGAACTGATCAACCGCGTCGTCCGCGTCCAACGCCGCATGCTCCAGGAACGCGGCTGCGAACCCACCCCCGAGGAGGTCGCCGCCCACCTCGGCCTCACCCCCGAACGCGTCACCGACGTCCTGCGACTCGCCCAGGAACCGGTCTCCCTGCACGCCCCCGTAGGCGAGGAGGACGACGTCGCCCTCGGCGACCTCATCGAGGACGGCGACGCCGCCTCACCCGTGGAATCCGCCGCGTTCCTCCTGCTCCGCGAACACCTCGACGCGGTCCTCTCCACCCTCGCCGAACGCGAACGCAAGGTCGTCCAGCTCCGCTACGGCCTCGCCGACGGCCGCCCCCGCACCCTGGAGGAGATCGGCCGGATCTTCGGCGTCACCCGCGAACGCATCCGGCAGATCGAGTCCAAGACCCTCGGCAAACTCCGCGACCACGCCTTCGCCGACCAGCTCCGCGGCTACCTCGACTGAAACCGCCGGCCCACCGCTCAGCCCTCCCGTTGGAACGCCCCCGGATGGGCCTCGTCCCGCACCGCCGCGTACTGCTGCCGCACCGCCTGCCACACCGGCAGCTCCTCACCCGGCTCGAAGACCTGGCTCGCCGCCGCCGGCCACCGCGGCGGCTCCGGGTACCCCGCACCGTCGTCCCCACCGGCGGCCGTGCCGTGCGCCACCTGCCACGCCCACGCCGCCTGCCGGGCCGCGCCCAGCGCCGCGTACTCCGCCGGCTGCGGCACCACGACCTGCGCCCCGAACAGCCCCGGCGCGGCCGCCTGCACCGCACCCAGCTCCGCCGCCGCACCCAGCAGGAACACCCGGCGCACCGCCACCCCCCGGCCCCGCAGCACGTCCAGCGCGTCCGCGAGCCCGCACAGCATGCCCTCCACGGCCGCCCGCGCCAGATGCTCCGGCCTCATGCTCTCCCGCCGCATCCCGTGCAACGACCCCGCGGTGTGCGGCAGATGAGGCGTCCGCTCACCCTCCAGGTACGGCAGCATCACCATCCCGTACGCACCGGGCGACGACGCCAGCGCCAGCTCGGACAGCCCCGCCAGATCCGTCCCCAGCATCTCCGCGGTACCGCGCAGCACCCGCACCGCGTTGGTGGTGTGCACCACCGGCAGATGCCGCCCGGTCGCGTCCGCGAACGACGTGATCGTCCCGGTCGGATCCGCCAGCGCCTCCTCGTGGATGGCGAACACCGACCCCGAGGCACCCAGCGACACCACCGCGTCACCCACCCCGACCCCCAGCCCGAAGGCGGCGGCCATGGTCTCGCCGGTCCCGGCCGAGATCAGCAGCCCCTCCGGCGTGAAACCCGCCGTCCCCGACGGCCCCAGCACCTCCGGCAGCCGCACCTGGTGCCCCAGCGCCAGCTCCACCAGATCCGGCCGGTACGCACCCGTGGCCGCCGACCAGTAACCGGTCGCGGACGCCCCGCCCCGATCCGTGGTCCGCCGCGCCGGCCGCCCCAGCAGCTGCCAGGCCAGCCAGTCGTGCGGCGTCATGACCTCCGCGATCCGAGCCGCATGCGCCGCCTCGGACCGCGCCAGCCACCGCAACTTCGTCACCGGATGCTGCGCCTGCGGCACCGCCCCGACCGCATGCGCCCAGGCCGCCCGCCCGCCCAGCGCATCCACCAGGTCCGCGGCAGCGCTCTGCGCCCGCTTGTCGTTGCCGACCAGCGCCGGCCGCACCGGATTCCCGTCGGCGTCCAACGGCACCAGCCCGTGCTGCTGCGCCGCGACCCCGATGGCCTGCACGCCCTCCAGCAGCCCGTTCCCCGCGGCCTCGCCGAGTGACATCAGCCACGCCTGCGGATCGACCTCGGACCCCTTCTCGACGGGGTGCGGCGCGTACCCCTGCCTGATGACGGCACCCGTGTCCGCGTCGCAGACCACGATCCGTGTGCTCTCGGACGAACTGTCCAACCCGGCGACTATCCCCATGGCCCCAGATGATGCCCCATGAACCCCATGGGGAAAGAGTCAGGGTTTGCCCGCCGGGGCCCGGACTCACGTATTGCTGGTGCCCCACTCGTCCTCATCGGCCGCCCGCTGCTCCCGCAACGACCGCACCCGCTCCGCGACCGTCGCGGGCAGCCGCCCCTCGACCTTCGTCGACACCGTCACGAACGCCTTCGACGCGGCCTGCCGCCCGCTCAGCGCCGCCGACTCGGCGGTATTGCGGACCGCGGGGTTCTGCGCGATCCGCCGGGCGCTCTTGCGGAGCTGCTCGTACCGTTCCCGCCCGGCCCGGGTGCCGAGCACGTATCCCACCGCCAGTCCCGCGATGAACGTGAGCCGGTAGCGCATCGCTCCACCTTTCCCTTGCCGCTCGATCCCGTCCGGTGCCGGCCGGCACCGGACGCCGGGCGGGGCACCTGCCCACCGGCACCCGGGCCGCCCGCGGCGACCTCCGGCCATACCGATTGGCGGAGCACCCCCCTGCTTGCGCTAATGTATGTGTCGCAGCGAGCGCACGCCGTCCGGAGCCCCGGACAGCGATGCATTCGAGGCAAGCAGAGCAATCCCCTGTAGCTCAATTGGCAGAGCAGCCGGCTGTTAACCGGCAGGTTACTGGTTCGAGTCCAGTCGGGGGAGCTCAATCCCCTGTAGCTCAATTGGCAGAGCATTCGGCTGTTAACCGGAGGGTTACTGGTTCGAGTCCAGTCGGGGGAGCAGAGGAACGAGGACCCCGGAAGGGGTCCTTTTTCTTGTGCCCGGGAACCGAATCCCCGGTGATCGAAGTCCTCTTGGGCATGCAAGGTCGCCCGGCGGCAGCCCGCACGGGCAGCAGATCGTATGAGCGGCTATGCTGCGGCAGACGGCGCGCACAAATGTGCGCGACGCGCCGTGAGGGGCGGTAGCTCAGCCGGTTAGAGCAGCGGACTCATAATCCGTCGGCCGTGGGTTCGAGTCCCACCCGCCCCACACCGGCAGGTCAGTGCAAGAACGATCTGACCAGCTAAGACACGGCATCGAGGGCCGCCACGGCAACGTGGCGGCCCTCGTTCATTCCTTCGGACCAAGATCCAGGGGACATCCAGGGGACACGGGACCGCTTCAGCGGACCGGCGACCCTTCACAGGGGACAGAGCACCCCTCACGCCGCCTTCCGGCGCTCCTTCGAGGCTCGGCGAGAGGCGCGGGTCGCGGCGGGCGGCAGGCCCGTCGGCAGGGCCCAACCATCGACGCTCGGAGTCTCGGATCGGGCAACCGTGAACCGCGTGAGCGAGAAGTCCGATCTCTGCTCCTCCGGGTACCGGTCGTTGAAGTTTTCGACTCGAACCAGCTCCAGGTCGTTGGCGGTGCCGTGGTCCCTGACCCACTTCACGGCCGCGTTGGCGGCGTCGTCCTGGCCCCGGTCGGTGAGGGTGATCACGCCGAGGAGATCGGCGTCCGGTTGCGTCTGGGCTCCAATGACCCAGGTGCCCCTTGACTGCCTCGCGCCGTGGGCGAAGAAGACGGCGATGTCGTTCTGCCAGGCCCTCTCCGGTATCGCTAGTGGTGTGCGCAACTCGAAGGGCACGTCGCGGGGGACGACGGCCATGACCGACTCGGCCTCGGCTCGCATCATCTCGGGCAGCACGCTGGTGTAGCCCCGCCATCCCGGACGGTACCCGGGGGCAGGGTGCACTCTTTCCCTGGGACGGGAAGGGCATCGCTCGACTGGGTTGCCGAGACAAGGCTCTGGTGTGTCATACCCGTATGGCTGCTGCGGGTGGCGGTCGTCGTGTTGTTGGGTCAGGCTGGGCGGGACGCTGGGTGGCCTCGCGTCCCCCTCCAGGAGGTCGACGCGCGAGGTGCGGAGCTGCGGCGTCAGGTCCTCGGCTGCGGTTGTGAGCGTGTCCAACCGTTTAGCGTGATCGCCCTTGCTACCTTCCACTTCGCATAAATCGCGTAGCAAGAAACCGATTTGTGCCCGTTGGCGGTGAGGAGGACACGGACCATGAATGACTTTTCCCGTCGCGGATTGCTGAAGGCGACGGCGGTCGCCGGTGCTGGTGCGGTCGCCGGTGCCGGTGCGGTCGTCGTGTCGGGCGACGCGGCCGTCGAAGCCCCAGGCGCAAGCGCCGTGACTGAGACTTCCGTGAGCGGTGAGCACGGGGCGAAGTGCCCGCCGGCGCAGCTGACCGGCCGCATCGTCCGCCCCAACGACCCTGGGTACACGGACGCGCGCCTCGGCTGGGACCGGCTCTTCTCCCACTATCCGCTGGTCATCGTCTTCGCCCAGAACACCCAGGACGTGGTGAACGCCCTGACGTGGGCGCGGCAGAACGACGTCGCGCTGCGGATCCGGAGTGGTCGCCACAGCCTTGAGGGCTGGTCGAACGTCGACAGCGGCCTCGTGATCGATATCAGCGCGCTGAAGTCGGTCCACATCGACACCCGCTCTCGCATCGCGAAGGTCGGAGCCGGGCTCAACCAGCTGGAAGCGGTGACCACGCTCGCGAAGCAGAACCTCGCGGTGACGACGGGAACCGAGGGAAGTGTGGGCCTTTCCGGTGCGACGCTGGGGGGCGGCTTCGGATTCCTCACCCGCTGGCTCGGTATGGCTTGCGACAGCCTGATCGGCGCCGAGGTCGTGGTGGCGGATGGCGACGAGTGCGCCAAGGTGATCGAGGTGGATCTGAGGAACCACTCGGACCTGCTGTGGGCGCTGCGCGGCGCGGGTAACGGCAATTTCGGGATCGTCACCTCACTCACCTACAAGGTGACACCGCTGAAGAGCGTCACGTATGTGCAGGCCATGTGGGACGGAATCGCCGACCTGCGTAGGATCTTCGACGCTTACCAGCGCACTGCGCCGTACATCGACGACCGACTGGGAACCCAGCTCGAAGTTCACCGGAACCGGACCCTGCTGTTCGCGGTCCTGGCGGAAGGAACGCCGGCAGAGGCGCAGAAGCTGCTGGCCCCGATCCTGTCGATCGGCAGCCCCAAGGTTTCGACGCAGTTGGGCAACTGGGGCGACGTGTATGCGGGATTCCAGACCCCGATCGGGGAAGAACCCGCGAACTGGAAGTTCTCTTCGTAGTTCACCAAGAAGCCGTTCCCGACCAAGGCGATCGACGTGATCTCCTCGTTCATGGCGGACGCCCCCACCGACGAAAGCAACTTCTTTGCTCAGGCATTCGGCGGGGTGGTCAGGAGGAGTCCCCGCGGCGGTACGGCGTTCCCGCACCGCGACGCACTCTTCTACTCCGAGCCCGGCGTCGGCTGGGGCAAGCGCAGTGACCGGCCGGGCGTGTGCGACCCGCTCACCCCGCAGGCCCAGGCCTGGATCGCCGAGTTCAGCCAGGCACTGCGCTCTTACGTGGACGGTGCCTACGTCAACGTGCCGAACATCGGAATGCAGGACTGGGAGACCGCCTACTGGGGGTCCAACTTCAGCCGGCTGCGCCGGATCAAGGCGGGCTACGACCCCCGCAACGTCTTCCAGTACGACCAGAGCATCCCACCCGCGTCCCGCTGACCGAGCACGGCCTGAGCCCCCTTCCGCCCGAGCGGTGAGGGGGCTCAGCTATGACCTGGCCGTCCTGAACTTCTCGCTGGACGGTCGCTTCATCCGCAGCTGCAACCTGCTGACGCGGAGGTCGGTTCGGGTGCATGGCTGGTGCAGCAGCCGTCGCCGAAGGCGAGCCGGAAGCGGCCGCAGCGAAGGTGAAGACGCCGGATGTCACCGACAGCTCGTTCGAGATACCCGTGGCCACCGCCAAGAAGGTGCCCGCATTGGTTCATGCCTCGATCCAGCCGGCCGGGACAGGCCCGCGGAGGCGCTCGCTTACTGATCATTTCAAAATGAGGTCCGGAGTCTCCTCAAGCAGATGATGGAGCAGGCGGGTTCGAGCAGTGCCTGGTGGATGTCGGCGCGTATCTCGCAGCGGATGCGCAGGCGTTTGAATTGGTGGAGCCAGGCGAAGGTGCGCTCGACGACCCAGCGGGTCTTGCCCAAACCGGAGCCGTGGGGTGTGCCTTTGCGGGCGATTTTCGGTGTGATGCCGCGGGCCCGGAGAAGGCGGCGGTACTTGTCGTAGTCGTAACCACGGTCGGCGAACAGCCGGCCCGGCCGGTGACGCGGACGCCCCCGGACCACACGCTACGACAAGCGCGGCTGCACCTTCCTCGGCACCGTCACGGTAGCTGCCCTCGCGATTTGGCTTCGCGCATAACCGACCGGACGGCCCCTAACGATCGAGCCAGTTGCCGTGAAAGCCGGCCGGGACGCGGCGGGCAGGTGCGCGGTGGCGATGGGCGGCGCGGGCAGGTTGTCGGCGTCCAGGATGACCAGGTCGCTGCGCTCGGTGGCCGGCAAATCCACGGATCAGGAAGGCCGGCGCAGGACGCCAACACGTTCAGCGTTCTGACCTGCGGAAACAGGAAGATCAAGGCAAGATGATGCGTTGATCGGAAGATCCGAAAAGGACTCGTAATCCGTCGGCCGTGGGTTCGAGTCCCACCCGCCCCACCACAGCCACCCGGCGCAGAAACGATCTGGCCGGACGGCGCACGGCGAGAAGACGGGAAAAGGCCCCCGCGGGAAACCGCGGGGGCCTTTCCTGTGGACGGCGCAGGGGGCGGGGCCACGGGCCGCGCCGCCCGGCCGCCTACGAGACGACCGCCGGCTAGATGACCGGGGGGCGCCCCAGCCGCGTCATGCGCCACACGGTGCGCCAGCGCATCGGCCGTCGGCGTCCGCACGGGGTCCGGACCCCCTCGGCGAAGCCCGCGCCCCAGGCCCGCAGGCCCGCCGCCGACGGGCTGCGGACCGCCGTCAGGCCCGCCCAGACACCGAGGTAGACGGGGACCAGCACCGCCGGCAGATGGCGCTTCGCCAGCCAGACGCGGTTCCGGGCGACCATCCGGTGGTAGACCGCGTGCCGGGTCGGCGAGGTGTAGGGGTGCTGCAGCACGATCTCGGGCGCGTAGCGGATGTGCCAGCCGTCGTCCAACGCCCGCCAGGCCAGATCGGTCTCCTCATGGGCGTAGAAGAACTCGTCCGGCCAGCCGCCGGTCCGGTCCAGCATCGGTACGGACAGTGCGTGCCCGCCGCCGAGGAACGTGGTGACCAGCCCGCCCTGCTGCGGATCGCCGACCCGCAGGCGCGGCACGTGGCGACGCTGGGTGCGGCCCAGCTCGTCGGCGATGCGGAAGCTGACGATCCCCAACTTCGGGTCCTGCTCGTACAGTTCCGCAAGCCGGCTGAAGACGTCCGTGCTGATCAGCAGCCCGTCGTCGTCCAGGTCGACCACCACGTCCAGGTCACCGAGCTTGCGCAGCTCGTCCAGGGCGACGTTCCGGCCACCGGAGACACCCAGGTTCTCGCTCAGCGACACACCCGTGACGCCTTCGGGCAGCGGCGGCAGCGGCGAGCCGTTGCCGACGACCACGATGTGCGTCGCGGGGAGGTCCTGCTTCGCCACCGAATCCAGCAGGTCCTGGAGTTCGGCGGGGCGGTTTCCCATGGTCAAGATGGCGACGCCTACGCGCAGCTGACGCACAGATGAACACTCCGTTCTTGGCGGTCTCTTCAGCGATGCTAGCCGCCGCCACAGACCACTGCGTGCCACGACGCAGGCGCCACGACATCCCATCGGGGCCCGACCGGAGGCGTCCATGCCCGGGTCCGGACGGCGGCCCCGCGGTCAGCCCTGCGGGGCGGTGGCGCCGGCGAGGGCGCTCGGTCGGGCGGCGAAGGCCAGTTCCGGGCCGAACCGCTCCTCGAAGCCGTCGGCCAGGGCACGCAGTGCCGCCGCACCGTCCCCGTAGTACGACGACCCGTGCATCACCGCCAGCGTCCTGGGCGCGAGCCGGGCCAGGGAACGCAGCGTCTCCACCGCCGCCGTCAGGCAGGACGTCTGGCGGAACAGCTCCTCCGCGTCCAGCGCCGGCCCCACCAGATCGCGGTCGGTGACCGGCGGGCCCTTGCCCAGGTGGGTGAAGAGATCCCCGCACAGCAGGGTGCCGGTGGTCTCCTCGAACAGCACCCGCGCCTCCCAATTGTGCGGAACATGCGGGGTGTTGAGGTGCATCACCCGGCGCCGCAGCAGCTCCTTGCCGCCCAGGTCGAGCGTTTCGCCGTGCGACAGGGGCCGCGGCGGCCGGTCGGCGAGATCGTTGAGCGAGACCAGGCACCCCTGGAGCCCGTGCGCCACCTGGGCGTGCGGGGCCGCGGCCAGGAACGCGTTCATCGCGCCGCACTCGTCGGCCTCCACATGCCCGAACGCCAGCCAGCGCAACTGGTCCAGCGGCACCACCCGGCCGACGGCCTCCGAGACCCGCGGGAAGAGATGGCGCATGCCGGTGTGGAAGAGCAGCGGCTCCTCCGCGTCGATGAGGAACTGGTTGAACGTGAAGCCGGCCGGCGCGGCCACATCGGGAAGGAAGGTGGAGATCCGGTAGATGCCGTCGGCGATCTCGTCGACGCGCGTGTCCGTCGGGTCCATCGGGCCGACGCCTCCTTTTCCGGGGCGGCCCCTCGTCCATCGTAGGGCGGGGGTGCCGGGCGCGGCAGTTCGAAGGCCGGGGCGAGGGGACGGGCCCCGGGGCGCGGCGGTGAGGTCGGGGAGCGAGGCGGGCGCCTCGGACCATGTGATCTCGGCCACGGCGCGTCTGGGGCGGCGCGGTGTGGGCAGGGGAGCCCGACGGTCCGGTGTGCGGAATACCGTACGGGTCGATCCTGTTACGAAAACCGTCAGGGAAGTGGAGACGGAGGCAGTATCGGGAGGCGGGCACCGGCCGGGCGTACGGTCGGCGCCCGACGCGCCGCCGGCCCGCCGTAGCGTCGTACACCCGAACCAACCGAACACCGGATCCAGCCACACACGACAGTCGCCTGGGAGGCGCCGGCGTCAACCCGCCGGCGCCCCCGACGGCCCGCAAGTAGGGAAGCGCGTATGAGCACCGTGGAGCTCACCAAGGACAACTTCGACGAGATCGTCTCCGGCAACGATTTCGTCCTGATCGACTTCTGGGCCGAATGGTGCGGTCCCTGCAAGCAGTTCGGGCCGGTGTTCGAGCGGTCGTCCGAGAAGCACGGCGACCTGGTGTTCGCCAAGGTCAACACGGAGAAGGAGCCCGAGCTCGCGGCCGCCTTCGACATCCGCTCCATCCCCACCCTGATGATCGTCCGGCAGAACATCGCGGTGTTCGCCCAGCCCGGAGCGCTCCCCGAAGCCGCCCTGGAGGACGTCATCGGCCAGGCCCGCGGCCTCGACATGGACGAGGTCCGCGCCTCGGTCGCCGAGGCCCAGGCCCAGCAGGGACAGGGGGGCGCCGGCGAGCAGGCGCAGGGCGAGTGAGCGAGCTGCTGCTGGTCCGCCACGGCGAGACCGAGTGGAGCCGCGACGGCCGGCACACCAGCTGGACCGACCTCCCGCTCACCGCCAACGGCGAGGAGCAGGCCCGCGCTCTGCGGCCGCTGCTGTCGAGCCGCAAGATCGCGCGGGCGTACGCCAGCCCGATGACGCGGGCCCTGCGGACCGCCGAACTGGCCGGCCTCCCCTCCCCGCACGTCGTCGATGACCTGCGGGAATGGGACTACGGCGGCGACGAGGGCATCACCACCGCGGAGATCCACCGGACCAGACCCGACTGGTACCTCTTCGACGACGGCGTCGCCCCCGGCCCGGCCGACCACCCCGGGGAGTCGCCCGAGGAGGTCGGGGCGCGCGCCGACCGCGTACTGGCGCTCGTCACGCCCCACCTGGAGGTCGACGAGGGCGACGTGGCGCTGGTGGCCCATGCCCACTTCCTGCGGGTACTGACCGCCCGCCGCCTGGGCCTACCGCCCGCCGCTGGTGGCCTGTTCACCTTCGGCACCGGCACGGTCGGCGTCCTGGGCACCGAACACGACCGCCCCGCGGTCATCGCCTGGAACGCGCGGAGCCTGTAGCGGGGAGGGACGGCACTCCCTCCCCCTCGCCCGCTCCGTCTGCCCCTCCGTCTCCGTCTGCCTCGCCGTCTCCGTCTTCGCTCGTGGCGTCCGGTGGGTGGGCGCGTGTGCGGGCCGATGCCGTCGATCCGCGGTCCGGGCGCGGGCTCACGGCGCCATCGGATCGAGATGCAGGGGCTGCACCTTGCCCTCGATCATGGCGCCCAGCCCCTGCACCGCGCAGGTGCCCGGCTGGTCCGCGATGTGCACCGGCATCGACGTGGCCTCGTGGATCATCGGCTCCAGACCCGGGATCAGCGCGCTGCCGCCCGCCAGCATGATGCCGCGCTCCCCGAGGTCGGCCACGAGATCGGGCGGGCAGCGGCGCAGCACCGCCCCGATACCGTCGAGGATCGCCGTCAACGGCGTGATGATGGCGCGCCGCACCCGCTCGGTGTCCACGTGCACGGACCGGGCGAGCCCGCTGACCACGTCCCGCCCGTGCACCTCCGTGGAACCGGGCGTGAGCTCGCCGTCCCCGGACAGCATCAGGTGCAGCGGACGCACGGACTGGTTCGGCAGCATCAGCTCGTGGTGCAGCCGGAGGTGCTGGATCACCGCGTGGTCGATGGCGTTGCCGCCCACGGGAACGGTCTCCGCGGCCACGATCGAGCCCAGCGAGAGCACCGCGACCTGCGTGGTGCCCGCACCGCACACCACGATCATGGTCGCTTCGGGCTGTTCCACCGGGAGCCCGCAACCGACGGCCGCCGCGACCAGCGTGTCGACCAGTTCGACCCGGCGCGCACCCAGCCCCGTCAGGGTCTCCACGGCCGCCCGCTGCGCCAGCGGCTCACTGCCGTACGGGAGGCAGACCGCGGCCCGCATCGTGGGGCGCCGCCGCCAGGTCTTGCGCAGCTTGTCGCCCACCAGGTGACGTAGCAGGCGCTGAGCCATGTCGATGTCCACGACCGTCCCGTTGGAGACCGGCCGGACCACACGGATGTAGTCCGGGGTGCGGCCGTCCATCAGCTCGGCCTGGGCGCCCACGGCCAGCATCGACCCAGTGCGGGTGTTGACCGCGGCGACGGTCGGTTCGTCGACGACCAGCCCCTGGTTCTTGACATACACCCTGGTCCGGGCCGCGCCGAGGTCGACGGCGGCCGAGCAGCGTCGCAGTTGGGCGAGGCTGATGGTCATGGTGGATTCCTCCCCGACGGGCCGGTGTGAACGTCCCGGGTGGACCGGTACTGGGCACGAGCGCCCGCACGTGAGCGCTCGTGCGCCATCCTCCGGGCCCGCACCGGCCCCCGCCTGTTGAGCGCGTCCGCTTGGGGGAGGGGCGGGAGAGGGGCGGGAGAGGAGGTGGGGGCGGGGGTCTCGGGGTGGGGATGGGGGCTGTGGGTGGGAGTGCGGCTTGTTGGTCTGCTGTGTGGCGATGTCGCTGTGGAGCTGACGTGGCAACACCGCTGGTCCTGTCTATAGGGCGTGACGGGGCGTCAGGGCACGCCGCGGCGCCCTACCAGCGTCATGTGACGCGGTATCAGCGCTGCTGATCCGTCGCGGCCGGCGCTTCCCCGGCCCTGTCCACCCGGCGCTGGTAGAGGCCCCAGGTGAACTCCGCGACGACATCCTGCCGGGCGCCGTCCGGTCCGGGGGCGGTGCAGGCCAGGCGCCAGCGGGTGGGGGCGCTGCCCTCCATCGGGCGGGCCGGGGCGAAGGCGCGGGCGACCTCGTCGACCGTGCAGGACCACGGGACGAGATCCGCGGTCGTACGGAGGTCCGGGGCGGGGGCGTTGGGGGCGCGGACGAGCCAGGCGTTCCAGACGCCGCCCCCGGGTGCGGTGAGGACCTCGAACCGCAGCTCCGGCCAGAGCGGGACCGGCCAGGTCAGCGCCTCGCAGGTCAGGTCGCCGATGCGGCGGGTGGTGACGGTGTCGGGCGTACCGAGGAGCGCCCGGTACGGCTGGGCGCCGGCGCGCGCCCGCGGAGCGTGCATCCGGGCCTGCCAGCGGCGGTTGGCCTCGCGCATCTGCGCGCGGGACACCCGTAGTTGGCGGAGGGCGTCCTCGACGAGAGCCGGCTGGTGGTCGGCCATGCGGCGCAGCAGCACGAGCTGGAAGGTAAGAGGTCCTGGCAGGTCGGAGGGGGTGCCGGAGCCGGTGGGCGGGTCATTGTCAGTGGCGGGGTTCATGATGGACATGGTCGTGGATGGTGGCCGGGGGAGGCGCGGAAGCGGTGGTCGAGGCGGTGTGCGCGGGGCCGGGGCGGACGCCGTCGGGGAGGAAGAGCACGGAATTGACGTAGCGGCGGTGCGGGGCGAGGGAGCGCCGCAGCAGGCCGTGTTCGGCGACGTAGGAGGTGCGGGACTGATGGGTGGGCAGATCGAAGTCGGCCAGCGGCAGCCAGCGGTCGTGCGGCAGGACCCAGCCGCGATACCCGCGGGCGGCCGTCCATTCCAGTACGGGCGTGAGCGGCTGGATGCGCGTCTCCAACTCGATGAAGAGCGCGGGGAGTTCGCGCTCTATGGTGTGTGCCGCGCCGCGTAGTACTGCCAGTTCACCGCCGTCCACATCGATCTTGATGAGGGTGACGGCGGTGAGGTCCAGCGCGTCCAGGGGGAGGCAGGGCACGTCCAGGGTGGCGGAGTGCACTTCGCGGCGTACGAGGGAGGAGACCCCGCGGTCGCCGCGGCCGTCGGGCGGGAGCCAGAGCGTGGCGCAGCCGGCGTGGTCGGTGGCGGCGGCCGACACGACGTCGACGTGCGCGGGGGTGACCGAGGCGAGCAGCCGGGCCAGATGGGGGACGGGCTCGATGGTGACGACGTGGTCCGCGCGCCGCGCCAGGCGCCGGGTCCACGGGCCGTACCAGCCGCCGACGTCCACGGCAGTGCCGCCCGCCGGGCAGAAGTCGGGCAGCCGGCCCAGCTCCGGTTCGAACCGCGGGTAGAGCCCGGCCGCCAGCGCCGACACCAGCCGTCCCGGCAACCAGCGCCCCAACCGCGCGGCAAGCGTCACGACCCTGCCCCCGCCCCGGATGCCATTGCCTCCGCCCCGGGCTCGGCTGTTCCTGCCGGGAGTTTTGTTTGTTCTGTGGCTTCTGTGGCTTCTGCGTCTTCTGTGCCGTCCCGGCCTTCTGGATCTTCCGGTGCCTTTGGTGCTTCTGCCTCTGCTGTCTCTTCTATCTCTCCCGTCTCCCTTGTCTCCCGTTTCTCGGCTGTCTCGGCTGTGCCTGCTGTGTCGGCTGTCTCGGCTGTCGTCTCCGCCTCCTTGATCTGGCGTACCGCGTGCTCATGTTCCGCATCCGAGAGCTGCTCTCCCAGGGACGGGAGCAATTGCGGAATGCCGTCGAGGATCGGGTAGCGCCGCCGTAGCCGTGGGTTGTAGAGCGCGTCCTCTGAGGCCAGCAACATCAGCGGTCCCTTGTCGATCGGGCACGCGAGAATCTTCAACAACGCATCGTCGGCCTTCACGACTCACTCCCGTCACGCACGACCTCGCCCGGCACAACTTCGCCATCGTTCAACCTCGCCATTGATCGATCCCTTCGTCGCTTGTAACTCTTCTGTCGCACAGGTCGCACAGGTCGCACAGGTCGCAGGCTGCTCAGGTTGATTGTGTTGTGTCCTTCTTGCTTCCTTCCGCTCTCCCCGTTCGCCTCCCTCCCTGTCCCGCTTCGAGGATCAACTCGCCTGACTTGGTGGGAACCTGGCAAGTGCGGTCGGCTGCTGGCGGTGCGGCGGGTGCCGGTGGTTCCCCGGGCGTCGGTCGGGGTGTGGGGCGGGGCGTAGGCCGGGGTGGGGCGGGTGAGGTGCGGTGGGGCATCGGGGGTTCCTCGTGCCGTGGTAGTGCCAGGAGGACCGTTAGTGCCACGGCCGTGCCGCCCAGCCGCAGGGTCAGGCGCCAGGGGTCGGCGGGCAGTGGTTCGCCGAAGGCGATGGTGCCGCAGGCGACGGTGAAGACGCAGGTCACCGTGGTGCAGACGGGGACGATCACCGAGGCTCGGCAGCGCTGTAGGGCGGTCTGTGACAGGACCAGGCCGGTGGCCCCGGTGACCAGGAGCAGATAGGGGTAGGGCGAGCGGAGGAGGGTTGCCGCGGCGGCCGGAATGTTGTGGAGGTCGAGCAGTCCGGAGACGCCCTTGATGGCCAGTGAGCTGACGCCGTAGAGGAGGCCGACGGCCACCCCGTACGGGACGCCGGCGGTCGGCAGGCGGTGGCGGCGTCGGGCGCGCAGTTCCGCCGAGCGGTACAGCAGCAGTCCCACGGCCAGGGCCGGTATGGCGATCGCGAGCAGGGTCGCGGGTGGGGCGGTGCGGGCGATGGCCTGGGAGTCCTCGTTCCGGAGGGAGGCGACGACCAGTACGAGTGCCAGGACGATCGCCGCGATGCTCTGCCGTTCCCGGCCGCTGGTTCGCTCGCCCAGCACCACCGAGGACATGAGCAGCAGCAGGACCAGGCCCGAGATGAAGATGCCCTGGGCGGCGGCGATGGGGAGGGCGCGGTAGACGGCGAGTTGGGCGGCGAAGCCGGCGGCGAGGGCGAGTGAGCCACCGAGCCACAGGGGGCTGCTGAGGAGGTGGCGTACGAGTCGGGCCGGGTGGCGGGTGTTGAGTGCGGGCAGTGCGGCCAGTGCGCGTTTTTCCAGTACGAAGCCGGTGCTGTACAGGACGTTGGCGAGCAGTGCGGACGCCACGCCCCACCAGAGCATGGGCCTTCCTCCTCTCGGGTGGTCGGGTGGTCGGGATGTCGGGTGCTCGGGATGCCAGGCGGCCGGGTGCGTGGCGGTTGTGGGTGGGTGGATGGGGCGGGGTGGGCCTTGCGGGGGCCTCTGTCCTTGCTGTTTCGGCAACGATTACGGAGTGTAGTTTTGTTCCCGGGTTCGTTACGGAGTGTGGCGGGGGCGGGCGTGGGCCAGGAGGATGGAGGCCAGGGACGGGGTGTGGCAGGCGGCGCGGTCGAGCGGGCGGAGGGGGCGGGGGACGTCGTGGTACGGGGCGCCGGCGATGCGGATGACGTCGAAGCCGGACGCGGTGAGGAAGGCGCGGAGTGCGCGGGCGGTGTAGAGGCGTAGGTGGCCGACGACCTGGGTGCCCGGGCGGCCGTGGATGGCGCGCAGGCTGACCTCGGAGAAGACGGGCTGGACGCCCGCGAGGAGCAGGCCGCGGTTGTACCAGGCGGCGAGGTTCGGGGTGGAGAGCAGCAGGTGGCCGCCGGGGCGGAGGACGCGGCGTAGTTCGTCCAGGGCGGCGTCCGGGTCGACGAGGTGCTCGATGACCTCGCTGAAGAGGACGGCGTCGGCCGAGTCGGTCGCGAACGGCAGCCCGCCGTCGGTGAGTTCGCCGCGTACGACGTGACCGATGTGGGTGGTGGCGCGGCGGAGGGCGTCCTGGGACCAGTCGACGCCGACGACGCGGTGGCCGGTGAGGACGTCCGCGGCGGTGGCGGCGGCGGTGCCGTCGCCGCAGCCGATGTCCAGGACGGTGGCGGGCGGGGCGTCGGCGTGTACGGGGCCGAGGGCGCGTGCCAGGAGGCGGGCCTGCCGTCGGCTTCGGGCGTGGCCGGACGCGACCGGTACCGCCGGGTTCTCGTAGAAGTTCCGCAGGGCTGTCATGGGGTGCCCCCTTCGGGCCGGGGTGCGGCGCCTTCCGGTGGTCGGTAGGCGGTGGCGGCGAGGGAGGAGCGGAAGAGGGCGAGCAGGTGGGCGGCGGCCGCGTCGTCGAGGAGTGCGCGGGACCAGCGGAGCGCGAGGTGGATGCGGTTGCCGTCGTGGGTGGAGGCGGTGGTGATGCTCAGGCCGCGGGGCATCCGGGCCGGGGCGGAGAACCACACCGCGGTCGCCCGGCCTCCGGTGGCGCCGAAGTCCAGGGGGTACGGGACGCGGCCGATGTTGGAGAGGAGGGTCGTGGGCGTCCAGGGGGCGGCGAGGGAGCGGAGGGCGCGGGTGAGGGCGCGGCGTGTCCCGACGGGGAGGGGGAGGGAGGTCAACAGGGTGGCCGGCAGTCCGAGTTGGCTGCCCGGGGTGGCCGATTTCAGGGCGCGGGTGCGGGCGGCTGTTTGGTGGAGGAGTGAGGTGAGAGGGGCGAGGGGGGTGAGGGGAGTGCCGGGGGTAGTGGGTGGTGGGGGGAACGGAACGGGGGTGAGGCGGGTGCCGTTGCCGATCGGCATGTGCGGGCCTCGTGGCCGGTCGTCGATGGGCATGGTGATGACGACGGGGGCGGTGGGGCGGTCGTGCAGTTCGTTCCAGCGGGCGGCCGTCAGGTAGGTGGCGACGAGGAGTTGGTCGTTGACGGTGTACGGGGGCCGTGCGCCGGTGGTGGGGCGTGGGGGGCGGGTGGGGACGGGGAGTTCGGTGAGGAGCATGCCGTTGCCGTTGCCGTTGACGTTGCCGGGGCGGGTGGTGTGGGTGTGGTCGGGGGCCAGGCGGGCGGGGCGGGTGAGGGGCCTGGGGCGGTAGTGGGGCGGTGGGGCTGGAGGCTCCGGATGGGGGGTGGGTGCCGAGGCGGAGACGGAGGCGGGGGTGGTTCCGCCGTACAGTTCGGCGGCGGTGGCCAGGATGCGTAGGCAGGCCGGGCCGTCCAGGGCGGTGTGGTGGACGGTGAGCAGCAGGACGGTGCCGGCGGCGGCTGGTCGGTGGTCCTCGGTTCGGTGGTGCCCGGTGGTGTGCGGGGGCTCGATGACCTCCAGGCGGACGGGGGGTGCGGCGTCCAGGGGAGGGCACTCGGTGAGCGCGCGGGTACGGGCGCGTGCGAGGGCGTCGGGACCCGGGGGTGGGAAGGCGACCGGGTCCGTGTCGGGGGTGGGGGTGAGCTGCCAGGTGTAGTGGCGGTGCCACCAGCGGGTCGGTGCCTGGCGCATGAGGATGCGCGGGTGGCGGGCGAGGGCCTGGTGGAACGCGGTGCGCAGCCGGTCGTGGTCGAGTCGGCCGGGGAGGTGCACTTCTATGTGGACGGTCTCCGGTTCGTCGTCCTCCAGGCAGTGCCGGGAGATCTCGTCCACGAGGGGGAAGGGGATGCGGGCGGGTGGGCTGAAGGGGGTGTGCGGGCGGGCGCCACGGCTCCGAGGCGGGTCGGGGCGGGCCGGCTGCAGGGCGGTCATCGTGGGGTGTCCTCCTGGCCGGTGGGCGGTTGGAGGGCGCCCGGGGGGCGGCTCGTTCCCGGTGGTCGGGTCGTACCCGTTGGCGGCGTGGCGCGCTGCGGAGGTGCGGTGTGCGGCGCCGGTGCCGGCGCGGTGCGTGGCGGCGGTGTTGTGCGCGGTGGCGGGGGTGGCTCCGGTGGAGCCCCGGCCGGCTGCCCGGCCTTTCTGCCGGCCGCCTGCCCGGTTGCCCCCGCAGTCGGCCCTCCGGCCAGTCCGTCAGCCGGGCCCCCGGCCAGTGCCTCAGTCGGACTCTCGGTCGGCGTCGGACTCTCGGTCGGCCGCCCGGTGTTCTCCCGGAGGTGGTCCCGGCCGCGATGGGGCAGTGGTGGGTGGCCGGTCGGCGCGCCGGTCGGAGGAGCGGCATCGGTATCCGCGGCGGCCGTGGCGGCATGAGTGGCGGGAGCGGCAGCAGTGGCAGGCGTGATGCCTGTGCCGGTGGGGGTGGGGGTACCGGTCCCGTTCGCGGCGGCCGGGGTGCCGGGCGTGGGTGTCGGCAGGGTGATGACGGCCGCCGTGAGGGCCAGGAGGGCCAGGGCCTGGGCGAGGGTGCTGAAGGCGCCCTGGTGCTCGGCGACCGGGCGGCCGGCGCCGAGGGCCGCCGTGATCCCGGCCGCGAGCATGGCGGCGCCGGCCAGTGGTGCCAGCGCCCGGGGCCGGAGTCGGGCCAGCAGGGCCAGGGGCGCGACGATCAGCGCGTACGGGCCGGCGGCCATGGCCAGTACGCCGGTCAGGGCCAGCGTGCCCAGGACCCAGGACGGGGCGGGTGGTTGCTGTGCGGCGGGCGGTGGGGTGCGGGGGGTGCGGCGGATCAGGGCGGCGGCGAGGAGCAGGGCGATGCCGAGGGCGCCGCCGATGAGGCCCAGGTGGTAGAGGGTGGCCGGGGTGTAGGTGAGTTCGACGGTGCCGCCGGCGCCGGCGGGGACGAGGAACGCCTGTTGCCAGCCGTCGATGCGGAGCGGGGTGAGTTCCCGGCCGTCGAGGGTGGCGTGCCAGCCGTCGTTGGCGTTCTCGTGGAGCTGGAGGTAGGCGGCCCGCCCGGCGCCGAGAGCGACGGTGCGGTGGTCGCCGGTCCATTCCCCGGGGGTGGCGGTGCGGGCCGGGGCCGGGGTGGAGACGTCGGAAGAGCCGGGGGCGCGGGTGCCGAGGGCGGACGGGGCGCCGGTGGTCCGGGCGTTGCCGGACTGGCTGTCGGCGGACTGGATGCCGACGGCCTCCGGGCCTCGGCTGAGTGTCACGTCCGTGAGGGCCAGCGGGCCTTGGTCGCCGGCCTCCACGCGGTGCTGGCCGGCGCGGAGCAGCAGGCGTCCGTCGGTGACGGCGGGGCCGCAGGGTCGGACGGTGAGCGGGCGGCGGTCGGTGAGGTCGGGGACCGCGCCGTCGGCCCTGGTCGCGTACAGGATGCCGTCGACGGCGAGCATCGGGCCCTGGCCGCAGGGGAGGGAGAAGCGTTTGCCGGGGTCCGGGCGGGGGGTGCGGTAGGCGTCGAGGGCGGGGATGTAGACCTCGCTGAGGCCGACCGGGAGTTGCAGGGCCTGGCCGGCGACGGGGTTGCTGAGGGTGAGTTCCTTGACCTTGCTGATGGTGATGTCGAGGCGGTCGGTGGTGATCGGGTCGAAGCGGGCCAGGCCGTTCTCGTCGACGCCGGCGGTGGCCGCGCCGTAGGGCGAGTCGAGTTGGATCTGCTCGGGGCGGGTGGAGATGCCGCCGGCCGCGGCCAGCACGATCTGGTCGATCTTCTTCTTGCCCGGCCAGCGCAGGTGGATGGTGGGTCGGGCGCCGGCGATCCAGGCCGTCGTCAGGTCCCCGTCGACGAGGTTGCGGGGGCTGAGGGACTGGCCGAAGCCGAAGCTGGTGGAGTCGGCGGTGGCGGTGATGCGGTCCTTCTGCTCGGGGGCGATCTTGTCGAGGAGCCGGTCGAGGGCGGGGCCGGGGACGGCGAGGGCGGTGCCGGTGACGGCGTACGGGGCGGTGCGGCCGGTACTGAACTGGCGGTGCAGGCCGACCTCGGCGGAGGCGGGGGAGAGGCCGCCGGGGTCGCTGCCGCGGTGGAGGGAGACGGTCTCGGAGGGGGAGTCGGACTTCGCGGCGTCGGTGGGGAGTTGGAGCATCCGGGTGACCTGGACGCCGGGGATGGCGATCTCGGTGAAGCCGGCGCCGGAGAGTCCGGCGCGAGGGGACTGCGAGCCGGTGATGGTGAGTTGGAGCCAGGTCGCCTTGCCGGGCGGGGCCTTGATCTGTTGGCGGGAGCCGTCGGGGCGCAGGGTGCTGTCGGCGCTGCCGCGGTCGGTCTGGATCCGGACGGCGGTGGGGGCGGCGCGCAGCCCGTCGCCGGGAAGGGGGGTGACCGAGAGGGTGGCGGGGAGGGTGGTGGGGGTGGTGAAGGCGATGCGGATCCACTGGCCGACGGGGTTGCCGGCGCTGCCTTCCGCCCAGGCGGTGTCGGGGTTGCCGTCGAAGGCGTTGACCGGGTCGTACTGCGGCAGGTGGAAGAGCCAGTTGCCGCTGGAGGACGCGGTGACCGAGGCGGCGCCGCGGAGGACGGCGGTGGTCTGGTGGTCGGTGCCGGAGGTCGGCAGGATCTGCCGGGGTGGCCGGCCGGGGTCCTGGACGCTGCCGGGGAGGTTGGTCTCGTCGGCGGTGTAGGTGTACGAGGTGTTGCTGTTGACCAGGCCGAAGCGGGTGTCGGCGCGCCGCAGGCCGTCCGTGGTGAGCTGGAGCGGCGGGGTGCCGAGCCCGGGGTGGCGGTCGCCGGACAGGACGGTGGCGCGGTTGCGCAGTGCGGGGTCGGCGGAGAGCTGGAGGAGGGCTTCCGGGCCGCCGCTGAGCTGGGCGGTGTCCGCGACGGCGGGGGCGGTGACGGGGCCGGGCTCGGCGACGTCCTGCGGCCGGTAGATCTCGACGGCGCGTTGGCGCGGGTAGAGGCCCTGGACCTGGAGGGGCGCTTCGGCGGGGATCCGGCCGGCGGTGGTGAGCGGGCCGAACGCGGCGACCTTGCGGTAGCCGGACGCCTCCAGGGTGCGTTCGACGGTTTGCGGGGGGACGTAGCCGATCTGGTCGGGGTCGAGGTCGTTGCGGACGACGACGTCGTGGAGGCCGGCCCGGTGCAGGTAGTCGCGCAGGCCCGGGACCTCGGCGCCGGTGAGCAGGGCCTGTTCGACGGCGTCCAGGGCGCGGCGGGAGCCGGGGGTCCCGAAGGGCACGAAGTCGCGCTGCGCCCAGGGGGATCGGGCGAGCACGTCGAGGGGGTCGTCGATGGGGGAGCCCCAGGTGAACAGGCCGTGGGCGGTGGCGGGGACGACCAGGGCGCGGCTGCCGTGGGTGTGGTCCTTGAGCCAGCCGGCGGTCTGCTGCCAGTAGGCGGGGAGTTGCCGGAAGGCGCCGGGCTGGAGGATGTTCCCGTTCAGGTACGGCAGGGCGAGGGCGGGCAGCACGAGGAGCGCGGTGACGGCGGCGGGCAGCCGGCGGACGGGTGCGCGGGTCCCGCGCCGTCCGGAGCGCGTCCACCGGGCGGCGCCCAGCAGGTGGGCCAGGCCCAGGGCGAGGGCGAGGCCCAGGCCGGGGGTGAACTTGTAGATGTTGCGGAACGGGCGCAGCCAGCCGTTCAGCCAGTCCTGCCAGGGGCCGTGCAGCGGGCCGCCGAGGGCGCCGCCGTAGCCGGCGAGGGTGATCAGGGCGACGGTCAGCACGGTCAGCAGCAGCCAGCGGCGTTCGGGCAGGTCGCGGCGGGCCAGGCCGGCCAGGCCCAGGGCGGCGGCGAGCGCCGAGCCGGCGACGGCGACGGCGTTGCCGGTGATGGTCCAGCCGGCGGGCAGCCACGGTTTGCCGAAGTTGAGGTAGCCGACCCAGTTGCCGGCGCCGCGCAGCAGTTCGGTGGCGGACATGGTGCCGGTGGTGGTGTCGGCCTGTTCGATGAACGGCATGAAGTTCTCGCCGTGCAGGCCCAGCAGGAGCAGCGGGATCACCCACCAGGCGGTGGCCAGGACGACGCCCGGCAGCCACCAGGTGAGCAGGGCGCGTCGGCGCGGTCCGGTCCGGGTGAGCAGGTACAGCAGTGCGGGCAGGAGGGACGCCAGGGTGGAGGCGGCGTTGACGCCGCCCATGCAGGGGATCAGCAGTGCCGAACGGGCCGCCGCGGTACGGGCGGTGAGCCGCGGGTCGGTGAGCGGCAGCAGCACCCAGGGCAGCAGCGCGCCGGGCAGGGCCGCGGCGGAGGTGGAGCCGACGACGATGGTGAAGGCGGGCCACAGGGCGTAGCAGGCGGCGCCCAGGATGGGGGCACCTCCCAGCGGTAGCTGGGGGAGGGTCGGCGGGGTGCCGGTGCGGAACCGTTCGGCGAGCCGCAGGGCGCCCCAGAAGGCGACGGTGACGATCAGCGACATCCACAGCCGTTCGGCGAGCCAGACGGGCAGGTGGACGAGGTGGGCCGCGCCGTAATACGGGAGGGCGGGGAAGGCGTAGCCGACGTACTGGTCGGCGAGGCCGCCGAAGCCGGCCCGGTCGTGCCACAGCTGCCCGAGGTCGGCGAGGAACCGCCAGGGGTCGGTGGCCACGCCCAGCTTGGTCTCGAACGTCATCTTCCCCGGCGAGGGGGCCAGGAACGCGACCAGCACGGTCACCCAGAAGGCCAGTAACCAGCGCCTGCGCCGGGGCGCGTCGGGCGGTGGGGCGGGGGCGGTGGCCGCGGTGCCGCCGGCGTCGGGCGCTCCGGGGGACGGGGACATCTTCAGCGTCTGGGTCATGGCAACCGCCGGAGGATGAGGAGGAGGTTCCAGGTGGCGATCTCGCGGACGCCGGGGAGGCGGGGAATGGTCTCGGCGAGGAACGGCGCGTAGCGGGAACGGGCGGTGAGGACCGCGACGTCGTCCCGGGCGCGGACCTGCCGCAGGGTGCGGCCGACGTGCACGGCGAAGAGGTTCTCGCCCAGGGTGTGTTTGGCGGGGCGGCCGGTGCGCCGGTGGTAGCGGCGGCGGGCCCGTTCGGCGCCGAGGTAGTGCCAGGGCGCGGTCTCGTGGCCGCCCCAGGGGGAGAGCCAGTTGGTGAACGCCACGTAGACCAGGCCGCCGGGGCGGGTGACCCGCACCAGTTCGCTGAGGAAGGTCTGCGGGTCGGCCACGTGCTCCAGGACGTTGGAGGAGAAGCAGACGTCGGCGGTGCCGTCGGCGAGCGGCAGCAGGTAGCCGTCGGCGCGCACCGCTCCGTCGGGGGTGCGGCCGCGGGCGGTGAGTTCGGCGGTGTCGGGTTCGAAGAGGTAGCCGTGGGCGCCGCGGCGGCGGAACTCCTCGGTGAAGTGGCCGCTGCCGCCGCCGATGTCGGCGACCACCGCGCCGTTCAGCGGTGCGTACCGTTCGACCTGGTCGGCGGCGTCCCGGGCGAGCAGCCGGTAGCAGTGGTCGGGGTCGGTCGGTTCGTTCAGGAAGGCCCGGAAGAGGGCGAGGGACCTGCGCAGCGAGGGGTCGCGCACGGGGCGGTCACCGCCCGGGGAACGGCTGGAGGTACGCCTCCGCGGCGACTGCCCGGAAGCTGCGGACGGTCCGGCTCCATCTGAAGCGGGCGGCGCGGTCGGCGGCGGCGGCGCCCAGGGCGTGCCGTCGCCGGGCGCTCAGCGCCAGGGTGCACCAGTGCGCGGCGAAGGCGCTCTCGCCGCGCGCCAGCAGCCCGGTGGTGCCGCCCTCGACGGAGTCCCGCAGCCCGGGGATGTCGAAGCCGAGGGTGGGGGTGCGGCGCGCGGCGGCCTCCATCACCACCAGGCCCCAGCCCTCGACGAGGGAGGGGTGCAGCAGCAGCCAGGCGGAGCACAGCAGGCGGTGTTTTTCCTGCTCGGAGATCCGGCCGGTGAAGGTGACGTCCGGACCGGCCAGCGCGGTCAGCCGGTCGCGTTCCGGGCCGTCGCCGACGATCACCAGTCGGCCGCCGGTGACCGGCCGGACCCGTTCCCACAGCCGCAGCAGCAGGTCGATCCGCTTGTACTCGACGAGTCGGCCCATGGCCAGGAACAGCGGTTCGGGGTCTTCGGGGACGAGCGGGCCGGGTTCCTCCACACCGTTGTGGACGAGCCGGATCCGGTCCGGTGCGACACCGAGGTCCCGGAGCGCGGCGGCCGTCGAGTCGGAGACCGCGACCATCAGGTTGCCGCGGTGGGTGCCGGCCAGCGCCCAGTGCTCCAGGCGGCGGCCGAGGCGGGCGGCGGGCGCCGGGTAGCGCATCCGCCACAGGTCGGTGTGGACGTGGTTGACCAGGCACAGGGTCGGGCCGCGGTGCCACAGCGGCGCGAGGTACGGCATGCCGTTGCAGACCTCGACCAGCAGGTCGCAGCCGCCGGTCCGGCGCGTCACCTGGCGGGGGACGCGCAGGAAGTGGCCGGCGTCGCCGCCGGCGGAGACGACCCGGTAGTCGCGGTCGGCCGCCGGCCCGCCGCACACCAGGGTGACCTGGTGCCCGTGCGCGGTCAGCCCGTCGGCGATCTTGTCCACCAGCAGCTCGGAGCCGCCGGCGGCGGGGTTGCCCAGATCGCGGCGGGCCAGGAACACGATCCGGCGGGGGATCGGGGCCGGGGGCGCGGCGGTGGCCGTGGACGGCGCGGGGGACGCCGGTGGCGCGGGCGGGGCGGGCGCGGGGGACGCGACGGGCAGGGGTGGGGAAGCGGGTACATGCTGGGGCATGTGCGATCCAACTCGTCTCAGGGTGCGGTACCTGCGGTGGGGGACGTACTGCGTGCTGAGTCGTGCGGGTCGTGCGGGTTGTGTGGGGCGAGCGGGTCGAGCGGACTGAACGAACCAAACAAATCAAACGGATTGAACGGATTGAACGGGCTGAACGGATTGAACGGGGCGTTCCGGTGCGGGGCGTGTTCCGGGTGGGAGGACAGTTTTCGCGGCCGGGCGGGGCCGCGGCTACTCACCGGGGTGACAAAATCCGCTCCGGTCCCGCCCGCTTTCTCGTCACGCCGCTGAGAATCGGCCACCTCGCCGCCCGCCACGGGCCACCAGCACGCCGCCGGCCACCGCGAGCGCCCCACCGGCCGCGCCGGCGGTCACCGGCAGGGTCCGCCCGACCAGGGTCAGCTTGTCGCTGTCGGCCCGTGCCAGAGCGATCTGCGCCCGGCGGGTGTCGGGGGTGAACGCGAGGTTCCGGGCCCGGAGGAGGACCACCGCGTCATGCTGGGAGCCGGGTGCCCGCAGCGTTTTGACCGGCGAGATCGACGCGTCGACGATCCGCCCGGTGCGCTCCTCGACGACCAGGCTGATCCCGGTGTTGGCGTACCACTCCTCGGCCTGGATCTGGGCCTGACCGGGCCGGCCGACCAGGCGCCCGGGGACCTGCCGGGTGCCGGTCCGGGTGGCCGGCACGGTCCCGGTGAAGCGGTAGCCGGTGATCCCCGGCAGCCGGGTGGTGCCGGCGAAGCGGAGCGGGACGGCCGCGCCGAGGGTGTCGTCCCACCAGCGGTACGTCTTCTTCTCCACGGCGAAGGGGAACTTGAGGTAGGCGTCCCCGTCGAAGCGGGACGGGTTCTCCCCGCAGCAGTGCACCGGGGCGTTGCTGCGCCGGTCGGTGACCCAGCGGCCGGTGGTCCACTGGAACGCCCGGCGCGGGTCCTCCAGGGGCAGCGTGTGCGGGGTGTCGACCGTCGTGGACACGTCCCAGACCGCCCGCCCGCTCTGCTCGCTCGCCGCGACATCGCCCAGCACGTGCCGGGTGATGGTGATCCGCTGCCGGTCCCGGGTGGCCAGCGCCCCGGTGTCGAAGTAGCTGCCGGTGCCGGTGAAGACCGTGGTGACGTCGACGTCGACGGGGGTGACCGCGGCCCGCGGCGTCACGTACCAGGCCAGCAGCGGGGCCAGCACCAGCAGGAACACGCCGGCGCCCAGGGCGGCCAGGGCGAGCGGCGTGGCGGTGCGGGGGGCGGGGGCGGGGGCCGCGGGGTCCGCCGCGGGACGGCCGAGATGCCTGGATTGGCGCATACGAGCACTCCTGGAAGCGGTGAGGGGAACACGCCCTGGTGCACGTGCGGCGCCGCGACGCGGCGTCATGGGCCGGGAACGTAAGCGAACCCTTGACAGCGCGTCAATGCCCTTCCACACTCGGCAGGCACCGTGACCGAAGCGGCGCCGCGCGGTGGGAACGCGGCACCGCCGCCGGTCTTCCGAGCCGTTGGGCCTGCGGGCCGCGGGGCCGCAGGGCCGTCCGCCCCGCGGCCGTCCGCATACCGACGTGCTCCTCCTGTGCCGCTCTCCGGTACCGGCTCGCGCCGCTCTCCCGGTACCGGCTGCCTACGAAGGGATCGCCGCGCCATGCACCGCACGCTCGCCGCCGCGCTGACCGCGCTGGCCGCCGCCGCCCTGGCCGTGGGCGCCGCGCTGGGCATCGTCGCCGCCCTGGAAGCCACCCCCGAGCAACCGAACGTGCCGCTGGTGACCTTCGGCCGGCCCGGCGCGTAGGGCCGGCCGTGGTGACCGCGGTCCGTTCGGCGTGGCGGGAGGTCCCGCCCCCTCAGGTGCACCGGTTCGCCGCCCTGGCACTGGAGGAAGTCCCCGCACTGGCGCAGGAGATCTTCCGGGAGATCCGCCGCGAGTACCCCCAACTCCACCTGGTTCCCGACGAGTCGGGGGAGCCGAGGGCCCTGGTGGGCATCCGCCAGTCCCTGGAGCACTTCGTCGCGCACCTCACCGCGGGCCTGGACCGGCCGCACGTCCACCCGCGCGTCTTCCAGGAGTTCGGCCGCGGCGAGGGCATCCAGGGCCGCAGCCTGGACGTCCTCCAGGCGATCTACCGGCTGGGGGTGCGCCTGGCCTGGCGGCGGCTCGCGGAGATCGGCCAGCAGGTCGCCATCCCGGCCCCCGCGATGTACGAACTGGCCGAGTCCGGCTTCGAGTACCTCGACGGGCTGGTCGCCGAATCCGTCCGCGGCTACGCGGAGGCCGCCGCCCGCCAGGCCGGCGAACGCCTGCGGATGCAACGCCGCCTGATGGACCAGCTCTTCGCCGAGCCGGACCCGGTGGCCCGCGACGGGCGGCGCCACCACCGGGACGGCATCCGCCAAGGCCCTCTCCAGGACCCCGGCGACCCGCCCCCGCCCTCTCCCGCACTCTCGCCCCCGCCTTCTCCGTCGCAGCCGCCCTCCCCCTCGCCCCTGCGCTCCCCCTCGCTCTCCCCCTCGCCTCCGGGCGGACGGGGGCACCTCCAGGACCGCGGGGACCCCCGTCCGCTGCTCGCCGAACGGGCCCGGTCGATCGGCTGGCCGCTGCCCGAACGGGTCGCGGTGGCGGTCCTGCTGCGCCCGGACCGGGAGGCGGTGGCGCCCGCGGTGGCCGACGAGATCCTGCTGGACATGGAGTGTGAACGGCCCCGGCTGGTGGTGCCGGATCCGGAAGCCCCCGGCCGCAGCGAACTGCTGGCCCGCGCCGCGGCCGGCTGGTCGGGTGCCATCGGCCCCGCCGTGCCGCTGCTGGACGCCGGGAAGTCGCTGCGCTGGGCGGCCTCCGCGGTCGACCTGATGGAGCGCGGACTGCTGCCCGCGGGCGAACTGCTCCAGTGCACCGAGCACACCGAGGCGCTGGTCCTGCTGCCGCCCGGCGAGCTGATCGAGGACCTCAGTCGCCGCCGGCTCGCCCCGCTGGACGACTGCGGCCCCACCCACGGCCGGCGGCTCGCCGAGACCCTGCTCGCCTGGCTGGAGACCCGCGGCGGCGCCCCCGAGATCGCCGCCCGCCTCGGCGTCCACCCGCAGACCGTCCGCTACCGCCTCCGCCAGATCCGCGAACTGTGGGGCGACGACGTCGACGACCCCGACCGCCGCTTCGAACTCGAACTCGTCCTGCGCGCCCAGCGGTTACGGGGAAAACTCGGGTAGCCCAAGGGGGCGCACGCCGCTCCTACGGGATCCGTTCCCCCGGCCCCTGGGTGCCCCGCTCCCCCTGAACCCCGCCTTCCCCCGCGCGCCCCTCCAGCAGCAACCCCATCCCGTCCAGCAGCCGCGCCAGCCCGAACGCGAAGAGCGTGTCCAGGCTCACCGCGTCACCCTCGGTCCCGTCCACCCCCGCGTACATGGGATACCCGCCGGACTCCAGGATGTGCTCGTAGGCCGGTTCCATGGCCGCCATCCACTGGTCCCGGTCCATCCCGGTGTGCTGCTCGGCCTCCAGGTCGTCCTCGAAGCCGGCGGCGGTGGCGCGCACGTAGTTCAGCAGCGTCACGGCCATGTGCAGCAGCGTCAACGGGTCCATCCCCGCGACCTGCGCCATGGTCCACTCGATGAGCGCCATCGCCCGCGGCATCGGCTGCGGCCGGGTGATCGACAGGTACTGGGCGAGCCAGGGGTGCCGCCGGTAGAGCGCCCACTGGAGGCGCGCGCCCGCCTCCATCCGGGCCCGCCAGCCGGCCGGCGCCGGATCCGGCAGCCGCACCTCGGCGAACGCGGCGTCCGCCATCAGCAGCACCAGCTCGTTCTTGCCGGCGACATGGCGGTAGAGCGCCATCGAGGAGACCCCGAACTCGGCCGCCACCCGCCGCATCGACAGTGCCCGCAGCCCCTCCGCGTCGGCGACCGCGATCCCGGCCCGGACGATCCGCTCGCGGCTCAGCGCGCCGTCGGCCTCCCGCGCCCGCCGCTCCGGCTGCGCGCCCTCGGGCGGGCCCCCCACCTTGTGTGACGGAGCGTCAGAATCCGGTGCACCACTGCCCCGTTCGGCGACCACCGTCCCCACTCCCGGTACGACCCGGACCACGCCCTCCTGGCGCAGCGCGGTGAGGACCTTGGTGGCGGTCGCCATCGCCACGCCCCACTCCTGGGTGATCCGCCGGGTCGACGGCACCCGGTCGCCCGGGGCCAGCTCGCCGGACTCGACGCGCGCCCGGATGGCGTCCGCGATCCGGCGGTAGGGCGGTGGTGCGGACTGCTTCACGCGACGACCTCCGTACTAGTGCACTAGGGGGATCCTGCTGGGTTCTCCCAGGGATTTCCGTGGCGTTGAGCGTAGCAGCGCCGCCGTTGCCGGCCCCTTCGTCGCCGTAGTGCACTAGTGTGACGAACCCCCAATCCCCTTGTCCCGCAAGACGTTTGTGCCGTAAACCCCGCGTGCTTACGCTGTCCGCCATGAGGTTTACCCCGTATACCGCTCCGGCGCCGGGCACGCCGACCCCGACCGCGGGCCGTCGCGAGTGGACCGCCCTGGCCGTCCTCCTCCTTCCCTGCCTGCTCGTCTCGATGGACGTCTCGGTGCTCTACTTCGCCGTGCCGTTCCTGACGGCCCAACTGGAGCCCAGCTCCGTCCAGCAGCTGTGGATCCTCGACATCTACGGCTTCGTCCTCGCCGGCCTGCTGATCACCATGGGTGCGCTCGGCGACCGCATCGGCCGCCGCCGGCTGCTGCTCGGCGGCGCGGTCCTCTTCGGCCTCGCCTCCTGCCTCGCCGCGTACGCGCAGACCCCCGGCATGCTCATCGCCGCCCGGGCCCTGCTCGGCGTCGGCGGCGCCACGCTGATGCCCTCCACCCTCGCCCTGATCCGCAACCTCTTCACCGACGGACGGCAGCGCGGCAAGGCCATCGCCATCTGGTCGGCGGCGACGGCCGGCGGGATCGCGGTCGGCCCGGTGCTCAGCGGGGCGCTGCTGGAACACTTCTGGTGGGGCTCGGTCTTCCTGATCAACGCCCCCGCGATGGCGCTGCTGCTGATCTGCGGCCCGCTGCTGCTCCCGGAGTTCAGGAACCCGGCGGTCGGCCGCTTCGACCTCCCGGGCGCCGCGCTCTCCCTGGCGGCGATGCTGCCCGCGGTCTACGGCATCAAGGAGATCGCCCGGAACGGCGTGGCGGCGCTGCCGGTCGCCGCCCTGGTCGTCGGAGCGCTGGCGGCCGCCGCGTTCGTCGGGCGGCAGCGCACCGCCCGCCACCCCATGCTCGACCTGGAACTCTTCCGGCACCGCGGGTTCAGCGGCTCGGTCCTGATGAACCTGCTGGCGATGTTCGCGGTCGTCGGCTGCGCGGTGTTCTTCACCCAGTACCTCCAGACCGTACGGGGCATGAGCCCGCTGCGGGCCGCACTGTGGAACATGGTGCCGACCCTCGCGATCGGCGGGATGGCGCCGCTGTCCGCCGCGCTCGCCCGGCGCCTGGACCGGGCCGTCGTCATCGCCGCCGGCTTCGCCCTCGCGGCCGTCGGCTTCCTCTCGCTGTCCTGGCTGGAACCGTCCTCGCCGCTGTGGTTCCCCCTGGTCGGCTCCGCGATCTACGCCTCCGGCCTGGTGGCGGTGATGTCGCTCGGCAACGAACTGGCGGTCGGCGCCGCACCCCCGGAGCGGGCGGGCTCCGCCTCGGCGGTCCTGGAGTCGGGCACCGAACTGGGCGGCGCGCTGGGCATGGCCGCCCTCGGCACCATCGGGAGCGCCGTCTACCGCCACGACATCCAGGGCGCGCTGCCCGCGGAGCTCCCGGCACGGGTGGCCGACGCGGCCCACGAGACCCTGGCCGGCGCCGTCGCGGCCGCCGCCCGGCTCCCGGGCCGGGCCGGCCACGCCCTGCTGGCGGCCGCCCGGGACGCCTTCGTCCACGGACTGCACGCCGCGACCCTGTGCGCCGCGGGCGTGATGGCCGCGGCGGCGGTCCTGGCGGTGGTGCTGCTGCGCGGCCTGCGGACGACGGCGGAGGCGGGGGAGGAGACGGGCGGCGACCACCAGGCCGCCGCACCCGCCGCCGTCAACTGAGGTCAGCTGAAGTCGAATTCCCCGGTGCGGGTCCGCTTCAGCTCGAAGAACCGGTCGTAGCCGGCGAGCAGCCGGGCGCCGTCGAAGACGCGGACCGCGTCCTCGCCCCGGGGGATCGCCATCAGGACCGGGCCGAAGAACGCCACCCCGTCGATGTGGAGGGTGGGCGTGCCGACGTCCTCGCCGACCGGGTCCATGCCCTCGTGGTGGCTCTTGCGCAGCGCGTCGTCGTAGGTGTCCTGCTCGGCGGCGCGGGCGAGTTCGGTGGGCAGCCCGACCTCGGCGAGCGCCTCCTCGATGACGGCCGCGGTGTCCTCCCGGCCCTCCTTGTGGATCCGGGTGCCGAGCGCGGTGTACAGGTCGCGCAGCACCTCCTCGCCGTGCTCCTGGGCGGCCGCGATGCACACGCGGACCGGGCCCCAGCCGGCGTCCAGCAGGTCGCGGTACTTCTCGGGGAGGTCCTCGCGGCCTTCGTTGAGCACGGACAGGCTCATCACCCGGAACCGCAGGTCGATGTCCCGGAGGCGCTCCACCTCCAGGATCCAGCGGGAGGAGATCCAGGCGAACGGGCAGATGGGGTCGAAGTAGAAGTCGACGGTGTGGCGGGTGGTGCTCTGGTGCGTCATGCGATCCAGGTTAAGGCGCCACCGGCCCGGTCGGACGGGACACTCCACCTCGGCGATCCTGGGCCAATTCCGGCGGCATCGGCCCGCGGCCCGGCGCCGACGCATCCGCCCGGACCTACCCTGCCCGCCCGACTGTCTGCCCGCCCTGCCCCTCCGCCGGGCCCCGTCACTCCCCGCCGCCGCCGCGCTCCCCGGCCTGCCCGGCCCGGTCGGTCGTCTCCGGGGTGCCGTCCGGCCCCAGCATCCGCTGGAGCAGCTGCCTGAGGAGGGTGCGCTCGGGGGTCGTCAGCCGGCCGAGCGGCTCGCGGGCGAAGTCCAGCGAGGTGCGCAGTCGTTCGGCCGTCGCCTGGCCCTCGGCGGTCGGGACGGCGATCTTGACCCGGCGGTCGGCCGGATCGGGGCGCCGCTCCACCAGGCCGCGGGACTCCAGGCGGTCCACGATGCCGGTGACGTTCGACGGCTCGCACTTCAGGCACTGGGCGAGCTTGCGCATCGGCAGCGGCTCCATCGCCAGCAGCCGCAGCAGCCGGGCCTGGGCGCCCGTGAGGGAGTGCTCGGCCGCGGCGCGCTCGTACTCCTCGTGGAAGCGGGCGACGACGGTGCCGATGAGATCGACCACCTCGACGGTCAGCGGGTCTGGGCGCGCAGTCATACACGCCAGGATACCCAATTGCTTGACAAGCTGAAATATTCAGGCGCATTATTGTTTCAGTACCTGAAGCATTTGGAGGATGACGCTCATGTCCGCACCGCTGCCGACGACCAGTCGCGAATGGCACCTCGTCGCCCGCCCGCAGGGCTGGCCCACCCCCGACGACTTCGCGCTCCGTGAGGCCGCGCTGCCCGAGCTCGCCGACGGCCAGCTCCTCGTCAGAAACCTCCACTTCTCCGTCGACCCGTACATGCGCGGCCGGATGAACGACGTGAAGTCCTACGTCCCGCCCTTCCAGCTGGACCAGCCGATGGACGGCGGCGCGGTCGGCGAGGTGCTCGCCTCGCGCGCCGAGGGCGTCGCCGTCGGCGACCACGTCCTGCACGGCCTCGGCTGGCGCGAGTACGCCGTCGTGGGCGCCGACCGCGCCGCGAAGGTGGACGCCTCGCTCGCCCCGCTCACCGCCTACCTCGGCGTCCTCGGCATGCCGGGCCTGACCGCGTACGCGGGCCTGCTGGCGGTCGCCGACTTCAAGGAGGGCGACGCCGTCTTCGTCTCCGGCGCGGCCGGTGCGGTGGGCAGCGAGGTCGGCCAGATCGCCCGCCTCAAGGGCGCCTCCCGGGTCATCGGCTCCGCCGGCTCGGACGAGAAGGTCCGCCTGCTCACCGAGGAGTACGGCTTCGACGCCGCCTTCAACTACAAGAACGGCGACGTCGCCGAGCAGCTCAAGGCCGCCGCCCCCGACGGCATCGACGTCTACTTCGACAACGTCGGCGGCGACCACCTCGAAGCCGCCATCAGCACGCTCAACGTCCATGGCCGGGTGGCCATTTGCGGCATGATCTCGATGTACAACGCCACCGAGCCGAGCAGCGCCCCGCGCAACATGCCCCTGGTGATCGGCAAGCGCCTCCGGCTGGAGGGCCTGCTGGTGAGCGACCACCAGGCACTGCAGCCGCAGTTCGTCGAGGAGGTCTCCGCCTGGATCCGCTCCGGCGAGCTGAAGTACTCCGAGACCAAGGTCGCCGGCATCGAGAACGGCGTCGAGGCGTTCCTCGGTCTGCTCCGCGGCGCCAACACCGGGAAGATGATCGTGAGCCTGGCCGACTGAGGCCCGGACCGCGGGCCGGGCGCGCGGCGCCGCCGACACCGTCCGCGTGCTCCTGGCGTCGGGTGCCCCGCCCGGCGCCGAGAGCGGCGGGCTCGGCCGGGAGGGCACCCCGCTGTGCGCCGCCGCCTGCTGGGGCCATGCGGCAGCCGTGCGCGAACCGCTCGCGCACGGCGCCGACCCGCGGCTCCGTGAGGACCACGGCACGGGCCTGGTGCCGCTCGACCGGGCGCCGGCCGGCCCGCACCCGGAATCGGCCGCCCCGCTCCGGGTGGTCGGCGCACGCCCCCGGCGGCGCGGTGGGCGCCGGGGCCTCCGCACTGTGAGACTCGCCTCCCGCCGCCGCGCCTTCGCCCGTTAGGCTCAGCGGCAAGCCGTCGCGATGCGTGGGCGCGAGTCGCGGCGAACCACAGGAGGATTCGGTATGTCCATCCAGACCGTCGATGTCGTCTACACCGCCGTCGCCACCGCCGAGAACGGCCGCGACGGCCGCGTCGCCAGCGACGACGGCAAGCTCGACGTCGTCGTCAACCCGCCCAAGGAGCAGGGCGGCAGCGGCGCCGGCACCAACCCGGAGCAGCTCTTCGCGGCCGGTTACAGCGCCTGCTTCCAGGGCGCGCTCAGCGTCGTCGGCCGCCGGGAGAGCGCCGACGTCTCCGGCTCCCGGGTGACCGCCAAGGTCGGCATCGGCAAGACCCCGGAGGGCGCCTTCGGCCTCGCCGTCGAGATCGTCGCCTCGATCCCCAACGTCGACGCGGCCACCGCCAAGGACCTGGTGGAGAAGGCGCACCAGGTGTGCCCCTACTCCAGCGCCACCCGCGGCAACATCGAGGTCACGCTGACCGTCGCCTGAGGCGGTTCGGCAGCCGACGCGGCCTGACGGGCCGCACGCGGCACCGGCAGAACGAGGGCCGCACCCCCGCTGTGGGGTGCGGCCCTCCGCCGTTCCCACACCCCGGATCGCCGCCCCACCCCTCGCCCGGTATGGCGCAGGTCACATGCGGGTGGCCTTGACGCGCCGGCCATGTAATCGATTTCGTAGCCCTCACGCGAGACGCGTAATCGATTACACGACGGCAGGGCGACAGGACGGCGACGGAGCCATGGCGAACATCAAAGACGTGGCGGAGCGGGCGGGAGTCTCCGTCGCCACCGTCTCCCGGGTCCTCAACGGCAACAGCCCGGTCGCCGAGACCCGCGACCGGGTGCTCGCCGCCGTACGGGAACTGGGCTACCGCCCCAACAACGTCGCCCGCGCCCTGCGCACCGCCCGCACCGGCGCACTCGGCCTGGTGATCAGCGACCTCACCAACCCGTTCTTCACCGAACTGGCCGACGCCGTCGAGGACGCCGCCCGCGGCCTCGGCTACAGCCTCGTCATCGGCAACGCCGGCGAACGCCCCACCCAGCAGGACGACTACATCCGCACCCTGCTCGACCGCCGGATCGACGGGCTGCTGGTCAGCTCGGCCGGCACCGGCTCGGCGATGCTCCGCGAGGTCGTCGCCTCCGGGACCCCGCTCGTCCTGCTGGACCGCGCCGTTCCCGGCATCGACGCGCCCTGCGTCCGCGCCGACGGCCGGGCCGCGCTCACCGACCTCGCCGCGCACCTCGCCGCGCTCGGCCGCCGCCGCCCCGCGATCATCGTCGCCCCGGCCGGCACCCCCACCGGCGACGAGCGCCTGGAACTCTTCCGCGCCGCACTGGCCGGGCACGGCATCGCGCTCCCCGACGAGCGGGTCGGCGCCACCCCCGACCTCCAGCCCACCGGCGGCCGCCGGGCGATGCGCGACTTCCTGGACCTGCCCGAGCCGCCGGACGCGGTGCTGGCCACCGACAACCTCATGGCGCTCGGCGCGATGGACGAGCTCCGCGCCCGCGGCCTGCGGGTCCCCGACGACATGGCGCTGGTGGTCTACGACGACGTGCCGTGGTTCGCGCACACCGACCCGCCGCTGACCGCCATCGCCCAGCCCACCCGCGACCTCGGCCGGGCCGCCGTGCGCACCCTGCTGGAGCGCATCGAGGGCCGCCCCGCCGCGTCGGTGCTGCTGCCCGCCCGCCTGGTGCCGCGTCGCTCCTGCGGCGAAGCGCCGACCCACTGACCCCACCCGCCCGCCGGCGCCGGAAACGGTTCCGCCCGACCCGTCCACCCCGTCAGGACCCACTGCCGCAAGACCGCCCGGGCACACCGCCCGGAGACCATCCGCCAGCCGAGGAAGACACCGAGGAGAGAGGGGCAGCGCATGACCGGCGTCAACGACGACGTACCGGGCGGCCGCGAACTGCTGCGCGTCGAGGGGGTGACCAAGGAGTTCCCCGGAGTCCGCGCGCTGGACGGCGTCGACCTGAGCCTGCGCGCCGGCGAGGTGCACGTCCTGCTCGGCGAGAACGGCGCCGGCAAGAGCACCCTGATCAAGATGCTCTCCGGCGCCCACCGCCCGGACGGCGGCCGCATCCTCGTCGAGGGCGGCGGGGCGGGCGCGTCCGACGGGCTCCGCGAGGTGCAGATCCGCTCCGCGCAGGACGCCGAACGGCTCGGCATCGCCACCATCTACCAGGAGTTCAATCTCGTCCCCGGGCTGACCGTCGCCGAGAACATCTTCCTGGGCCGCCAGCCGCGCACCGCGCTCGGCCTGATCGACAAGAAGACCATGCGCGCCCGCGCCGCCGAGCTGCTGCGCCGGGTGCGTCTCGACGTCTCCCCGAACACCCCGGTCGCCGAACTCGGCATCGCCCGGCTCCAGATGGTGGAGATCGCCAAGGCGCTCAGCCTGGACGCCCGCGTCCTGATCATGGACGAGCCGACCGCGGTGCTCACCTCCGAGGAGGTGCAGACGCTCTTCGGCATCGTCCGCGAACTGCGTGAAGCCGGCGTCGGCATCATCTTCATCACCCACCACCTCGACGAGATCGGCGCCCTCGGCGACCGCGTCACCGTCCTGCGCGACGGCCGTTCGGTCGACCAGGTGCCCGCCACCACCGGCGAGGAGGAACTCATCCGGCTGATGGTCGGCCGGGACATCGCCGAGCAGTACCCCCGCCGCCGCCCCGACGAGCCCGGCGCGCCCCTGCTGCGCGTACGCGGCCTGACCCGGCACGGCGCCAAGCGCACCGGCGGCGCCCCGGCCCGGCCGGTCTTCGAGGGCATCGACTTCGAGGTCCGGGCCGGCGAGGTGGTGGGGCTGGCCGGGCTGGTCGGCGCCGGCCGCACCGAGGTCGCCCGGGCGGTCTTCGGCGTGGACCGCTACGACGCCGGCACCGTCGAGGTGGCCGGCGCGCGGCTGGTCCGCGGTGACGTCCGGGCCGCGATGCGGGCCGGGCTGGGACTGGTGCCCGAGGACCGCAAGGGCCAGGGCCTGGTCCTGGACGCCTCGCTCCAGGACAACCTGACGCTGGCCCGGCTCGACCGGGACACCCGCGGCGGACTGGTCGACCGACGCGGCCAGCGGCGCGAAGCGGCCGCCGTGGCCGGGCAGTTGAAGGTCCGGATGAGCGGCCTGGGGCAGCCCGCCCGCACCCTCTCCGGCGGCAACCAGCAGAAGATCGTCATCGGCAAGTGGCTGCTGGCGAAGACCCGGCTGCTGATCCTGGACGAGCCGACCCGCGGTATCGACGTCGGCGCCAAGGTCGAGATCTACCAGCTCGTCAACGAGCTGACGGCGGCCGGCTGCGGGGTGCTGATGATCTCCAGCGACCTGCCCGAGGTGCTCGGCATGAGCGACCGGGTGCTGGTGATGGCACAGGGCCGGCTGACCGGGGAACTCCCCGCCGCCGACGCCACCCAGGACGCCGTGATGGAACTGGCGCTCCAGTCCCCGCACGGCACCGGGGACGGCACGCACACGAACGAGAGCGCGATGGAGGGCTCCGATGTCCGCTGACGTGAAGACAGCAGCCGCCCCGCAGGCGGCGGGTGGGGAACCGGCCCCGGACGGCTTCGGGCCGTGGTTCTCCCGGGCCGTCCTGCGCAACGGCCCGCTCGGCGGCCTGATCGCCCTGGTCGTGGTGATGGCGGTGCTGTCCCGGGACTTCCTCAACGGGCAGAACCTCCTCAACGTCGGCGTGCAGGCGTCGGTCACCGCGATCCTGGCCTTCGGCGTCACCTTCGTGATCGTCTCGGCCGGCATCGACCTGTCGGTCGGCTCGGTCGCCGCCCTGTCCGCCACCGTCGTCGCCTGGGCCGCCACCAACGAGGGACTGCCGGTCTGGCTCGCGGTGCTGCTCGGCCTCGCGGTCGGCGCGGCCGCCGGACTGCTCTCCGGCGCCCTGGTCGCCTACGGCCGACTGCCCGCCTTCATCGCCACCCTGGCGATGCTGTCGGTCGGCCGCGGCCTGGCCCTGGTCGTCTCCGGCGGCACGCCGATCCCCTTCCCCGGTGCGGTCGACGCGCTCGGCGACACCCTCGGCGGCTGGCTGCCGGTACCCGTCCTCGTCATGGTCGCGATGGGGCTGGTCGCCGCGTTGATCCTGGCCCGTACGTACTCCGGCCGCGCGATGTTCGCGATCGGCGGCAACGAGGAGGCCGCCCGGCTCTCCGGCATCGACGTCAAGCGCCGCAAGCTCGTGATCTACGCGCTGTCCGGGGTGTTCGCCGCCGTCGCCGGCATCGTGCTGGCGGCCCGGCTCACCTCCGCCCAGCCGCAGGCCGCGAGCGGTTACGAACTCGACGCCATCGCCGCCGTCGTGATCGGCGGGGCCAGCCTCTCCGGCGGCTCCGGAAAGGCGTCCGGCACCCTGATCGGCGCGCTGATCCTCGCCGTGCTGCGCAACGGCCTCAACCTGCTGAGCGTCTCGGCCTTCTGGCAGCAGGTCGCCACCGGACTGGTGATCGCGCTCGCCGTCCTCCTGGACACCCTGCGGCGCAGGAGCGCGCGATGAGGCGGCGCACGGCACTGCTCGGCGCGGCCCTCGCGGTCGGCGCCCTCGCCCTGGCCGGCTGCGACCGCGGCGGCAACACCGACCTCGGCCTGGCCCTGTCCACGATGAACAACCCGTTCTTCGTCGGGATCAAGAAAGGCGCGCAGGCCGAGGCGGACGCCCGCGGACTGCACATCAACATCACCGACGCGCAGAACGACCCCATGCAGCAGATCAACCAGATGGAGACCTTCACCAGCCAGCAGGTGAAGGCGGCCATCATCAACCCGGTGGACTCCGACGCCGCCGTCCCGGCCGTCGGTGTCGCCAACCGGGCCGAGGTGCCGGTGATCTCCATCGACCGCGGCGTCAACGGCGGGCAGGTCGGCTCGACCATCGCCTCCGACAACGTCGCCGGCGGCCGGCTCGCCGCCAAGACCCTCGCCGAGGCGCTCGGCGGCAAGGGCAAGGTGGCCTTCCTCGAAGGCCAGCCCGGCACCTCCGCCGCCCGCGAACGAGGCCAGGGCTTCGAGGAGGGCATCAAGCGGTACCCCGGTATCGAGGTGGTCGCCCGGCAGCCCGCCGACTTCGACCGCACCAAGGGCATGGACGTGATGTCCAATATGCTCCAGGCGCACCGCGACATCGGCGGGGTGTTCGCCGCCAACGACGAGATGGCACTCGGCGCCTCCAAGGCGCTGGGCGCCCGCTCCGGCAAGGACGTGAAGGTGGTGGCGTTCGACGGGACCCCGGACGGGGTCGGCGCCGTCCGCGCCGGCACTCTGACCGCCACCGTCGCCCAGCAGCCCGAACTCCTCGGCAGACAGGCCGTGGACTGGGCGCTGAAAGCGGCCCGCGGGGAGAAGCTGCCGCGGATGGTCAAGGTGCCGGTGGTACTGGTGACGGCGGCCAACGCCGCCGCGTTCGGCGGCTGACGGTGCCGCCGGGCGGCGGCACGCAGGAAGAAACGGGAAAGCGGCGTATGGACACGAGAGAACGACGCCCGGACAGAGAAGAGGAACGGCGCATGTACGACGTCCTGGTGGTCGGCTCGGCCAACGCGGACCTGACCGTACGGGTGGCCCGGCGGCCCGGCGCGGGGGAGACCGTGCTCGGCACGGACCTGATGGAGTCGGCCGGCGGCAAGGGCGCCAACCAGGCGGCCGCGGCGGCCCGGATCGGCGGGCGCACCGCCCTGCTGGCCCGGGTCGGCGGCGACGCCTACGGTGAACTGCTGCTGGCCGCCCAGCGCGCGGCGGGCACCGACGTGGCCCCCGTCATCGTGGACGAGGACGCCCGCACCGGCACCGCGATGATCATCGTCAGCCCGGACGGCGACAACAGCATCGTCGTCTCGCCGGGCGCCAACGCCGCCCTCACCCCGGCCGACGTGGCCGCCGCCAAGGACGTCATCGCGGCCTCCGCGGTGGTCTCCCTCCAGCTGGAGATCCCGATGGAGACCGTGCGGGCGGCCGTCGCGGCCGCCGAGGAGGCCGGTACCCGAGTCGTCCTCAACCCCTCCCCGGCCCCCGAGGACCTCGACTGCGAACTCCTGGCCGCGGCCGACCCGCTGGTGGTCAACGAGCACGAGGCCCGGCAGCTGTCCGGACACACCGACGGCACCGCCGCCGAGTGGGCGGCCGCACTGCACGAGCGGGGCGCCCGCTCGGTCGTGGTGACCCTCGGCGGCGACGGCGCGCTGGTGCTGGACGACGCCGGGACGACCACCGTCCCCGGCGTGCGGGTCGAGGCCGTGGACACCACCGGCGCCGGCGACGCCTTCACCGGCGCCCTGGCCACCCGACTGGCCGGCGGCGCCACCCTCCCGGAGGCGGCGCGCTTCGCGGTACGCGTCGGCGCCGCGGCCGTCACCAAGCCGGGCGCCCAGCCCTCGTACCCCACGACCGAGGAACTGGCCCAGCTGCCGGAGCAGCCGGGGCAGTCCTAGGCACAGCGCGGGCCCGCGTCGCCGCAGCCGCCGCGGCGCTGAGCCGGCGGCGGTTGCGGCCGGGCTGCGACCTCCGGCCGAGGCTGCCGGGCCGGAGGAGCCGCCCGATGCGGCGGACCGGGGGAGCGCTCGGGGGCGGGCGGGGCCGAGGAGGCCGGCAGGCCCAACAGGATGGCGCGGTACGGCGGTTGCCCACTGCGCCGCCCCGCTCCCGCGGCCCCGCCCGTACCTCACCGCTCGACTCCCGCACTGTCCGCGCAGGCCGCCTCGCCCACGTGAGCCGCACGGTCCGCGTGGTCCGAGTCGTCCGTGTGGTCCGAGCCGTTCGCGCGGTCCGAGCCGTCCGCGTGGTCGCCCACCGGCTCGCCGCCCAGCTCCTTGGGCCCGTAGAGCGCGTGCTCCGCACCGGTCGCCAGCGCCCAGTAGCGGTCGCCGTAGGACCAGTGCCACCACTCGGTCGGGTAGTTGACCAGGCCCGCCCCGCGCAGCGCGGCGGACAGGATCCGGCGGTTGGCGCGGGCCGCGGGAGTCAGCCCCGGCGCGGAGGTGTAGCACGCGCCGCCGCTCTCCTCCGGGGACGCGTCGATCAAAGTCCCCATGTCGACATCGCCGCCGTCCGCCGTGACCAGGGTGAGGTCCACGGCACCGCCCGCGCTGTGCGGGGCGATCTCCGGCGGGGACACGTAGCGGCTGGCGGCCCGGTGGATCCGCGCGGCGTCCCAGTCGGGGTGGGCCGCACGGAGCTCGTCCCCGTACCGCGTGAAGTAGCGGCGCTGGAGGGCCGGCGGACGGTAGCCCTCGACGAAGCGGAGCCGCAGCCCGTCCGGCAGCGCTTCCTGCGCGGCCAGCAGCCGCCGCAGCACCCCCTCCCGCAGATGGGCGAACGCGCCGTCCTCCACCGCGCCGTCCGCCCCGTCCGCGCCGTCTGTGAGCCCGTCCACCAGCAACCCGGGCGCCGCGGCACGCAGGTCCACCAGCGGCTCACCGCACTCCCGGACCGGCACCGCGGCCACCGCCGGGTCGGCCATCAGCGTGATCGCGTCCCGGACGTCGCACAGCACCACCTCCGCGCCGTCACCGCCCGCCCCGGCGGACGCCGTCGCCACCTGCTCGCCGGACGGCAGCCAGCAGCCGCTGAGCCCGATGCCGCCCGGCTCGGCGCTCCCGACGCCGATGCCGTTGGCGAGCAGCACATGCAGCCCGTGCTCACGCGCCAACCCGGCGTACCGCGCCACCCGCTCCGCGTCGCTGTGGAAGGCGCTGGCCAGATACACCCGGCAGCCGTCCGCCGCGGCCCGCTCCGGCACCTCGGGGAAGGAGCTGTCGAAGCAGGTGGCGAGCGCGAAGCGGACTCCGCCCAGTGTGAACCGTCCGTGCGCGCCGCCCGGTGCGAACACGGTGCTCTCGGTCTCGAACAGGTGCCGTTTGTCGTAGCGGGTCAGCAGCGTGCCGTCCGGCCCGAAGACGAAGCTGGTCAGGGTGGGCTTCGCACCGTCCCCGGTGCCGCGACCGGGGCCGTTGACCACCGCGGCGACACCGGTCGCCCGGCACGCCTCCCGTACGGGCGCCAGCCGGGGGTCGTCGGGCAGCACCGCCAGCCCCACCGGATCGGCGGCTATCAGCCCGAGGTCGTAGTGGGTCAGGGCCAGCTCGGAGAAGACCACCAGCCCGGCGCCGCGCTCGGCGGCCTCGGCGATGAGCCCGCCCATCCGCGTGGCGTTGGCGGCGATATCGCCTGGTACAGAGGGGAATTGTGCGGCAGCGATGATCATTCGCCCATGATGCCCGCCCCGCGCCCCGCCCGCGGCAGCCTGTGGATAACTCCCGCCCCGCACAGGGCCCGACGCCCCACCCCGGCCTGTCCTCCCCGGCGCCCACCGCCCTCAAGCCGCCTCCGGCCCCGATGCCCGCCCCGCACCTACCGCGCGCAACCGCCCTTGCCCGCCCCCGCGTCATCGCCGGCGCCCCCCTCACGCCCCGCGCCCTCGACAGGCCCCGCGCCCTCGGCGCGCCCCGCGCCTGAGCCCTCCCCCGCCACCGGGCCCGCCTCCCCGCCTCCGAGCAGGCGCAGGAAGTCCCGGAACGACGCGGGCAGGTCGACCCGCTCCGGGTCCAGCAGCCACTGCAGTTGGAGTCCGTCCATCACCGCGACCAGCAGCGGCGCCGCCCGCTCCGGGGTCAGGCCGCCGGGCAGGGTGTCGCCGAACTCGGCCCGGAGCGCCCCGGCCAGCGCCTCGCGCACGGCGCGGAAACGGGCCTCGAAGAAGGCGCGGGCCGGATGGTCCTCGGTGACGCTGTCGGCGGAGAGCACGGTGTACGCCTGCACGATGCCGGGGCGGGTGGCGTTGTACTCGACGAGTTGGGCGAGGGTGTCGGTGCGCCAGGAACCGGAGGCCGCGGCGGCCGCATCCCAGCGGTCGCGCGCCTCCAGTACGCCGACCAGCAGCAGTTCCTTCGACGGGAAGTGGTGGAGCAGGCCCTGCTGCGTCAGCCCGGCCCGCTCGGCGACGGCGGCGAGCGAGGTCCGGCGGTAGCCGCGCTCGGCGATCAGCTCCATGGCGGCTTCCAGGATCGCCGCCCGCCGCTCCGCGCGCTGCACCTCCCGCCCGCCGCCGACCCGCCGGGAACCGCGGCGCGCGTCCTGCTCTCGTGCACTCACCGGCCGAGCGTAACCCTCCCCCGTCCGCCCCTCCGGCGCCCGCGACCCGCTGGTAACGGAAGGATATCGATACCTACCTGCCGTCCGGTATGAGAGTAAGAATTCGGCCAGGGGGCCCGCACGTCCACGCAAGGGAGCGCCGCACATGACCGATCAGTCGCACGCCCGCCACACCGAGCCCGGTGGCCCCCGCACCGCCCCCGGCCCGGACGCCGGCCGTCGCCCCGGCGCGGGCGCCGGAGCCCACGACTGTGCCGACGCGGTGGAGCGGGCGCTCGGCAGGCTCGATCTGGACGGCAAGGCCCGGCTGCTCTCGGGGCAGGACATGTGGAGCCTGCCGGCGGTGCCCGCGATCGGACTGCGGTCGCTGGTGATGTCGGACGGGCCGATCGGCGTCCGCGGCCGGCAGTGGAGCGCGGAGGACCCCTCGGTGGCGCTGCCCAGCCCCACCGCCCTGGCCGCCACCTGGGACCCCGAACTGGCCCGCCGGGCCGGCCACCTGCTCGCCCAGGAAGCCCGCCGCAAGGGCGTGCACGTCCTGCTGGCACCGACCGTCAACCTGCACCGCTCGCCGCTGGGCGGCCGCCACTTCGAGTGCTACTCGGAGGACCCGCTGCTGACCGGCGCGATCGGCGCGGGTTATGTGCGCGGCGTGCAGGAGGGCGGCGTCGGCACCACGGTCAAGCACTTCGTCGGCAACGACGCCGAGACCGACCGCTTCACGGTCGACAACCGCATCGCCCCGCGCCCGCTGCACGAGCTGTACCTCGCGCCCTTCGAGCACATCGTCACCCACGCCCGGCCCTGGGGCATCATGACCGCCTACAACCAGGTCAACGGCTCGACGATGACCGAACACCACCACCTCGTCACCGAAGTCCTGCGCGGCGCCTGGGGCTTCGACGGCTGCAACGTCTCCGACTGGACGGCGGCCCGGAACACCGTCCGTGCCCTGCACGGCGGCCTGGACGTGGCGATGCCCGGGCCCCGCACGGTCTTCGGCGCCCCGCTCGCGGCGGCCGTCCGCGCGGGCGAGATCGCCGAGTCGGAGGTGGACGCCGCGGTCCGCCGGGTGCTGCTGCTCGCCGCCCGCACCGGCTGCCTGGACGGGGTGCCGCCCGCGGTGGCCCCGGCCGACGCTCCCCAGGGCATCGACGGCCGGGCCGTCGCCCGCGAACTGGCCCGCCGTGCCGTCGTCCTGCTGCGCAACGAGCCTGCGGGGGAGGGCCCGCAGGACGGCGCCGGCCCGATCCTGCCGCTCGACCCCGCGGCGCTGCGCCGGGTCGCCGTCATCGGTGCGGCCGCCCGCGACGCCCGGGTGCTCGGCGGGGGTTCCGCGACCGTCTTCCCCGCGCGGATCGTCTCTCCGCTCGCGGGTCTGCGGGCCGCGCTGCCCGAGGGGGTCGAGGTGGCGTTCGCGACCGGCGCCGACCCGCGCACCCGTATCCCGCACGCCCGCGAGGGGTTCACCCTGCGCGCCCGCTACCTCACCGCCGAGGGCCGGCTGCTCGCCGAGACGCCGCAGTTCGACGGCAGGGTCCAGGTGCTCGGCAGCTTCCCCGACGGCGTCACCCGGCGGGACCTGCACGCGGTCGAACTCACCGGCAGCTTCACCCCGCGGGCCACCGGCACCCACACGCTGGCGGTGGCCGGCGCGGGGCGGCTCCGGCTGTCCCTGGGCGGCGAGGTCGTCTTCGACGGCGACGGTGCCGGAAGGGAGGGCTCCGACCCCTTCGAGGCGTTCATGCAGCCCGCCGAGCACCGGATCGACGCGGAGCTGACTGCCGATCAGGAGGTCTCGCTGACCTTGCGCTTCGTGCCGCACAGCCTCGGCCTGGGGGAAGGCATGGGCGCCCTGAACTTCGTCCTCGGCCACGGCGAACCGCGGCTCGACGGCGACGGCGAGATCGAGGAGGCGGTCCGGGCGGCCACCGGGGCGGATGCCGCGATCGTCGTCGTGGCGACCACCGAGGAGGTCGAGTCGGAAGGGTTCGACCGCGGCGACCTCCGGCTGCCGGGCCGGCAGGACGAGCTGGTCGCCCGGGTCGCCGCCGCCAACCCCCGCACCGTCGTGGTGGTCAACTCCGGCTCCCCGGTGGAGCTGCCGTGGCGCGACCGGGTCCCCGCGGTGCTGCTGAGCTGGTTCCCCGGCCAGGAGGCCGGGGCCGCGCTGGCGGACGTCCTGCTCGGGGCCCACGAACCGGGCGGCCGACTCCCCACCACCTGGCCGGCCCGCCTCGCCGACGCCCCGGTCTCCACCGTGACCCCCACCGACGGCACGCTCCCCTACGAGGAAGGGCTGTTCATCGGCTACCGCGCCTGGCAGCGCGCCGCCACCGCCCCCGCGTACCCCTTCGGCCACGGCCTCGGCTACACCCGCTGGGAGTACGAGACCCTGGACACCACCCCCGACTCCGTCCGGGTCCGTCTGCGCAACACCGGGGACCGCCCCGGACGCGAGGTCGTCCAGATCTACCTCGCGCCGACCGGCGACACCTCCGGCACGCCGGAGCGCCCGGCCCGCTGGCTGGTCGGCTTCGCCACCGTCGAGGCGGGACCCGGCGAGAGCGCGGAGACCGAGATCCCGCTGCCGGGGCGCGCCTTCGAGGTCTGGTCGGAACCGGACGGCGGCTGGCGCCGGGTCCCGGGCACCTACACCGTCGAGGCGGCGCACAGCAGCGCCGACATCCGGCTGGCCGCGCAGATCACTTCCCGCTGAGCACCGAGACGTCGCCGCCGCTGGTCCGGGCGGAAATCTTGTGCGCCGAGCCGCTGTCCGTCGTGACGGACACCGTGCGGTTCCCGCCGCTCGTCCCCGCGTCGACGGCGTAGGTGCCCTTCGGTATGCGGAGGGTGACGTTGCCGCCGCTGGTCCGGGCCGACACGTCGTCGGGCACCGCGCCCAGCGTCAACTCCACGTTCCCGCCGCTGGTCTTCACCTTCGCCGTGCGGGCCTCGGTGTCCGTGACGGTGACGTCGCCGCCGCTGGTGTCCGCGGTGATCCCGCCGGAGGCGCCGCGGACGGTGACGTCCCCGCCGCTGGTGTGCAGATCGACCGAGGCGCCGCGCGGCAGCAGCACGCGGTACCCCACCTCGCAGTGGTGGTCCAAGGAGCACTCCTCGGCGGTCAGGGTGAGCCGGCCGTCCTTGACGGTGTGCGTGGTCTGCGGCTTGTCGCCGTTGTACTTGGCCTTCTCGGTCACCTTGACCGCGCCGCCGGCGTCCACCGGCACGATCTCGATGTCCCCGCCGTGGGTCGTCACCGACAGCGCGCGGACGGTGCCGTCGACCCCGTACGTCTGCTGGGCGGAGGTGAGGGGGCCGCCCACCACCAGGGAGCAGCCGGTCGTCAGCAGGGTCAGGGCCGCACAGGGCAGGACGAGATGGGCGGCGCGGAGACGGGCCATGGTGATTCCCCCGAGGCAGTGGTGAAGGTGCGGTACGAGCGGGCGGATCGGTCCGGATCCGCTCGCTCTCCATCGTCCCGCGCCGGCGCCTCGCTGACATCGCCGCAGGGTATGACCCGCACCGCCGTGCCCTTAGGGGTTCCCCTGATGTCGTACGGGGGCGGGCCGCCTCACCCCGCGGAAGCCGCCTCACTCTTCAGGGGGTTTCCCTTGCGGGTGATCGTCCGGAACGCCAGCTCCGCCAACTGCCGCTGGCCCTGCAGCCCCGGATGGAACCAGTCCCAGGTGCTCAACTGCTGCCCGGTGAAGCGGTAGTCGAAGACCGACCAGTCGAAGCGGCACAGCGCGTCCTCGACGCAGACCGCCGCCAGCGCCTCGTTGTACGCCATCACCCGCTCCCGGACCAGTGTCCGCCGGTCCTGCGCCGGCTTCGTCAGGTCGTCCGGGTCCCGCAGCATCGACCCGCAGATGCCCAGCTTCCACACCTGCTTGCCGAGCGGGTTCTTGCGCCCCTCGGACCACAGCCGCAGCAGGTCCGGTACGGCCGCGACGTACACCTGGGTGCGCGGCAGGGCGTGCCGCAGGGTCTTCATGGACCGTTCGAATCCGGCGCGGAACGCGGCGGGGGAGGTCATCGTCCGGACGTCGCTGCGGCAGGCGTCGTTGGCGCCGATCAGGACCGTGACCAACTCGGGCCTGCGGGCCGCCGCCGTGGTGATCTGCTGCGGCAGGTCGCTCATCAGGGCCCCGGTCCGGGCGTAGTTCCAGCTGTGCTTGGCCGGGTCCTTCTTCAGCAGCCGCCGGGCCAGGCTGTCGACCTTGGGGTTGGTGCCGGTGGACCAGGAGACCTCCGGGCAGTCGGAGAGCACCGTGCAGGCGTCGAAGCCGACGGTGATGGAGTCGCCGAGGGCCGCGATGGAGGTGGGGTCGGTCCGCCAGGCGGGCGCCGGTTTCGCGGTGGGCTTGACCGCGGCGCGACCGTGCGGGGCGGAGCCGTCGCCGCAGGCGGTGAGCGCGGCCAGCAGTGCCGAAGCCGTCGCCGAGGCCAGCGCGGCGCGGGCCGCCCGGCGGTGGCGCCGAGGGCGGGCGAATCGATCGGTCGTCGTCATCCCCTGTCCCCTCCGGCGTGCGAGTGATATCTCTTCGGGTACCGACGGTACGTCACTTCGGGTCCGGCACCGCGCGGTAGCTTTGGCCCCGTGCCTGCCGGGCGGTGACCCGAAGTGGCATGTGCAATCGGCACAGATAAATTACAACACGTCATTTCCTGTCCCTTTTGCGGCAAATTCCGCCTAGTGGTGTTTACTGTAGGTCACCTCGCAAGCTGGTGCCGAAGTGATCACTGGGGCAGAATGTCGGCAGCTGTCCCGGCCGCGACCGGAACGGGCACGAGGCCGCTGGGGAAGGCGAACCTCGATCCGCACGGGAGGTCCCGGTGACGACACGTGGAGTCCTGTACGTCCACTCCGCTCCACGAGCGCTGTGCCCGCACGTCGAATGGGCGGTGGCGGGCGTCCTCGGGGTGCGCGTCAACCTCGACTGGATCCGCCAGCCGGCATCGCCCGGCACCTGGAGAGCCGAGTTCTCCTGGCAGGGCGAGGCCGGCACCGCCTCCAAGCTCGCCTCCGCGCTGCGCGGCTGGCACCTGCTCCGCTTCGAGGTGACCGCGGAGCCCTGCTCCAGCGCCGAGGGCGAGCGCTACAGCGCCACCCCCGACCTCGGCATCTTCCACGCCGTCACCGGAATCCACGGCGACATCCTCATCCCCGAGGACCGGCTGCGCGCCGCCGTCGCCCGCTCCGCCCGCGGCGAGACCGAACTCGCCGCCGAGGTCGCCAAGCTGCTGGGCAAGCCCTGGGACGACGAGCTGGAGCCCTTCCGGTACGCCGGCGAGGGCGCCCCCGTCCGCTGGCTCCACCAGGTCGTCTGACGCCCCGTACACGCCCGTACGGAGCCTTGTGCGGGTCCGTACCGCGACACACGGCGCACGGTTGACCTGGAGTGCACTCCACGTCCTAGCGTGCGGCCATGGCCGACAACAAGACTTCTGACACCCTCTCGGTGGCCGTCCTCGGCACCGGGATCATGGGCGCGGCGATGACCCGCAACCTCGCCCGCGCCGGGCTGGACGTCCGCGCCTGGAACCGCACCCGGGCCAAGGCCGAGCCGCTGGCCGCCGACGGGGTCCGCGTCACCGACACCCCCGGCGAGGCGGTGGACGGCGCCGACGTGGTCCTCACCATGCTGCTCGACGGCCCCGCCGCCCTCGACGCCGTGCGCCGGGCCGCCCCGCAGTTGGCGCCCGGCACCCTCTGGCTCCAGATGAGCACCGTCGGACCCGGGGCCCTCGAACCGCTCGTCCGCTTCGCCGCCGAACAGGACCTGCGGTTCGTGGACGCCCCCGTACTGGGCACCAAGGCGCCCGCCGAGAAGGGGCAGTTGATCGTCCTCGCCGCCGGCGCCCCCGAACTGCGGGCCCGCGCCGAGCGGGTCTTCGACATCGTCGGCGGCCGCACCCAGTGGGTCGGCGACGACGCCGCGAGCGGCGCCGCCAGCCGGCTCAAACTGGTCGTCAACAGCTGGGTGCTCACCATCATCGGCGGTACCGGTGAAACCCTGGCGCTCGCCAAGGGGCTGGGCGTCGACCCGCGGGACTTCCTGGACGCGATCGCCGGCGGCTCGCTCGACATGACCTACCTGCGGATGAAGTCCGACCTGCTGCTCTCCGGCGATCTCGCGCCGAGCTTCACGGTCTCCGCGGCGCGCAAGGACGCCCGGTTGATCGCCGAGGCCGCCGAGGGGTCCGGCGTCCGGCTGGACCTGGCCGCCGCGGCCGCGGAGCGCTTCCGCAGGGCCGAGGAGCAGGGGCACGGCGGCGAGGACGGCGTCGCCGCGTACTTCGCCAGCTTCGACGGCTGACCGGCCGCCGCTGAGCGCACGAGGGCCCGCCCGGTCGTCCTGACCGGGCGGGCCCTCGTACGGTGTGCGCCTACGGCTGCCTGACGGTGCCTCAGACCGTGCGGAAGGCGAGGACCACGTTGTGGCCGCCGAAGCCGAACGAGTCGTTCAGCGCCGCGATCCGGCCCTCGGCGGGCAGCGCCCGGGGCTCGCCGCGGACGATGTCCGCGTCCACCTCGGGGTCGAGGTTGTCGATGTTGATGGTCGGCGGGGCCGTCCGGTGGTACAGCGCCAGGATCGTGGCGACCGTCTCCACGCCGCCCGCGCCGCCCAGGAGGTGGCCGGTCATCGACTTGGTGGCGGAGACCGCCATGTGGTTCACGTCGTCGCCGAAGACCTTGTGCAGCGCCTTCAGCTCCGCCAGGTCGCCCTGCGGGGTCGAGGTGGCGTGCGCGTTGACGTGCACGATCTCGGACGCGGCGAGGTCGCTGCTGTCGAGGAGGTTCTGCAGCGCGTGGGCGATGCCGTTGCCGGACGGCTCCGGCTGCACGATGTCGTGGCTGTCGGCGGAGATGCCCTGGCCGATCGCCTCCGCGTAGACCCGGGCGCCGCGCTTGGCGGCGTGCTCGGCGGATTCCAGGACGATCACGCCGGCGCCCTCGCCGAGGACGAAGCCGCTGCGGTCGGAGTCGAAGGGGCGGGAGGCACCCTGCGGGTCGTCGTTGTTCTTCGACATCGCCATCATGTTGCCGAACGCGGCGATCGGCAGCGGGTGGATGGCCGCCTCCGTACCGCCCGCGACGACGATGTCGGCACGGCCCGTGCGGATCATCTCGATGGCGTAGCCGATGGCTTCCGAACCGGAGGCGCAGGCGCTCACCGGGGTGTGCACACCGGCGCGGGCGTTGACGTCCAGACCGACGTTGGCCGACGGCCCGTTGGGCATCAGCATCGGCACCGTGTGCGGGGAGACCCGGCGGACGCCCTTCTCGCGGAGGACGTCGTACTGGCCCAGGAGCGTGGTCACGCCACCGATACCGGAGGCGATGACGGTGCCCAGCCGGTCGGGGTTGACCGAGCCGGCCGGCCCGGCGGCCGTGTCCGGCTCGCCGGCCTTGACCGTGAAGCCGGCGTCAGCCCACGCCTCACGGGCCGCGATCAGCGCGAACTGCGCCGAACGGTCGAGCTTGCGGGCCTGGGCCCGGGGCAGCGTCTCGGTCGGGTCCACGGCCGCCTGCGCGGCGATGCGGACCGGAAGCTCGGCTGCCCAGTCCTGCTCCAGGGGGCTGACGCCGGACCGGCCGGCGAGGAGACCCTCCCAGGTCGAAGCGCTGTCGCCACCCAGCGGTGTGGTTGCGCCGATACCGGTGACGACCACGGTGCGATTGGTCGCGTTCACGGGAATTCTTACTCCACGGGTAGAGGTGTCTGAATCGACGGCGCCACCGCGGGGTGGCGACATGCGCTGCGCCAGATCAGGACTGGTGCTTGAGGATGTAGTCGGTCGCGTCGCCGACGGTCTTGAGGTTCTTGACGTCGTCGTCCGGGATCTTCACGTCGAAGCGCTCTTCGGCGGCGACGACGACCTCGACCATGGACAGCGAGTCGACGTCCAGGTCGTCGGTGAAGGACTTGTCCACCTTGACGTCCTCGGTGGGGATGCCGGCGATCTCGTTGACGATCTCGGCGAGACCCTTGACGATCTCTTCCTGAGTGGCGGCCATGATGGCGCTCCTTCGATTAGCGGAAAACTGCCTGTTTTACGGTGAAGCGGTGAAGGTCCCGCAGCGGCCGGCACATCGTGCTCGATGCCGGGCTGCGCAGATCCTGCCTAGGGGAGAGTAACGACCGTCGCGGCGTACACGAGACCCGCCCCGAAGCCGATGACCAGCGCGGTGTCCCCGCTCTTGGCCTGTCCGGTCGCCAGCAGCCGCTCCATGGCGAGCGGAATCGAGGCGGCCGAGGTGTTGCCGGTGGTCTCCACGTCGCGGGCGACCATGACGCTCTCCGGCAGCTTCAGAGTCTTCACCATCGAGTCGATGATCCGCATGTTGGCCTGGTGCGGAATGAAGACGTCCAGGTCGTTCGGGCTGACTCCGGCCTCGTCCAGCGCCTGCTGGGCGACCTTCGCCATCTCGAACACCGCCCACCGGAAGACCGCTTGGCCCTCCTGGGTGATCGCGGGGTAGCGGATCGCCTCGAACGCGGGACGCTCCTCCGGGCCGTCGCCGCCGGGCGTCGGGGTGGTGCGGTACACGTCCCAGGAGAGGGTCTGCTTGATGGTGTCGGACTTGTCGCCCTCGGAGCCCCACACGGTCGGGCCGATCGCCGGCTCCTTGGCCGGGCCCACGATGACCGCGCCGGCGCCGTCGCCGAACAGGAAGGCCGTCGCGCGGTCCTCAAGGTCCGTCAGGTCCGAGAGCCGCTCGACGCCGATCACCAGGACGTACTCGGCGGAGCCCTCGACGACCATCCCCTTGGCCAGGGTCAGCCCGTAACCGAAGCCGGCGCAGCCCGCGGAGATGTCGAACGCGGCCGGCTTGCCCGCGCCGATCAGGTGCGCGATCTCGGTCGCGATGGCCGGGGTCTGCTTGAAGTGCGAGACGGTGGAGACGACCACCGCGCCGATCTGCTCCGGCGTGATGCCGGCGTCCGCGATGGCCTTGCCGGACGCCTCGACCGCCATGGTCGCGACGGTCTCGTCGGGACCCGCCCAGTGGCGCGTGGAGATGCCCGACCGCGAACGGATCCACTCGTCGGACGAGTCGATGTGCTTGAGGATCTCCTCGTTGGGCACGACACGGGTCGGGCGGTAGCCGCCGACACCCATGATCCGTGCGTACGGGGCGCCCTTGGAAGGCTTGATCTTCGAGGTCATGCGCTACGGACTCCTATTCGGCCGATGCTGCGGGAGCAGCGTCCGCTGCGGTGGCGATCAGTTCACGGGCCGCGTCGAGGTCGTCGGGCGTCTTCAGGGCGAGCGTCTTCACCCCGGGCAGCGCGCGCTTGGCCAGGCCGGTGAGGGTCCCGCCCGGAGCGGCCTCGACGAGCGCGGTGGCGCCGAGCTCCTTGAAGGTCTCCATGCACTGGTCCCAGCGGACCGGGTTGGCCACCTGGCCGACCAGCCGCCGCACCACGTCCTGGCCGGAAGTGACCACCTGGCCATCCCTGTTGGAGACGTAGCGGATGCCCGGGTCGGCCGGCGACAGCTCGGTGACCGCGGCCTCCAGGGCCGAGACTGCGGGTGCCATGTGGTGAGTATGGAACGCGCCGGCCACCTTCAGCGGTACGACCCGGCGGGTGCCCTCCGGCTTGTCCTCCACCAGCGCGGCGATCTGCTCGGCGGTGCCGGCGGCGACGATCTGCCCGGCGCCGTTCACGTTCGCCGGGGTCAGGCCCAGCTTCTCCAGATGGGGCAGGACGACGTCCTCGTCGCCTCCCAGCAGCGCGGCCATGCCGGTCTCGGTGACCGCGGCGGCCTCGGCCATCGCCAGTCCGCGGCGGCGCACCAGGGTCATCGCCTCGGCGTCCGAGAGGGTGCCGGCCAGGGCCGCGGCGGCGAGCTCACCGACGCTGTGGCCGGCCGTCGCGCCGACCTGTGCGGCGAGGCCGTCGGAGGTCGGGAAGAGCTGCCGCGCGGAGATCAGGGAGGCCGCTACCAGCAGCGGCTGGGCCACCGCGGTGTCGCGGATCTCGTCTTCGGTGGCCTTGGTGCCGTAGTGGACGAGGTCCAGGTCGATGGCCGCGGACCATTCGCGAAGCTGGTCCTCGACCCCGGGGAGGTCGAGCCAGGGGATCAGGAAGCCGGGCGTCTGAGCGCCTTGGCCGGGAGCGACGAGTACGAGCACCCTCACACTCTCTCTTGCGGGAGGTCCCGCCCGCCCGTGGGGACAGGGACGAAGAACCATCGGGGGAATTGTTGGTGTTCGACAAAAGTCTAGGGCTGGACCTCACCGTCAGCGAGGCGCCCCAGGATCAGTGCGATACGCAGCGTAAACGCGGAGCGCACATCGGACGGCGACCAGCCGGTGACGTCTGTCACACGTCGCAGCCGATAGCGCACGGTGTTGGGGTGGACGAACAGCATCCGGGCGGCGCCCTCCAGACTGCTCGCCTGCTCCAGATAGACGCTCAGCGTTTCCAAAAGCGCCGAACCGGCTTCCTCCAGCGGTCTGTAGATCTCCTCCACCAGCTGCTCCCGCGCGACCGGGTCCGAGGCCATCGCGCGCTCCGGCAGAAGATCGTCCGCGAGCACCGGCCGGGGGGCGTCCGGCCAGGCCGCGCAGGCCCGCAGTCCGGCGGCCGAGGCCTGCGCGGAGCGGGTCGCGGCGAGCAGGTCGGAGACCACCGGGCCGGCCACCACCGGACCGGCGGCGAACGGCCCGATCAGCGCCTTGGCGGCCTTGAGCGGATTGTCCGAACCGCCCGCGATCACCACCAGCCGGCTGCCCAGCACGCCGGTCAGCACCTGGAGCTTGGCGTGCCGGGCGGCCCGCCGGATCGCCTCGACGGTCAGCTCGCTGTCGCCGTCCGGGGCGGTGCCCAGCACCACGCACACATGCTCCGGCGCGTTCCAGCCGAGGGCCGCGGCCCGGGAGACCGCGCCCTCGTCGGCCTCCCCGGAGAGCACCGCGTTGACCACCAGGGACTCCAGGCGGGCGTCCCACGCCCCGCGCGCCTCGGCGGCCTGCGCGTAGACCTGGGCGGTGGCGAAGGCGATCTCCCGGGCGTAGACCAGCAGCGCCTCGCGCAGCACGGACTCGTCGCCCGGCGCCGCGACCTCGTCGATCGCGGACTCCATGACCTCGATCGTGGTGCGGACCATCTCGACGGTCTGCCGCAGGGTGATCGCCCGGGTCAGTTCGCGCGGCGCCGTCCCGAAGACGTCGGTGCTGATCGCCTGCGGCGTCTCGGGATGGCGGAACCACTCGGTGAACGCGGCGATACCGGCCTGCGCCACCAGGCCGATCCAGGAACGGTTCTCCGGGGGCATCGCGCGGTACCACGGCAGCGTGGCGTCCATGCGGGAGATCGCAGCGGCCGCCAGTTTGCCGGAGGAGTTCTCCAGCCGCCGGAGGGTCGCGGAGTGCGGGTGCGCGTCGCGCGATGCGGGTTCAGACACGGGACCAAGCCTGCCCTATCGGGATGAGGGGGTGGAGCGGTGGGGCTACGGTGGCCCGATGATTCAGGTGCGCAGAGGCGCGGAACGCTATCGGGGCGGCGACGACGGCGCCGGCATCGAGTCGCTGCACGCGTTCTCCTTCGGTCCCCACTACGACCCGGACAACCTGCGTTTCGGCGCGCTGGTCGCCTGCAACGAGGAGCGCCTGGCGGCCGGCGCCGGGTTCGGCGAGCACCCGCACCGGGACACCGAGATCGTCACCTGGGTCGTCGAGGGCGAGCTGACCCACCGCGATTCGACGGGCCATGCCACGACCGTACGCCCGGGCGACCTCCAGCGGCTCAGCTCCGCGGGCGGGGTCCGGCACATCGAGCGCAACGACGGCCCGGCCCCCCTGCGCTTCGTCCAGATGTGGCTGACACCCCTCGCCCCCGGCGGCGAGCCGGAGTACGAGGTGGTGCGGCAGGTCGCCGACGGCACGCCGCACCCGCTGCCACGGGCCGGCGCCGCGCTGCGGGTGTGCCGCCTCGGAGCGGGCGGGCGCGCCGCCGTCCCCGGTGCCGCGCGGGTCTACGTCCACGTCGTACGGGGCGAGGTGCGGCTCGGCGCCGAGCGTCTGGAAGCCGGGGACGCGGCGCGGATCAGCGACGCGGAGGGGCTGGAGGTGGTGGCGCCGGCGGGGGCGGAGTGCCTGGTGTGGGAGATGGGGACGGAGCCGGTGTACGGGTGAGGCAGCGCGCCGGCTCCGGGGCGTACGGTTTCAGCCGTTGCCGGCGAGCTCGGCCAGGACGGCGTCGGTCAGCGCCGGCCACGCCTCGACGGCCCACGGGCCGAAGTTCCGGTCGGTCAGCGCGACGCAGGCCGCCCCGGCCGCCGGGTCCACCCACAGGAACGTCCCGGACTGCCCGAAGTGCCCGAAGGTGCGCGGCGAGGAGGCGGCGCCCGTCCAGTGCGGGGCCTTCCCGTCGCGGATCTCGAAGCCCAGGCCCCAGTCGTTGGGCTTCTGGTGGCCGTAGCCCGGCAGCACCCCGGTCAGCCCGGGGAAGACCACCTGGGTCGCCGCCGCGAGGGTCTCCGGCGCCAGCAGCCGCGGCGCCTGGAGTTCGGCCGCGAAGCGGACCAGGTCCGCGACGGTGGAGACGCCGTCCTTGGCCGGGGAGCCGGCCAGCTCGGTCGCGGTCATGCCCAGCGGCACCAGCACCGCCTCGTGCAGGTACTGGGGGAACGGGATGTCGGTGGCCTTGGCGAGGTGGTCGCCGAGCGCCTCGAAGCCGGCGTTGGAGTAGATCCGGCGGGTGCCCGGGGCGGCGACCTGGCGCGCCTCGTCGAACGCCAGCCCCGAGGTGTGGGCGAGCAGATGACGGACCGTGGAACCCTCCGGGCCGGCCGGCTCGTCCAGCTCGACGGCGCCCTCCTCGACGGCGAGCAGCGCGGCGTAGGCGGCCAGCGGCTTGGTGACGGACGCCAGCGGGAAGCGGTGCTCCAGCGGGCCGTGCGATCCGGCCACCGAGCCATCGGCCCGTACGACGGCGGCCGCGGCGGTGGGCACCGGCCAGTTCTCGATCAACCCCAGGCTCTGCATGGCCCCGAGCCTACGGGGTGCCCCCACGCCTTCAAATTCCGGTCAAGACTGCCCGCGGCCGGTGCTTGCCTGGAGTGCACTCCAACTCTTTAGCGTTGAGGACGTCGTAAGGCGCCCGGCGGAACGTCCGGCGGCGCCACGGCATCCGGGGCGGCGCGCGCACCGGGGACGACGAGGGGGAAGACGCGGCATGACGGTGACGCAGAGCGAACCGGTGACCGGCGGCACGGTCGTGGCCGGCCTGCCGGAGACGGTGTGCCCCAGGCCGCGGCCGGCGACGGCCCGGGGCTGCGGGACCACCGGCGGCTATCCGCGGCCGGCCGGCCGCGACCGGTACACCATCAGCGAGGTGGCCCAGCACACCGGTCTGAGCGCCCACACCCTGCGCTGGTACGAGCGGATCGGCCTGATGCCGCACGTGGACCGGACGCACACCGGGCAGCGCCGCTTCACCAACCGCGACCTGGACTGGCTGGACCTGGTCTCCAAGCTCCGGCTGACCGGGATGCCGGTCGCCGACATGGTCCGGTACGCGGAACTGGTGCGGGAGGGCGAGAGCACCTTCGCCGAGCGCGAGCAGCTGCTCACCAAGCACCGCGAGGACGTGCGGCGGCGGATCGCCGAACTGGAGAGCACGGCCGACGTCCTCGACTACAAGCTCGGTATCTACGCCGACGCCCGGCGGGCGTCCGGGAGGGTCTGAAGTTCATGGCGAACGACACGAAGATCGGCACTGTCCGGCTGGGCACCGAAGGCCCGCAGGTCGGTGTGCAGGGCCTCGGCTGCATGGGCATGAGCTGGGCCTACGGCCCCACCGAGGACCCCGGCGAGGCGCGGGCCACCCTGGAGCGCGCACTGGAGCTGGGCGTCACGCTCTACGACACCGCCGACGTCTACGGCGACGGCGAGAACGAGAAGTTCATCGCGCCCTTCGTCCGGGCACACCGCGAAGAGGTCGTGCTGGCGACCAAGTTCGCGCTGAGCAGCGACCCGGAGGACCCCTACAAGCGCACCATCCGCAATGACCGGCCGTACATCCGCCAGGCCGTCGAGGGCAGCCTGCAGCGGCTCGGCGTCGAGCAGATCGACCTCTACTACATGCACCGCCGCGACGTGGCCGTCCCCATCGAGGAGACGGTCGGCGCGATGGCCGAGCTGGTCGCCGAGGGCAAGGTGAAGTACCTGGGCCTGAGCGAGGTGACCGCCTCCGAACTGCGCGCCGCGCGCACCGTGCACCCGATCGCCGCGGTCCAGTCCGAGTGGTCGCTCTTCAGCCGCGACGTCGAGGTGGGCGTGGTGGCGGCCGCCGCCGACCTCGGCGTGGCCCTCGTCCCCTACTCCCCGCTCGGCCGGGGCTTCCTCACCGGCTCCTTCGTCCGCGCCGACAAGGAACTGGCCGACGACGACTTCCGCCGCCAGCAGCCCCGCTTCACCGGCGACAACGCGGCCGCCAACGCCGCCCTGCTGGAGCCGGTCCGCACCGTCGCCGACGCGCACGGCGCCACGCTCGGGCAGATCGCGCTGGCCTGGGTGCAGCAGCAGGCCGCCGTCCGCGGGCTGACGGTCGTCCCGATCCCCGGCACCCGCAGGCGCAGCCGGATCGAGGAGAACGCCGGCGCGACCCGGATCGAGCTGAGCGCGCAGGAGCTGGCGCTGCTGGAGCCGATCGCGGGCAAGGTGGCGGGCGACCGCTACGCCGACATGCGGTTCACGTCGGCCGGGCGGGAGTAGCCCCGCTCCGGCGGGGGCCTGCCCGGTGGATCACGGCCGGGCAGCGCCCCCGCACCACCGGGCAGGCCCTACGCGTACCCCAGCGCGAACACCGCGAAGGCCGCCGCCAGCACCGCCGCGACCGCCCGCCGGCCCCGGCCGGCCCCCGTCCACGGTGCCTCGAAGCGGCGGGTCACCGAGCCGATGAGGACGAGCAGGGCGGCGAAGACCGGCAGCCACGCCAGCCGCGCCGCGAACCAGCCGAGCGTGTCCGGCACGGTGGTCAGGCCCGGTACGGCCCCCGCGAACGACGCCGGTACGGCCGCCGCGAGCATCGCCGTCTGGTGCCAGCACAGGATCGTCATCGCCGACAGGTTGATCACGACCACCGGCGCCCACAGGGCGGGCCGCCGCAGCAGCCGGGCCAGCCTGTCCCGGAGCAGCACCGCCGCCCCCGACTGGGCCGCGGCCAGCGCCAGGACCAGCAGCGACGGCGGGTGGGAGTTGGTCCGGTCCTGGCCGGGGACGCCCACCATGCTCGCCGGGTAGTGGAAGTACAGCAGCAGCGCGGCGAACAGCGCGGCGCCGCCGCACAGCAGGCCCCAGGCGGTGCGCCGGCCCAGCCGCCGCTCGCCCCAGCAGACGCCGAGCTGGTAGGCGAACAGCCAACCGGGCAGCAGGTTGAGCAGGCTCAGCCAGGACGGCACGGCCGCGGCGAACGGCCCGTAGCGCAGGAAGTCCACGGCGGCGACCGACACCAGCAGCGGCACCGCGCTCCAGGCGCCCAGCTTCCGCGCGGCCGCGGCGCAGTACGGCGTGAGCGCGGTGAGCACGGCGTAGATGCCGACGAACCACAGCGGTTGGATGACCAGCGTCGCGCCCGTGCGCAGCGTCGCGGTGGACACCCCCAGGTCGTGGAGCAGCGGGATCAGCACGGCCCAGACGGCGGTCACGCCCAGCACCGGGCGGCCCAGGCGGGCGACCCGGCCGCCCAGCCACCGGGCGGTGGAGCCGCCCCGTGCGGTGGTCCGCCGCAGGGACAGCACCGAGGAATGGCCGCCGACCAGGAAGAAGATGCCGAGCGTCTGGAGCAGCCAGCTCGCCGGGGCGAGGAAGCCGAGCGCGGTCAGCGGGCTGGCGTTGTGCAGCGTGCCGTCGGCGTCCCGGGCGAAGCCGCCCAGCAGCCAGTGCCCGGTGGGGACGGCGAGCAGGGCCAGGGCCCGGAGGCCGTCGATGGCCCGGTCGCGGTGGGCCGGGGTGCGGGCGTCGAGGGCGCGGACGGCGGTACGGGCCCGGGAGCGCAGGAGGGAGACGGGGTTCCCGGGGGGCGCTCCGGCGCTCGGCTCGGTGGTCATCTGGTGTCCTTCCAGGCGGGTGGGGGCGGGGGCCCGGCGGGCCCGGGTGTGCGGCCTAGCGCACGTCGCCGTAGCGCCCCAGCGCGATCGCGGCGAAGTTGCGGAGGGAGTCGGTGCCCGGGGCGAGGTAGCCGGTGTGGCCCTCGGCCCGTTCGGCGGGGACCCGGCGGGCGCCGAACGCCGGATCGGTGGGGTCCGCGCCGTGCCCCAGGCCCAGCAGCTCGACGTTCGGGACGTCGCCGATCCAGTCGGAGGCGTCCCGCGCCGCCCAGACCTGGGCCGTGGTGCGCAGTTCCGCTGCGTTGTCCCGGCGCATCCCGGGGGAGCCGAAGACCACCAGGTCGGCGAGGTCGCCTCGGCCGGTGTGCGGGGCGGCGAGTCCGCAGACCACCGATCCGTAGCTGTGGCACAGCAGCGCCGGGGCGGGCGCGCCGGTGGCGGCCAGACCGGACAGTAAGCGGGTCAGCCGGGGCGCGCCGGCCTCGGCGAGCCGGCCGGTCGCGGCGTCCGGCCCGAGGCCGACCGGGGTGGTGTACCCGACCCAGGCGATCACCGCGGTCCGCACGCCGGGCGCTTCGGCGGCCATCTGCCGGCGCAGCGAGGTGGCCATCCCGGTCGGCGTGCCGTACGGGTCGGTGGTGCGGTCGAACGTGGTCAGGTCGATGTCGGAGCCCGGCACGATCACCGCGACGCGCCGGGCGGTCGCCAAGTCGCCGTGGACTTCGGCCACTTGGCCGCGGCCGCGCGGGTCGAAGGCGAGGATCCGGCGGCCGGGTGCGAGCAGCGCGGTGTAGCGCCGGACCGCCTGCTCGGCCCGCCGGTGGTCCTGGAGGGTGCCGGCCGGGTCGGTGGCGCGGGCCGACTCCCGGTCCCGTTCCGCGCGCAGGGCACGGGCGTTGGCCGCGTACCGCAGGGCGATCGGCGCCCCGTCGAGGTTGCCGACGGTGAGCGGGTGCCGGGCGGCGAGCGCCCGTTGCCGGGCGTCGGTCAGCCCGGCGAAGAACCGGGCGACCTCGGCGGGGGAGGCGCTCGCCGGATCCGGCAGCCGGACCCCGAGCGTGTGGTCGGCGCGCCAGGCGGCGGCGCCGGGGGCCGGGCCGGTGACCGCGGTCTGCGTGGAACCGGCCGCCCAGCCGCCGGTCCCCGCGACGACGGCCAGCGCGAGGACGGCGGCGGCGAGCGTCCGCTTGCTGCGCCGGGCGGCGCTCCGCAGCACGGTCATGGTGGTCTCTCCCTCTTCCAGCGGTGTGGCGGAGGGAAAGGTAGGAAACCGGCGGGTGGCGCGGCGTCACGCCGCGGAGCCAACTCCCGGGTGATACCGGGGTAGGGGGTCCGGGCCGGCGGTCGTCCCCCGGGAGGAGGAGCCGGGGGCTGGCTCCTAGGGGATGGTGGGGCTACCCCCAAGGGCGGGTGGGGACAACCCGAAACGGCGGTATCAGCGCTCGCCGGGCGTGACCAGTCCCGACTCGTAGGCGAAGATCACGGCCTGGGCGCGGTCGCGGAGCTCCAACTTGGCCAGCACCCGGCCGATATGGGTCTTCACGGTCTGCTCGGCGAGGATCAGCCGGTCGGCGATCTCCTGGTTGGACAGGCCGCGGGCGATCAGCTCCAGGACCTCCGTCTCGCGCGGGGTGAGGCCGTTGAGCCGGAGTGCGGTGCGGTCGGTGCGGGGCGCCGGCCGCTGGCGGGCGAAGTCGGCGATCAGCCGGCGGGTCACCGACGGCGCGAGCAGCGCCTCCCCGGCCGCCACCACGCGGACCGCGGAGATCAGGTCGGCCGGGGGCGCGTCCTTGAGCAGGAAGCCGGACGCGCCCGCGCGCAGCGCCTCGTAGACGTAGTCGTCGACGTCGAAGGTGGTCAGCATCAGCACCTTCGGGCGGTGGGTGACCCCGGGCGGCGGATCGAGCAGCCGGCGGGCCGCCTCCAGTCCGTCCATCTCCGGCATCCGGACGTCCATCAGCACCACGTCGGGGTGCATCCGCCGGCTCAGCTCCACGCCCCGCACACCGTCCGCCGCGTCGCCCACCACGTCGATGTCGCTCTGCGCGGCGAGCAGCGCGGCGAACCCCGCCCGCACCATGGCCTGGTCGTCGACGATGATCACGCGGGTCGTCATGGGGCGTCGGGGTCCTTCGCTGAGTGGGGGACGGGCGGGGAGAGCGGGGCGGAGAGCGGGAGTCGGGCGGCGACCCGGAAGCCGCCGTCGGGCAGCGGCCCGGTGTCCAGCGTGCCATCCACCAGGCGCACCCGCTCCCGCATCCCCACCAGACCGTGCCCGGTACCGCTGGTCTCCAACGGCGCGGACACCGGCGGGGCGGGCGCTTCGTTGACCACCAGCACCGTCAGCCGCGAGCCGTCTTCGGCCGTCGTCACCGACACCCGGGTCGGTGCGCCCGGAGCGTGCCGCACCACATTGGCCAGCGCCTCCTGGACGATGCGGTACGCCGACAGGTCCACCGCCGGTTCGAGCGCCACCGGCTCCCCGGGCAGCGCCAACTCGACCGGCACACCGGCCCGTACGGTCGCCTCGACCAGCTTCGGCAGCTGGCCGATCCCCGGCTGCGGGGCCTTCTCCGGGCCGCCCTGCCGCTCGGTCTCCTCGCTGCGCAGCACCCCGAGCAGCCGCCGCATCTCGGCCAGCGACTCGCGGGCGCTCGCCGCGATCGCCCCGAACTCCTCCTGGGCCTCGGGGGGTATCCCGCTGATGCGGTACGGCGCGCTGTCCGCCTGGACCGTGATCACCGACATGTGGTGGGCGACCACGTCGTGCAGCTCACGGGCGATGCGGGTGCGCTCCTCCAGCAGGGTGCGCCGGGCCCGCTCCGCCTCGCTGATCGTCTCCTGCTCCTGCAACTTCCGCTGGGCGTCGCCCCGTTCGCGCAGGGCGGCGCCGAGCAGCAGCACCACACCGGAGAGCACGAACATCAGCACCCAGGTGCTCTGGCTGCCCTGCGGCGCGACCGCCTCGCCGAGGATCCCCGCCGCGCCGGTGGTCAGCCAGACCGCGATCAGCGTTCTCCGGCGCTCGCGCACCGACAGCGCCACCATCAGCGCGAGATAGCCGACGATCACCGTGGGCGGCCACGGCCAGGGGCGGCCCACGACACCGTCGGCGCCGATCAGCGCCGCGGCGCAGACCACGTCCGCCGCGAACATCACCCACCACACCTGGAGCGGCCGGGTCACCGCGAGCAGCAGCGGCACGCTCTGCGCGGTGGCCAGCGCACCGGCCAGGCCGCCGGGCATGCCGTAGTCGTTGTGGAGGACGTTGACCCCCGACGGCAGCAGCGCCACCGCGAACACGAACGCCACCGCATACGGCACCCGGCGCACCCAGCGCTTCCGGACGCTGCCGAACAGCGGGGTGCCGGGTTGGGTCGGGGTGCCGAGCTCGGTGGCGAGCACCCGCAGCGCCGGGCGTGCGGCGCGCAGCACCCGGCGGGCGACGCGCAGCGCGGTGGCGCGGGTCGGCCGGTGCCACACGCCGCCGGCCGGCTCGTCTTCGGGGGAAGGAGATCGTTTGGACATCGCGGGATCAAGGTAAGCGGACCGCACGCACCCCGGCGTCATACCGTGGTGCGGGCTTCCGCCCCGTACCACGGTATGACGCGGGCGCCGCCGGACCCGGTGCCGGCGGCCCGGCGCTACAGCTCCGCCAGCAACTCCGCCTTCTTCGTGCTGAATTCGTCGTCCGTCAGCAGTCCTGCCCCGTGCAGCTCGCCGAGGTGCCGGATCCGGTCCGCGATGTCGGCGGGGTCCCGGCCGGTGCTCCCGGCACGCCGCACCGGTGCCCGCTCCGGGTCGTCCGATCCCGGCTCGGCGGCCCGCACGGCCTGTAGGACGGCGGCCGCGAACGGCAGGGACTCGTGGACCGGGCCGTAGCCGAATCCGAAGACCACCGCGGCCGGGTCCTGGTCCGCCTCGCCCGACCGCGCCTCGGGGGCGTCGCGCGCCAGCAGCCGCAGGTAGCCGTTGAAGATCTCCGGCGAGCGCCACTCGACACCGGTCAGCTCGCCGATCGCGAAGGTCTGGTCGCCGCTCTTCCACTTCGCCGACGACGCGCCCGTCCAGAACCAGCGGAAGGCCACCGAGCTGCCGTCGAAGGACGCCTTGCCGTCGTATGCCTTGAAGTGCAGCGGGGGGTCCGGCGCGGCCACCAGGTGCCGGTCGGCGGGCTCCCGGGCGGCGGGGCCCAGCGCCGTGCGCAGCTCGTCGGCGTAGTACGAGGCGAGCGTCTCGCGCTCGGCCGGCAGCACCAGCCGGTACGGGTCGGCGTCCTCCTTGAGCTGTCCGCTCGCCGCCTCCATCAGCGGATCGGCGCCCGATCGCGGCACGGCATGCAGCACCACCGTGCCGCGCCTGCCCGTGGAGACCTCGACGGATCTCAGCGCCTCGTACGGAATGCGTCGCTCGCCGAGAGCCTGGAACAGCTTCGGCCTGCGGATCCCCCGTTCGAAGCGGATGAGTACGGAGTCCGAGTCGAACTCCCAGACGGCGTGAAAACCGGCCAGCACATCACCCATGTGGCTCATCGTATGCGGGTGGTCGCCCGCCCGTCCCCCTTCCGGACACCTGCGCTGCGCGTGTCAAGGGAACCCGGTCGCCCGGTGGTCACCCTTGCCCTGTTCACGTCACTCGGCGCGGTCGCGGTTCCCGCGGGTACGGCCCGTCCCCGGGCGCCGGGCCGTACCCGCGGCCGCGGGCGGTGCGGGACGGCCGTCAGGCCAGGTCCACGCTGCAGTGCGGGTCGCTGGCGGCGCAGTCCACCGACCCGAGGTCGCCGACCCCGATCAGCGCGAAGTTGTGCAGGCTCTGGGTGCCGGACGCGAAGTAGCCGGCGTGGCCGTCCGCGCCCTCGGCCGACAGGACCCGGGCCCCGAAGGACGGGTCGACCGGGTCGGCGCCGTGGCCGAGCCCGCCGACCTCCAGGTACGGCACGTCCTGGATCCAGTCGTCGGCGTCCCGCATCGCCCAGACCCGGGCGTGCGTGTCCAGGCCCGACAGGCTCCCGGCCCGCATGCCGGGGCTGCCGGCCACCGCGATGTCGGTGACGTCGTCGGGGAGGTTCCGGGCCGCCAGGCCGCACACCACGGACCCGTAGCTGTGGCAGAACAGCGAGACGGAGTCGGTGGACGGCAGGGCGTCCACCAGGGCGCGCAGCCGGACCGCGCCGGCCTGGGCGAGCTGCCCGGTGGCCGCCTCGACGCCCAGTCCGGACGGCGTGGTGTAGTCGGCCCAGGCGATTACCGCGGTACGGGCGCCGGGGCTGGCCGCCCGCTCGGCGCCGTACAGGGACTCCGCCATGCCCACGGGGGCGGCCGTCGCCTTGGCGGTGCGCTCGAAGGTCGACAGGTTGGTGTCCACGCCGGGCACCACGACGGAGACCCGGTCGGCGGTGGCGAGGTCGCCGAAGACCTCGGCGGCCCGGCCGTCGCCCGCCGGGTCGAACGCCAGGATCTGGCGGTCGGGGCTCATCAGCGATTCCATGCGGTGCATCAGCCGGCTCGCCTCCTGGCGGCCGACAGGGGTGAGCCGCTGGTCGCCCATGCGCCGTTTCTCGATCTTGCGGGCGGCGTCGATCGCCATCCGGTTGGCGCGGTAGCGGAGGGCGACGGGGGCGCCGCCCATGTTGCCCACGACGAGCGGGTAGCGGGCCGCGAGCTGCCCGCGCTCGGCCCGGCCGAGGGAGCCGAAGAAGGCGCGCAGGGTGGCCGGGGCGGCGTCCGGGGCGGGCAGCGGCCGTCCGTGGAAGGTGGCGTGCCGCCAGGCGGTTCTCGCCGTGGCCAGCGGGTCGGCGTCCTCCTTGGTGTTTCTGATGGCCGTCCAACCTGTCAGGGCGAGCATCACGAACACCACCAGCAGGGCGAGCGACGCGCGCCACACGGTGGACTGCAGGAAACCGGAGGAGGGGCCGAGGCCCGGGAAAGAAGTCACCGCGGGCCACCCTAGGAGACGGGGCAGGGTGCTCGCCGACCACCGTGAGGCATCTCACGTTTCAGGCAGGGTATTTGCACCAAATCGGACACATCGCAATGACGTCCGACGCTCAGTCGTGCAGACCCGCTCTCGTTCGGAAAGGGGCCGGTTACACGCCGGGCGAGGCTCGTTACGCCTGGTCGTAGGCGTGTTCAGGTCAATGCGACAGCTTCCGGCCCGTCCGCCAGTCGGTCTCGATCGCCGGCCCGATGTGGTCCAGATAGGAGCGGGTCACCTCGCGGATCCCCGCCACGCTGCAGTCGGGCCCCTCGCCCCACACCTTCCCGGCCACCCGCATCGCCCCGCTGAACGCCGCGACCAGTACCCGCGGCCGGGGGTCCGCGTCCACGTCCAGTCCCTCGCGGCGGGCGATCAACTGGGCGATCTGCTCCTCCAGTTCGGTGTAGCGCCGCAGGTGCGCGGCGACCAGTGCCGGGGTCGACTCGATCATCTGGAACGTGCGCATGTGCAGGTCCACCGGGATCACCGACGCGATGGCGTTGCCGATCTCGTCCCAGGCGGTCAGTACCGCGCTGCGCAGGGCGAGCAGCGGCGGCTCGTCCGCCGGCCGGGCCGCCAGCTCCTGCAGGAAGCGCGCCTCGACCATGTCCTGGACGGCGAAGGTCACTTCCTGCTTGTTGCTGAAGTACCGGAAGAAGGTGCGCTGGGAGACGTCCACCGCCTCGGCGATCTCGTCGACCGTCGTCTCCTCGTAGCCCTGCTCCGTGAAGAGCTCCAGGGCCGCACGGATCAGGGCGTCCCGGGTGCGTTGCTTCTTGCGCTCGCGCAGTCCGCCGGTGGGGGCCGCCTGCGGCGTCGGCTCCGTCATCCTGCGCCGCCTTTCCGAGGTGTTCTCGCTGCTCAGGATACCTGTGAGCAAAATGACAGTTACCGACTCATGAAATATTTTGTCAACTGTCAGTAGCTGACATTAGCCTCGAAACATGAGCTCTCAGACCCCGGTCGCCCGCCGCGCACCGGAACTTCCCGTACCGGAGCCTCGCAAGGGGTTGCGGGGCCATCCCTGGTTGACTCTCTTCTCCGTCGCCATCGGCGTGATGATGGTGGCGCTCGACGGCACGATCGTCGCCATCGCCAACCCGGCCATCAAGGACGAGCTGGACGCGTCCCTCGCCGACGTGCAGTGGATCACCAACGGCTACATGCTCGCCCTGGCCATCTCGCTGATCACGGCCGGCAAGCTCGGCGACCGCTTCGGCCACCGCCAGACCTTCCTCATCGGCATCGTCGGCTTCGCCGCCGCCTCCGCCGCCATCGGCTTCTCCGACCAGGTCATGCTGGTCATCGTCTTCCGCGTGTTCCAGGGGCTGTTCGGCGCACTGCTGATGCCCGCCGCGCTGGGCCTGCTGCGCGCCACCTTCCCGGCCGAGAAGCTGAACATGGCCCTGGGCATCTGGGGCATGGTCATCGGCGCCTCCACCGCCGGCGGCCCGATAGTCGGCGGACTGCTCGTCGAGCACGTCAACTGGCAGTCCGTGTTCTTCATCAACGTCCCGGTCGGCGTGCTGGCCCTCGTCCTCGGCCTGGTGATCCTCAAGGACCACCGCGCGGACAACGCCCCCCGCTCCTTCGACATCCCCGGCATCGCGCTGCTGTCCGGCGCGATGTTCTGCCTCATCTGGCCGCTGATCAACGCGACGGACTGGGGCTGGGGCTCCATGAAGACCTGGGGCTTCCTGATCGGCGCGGTCGTCCTCTTCGTGGTCTTCGGCGTCCTGGAGACCAAGGTCCGCGAGCCGCTGATCCCGCTGCGGATGTTCCGTTCCGTGCCGCTGACCGCGGGCACGGTCCTGATGGTGCTGATGGCCTTCGCCTTCATGGGCGGCCTGTTCTTCGTGACGTTCTACCTCCAGAACGTCCACGGCATGAGCCCCGTCGACAGCGGACTGCACCTCCTTCCGCTGACCGGCATGATGATCGTCGGCTCGCCGCTCGCGGGCGCCCTGATCACCAAGTTCGGCCCGCGCATCCCGCTGGTCGGCGGCATGGTCGTCACCGCCGTCGCGATGTACGGCATGTCCGGGCTGAACGCCTCCACCACCACCGGCCCGATGTCCGTCTGGTTCGCGCTGCTCGGCCTGGGCCTGGCGCCCGTCATGGTCGGCGCCACCGAGGTCATCGTCGGCAACGCCCCGCTGGAGCTCTCCGGCGTCGCCGGCGGTCTCCAGCAGGCCGCGATGCAGGTCGGCGGCAGCCTCGGCACCGCCGTGCTCGGCGCGGTGATGGCCTCCCGCGTCGACCGCGACCTCGCGGGCAACTGGCAGAAGGCGGGCCTCCCGCCGCTGCCGCCCGAGAAGCAGTCCCTGGTCGCCGACGCCGTCTCGGCGGGCATCGCCCCGGTGCCGAAGGGCACCCCGAAGCCGTTCGCCGAGAAGATCCTCGCGGTCGCCCACGACACCTTCGTCTCCGGCATGGGCCTGGCCTTCTCGGTCGCCTGCGGCGTGGCGGTCCTCGCCGCCGTCGTCGCGCTCTTCACCAAGCGCGGCGCGAACGCCGAGGCCGGCGCCGGCGTCGGCCACATCTGATCCCCGGCGCCCCGGAGTTCCACGGCGCCACCCGGTCCGCCCCAGCGGCGCGCGGCCGGCCGAACCACCCCCTCGGCTGGCCGCGCGCCGTTGTGCGTACGGACCCGCGCCGGGCCGGAGACCGGGCCCTGCCGGCCGCCTTCCGCCGTCAACCCGCACTCCCGCGCCGCCCGCCGCCGGCGATCGCCGCTCCCCGGGCCGCAGTTGGCCTCCGCCTCGGAGGCGGATCCCTCCTTCGGATGACCCGAAGCGGGAACCACCGGGCCCGGTACCCGCCTCCTGGGCGGCGGCCCCGCCCAACCCCCTTGCCGCGGACCGGAAGAACGGTTTCCGCACCCCGCCCCCGCCGCCCCCGGAACGTCAACTCCGGTTACCGGCGGCCCGATTCAGGGCCAGCGGGTCATCCCCATACCTGATCCGGGTGGAGGAGTCGCCGCGGGCTTGGCGGACGCGCCCGCTCCGCCGCACGCTCGATCCCGAACCCGCTGCGGGCACCCGCCCGCCGCGGACAGCACGGCCGTGGCCCGCGCCGAGACCCGCGCGGCCCGCCACGGCCACGACACGGGGGAGCGACTCCTATGCGCATCCACACGTCCGGCACGTCCCGCACGGCCCGCGGCACCGCACTCGCCACCGGCCTCGCCGCGCTGGCCGCGGCGCTCGCCACGCCGTACCTCCTGGGCACCCCGGCCGCCCACGCGGCCGGCGGCGGCCGCACCGCCGCCGGGTCCGGCGACTGCTCGGCCGGCCAGCTGTGCCTGTGGCCGAAGACCGACTTCGGCGGCCGCCGGCAGAGCTACGAGCTGTCCGGCACCGACATCGAGAGCTGCGTGCCCCTCCCCAAGGGGATGACCGCCGCCTCGCTCGCCAACCGCACCGGCCGCCCGGTCACCACCTACCAGAGCGCCGTCTGCGCCGAGACCGGCGAGTTCGACACCTACCCGGGCGGCGGCAGCTGGGTTTTGATGAGTTAACCACACACAACATCAGAGGAGCGAGCCCTCGTTGGCCGTCCACCGTCCGAACGTTGGGCTCCCGGCCGCTGCACCGTCTAACGACGGCGCCCGCCTGCAGCTGTAGGAGCTGCGGCCGGCGGGGGAGGCGTTGTGCTACTTGGCGATGGCGGAAGATCCAGGTAGGTCTTCCGGCAACGCGTCCATGAGAAGCTCGTCTACGGGTTCCCCGAGCCAATACCCGGTCTTTCGCAGGCGGCCGGCGTGCTGAAACCCGGCTTTCTCGTAGGCGGCGATGCCGGCGTGGTTGGGATCGAGAACTTTGAGCCAGACGGTGCGTAGGGCGCCGATGTGGAAGGCCCAGTCGAGGGTGAGGCGGGCGGCTTCGGTTGCGTAGCGTTTGCCGCGTTCGTGTGGGGCCAGCATCATCACGAACTCGGCGGTCCTGGTGACCTGGTTGATGTGGAGCGTGGTGAGTCCGACGGCCTGTTGATCTTCGGTGCGGACGACTTCGAACTGCGGTGAGCTGGAGCTTTTGCGGAGGCGTTCCCAGCCGGCGGCGCGGGATTCCCAGGACTGGGGGAATTGGGCGCCGTAGCCGAGGAGGGTGCGGTAGTCGGTCTCCCACCGGTGGTATTCCGGCAGCATGTCTTCGCGTGGCATCCCCAGGGCGAGGCGCTCGCCGGTCAGCAGGATGTGCGGGTCGCTCACGTTGCGTTCTCCCTTCGGGACCGGCGGGCGGGGCCGGGCCCGTCTGGCGTGTAGGTCGGGGTGTAAAGCAGGGTGTCTTGGGGTTCTTCGACAGGCTTCCCCTGGGCGTCAACGAGCCAGGCGTGTAACCGTACGGGGTCGGTGGCCAGGCCGTGGCGCCATTCGGCGCGGCGGCCGGCGAGGGCAAGCAGCACGGCGGCCGCGGTGGACTCCTCCAAGCAGGCCCAGCCGGTGGGCATGGCGTAGGAGGCCCACCGAACGGCGCGGACGGCGTATTCGGCCTGGGTGGAAGTTGCGGGGGCGAGGAGCCTTCCGGAGCAGGCGAGTTGCACGAGTCGGCGGAAGCGCCGGCGGCGTGGTCCACAGGTCCGTATCGCGGCCGTCAGGAGTACGGCTGGGATGGCTGCCAGGCGCCAGGGTTGGGGCGCGTAGCCGGTGGGGGCGAGGGTGGCGCGTGCTTCGGTTGTGCCCCAGGTGGGAGCGGTGGGGGGAATGGGGACGACGGTGCCGGCGACGGGCCGGCCGTCCAGGCGCCGCATTTCGGTTTCGCCGGTGCCGTAGTTGATGATCACGCGGGCGCTGGGGGTGATGGCGACCACGATGTGTGCGGCGGTGTTCATCGTCCTCCTACCGGGGCGGGAGCGGTGGTGTCCCATCGGACGGCCGGGGTGTGGTCGATGGTGGCAAGCCACTGCTCGGCGGCCAATGTGGGGAGAAGCATGGACCAGTTGGTCTCCGCGCCCATCGCCGCGGCGTGGAGGGTGGTGCGGAGGGGGGCGGGGTCGATGAGGCCGCGGGCGGCGAGCCGGCCGTCGCTGAGGTCAAGGGCACGGCCGAGGTGGGCCCGGAGGCCGTGGTGGAACGAGGCGGTGAAGGTGCCTTTGGTCGCGCGGTCGCGGTGGAGTGCGGGAAGGAGGTCGCCCACGGCGTCCACGAGGAGGGGCTTGTACCGGTGGGCGGAGAACCGGGCCTCGGCCGGGGCGGAGGCGACGGCGTTCAAGACGGCGCCGTCCAGGTAGGGGTTGTGCAGTTCCACGCCGACCGCGTCGCAGAGCTGGCTGTCAGCGTGGGCAGTTCGTGCCACGGTGCGGATCGAGGCGATCAGGGCCTGGGTGGCGGTGGCCGGGCGCCAGTGTGGTTCGGAGATGTTGGCGGTGAGCCAGGGCGGGCGTGCCAGCCAGGGGCGGCCGATGCCTTCGGTGTCGCGCCGGAGTGCGGCGGTGATAAGGGGGCCGGGGGGCTGCCGTCGAAGGCGTGCCCAGGCTAGGGCGTCGCGGACGAGGGGGAGCCAGCGCCGGTTGTGGGCGTAGTCCACAAGGTGCCGCGGTGAGGCGAGGAAGAGGTGGTCACCGCCGTCGCCGGTGAGGTGTCGGAGGGTTCCGTGTGCTCTTGCGAGGCGGAGTTGGGCGGAGAGCATGGCCCACACGGCGGTGGAGGGTGGTGGTTCGTCGGTCGCCGGCATCGGTGTTGTGCCGGCCGAGAACGGCAGGTGTCCTGCTTCGACGGGGAATTCGATCTTGGTCAGGCCCGGTACGCGGAGGGCTCGGGCGTAGTCGAGGTCCCCGCCTTCGGTGTGGCCGAGGGGGTGGGCGGTGATGGCGGTGAGGGGGCGGTGGCGGGCGGCGATGACGGCGAGGGTGGTGGAGTCCGTGCCGCCGAGGTCGGTGGCGGAGGGTGTGTTTTCGACGCGGGCTCGAATGCCCTCGCTCAGTGCGTGGCGAAGGCTGCGGAGGGCCTCGGTGCGTGGGCGCGGGGTGGGCGGTGACCACCAGGGGGTTGTGAAGCGGCCGCCGCCCGCGGCGAGGGTGAGGACGTGTCCGGGCGGTACGGGGCGGACGCCTTTCCACGGGCTGCGGTCGTCGGCGGGTGCCGCGGTATCCCAGAGGTAGCTCGCGAGCCATCCGGTGTCGATCTGGCCTCCGGTGAGGGAGGCGAGGGCGCGGGCGCTGGAGGCCCACACGATGCCGTTGGGAGTTTGGGCGGTGTAGAGGGGGCAGGCGCCGGAGGGGTCCGTGATGATCTCCACGACCGCTCGGGCGGTGAAGCGTACGGCGATGTAGGAACCGGGCCAGTGCCCGACGGCTTGGGCGAGGTCGGGGGCGGTGAGGGCCGGGGTGAGGTCCTGCCGGGTTGCGGCGCACGGGCCGATGATGGCCAGGAGAGCCGTTCTGTTTTTGGCCATCCGTATCAGCGGTGTCGGCCATTTGCCCATCATCCATAGCCGGGGTTCGCTCCAGAGGACCCGGGCGCCCTCCGGCGTGATCTGCGGCCCGTCCGGAGCGCATCCTCCAAACCAGCGCATGGCCACCTCTTTCAGCAGTGTTGGGGACGAGAGGGGTGGCCCCCGTGCCAGAGACACGGGGGCCACCGGGGTGATGTGGAGCGCTTAGCAGTCGTAGGGTGCGCGCTTGTTCTCCACGCCCGTGTCATCGCCGCCGCGCGTCAGCGTGGAGGCATTGCCGAGGGCGATCACTTCCGGCTGGTCATCGACCTGCTCCGGCTCCTGTCGCGCGTCTCCGTTCTGGGGATTCAACATCTGCACTTCCTCTCGTGGTTGTCGTTGGGGTGGGACTGCCGCCTTCGTACGGTCGGGTTCCGCTGTACCGGCCGCAAGAGGGCGGGGTCTGTGATGGCTGGCGCATGACGGCAGTGGGGGCAGCTACGGCGCTGGTGTGAGTGGCCGTAGCCTCCCGGTCAAGGCCCGGGGCGCCACTCGCTCTGCTAGCGGCCTTGCCTGGAATGCCTCTTGAGCAACTGGGTGTCAACCACCTGCTGTTTCTCCCTCGGCGTTTCGGCGCCCTGTTCCTCGGCATCGCGCTTCTGGCGCCCCTTGGCGGCATTCACTGTCTCTTTGGGCTTGCCCACGTGTTGTTCTCTCGTCTCGTAACCGGCGTTGCTTGACCCTCCCCGGGGTGCGCTGGCCGCAATGGGGCCGTACGCCCTCGGGGTGGTTGGTGCCGCCCCTGCTGGAACTCCGAACGAGGTGCAGCGCGGGGTTCGGCCGAATCTGGCTGGGGCGGGGATTGGGTGCGCCGGGCCGCGGTGCGGCCGGCGGCGCTTCGTCGTGGCTTGGTGCCCCGCTCCGGGCGGCGGGCGGTGTGAACGAGCTCATCGCCCGGAGCGGGAGTTGTGATGGGGAGCGCTACGGCATTCATCGCGTTCACCGTGCGGTGGTGCATGCGGCCCTAACCCGGACGGCCGCCATGGGTTTGGTGCTTGTAGTGCGCTGGTGTGGTGTGGTGGCCGCCCGCCCACGCCGGCTGACATGGGTATGGGCGGGCGGCCGGTGGGACGAGGTTGTTAGGAGTGGCGCAGCACTCCGTCCTGTCCCGGGCCGCTGACGATGCTTGATCAGAGCGTTGTCGGCGGCGTAGGTGCTCCGCGGCCGGTGGCCGGGATGTCGGGCAGCCGCCCGGCCGCGGAGCGGTCTGGGGCGCGGTGGTCAAAGAGTCGGCCTGCCAACACACTTTTCTCTTAGTTCGGTTGGTGAGTTCGACGTGGCGCTCGGGGCCGTGAGCGATTGCGGGGGGTGCAGTCGATGTGTGCGGACACTTCGCGGGAGGCGTGTGAGGGGTATGGCGCCGGGACGATGGTTGTCACGTGCTCCTCGGGCCACAGCGGCGCCGGGCAGAAGTTGCACCGTCGAGCTGGCGGCCCGCGGAGAGCGAGGGTGCTCACCGAGAGTTCGTCGGGCAACCACTTGTCGCAGAGGTAGCTGCCGTTCCACCGCTCCGGAACCACCCAGTACGGCGTGGGGGCGGCGATGCGTTCTGTGCCGGGGACCGTCAGGGTGCAGTCCGCGGTGTGCAGGGTGACGTAGCGGGAGATCCGTTCCCATGCCCAGGGGCGCTGCCTCGCGGTGCCGCGGGTCAGAAGGAAGTAGCGGGTCCCAGGGGCGGCGATGTGGGCCGACGTGACGTCGCCGAGGGCGAGTAGGTGCTCCGCGATGTCGTCCTCGACTTGAACCACGTCGTATCGCCTGCTGACTTTGGCCGTGACGCAGTCCGTTCCCGGTGGCGGTATCGGGGAACGGCTCGATGGCGCAGGGCGGCGTGCGGGGTTGGGCCTGTTGCCCTCTGGGGCGAGGCCCAGGGCGGAGAGGATCGTGGTGCGGTGATCGGGGTTGCGTGTGTGCCGGTTCACGAGCCTCCGCACGGCGGCTGTCTCATCAGGCGTGATGACGGAGGCCGTGGGGAGGTCGGTTATGGGCAGGTTGGTTTCTGTGGTCATCGTGTGGCGCCCGTGTAGATCGAGGCTGGGGTGGTGGTGCGACGGTTTAGGGTCGGTGGAACGAGGGTGCGTTCCCACTCGGTGTAGTACGGCCGCACGGGGTTGACGTCATGTCCGGTGAACGGCTGGCGGCGAGCCACCACGTGGTCGGGCAGCGGTCCCCGGTCGTACCTCGGCCTCGGCGCAATGGCGTGCGCGGGTGCCGGTGGCGGAGCCGTGGAGAGCCAGGAGGTCGCACGTTGGCGCCAGGCGCGTAGGAGCTGGCGGAGGGGTTCCCCTAACCAGATGAACAGGCAACCGATAAAGTCTCGCATTGCGTTGCATCCCTTGTGATTCAGGTAGTGGCGCATTCCGCCTCGGCGGCCGGGCCAACGGCCGTCGAGGCACTGCTGGATGAGGGCTAGCGCCTCCCTTTGAGGCAGGGGGTGGTGGCGGTGTCGCATGTGGCCAGACGGCCGGACAGGTCGCGGTCATACATCGCATCGGCAGCCCGCGGATCGGTGTCGAGGCGGCACAACAAGCTCTGATACAGCCAGTACCAGTGCTCGTCCGCCCGGCCGACGAGGTGCAGCAGTCGGGGCCGCAAGATGCGCGGTATCACTCGTGAGCCCCGGCGTGATGACGCCGAATCAGGACGTTGTAGTCGCTCTCCGCGCTGCCGTCGCCGCGCCGGATCGCCCCTGCGCGGTTCTGGTGGAGCGTTGCGCACCGGTCGCAGCCCGCGACGGGCTGGGGGACTTCGGGCCAGCCATGCATCGAGGGGTAAGTCATTCCGGACGGCCTCCGAGCTGTTCTTGATGCTTGTCGATCGCTTCTTTCAACCTCTCGGCCTGCGCCAGGAGGTCTTGAACGGTGGGTCGCTTCACGGTCTCCGCCTGCTCGGTGGGGTCGCCGGTGGGCTGTGCGTCACCGCTCATCAGCGCGCCCCTCCTGCCCCCGCTCGGCCCCCGCCGGATCCGCGCTGGGTGCCGGCGGATCGGCCGGGGAGGTCACGCCAAACCGCCGTAGTGGAGCCACGTCTCCCATGCACTGGTGTCCCAGGCACGAACGTCTCCCCTCCGCGCCTGGAACTCCCTTGCCTCCTTCGGAGCGGGCTTGACCTTGGTGGTCGCCCGCACGTTCACCGACTGCGAGCGCGGACCAGCGGTGGACGTGTGGCGCAGGTGTGGTGCAGGGGGCATCGGGTGACCCTCCAGACGGATCGCTGCTGAGTGCGGGCCGGCCCTGGACGGAGGTAGGGCCGGCCCACGGTGCCGCTGTGGCGCTCACTGCCCACCTGACCTTTGGCTTCCGGATTCACGGAGCCGTGAGCTAGGAGGCCGCAATGGCATGCGTCCAGTTGAACGGCTGTCGGGCGGCGAGTGGGAGGAAAGAAGGCAGGGTTTCTGCTTGCACGCACCCGGAAATTTCCGGTTCCAGCGCAGCCAGCCGGCGGTCACCTGGCTACTGTGAGTTGGGTGACCGGAAATTCCCGCCTGAAGGGCGCGATGAAGCAACTCGGGCTTACCCAGCGCGAGTTGGCGAAGGCACTGAACGCGCATCTGCGCGCCGCCGGTGAGTACGACACAGTGAGTGAGCGCACAGTTCGGACGTGGCTGACCGGAAAGTCGGCCTGGCCGCGCAAGGCGAAGCGACGGGCATTGGAGGGAGTATTCCGATGCCCTGTCGAGGAGTTGGGCTTCACCCCGCCAGCCTCGAACGCACGCCCGAAGGAGGACTCAAGCGTGTTCCGCCGCACCTTCGTCACTTCGACCTTTGGCGCCGCAGCCTCACCTCTGCTTGGTTCACGGCAATCCACTGTTGGCGCATCCGACGTGGCTCGCCTCCGGGCGGGTCTCGACTCATTGACCGCGTTGGACGACCGGCGCGGCGGGCATTCGGAATTGGAGGAGGCAGCGCTAGACGGGGCCCGCAAAGCAGTTGAGCTCCAGAAGGGCTCCGCCTCTCAGCGAATCAGGTTGCGTTTGTTCAGCCTGGCCGCCAGCTATAGCGCAGCCGCGGCTTGGTCATGCATCGATCTACGCCAGCTCGACCGGGCGCAGGTGCACCTCAACGAGGCGCTGCGGTTGGCCGGGATGGCTCAAGACTCGACAGCTCAGGTGCAGGTCTGGAACGCCACCGCGATGCTTGCTCACCAACGACGCGATCACGGCGGAGCGGTGGCAGCAGCCCAGGCTGCGCAGGCACTCAGCGCCACCCGGCGTGATCCGATGGTGGCCTCGCTCGCCCATGCCCGTACGGCCCTCGGCCACTCCAACCTCAGGGACGGAACGGCTGCTCTGCGCTCCCTCCGCTATGCGGAATCGGCACTTTCGAAGGCGCACCCCGAACCACGGCCAGCATGGTTGCAGTTCTACGGCGCCGCAGAGCTGCACGCTTTGACCGCTATTGTCCTTGACAGGCTAGGGGAACATGCTGCCGCCGAGGCGGCCTCCTACAGAGCGCTCTCCGCTCTGCCGGATCACTTCCGCCGCAACCGGGCCCTGGCCACCACGAGACTTGCTCTCGCGCAACTCCATCAGGGCGAAGTGGAACAAGGGTGCGCAACCACTGAGCAGGTCTTCGCCCTAATGGCGGGTGCGCCGCTGCCGGCGCGTATGCGCTCCCTGCTTGGGGACTTCTACCGCGATCTCCTCACACTTGCGCCGAACGCAGCAACAGCGCGAGCGTGGGGCGACCGATACCGCAGCGAATGGAGCACCACGTGACCGCGACCATAGAGCTACGCAGGTACGCGCACGACGACCTCGACACGATCCGCGACGTCCTGCTCGGCGTTCATGCTGACGCCTATGCAGCGGAGATGGATGACCCCTTCAATCAGCGGTTTCCATGGTTCGTGAACCACTGGGGTGGTCACCTCGGGTTCGCTTGTGTCATCGCGTACGACGGTTCGGAGCCGGTCGGCTTCGCCTACGGGGCGCCGGCCACCGATGGACGCGAATGGTGGCGTGAGCACCTCGCTCCGGTTCCGACCGATCCTTCGACCTTCGCGGTGTCGGAGCTGATGGTGCGGGTGAAATGGCGTAAGCAGGGTCTTTCCGAACGCCTGCACGAGGCCCTGCTGGGCACTCGGGACGAAGCCCTGGCTGTTCTGTTGGTGGATACCACTCACCCCAAGGTTCAGTCTCTCTACGAGTCGTGGAAGTACCGGAAGGTTGGAGAACGACAGCCGTTTCCTGACTCGCCGAGGTTCGCGGTGATGGTTCGTGATCTGAAGGAAGCCCCGTAGCGCCGCGGAAACACAAAGCGCCCCCGCTCCGGCACCTGGCCGGAGCGGGGGCACTGCGATATTTCAGTGTCGGATTCGCACTACGGCTGGGGCAGATCGGGCGTTCGCTGGTCGAGGCCTTCGGCCCCACTGGCGGCTGCCGTCTCGGTGATGCCCGGCCCCGGCTTGCCCGTGCTGGCCGTGGCGAGAGAGGTGACGACGGAGAGCACTGCGGCTATGGCTGCCAGGGTGAGGCTGTGTGCCCAGGGGAGGGTGAGCAGATCTGCGGTGTCGAGGCCGAGTGCTGCCAGGAGGGTCTGTGCGAAGGTGCGGACGGCGCGTTCGGAGGTGGCGAGCCAGAAGGCTTTGGTCGTGATCATGATGAGGGACTCCTGATTCAGTCGGTGACGGCGAAGCCGGCGTACTTTGCGAGAGCGGTGAGGGACTTGCGGCCGGGGATCCCATCGGCGTCGCGACCGGTGTAGCCGAGACGCCGCTGCCACGCGGCGTACGCCGCGATCGTCTTGGTTCCGTACGAGCCGTCGGCCCACTTCGCGGGGAGCAGTCCGGCGGCGAGCAGCCCGTACTCCACCCGTCGGACCTCCTCCGGGTAGGTGGCGTGACCCTGCTGCGCGTCCGGGTCCTTGCGGGCGGCTTCCTGGAGGTGGGCGAGGCTGACGCGCGGCACCACGGGGATCCCGCCGTGATCCTCGGCATTCGCGTCGGAGGTCTTGGTGGTGAGCCGATTGGCGACGCGGTTGCGCAGGTCCGGCATCTCGAACCCGCGGGGATCTGTCTTGGTGGCGGTCCACTCCTTGTGGCCGATCACCGACTTCGCGGTCCATCCGTGGGCCCGGCAGATGGCGGTGGCGACGCGTTCGATGGCGTCGAGCTGCTCGGCCGGCCACGGGTCGTGGCCGTCCCCGAGGTTGATGCACTCGAAGCCGTAGAAGTGGCGGTTGCCGTCGGTGTTGTCGCTCCTCGGCCGCGGCGGGGCGGTCGCGTAGTCCTCGGAAATGACGGCGTCCAGCACGGTGCCGTCGCCGGTGCCGGCATGGTTGGCCCGGCCGTTGCCGACGAGGTGAACGGCGCCGTTCTTGTCGATGACGCCGTGGCACAGGGGGCCGGGCAGGTCGTCGTAGCCGGACCAGCACATGGAGACGGAGGAGTCCGTGCCGCGGGTGACGGTGTGGTGGATGACCACGCCGTGCACTGGCCCCCACGGGCCGTGTCCGGCCCTGTTGTGGGCGCGCCATCCGGGGTGTTCGACGACGTTGACGCCTTCCTTTCGGAGGGCGGTGATGAAGTCGTCGGCGGTCAGTGGTGTGGCCATGAGGCAGCTCCTTCGGTCTACGGCTTGTTGTCGGGGGCGGTGTCCGGCTGCGCGGGCTCGTCGGTGGGCGGGGCCGGGAGGCGGCCGCGGATGTCTCGGACGTCCTCTTCCAGGCGCCGGATGCGGTCCAGCAGGTCGGGCGGGATCACGGCCATGGGCGTTAGTCCTCTTCGGCGGGGGCGAGGTCGGCGCTGCCGGTGGCGGCGTCGAGGAGGAGGGTGGCGGTCTCGGCCTGGCCGCGGTCCGCGGCGCGGACGGTGATGCCGATGACGCGGTAGCGGCCGGCGAAGCCGGTGGGCGACCACACGTCGGCGATGCGCAGGCGGATGGTGGTGCCGAGGATGGCGGGGGTGAGGCGGGCAGCTTCGAGGTCGACTGTGATCTCCGGGACGACTGCGCGGGTCGCTGCTTCCTGGAGGTCCGCGGCGGCGTGGGCGTCGAGCACCGGTGCGCTGGACACGCTGGTGTAATCGCTGGTGCCGTCGAGTCGGGGCCAGCCGGCCTCGATGGCACCGGTGACCTGCAACAGCTTTGACATCAAAGGCCGGTTGCTGCTGGCGCTGGTCGCGCCACGGGATTGCCAGTGGGTGGCGCGGACGGTGGCGTCGTACGGGAAGCTGTACGCGGTGACCGGGCCGGGGTAGTCGAGGATGGTCTCTGCCGGCCCCCGGCTGCTAGTGATCCTCGGGTGCCCGAGTTGGAGTTCCTTGATCCGCTCGCCGGTGTCGTTGCGGTAGCAGCGGATGCGCCACTCGAAGCCGTTTTGCACGGCGGCGAGTTGGTCGAGGAGGTCCCTGATCTTGGGCAGGTCGTACCGGCCGTACTTCCGTGTCCGCGTCACGCCGGAGGTGCCCTGGCTGAGGCGGATGCCGATGTCGCCGCCGGCGCTGGCCTGGGCGTAGCCGACCAGGCGTCGGGCGATCTCGAATTGCTCCACTTCCGTGGCGGTGAAGTCGTAGGTGAGCAGCCGGTGGTCGAGGTAGCTGTCGAGTGTGGCCGCCTGGATTTCCGCCTTCGCCGGCGCCCCGCGGCCGGTGGAGCTGACGGTGACGGTCCAGGCGATGCCGCCCCACCAGATCACGCCGTCGCGCTCGATCCAGACCATGGTGCGGCCGGGAACGACCGCTGCCCGGATCCGGTCTGCCGTGCCGCGATCTGGGGCGGCGAGGGTGCCGCTCAGGGTGCCGGTCTTGCCGATGTAGTCCTCGAAGCTGACGCTGGAGATGGGCAGGGAGTCCAGGACTTGATCGGTGCGCAGGTCGCAGAACAGGGCCCGGTAGGAGGCGGTCATTTCCCCTCCTCATCAGGCGGAGTACATGACGCCGTGGAAGCTCACCCAGGGCGGGGTGCTGGAACTGTCGGTCACCAACGTCGCGGTGCCGTTGCTGAGGAAGTCGATTTTCAGGGCGAGAGTTTTGCTGTCGGCGGCGGAGCAGGCCACGGCGAGGGAGCGCAGGCCGGTGGGCCGGGCGGTGGTCGGCAGCGCGCTGGTGAGGAACGCGCCGCCGCGGGCGGGAGCACCGCTGCGGTAGGTGACGTTCATCCCGCCGCGCCACTGAACAAGGCGCGTCCCGACGAGTTCGACGACCCGGTACTCCACGTTCCCGTTGGAGTTGCCGTTGTGGCTGTACCCGGCGGCCAGCGGTGCCTTCGTCCAGGTGATCAGTTCAGTCGCCATGCCGACCCAGGCTGAGCCGCTCCACCGCTGGAGGCCGGAGCGGTCGCGGTACTGCGCCCGGTAGGTGCCCGGCGCATCGGGGTTGGGGTTGATACCGCCGACGGAGACGGTGGGACGGCGTAGGTCGGTGGTGGCAGTGCGGAAGTCGATACCGCCTCCACCGGCCGAAGCCCCGGCGGGAACGGCGACGCGGTAGAGCGGCAGGGCGCCGGCGGGAAGCGGCGGCGGGGTCGGGGCGGCGGCCGGCGTGCCGGGGATGATTTCGGCGGTGGCCAGCACCTGCCCGGACTCGTCGTAGGCACCGTCGTAGACGCGAAGGACGATGACGTCGAGCCGGGGGTTGGCCGCGTCGCCGTCAGTGAAGATCAGGGCCTCGGGGGCGGTGATGACGACCGGGTACGCACCCTGGATATCAGTGCCTTGCACGACGGCACGGCCGGGGCCGAGAGTGACGCCCATGGGGCCGGTGATCCCAAGGTCGAACGGGGCGCCGCCCGGGATCACACCGGAGAGGGTCGTGAGTTCCCCGGCCGGCGTCATGGTTCCGAGGGGGGTGAGGCGGGAGTCATTGCGGGTCTGCCCGCCCGCGGGATCCCCGCGGTTGGTCAGCCACGCCGCGCGTACGGTCATGAAGGGCCTCTCTTCGGGAAGGGGCGGGTTACCACCAGGCAGAGCGCCACAGGACCGTCAGGGCGCCGGTGTCGGTGAACTCCTCGGCGCGGAAGGTGAGCAGCGTCTCGCCCGGCGGGAGGGTGAAGGCGCGCTCCGGGCTGCTGCGGTAGGTGGCTGTGTATAGGCGTGGGGCGGTGTCGTTGAGGGTGACGGTGCCCTCGCGGGTGTCGATGACGAGGCGGTCGGTGTCAGCGAGGGTGATGTCGTATTCAAGGACGGCACCGGTCGCCGCGTTGATGACCGCCGGTCGGCGGACGGGGCCGGTGATGGCGAGAACGGGGTAGGTGTCTGCGTCGCCGGCGTTGTCGATGCCGACGGCGCCGGGGGTGGCGCTGCCGCCCCAGTCCAGTTCCCATTCCGCGCCCGGCGGCGGATCGGCCTCGGCCTCATGCCAGTCGAGGCCGGGCTCCGGGGCGGGAAGGCCGGTGCGGGCAACCTGCTCGGCCACCTCGTACCGGCGGGGATCGGAGCACGTCCATTCGACCGACCCGCTGGGGTTGCCCCAGGTGTACTTCCGGTCGGCCGGTAGCGCACGGCGGGTCACCCGGCCCCACAACAGGTGTCGGGCTCCGGCCAGTTGGATGATGAGCGGCGATTCCTCCTGCCGGACTGCGGTGGCCCGCCGCAGCCCTTCGAGTATCTCGGGCAGGCCGGCCGTGCCGCGGCCGTCATCAATGAGGAAGTCGAAGCCCAGCACCCGTGGGCCAGACAGTAGTTGGCCGGGCCACGCCCCGTGGGCGGACGGCATGGCCACGGAGGCGTCGTCCAGGTCGGGGAGGTCGTCCCAGCCGGTGAGCTGCCGACCGTGGATATGCGTGCCCTCCCCCATGAGGTACGTGCCGAACTGGATCTGCCCGTCATTGCTGACCAGCACTTCGGCGGGCGCTGCGCGCATACCGGATCACCCCCTCCCCTTGGAGAGCCAGGCCAGTTCACGGGCGATGCCGGCCGGTGTCTGGCTTTCCTGGGCGACGAAGGTGTCGATGGAGAGGACCGGACCGCCCGCCGTACCGGCCATCACCGCGGCACCGCCGAGTCCGGGCTCGATCTGCGGGGCGAGGCGCGGCCGGTATGCGGCCACCTCGTCCGTGACGCCGCGGAGTTGGGCGCGCAGGGTGGGGACGGAAGTGCGGATGCCGTCCATGAAACCGGTCATCACCAACTGGCCGGCCGGCCGCAGGATGCGGGCGTCCCGGGGCGGCGGCCCCTTCCAGGAAGTCAGGCTGCTGGTGATGGTGCCGAGGAGGGAGCGAACCGAGCCGATCATGGACTTGATGCCGCCGATGAAGCCCTGAATCAAGCTGGCGCCGGCATCCCACAGTAGGGAGCCGACGCTCCCCAAAGCGCTTACGGCCATGGACGGGACGCTGGCCAGCCAGTCCACGGCCCGCCCGATGCCCCCGCGCACGGCCGCGAAGAAGCCCGAGGCCGCTTGCGCCGCCTCGCCGGCCAGAAAGCCAGGCAGGGAGGCGATGGCCGAGAGCGCCTTTCCGGGCAGGCCGGCGAGCCAGGAGACGATGCCGCGGACCATATCCGGGATGACGCTGTGGCCAACCAGGTGGTCGTAGAGCCATTCGAAGGCGCCCGAAATACCGTTGACCACCGACTTCACCGCGGCAATTCCCGGAGCCAGGAATTTTTGAAGCCCGGATATGAACGTGATCAGCTTCTGAAGCGCCGGAATGGCATACTGTGTAATTGCCCCTACGCCCATACTGATCAACGCCGAGGACAGTTTTACGATCGGCGGGATAAGCGGGAGGAGGGCGGGCAGGAGCTGGCTGGCGAACTGCGTTCCAAGCTGCGTGAGCTGCGGAAGGAGCGGGGCGAGCGCGGTGAAGAGCTGGCCGAACGCTGCACCTACCTCGCCCATCGAGGTAGCGATTTGCGGCATGATCGGGGCGAGCGAATTGAAGATTACGACTAGCTGATCGGCGTATCCGCTAACCAGTTTCGCGATAATCGTGGCGAGCCCGGAAAGTACGGGTCCTAGGTATTTGGAAATCCCATTTGCTAGTTGCGAAATTACGGGAGCAAGCGATTTGAAAACGCGCCCGAGGGCGCCGAAAATCGGCTCGATCGCAGGCAGTAGAGCGGCGACGATCTTGCCGACGGCGGTGAGCAGCGGGGCGAAGGCGACAACGAGCTTCCCGGCCGCACCGGCGAGGGAGGCAAGGACGGGGCCGAGCGCTCGTAGGACTGGCTGGAGCGCAGCACCGAGCGCCTTGATCAACGTCTGCACCGGGGGCCCGAGTTGGGAAAGAACCTGCCCGACGACACGCAGTGCCTGGCCCAGCAGCGGAGCGGCGGTCTTGCCGAGCTGCGCCATCGTGGCGAAGAGGGATTTCAGTCCACCCTGAACCTCCGGACCGGCAAACGCTGTTCGCATGGAACTCGTGATGGACTGCAACAACCCTAGAAAGCCTCCGCCGCTGACCTGCGCGGCGGAGAAGATCGTGGAGAAGATCCCCTGCACGTTGCCGGCGATGTTGATGAGCTGGCCGAGGAGTCTGATCGCGGTCTCGATGGCACGCTCCATGGCACCGCTCTTGAACGCGCCGGCCATCTTGGCGGAGAGCTGGTCGAGCTTCGCGCCGGCAACGTTGCTCAGCCGTTGGAACGCTGGCGCAGCCGCCACCGCAACCTGCGTCAGCGCGGTGACGAACTGCCCTGGCACCCGGGAGAAGGCGCTCAGCCCCTTCGCGGCGCCGGCCAGTGCCTGCCCCAGGAGGCCGTTGGCGGACAACTGCCGTACGGCGGCCACGACACCCGCGCCCATCTGGTTCAAGGCGCCGGCGGTGGCGACCAACCCGCGGCGGAACACTGGAAGTGCCACGGCACCGGCGGCGGTAATCTGGGCGGCCAGCCCGTCGAACAATCGCTGCTGAACGGCGGTCCGGATCGCGGCGAACTGCGGTTGCATCTCCTTGAACGCGGACACGAACGCGCGGGCATTCGGCGTCAGCTTCGCCATGGCCTCGTTGAACTGCGTTGCCTTCTCCGGATCGAATGCCGCCGCCATGGCATCACCGACACCGTGGGCGCCGATCTTCAGGGCCGCCGCTGCCGAGACAATGCCGACGATCCCGGTCGCCGCCAGGGCTGCGGCGGGCGCCATCCCTTGAAGCGCGGCCGTCAAGCCGGCCGTAACCGGCACGGAGGCACCGATCGCCGCCGAGATCTTCCCGAAGGTCCCGGCGATGCCGCCGACGCCGGCGGCGATACTCCGCAGCCGACTCAGCGCCGAGGACGTGCTGGCGATGGAGCGGCGGTCCCCCTCGGCCCGGACCGGCACGAGGATCGGCGGGGCGAGGTGGGCGAGCTCGGCGCGGAGCCGGGCAATCGCCGCACTGTTCGTCGTCGGCTGCACCCGGACAGGGAGCGGCCCCATGCCCCGAAGTTCACCGCGGACCCGCGTAGCGAATCCGGCGAGGGACGGCACCACGGGGACCGTGGCCCGCGCATAGATGGGTTTGCGGAGCTCTGCCCGGAGCCGTTCTTTGAAAGCGCGCATGTCCGGAAACACGGGCACCTTTACGCGCGCCCGCACCCGGTCAACGGCGACCTGGAGACGCTCGTCAAACCCGCTCGCATCCGGGACGACCGGCACGGCCACACGGGCGTTGGCGCCAGCCGCGGCGGCACGCACGGCGGCGACGAACCGCGCGGTGTCCGGGACGACGGGCACCTTCAGCTGCACCCGGACACGGCCGAGACGGACGCGGAGCTGCTCCGCGAAGCCCGCCACGTCGGGATCGACAGGTACGTTCACGCGAGCGTCGGCGCCGGCGGCCGCGGCGCGCACGCCGGCGACGAACCGCGCCGCGTCCGCGACGACCGGCACCTTCAGCTGCGCCCGGACGCGGTCCAGCCGCGCCCGGAGCTGCTCCGCGAAGCCGGTGAAGTCCGGGACGACCTGCACGCCTACCTGGGCGCGCTGCTCGATCCTGTCGAGGTAGCGCTGAAGCGTGCTGGCGAATCCCGAGGTATCGGGCAGGACGCGGATTGCGAGGCGGTCCACCTCGCGTCCGCCCGGGGATCCTGCCATCGCCGCATCACCTCCTAGTCGTCGGCTGGTGCGCTGCGAAGCCGCTCGGGGAGCGCCTGCGCCAGGGGGTGCTGGGAAAGGTCCAACGGCCCGGCGCTCCGCGGCCGGCTGCGCGGGCGGGGAACGGGCTCGGGCGGCGGGACCGCCTTTCGGCTGTGCGCCTGCGCGACGGTCCATGCGGTGTGCTGGGCGGCGTCAACGACGTGGGCCAGCAGGTGGGCGTGAAGGTCCCAACCGCGGTCGGCCGGATCGCCGCCGAGCGCGGTGGCGAGCGCGGAGCCGGAGGGGAGGTGCTCGACCAGATCACGGACACGGCGCGGCGCGAGCCGGCCGCGCCACACATCGGCCAGGTCCAGGCCGTAATGATGCTGAAGGTCGGCCCGAAGGGCCGCGCCGTGTCCTTGGCTGATCAGCTGGCCGAGCTGGAGGCTTCCGGGACCTGGGTACCCGCCTGCCACCTCTCAATGAGGCCCATCAAGACCCCCAACTCCCAGGTGGCGAGCTCGGACTCAAGTAGGGCACGGTCGTCCGCCACGGTGAGCAGGAGGCGCCGCATGGCGCCCTTGACTGCATCGAGTCGGTTCTCGCTGCCTGCCGTCGTGATCTCGCCGAGCAGCTGCTCGACAGTGGCGTCATCGCCATCGTCGAGCATCAGCACGGACTGGAGGCCGACCACGGCCCCGGAGTCTAGGAGGACTGGCAGGGCTTCGTAGGTCACCTGGGCCTCGGCGCGCAGTGCGGCTATCGACAGTGGCTGGGGCATGTTTGGGCTCCTCGTACGGGTGACTTGTGGAACCGAGGCGCAAATCAGCGCGTGCGGTGTAAGTGAAGCGCTGATGGAAAGTGCGCCGTAGGCCGATTATTTGAAGGGACGCAATGACACGAAGTGATTTAGGGGCACTGGCGACCATTGCCTGGGCGGCATCTCTCTGGGTGCAGGCGATGACGGTGGCATCTCAGCGCCGCGGCAAACGAACTTGGTTGGAGCGAGTGTCGTGGAAGCGGGCGACCAACCAAGCAAAAAGGCGACGAGCTGCCTTTGAAGCGAAGATGGATAGGAGCGATTTGGCGGCTCTTCCGAGGCCAGCCATGGACTACTTGGAGCGTGACGATGTGCTCCTCCAAGCGTCTACACAGGCATGGAAGGCCAAGGCGATCGTTACAACCGTGCTGGCTCTTAACGTCGGTGGCGCCTTGTTCGCAGTTCTACTGATTGGCAATTCGAGCCGACGGCTAGCGCTTCTTGCGTTCCCGCTACTGGTCGGGCCGCTCACGGTCACGATCTGGCTGAACCTGCTGACCTTGGGGCACGGAATGCAGCGATGGACGACCGAAGTGGTGACGGCGACAGCGCGGCGTTCGTACGAGGCCCTGCTGGATTGCTTCGAAACGACAGGTGCGCAACCTACAGGAGGTCAGCCATACCATTCCCTACACATTCCAGCGGTTCGGGCCTTGGAGGACTTTGCTCGCGCCTTAGAGAAATATGCAACGAAAAGAGCACTGCCCGACAGTCGAAACCCCATGCCTCAGGTAGTCAGAATCTACGCTGCGGCCGCAGCACATGTGCGCACTCTCCGAGACGAAGTGGAACTCGATCGGGAGGACGGACGCAAGCAAGCGCTACTCGAAGTAGGGCGGATGCTTACGGTGCTGGCGGGGCCGAACCTTCGGGACCTGGTTACGGTCAACAGCGACGACGAGAGCCTGCTCGACGCCCATCGTGACCATACGACGTGGCAACGACAGACGCTCACCCTGGCGATCTTCACTCTGGCACTGACCGGCGTCGTCGTCGTTCTGGCTCTGTCGTGGGCTGAGGTTGGCGCCGCTGTCGCCACGGTAATTGCGACGTTCGTAGTCGCATCGTGGGGCAGGAATTTGGGCCTCTCGCCAGGAGGTAGCGGGGCAAGCAGCTGAAGCGGTCAGGAGCTGGGGCCGGTGCTGGTGACGGTGGCCCATTCACCGATGTCGCCGCCGAGGCTGTCGGAGCCGAGGAGGGTGGCCGTGATGGGGAACTGCATGAACTTGGTGGCGTCCAGGCTCACAGCGTCGGAGCCGAGGAGAGAGGTGCGTGGGTGCCAGAGCGGCAGGAGGTGCTGCCCGTCCACGATGACGAAGAGGAGCGCGGCCACCTGCGGCTCGGGGCGGGCGGGGATGCGGAAGGAACCGTCGGGCTGTACCCGGTCCTTTCCGGCGCCGAAGTACAGCCGGTAGGTGTCCGCGGTGGCCTGCACCGATTGGAAGGTGATCGAGTACGTCACGTCTGGGCTGGTCTGGCGCAGCTTCGCGTTCTGCCAGGTGCCGATGGTTTCGGGGTCGTCGCCGTCGCGGGCGATTTCGGGCATGTCGTCGAGTGACGTGTGGCCGATGTTGGTCCAGGCCGGGCCGGGGTTTCGGGGGTCGGTGATGGCCATCGGCTTCGGGGTGTCGGGGTCGGCAAGGAAGATAAAGCCGGTGCCCGGGATGATGGCTGCCTCGTCGATGAGGGGCATGTGTCAACCTCCATGGGAGTGCGTGTGGGTGGGCAGGGGACGGGCGGTGATCTGGTACGTGGCTTGGAAGCGGAAGAGGTCGGAGCCGGGGGTGGGGTGGCTGTCGCGGAGCTCGGCCGGCCCGGAGGCCTCGGCCCGGAAGTGGGAGAGGTATCCGTCGGCCCCGGCGTGCGCGAACTGAGCGGTGCACGCGTCGAAGAGGACAGCCCGGACCTCTCTGGCCAGGCGGTGGGCGGCGCGCCGGTCGCCGGCCGCGGCCTGGACGTCGATAAGTGCGGCGTCCAAACCACGGGGGTCCGGGGCTGCGCCGGCAACCCGCCGGGCGACTACGAGTGGTAGGCGGTCGGGCCAGTCGTCTGGCCAGAGCGTGAATACGTTCGCCGCCGGTAGCCCGGCGGCCAGGGCAGCACGCACCAGCTCGTCGGTGTCGGGAAGAACGGGGGTCATTCTTGGCCTGCCTCGATGGCATGGATGCCTTCGACGAATCGACCGTTGGCGGCGATGTAGCCGTAGTTGATGGCCAGAATCTGAGGGTGGGAGAGGGAGACGGTGGAGTCGGTTGCGCTCGTCTCCACGCGCAGGGAGTCGCGGAGCCGGCCGGTGCGTACGTGGCTATCGACTACGGCCTGCACACGGGCGGCCCGGCCCTCCAGCTCCGCGCGCACCGCGGCGCGGATGGCAGCAAGGTGGGCGATGTGGGCGTCAAGTGCGGGGTTGACGCGGACCATGGTCACCTCCGGCGGATGATCGCGGTGTCGTGTTGGGTGCGGCGTGATCCGCGACGGTGCGCCGGGTCGCCGGCGATGGTCCAGGTCTGGTCGCGCCAGACGATGCGGGACCAGGGGCCGGTGGGTAGGGCACGGGCAATGACCCGGTAGGTAGTGGTCACGAGGTAGCCGCCCTCGGGGTATTCGGTAGAGGCCAAGGGCTGGACACGGCAGCGCACGGTGACCGGATCCCCTTCGGGCCCGCGGGTCCCGTCAGGCAGTGCCGGCCCCGCGGGATAGATCACGATCTCCTCGGGGCCGTCATCCAGGAGACTCACCAGCACCACCCCGGTGGCCACGGTGGATCGGGCCGGCAGTTGCACGGGCGGTGGTGGTGTCGGCAGCGGCGGGGGGTGGCGGGCGCGACGGTGAAGGCGCCACGGTTGATCCCGAGCATGGCCAGTTCGTCGGGGAGCAGGGTGAGGAAGCCGGCCGCGGCACGGGAATCCAGCTGGTAGGAGTAATCACCGTCGCCCTCTGCTCGGTAGCCCTCGGGGTTCCGGGCGACGCGGGCGACCATGGACGCCTCTACGAAATCCACCGTGGCCTGGGTGACTTGGCCGGAGCCTATGCGCCGATCAAGGTCCCGAACGCGTCCGTACAGGTACGTCTCCGCCTGCGCGATGAGCGCGCGGATCTGCTCGTCGGACAGTTCGGTCCCTTCCGGGAGCAGCGCCTTGACCTGATCAACGCTCGCCGTCACCACGCCTCCGTTCACCGAGGGCCTCGATGGCGTCGGCCCACAACTTCAGGTCCGCGGTGGGGTCCAGCTCGGCGGAGCGTTCCAGCGCGCGCTGTGAGGCCGCCTCCCACTGGTCCGGCTCCAGGACCGCAGCGAGGGCGGAGAGCCAGGAGTCGAGGTCGTCGCGGTCAGCGAAGATGCCGGCGTGGCCGAGGGATTCGGCAAGGCCGGGGGTGGGGTGAGCGATGACGGGGATGCCGGAGGCGAGGGCCTCGACGCCGACCCGGCCCCAGGATTCGTAGGCGCTGGGCATAAGCACCACACGGGACCGGGCATAGACGCGGTCGCGCATACCGTGCCCGGGAACGTGATCGATGATCTCCAGGTTCGGCAGTGGCTGCGGCGGGCGGATCTGGTCCCCATAGGCGCCGAGGACGCCCAGAAACTTCGTCTCCGGCATCCGGGCAGCGATCCGCCAGAACAGGTCCCCGCCCTTTTCCCCGTTGAGGTTGACGAGGGTCACGCACTCCCCCGGCATCGTGCGGTACTCCTCCGCATACACCGGGGGCCGCACGATCGCGGTCGTCTGCGGCCGGGCGTGGTCGGCGAACTCGCCGTAGAACACCTCGGCCTCGGATTCCATCCAGTGCGAGTTGTAGACGGCGAGATCGACGCCGGCCGCGTGCCGGAACGTCGGCGCGTGGGTGTTGTGGCAGACCGCGACCATCGGCACCCGGTACTCCCGGGCCAGCGAGGCGACCAGCGGCACGTTCTCCAGGTGGGACAGCAGCACATCGGACTGGCGGGCGTGGTCGGCGAAGTCGATGCGCGCCTGGAACGGGACCACCTGCACCCCATCGAGGTCGTAGCGGTGCGGGATCGGCCCATACCGCGACAGCCACACCGTTACCTCGTGGCCGTGCTCCACCAGGGCGCGGAGCATGGAGTGGAGCATCCATTCCCCGCCCGCGTTGTGGGCGGGTGGGTACGCGTGCACCCGGGCCGTGATCTTCAGCGGGCGGGGGTCGGCCATCAGCTACCGCCGCCCTTGGAGGTCAGGGTGGCGAATGCCTTGGGGTTGCCGATGACGAAGCCGAAGTGGGCCTCGGCCAGGAGCAGGACGAGGTTCTCCTGGAACGCGGAGTGCCAGGTGCCGTCTGCGTCCACGTAGCCGGCTTCGGTGGAGATCTTGAGGGTGATGTCCATGCCGACGCCGTAGGCACACTGGCCGAAGTCGCCGGCGATCAGCCGCAGGCCGGTGTCGCGGGCGCCGCTCTGCCGGATCACCTTGCCGGAGATACCGCGGCTGTAGGAAAGGGGCAGACCCACCAGGCTCCCCGAGCCGACCGCGCCGACGCCGGGGGTGGTGGTGTCCAGGAAGATCGGGCGGCCGTTGACGTCGGTGGCCAGCAGCAGGTCCGGGCGTAGGCGGGGGTCACCGGCCCAGCCGGTCATGTCGTATCCCTCGGAGGGGTGCGACGGGTCGTCGTCCCCGTCCACCACCAACTTCATCGCCGCGACGAGGTCGGCCCAGATGCCGCCCTTGTTCTGCGGCGCGGTGCCGAGCTGGACGGTGTAGGGGGTCTCGGTGAGGAAGTCAGCGAACGGGCCGGGGCCGCCGGTGGGGGTCTTGCCGTGGATCGCGGCGAGGTCGAAGGCGCGGGCAAGGGCCTTGGGCAGGTCTTGCTGGATCTGCGTGTAGAGACCGGCTGCGTTGCTGTTCGCGACCTCCTGGGAGACCGGCACGAGGCAGGCGACCTTCTTCCCCTGCATGGTCTTGACGCCCATGCCCGCGGTGCCGGTGGGCTTCGGCCCGCCCTCATCGACCCAGCCGGCGACCGGCAGGTCCATCGGGACGGGGATAGCGGTCTGCGCGGTCATGGACAGCGGCACCTTGCGGGCCAGACGCATGATCGCGGACTCCTCCACCGCCCGGTCGAAAATCGGGGTGGTGATCTCCGGCGGCAGGAGTATCGACTCGATGGCGGAGAGCTTGACGGGGGGTGCAGCCATAACTGGCCCTCACTTCACAAGGGTTGGGGCGTACGTCAGCGCAGCCGGGTCTGGATGATCTGAGCGAAGCGGTCCGCCGGGGACAGTGGCGCGGGCTCGCCGCCCCCTTGCAGGGGGTCGGGCCGCGGCGGACGGCCGGCTGCGGTCGGGGCCAGGTCGGCGAGGGCCTTGGCATCCCGTTCCATGGCTTCCTCGTCCTCTCCCTCAATGCGGGGGATGAGGGCGTCGGGGAGGCCGTACTTGCGGCCCAGGCGCTCGCGGGTGAGCTGTTGCTCGGTCTCCGCGAGCCGGTCGTGGGCGAGCTGGATGGCGGCCTGGGCCTCTTCGGGGTCGGCCATGCCGGCGAGCTGGTTCTTCAGCTCGCGCAACTGCACCCGGCGCCGGGCCGCCTCGTCCCGGGCACGGGTCAGCTCACCGCGCGCCCACTCCGGGAGCGCCGATTCATCGTTGCCCGGGGCCGGCTCCGGCGGTTCGGCATGGACGGCGTCGGGCGGTGACGTCTCCGGGGTGGTCGGTGTGTCCTGCGCGTCAGTCATGATCCGCTCCCTTGGTCGCGGCGCGGTGGATGGTCAAAGAGGGCCTGTCCTGTGCGGGCAGCACGCCGCGGGATCGAGCGCGGCGCCGGCGGGCGTCGATGGCGCGCCGATAGGCGTTGATCGCGTCCCGCCCGGTGTGCCCGTCGGTCGCCTCGTCCCACAACTCCCGGAAAGCCCGGCCCTGTTCGGGGAGCCAGGCGGTGCGGGAGTAGATGGGCACGACCTGGCAATGGCACTGGTCGTGGTACTTCTCCAGGTCTTCGGGATCGATCGGCGGCGCGTTCCGCCCGGCGTGCCCTTTGAGCTGGGCGGCGTCCCGGGACCGGTAAACCGCGCCGCGGCTGGCGAGCATGGCGCACCAGGCGCACGGGTCGGAACTGGTCATCCGCGCCCAGCCGACCACCCGCGGGTCGGCCGACGAAGCGCGGTGAAGGAGATCGCGGCCTCCACGGAGGACTTCGCGGTCGGCCGCGGCGGCGGCCGATGCGCCGGCGTCGCGCATCAGGGTGTCGAGTTCGTCGAGGAAGTCGGTGTCATCCAGTCGCCCGCGGCCCGCGGTGCCTTCGACTGCGGCAAGGCGCCGCCGGGCCTGCACGGGGCCGGTGACGGCAAGGGAAGTGCGGGCCGCAGCATCGAGGGCTTCCCGGTCTTCATCGGGCCAGGTGTAGTCGTCTTCGATGACCACGGCCCGGCCATCGTCCGTGGCCGGGGGCAGGTGGATCTGCGCCCGGCCGGCGAAGTCGCGGCGGAGATTGCCGAGGGTGGTCGCCTCCGTCACGGGGGCGGGGGCGTAGGGCGGGAGCGTCGTGTGGGTGTTCAGCGCGCGGTGGAGCCGCAGGTAGGAGGCGGCCAGGCCCCGCGACCGGGACCGGGAGGCAGTGATGGCGCCCAGAGACGCGTCCATCCACTGCGGCGCGGTCTCCTCGATCCGCCGAGGCTGGACCATGCGTTGCCAGTCACTCATGACCCGGCCTGCCGTGTGGGAGGCCAGTGCGACCTGGGCGCGGCGGTGCGCGTCAGCCAGCTGTCGGGGGCTGCTGACCGGTGCCATGGGCCACCCCCTCATCCGCGGTCGCCGGCTGCGTAGGCGTGCGACTGGCACGGTCGAGCGATGCGGCCAGGCGAGCGGCAGGGTCAGCCTCCCGCCACAGCTCCGCGATGCGCTCCTGCTCGCTCACCGGCAAGCCGAGAGCCTCGGGGCCATAGGCGGGCGGGAAGACGCCGGCGGCCACCATCTTGGAGACGTAGTCCGCCTTCGCCGCCATCGTCGGCGTGGACGGGTCGCGCCACACCAGCGCGAGGCGATCCAGCCCCTGGGGCAGGGTGCCGCCCTCGGCGATCCAGATGGCCAGGCGCATCACCTGCTCCCACGGCCCCCCGAACGCGCGTTGCCGGCGCTCGCACGCCTTGACCAGCCGGGCCTCCTCCGCCCGGATCGCATCCGCGGAGGCGGGGTTGTCCCCGCCGACGGCGAAGTAGGAAAGGGGCACGCCCTGCAACGATGCGGCGATCTTGCCGTAGGCGGTGATGGCTTCGGTGAAGTTGCGCAGCTCGGCGGCCGGGAACTGGCCGGCCTTGGCTTGGTCGTTGGCCAGCGCCCATACCCGTCCCAGGTATGCCTCCCAGGCGGGGACGGGGTTCCCGTCAGCGTCCTCGAAGTCCTCCTGGCTTGCGCCGAGAATGTAGCGCTGCGGCACTGCCTGGAACTCGGTGGCGATCTGCATGTTCGTGATCGCGCGGCAGCAGGCATCGGCCACCGGGATCACGCGGAGCATCTCACTGCGGCCGGCGCGGTCCGCTACCCGCGGGCGGTTGACCAACGGCACCACCGGGACCTGCGGCATGCCGTGAACGTCCCGGTCCACGACCACCCAAGCGCCGGCCTCGCCACCGTCGTCGCGGACCACCTGCACGGTCTGGCCCGGCAGGAAGAGGGAGGCGGCCACCGTGGTGGTGCTGCGCGCGTACTGCGGCAGATCCACCTCGCGCGGGTCCTGCACGAACCGCGCCGCCGCCCGCACCTGGCGCGTCAGCGGATCGCGCTCGTGCGCCATCCACAAGGGGGACTCCACCGTGATCGCGGGATCACCGCTGTGGTCGGCACCGACCACCACATAGGAGCGCCCATAGATCAGGGCGTCAGCGTGGGCGAGTTGAGACTCCTCATCCAGGCCGCTGGCCTGCCAGATGTCCCACAGCACGTCAGAGGGCGCGTCAGTCGTTGAGGTGCGAATGCCTTCGACGTCGAGGCGCTCCTCGATGGTGTCGGCGGCCTGCGCCGGCCACGCGATCACCGTCCGAAGATCTTCATACCCGGGCGGGACGTTGAGGCCGATGGAGCGCATGTACCGGTCGGCGTCGTAGTACCGGCCCAGGATGTCCAAGCCACCGCTGTGCACCGACGCGGCGCGGGCATTGAGGAGCCGCTGATGGAGGCGGTTGAGGGTGCGCTCTTCCTCGTCGGTGAGCCGGTCGGCCGGGGTGGTCATAGGGCACCCCCGTTTCTTCAGCGCAGGATCGTGACCTTGCGAGAGCGGTTCCGGGCGCCGGTAGCGACGGCGTCCAGTCGGCATTGCCAGGCCAGGACGGAGGCGACCGCGGCGTCGATCTTCCGCGGGCTGTCAGGGTGTTCCTTGGCGATCTGGAGGCCAGAGGTCGAGGGCCTGCGCCGGGCGTTGAGCACATGCCGGGTCAGGACGGACGAGCCGTTGTGGGTGAGCTCTCGGTCCACGACCGCAGCGTGGAACTTGTCCAGCGCCCGGACGATCAACCCTGACCGGCCGCCGGTCATCCACCATTCGATGGGGTGCTGGCGCGTGGACTTCACCGGGAGCTTCGCGCCGTACTTGGCCTCCCAGGTCGCGACGTGCCCCTCCCACTTGGCGGGGTCGGCGTAGAAGCCGACCACGTCGAAGCGCCGAAAGGCGTCATCGACCGCGGCCAGCACTTCAGCGACCGGCACCTCCCAGTCATCACCGGCCGGGCCGTCCGGCTGTTCCCACACGTGGATCGGGAACAGGTGACCGTCATCCACCCGGCACGCGATGAGGGCGGTCGCATCGGTCACGCCCTTGCGGCGCCGGCGCGAGCCGTCGAAGCCGAGCACGATCCGCTCGCCGTCCCGGACCGCCTTGTCCGGTGCGGCGCAGCCGGACCACTCGGGCTGGGACAACCACGAGTCGGAGGCGTGTGTGACTTGGTTCAGGAAGTACCGGCGAGCGTCTTGTGGGTCTGTGTCGGGATCCCAGTAGTCCATGAGGACACGGCGCAGGTTCACCCAGCCGCCGTTCATGTCCGCGCTGCCACCGTAGGCGTGCGCGAGGCCGGCCAGGAGCGACGCCTCGTCACCCGGATCGGTGTCCGCTGGTGCTTCGCGGTGGTCGAAGAGCAGCCCGTCGTCGGCCTTGGTCTTCCCTTCGAGCTGCTTCTTCCACGCCTCGAACGACCGCTCCGCCACCGAGTCCTCGCCAGGCACAAAGGCGTTGGGAGTTTCGACACTGGCGCCGTTGACCTTGGTCAGATTCCGGCGGATCGTGGCCGCCAGCTTGCGCCCGCCGTTGTTGGGGAGCCACGACTCCGTCTGGTCCAGCACAGCGAAGACTGGCCGGAAGCCTTCGCGAGAGGAAGCCGCGGAGGTGACGTACTCGATACGGCCGTCGGGGACATTGACGAAGCTCTCCATCGGCTCGATGGCGTAGGCATCGTGTACGCCACCGTTCCGGGCCATCTCCAACAACGGCTCCCACGTGTTCGCCGTCTGGTCCTCGGAAACGGCAACGATCTGGACCTTCGCCTTTAACCCAAGAGAGGTCCACTCCCGGCCCACAGGCTCGCCGTCTGCGTCCCAGCCGTCCGGAACTACAGGGCCAAGCGCCTCCGCAAGGCAGAGCGCAGCTAAGAGAGGAGACGTAACTTGCCCCAGCCTTTTGGCCGGGACAGGACCCCCCTTCGGATGCGTCGCCCGTTGGTCAGAGTGCGCCCGCGAATCGCGGGGCCGTCGAAGTCAGGGCGGAGGGCGTAGAGCTGGAGCACGAACAGAGCTTGCTCATCGGTCAACAGCAGTGGCTCGCCGGCCGCCGGGCCGTCCGGGACGATCAGGTACTCGGCCATCCAATCAAGTACCTGCCACCCCAACGTCGGAACTTCTCCCCGGTAGTTCGGACCTCGCCACGGCACGGCGCCCCCCAGGAAAACCCAACCGGAAATACTTCATTTCAGAAGTCGCCGACAGGAATCGCTCACCAGTTTATCGTCATTGACTTAGGGCGTGCTGCATGCCACTTACTTGCGCCCATTAATTCACGCTCTTGAGGGGAGGTGCGCACGGATGTGGCGCCACTCGAAGCATCATAGCGGAGGGCAGTCGATTTTGGGGCTTTCCGCGCTCGCTGTGAGCTTGGTGTGGATGTTCATCGAACTCGTGCACCTAACCAGGGATTCGTAGGCCGCGTTGACGTCTACCGAAGGGCCACCAAGTCGGGTGGCCCTTCTATGCTCCGACGACCGTACAGCCTCTGACCTGCACGTTCACTGGCGCACGTACTTTACTCACTTACCCACTCGCCCACTCGCTCGGCGCAGGAATACCGGCATTGCGAATTCAGCAATTCAGGAATCCCTCACGCTCTCGCGTCGGGATGTATGACCTTCAGTGCCGAATAGCGCTTCTTCGCCGATTGAGGCGAATTGCTTTCGGGGTAATTTTCGCGACTCTCATCCGGCGCGAACTGCATGCGCAAACGGGCTCGATCCTCTGGCGTTGCTCCGAATTTGGCGACTCGAAGGCGAAGTTCAGCAGCAGCCGAGAGCTCACCGGACCACAAGCGAGCGTGAATTAGGGCCGTATCCAGCAAGAAATCCCAGTCCGTCGAGGAGAAATGCTCGGCCTGCGGGGACGCCCGCCACACCTGCCACCAATCCCGCGTCCGCACCGGCCAGTCCCCATCTTCCCCCGGCCAGTCGGGTAGTTCGGGCGGTGCGGCCCGCTCGAAGGGCAAGATCGTTTGCAGCATGACGTCGGCGTTGCGGCGGGCACGCCTCACGGGATCCTTCGGGGCAGGGCCGCGGCCGGCCATCAGCAACACCCCCACATCAATACGCCACGTCATCACCCAATTGGCCAGTTGCCTGATCTAAAACAGATTAGATCTACTGGTTGGCGACACCTACTGGAGGAACGGCGAGCTAGCTAATGACAGATGACTTCGGGGCGCGATGGTTTTCCCCCGGCAACCCATTGCTTACTGGATTCAAATCAGGGAAGTCTCGACTCGAAGAATCTCACCTAGTTACTGACGGGCTCTATTTCGAGGAAATTGCAGCCATTGTCAAGCGTCACGCCAAGAGGAGACCGCAATACAGCCCTCAGTTCTGGCGGCTATTCTCCGAGCTCCTCACCATCGCGGTGGGGGCACGCCTGGCGAATGGAGAACCGGGACTAGAAGAAGAGGAGATCATGCATTACATCGACGAATTCGCAGACTTCTTTAATAGCTTCAAGTGCCCGTGACAAAGAACCTCGAAAACTTTCTAGGGATGCCATCCGATTCCGAGGAGCTGGCCAAACATAGCAAGAAACAGCGAATTGAATCGTATCAAAATCGCTCGAATGTAATTACGTGGCTAGGGGTCGGCCTGGCCGGTGGGGTGGCACTGACTGGGGGTACGCTGTACTCAAACTTAATGCCCCATCTACCTAAGTACCTAACCGCACTGCAAATCACCCTACTGATTGTTGACGCAGTCTTCTTTGGTGTGGCTCGCGTGAAATTTGACAGAGCGAGAAGGGAACTCGATAAGGCAATCAAAGATTGGAACAAGCTACGCGCCAGCCATCATTATGGCTGGCCCACGAAGGCGGAGACGTATTACACCCTAGGGCTCACCATTGGACTGCTGTGGATCCTCCTGCTACTCAGCGTCACATGGCTGTCCGTGACCATGTGAATCAGAGTTCCCAGACTCGTACATCTGCCGAGCCGCAATACGCTTGCGGTGTTCAGGCCGGCCGGGGAGGGGGCTCCCCCCAGGGCGGCCGAGGATCACCGCAGGCCGGGGTGGCGTTCCGCCGGCCGCCGGCGCAGCGGCGGGCGCTTAGCGCGGCGCGCGACGGCGCTCTCAGCGGCGGTCTTGCGCCTATGGTGCCAACGGCAAAGCGACTGAAGGTTGTTGTCGCCGTGATCGTGACGGTCGCCGATGTGGTCCACGTCCGTGGCGGCGGCGGGGCAGCGGCCGCCGTCCCGCATGTAGGCGGTGCACCGGTAGCCGTCGCGAGCGAGGATGCGGGGGCGGATCGTGGTTGCCCAGTCCGCCGGCAGTTCGGCGCGGCGCCGACTCGATGCCCAGGCCATCAGGTGCCCCCGCTCTACCTTGGCGCTACTGAAACGCCCAACGCGATCCGCGAAGGCCAATCGGCGACGCGAACACCGCCGGGAACCGAGGATCCCGGCCCCAAGCACACAGGGCTAGGAACCCTCGGGAGAACCCGAACCGCGGTTCTACCACGCAGCAGATCAATCGGCTTCAGGGCGGGAGCGGAGCTCACCGAAGAACGTCAGCATCTGCGGATCAACCTGCAATGGAGGGCGCGAAGGGAGAGTGATGGTGCTGAGGGCGTGTTGGAGGAGCAGGCAGCGCAATCGGGTGACGGCGAGGGTGCGTTCGGTGTCGTCCAAGCTGCTCAGCAGGGTTTCGATGCGGGTCTGCCACACTGCCTTCAAGGAGACGCTGACCTCTTCTTTCTCGGTGGCCTCCGCGGTCTGTAGTTCGCCCGCGATCTGGTCCAAGCGGTCCCGTTCCACCCGCTCGCGCTGGGCGTCGCCTTGGGCGAACCAACCCGCCACCGCCTGCCGCAGCCCGGTCCAGGCGTCAGTCCCCACGGCATCTACCAACGAGGCCCCGCATGCCGCGGACAGTGCCCTCAACTCCTGCTCCAGCATCGGTGCCCTCCTAGGCCAATCGGCATCGCAAGCACGCTATCGCTGACCCCGACGCCGCGTCAGTGCGCTCCGGGGGCAGTCGATGTGCTGATGGACTAAAAGACGCCAGGGGCTGTTCCGTTGGTTCTTCGGCGAGGACTCCTGCACCCGTACCACTCAGCGGATCAATCCGCCTCAGGGGCGGGATATAGAAGCGGGCCTCACCGATGGAGGTCAGCATCCGCGGATCAACGCGCAATTGGGGACGGCTTGGGAGAGCCGGAGCTCCGGGCGGCGCCGTCGTCGCTTAGGGACCCGGGGCGGGGACTGGCGGTTGTGTGGTGTCCATGGGGGGTGCGGGCTCCCTTAGGAAGATGTGGGTTGATCACTCCGACGCTGAACGCTGCCGCGGCCAGCGCCAGGCACAGGAGCGAAATCTTGATCCACTTTCTCTTGGGCCGTGCGGCAGCCTCGATCTGTTCCACCGCCAAAGCGGTGTGGTCCTGTAGGGCCAGCATGGTCGCCTCGGCTTCGACGGCGACGTATTCCACGAGGCGGCTCGGATTGAGAGTCCGGATCTCCCGTGGCCACAGCACCATCGCTGCGAACACTGCGCTGGCAGCGCTGAAGGCAATGCTCGGGACCTGCCAGACGAACGGCAGGCCCCGATTCAATGTGACCACGGCACCGTCGAACGCGAGGAGGACACCTGCCTTCCCATCAAGGGCTCGCAGGTTGGCCAAGCGGCGGTCGTATTCTCGCTCTACGACCCCCATCAGCACTGCCACCGAAGGAAGTCCAGGGTTCGTCGTTGGGGCAGCAGGAGGAGCGGCGCCAGACCGTCGCGGCCAAGGGATGCGGGTCACTCGACCAGTGTGAGCGGCGTCCTGCGAAAAACCAACCGGACTCCTACGGCCCGCTCGGGCAACCCCGACGCCAGCACGCCGCGCGTGGACGGCGAGATCAACACGACCCGCCAACGAACTCCGACCACTACGGCAGCGGCAGTGGGACCGCTCGGGCTGGACGGCCCTGAGGCTGAGCCCGTTCACGAGGCGGCTTCGGTGATGTGGGCGGTGGCGCTCTTCGGGTCGCCCTTGACGAACGTCAAGACGTACTGGTGATGGCGGCCGATCTTGCGGGAGGCGCGCCACTGGTTGCCGATGCGCAGCGGCACCGTACCGAGAGTGTTCATCAAAACGGCGTCGTTGTAGAGGCTGGCGCCAGCGGCCTCGTGGGCGGAGATGGTCAGCGGGATGAGCCCGCGGATCATGCCGAGGGAGTTGCGGACTTCACCCACGACCCAGGTGGCGAATCGGTCCTCGGCGAGGCAGCGCACGGACGCGGCGATGATCTCCTGGTACGCCTGGGCGAATTCCTTCCAGCGCATCGCGGAGAGGTCGGCCGGGTGATCGGAGTACTTCTCCAAGTTGTGGTACGGCGGGCACGTGAACACGTAGTCGTACGCGCCTTCTTCGAGTTCTGGCAGTACGTCGGCGGCGTCGCCGAGCAGCCATTCGGGCTGGGCGGCGAGTAGGTCGTTCTCACGCCAGGCGGCGGCTTGCTCTTCGTTGGCGTCGAGCTGCACCGGCGAGAGGTCGATGCCGGTGTAGCGGTATCCGCCGTTGCCAGCGACGAGTCCGCGGACGGAGCCGCCCGCGAACGGATCGAGGACGTTGCCGCCTTCGGGGCAGTACCAGCGATAACTGGTCTCGGCCAGGACAGGGTCGAAGGTCGAAAGCCCACCATTGATCTCCGTGAGCTTCTCCTGCGCGAACTTGCCGCGGCTGGCATAGGTGGTCACGTGTTCACGGCCGGCGCGGCTGGTGATCCCGAGGTCGTGCCAGGCCCGGCGGCGCTCGCGCCACGGGCCGAGGTCGGTTCGGATGACAGAGAACGGCTGGATGCCGGGCAGCGGACCCAACGTCGTGGGGGGCATAGGGGCGTCGTCGAAGAGGCCCGGGGAGCTGGTCGGCATGATCACCTCCCGGCGGGCATGAAGAAACCCCGCCACGACGGGGGAACGTGGCGGGGTTGGCTATGGGGTTGGGGTGTTTCCGGGCACGCCGGAAGCGCCGCCAACTTTAGATCACGGAACGGTAACGGCGCAAGGGGTGTTGATCGCCTCTTCGACCCGCTCGCGAATCTGGCTCGCCCTGGTGCGCTTAACTCCGAGCGCATCGCCCAGCGCGTTCTGGGTGGGTCGCTTACCGAGTGCCTGCCACACCTGCCGGTAGGCGTTCACCCACTCTTGCGGCACCACGAGGTCCGGGCCCGGCGCCGTGCCGGCGACGTCCGCTTCATCGCCGGCCGGCCACGGTGGGGCGGTGAAGGTGGCGGCGAGCGGCTGAGGTTCTGGTGGCGCTGCCTCATCGTCGCCGGTGGCGGTGAACGGCGGTGTCTCGCTGGCGGCGGCGATGAGGGCGGCAAGGTCCAGGTCGGTCGCCGGCGTGCCGTTGGCAGTGCCGCCCGCGGTGGACTGCCGTGTTGCGCGGGCGGCAGCTTCTGCGGCGGTTGCCGCCTCATCAGCTGCGGCGCGTGCGGTGTTTGCGGCGGCGGTGGTGGCGCTGGCGGCGGCGGTCGCGCGGTCTGCCGCAGCGATGGCAGCGGCAACCGATGGCGCAGCAGCGGCAACTGTGGCACTGCCAGGCGTTGGTAGGAGGCGCACGAGTAGTTCGGTAGCAGCAAGCTGGGCGACGGGCGGGGTAACGGCGATGGCGATACCCAGCGGGGTGCCGTCGCTGTGGGCGATGTTGAACGTCAGGGAGATGGCGGCGAAGGCGATCACGGTAGCCCAGTACGGGCGGGCGCCACGGCCGGCGTGCTGGGCCATGACGACGCCGACCGTGCCGACGACCGCACCGCCATCGACGAGGACTGCGAACATCCACACGATGTCCCCCGGTACGCCGTGCTGGAGGCCCAGCGCAGTCAGGGCGGCGAAGGACAGCCGGAACGCCAGATAGGCGAACCCGGCAGTGATCGCCGCGGACGTGATGAGCGGCACCCAGTGGGCAAGGCCTGAAGTCCGGGGGCGAGTAGGGTAGGCGGTAGCCATACGGAGGGGTACTCCTTCGTATCGGTCAGGGTCCGCCCGGCGGTGACGTCGCCAGAGGCGGACCCGTTCTATTCGGTGGGGTCGGCGTCTTGCTCGGCGCGCAAGATCTGGCGAATGCGGCCCTCGGTGAATTGGAGATCCCGCGCGATCTGCGCGACGGATCGTGGCTTCTGCCTGCCATCTCCGCGCCGCGCCTCGGCAATGATCCGGCCGAGCTGCTCTTGAAGGTTCACGACGTCACCGCGGATGCGGACGGCGTCGTCGTACGTCAGCTGCGGCGTGGGATCGGCCATGGGGAAATGCCTTTCATGAGTAGGCGCCGGCCGGGCGCGGGGCCCGGCCGGCGGTGAACTCGATCAGTGTGGGTGGCTGTGCGGCTGGTCGTCGGTCACGGTAGCGATCTCCCCCTCACCCTCCGGGCGGTAGGCGACGAAGCAGGCGACGCCGTCGTCCTCGAAGATCACGCTGGTCTCCCAGCCCGCGATGCGGAAGGCACGGATATAGGCGGTGAGCATCGTCTCCGCCTCCTCGCCCTTGTCGGGCAGGCCGTTCAGGAGGCGGCACACGTCCACGCATCCCGGCGCGATCGACTCCACCAGGAACCCGCGGGCCGTGGTGCGGAATTCGTCCGGGTCGCGGGCCGGCTCGAAGCCAGCGACGCCCAGGACTCGCACCGCGGTGCGCACGTCGGCGTTGTCGGCGTCCGCCGCGCGGAAACCGTAGTTGACCGGCGCCCGGTGGGCGGCGGCCACGTCGCACGGGCCGCAGGTGAACCGGGTGCCGGCGATGAGGCCAAAGGCGGCCTCGTCGGCGTCCACGTCGTAGGGCGCGTCCTCGCCGCAAAGGGCCCGCGTGGTTCCTTCGTCCTGCCGGTGCAGGACGTCGTCGTCCTTGTTGGTCGTGGCGTAGTGCATAGGGGGTACTCCCTCTCGCTGGATGGGTGCCGGGTGACGTCCGGCCCCGCAATGAATGCGGTAATAGATACGGTAGCGATTTCCGTATGGTCCAGCGAGGGGCTGCGGCCCTCAACTTCGAGTAATTCGCGAGCAGTTGGCGAACGGCGCGGATGCTCGGGCGCTGAGGGCGGTCGCCAGGGCGGGCAGGTCACGCCACCGCCACACGCGACGCCCACGATCGTCAATGAGGACGGGGGCGGTGCAGCTCGGCCCGGTGCTGCACGTGACCGCCGGCGGGATGTCCGGTCCGGTATGCAGGGTGAGTTGGCCAGCACACCAGGGGCAGGGCCGGCCGGGGATCACCGTGTCGCGGTGGTCGAGGCCGAGGGCGCGTAGGAGGCGGGCCTCGCTGGTGCGGGCGACGTGGCGTGCCTCGATCTGTTCGGCCTCGCGCAGCGGCCGGAACGGTGGAGCGCCGGCCAACTCATGTTCGGGGCTGACGTCTTCACCTCGGACGCGGCCTTCGATCCATACGCAGGCCCAGTGCAGGCCGTGGGCGCGGCTTCCCGGCCGGGTCTCGCTCCGGATCTCCCAGCGGCGCGGGTCGCCGGGCGCGGCGCGCTGGCATGCGGCGGCGAGGACGTCGGCCAGTGCGAACACGGCCTCCTCCACAGCCCGGCCGGCGTCCAGGACACCGAGATTGACCGGCGCCGGGTACTCGCGCAGGGTCAACGGGAGCCGCTGGAGGAGCGGTTCGTCCGGCTCGGGGTTGAGGGTGTGGGACAGCTGGCGGGGAGGCCACACCTCGGCGGGCGGGATGTCGATCGCGGCCAGGAGGTCACCCCACAATTCGCGGATGCGGCGCAGGGCGGCGACGGTCTCGGCGGCGATGGCGTACGTCGGATTCACGGTGAGCCTCCGGGCAAGATCGGCTGTACGGTGGTCTCACCACGTGGGGCGCGCCGTTCCTGTCTGGCCGGACAAAGGGGCGCGCCCCGACGGTCGTTCAGGACTCTGTGTCTTTACGTCCCTTGGCCTCGATGCCGCAGGCACCGCATACCAGCCATGGACGTGTGGTTGCGGACAGCTTCGGCTGCCCGCCGGCGAGCACGGACAGGGGAAGGACGGCAAGACGCAGTTCAACCCGTAGGGCGTAGGCGCCGCAGGCGGGGCAAGGGGTGTCGGGCAGCTCGTGGGTTTCGTACATCAACTGGCCTCTTTCAGGGCGGTGTGGGCGGCATCGATGCGGCAGGGGTGCGGCTTGACGCGGACGGCTCGGCCCTTGCCGCGTGGGCGGAAGCCGCCGCGGCATGGCTCGCCCTTGCCGGCGCCGCACCAGGTGCACACCTGGTCGAGTGGGTCTGGCTCGCCCTTGCGGAGTGCGGTTTCGCGCTCGGCTCGCCGCGGCCGGAAGGCCGCGAGTTCCTGGGCCGCCTTCTCCGGCAAGTACGACGACGCGGCCAATCGGTCGGTCATTGCTTCGATTTGGCGCTGGCCGGCCGGGTCGATGGCTTGGCGGAGGGGGGCCGGCGCGCTTTGGCCGGTGGCGACGGCGGTGCGGGTGGCGGCGAGTTCGGCGCGGTAGGCGGCTTCGTTATCGGGGTCGGCGGCCGGCACTGGGTCGGTGTGCCGTTCCATTCGGGAGCCGCGGTGGTCGGCCCAGGCGGCAAGTAGGTGGTGCGGCTCGTAGGCGAAGTAGCGTGCGGTGTGGTCGCCGCGCTGCTGTTCGTAGAAGCGGCGCACTGCGTGCATGACGTCCCAGGTGCCGTCCGCGGTGGCGGCCGGGATGTGCACGGTGGCCTCGTTCCATTCGTCGATGGTCCGCGCGGCCTGCTGCGGGTCGGTCATCGCGCGGCGGAGGCGGCCGTCGAGGGCGGCCAGCAGTCGCAGGAGCGCGGCGGTCTCGCGAGGATTCATCAGTTCCCCCGTTCTTCCAGCAGAGCGAGTCCGGCGAGGAGGTTGTCGGTGTACGAGTTCGAGCGGCGCAGCGGCACCACCTCACCGCTGCCCCCGCCGGCCTGGCCTGGCGGTGGCGGGGCGGCGCTTGCTCCGGTGGGAAGGCCAGCCCAGTCCTTGATCCAGGCGCGGGCGGAGTGTGCCGGGGTACCGCGGGCGGCGTGCAGGCGGCGAGCGTGTTCGACCAGGGCGGGAATGCCGACCCGGTCGATGAGTGCCTCGATCTTCAGCCACTCCGCGCTGGTGAGTCGCCAGGCCACCACCAGGCCGGCCGTGGTGCAGGCGTCTACCAACGGCACAGCCGTCGCCGGCACCGCCTGCGCCGGGACCTCTACGGCCCGCTGCTGCGTCCCGGTGCTCGCGCGCTGCCTGCTTACCTCTCCGTCAGGAGAGGTAAGGGGGTTGGGGTTGGGAGCAGGTGTTACGCCGCTGTGAGTAACGCCGTTACCTCCGGCGCGCCTCGGCTCGGTATCGGGGGCAGCCGGCGTCGGCTTCGAGGGCTTCTTCCGGTCCCGGAATGCCTTTTGACGTGCGGCGTTGCTCTTGCGTTCGGAGTCGATCTGGTCGGCGGACTTCTGGTAGTCGAGGTAGTCGTGGACGCGGTAGCCGCCGTCGGCTTCCACCCATAGCCCTGCGGCCACCAGGCGGCGCACCGCGAAGCGGGCAACCAGTGGCCCGAGGTCCTCGTGATCGGAGTCGTTCGTAACAGTGTTACCGCCGGCGTGACGTTCGGCGTGCTGCACGGCTTCGGCTGCGTCCTCGAAGTCGAGGAGGCGTAGGGCGACGCGGCGCGGGATGAACCCGTCGGTCAGGTTGCGATTGCACCACGCCAAGCCGGCCACCCATAGCGCCGTTCCCAGCGCGCCGGCGGCATCGAACTTCGCGTGGTCGTAGAAGTCGTCGGAGATGCGGACCCAGGCCATGGCGTGGTCTTCCTCAGCGGCAAGTACGGACAGGCGACGGGGCGCGGAAGGGCGATCAGCACATGCAGCCGGTCACCCTGCCGCGCCCAGGTGGCCTCACTGCTCGTCGTGGTTGACCGCCCACAGCAGCTCCTCAAGCTCGGGAGCGGCTTCACCTGCGGCGGCCACATCGCGACGCCGACCGGTGCGCGGATCGCTGACCGGGCGAACGGTCTTGAGCAGATGTGGGGGCGGCACGGGGGCGTGGACGAGGGTGCTGAGCCCCTTGGCCGCCCGGGCAACGGCGGATGCTTCCAGGAAGCGCTGAAACGTGGGCTCGCCTGCATCAAGCGGGTGCACGGCATACCCGTCCGCCCGCAGATGCACGCCATAGGCGGCACCGATTCCGAGCGCCGACATGGGCACCTCAACGTCGGCGACGCTGAGGTAGAAGTCCGCGAACTGGAAGGCGGCTGCGTGCAACGCGGCCTCCGGCCAGACACCGGACGGCCGGGTCGTGTAGAGGAACAACGCCCACTCCCCACCAGGGAGTTCGGCCACCAGGTCCGCGGTTCCGGCATAGCCGTGCGTGCGAGAGCCGACCAGGGCCTCGGTCAGCTGTGGCCGTACTCCCCAGTCGTCGAGGAAGTCGGAGCACGAGGCAACGTACCCGTCCAACTCCTCCGGCACCTCAGCATCCTCGCCCCGGAGGAGGGCGTCGGCGTATCGGTGTACCTCCGTGCCGCGGACTGCCGCGGTATTGCTCTCACGAAACGGCGCGCCGCGGATCTCCTCGAAGACCGACTCCGCCTCACCGGAAGCCACACGGGGAGCCAGGCACCGCCAGTGATCCACTGCATAGCGAGCGGCAGACCTCGCCGCCCACCCCAGCAGGGCAGGCTTCGGCAACCCCCCTCCGACGAGCGATGGCACCCCCATCACGGGCTTGCCATCCAGCGTGTACGTGTAGCCGCGTCCGGCCGTTGTGCGTACCAGCGTCACCGCACACCCCCGTCCCGCACGCGCGCCACCGCGGCCAGGCCGGCATACCTCATGAGTTCCACGGCCAGGCGCCGCGCCTCCCGCTCACCCAGTGAGAACTCGACCGACTCCGACAGCGCGGCGATGAACTCTTCCCGCGCGGCATCCAGCGCCGCCGCGGCGACGGTCAACACGTGGTCCGGCAGGTCCCAGACCTCTTCGAGACCGGCAAGCCCCTCAAACGTGGCACGCCGCGCCGCTATCTCCTCCAAGTCCGCGCCCACAGCGCGCGGCGCCTCGGCGTACTCCACAGCGAGCACGCCGACGACCACCTCGGCGATATCGGTAGCCCCGAGCACCACGCGGCGCCCGTCCTTACTCAGCCGTACCGCGATCACGCTGCCGCCCTCCGCTCCGCACGCTCGGCGCGCACTTGGCGAATCAGCGGGGCGAGGACGCGGGAGATCACCTTGATCTGATCAGGAGTGGGCTCCGGCCACTCGCACGTGGTCTCGCCGCTGACTGTCGGCCTTATCTGGTTCTCGACCCGCGCTTCGGCGCTCATCGCTCACCCACTTCTACGGCCTCGCTGTCTCCGTCTTGCGGCACCGCTCGGCCTGTCGGCGCCCACAAGATCAGCAAATCGACGCCGATCGCGGCGCAGATCTTGTGCGCGACGTCGTGCCTTGCTGTCTGGATTCGGCCTCGCAGCAGGTTCTCGATGGTGCCGTGGGACACGCCGGATGCGGCGGCCAGCTGGCGAACGCTGATGCCGCGGCCGGTGCCCGTGCGTGCCATGAGTCGGCGCAACAGGTCGGCGTCGATCAGCAGGTAGCGGGGGACATGGGTGGGATCCGTCATCTCGAACCTCCTCGCCGTTCTGTCAAAGAACTTGGACAGGGAGGTTCGCACGGCGCGTGACCCGGTGTCTAGATACTTTTACAGTGCGTCAAAATCTGGTCAGTAACACGAGGTCAGCTGGCGATCCACCGGCAAGAACCTGGACAATCTGTCTAGAAGGCGTTACGAAGGTTAGGCAAACCAGGGTGCGAGGCTCTGCCCGCACCGGTCGGAAATGGGGAACAGATGGTCGAGGCGCCGAGGACGGACCTAAGCGATCTGGTGCGCAAGCGGCGCGCGCAGCTGCGATTGAGCCTCCGCGCTCTCGCGTCGCGCTGCGTTGACCCGAAGGACCCCGGCGCTGGATCACGGTGGACCCATGCCACCCTCGCCAACTTGGAGACAAAGTCGATCAAGGCGCCCGGGGTGCCGGAACTTCGCGCACTCGCCGCCGGCCTGGACTTGCCGTTACGGCTGCTCCAAGAGGCCGCCGGCGTGCAGTATCTCGGCATCGACACCGCATGGAGTGACGACGGCGAGACGCGCACCCTCGTCCACCACTACTGGGAACTGCCCCCAGACGACAGGGCCAAAGTCCGCGCGCTCATCGAAAGTTGGGGCAGCAAGAGCGCGCGCGACGAAGCACCCTGATCGCCTCGCGCACGCCCGGCTCGGCGTGCGCGAGGCACCTCGCGGGGCGAAGCCATCGCCCTGGCAAAGATCGAACTCGCATGCGATGATCCTTGGTTCAGCGCGTGCTCCGTACGGGGGTTCAAAGAAATGACAGAGCCAGAGATGCTCATGCCTGAGATGCGCTACGAGATTGACACGGAAGACCGGGTGGCACCTGGACGGGTGCTGCTCCTGACGCAGGAGCCCGGCCTCGTTGTGGGGACCTATCGGCCAGGTCACGCCAGCGAGATCCTGTGCGAGCAGCTGAACAGTGTCTGCCGCCACATCTTCCGCCACGGCCTCTGGGCGCAACGCTGGGGCGCAGATGAGGGCACGGAGCCCAGTGAACACGCCCTGCTCAAAGTGCGGTTCGAGATCCGCCCGGCCGACGCCTTCCCCAAAGACCTCGTCTGCCTGCCGCAGGAGCGCCCGGGAGAGTTCGTCTGGCTCATCCGTGAGCACCACATGTCTCAGCAAGCATGCGACGAAACCAACGAGCACCTCCGGCGTGCCGTCAAGGCTGGGCTGTGGGTACAGCGATGGGAAGAGCGTGATGATGTGTGACGCATCATCACCCCGCAGCGGTCGCCCTCCCCGATGAAATGGGCCACGTTATGGCGAATAACTACCGGAACAGAGTGCCCGGCGACTGAATCGCGCCCATATTCGAAACTGGATGGCTCGCCGCGTGGCCGATTGCCAGATCGGGAGATCTCCCCACCCTGCTGACGCAACGCGAGGTGTCGTGATGATGAGACGGGCCGCTGGCAGCGCGCCGCACAACCGCCAGTTGCTCCCCGAGCAGCGCAAAGCCCGCTAGACGACATGGGGTCACGCGACACAGGCTGCGTGACCCCGCCCTCGACGGACCGGCCTATGCAGCCGGCGCGAACAATTTCCGCGGCTTCACTGAGACGTACCTCTCTGCGGGGACCGCCTCTTTACGGTTCATACCTCGCCCGACCCGCGACAGTCGAACATCCAGCAGCGCCTCGGCGATCATCCGCTGTTGCGGCAATTCCAGCTTCCCCCAGGCCGCCGCCACCTCTTCTGGCGTCACCCCGACGATGTCACGTACGACGGACGGTGCCCGAAGTGTGCGCGCCCGCTCGTCTGCTGCCGTGATGTGTGGCTGTATCTCGGCCTCGATAGCGCCGAGCCCCTCGGGGGAAAGTCCCCCCTTGGCTGCCTGGAGGTAGAAGCCATCCAGGCGCTCTCGGAGCAGTTTCGCTTCTGCCTGTGCCTCCTCGATCTGCCGCACCAATTTCTCATCGCCGCGCGTATACGCCTCAACGAACCTCGGTGACGACAGCCATCCGAACAGCCAGTCCCGGACGTACCTGTCCACTGGTGTCATCTGTGCGCTGGTGTGGTAGCCCCTTTCGCCATCCCGCCCCGGCTGCTTGCAGACGTAGTTCACCTTCCCGGACGCGGTCTTCTGCGACTGGATTGGTGAATTGCACTCGCCGCACACCATGATTGAGGTTAGCCAGTAGCGGGCCTTTCCGGGGCGGGAGTTCCGTCCAAGCTTGCCTCGGTCCTTGATGATCGCCTGACATCGCGTGAATGTCGCTTTCCGGACCAGCGCTGGCCACGCGTTATCGGCGGTGACCTCGCCGTGGTAGGTTCGCGCGCCTATGTAGCGCACGTCGCCTGCGAACGTCTTGATGGCGTCGGGGCGCCACACCGCCGCGATCATCGGCTCACCGCGGGCGTGGAAGTCCTTGGCGATGGCCTCGGCCCTCTCGCCACCCTCCAGCCGTTCCTGAGTTTCCCGCCACAGCGACTCGTGTTCGAGGTTGTCCGGCTTTTCCCGAGCGAGCCGCTTCACCATGCCTGCGCCCCACATCAGAGCAGGGGCCGGTACGCCTCGCTCGTTCAGTCGCTGCGCGATGGCCTTGTATGACTGGCCGGCCGCTACACGTACACAGATCTCTCGGACGATGGGCGCCTCATCCGGATCGGGCTCCACCCGGACGAACGCTCCGGTGTCCGGGTCGTACACACGCCGGTAGCCGTAAGGACTGGGGCCGTGCGGACGGCCGCCAACCGCGTTTGCTCGCATTGCGCGCAGCACGTTGTCCCGCAGCTCGTCGACCTCGCGCTCGCCGAGTAGGGCGTCAAGACCGGTACGGAAACGATCATCCTTGTTCGACAAGTCGTAGACCTTGCCGCCATAGCACCACAGGACACTGTGCTTCGCGCAGGCGTCGCGCAGTCTCGTGTAGACGGTCAGATCGCGCTGGAGGCGGGTTGCGGCCCACGCGATCACGATGTCGAGGTTCTTTGCCTCGATGTCGCTCATCAGCCGTTCGAACCCGTCGCGCTCGTCCTTGGCGCCATGCCGCGACGCGGACTGGCCATCGTCCACGTACTCTTCGACAACCTTGATCTTCAGCTCGTCGGCGTCGGCGTGTCCGTTGTCGAGCTGCTCCTTCACTGACCGACCGCGGTTGTACTTCTTACCGTGATAGTTGCTCTTTCGGGCGTATATCCCGCCCCTGAGCCCCTCCAGATCCTGAGAAGCCATAGCACCCCCTGATGATCAGTCCCGAGAGTATGCCTTACTCGGGAAAACATGGGTGCCCCGTTCCCCTTACCAGGTAAGGGCGTTCAAGCTGTGGGAGCACTGAACGGTCCGGCCCCGGCGGACGCACCGCGCCCCCCGACCGGCGGGCTTCGCCGGTCGGGGGGCGCGGGGGAGACGGTGCGGCGGACGGCCGCGGGAAGGTCAGGCGTCGCCGCCGGCCTCACCCGCGTCGGCGGCCGTCACGTCCAGCAGCTGGTAGCGGTCGATGGCCTGCTTGAGCAGCGAGCGGTCGACCTTGCCCTCCCTGGCCAGCTCGGTGAGCACACCCAGCACGATCGACTGGACGTCGATGTGGAAGAAGCGGCGGGCGGCGCCGCGGGTGTCCGCGAAGCCGAAGCCGTCGGCGCCCAGCGACTGGTACGTGCCCGGCACCCAGCGCGCGATCTGGTCCGGGACGGAACGCATCCAGTCCGAGACCGCGACCTTCGGGCCCTCGGCACCCTGGAGCTTGCGCGTCACGTACGGCACGCGCTGCTCCTCCTCCGGGTGGAGCAGGTTGCGCTCCTCGACCTCCACCGCCTCGCGGCGGAGCTCGTTCCAGGACGTCGCCGACCACACGTCGGCCTTGACGTTCCACTCGTCGGCGAGGATCTGCTGGGCCTCGACGGCCCACGGCACCGCGACGCCCGAGGCGAGGATCTGGGCCCGGTGCTCGCCCTTCTCGCCCGGCTTGATCCGGTGCAGACCCTTGAGGATGCCCTCGACGTCGACGTCCTCCGGCTCCGCGGGGTGCTGGATCGGCTCGTTGTAGACGGTCAGGTAGTAGAAGACGTCCTCGCCCGGCCGGCCGTCGGCGGTCTCGCCGTACATCCGCCGCAGACCGTCCTTGACGATGTGCGCGATCTCGTAGCCGTAGGCCGGGTCGTAGGCGACACAGGCCGGGTTGGTCGAGGCGAGCAGCTGGGAGTGGCCGTCGGCGTGCTGCAGGCCCTCACCGGTCAGCGTGGTGCGGCCGGCGGTCGCGCCGAGCACGAAACCGCGGGAGAGCTGGTCGGCCATCTGCCAGAACTGGTCGCCGGTCCGCTGGAACCCGAACATCGAGTAGAAGACGTAGACCGGGATCAGCGGCTCGCCGTGGGTGGCGTAGGCGGAGCCCGCCGCGATCAGCGACGCGGTGCAGCCGGCCTCGGTGATGCCGTCGTGCAGCATCTGGCCGGTCGGGGACTCCTTGTAGGCCAGCAGCAGCTCGCGGTCCACCGACTCGTAGGTCTGGCCCAGCGGGTTGTAGATCTTGGCCGACGGGAAGAACGCGTCCATGCCGAAGGTGCGGTACTCGTCCGGGGCGATCGGCACGAAGCGCTTGCCGATCTCCTTGTCCCGCATCAGGTCCTTCAGGATGCGGACGAACGCCATGGTGGTGGCGATCTTCTGCTGTCCCGAGCCCTTCTTGGCGGTGGCGTACGCCTTGTCGCCGGGCAGCTCCAGCGGCTTGGCGCGCACGACCCGGGTCGGGACGTAGCCGCCCAGCCCCTGGCGGCGGTCGTGCATGTACTGGATCTCCTCGGACTTCGGGCCCGGGTGGTAGTACGGCGGCAGGCCGTCCTCCAGGTCCTTGTCCGGGATCGGCAGGTGCAGCCGGTCGCGGAAGCGCTTGAGGTCCTCGACCGTCAGCTTCTTCATCTGGTGGGTGGCGTTGCGGCCCTCGAAGTTCGGGCCGAGGGTCCAGCCCTTGACGGTCTGGGCCAGGATCACGGTCGGCTGGCCCTTGTGGGCCTTGGCCGCCGCGTACGCCGCGAAGATCTTCCGGTGGTCGTGACCGCCACGGCCCAGGTGCAGGATCTGGTCGTCCGTCATGTTCTCGACCATCGCGCGCAGTCGGTGGTCGTCACCGAAGAAGTGCTCGCGGATGTACGCACCGGTCTCGGTGGCGTACGTCTGGAACTGGCCGTCGGGGGTGCTGTTGAGCTTGTTGACCAGGATGCCGTCGCGGTCCTGCGCCAGCAGCGGGTCCCAGCTGCGGTCCCACACCAGCTTGATGACGTTCCAGCCGGCGCCGCGGAACTGCGACTCCAGCTCCTGCATGATCTTGCCGTTGCCGCGGACCGGGCCGTCCAGCCGCTGGAGGTTGCAGTTGACGACGAAGGTCAGGTTGTCCAGGCCCTCGCGGGCGGCGATGGACAGCTGGCCGAGCGACTCCGGCTCGTCCATCTCGCCGTCGCCGAGGAACGCCCAGACGTGCGACTTGGAGGTGTCGGCGATACCGCGCGCCTCCAGGTAGCGGTTCATCCGGGCCTGGTAGATCGCGCCGAGCGGGCCGAGGCCCATCGAGACGGTCGGGAACTCCCAGAAGTCCGGCATCAGCCGCGGGTGCGGGTAGCTGGAGAGGCCGTTGGGGGCCTTGGACTTCTCCTGGCGGAAGGCGTCGAGCTGGGCCTCGGTGAGTCGGTCCAGGAGGAAGGCGCGGGCGTAGATGCCGGGGGAGGCATGGCCCTGGAAGAAGATCTGGTCGCCGCCGTCGCCCTCGTCCTTGCCGCGGAAGAAGTGGTTGAAGCCCACGTCGTACAGCGAGGCGGAGGAGGCGAAGGTGGCGATGTGGCCGCCGACGCCGATACCCGGGCGCTGGGCGCGCGAGACCATCACGGCGGCGTTCCACCGGGTCGCGTTGAGGACCTTGCGCTCGATCTCCTCGTTGCCCGGGAAGAACGGCTCGTCCCTGGTCGCGATGGTGTTGACGTAGTCCGTGCTCCGCATCTCGGGCACGGCCACACGCCGCTCGCGGGCGCGCTCGATCAGGCGGAGCATGAGGTAGCGGGCACGTTCCCGGCCTCGCTCGTCGACGGCCGCGTCGAGCGAGTCGAGCCATTCCTGGGTCTCTTCGGGATCGAAGTCCGGGACCTGGCTGGGAAGGCCGCCAATGATGATCGGGTTTCGATCGGATCCGGAAGCCACGCTGTTCCTTCGTGTTCGGTTCGTATCGTGCTCTGCCTGCTATTGCCGCTGCGCACGGGGACGAATGCTGTGTGTGCCTTGTGTCGCGCCGTCTTCCATCGTGTACCGAGCCACTGGGATACGTCACCTCTACCGATGGGTAACCACCCGCAGAGAGAGGGCGCTGAAAGGGCCGATTCCTGTGGTCGGCCAAATCGCAACCATACGCCCATCTCGAAACGCCCCGGCGTGCGGCCGTGCGGCGCCGGTCGGGGGAGTCGGGATGCTCCGATACCCTGCGCGGGGGCCATTCCTTCCCGCCTACCCCATATACCCGGCACAATGCTGTGGTGCGTATCACTTCATGGTGTCCTGGTGGGGGCCGGGCCGCGGCGGTGGGCCCGTCGATCGTCACCGTTTCGGCGGTCTCGACCGTCGGGTACTTGCGCGATCCGCCCGGCACGTGTGGACTACGGCCAATGCTCCGCGCACGCGCGGAGTCCCCGAGTACTTTCCGAAACATGACAGGAGGCAATCCGTGAGCGCGACCGCGGACCACGCGGAGGAGCGGACCAACCCTGCCGCCAAGCTGGGGTTCGAGCCCGGACAGGTGGTCCAGGAGATCGGCTACGACGACGACGTCGAGCAGGAGCTCCGAGAAGGCATTGAGTCCGTCATCGGCCAGGACCTTGTGGACGAGGATTACGACGATGTCGCCGACGTCGTCCTCCTGTGGTTCCGGGACGACGATGGCGATCTCACGGACGCGCTGGTGGACGCCATCGGCCTGCTCGAAGAGGGCGGCATGATCTGGCTGCTGACGCCCAAGACAGGGCGCGACGGCTACATCGAGCCGAGCGACATCAACGACGCCGCACAGACCGCGGGCCTGTCCCAGACCCGGAGCATCAACGCCGGCAAGGACTGGACCGGCAGCCGGCTGGTCTCGCCCAAGCGCTGACCGGCCGCGTCACCCGACGTCCTCGCCGAGCCCCTTCCGGAGCGTTCCGGAAGGGGCTCGGTGCAGTTCAGGAGCGGTGCGCGGGCCCTGCGGGCGGACGCGTAGGGTGGTCGCGTCCAGTAGAGGGTGACGCGGGAAGGAAGCAGTCCCATGGCGATCGAGGTCGGCACCGAAGCTCCGGATTTCGAGCTGAGGAACCAGCACGGCGAGCTGGTGAGGCTCTCGGACTTCCGCGGTGAGAAGAACGTCGTGGTGCTCTTCTATCCCTTCGCCTTCACCGGTGTGTGCACCGGTGAGCTGTGCGCGCTCCGCGACGAGCTGCCGAAGTTCGTCAACGACGACGTGCAGCTGCTGGCCGTCTCCAACGACTCCCCGTTCTCGCTGCGGATCTTCGCCGAGCAGGAGGGCCTGGAGTACCCGCTGCTGTCGGACTTCTGGCCGCACGGCGAGGCATCCAGGGCCTACGGCGTCTTCGACGAGGAGAAGGGCTGCGCGGTCCGCGGCACCTTCGTCGTCGACAAGGAGGGCGTGGTGCGCTGGACGATCGTCAACGGCCTGCCCGACGCCCGCGACCTCAACGACTACGTCAAGGCGCTCGCGGCCCTCTAGGGACTGCCCGGTGGATCATGGCCGGGTCGGACATCCGTCAAGATCCATGTGCGTTGTCTGCATTCGGCGGGAACCGGTCACTAGGATCAAATCGTTGATCCGATGCCATGCACGATGGGGGCGCACATCTTGACGTACCCCTCGAATCTACGGGAGGACTCGTGGGAGTCAGCCTCAGCAAGGGCGGCAACGTCTCGCTGACGAAGGAAGCCCCCAATCTGACCGCCGTTCTCGTCGGTCTGGGCTGGGACGCGCGTACCACCACCGGTACGGACTTCGACCTGGACGCCAGCGCCCTGCTGACGAATGACCAGGGCAAGGTCGCCAACGACCAGAACTTCGTGTTCTTCAACAACCTCAAGAGCCCGTGCGGTTCGGTCGAGCACACCGGTGACAACACCACCGGTGAGGGCGAGGGCGACGACGAGGCCATCAAGGTGAACCTCGCCGGTGTCCCCGCCGACGTCAGCAAGATCGTGTTCCCGGTGTCGATCTACGACGCCGAGACCCGCCAGCAGAGCTTCGGCCAGGTCCGCAACGCCTACATCCGCGTGGTCAACCAGGCCGACGGCAAGGAGCTGGCGCGCTACGACCTGAGCGAGGACGCCTCGACCGAGACCGCCATGGTCTTCGGCGAGCTGTACCGCAACGGCGCGGAGTGGAAGTTCCGCGCCATCGGCCAGGGCTACGCCTCGGGCCTGCGCGGCATCGCGCAGGACTTCGGGGTCAACGTCTGACCGCACGGCGCAACCGTGTCCGGCGCCGTACGCCCCGCTCGGGGAGTGCGGCGCCGGGCGCGTTTCCGGGGCGTGCGCCGCGCCCCGTACCGACACCGGGGAGGAAGCGAACACCATGGGCGTCACGCTCGCCAAAGGGGGCAACGTCTCCCTGTCCAAGGCCGCTCCGAATCTCGCGCAGATCACGGTCGGCCTCGGCTGGGACGCACGGTCCACCACCGGAGCACCCTTCGACCTCGACGCCAGCGCGCTGCTGTGCCGGTCGGGCCGGGTGCTGGGGGACGAGTACTTCGTCTTCTACAACAACCTCAAGAGCCCCGAGGGGTCCGTCGAGCACACCGGGGACAATCTGACCGGTGAGGGCGAGGGCGACGACGAGACGATCCTGGTCGACCTCACCCAGGTCCCCGAGCAGGTGGAGGCGATCGTCTTCCCGGTCTCGATCCACGAGGCCGATCTGCGCGGTCAGAGCTTCGGGCAGGTCGGCAACGCCTTCATCCGGATCCTCAACCAGGCCGACGGCAGCGAACTCGCCCGCTACGACCTCAGCGAGGACGCCGCCGGCGAAACCGCGATGATCTTCGGAGAGGTCTACCGCCGCAACGGCGAATGGAAGTTCCGGGCCGTGGGCCAGGGGTACGCGTCCGGTCTGCGGGGCATCGCCCTGGACTTCGGGGTAAACGTCTCGTAGGCCGTCATGCCGCCGCCCGGTCGTCGGCGGTGACGGAAGTGGTGCCGCCCGCCGGTCGGACGCGGTGGGCGGCGCTCCCCGGCTGCCTCAGAGCGGGGGTACGGGTCCCGACCTGCGGCTCTCCAACCGGTTGGGGGTCGACCGCCCCGTCCGTGAAGCGCGCGCTCTAGACTTCGGGTCAACGTTTTGCAAAGCGCCGCGCACTGCGCGCGGGGGACCCACACAGCGAAGGATTGGGTAGGCAGTGCTCCTGAAAACCTTTGGCTGGTCGTTCGCCATCACGGTGCTCGGCCTCGGCCTGGCCGGCGTGCTCTGGGGGTGGCAGGGGCTCGCGATCGTCGGGATCCTGTCCATCCTGGAGATCTCGCTGTCCTTCGACAACGCGGTCATCAACGCGGGCATCCTGCGCAAGATGAACGCCTTCTGGCAGAAGATCTTCCTGACCGTCGGCATCCTCGTCGCGGTGTTCGGCATGCGGCTGGTCTTCCCGGTCGTCATCGTCGCGATCACCGCGAAGCTGGGGCCGATAGAGGCGGTCAAGCTCGCCATCAACGACAAGGCGCACTACGAGGCGCTGGTCACCAGCGCCCACCCGGCCATCGCGGCCTTCGGTGGCATCTTCCTGCTGATGATCTTCCTCGACTTCATCTTCGAGGACCGCGACTACAAGTGGCTGTCGTGGATCGAGAAGCCGCTCGCCCGGATCGGCAAGCTCGACACCCTCTCCGTCATCGTCGCGCTGATCGTCCTGCTGGTGAGCGCCATGACGGTGGCGCCGCACGCCGCGCACGGCGCCGGTGACAAGACCACCACGGTGCTGCTGGCCGGCATCGCGGGCCTGATCACCTACCTCGTCGTCGGCGGCGTCTCCGGCTACTTCGAGGGCCGGCTGGAGGACGAGGACGAGGACGAGGACGAGGAAGCGGACGGCGCCGGGGCCGCGGTGCAGAAGAAGGGCGGCGGGGCCGGCGCCACGGTGGGCCTGGCCGGCAAGGCGGCGTTCTTCATGTTCCTCTACCTGGAGGTCATCGACGCCTCGTTCTCCTTCGACGGCGTCATCGGCGCGTTCGCCATCACCAACGACATCTTCGCGATGGCACTGGGTCTGGGCATCGGCGCGATGTACATCCGCTCGCTGACCGTCTTCCTGGTCCGCAAGGGGACCCTGGACGACTACGTCTACCTGGAGCACGGGGCGCACTACGCCATCGGTGCGCTGGGCGTCATCCTGCTGGCCACGATCCGGTACGAGATCAACGAGGTCGTCACCGGCCTGGTCGGCATCGTCCTGATCGCGCTCTCCTTCGGTTCGTCGGTGCTGCGCAACCGGCGCGAGGGCAAGCCGGGCGCGGAGTCGCCGGCGCAGTCGGAAGTGTCGTCCGGAGTGTGACGGACCTCTGAATGAGGAACGCTTTCTGCGGGGCGGCCACGGGGACACACCCACGGTCGCCCCGCACTGGGTAGGGGCCACAACGATGGGGTGGGGAAAGTGTCGTTCCTGGGGAACTTGTGGCGTGGCAACGCGCCGAAGTTCGACGGCGGTGGCGCGTCGTACGTCGTCGAGCTGACGAAGCGGAATCCGGTCGTCTCGCTGACGAAGCAGGGGGCGGCCAGCGGCCATCTGCGGGTCAATCTGAGCTGGCAGATGCGGACCTCGGACTTCGGCGAGCGGGGCGGGCAGCGCTCCGGCAGTCTGCTGCGCGACCCGAGAAAGCTGTTCCGGCCCGAGATCGTGCAGGCGCAGGGTCCGGCCGTGGTCAACGTGGACCTCGACCTGGCCTGCATGTACGAGCTCACGGACGGCAGCAAGGGCGTGGTGCAGCCGCTGGGCGACTTCCTCGGCGACCTCAACGCCGCGCCGTTCGTCAAGCTCAGCGGCGACGACCGGTTCGGTTCCGGGTCCGGCGAGACGCTGTACATCAACCTGGACCACCGCGACGAGATCAAGCGGCTGCTGATCTTCGTCTACATCTACGACGGGACCCCGGCGTTCGACCGCACGCACGCGGTGGTGACGCTCTATCCGAGCACCGGGCCGCGGGTCGAGGTCAAGCTGGACGAGCGGGCGCCGCAGGCCCGGTCCTGCGCCATCTTCATGCTGGAGAACGGCAAGGACGGCCTGTCGGTGCGCCGCGAGGTGAAGTACGTCTACGGCTTCCAGGCCGAGCTGGACCGGCTGTACGGCTGGGGGCTCCAGTGGGGCCGCGGCTACAAGTCGAAGGTCTGAGCAACCGGGCGGGCGCGCCCGGCACGGCCGGGGTGCCGGGGGACACCGCGCGTGTCCCCCGGCACCCCGGCCGTTTCCGGTGCGTCAGCGGCGCTGGAACTGCGGCCCCTGGGGCGGCAGGACGAACGCCGGGTCGGGCACGAACGGCTGCGGCTGCTGCGGCGCCGGGTAGCCGTACGCCGGGGCGGGCTGCGGCTGCTGCGGATAGCCGTAGGCAGGCGGCTGCTGGGGCGGGTAGGGCGGCTGCTGCGGCGGCGGGCCCGGGTAGCCGTACGCGGGCTGGGCCGGGGGCTGCACCGGCGGGGGCGGGACGTTGGCCGGGTAGCCGTAGCCGCCGGTGGGGGCGGGGGGCAGCGGAGCGGCGGAGAACGGTTCCGGCATCCGGTCCGGTACGTGCTGGGTGACCGCCGCCGGGTCCGACTGCGGCGCGCCGGCCGGCGGGGCGGTGGCCTCCTCGGGCCAGGCGCCGGGCGGCGGGGAGACCGGGCCGGACGGGGCGGGGCCGGACGGGGCGGCGGCCGCGGGGCGTTCGACGGCCGCGGTGGGGTCCTCGCCCTGCGGGTCCGCGGCGGACACCTCGGGGGTCGCCTCGGGGGTCGGGGAGTCGGCGGCCGGCGGCTGCGCGGCGCCCGCCTCCGGGGGCGTGGGTGGCTTGGGGGCCGTCCGGCCGGTGGGCGCGTCGTTCTCGTCCACCGAGATGCCGAATTCGGTGGCCAGGCCGACCAGTCCGCTCTCGTAGCCCTGGCCCAGCGCCCGGAACTTCCAGCTGTCGCCGCGCCGGTACAGCTCACCGCAGATCAGCGCGGTCTCCTCGCCCGTCTCGGGCACCACGTCGAAGACCGCCAGCGGCTCCGCGCCGTCCGTCGCCGCGTCGTACAGCAGCACCCGCAGGTCCGTCACCCCGCCGAACGGGCCGCCGTCCGAGGAGGCGGCGAGGACCACCCGCGCCACCGAGGTGTCGAGCGGCGTCAGCTCCGCCTCGATGGTGTCGGTCAGGGCGTCGGCCAGGAGGGCCTTGGGCAGGTGCCGGACCAGGCCGCTGGGGTGCCGCGGCTGGTTGTAGAAGACGAAGTCCTCGTCGGAGCGCACGCGCCCGTCCGGTCCCACCAGCAGGGCCGAGGCATCGACGTCGGGGACGCCGGCCCCCGGCGTCCAGCGCAGGACGGCCCGGACGGCCGTGGCGTCGAGGGGTACGTTCGACCCTTTCAGCATCGCGTGCGTCATGCCGCAATCCTGCCTTCCCCGCGGTGGCGGCCACAACGCGGGGGCCGGGCACGGTGCTTCCCGGACATCTGGCGGCCGCGTCGGAATGGCCGGACGGTGGCGAGAATTTCGCGTGCGCGGGAACTTTTCGGACCCCCGCGCACGTACGATTACCGGCTGGATCCAGACAGCGAGGTGCAGCGGGGGGCCCGGGTCCCGCTTCTATACGGGGAGTTGTATGCGTCACTTTGGGCATCTTGCGCCCGATATCCGGAAGGCTCTGTTCCATGAGGAGCCGGTGGAGTTCACCGCCGACTCCCCGGCCCGCACGCTCGCAGCCGCCCTCGGTGCCACGCTGTACAGCCCCGCCACCCGCCCCCGCCTCGCCGCCGACGTCCTCAAGCAGGCCGCCCACGGCGTCACGTCCATGGTGCTCTGCCTCGAAGACTCGATAGGCGACGGCGACGTGGCGGCCGGCGAGGAGAACCTCGTCCGGCAGCTCGGCCTGCTCGACGAGGCGGCCGGCCGTGGCGAGGACCTCCCCCTGCTCTTCATCCGCGTCCGCGAACCGGACCAGATTCCGGACCTGGTGCGCCGGATGGGACCGGCCGTGCGCAGCCTGTCCGGATTCGTACTTCCCAAGTTCACCGCGGAGCGCGGCCGGCCCTTCCTGGAGGCGCTGGCCGCCGCCGAATCCTCCTGCGGGCGGCGGCTGTTCGCGATGCCGGTGCTGGAATCCCCGCAGCTGCTCCACCTGGAGAGCCGCACCGCGACCCTGGCGGGCATCGCCCGTACCGTCGGCGACCACCGCGACCGGGTGCTGGCGCTGCGCCTCGGCGTCACCGACTTCTGCTCCGCCTACGGTCTGCGCCGGGCCCCCGACATGACGGCGTACGACGTGCAGATCGTCGCCTCCGTGATCGCCGACGTGGTCAACGTCCTCGGCCGCGCGGACGGCACCGGCTTCACCGTCACCGGCCCGGTGTGGGAGTACTTCCGGCTGCACGAGCGGATGTTCAAACCGCAGCTGCGCCGCAGCCCGTTCCTGGGGGAGGCCGAGGAGCTGCGCACCACCCTGATCGAGCACGACATGGACGGCCTGCTGCGCGAGATCGAACTCGACCGCGCCAACGGCCTGACGGGCAAGACCTGCATCCACCCCTCGCACGTCGCCCCGGTGCACGCCCTGTCCGTCGTCAGCCACGAGGAGTACAGCGACGCCACCGACATCCTGCGGCCGGAGCGCGGCGACGGCGGGGTGCTGCGCTCCGCGTACACCAACAAGATGAACGAGGTGAAGCCGCACCGGGCCTGGGCCGAGCGGACGCTGCTGCGCGCCGAGGTGTTCGGCGTGGCCCGCGAGGACGTCGGCTTCGTGGAACTGCTCACCGCGAGCCTCCAACCGGCCTGAACCCGGCGGCCCGACGGCCCCCGACCCCAGCGAGAACGACGGCAAGAGCACTGGCATGAACGACGGCATGGACGCGACGACGGAGGAGACACGGCACGTGGTGTGGAGCGGAGAATGGGTCGCCGGACGGCTCGGCGTCGCGCTGAGCGGCGGCGACGAGCTGCCGGAACTGCTCGGGCTGGCGCTCCGGCGCAACCCCAAGCGGGCCCATCTGCTGGTCTCCAACGTGCTCGGCAAGCACGTACCGCAGCGCCCGGACGTGGTGCACGGCACCGGTGTCGGGCTGGGCCGCCGGGTGCGCGCACTGCTCGGCGACGCGGACGCCGCCCGCGCCGTCGTCCTCGGATACGCCGAGACCGCCACCGGCCTCGGCCACTCGGTCGCCGACGGGCTGGCGCTCGCGCCGTACCTGCACTCCACCCGCCGCCCGGTCCCCGGAGTGCCGCACGCCGCCGGCTTCGAGGAGGAGCACAGCCACGCCACCGCGCACCTGCTGCTCCCCGAGGACCGCACCCTGCTCGCCGGCGACGGCCCGCTGGTCCTCGTCGACGACGAGTTCTCCACCGGGCGCACCGTCCTGAACACCATCCGGGCACTGCACGCCCGCTACCCGCGGAAGCGGTACGTCGTCGTCGCCCTGGTGGACATGCGCTCCGCCGCGGACCGCACCCGGCTCGCGGAGTTCGCCGCCGAACTGGGCGCCCGCGTCGACCTGGTCGCCCTGGCCGACGGCGGCGTCCACCTGCCCGACGACGCCCTGGACCGCGGCCGGGAACTGGTCGCCGCCCACGAGCAGCCGCCCGCGCCCCCCGCGGGCGGCGCGGCCCCGCGCCCGGAAGCGGTGCGCGTCGACCTCGGCTGGCCCGCCGGGCTGCCCGACGGCGGACGGCACGGCTTCACCCCCGCCCACCGCGCGCTCCTGGAGGAGCGCCTGCCCGCCATGGCAGCCCGGCTCGCGGCGCACCTCGGCGGCGCCCGCCGCATCCTCGTCCTCGGCAACGAGGAGCTGATGTACGCCCCGCTGCGCCTGGCCGGCGCCCTGGACGCGCAGGTCGCCCCGGCCGGCGGGACGGTCCGCTTCTCGACCACCACCCGCTCCCCGGTGCTCGCCGTGGACGACCCCGGCTACGCCATCCGCACCCGGCTGGCGTTCCCCGCCCACGACCACCCGGCGGACGGCCCGGGGGAGCGCTACGCGTACAACGTCGCGCCCGGAAGCGACCCGGAGCGCCGCTTCGACGCCGTCGTCGCGGTCGTCGACTCCGCCGGCGACCGCCCCGAACTGCACGCCCCCGGCGGCCTCCTGGACCGGCTCGCCGGCCACACCGACCGGCTGCTGCTGGCCGTCGTGCCCGCCCACACCCCGCGCGGCGCGGTCCCCGGTCCGCTGCGCGGCCCCGCCTTCTCCTCCTACGCCCCCGAGGAGGTCGGCTGGCTGCTCCAGGACCTGTCCGACGTCACGCTGGAGGCGCCCACCGAGGAGCGCGAGGAGGCGATCCAGCGCGGCGGCGCCCACTACGCGGAGTCGCTGCCGGTCGAGTACCAGCCCAGCGAGGAGTACCGGGAGCTGTTCCACGCCGCGCTGCGCACCTCCGCGGACCGGATCGCCCGCGCCGTCGGGACCGTCACCGAGACCGTCCTCGCCGAACGGAGCCCCCGCCCCGTCCTGGTCTCGCTGGCCCGGGCCGGCACCCCCGTCGGCATCCTGATGCGCCGCTGGGCCGCGCACGTCCACGGCCTGGACCTGCCGCACTACGCGGTCTCCATCGTCCGCGGCCGGGGCATCGACACCACCGCCCTGCGCTGGCTCGCCGCCCACCACGACCCGGCGGACGTGGTCTTCGTGGACGGCTGGACGGGCAAGGGCGCCATCACCCGCGAACTCGCCGGGACGCTGGCCGCGCTCCCGGACCTCCCCGGCTTCGACCCGCGGATCGCGGTCCTCGCCGACCCCGGCGGCTGCGTGACGACCTACGGCACCCGCGACGACTTCCTCATCCCGTCCGCCTGCCTGAACTCCACCGTCTCCGGGCTGATCTCGCGCACCGTGCTCCGCACCGACCTGGTCGGACCGGACGACTTCCACGGCGCGAAGTTCTACCGCGAACTGGCCGACGGCGACCTGTCGGCGACGTTCCTGGACACCGTCGCCGCCCGGTTCGATCCGGTCGCCGACGCGGTCGCCGCCGACGTACGGGAACTGGCCGCCACCGACCGCGCCCCGACCTGGGCGGGCTGGGCGGCCGTCGAACGCATCAGTGAGGAGTACGGCATCCACGACATCAACCTCGTCAAACCCGGCGTCGGCGAGACCACCCGGGTCCTGCTCCGCCGGGTCCCCTGGCGGATCCTCGCCCGGCGCGGCGCCGGCAGCGACCTCGACCACGTCCGCCTGCTCGCCGAGCAGCGCGGCGTACCCGTCGAGGAGGTCGACGAACTCCCCTACACCTGCGTCGGGTTGATCCATCCCCGCTTCACCCGCGGGGCCACCGGCGCCGACGGCAGGGCGGTGGCCTCCTGATGACCGCACCCGCACCGCTGGTCGCCAGCGACCTCGACCGCACCCTGATCTTCTCGGCCGCCGCGCTCTACCTCTCCGGCCCGGACGCGGCGGCCCCCCGCCTGCTCTGCGTCGAGGTCTACGAGGGCCGGCCGCTCTCCTACCTGACCGAGACGGCCGCCGCGCTGCTCACCGAACTCGCCGGCCGCACCACCTTCGTACCGGCCACCACCCGCACCCGCGAGCAGTACCGGCGCATCCACCTCCCCGGCCCGCCGCCGGAGTTCGCGGTCTGCGCCAACGGCGGCCACCTGCTGGTCCGGGGCGAGTCCGACCCGGACTGGCAGCGCACCGTCGCCGCCCGGCTCGCCGCCCGGTGCGCGCCGCTCGCCGAGATCCGCGCGCACCTGGTCCGCACCGCCGACCCGGCCTGGCTGCGCTCGGAACGCACCGCCGAGGACCTCTTCGCCTACCTCGTCGTGGAGCGGTCGCTGCTGCCGGAGACCTGGGTGAAGGACCTGGCCGCCTGGGCGGAGCCGCGCGGCTGGACGGTCTCCCTCCAGGGCCGCAAGATCTATGCCGTCCCCCAGCCGCTCACCAAGAGCGCCGCGGTGGCCGAGGTCGCCCGCCGCACCGGCGCCACCGAGATCCTCGCCGCCGGTGACTCGCTGCTCGACACCGACCTGCTGCTGGCCGCGGACCGCGGCTGGCGGCCGGGCCACGGCGAACTGGCCGACACCGGCTGGCGGGCCCCGCACGTCACCGCGCTCACCGAACGGGGGGTGGCCGCCGGCGAGCTGATCGCCCGCGCCTTCCTGGACGGCGCCACGGACCCGGGGCGCGCCTGATGACGCCGCCCGGTCGCCGGCAATAGGCTGCCGGCGACTGGGAGGAGAGTCCGTGGCCGAGCCCAAGAGCGCCCCGCTCACACCGGAGCTGTACGACTACGTGCTGGCGCACAACCCACCGCTGGACCCCGCACTTTTGGACCTCGCGGAGCGCACCCGCGAGCGGTTCCCCGAGGCGGCGGGGATGCTCTCGGCGCCCGAGCAGGCGTCGCTACTGGCCTTCCTGGTCCGCCTGACCGGGGCCCGGCACGTGGTCGAGGTGGGCACCTTCACCGGCTTCGCCACCCTCGCCATGGCCCGCGCGCTGCCCGCCGGCGGAACGCTGACCGCCTGCGACGTCTCCGAGGAGTGGACCGCCTACGGCCGGGAAGCCTGGGCGGAGGCCGGGGTCGCGGACCGGATCCGGCTGCGGATCGCCCCCGCGCTGGAGACCCTCCGGGCGATGCCGGCCGAGCCGCACATCGACCTGGTCTACCTCGACGCCGACAAGGGCGGCTACATCGCGTACTGGGAGGAGCTGGTGCCGCGGCTGCGGCCCGGCGGCCTGCTCGTCGCCGACAACGTCCTGTACCACGGCGACGTCACCGACCCGGCGGCGACCGGACCGGCCCTGGCGATCCGGGAGTTCAACGACCACGTCCTGGAGGACACGCGCATGGAGGCGGTGCTGCTCACCGTGGCGGACGGGGTGACGCTGGCCCGCAAGCGCTAGGTCCGGTCCGCGAAGTCCCGTCGTCCGCCCGGAGGGCGGGCCGGGACCGCGGTCAGCCGCAGCAGCCGCCCCCGCAGCAGCCGCCGCCCCCGCCGCGCGGGGCGGCCGACGGCGCGGACGCGGTCCCGCCGACGGCGACGGTGGAGAGCAGCTTCACGGTGTCCTGGTGGCCCTCCGGGCAGGCGGCCGGGTCGGACGACTCGGCCATCGGCCGGTTCAGCTCGAAGGTGGTCCCGCAGGGACGGCAGCGGTATTCGTAACGGGGCATGGCCACAGATTAGGGCCTGCCCGCCCGGCCCGACCCACCGGACGGGCCCCCGCCGCGCCCCGCCGCGTCCCCGCTCAGCGCACCACGGTGCCCGGCGGCGCGCCCAGCAGGTCCAGCTCCGCGCGGGTCGGCGCGCCCTCCCAGTCGCCCGTGGAGGCGGCCGCGAACGCACCGGTGGTGGCCGCCCGCGCCAGCCGCCCGGCGAGGTCCGCGCCGTCCAGCAGCGCCGAGAGGTAGCCCGCGGTGAAGGCGTCGCCGGCGCCCACCGGGTCCACCGCCCGGACCGGGACGGCGGGCTGGTGGCGGGGGCCGCCGTCCCCGGCGTAGGCCGTCGCGCCGTCCGCGCCGTGCGTCACCACCACCTCGCGGACCCCCAGGGCCAGCAGCCGGGCCGCGTCCTCGTCGGTGCCGCCGGCCGGTCCGGGCAGGCACAGCGCCAGCTCGTCGTCGGAGGCGATCAGCACGTCCACCGAGGGGAGCCAGTCCCGCAGCACCTCGGTGGCCTCGGCGGCGGTCCACAGCCGGGCGCGGAAGTTGACGTCCAGGCAGACGAGCGTGGCGTGCCGGCGGGCCAGGCGGAGGGCGTGCCCGGCCGTCGCGCGGGCCACCGGGCCCAGCGCCGGGGTGATGCCGGTCAGATGCAGCACCCGCGGCGGCCCGGCGGCGTAGGCGCGTGCGACGGCGGCCGCCGCGGGCCGGGAGCCGGCCGAGCCGGTGCGGTAGTAGTGCACCCGGGTGACCTCCGGCAGCCGCGGCTCGAAGAGGATCAGGCCGGTGGGCGCGTCCGGGTCGCGGGTGGCGCCGGACACCTCGACGTCCTCGGCCCGCAGCGTCCGCAGTACCAGTTCCCCCGCCTCGTCCGCGCCGACCGCGCCGGTCCAGTGGACGCGGTGGCCGAGCCGGGCCAGGCCGATCGCGACATTGCTCTCCGCGCCGGCGACCGAGACCCGTAGCGTCCCGCCGAGCTTCAGGGGCCCGCTGCCGCGCAGCGCCACCATGGTCTCGCCGAAGGTGAGCACGTCCGGGCCGGCGGGTCGGGCCGGTGTCCCGGTGCCGACCGCTGTCCCGGCGTCGGCCGGTATGCCGGTGCCGTCGTGTGCGGTGGCGTCGTCGTGTGCGGTGGCGTCCACCTGTCCTCCCCTGGGCCGTGCGAACGGTGCGTGCGCGTCACTTGGCACGCGGTGGGTGGTGCTCATCGATTGCGGGCCCCTCACCGTCTTCTGGATCAGTCACCGTCTTCTGGATCTCTCACCGTCTTCCGGGTCCGTCACTGTCTTCCGGATCCCTCACCGTCCCCCCGGGTCCCTCACCGTCGTCCCGATCCGTCACCATTCGGCGAACGCGCCGTCCTCGTACCGCCAGACCGGGTTCCGCCAGGTGTGCCCGCCCGCCGCGTCCGCCGCGCGGACCGCCGCCTCGTCCACCTCCACCCCGAGCCCCGGGCGGTCGGTCCGCGGCAGCGCGCCGCGGACGAAGCGGAACGGCGCGGTGTCGACGACGTAGTCCAGCAGCTCGGCGTCCCGGTGGTAGTGGATGCCCAGGGACTGCTCCTGGATGAGGAAGTTCGGGGTGGTGAAGGCCACTTGGAGGCTGGCGGCGAGGGCGACCGGGCCGAGCGGGCAGTGCGGGGCGAGATGGGCCCCGTAGGTCTCCGCCAGGGCGGCGATCCGGCGCAGCTCGGAGATCCCGCCGGCGTGCGAGACGTCGGGCTGCACGACCGCGACCCCGGCCTGGAGCGGAGCCAGGAACTCGCGGCGGGTGAAGAGGCGTTCGCCGAGTGCGAGCGGGATGCCGGACGCGGCGACGAGGCCGGGGAGGGCCTGCGGATGGTCGGGGAGGACGGGCTCCTCGACGAACATCGGCGCGTGTTCCGCCAGCAGCGGCAGCAGCCGGCGGGCAGCGGCAGGGGAGACGCGGCCATGGAAGTCGAGGGCGAAGTCCCGCTCGTCACCGAGGACTTCACGGGCGGTCTCGGCGCGCCGCAGACAGGCACGCACCTCGGCGCGGGTCGCCAGCGGGGACATCCGCCCGCAGCCGTTCATCTTGACGGCGGTGAAGCCCGCCTCGACCTGCTCGGCCAGCGCGTCCCGGATCTCCGCCGGCTCGTCGCCACCGACCCAGGCGTAGGCCCGCACCCGGTCGCGGACCGGCCCGCCCAGCAGTTGGTGGACGGGGAGCCCGCAGTGCTTCCCCTTGATGTCCCACAGCGCCTGGTCCAGGCCGGCGACGGCGGAGGAGAGCACCGGGCCGCCGCGGTAGAAGCCCCCCTTGGTCAGCACCTGCCAGTGGTCCTCGATGCGCGCCGGGTCCTGTCCGAGCAGGTATTCCGCCAGTACCGCCACCGCCGCCCGGACCGGCTCGGCCCGCCCCTCGACCACCGGCTCGCCCCAGCCCACCACGCCCTGGTCGGTCTCCACCCGGACGAACAGCCAGCGCGGCGGCGCGAGGAAGGTCTCGATACGGGTGATCTCCAGGGCGTCGGCCATGGCGCGGGGACCGTCCTTCCGTCGCGGTTTCCGTCGAGCGGCGTCCACCCCTCTCCCTACCCGCGCCCGGCGGCCCCGGCCCCTTCCCGGCCGGTCGCGTCCCCGCCCCGCCCTACGGATGCTCGCGCGCCGACTTGTCGAGCAGTTCCAGCATCGCCATGTACGCGCCGTCCACGTCCCGGTCCCGGACGGCTTCGGCCACCGCCGCGTGCACGGCGTGCGGATGCACGAAGGCGCCGCCGGAGGCGTACACGTCCCGGCCGCGCTGGATGATCACCGGCACGATCACCCGGTGCATCTGCGCGTAGAAGCGGTTGTTGGAGGCGAGCAGCATCGCGGTGTGGAAGGAGGCGTCGGCGCGGACCAGCAGCACGGGGTCGTCCTCGGTCGCGGACATCGCGCTCAGTGCGGCGCTGAGGGCTTCCAGGTCGTCGTCGGTACGGCGCTCCGCGGCCAGGGCGGAGGCCGCCGGCTCGATGGACCGGCGGAGTTCGAGCACGTCGGCGAAGAAGTCGGACGAGGCGCCGGCCGCCAGCTTCCAGCGCAGCACGTCGGAGTCGAGGAGGTTCCACTCCTCACGGGGGCGGACGTAGGTGCCGTGGTTCTGACGGGTGGCGAGCAGCCCCTTGGCGGTCAGTACCTTCACCGCCTCGCGCAGTACGGTCTGGCTGACGTCCAGCTCCGCCACCAGCTCGGTCATGGCGAGGATGTCCCCCTCGCCGTAACGGCCCTCGCAGATCCGCTTGGCAAGCACCTCGACGGCCGCTCCGTGCCGCCCGTGGCCCGCGTACGAGGTGGGATTCCCCAACTGCCCCATGGTCGCTCCCAGGTACCCGGTACCCCCGCGCTGCCCCCGCACTCCTCATCCCCGCGCCCCGGCGGTCCGCCCCGCGGTGGGCCGCCGCCCCGCAGCCGCCGGGCGCACCGGGCACACGACCCCGCCTCGGTACGCCCCGACGTCCTGCCGTCTCGTTTACCGGCTCCTACCGCCCGGACCGCTCCCCCCGCGCCGCGACTCCTTCCACGCGTCACAACTCCTCGGAGCTGCCGGCCGGGGGCGCTCCGCCGGGGCGCGTGCCCTTCTTCGTGCTCACCGCCCCCGCACCCGTGCCCGCTTCGGCGTGCGCACCGGTGTGCCGGGGGTGCGGGCCGGTGAGGCTGGTGCCGGGGCCGAGCGAGCCGAGCCCACCGTGCCAGGCGCCCTGCATCCGCACCCGTGCCGACTGCCGCCCGGCCGTCATTCCGGACACCGGGTGCAGTTCCCCGCGCTCGAAGCGTTCGGCCTCCTCCGGGTGCCGGGCGCGCCAGTAGGGGTTGTCGTGCGACAGACCGCCGCTGACCCGCCCGTACATCCCGAACACCAGCAGCAACAGCCCCACCACGAAGCTGAAGAGCACGTTCTGGATCTTGAAGGCGAGGAAGTTGGAGTCGGTCTGCAGCAGCGCGAGGTTCACGAAACCGCTCAGCAGGAACAGCCCGCCGAGCACGATGTTGAGAGTGGAGGCGAAATTCCCGCCGATCACCATCCCGGCGAAGAGCAGCGCCCCGACGACGATCGAGAGCACGCTGAGCGCGCCGTTGGTGTTGAGCCCGGCCGCGGTCGAACCGCCGGTGTCGAAGAACCCGATGTTGTGGGTCAGGCCGAGAGTGCCGAACGCGACCAGCACCAGCCCCATCACGCCCGCGCCGATGCGGTAGACCCGGCTCAGCCGGTGGTCCACGGGCAGGTGCTCGTTGATCTGGGTGTGCCGCCGCTTGAACCGGCGGAGGGGGTTCGCGGGCTTGTGCAGCACGTGGCCAGGTGCACCGGTAGCAGCCATGTCCGGCCTCCTTCGCACAGATGAGCCGCCTGGGCCGTACTCACTCCAGAACTCCAGCATCCGCCACGGGGGCATTTCATGCCATAGCGGGCAAGGTGAGGCGGGTGGTGCGGGCGGGGCCACAGGACCCGGCCCCCGGCCGCACAGCCCTTGGCCGCACAGCCCTTGGCCTTACAGAGCCCTTGGCCCTACCGCCCCGCCGTCGTCACCGACCGCCCGGCGCCCCGCCCCGCGCGTCCCGGATCTCCTGCACCACCCGGGCCGCCGTCTCCCGCACCGCTTCGGTCTCGGTCAGGAAGTGCCACCAGTCCGGATGCCGCCCCTCCAGGCCCGCGACCGCGCGGTCCAGCCGCGCCACCGCCTCGTCCAGCGGCCCGGCGTGCCGCGGGTCGGGCGTGCTGCGCCCGGACATCGCCAGCCGCTGCGCATCCCGGACGGCGAAGCGGGTCCGCTCGACCTCCTGCTCCCGGTCGGCCGCCACCGCGTCCAGCCGCCGCAGCCGGTCACCGGCCGCCGACACCGCCTCGTCGGTGGTGTTGAGCAGCGCCCGCACCGTCGCCAGCCGGCTGGTGGCGTCCGCCCAGCGCTGCTCCGCGCGGGCCTGCCCGGCCTCCTGGAGCGCGGCCCGCGCCCGTCCGACCGATTCCACCGCCTGCTCCGGCACCTTCTGAAGGTCCTGCCAGCACGCCGCGCTGTACCGCCGCCGCAACTCACTGAGGACCGGGGCGACCTGCTGGGCACGGGTGGTGATGGCCTCCGCACGGGTCCGCAGCGACACCAGCCGCTTGTCGATCTCCGCGGCGGTCGCCGGCAGCCGCTCCGCCTCCGACCGGATCGCCCCGGCCTGCCGCTGCACCTCCTCCGCACGCTGGATCGTGGCCGGTACGCCGTGCTGCCCGGCCCCTTGGTTCAGCTTGGTCAGCTCCGGCCCGAGCGCCGCCAACCGGGCCGCGAGGTCGTCCGCCTGCAGCCCTTCCCCCCGGACCGCGTCCAGCGCGTTGCTCGCCCCCAGCAGCGCCTGCCGGGCCTGCTCCACCGCCGGGGCCACCCGCGCCAGCTGGGTCTCGGCGTTCTGCAGCAGCGGCGTGAGGCTCTGCGCGAACCAGTCCAGCTCCCCGCGGACCCGCTCCAGCTCTTCCCGCGCCCGGGTCAGATCGGCCCGGGCCCGCGCCAGCGCGGCACCGTCGATGTCGTCCCGATCGAGATCATGGGAGTCGACCGCGGTGATGTACCCCTGGCTGACCTGGTCGATCCGCTGCCCGAAGCTCTCGTACTCCACCGCGGCCTGGCGGGCCCGCTGGGAATCGTCGACGGCGGTGATCGTCTCCACCGAGATCCGCAGGTCCCGGTGTGCGGTGTCGAGCTCGTAGAACGCCGCCGCCGCGGCGTCCTTGGCGGCCTGCGCATCGGCCCGATGGCTCTCCCCGCGCCCGAACCAGCGCCGGGTGCCGCCCCCGGCGAACGCCATCGGCGCCATCGCCACCAGCAGCGGCAACGGCAGCAGGACGAGCCCCGCCATCTCCCGGGCCGCCTGGCGCACCTGGCCTCCGCGGGTGCGACGGCGGATCTCCCGCCCGGACGGCCGCGGCTGCGGCTGCATGTGTGTCGCCGTCACATCCCTCTCCCGATCGGATCGCCCCAGGACCGGCTGACATTCTCCCACCCACCCCAACGAACATCCCGACCGGCGAGTTCACGACCACCCAGCCCACCCCCGCCCACCGGCCCGAACCACCCGACCCGCACACGAACGCTGCGCCGTTTCCACCCCCCGGCCCGGGATTGCGACCCCGGCCCTACGGCAAGGTAGTCTGTCGGCTCGACCAGGGCGCATAGCTCAGCGGTAGAGCGCTGCTCTTACAAAGCAGATGTCGGCGGTTCAAATCCGTCTGTGCCCACCAGGGAAAACGCCCCCGCGGAGACCTCTCCACGGGGGCGTTGACGGTAGATCTTGACGGCAGTCCCTACTCCGGACGCCCCCGGCGGCGCCGCAAGAGCCGGTCCATGTGCCCCACTGCCTCCCGCCGCGAGTCCTCCGAAACGTGTGTGTACACGTTCATGGTCACCGCGATCTGCGAGTGCCCAAGGATCTCCATCACGACGCGCGGCTGGACGCCGGCGGCGAACAGCAGCGACGCGCACCCGTGCCGGGCATCGTGCAGCCGGATCCGCGGCAGGTCCGCGGCCTGCCCGATCCGCTCGAAGGACCGGCTGAGATTCCGGGGCTCGATCGGTCGCCCTGTACGCGTCGTGAAGACGTAGCCACCGTCGTTCGCCCACTCGGCCTTCGCAGCGAGTCGCTGAGCTTCCTGCCGCAGGCGCTGCCACCGCAGGGGAGCGACGCACATGAGGGGCAAGGGGATCGTCCTGCTCCGGCGGTTCTTCGTGGTGTCCGCGTACAGCTCCTTCTGTACGCGCTGGAGCTGAGTCCGTACCGTGAGCGTCCGGCGGTCCAGATCGATGTCGCACCAGCGCAGGCCCAGGATCTCGCCCCGTCGAAGGCCCAGCGTCACGGCCAGCACGAACGCCGTGTACAGCGGATCCGTCCGAGCTGCCTCCAGGAACACGGCGGTCTCGTCCAGCGTCCACGGCTTCAGCTCCCTGGGCTGGACGCGCGGGGCGGGAACCAACTGGGCCACGTTCCGGCTGATCAGTTCCTCCCGGCACGCGGCAGCGAGGGCCGAGCGCAGGACACGGTGCGACTCCTTGGCCGTGGCCGCCGACACCTGGCGTTGTACGGCGGTAAGCATGCGGCGCACGTCGGTGACGCCCAAGGTCTCCAGCCGCTTCGCTCCGATCTGTGGCGTCAGGTAGAGACGCACATGCGTCTCGTACTTCGAGTGCGTCGTCTTCTTACGCTCGGGCTTGATGTACTCCTCCAGCCAGTACGGCAACCACTCGGAGAGCTTGGCCGATCGGGTCGGGGTCGGGATGCCCTGCCGGTCACGGCGAACCAGCTCCTGGCGCTTGGTGTCGCACTCTTCCCAGGTGGCGCCGTAGACGGTCTTGCGCTTACGGGTGCCATCGGGCTGCGGGACGTAGACGCGGGCTTCGTAACGGCCGTCTTTGCGCTGCCAGATACTGCCGGCACCGTTCGGGTTCCTCTTGCGCGCCATCAGGCGGCCTCCTCGATTCTCTGGGACATGAAGGTTCGAAGGGAGTCGGCAGCGATCCGGCGGGACCGGCCGATGGTGAAGCTTTCGAGCTGACGGGAGCGGATGAGGTCGTAGACCTTGCTGCGACTGACGCGCAGCGCCTCCATGACCTCCGGCACCATCAGTGCCTCGATCGAGGTGGGCGGAGCTTTGCTCACGGCTGCCTCCATGGGCCGGGCTCTCTGTGCTGTTGTGAGTCGAGATTCGTCGCGGCAAGGGCCGCAGGCGCTGACAGAACTGACAGAACCCCCGCGGCATGCCGTTGACCTGCGGTTTCCGGGGGTCCGTGATCTTTGACAGAACTGAATTAATTGCTGACAGAACCTCCGGGGAGGGGGTTCTGTCAGCGGGCCTCGACGCGAGTGCTGGGGGGTTCTGTCGAGTTTTAATTGGGTTCTGTCGAAACCGTGATCATGCCCGTTTGCGCAGGTCAACGGTTTATGTGGGAGGTTCTGTCAGTTCTGTCAGCGGGGTGGGGGTTCTGTCAGGCGGCCCGTGTGATGCGGGGGTGGGTCTCGTAGCGGGGCGAGGGGGGTCGGCCGCCGCGTCCGGTGCGCGGGGGCGGGGGGAGTTGGCGGATCCAGCCGTGTTCCTCCAGCAGTGCCAGGACGGGGTCGAGGTCGCCGATGGCGGGGAAGTCCGCCCGGCGCAGCGTCCGGAACAGCTCGCGCTTGGTGAACTGTTCGGGGCGGCTGGTGCCGAGCTGGGCCAGGACGGTGAGGGCCGCGTCGTGGGCGGGGTCGGCGCTCATGACGGTGAAGACGTCCAGGGCGTGGGCGGTGAAGTAGTCCCCGAGTTCGGTGGCGGCGGCCATGGTGGCGGCCTCGATGGGCCGGTGCCATCCGTCCTCGGGGTGAGCGGCCAGGTGCAGGAGCCCGGCGATACGGGCGACAGCGCCGTCTCGCTTGGATGCCCACTTCACGATGGGTCGGAGGGGGCCGTCCTCTCCGATGCGGGATTCGGTGACCTTCTGGAAGGCCAGCAGTACCGCGTCGGCCTCCGGGGTGAGTTGCAGCAGGGCGGGGTCGGTCCAGCCAGCCAGGGCGAGGGTAAGCCCGCCGATGTGCTTGGCGTAGGTGGCGGCCACCTCTTCACTCAGGAGGTCGGGGGTGAGGTTGCGGTGGCCGACCAGGGAGAGGGGCTTGGAGTACAGGAACCGGGCGAGCAAGCCGCGGCCGTCGGCTCCGTCGATGCGGTTGAGGGCTTCGAGGACTTCCGGCTGGACGGCCAGGCCGATGGTGACGGCCGGGGCGTCAATGTGCTGGGCTTCGCGGCCTTGCCGGTTGACGCGGATCATGTCGCCCGCGTGGCCTTTGAGGAACATGCCCATGTTCGGCTTACCGGTGTAGCGCCCGGCGATGATGTCGAACAGCTCGCCCTCGGCACTCAAACAGGAGATCCGGCCGCCCTGTTGGTCCAGCAGCGTGCCCACGTTCTCCGGGGTCACGTCGTCGGCCACGAGCTGCGGCACCGACGGCACGCTCACCTCCTCCGCGGTTTGTGCCAGGGAGATGGCGTCGGCGGTGAGCTGGTCGCGCTGCTCGGGGTCCGCGTTCGCGGCCCTGGCTGCGGCCTTGTCAGCTGCGGCCTTGGCCAGCCGCTGCGTGGTCTCGGCTTCGGCCCGTACGGGGCCGGAGAGTTCGATCAGGGCTTTCTCGGCGGCCAGGAGGGGGCGGACCATCAGGTCGAACACCGCGCTTTTGCGGTTGCCGGGGTCCAGGGCCACGGCGGTGTAGAGGTTCACGGGCTCGCGCCAGTGGCCACGCACGCAGACCTTCACCCGCCCGCCGGCGGCCGTGGCGAGGACGGCCAGCGCCAGGGACCCGGCCAGGTCAGCGGGGGTCTGCGTCTCTTCGGCGACCCCGCGGACCATGGCAGCCAGCCATCCGGGCAGGGCACCGACGGGGAAGTCGGGGAGGGCTGGGCGGGCGTTGAGCGGGACGGGTTCGTCCCAGATGGGCCGCAGGGGGCCAGTGGGCGGTTCCAGGTTGGTCAGCCCGGCCCACATGTCTTCGCTGCTGTCGACCGGCTGAGCTGTCACGGTGCTGTCGCCTCCTTCGGCGTTCGGGGTGGGGTCGGTGAAGCAGCCGCAGCCGCCCCAGTCGTCGGAGTCGATCTGCTGGCCGGTGATGCGCGAGCGCAGCACGGTGAGAGGGAGGGGGATCGTGACGCCGTCAACGCGGTCTCGCAGGATCGAGACGTTTTTCCCGAGCTCGGCGCGTAGGGCGTTTTCCTGGCGCTCCTCGGCGGCGAACCGGGCGGGGTTGGTCTCGTGCAGCAGCGCCCATTGGGCCTGACCGCCCCGCACGCAGGCGCCGCCGCAGTTGTTGTGCGGGAAACCCTGCGCGTACAGGCGTGGGGGTGTGAGACCGCGTGCTGCTGCTCCGCGGAGGAGGTCTTCTTTGTCGAGGTAGGGCGGCTCGCATAGCGGGGCGAGCGCGGTCCATGGCTGGTAGGCCCGCTGGATGGCGGGCAGGCGGTGCGTTTCGCTCCAGTCGATGCCGACGTAGACCGCGCACTCGGCGGGGTCGGTGTTCTCCTCCAGCCACCTGCGGCAGGGGATCTGCTTGAGGTACTGGCTGCACGGCGCGATGCGGCTGTTGCCGATGATCCGCCGGTCCCGGAAGACCTCCCACGGGGTGCGGCCGTCGGCGATCTTGACCAGACGTGCCCCGAGGCTGGCCGCTGCGTCGTCGAGGAAGCGGTATAGGTCCGGATCTTCGACTTTGGTGTCCGCGAACAGCAGCACCACCTGTTCGGGGCCGTGTTCGTCGATGACGCGCTTGGCGGTCGCCCAGGACCCAATCCCGCCGCTCATCATCACCACATGCCGGACAGCGGCAGTCATGCGGTGACCCTCCCGACCTCAGGAGCGAGCAGCGAGCACGTCTTGATGCGGTGGAGGTCCCAGTCCTCGACTAGCCGCAGGACGGCGGCCCGGCCGCGGGCCTCGCGGTCGTAGGCGCCGCAACGGCAGATCGCGGTCGCGCGGGTAACAGCGCTCCACTGCGGCGGCGCAATGACATGCAGCCCGAAGAGCACCTGTTCCGGCGGGCGGTGGGTGGTCGGGTGCGGGTCAGGGCGAAGAGCTGATCGGACGCCTTCGGCGACGTCCTTCGAGCCGCCCCGTGCCGCGTTCTGCGGACGGCGCGTGGGCGCCTGCGGGCCGTTGGGGGTTGGGGTGGTGCATTCCAAGGGGGCGGGGCGCTGGGGGCTCACAGGGCCTCCCGCGGTTTGGCGTTGTGCAGGGACCAGTTCAGGGCGGATCGGATGGTGGCTACGCACTCGGCCGCGGGCAGACCGGCAGCCTCTCCCGCCCCCTGGAATGCCTCCTCGAACACGCTCGGCGCGAGGTCGCCCCAGGCCACGAACCGTGCCACCTTCGCCGCGCACTGGTAGAGCGTGCGGTTTCGGGCCCCTTCACCGGTGCCCATGACGGTGGCGCACTCCCGCTCCAGCGCGACGGTGGCGGCACGGGAGCCGTTGCGCGGTGCCGACACCGGCCGCGCTGGCCGCGAGGGCTCGCGCAGCAGCGCGGCGAGCCATGGCGGGAGCGGGGCGACGGGAGTGTCGGGGTCCAGGAGGGTGTAGGTGCCTTCGGGGGTGGTGCTGGCGGGGGCGACGACGTAGCCGCCCCATGCTCGGGTGTCGATGTGCGGTCCGAGCTTGCCGACAGTGCAGCCGTACCGAGCACCGGGCGGTGCGGTGAAGTACCAGTGCTCGCCGCCGGACGGCGTGCGGACCTGGCGGGTCACTGGGCGGTTGCCGGCGCGCTCGCAGAGCGCCTGCCAAGAAGCCATCCCCGAAGGGGCCCCTTCTGTCTTGGTGCCGTCAGGCTTGGGCACATCCAGGTCCACCACGACCAGTGCGGCAGGACCGGTAGCGATGCCGACGTTCCAGCGGCCCTTGGCCCAAGTGGCCTGGATGAGGGCTTCGTCGGTGGTTGCACGCTGTTCGGGCTTGAGGTGCCCGCTCGCGCACCGGCCGGACTTCGGGCAGCGCTGTTCGCTGTGACCAGCGGGAGGCTTGCCTTCGGGCCGCAAAGGGATCACGGGCCAGTTGCGCTCGGCCGCGTCTAGGGCTGATGCGAGCAGGGGCAGGCTGGCCAAATCGACGTCCAGCACCTGCGGGGCAGGTCGCGGGATGTCGGTGGGTTGGGTCATGCTGGAGACCTCCATAGGTCTGTTGAGGACTGGAGACCAGGGGCGACCGCGGATCTTTGGCGAGAGGTGCGGTCGCCCCTGGCGTAGCTACTGGTCGGAGTCGGCGGGGTCGAGGTCGGCGCGGATCGCGCCTTTGACGTCTCCGCGGTTGGTCGGGTAGCTGAACACCAGGTGGAGGTGGGTGCCGCCGTTCATGCGGTCGTGCTCGGGCCAGCGGCGGCCGTAGCGGCCGAGGAGCTGGGCCCATGCTTCGAAGGCGGCGCGGCGGTCGGTGTTGGGCTGCAGAACGCTGGCTTCGCCGATCAACGTGCCGTTGCTGGCAACGGTCCACATCAGTGCGGGCAGTTCGGCGTCGATGCCGTGCTTGAGGAGCCGGGTTAGCACTTCCGCGGTGCGGAGCTGCCAGCGGTGTTCGTCGCGGGTGGTGGTCTCTGCGGTGCTCATCGCGTGGTCCCTCTCGGCTGGTTAGAAGGGCGGTTCGTCGCTGTAGCCGCCGGGCGGGGTGCGCCGCAGGGCGCGGGGCAGGGGCAGCACGAGCCAGCAGTGGTCCTCGTTCCAGCAGGTGCAGGACTCCCAGTAGGTCCCGGCGTACTCGCCGGTGTCGTCGGCGTAGTCGTGCGGGTTGCCGCCGTTGCCCTCGCAGTCGAGGCAGTCGGGGCGCGGGGTGTCGGTGAGGATCAGGGCCGGTCGGGGGCAGTAGGTACGCCGGATACGCATACGCACGGGGGCTCTCCTAGCTGTCACTCGCAGGTGCAGTCGGGTACGTCGCCGTAGCCGGTGTCGCCGCACTGGCAGCAGTGCGGGTGGGGGTAGGGGTCGCTGTCGTCGGTGGGGGCGCACAGCTCGCAGTCGATGAACTCGTCGTCCTCGTACACAGGTGCTCCTTAGCGGTGGTTGATGGTGCCGTTGGCCCGGCCGAAAAGGCCGGTTGAGGTGATGTGTTGGGTGATGTGTGGGCGCTGTGCTGCGGTGGCGCGGGCCTTGATGCGACCGATGAGGGCGGCAGCGGCGGCCCCGCCGGCGGCGATGACGGCGACGGTGGACCACAGGACGTGGCTGGCTGCCTCCAGCCCGGGGGCGGCGGCGGACAACCCGACCGCGGCCACCGCGACTCCACCCCCGACGGTCGGCGCCAGGAGCGCGGTGGACTTCGCCCAGGTCGGGATCGGCTGCGCGGCCGGGGGCGCCGGGACGGGCAGGGGGGCCGGGGTTGAGGCGGGTTCGGTGCTGTAGGCCAGGGCGCGTTCCCCGGAGGGGAGGATGACTTCCTGGACGCCGGGCGGGATCTCGTGCGGGGCCAGGATCGGCGGCTGGGTGGTCGGCGGGTCGGGGTGGGGCATGGCGGGCTCCTCGGGGGATGTGAGCGGGCCCGCGCCGGAGGTGGCGCGGGCCCGCGGGCGAGGTGTCAGGGGTTTGGTGTCAGGGGTGTCAGGCGGGGGTGTCAGGTGTTCTGACAGCGGGTTTGCCTAGGGGTTTGGGTGTCAGGGCGCGTGACGTGTCAGGGGTGTCAGGCGGCCGTCAGGCTCGGGCAGATCCGCCAGCGGCCCGTCTGGTTCGTCGGCTCCAACCGCCCCTCCAGCGCGGCTTCCTTGAGGCGTTCGGAGACCCAGGGGCGGCTGTAGTTGTGTGCGTCGCACCAGTCGGTGAAGTCCCGTGGCCCGACGACCATGCGGCCCTCTTCCTCGAACTGGGCGAGCGCGTCGGCGAAGAGCTTGCGGGCTTCCTCCGGCGACGGCTTGCGCCCCGGCTCCTGGCCGAAGAGGGGGTAGTCGTCGCCGAGTTCGGCGTCGGGGAGGTCGACGGTGGGGTCGATGTCGGCGTCCTCGGGGTCCACCAACGGCCCACTGCCCATCTGGTCCTCCTCCACGGCGACGGGCGCCGTGTGCTCGTGGCCGGGGGTGGGGCGGCCGGTGTAGAGCTGTCCGGCAACGCCGCGGGCAGCGCCAGCGGTGATCGGGTCGGCCTGGGCACCGTTGCGCTGCGCCCAGGAGGCGAGGACCTCCATGACGGAGACGGCGCGGTGGGTGAACCTCTTGGTGCGGCCCGGGGAGGAGTAGCGGTCCTCCGAGATACCGGGCGAGACCACGTAGCAGTAGCCGGGCCGGCGGTTCCCCCACGCGCCGGGGTGAGCGCCTGCGTCGATAACCGCCTCCGGCAGCGAGAACCCCTCATCGCGCGGGTCGCAGCCCAGAGCGATGGTGGAGGGCAGCGAGGCGCGGGTGCTGGTGGACATTTGGTCGTAGGACGGCCGCTGGAGCGAGATGATCAGCGAGATGCCCGCCGACCGAGCCTCCTGGGCGATGCCGGTGAACGTGTCGTCACCCAACGCGCGCAGCGTGTTGGCCGCTTCCTCGGCCCAGGCGACCAGGAACGGCATGCCCTCGCAGCCGCACGCCTTACCGTCAGGGCGGCAGGTGTGCTTGCTGCTGTTCTGCGGCCCGGCGGCCTCGGGTACCCACTGGCGGTAGCCGTGAGCACCCAGCCAGCGGGTGCGGGCGGGGATGGCGGCCCTGATGGCCTCCACCATGACCTCCGTGTCGGTTCCGCCCTCCGCGCTCCAGTCCAGGCCCGGCCGCAGCGGGCCGAAGTCCTGAAACGCCTTCGGGTCGGAGAACCACACCAGCACATCTCGCCGGGACAGGATCTCGGTGAGCAGGTTCAGGGCAGTGTCGCCCTTGCCGGATCCGGTGCCACCCGCGATCAGCACGTGCGTGGAGTTGCGCTCGGCTTCGGGGTCGCCGGGCAACCAGATCACCAGTGCGGCGCCGTCGTCGTACTGGCCGATGACCAGCGGTTCAGCGATCGAGCCGCCCAGGTTCGAGGGGCCTTCCCACTCCACCACCTGGGCGAGCATGTCCTCGGGGACGATGACCAGTTCCCCGCGTCGTTCGGAGGCGGGGTCGGGCATGTAGCGGACGGCGCCGCGCGGCAGGTCCAGGGCGGAGGCCAGCCGCGGCAGCGTCTTGGCCACGTCGTCGTTGGTCTGCTCCCCGGCCTCCAGCGCGACGGGGGCGGTGACGCGGTTCGGCTCGACCTTGACCGCGCCGATCTGGGCGCGGGCCAGGCCGACCTTGGCCAGCAGCCCCTTGTCGGTGCTCTCGCCGGACGCGTCGGGGTTGCGGCGCATGACCATCCGGATGTTCCACGACAGCGCGAACGCCGGCCCGCCCATCAGGTAGAGGTCCGGCAGCGGGCCCGCCGTCGGCCCGGCCAGGCACGCGGCGGTCAGCCACGCGGAGCCGGCGGCGACGGTGATGGCCGAGTGCAGGCGCCGCTGCTGGCCGCTGGCCCGCCCCGCCCACCAGGTCGCGCTGGTCAACGCCACCGACGCGAGCGTCAACCCGACGCCGGCAGCAGTGTCGTTGGCCCACTTCAAGCTGCCCAGCGCGCCGGCCAGACCGACCCCGCCCATGCCGATCCAGGGCGGCAGGTGCGGCTTGGCCCGGTGCATCAGGTACCGGCCGATGCCCGCGGCGTCCGTCGCACCGCGGAGCTGTTCCTCGTGCTGCTGCTCAGCAGCGTTGCGCTCGACCATCACCAACTCTCCTTCCTTCGCTTACTGCTGGGCCCAGTCCATGCGGGGGGTCTGCGGACGCCGGGCCCGGTGCCGGACGCGGTTGATCTCTTCCTCGTACTGCTGCTGGAACAGGGCGTAGGTGGCGCCGGCGTTCTTCGCCGCATCGCGCAGCGCGTCGGCGGACTTCTGGAGCTTGTGGGCCACCTTGAACGCCCGGATCTTCGAACCGCCGATCCGGCCCTCGGGGTCGGGCACGGCGCTGAGAACGGCCTTCATGATCTCGGCGGCCATGGCCACCTCGATGGACAGCGTCACCGCGGCGGAGCGCAAGGAGTTGCAGTAGTCGCGGACCTGGGCCGGGGAGGTGAACTCCGGTGCAGGCATCAGCGATCCGACCGAGGCCGGGCCGCCACCGCCCTGCTGGGCGGGGACGGCGCCGTTGGTGGTCTTGTTGATGTTCACGGTGAAACCGGGGGCGAACGAGGCGAAGGTGCTGGCCTTGTTGGTGTCGGTCTTGGTGTGGGAGCCGTTGGCGCCGGCGCCGGGGGCGCGGTGGGCGTATCCGGGCGTGGTCATGGGGTGGTCTCCTTCAGTGCGAGCGGCGGACGAGGGACCAGATGGTCTGAGCGGCGATCAGGAGGAACACCCACAGCCAGCCCAGCGGGCCGGTCAGCGGGCCGAAAGCGGCGGCCAGCGCCAGCCACGCGACCGCGGTGATGGCGGCCAGGGTCAGGGCCAGGCGCCAGCCGAACGCGGCGCGGTCAGGGGCCGGGGCGTCTCGCTGGAGGGTGATCAGCCAAGCCAGCGGGACGACGGCGAGCGGGGTGAGCAGCACCCCCGACCACCAGGCCAGCAGATGCAGGACGGCCGACAGCGGTAACGCGACCAGGCCCAGCAGAGTCGGGGCCAGGGCCAGCCGGTGCTCCCACACCCACCACCCCACAGCGGCCGCGGCGCGGGCGGTCAGGGTCGGGCGTTGGGGCACCACCACGACGAACGGCGCGTCCTGGCGCCGGTGGCCTCGCTGGTGCGGGATGTGGACGGCGGTGACCTCCGGGGCCACCTTGCGGAAACGAGAACGAGGTCGAGGCACGACGAAACTCCCAGGAAGCGACGGGCCCGCGCACCGACCGGTGCGCGGGCCCCTTTGGGCGAGTGGTTCACGGCGTCAGCCACGGAGGGCAGGTCGCGCAGACGCTGAGGGAAGTAGGGAGGGTGTAGCCCGCATCCCGGCCGCAGTTGGGGCAGGTGCGGCGAGCGGCGAGCGCCTTGTCCAGGGCCGCCCACTTGGCCGGGGTCATCGGCCGGACGGGCTGGGCGAGGTCGATGCGGTAGAGGTAGGCGACCAGCGGCCCGCGCCGACGGCGGGGCCGCTCCAACTGAGCTACGACCGGCTGACCGCCCGGCCGCAGCCCGCGGGTACGGAGCTGACGGCGGGTAGCCAGACCGTCCGGGGCAAGGCGCCACAGGTAGACCGGCAGGGCAGTCACGGGGTACCCGCTTCCTGCTCCATCAGGACACCCCAAGCGGCACGCACACGGCTCTCCGCACCGACGTACCCGGCTTCCCGGAACGCGGCGGCGGCTTGCCGGTAGGACATCGGCGGATCGACCGAGTACCGCAGGTGCCGCAGCACTACGACCAGTTGTTCATCACTGAGCTGGTCGCCGGGACGCGGGGACGTCACGCCCGCCACGAATGCCACCTCCTCCAGCGTCACGGCCTCACTCGCGGCCCGCCCGTCGTCCTCGGTGTCGTCCTCGGTCGGGGCCGGTGTCGAGGGCACCGTGACGGGCGTCTCGACATCGGGCCGCGGGCCCGTGACGGCCGGAGTGGTCGAGGCGGGCGTGTGCGGCTTGACCTGCGTGTCTTCAGCGTCACGGGTGGGTTGTGCGGTGCTGTCCAGCTCCGGCCGGGGGCTCCTGGTGGACAGAGGCAGCGTCACGGGGGCCGTGACGGGCGTGACGGCAGGCGTCACGGCGAACATCGACGCCAACGCAGCATCAGCGCCGTCCGTGACGCGGTCCCGCTGAACTTCCACCAGCCGCAGGCCCAGGGACGTGTCCCCGGCACCGACCTTGCGGGCCAGCTTCCACGAAGTCCGCTCCGACTCCGCCCGCAGCTCCGCATCAGGGTGGTTCGCCGCACGAGCACGGTGATACGCCAACGCCTGAACCACCGAGGCTGCCTTCCGCTCCGCCTCAGCGTCCCGACCGTCCTGATGGACGACGATGCGCCGAGCCAGGAACGCCATGCCCTCCGCCGCTACGCACATGCCCAACGGGGTGATCGCGTAGATGACGGTACGGCCAGCATCAGGGGCAGCCATGGCCGACATGGCCGATGCGGCCGTCGGCAGCGCCCACAGGCCCATCCGGACCACGAGCGGGGAGGACTGGCCCAGCATCGTCAGGCCCAGCAGCACCAGCGCCAGTACCGCGGTGGCACCTTCACCGGCGGCCACCGCACCCAACGCCGTGCCCGTGCCGTAGGCGTTGGAGACGTTGCTGAAGGTTCCCGCCGCACCCGCGGCACCAGTGGCAAGCATCGGCACAAACGCGGCCGTCAGGACCACCTTCTGCGCCAAGGTCAGGGGCTTTCGTGCACTCATCACGACGCACCCACCCACGTGACCACAGCCGCGACGACCAGCAGAACTCCGCCGACCAGGGTCCAATCGATCGAGCACCGCAGCCGCTGGAACTTGGCGACCGCGATCCGAGAGAGAACCGCGATGTCCTCGGCTCGGCCGTCCACCTCCAGCGCGTCCGCGATCTCACCCGCGGTCAGCGTTGCCCACCGCGGGAACCCCGCCGGTTGGGCGCCGCCCAAGTTCGGGCGGACCGTGCGCAGCAGCAGGGCCACCGCCCCCAGCAGCACCACCACACCCGCCGCGCCGACGATCCGGGCCGCGGTCGACAGGTGGACGCTGCCGGCCACCGACCAGATCCCGGCGAGCACGGCCCCGTTGAAGGCCAGCAGCAGGGAAGCTTTGGTGTCGGTCCGAGCGATCTCGCTCTTCACCTCCGCGTGCGTGGCGGTCAGAGCGGAATCGATGGTGTAGCTCACGCCGCCTCCCCAGGGGTGTTGAGGCGGTTGGCAAGCATCAGCCGCTCAGCCAGCACCTTGTTCTCTGCCCGGCGCAGACGCCGCCGGTCCAGCTCCGTCGCCCTGCGGTCCAGCAGGGCGATGTGTACATCCAGCAGCTCGACCTCCGCCTCGATCAGCGGCGTCTCGGCGGCGATGGCGTCCAACTCCGCGGCCGTGGGCTGGCGATCCGGGTCGGGGGTGAATGCGATGATGGTCTTCATGGGTCGTGGTTCCTTTCAGCGGAACGGCCCGACAGCGCCCCGGAGCGGCTACTCCGGGGCGCGTGCCGTTTGAGGTGAAGCGGGCCAGCTCAGGGTGTCCGGCTCCCTGCACTCCGCCCGTACGGCAAACAGCCGGACGGGCGGAGGAGGCAACCGGCCGCCGCCTAGAGACGGCGGGGCTGATGGAGCACGGCTTCACCGGTGCGCCGTTGCCACGGAGCACCGGTCCCGAGCCGGGATCGGGCGCGTCATCGTCACTGCTCTGACGCCAGCAGGGCGGCGCGTACCAGGTGGCACCCCTGGGGCTGACCTCCATTGATGGAGGTCAGCCCCAGGACTGTTCTCCAGAGCTGGCGCGCGGGGCAGGACCAGTTCACCTGCCGCTAAGTGGCCGCCGGCGGCCATCACCCGGGCCGTTGCGGGAGGACGGGGACATGCCCCGTCCCTTCAAATCTCTGTTGAGTTCTCAAAGAACAATCGCTTCCTTCGAACCCGTTTCACGGGCCCTCCGGGCGGGTTCTGGTCACGCATCCGTGCAGCCCAAAGAAGGGCCTCCGGGCCGCCTCCTCGTTTCCTCGACGGCGACATGTTCAACATAGGCAACCTGCTTAAGCAGGTCAAGATGGTTGGCAAGGTCGCTCAGGTTAGGCAGGTGGGTAGCATGGGGGCATGAGCCTCGACCCGAACGACGAGCGTCCGCCGTACTTGCAGGTCAGCAGCGTGCTTCGCGCGGAAATCCTCACGAAGAAGTTCGAGCCCGGGAAGCAGTTGCCGTCTGGGCCTGAGTTGGCCAAGCGGTTCGAAGTCGCCCGCGGAACGGTGACTCGGGCCCTCGACATGCTGAGGGACGAAGGGCTGATCGTGACCCGCAAGGGCTCCGGGTCTTTCGTCCGTGAGCGGACGGAGCGGCCGGTCGGCCTGCGGCCGCACCTGGAGATGGCCTTCGCCGATCCTCACGTCACGGTCGACTTCGCTGGATTCAGCAGTGAGACGCTCCACAGCGCGATGCAAGAGCCGCTCGACAAGATTCGCGCTGGTCGACTCCGCCCGGAGTCGATTGAAGTCCGGCTCCTGTTGCCGGACACCACGGCGCCGATGGCAGTGCCGACGCTGGTCGACGGGCTTGAAGACGACCCCGTGCTCCGCGATCGAGCCAGGGACATCGCGCTGACGAACGCAGCCGGGATCCGGCACTCAGTCGAAGTGCTGGCCGAACTCGGGCTGGTCGAGAAGGCGTCGGTGAACGTGAAGGTCTACCGGGCCACGTCTCTGTTCAAGCTCTACGTCCTCAACCGCCGCGACGTGTTCTTCGGCTTCTACCCGCTTCGGGAACGCACGATGGAGGTGGCTGGCGAGTCGCGCACCTTCTACGACGTCACCGGTAAGGACGCCACGCTGTTCCACCACGCCGCGGGCTCCGACGGTGAGTCCATGGGGTCGCAGTACGTCCAGCAGGCCACAAGGTGGTTCGAGAGCGTCTGGACCAGCATCGCGTACGAGCGTGAGACGTGAGCGCGGCCCCGGAGGAGCTGGCCTCCGTTCTCGCTCCGGTGCGCCACGTACTGCTCGACTTCGACGGTCCTGTGTGCTCGGTCTTCGCGGGGTTTCCGGCCCCTGATGTCGCGCGGCGCATGGTTGAACTGCTGTCGGGTCCTGACGGTCCGCCGCCGGGGTGCGAAGAGTCCGATCCGCTGGCATTGCTTCGTCGGATCGCTGAAGAGCGGGAAGACCTGGTACCCGTGGCCGACGAAGTACTGGCACGGCTGGAGGTGGAGGCCGTCGACCGGGCGCAGCCCACACCGGGCGGGGTGGCCTTCCTTGAGGCGTGCGCCGCGAGCGGGCGCTCGGTCTGGATGGTCAGCAACAATGCGACGGTGGCCATCGACCGCTACCTGAGCACCCATGGTCTCGGTCGGTTCGTCGCAGGCCAGTTCGGCCGGGTGAGCGGTCAGCCGAAGTCCATGAAGCCATCCCCGCGGCTCCTGTCGGCGGCTATGGGGGCGGCTGAGGCGAAACCGAGCGACTGCATCTTCGTCGGCGATGCGGTGCGTGATGTCGAGGCCGCCCATGCTGCCGGCATGGAGGCGATTGGGTACGCGAACAAGCCGGGCAAGGACGCGGCACTGACTGAGGCTGGAGCCGTGGCGGTGGTTACCTCTATGGATGACCTGGCCCGAGCGATTGTGGACAGGGACGGTTAGCCCTCTACCTATACAGAAGTCTTTGACCGCAAGGCGGTGGACGTCATCGCACGTGAAGCTCATTGATGCACTGGTAATCGGGCCGTTCGTGACACGCTTGATCCGTTGCTACGGAGCACCGGTTCTAGGTGGAGCTGGGTGCGTCATCAACACTGCACTGATGGCGCACCACCTCCGCACCGCCTAAGGCGGTAATTCCACTGCTAGCGAAGCGCCTCATTGTGTAGGCGCTTGGCCGTGACCGAGAGAACCCGGCGAAGCTTTTCCTTGTTCTCGCCATAGGTCTTGAGGGCGTGGCAGTTCGGGCAGAGAGCAATCATGTTCCACGGGGCATCGGGCCCACCCTTGGCGAGGTCGTGCACGTGGTCGACCTGCAGGATCGGCAACCCCGCGGTGGTTCGTTCCTTGGGGTGGCCGGCGCACTCGGGACTTTCGCAGTTTCCCGTACTGCGCCTTATGACCGCGGCTCGGGCGCTGGGATCGCGGACGTAGCGGTCGGCAAGCGTTGGCTTTTTCAGCAGGCCGCGTCGCTTGGCGTTCGCTTCTGCCTTTGCTGCCAAGCGCTTGTACGCGTCCTCGTCGCTCTCGGAGGTGTCCCGGGCCTCTGGGTCTACGTCGCCTGGACGGTAGTCGTCGGTGTCGTCGTGCAGGACGTCTTTGCCGATGTCCAACGCGTCGAAGACCTCGGGGGGCCATGTGTCACGCTCAGGGGAGGGCACTGGGGCCAGCACCCAGAGGAACTCGCGACGCCAGTTGCCGTCGGAGCCAACGCCCCACCGCCGCCTGCGCTGCACAATGACGGCCCAGGTCTCAAAGTTGAATTGCCCCTGATGCGGCTTGTGCCAGTAGCGCAGTGGGCGGCAATCAGCCTGGTAAGTGGCCATGGCCTCGTTGCCGTCGATGATCTTCTGGTCACCGGTGAGGCCGTCGCCAACGTACGCGATCCAGTTCGTGTCCGGGATGCGTCCGTCGGCATAGGGTCCCTTCTCGTCGGCGAAGACGCTCAGGATGCCATCACCGAGGCAGCCGATACCCGCCATCTTCTGACCGCCGTAGGCCCGCCAGATGGCATCCCGGTCCTTGAAGGTCTCTCCAAGTAGTGGGCGCAGGCCGTCTGCCCACCTCCCGGCGAGCAAGCCATGAAGGCCAAAGTCTTCCAACAGCCCCTTAGGCAGGGGATGGAAGTAGCGCAAGATCAGCCCGGCGGCAGCCTCCGCAGCTGCGTCGGGATGTGAGCGCAGAAGTGCGTAGTCCTCCTCCGGAAGTCCGCCGCCCGGGTCGGTGCGGTTCAAGGACTCCGCGGTCGGTCGCCGGCCCATGCTCGTGAGAGTGAGCTGTTGCCCGTGCTCGACGTTCCAGAGGCCGTCACGCACGAGGGCCCAGAAGGGGTAACGGGCAGCGTCCACGCCATCTTCAACCTGGGCGTACTTCTCCAGCAGTGGCGCCACTGCGTCGCGAACGGTCGACCAGGACCGCATGCGGGGAGCCCCCGCCGCGGCCTGCCCGATCGCCCACAAGAGAAGCACCGGACGATGCAGGGCCGCACCAGACTTACTGCGCCCTGGCCGTACATCCCCCACGCGCCGTCGAAACGACCTCGGTGGCTCGACAACTGTGAAGCCCTCACGCCTCAGCCACGTCACCGCATGCTTGAGACCGCCGCTGAACTCGGAGGGCTTGAGGGCGGTTCCGAAGTCGAACTTGTGGGCCACGCCAGCTATGGCCTTGGAGTCGTACTGCCGGTCCTCATGCACGAGGACGTACGTAGCTGCGGCGCGGTAGCCGTAGGTGCCCCGGAAAGCCTCCGGACCGAGCTGGTCATGCTCTGCAATCGCCTGCAAGATGCCCGCCCGGGTGATCTCAGAAGGAGCCATGAGCGACACCGTAGATCACCGCACTGACAACGACCGCTGCGTTTTCTCGACGGTGCTGGGCTGTCCCTGGGCCGGAGAGGGGCTCGGCGACTTCCGGCAACGACCCAACCAGCCAGTTGAGGTGACGGCAGTTTGTGACGGCAACGTCGGCGCACATGAGTGTTCGTGTACGCCCTTGCATGCATGAGCTGAACCTCACGACGAGCTTGGTCGCAAGGTAGGCGAGATGGCCGATCGAACTTACAAAGCAGATGTCGGCGGTTCAAATCCGTCTGTGCCCACCAGTTCCACCAGTTCCACCAGCGTCGATCACGTTGAAGGCCCAGGCCGGCCCCGTAGGGGGAGCCTGGGCCTTCGTCGTCGCTCCCGTTGTGATCACGGTTTCGCGCGGCCTGTGCGCGGGGTGGGCATGGAAGATCATCTCGCGGGCGCCTGGCCTGCTGAGGCGGCCGTTTCCATCGCCGCCGCGACCGTCCGAAGGGGCCGTACCCGGCACGGCACGAGAACCTGTGCCGCTTTCCGATGCCTGGTCTGATCCTCAGCCCGTCCGCTCGGCCATGACGACCACGGCCGGCCCGCTTTGCTCGTCCGGGGGGAGTCGGAGTTCGGCGACCGGGCGCAGTCCGGCCTGCTCGATCAGGTCGACGAGTTGTTGCGGCTGCCATTTGTGTGTCGTCCAGCGCACGGGTACGCCTCCGTAGGCTTCGGTGCGCGCCACGTCTTCGTCGCCGACGTGTGTTGCGGTGATGAAGTGTCCGCCCGGCTTCAACGCACGCGCGAACCGGGCGAGAACCTGGGGCAGGACGTCACGGGGGAGGTTGAACAGCGACCACCACCCGAGCAGGCCGCCGAGGGACGCTTCATCGAGGTCGAGCTCGGTGGCGGAGGCGACGCCGAAGCGGCACTGGGGATGCAGGCGGCGCGCGTTCTCGATCATGCGAGGGGAGAGGTCCACCCCGGACACGTCGAGTCCGCGTTCGGCAAGGTAGGCGGTGACCGTTCCGGGGCCGCAGCCGACGTCGAGGACCGGCCCGAGCCCGCTCACGGTGTCGGCGAAGGCGTCTATGGACGCCTTGAGCCATGGGTGGCTACGGATGTCGCCCATTCCCGTCGTCACCACCATGTGGGCGTAGTTGTCGGCCACCCGGTCATAGGACTCACGTACCGCGTCGAGATCGGCTGGGCGGTCGATTCGGTGTGCGCGCATCGGTCAACGATAGGACAGTGCGGCGCAGTTGGGGCTGGTGTGGAGGTTGGCGCCGAGTCGGTGATCGTGGCTCGGCTGTGCCCGTACGGGTGCTGCGGCGGTTCTCGTATCCGCGGCGGCCTTGTGCCGTGCCGGGGCGGGGGGAGTGCGGATGGGGTGGTGCTCCGGTTGACAGCGGGGTTCTCGGGCGCAGTCTGGTCTGGTGGGGATCACACCGGTGGGGACGTGGTCGGCCAACGGTCGTTGACGTGCTTGTGGCGCGGGCGCACTCTGGGGGTATGGACGAGCGCCCGCTCGTGGTGGTGCACCCGCCGTCGTCGACCGGTGGCCGGCGGGTGACGGTGCGGGCTGAAACCCTGGGGACGGCATACGAGCCCGGTGACATCGTCGAGTTCCTGTCCCTTGCCGGGCTTGATCCGGACCCCGTGTGGTTCGACGACCCGGCGTTGCTCGAATGGCGCGGCGGTGGACGGGACGTGTGGGCGTGAGCGCACACGCGGGGCCGGGGTGAAGGCGTCGCGGGGCCGTCGAGAGGTCAGTGCGGCCGGTTCCTGCGTCGGCTGGTGAGCCAGACCTGGCGGTGCCGTGCGACCGCGTAGATCGAGGCCACCTGGCCGGCCGACAGGATCGGGGGTCGGGCGGCCAGGGTGTGATCGATGGTGGTGCCGTCGATCACGAGTACCCGCGGATCGGGTGCGTCGATCTTGATGGACTGGGCGCCCACGACTCCGATCACCGGTTGCACGGGTATGTCCCGCCCGCACCAGTGGCGAAGCAGCTCGGCGGTCCTCGTCGCCTCGGACATGCTGTTGCGCAGGTGGTCCGTGCTGCCGCCGTTGACCCGCAGCATCACGTCGCCGACCCATACGCTCGCGCCCGCGTGGTGTTTGGCGTTGACGGTGAAGACGCCCGACGGGCCGATGGCCAGGTGGTCGATGTCGCTTCCCCGCGGCCACTTGATCCCGTGCAGGATGTGCCAACCGGTCGGAGTCAGCCGCTCAAGGGCGGTTCCCACGGCCAACTCGCCGGCGAGGCCGCTGCGGATGCGTTCGGGGACGAGGGTTCCCCGCGTCAGGCGGGAGGCGATGCGGACGAGCCATTTGTGCTCCAACTCCGCGGCGCGGGCCATTTCCTGGAGGGCGGCTCCCGGGCGGTTCGACGCCAGGTCGTCGCCCGGTGTCAGGGTGGGGAGCGGAGGGACGGCCGCCGCCCGCGGGGTCTGAGCGGCCTGGCGGGCGGGTGGGGGCTGACGGGTGGCTGGGGGAGGTTTTTGTGGCGGTTTGGGTGAGCTGGGTGGGCCGGCTGGGCTTGATGAGCTGGGTGGGTTCGGTGTTGTCGGGTGGGCGCTCTTGCGTCGGCCTGGAGCGTCCTGGTGTCGAAGCCACTCGGTGATCTTCGTCGAGGCGGCCTTGCGTAGCTCTTCGACGTGTACGTGCAGCTCACCGGTTTTGCAGTCGTACCAGGCGACGGCCTCGCCCTTCGGGCCCGGGCGATTGACGTAGAGCCGGTCCTTGCCGCCCTTCCGCCAACGCTTGACCACCAGTTCGTCCACGGCGCTCCCCCCGAAGCCGATCATCCGTGTCGAGGTCACCACGGAACGTGAGGCCGTGCAAGACGGCCTGGTCGGCCATGGGGAACCGGCCGCCGGGCCGGTGCTGACTGAAAGACCCCCGATCGGTGGAGATCGGGGGTCTTTGGCGTTTCCGGGGCGATGTGTATGGTGGGTGATGACTTGAACTTTCAAGTAAATTGTTCGGGAGTGATCAACCGGTGGCCTGACCGGCCGGTCCGCCACACGGTGCGGTCGGTCCGGCACGCGGTTCAGAGGGAATGAGCGTTTGTCATGACAACCCCCCACAGCACGTACGGAGCCGATCGCGCCGGTGCCGCGGTGCGGTACGCCCCTTCTCTGCACGGCTATGACGCCGGGCTGCTTCTGCTGCGGCTGGTCCTCGGGCTGACCATGGCGGCGCACGGCGGCCAGAAGCTGTTCGGCTGGTTCGGCGGTCCGGGCCTGGCCGGCACCGGGAAGTTCTTCGAGGCGAGCGGCTATCCGTCGGGCAAGGTGATGGCCCTGATCGCCGGGCTCACCGAGACGCTGGGCGGGCTCGGGCTGGTGCTCGGGCTGCTGGCGCCGCTCGCCGGCGCAGCCGTGGTCGGCACGATGATCAATGCGCTGGCGGTGAAGTGGGGCGGCGGTTTCTTCGCGCCCCAGGGTGTGGAGTACGAGCTGCTGATCATCACCGGGGCGGGCGCGCTGGCGCTGACCGGGCCCGGCCGCTACGCCGTCGACCGCTTCCTGCCCGGACTGCGTGCGCACCGGTTGGCGTACGGGGCGGGCGCGCTGGTTCTGAGTGTGGTGCTCGCGGCGATGGTGCTGCTGCTCCGGAAGTGAGTCCGGGCGCCCGTCGGGGTGCGGTGGCGGCCTCGGCGCGGCGGTCTCGGGAGATCGGTCAGGTCGGTGAATCGGCCGGGGGATCGGTCGAGGGGTCGGTCAGAGGAACGGCCGGGGAACGGCCGAGTAACGACGTGAGGGAAGACGGGAGGCTTTGATGTCCGTACGGCGGCTCAACCATGCGGTGTTGTACATCCGTGAGGTGGCACGGTCGGTGGCGTTCTACACCGAGGTGCTGGGATTCACGGTGGACGTGGAGATTCCGGGACGGGCGGCCTTCTTGAGCGCGCCCGGTTCGGACAACGACCACGACCTGGGGCTGTTCGCGGTGGGGCCGGACGCGCCCGGGCCGGAGAGCGGCCGGATCGGGCTCTACCACCTGGCCTGGGAGGTCGGGACGCTCGGCGACCTCTCGGCCATCGCGGCGCAGCTGCGGGAGCGGGGCGCGCTGGTCGGCGCCACCGACCACCTGGTCTCCAAGTCGCTCTACGCCCGGGACCCGGACGGGAACGAGTTCGAGGTGATGTGGCGGGTGCCCCGGAAGGACTGGCCGGGGGCGGACGTGTCGGACCGGCTGCGGCCGCTCGACCTGGCGTCGGCGCTGGAGCGCTGGGGTCCGGACCTGCTGACGGGCGCGGCGGCCGGTTCGGCCACCTGAGGCGCTGCCCGGGCATGGCCCGTTGGTGTGCCGCGGCCCTCCCCACCGGGGGTGGGGAGGGCCGCAGGCATGGGCGGTCATGCGCTCAAGGGGTGTCAGGCGGTGTCGGTTTCCTCCGCGCGGGGGGCCGGGGCGGTGCCCTGGGCGGGCGGTGCCTCCTGGGTCCTGGCGGCCCAGCGCTTCTCGACGCCGCCCAGTCGCCAGTACGCCAGTGCCGCCGCCCACACCACGACGAACACGCCGACGATGATGAAGCCCACGTTGTCCAGGTCGAGGGCGGAGATCCCGGTCGTCAGCGGGTCGTCGAGACCGAGCTTGTCGTGCAGGACGGTCACCAGCTCGATGGTGCCGATGAGGAACGCGACCGCGATCGACAGCCCGGTGATGGTGAGGTTGTAGTAGACCTTGCGCACCGGGTTGGCGAACGCCCACTGGTACGCGAAGTTCATGAAGGTGCCGTCGAGGGTGTCGAACAGGCTCATCCCGGCGGCGAACAGCAGCGGCAGGCACAGGACCGCGTACCAGGGCAGGCCCGCCGCGGCGCCGCTGCCCGCCATCACCATCAGCGTCACCTCGGTCGCGGTGTCGAAGCCGATGCCGAAGAGGAAGCCCAGCGGGTACATCTGGCCGGGGCGGCTGATGGACTTGGTGAGCCGGCCGAGGATCCGGTTCATGAAGCCCCGGGAATCCAGGTGCGCCTCCAGCTCCTGCTCGTCGTACGCGCCCGCCCGCATCGCCCGGAACACCTTCAGGATGCCGACCAGGGCGACCAGGTTGAGGGCGGCGATGAGGTAGAGGAAGGTGCCCGAGACGGTCGTGCCGACAAGGCCGAGCGTCTGGTGCGTGGCGGAGTTGTCGTTCATCAGCGCGCCGGCGAGCTGGGCGCCGCCCGCCACCAGCGCGGCCATCACGACGACCACACTGGAGTGGCCGAGGGCGAACCAGAAGCCCACCGAGACCGGCCGCTTGCCGTCGGCCATCAGCTTGCGGGTGGTGTTGTCGATCGCCGCGATGTGGTCGGCGTCGAAGGCGTGCCGCATGCCCAGGGTGTATGCGGTGATGCCGAGTCCGGCGCCGAACACCTGGCTGCCGACCGTGTAGTGGCCCGGCACGACCAGCAGGAAGAGCACGCCGAAGGCGACGACGTGCAGTGCGGCGATCACCGCCATCAGGCCCGCCGTGCGGACGGTGTCACGGCGCTGCCAGCGGAACGACCCGGTGGATCCGGGTATGCCGAGCAGGGGGGAATTGCGGGGAGAAGAGGGGTTGCCAGTGGAATCAGTGGACAGGGCCATCAGGCCATCACGCTCCAGCACCTCGTGGATTGCTTCGTGAGATGCCGTGGCCGGTCTCCTGGCTTACGGGTGCACGCGTCCACCCCGCCTTCCCGGCCGCAGGCTGCGGTCAGTGGCGCCGTACGCGCGCTCGGCGCGTACGGAGAGGGGTGGAAACTCCCCGATCACAGTGGCGAGGGCCGCGCCGGCTTGGGACACGAGGTCCAGCACCGGTCTTCCCGAACACCACGGCCCGGACACTCTAGCGGGCACCGGTGAGAACCGGCCATGCCCGGTGCCCGGCGCCGGCGGCTGCCGGGCGCCGGGAGGCTGGGGTCAGAGGGCCAGGGACGACAGGAAGGCGTGCAACTCCTGGTCGAAGAACGGGGTGTTCTCCAGGTTGACCATGTGGCCCGCGGCCGGCACGCGTATGCGGCGGGCGCCGGGGACGTGCAGCGCTATGGCGTGGGCGTTCGCGGAGATGTCGGAGGAGTCGAGGTCGCCGTCGAGGACGGTGGTCGGCACCCGGATCTCGCCCAGGCGGTCGAAGGCGCCGACCTCCAGGGGCATGCCCGGGCCCGCATCGTCGGCGTGCACCTCGACATTGGCGGACGCGGAGGCGCGCATCCGCTCCCGGAAGCCGGGGTGCACGGCGGACGGCGCGCGGTGCGGGCCGTCCACCCACATCCGCAGGAAGTGCTCCACATAGCGCTCGGCGCCGCCCGGTTCGCCGAGCGCGGCGACCTGCTCCCCGATGTGCTCCAGGAGGAAGGGGTCGGTGAAGGCGCGGCCGCTGATCCCGGGCGAGGCGAGGAAGAGGGCCGTGACGCGGTCCGGGTGGGCGAGCGCGGTGTCCAGCGCGATCCGGGCGCCGTGCGAGAGGCCGACGAGGACGGCGCGCGGTATGTCGAGCGCGTCCAGCAGGGCCGCCAGGTCGTCGTGGTTGGCCCAGTCGCCGGTCACCGTGGAGGAGAGGCCGTGACCGCGGGCGTCGTAGCGGACCGCCCGCAGGCCGGAGTTGACCAGCCAGGCGAACTGCTCGTCCCACATGTGCTGGTCGAGCATCCCGTCGTGCAGCAGTATCACCGCGGGCCCCGAGCCGGCCGTCTCGTAGAACAGCTCGCCGTCGTCGACCGGAACGGTGTCGTTGTCGATCTCGGACCAGGCCTGGAAGTCGTGCGTCATTCTGCGGGCCGTTCTGTGCGCTTCGGGTGGTCGGTCGGACGGGCGGGCGCCGGAGACCGGTGCCCTGTTGTGGGCGGTATCGCGTCCTCTGCGGCGTCCAGGGCTGCGGCGTCCCGCATTTCGGGATTGCCGCTTTCCTCCGGGGGAACGCGCGAGCCGTCCGCCAAGTGCCGGAATTCCTCACCGAGCCGGTCCAGGACCCGCAGCGCCGTACGGACCTCCCCGGCCGACAGGTCGGTCAGGCCGCGCCGGAGCTCCGTCGCCTCGGCTTCCCGGATCCCGCGCACGACCGCCGTGCCCTCGTCGGTGAGCCGGATCAGCGAGGAGCGGCGGTGTACGGGATTGGGAGCCGTCACGACCAGGCCGAGCTCCGCCGCGTGGTTCACCCAGCGCTGCACCGGCTGCCGGTCCAGGTCCAGCGAGCGCGCCAACTGCGGGACGGTGCGCGGGCCGTGGGCGCGCAGCGCGTCGAGCAGGGTGTGCTCGCCGGCGGTCAGGCCGGTGCCTTCGAGCTCGCGCTCCGTCGCGCGCACGACCGTCCGGTGCAGCGGTCGCAGCCGCCGGATGACGTCGTACAGCAGCTCTTCGGCGGCCGCCGCGTCCCCTTCCGCGCCCTCGTCCCCGTCCCCGTTCACGTTCCGGCGCCTGTCCGTGTCCATGTCCCCCTCCATGTCCCCATCCCCATCCCCGTCCCCATCCCCGTTCACGACCGCCGCCGTGCCCGTCCGTGCCCCATCCCCATCCCCTGCAATGACACTGCTGATGTCATGGTGACATTCATGATGTCGTTTTGGAAGGGGTGTTGATGCGCGGTGGGGAAACGTGAAGGGAGGGCGGGGCGGGGTCAGTCGTCCAGTGGGGGTGGTGCCTCGTCGGCGGTGAAGGAGACGACGAGGTCGGCCCGGGGGCGGGTGGCCGCCACGAGGCGGGCGTTGGCCTCGTCGGAGGTGCGGACGAAGTCCTCGGCGTCCACCCGCAGTCGGCCGAACCGCTCGTGCCGGTCGATCAGCCGCCGTACCCGTTCCTGGGGTTCCAGCTCCATGTACCAGGCTTCGTCGAGGAGTTCGCGGATCTGTGCCCAGGGGTCGGAGTGCAGGAGGAGGTAGTTGCCCTCGGTGATGACGAGCGGGATGTGCGGGGCCACCGGGATGCTGCCGGCGACCGGCTCCTCGATACGCCGGTCGAAGGCCGGCGCGTAGACGGGCGTGCCGGGTTCGGGGGAGCGCAGACGGGCCAGCAGGGTCGTGTAGCCGGCGGGGTCGAAGGTGTCCGGTGCGCCCTTGCGCTCCGTACGGCCCAGGCGGCGCAACTCCGCCTCGGCGAGGTGGAAGCCGTCCATCGGGACGAGCGCGGCCTGGCCGGTCAGCTCCGCCGCCAGCCGGGCGGCGAGGGTGGACTTTCCGGCGCCCGGCGGCCCGGCGATGCCGAGCAGCCGGCGTCGGCCGGGCGTCGCGGAAGCGGCGAGCCGGCGGGCACGGGCCACGAGGTCGTCGAGGTTCATGATGGGTCCATCGTGCCTGATGGGCCGGGGTGCCCGCCGGGCGGTCGGGGAGGCTCGGCGTCCGGCGTCCGGTTCCGCCCGGTGTGCGGCCAGTGGCGTCGGCGGCGCGCGACGCCGAGCGTGGGCTGTCCGCGGCCGTCGAGGCGGTGTTCGGCTCCCTCGGGCCGCCGCCGGTCTCACACAGCCGGTCGAGGAGCCCGGCGCGAAGCGGTCCTCCGGCCGGTCGCCGCGACGCCGTGCCGCTACCGCCCCGAGCCCCGCTCCCCGGCCGCCGCTGCGCTACTCCGCCGCGCCCAGCCGCCACAAGGAGGTGACCTCCGCGGCGCGGGCCACGTGCAGCGGGTCGGAGGTGTCCCGGGCGCGCGGGTGGCGGGGGGCGATGTCGAGCCGGTCGAGGACGGTGAGGCCGCCCTCGGCGAATGCGGCGAGGAGTTCGGCGCGCGACCGCAGGCCGAGGTGTTCGGCCAGGTCGGAGAGGATCAGCCAGCCCTCGCCGCCCGGAGTCAGATGGTCGGCGAGACCGGCCAGGAAGCCGTGCAGCATCTGGTTGCCGGGGTCGTAGACCGCGTGCTCCACGGGTGAGGTCGGCTTGGCGGGGACCCACGGGGGATTGCAGACGACGAGCGGGGCGCGGCCGGCCGGGAAGAGGTCGGCGGCGACGATCTCCACCTGGTCCGCGACGCCCAGCCGGGTGGTGTTCTCCCGGGCGCAGGCCAGGGCGCGCGGATCCTGGTCGGTGGCCACGACCCGCCGCACGCCGCGGCGCGCCAGCACCGAGGCCAGGACGCCGGTGCCGGTGCCGATGTCGAAGGCCAGGTCCCGGTCGGGCAGCGGGGCCTCCGCGACCAGGTCGACGTATTCGCCGCGGGCCGGGGAGAAGACGCCGTAGTGGGGGTGGATCCGGTCGCCGCCGAGGGCCGGGATCTCCACGCCCTTGCGGCGCCATTCGTTGGCGCCGATCACGCCGAGCAGCTCCCGCAGGGACACCAGGACGGCGGTGTCGCCGGAGGCGCCGGCGGGCAGCCCGGTCCCGTCCGGCGGACCGTAGGCCCGGGTGCACGCCTCGCGGACGTCGGGGGCGCGGTGCAACGGGACGGCCAGTTCCGCGTCCAGGGGGACCAGCAGCATGCCGAGGATGCGGGCGCGCTGGTTCTGGGCGGCGCGGTGCAGGTGGAACGCCTGGGTGACGTCGGCGGGCGGTGCCTTGCGCGGGCGGCGGTCGACCCGGCGGGCCAGCGCGGTGAGCAGCTGGCGGGCGTTGTGGAAGTCGCCGCGCCACAGCAGCGCGGTGCCCTCGCAGGCGAGCCGGTATGCCTCGTCGGCCCGGGTGCGGTCGTCCGCGATGGCGATCCGGCGGGGTGGCCGGGCGCCGTTCTCGGAACGCCAGTGGGCGGTACGGACCTGCTCGTCCTCGGTCCATTCGACGACCGGGGGGTGGTTCACCGCAGTGTGCCTCGCGTCAGTGGTTCGGATCCGCGCCCGGGGCGGGAGGAGGGGCGGGGGTGGGGACGTTCGACTCTACTCCGTGCCGGGAGCGGGACCTTCGTCCCTGTGTCCCCCATGGGTGCCGGGGCAGGATGGAGGTGAGTCGGTCAAAAGCCGCCCGGTGCGATCAGATCGGTTTTTATAGCGGTGTAAGCGGTGTAAGCGGTGTAAGCGATGTAAGCGGTGTAAGTAGACGTATTCGCGTGTGCATGGACGTACGGGCGCCGGGATCGGTGTACGGGGGCGGGCACCGGCGTACGCGGGTTCAACGGGTTCATGGGTGGAGGCATGTATGGGCACCTTGCCGGTCATCGTCGGCGTGGACGGATCCCCGGACAGCGAGCGGGCGTTGCGCTGGGCGGCGGACGCGGCCCGGGCGCGGTCGGCGCCGCTCCGGATCGTGCACGTGTGGCCGTACGCCACCGCGGAGCGGGCCGCCGCCGGTGAGCAGGGCGGCGACCCGGTGCTGGCCGGCCTGAGGGACCGGCCGTTCCTGGCGGAGCTGCCGGACGTGGAGTTCCGCGGGCTGAGCGGACTGGCCGACACCCAGTTGCCCGCGCTCGGCGCCGAGGGGCAGCTGCTCGTCCTGGGATCGCGCGGGCGCGGCGGCTTCGCCAGTCTGCTGCTCGGCTCCAACGGGCTGGCCTGCGCCGCCCGGTCCGCCTGCCCGGTCGTGGTGGTGCCGCGTCCGGACCGCGCCGGTACGGAGCGGGGCCCGGACGGCGAGGCGGTGCCGCCGGCCGTCCGGCAGGTGACCCTGGGCGTGGACGCGTCCGCCGACGAGCCCGCCGCGCTGGACTTCGCGTTCGCCGAGGCCGCCCGGCGGGGCGCCCGCCTCCGGGTCGTCTCCGGCTACACCTGGCCGATGCTGCTGCCGCCCGCCTTCGAGTACGCGGCGGTCTACGAGTCCACGCAGCCCGAGTACCAGGACGCGCTCGGCCTCCGGCTGGTGGACGCGCTCGCTCCGCACCGGGTCCGGCACCCCGGGGTCGAGGTGCTGGTGCAGCTGCGCGCCGAGGATGCCGCGGGGCAGCTGGTGGCCGCGTCCACCGGGAGCGACCTGGTGGTGGTGGCCCGGCACCGGCGCCGGTTGCCGGTCGGCCCGCGGCTGGGTTCGGTGGCGCATGCGGTGCTGCTGCACGCGGTCTGCCCGGTCGCCGTGGTGCCGGAGACCCCGGCCGAGGACGGTGGCGGGGGCGGCGGCTCGGAGGGCGGCGGTTCGTAGGGCGGCCCCGGGGCGCGCGGCGGGCGGTCGCCGGTCAGTGCGCGGTGGTCTCCCGCCGCGGGCGCCGCATGAGGTAGGCGGCCGCCGAGCCGGCGATGAAGAGCGCGAGGACGGAGAAGCCGGTGCTCACCCACGACGTGCCGAGCCAGTGGCCGCCGAAGTAGCCCAGGCTGACGCTGTACGCGGCCCAGACCAGGCCGGCCAGCGCCGACCAGGGGAGGAACTCGCGGACCGTCCGGTGGGCCACCCCGGCGCCCAGACTGACCACGGAGCGGCCGGCGGGCGCGAAGCGGGCCAGCACCACGATGCCGCCGCCGCCCCGGGTGAGTGCCGCGCCCAGTCGCTGCTGGGCCGCGGACAGCCGTCGGGAGCGGCCGATGGCGCGGTCGAAACGGTCGCCGCCGCGCCAGGCCAGCCGGTAGGCGACCAGGTCGCCGAGAACGGATGCGGTGGCCGCGCAGAGCACCAGGGAGGCCATTTCGGCCAGGTGGTTCCCGTCGTGGACGGAGGCGGCGACGTCGGCGGCGGGGCCGGAACCGGCGGCCGTGGTGGCCGCGGTGATCACCAGGACCCCGCTCGGCAGGATCGGGACGAAGACGTCGAGGACGACCGAGAGGCCGACGATCACATACACCCAGGGGGTGCCGCTGAGCGACCCCAGGCTTTCCACCAACGTCTTGCTCCCGGTCCGGTCCCCGCCGCGACGTCGCTCGGCGCGGCAGGGGCGGCACTACGGCTGTACAGCGTACGCCGGGCCCGAACGGCAGAACGGGCCGGGGCGGGAAGCGGCCCCGGCCCCGGCCCGTTCGGCCGTCGCGGAAGGTGTCAGACGGCGGTCGTCGCGGGCTCGGCGACGGGTGCCTGCGCCGGCTCCGACCCGCGGAAGAAGAGCCGGTCCAGCGCCCAGGAGCCGGGGCCGGTGAAGACGATCAGCAGGAAGGCCCAGCAGAACATCGCGGCCGCCTCGCCGCCGTTCTGTATCGGCCACAGGGAGTTGGGCTGGTGCATCGAGAAGTAGGCGTAGGCCATCGAGCCGGAGCTGATGAACGCCGCCGCGCGGGTGCCCAGGCCCAGCAGCACCAGGAGGCCGCCGGCCAGCTGGATGACCGCGGCGTACCAGCCGGGCCAGGTGCCGGTCGGGACGGCGTGGCCGGTGCCCATCGCGCCGCCGAGGACGCCGAAGAGCGACGACGCGCCGTGGCAGGCGAAGAGCAGCCCGACGACGACGCGGAAGAGCGCCAGCGCGTGCGGGGTCGATTTCTGGGTGAAGGAGCTCAGGGGAGCGGACATGCGGTGACTCCTAGGTCTTCGGGACGGACGGGCGCGGGGGACGTCGCGACCGTCGGAGTCCTGTAGATTAGGGCCACCTAACTAATGCTTGCAAGTTCAACATTCTGCGCGTAGCGGGAGTTATTGGTCCGAACCAATGAGATTTGAGGCTCCCTTTGCGGCACGCAGTGCCGCCCGCGCCACCGCGTCCGTGTCGGACAACGTGACCGAACCGACCCCCGGCCGCGCCCCCGCGGCTGTCACCCAGTGCACCCCTTCCGTCGGCACCCCCACCGCGAACCGCCGCGGATGCGGCCGGCCGTCGGCCCCGATCACGTGGTACGGGCTCGGCGACACGTCCAGGCCGCCGGTCTCGTAGCCGTCCGCGGTGTGCGGCCGGCAGCCGCCGTCCGCCAGCAGGCCGGCCAGCAGCGCGTCCCCGGTCCGCCGCAGGTCCGGCTCCGGGAGCCGGGCCTCTATCAGGGCCTCCGCGGTGATCCGCGACCCCGGGACGGCCGGGGAGTGTGCCGTGAAACCGGGCGCCGCCCCGTCCGCGCCCGCCACCCGGACCTCCATGCCGGGGCCGACCACTTCCAGCACCCCCGCCTCGATGAGCGCCGCCAGCTCCGCTATCCGGCGCCGCGGCGGCCCGATGGACAGGAACGCGTTCAGCGGGGTGTACCAGCGGTCCACGTGGTCGCGGCGGGACGTGCCCGCCAGCCCGCCGTGGTCGACGATCTGCCGCAGCTCGTTCCGCAGGTCCCGCAGCACGTCCAGGGCCGCCTTGACCGGGCCGGCCACATTGCCCTGCCGGGCGTGCGCGACGTCCGCCCGCAGCAGGTCCAGCAGCCAGGCGCGGAACGCGGCCCGGTCGGCGAACGGCCCGTCCGGGTACGGCCGGGCGATCCGGTCCCAGTCCCAGCGGTCGGCGGGCCCCAGGCCGAAGGCGTCGAGGGTTGCGGCCTCCTCGGGGCTGCGGTGCGCGCTGCCCAGGAAGCGCTCCCGGAAGCGGTCCCGTTCGGCGCCCGCCGGGCCGCCGCGGGCGGCGGCCCGGCGCGCCAGCAGCGCCTCGTAGTAGACCGCCTCCACCTCCTTGGCCACCAGTGGCCAGACCTCCGCCAGGAAGTCCGGCGGGTCGCCGGAGTCCGCCCGCTTGCGGAACGCCGCGATCACGTCAGCGGTGAGCAGCAGCGGCAGGTGCCGGCCGTGCGCGCCCTTGGCGTTGTCACCCCGCGCGTGGTACGGGACGCCGCGCCGGGAGCCCGCGTACAGCCGGGGCTCGCGGCCCGAGGGCCGGTATGCCAGGGTGCCGCCGGGGCCGCGGACGAACCGGCCGCCGCGGCCCGAGGTCAGCAGCGCCACATGGTCGAAGAAGTTCAGCCCGAGACCGCGCAGCAGCACCGGGCGGCCCGCGGGCAGGGCCGCCAACTCGGCGGTGAGATCGGCCGGGTTGGCGGGCGGCAGGTAGTGCAGCCCGTGGGCGGCGGCGTGGTCGGCCAGATGCCGCTGCCCGGCGTCCGGGCGGGCCGGCAGATGGCCCTGGGCCAGCACCACGGCGCCCAGCCCGGACAGCGTCCGGCCGTCGTCGAGGGCGAGCGTCTGGGTGCCGTCGGCGGCCTCGGTCAGCCGTACCGCGCGGGCCCGGTGCGGGACGACGGTCACCGCTTGCGGGGCGGTCCGCACCGTGTGCCGGAACACCCACTCCAGATAGCGGCCGTACAGCGCGCGCCCCGGATAGTCGTCCGGTCCGACGTCGCCCTCCGCCCAGTCGTACAGGCTCGGCCCGGGGCGGATCGGCCCCGTGCACTCCACGCTGGCGTCGGTGAACAGGGTGACCTGGGACGCCACCGTGTTCATCAGCAGGTCGGCGGGCTGGTCGGGACGCCATACCTGGCCGGCGCCGGGTGGTGCCGGGTCGACGACGTGCACGGTCAGCCGGGTGCCCGGCGCCAGCCCGGCGGCCGAGGCGCAGATCCGCTCCAGGACACTCGTCCCGCGCGGCCCCGCCCCGACGACGGCGAGGCTGGCGGCGGGGCGGTCGGAGCGGTCGGCGGGGTGGGCGGCGGCCAAGAGCGGCTCTCCCTGGGGCGGCGGACGGCCGGCGCGCGGGAAAGCGTGCCGGCCATCAGGGGGCGGACGACGGCGAACGTGCGCCCCATCATCACCGTCCGGTGCGCCGTCGCGGCACCCGGGTGGGCAAAAAATCGGCCGGATCCGCAGGTGGGCGGGGTGCCGGCGCCGGCGAACCCGCGCAAATCCGGTCGCGACGTACCGGCACCCCGCCCCGCCGCCTCAGCAGCCGTCGAGGATCTTCTTCAGCGCGGCCTTCTCCGCCTGGTCCGCGGTCAGCCCGTAGGTGTGCTTCACCCACACCCACATCCGGGCGTACTCGCAGTGGTACGAGGTCTTCGGCGGCAGCCACTTCGCCGGGTCCTTGTCGCCCTTGGCCTGGTTGACGCTGTCGGTGACGGCGATCAGCTGGGAGTGCGTCAGGTCGTTGGCGAACTCCTGGCGGCGCGCGGTGGTCCACTGCGCGGCGCCGGACTTCCACGCCTCCGACAGCGGGACGACGTGGTCGATGTCCAGATCGGACGCCTTGCTCCAGGTCGCCCCGTCGTAGGCGGAGACCCAGGTGCCGCTCACCGCGGCGCAGCTGCCGTCCTGTTGGACGTTCCTGCCGTCGCGCTTGAGCACCACCTCGCGGGTGTTGCAGCTGCTGCCCTGGTCGATCCAGTGCGGGAACTTGGCGCGGCTGTAACCGTCCTGGGGGCCCTCGGGCTGTTCCTTGATCTGCGCGAGGTACGTCCGCGCGGTGGCGGCGCCGGGCGGAGCGGGCGGGGCGGCCTGGGCGGTCTGCCCGCTCAGGACGAGGATGCAGGTCAGGGCGGCGGTCGTGGCCGCGGCGAGGGACATGCGACGCGCGTAGCCCAGCGGCATCGGAACTCCCTTGGAGTGGGGGGAAGTCGGTGTGCGATCGGGCCCATGCTGGGTTCGTGGGGTTGCCGGGACATGGGCACCAGGTAACAGGGTGACGACATGTCCACGTCACTTCAAGGGGTGGGGGCGAGAGGGCGGGACGGTGCCGGCGCCCGGCGCCCGTACGCGGGGAAGGCCCGCACCCGCCGCCTACAGTGAGCGGGTGCTGCTGCCGGTCAACGCCACCCTCGGGATCGTCCTCGCCGTCCTCCTGCTCGCCGCCGTGGCCGTCGCCGCGCTGGCCCACCTCGGCCACGCCCGCGCGATCGCCCTCGCCGGCCTGCGCGCCGCGGCCCAACTCGCCGCCGTCTCCTACCTCATCGGCTGGGTCGTACACGCCCTGCCCTGGCTGCTGAGCTTCCTGGTCCTGATGTTCGCGGTGGCGGTCCGCACGGCGGGCCGCCGGATCACCGCCAACCGCACCTGGTGGTGGGCCGCGGCGCCGATCGCCGCCGGCGTCCTGCCGGTGGTCGGGGTGCTGCTGCTCACCGGCCTGCTCCCGCCGGGCGGCCTCACCCTGATCCCGGTCACCGGCATCCTCATCGGCGGCGCGCTGACCGCCACCGTCCTCGGGGGCCGCCGGGCGCTGGACGAACTGGAGCTGCGGCGGGGGGAGTTCGAGGCGGGGCTGGCGCTCGGGCTGCCGGACCGGGAGGCGCGGATGGAGGTGGCCCGCTCCGCCGCGTCGGACGCCCTGCTGCCGGGCCTCGACCAGACCCGGACGGTCGGGCTGGTCACCCTCCCCGGGGCGTTCGTCGGCATGCTGCTGGGCGGCGCCTCACCCGTACAGGCCGGTGCGGTCCAACTGTTCGTCCTGGTCGCGCTCCTGGCCGTACAGGTGGTCTCGTGCGCGGTGGTCCTGGAACTGGTCGCCCGCGGACTGATCCACCGCACGCCGGCGACACGCTGACCGCTCGTCACGCGGCAGGGCCGGGGCCCGCCCCCGGGGCGTGGTCCGGCCGGTGGCTCAGGCCGTGATCCGGACGGCGATCCCGCCGTCCATCAGCGCCTCGACGCGGACCTGGGTGAGGTCGCGGACGTGCGCGGTGGGCGCGAACCGGGCGGCGCGGTCGCCGACCCCGACGACCCGCATCCCGGCGGCCCGGCCGGCCTCGATACCCGCCTCGGAGTCCTCGAAGACCAGGCAGTCCTCGGGTGCGAAGCCCAACTCGGCGGCGCCCTTGAGGAAGCCCTCCGGGTCCGGCTTGCTGGCGCTCACGCACTCCGCGGTGATCCGCACCTCCGGCATGGGCAGCGCGGCCGCGCCCATGCGGGCCTCGGCCAGCGCGATGTCGGCGGAGGTCACCAGGGCGTGCGGCAGCCGGGCGAGGGCCGCCATGAACGCGGGCGCGCCGGGCACCGGCACGACGCCCTCGATGTCGGCGGTCTCCTGCTCCAGCATCCGCCGGTTGTCGGCCAGGTTCAGTTCCATCGGGCGGTCCGGCAGCAGCGCCGCCATGGTGGCCCAACCCTGTCGGCCGTGGACGACCGCCAGTACGTCTTCCGACGGCAGCCCCTGCTCGGCCGCCCAGCGCCGCCAGCAGCGCTCCACGACGGCCTCGGAGTTCACGATCGTCGAGTCCATGTCCAGCAGCAGGGCGCGGGCTATGAGCGTGGTGGTGGCCGTCATGGGCGGGCTCCTGGGCGCGGTGGGGCTGGCAGCTGCACTGTCAGGACGGGCGGGAGAACACAAGCGGTCCCGCCCGCCGGTCAGGGAGTGCGGGCGGAACCACTTTGTTTTTTCACGATACAAAACAGTTCCGGTCGCCGACAACCGCCCACCGCCCCGAACGGCATGGCATTCGTCACGGTCCGCGGAACATGTCACGCTCCGGAGCCGCGCGAGCGGCGCTCCGCTCACGGCTGCCGGGTGCGCGCCTCCAGGGACACCCGGGTCGCGGGCCCGTAGACGCCGTCCGGATCGCCCTGCACCCCGTAGGTCCGCTGGTAGCGCGCCACCGCCTCCCGTACCGCCGTGCCGTACTGGCCGTCCGCCGTCCCGGTATAGAGGGCCACCTGCCGCAGCCGCCCCTGGAGCTCGGCCACCTCCGGGCCGCTGGATCCCTCACGGAGCACGATCGGCCCGCTCGGCGGCGCACTGGGAGCGGCGTCGCCCGTGGGGACCGCGACGCTGCCGGACGCCCGTACCGGGGTTGGCGGAAGGGAGGGGGCCGGAGATCGGCGCGGGCGGGTGGTCGCCCCGGGACTCCTGGACCGCGAGGTGGCGGGAGAGGGGCGGTCCGGGGCCGGTGCGGAGCCGGTGGGACCGGCGGTGGTGGGGACCGTCGAGGTGGGGGCGGGGGTGCCGCCGTCCGGGGGCGCCGCCCGGTCCCGGTCGCCGCCCTGGAGCGCCCCGCTGCCGAGCACGATCGCCGCGGCGGCCACCGCGGCACCGGTGACGGCCAGGAAGGCCGACCGGGTACGGCGCCGCCCCGCCGGTGCGGGTGGAGCGGCGGCCGCCCCGGAGGAGGGAGCGAAACCGGCGGGGCGAAAGGAATCGGAGGGATCGGGTGAGTCGGGCGAATCGGATGGGTCGGGCGAACCAGAGGAATGAAAGGTCTCGGAGGCCGGGCCGGTGGGGCGGGGGACTCGGTGGACCGCGGCGTCCACCCCGGGTAAGTCCTCCAGCGCGTCCGGCCGCCGCCATCCGCCACCGTCCTCGCCGTTGCTCCCGCTCCCGCCCCTGCCGTCGTCCTCCCGGCCGCCCCGGTCCGGCAGGGAGACGTACGGCCGTACGCGCAGCGGATCGAAGTCCTCCGACTCGACCGCCGCACACAGGCAGGTCGGCCGACCGTCCCCGCGTACCGGGGCGAAGCAGTGCGGGCAGGTGGATGCTGCCGTCACGAGTGGTCCCCTCTCTGGAGGCGCGAACCGGCAGCCGATTATTCAGAGCGCCCGCAGTCCCCGCAGGCGCTCCACGACATCCGCCCGACGTCTCCCGGTACCGCCCGCCCCGTCCCCCCTCCCTCCGGGCCCGTTTCCCCGCCCCTGGTCCGTTCCGCGGTCGCCGGGGCGGCAGCCGGCCGCGGCCGTTCAGCGGGCCATATCGGACGGAAACGCCCACGATGGAGTGAAGGCCCGGAAGGCCGAGAACACCACCCGGACCGGAGCGGACGTGCGCGCCGGTCACGGGCGTACGAGCCGGTCACGGGCGTACGAGCCGGTCACGGGCGTACGAGCCGGACACGAGGGAGACGACGCTCATGGCGCAGGACACCGGCGCTCCTGCCGTTCCCGGCGAGGACCGTTCCCGGCGGACGGTCCTCGTCGCGATCGGCGCGCTGCTGCTCGGCTTGCTCATCGCGGCACTCGACCAGACCATCGTCGCCACCGCGCTGCCCACCATCGTCAGCGACCTCGGCGGCCTCGAACACCTCTCCTGGGTGGTCACCGCCTATCTGCTGGCGTCCACGGCCGCGACCCCCCTGTGGGGCAAGCTCGGCGACCAGTACGGCCGCAAGAAGCTGTTCCAGGCCGCCATCGTGATCTTCCTGATCGGCTCGGCGCTCTGCGGCCTCGCCCGGAACATGGGGGAGCTGATCGCCTTCCGGGCCTTGCAGGGCCTGGGCGGCGGCGGCCTGATCGTGCTGTCGATGGCGATCGTCGGGGACATCGTGCCGCCCCGCGAACGCGGCAAGTACCAGGGGCTGTTCGGCGCCGTGTTCGGCGGCACCAGCGTCCTGGGACCGCTGCTCGGCGGGCTGTTCGTGGACCACCTCAGCTGGCGCTGGGTCTTCTACGTCAACCTCCCCATCGGCATCGTCGCGCTCGCCGTCATCGCGGCCGTGCTGCACATCCCGGCCCGCCGCACCCCGCACCGCATCGACTACCTGGGCACCGCCCTGATCGCCGCGGTCGCCGCCTGCCTCGTGCTGATGACCTCGCTCGGCGGCGTCAGCTACCCCTGGGGCTCCTGGCAGACCGCCCTGCTGGCCGGACTCGGCGTCGTGCTGCTCGCCGCGTTCGTCGTCGTCGAACGCCGGGCCGCGGAACCGGTCATCCCGCTGCGCCTGTTCACCTCGCGCACCTTCACCCTCTGCTCGGTCATCGGCTTCGTCATCGGCTTCGCGATGTTCGGCTCGATGACGTACCTGCCGACTTTCCTCCAGGTCGTCCAGCGGGTCTCGCCGACCATGTCCGGCGTGCACATGCTGCCGATGGTGTTCGGCATGCTGCTCTCGTCGACCGCCTCCGGGCAGATCGTCTCCCGCACCGGCCGCTACAAGGTCTTCCCCATCGCGGGCACCGCCGTGGTCGCCCTGGGCCTGCTGCTCCTGCACCAGCTCGACCCGACCAGCGGCGTCGCCCTGATGAGCACCTACTTCTTCGTCTTCGGCTTCGGGCTCGGCCTGGTCATGCAGGTCCTGGTCCTCATCGTGCAGAACGCCGTCCCCTACCAGGACCTCGGGGTGGCCACCTCCGGCGCCACCTTCTTCCGCTCCATCGGCGCCTCGTTCGGCGTCTCCCTCTTCGGCACGATCTTCGCCAACCGGCTCGGCCCGCGGATCGCCGACGCCCTCGCCGGAGCGCAGCTCCCGCCCGGCATCTCCCCGTCGGTGATCGCCCAGGACCCGCGGGCGATCACCAAACTGCCGCCCGCGCAGGCCGCCGGCGTCCTCGGCGCCTACTCCGCCTCCATCACCGACGTCTTCCTCTACGCCGTGCCGGTCGTCCTCGTCGCCTTCGTCCTGGCCTGGTTCCTCAGGGAGGAGCCGCTGCGCGGCAGCGTCACCGCCCCCGACACCAGCGAGGTCCTCTGCTCCAACCCCGTCGAGCGGTCCTCCCGCGAGGAGGTCGCCCGCGCGCTGTCCAAACTCGGCAGCCTGGCGGGCCGCAAGGACATCTACGAGAAGATCACCACCCGCGCCGGCCTGGACCTCAAACCGGCCGCCAGCTGGCTGGTGCTGCGCATCCAACGCCAAGGCTCGGTGGAACCGGCACTGCTCGCGGAGCGCAGCCGGGTACCGCTCGGCGTGATCACCGAGGGCGTCCGGCAGGTCGAGGAACGCGGACTGGCGCGACGCGAGGGGCTGATGCTGCTGCTCACCGACGAGGGCCGGGACGCCGCGGAGCGGCTCTCGGAGGCCCGCCAGGCGTCGCTGGCGCGGCTGCTGGGCGACTGGTGGACCAAGGACCGGCCCACCGACCTCACCGACCTCGTCCGGGAGCTGACCGCGGAACTGTGCGGCTCCGACGACGAGGAGCCGCACAACGGCGACGCCCGCCAGCCGGTACCGCGGACCCCGACCCGCACCCCGCCGCGGTCACCGCGGCCACCGGACCTCACCAAGTAGACGGCCGTCACCGACCGACGGCCGTCTCCGCCCCTGTCCCCGTTCCCGCCGCCGCTCCCACCAGCCGCTTCTCGAAGAAGATCTCCGCATAGCGATCGTCGTGGTACGGGGCGATCTCGACGTAACCGCGCCGCCGGTAGAGGGCGACCGCCTCCGTCAGGTCCAGCCGGGTGTCCAGCCGGATCCGCTCGGCACCCAGTCCGGCCGCGGCCGCCTCCGCGGCCCGCAGCAGCCGGCCCGCGGCCCCCAGACCCCGCCGGGCGTGCCGGACGAACACCTGCTTCAGCTCGGCGGTACGGGCGTCCAGCAGCCGCACCCCGGCGCACCCGACCGGCTCGCCGCCGTACCGCGCCACCAACAACACCCCGTGCGGCGGCATCAGGGCGTCGCTCGGATACTCGGCCACGCCCCCGTCGATCTCCTCGGGCGTCGAGCGGCGCCCCTCGTGCAACAGGTAATAGCGGTCGGCGACATCGGTGTAGTACTCGCGCAACAGGGCCAGCGCCACCGGCGATGCGGCCGGCTCGGCGGCGAGGGTCCAGGACGGGGCGGCGGCATCACTCATGGCGGCCATGTCACGCCGCCGGAGCCCGCGGCGCAACCGGTTTTGCCCGCCGCGGGCGCCGCGCTGTGCCCGCCCTGCGGACTGCTCGCCGCGGTCTTCCTCCGCCCTGCCCGGTCGGCCACCTTCCTGGCGGCCCTGGCCGATGGGGTCGTCAACCACCTGGAGAACCGCGCGAAGCGAGCCGCCCCCGACACCTGACGGCCCCCGGCGACACCGCGCGCACGGGTGCCGGCCGCGGACCGTCGTCCACGGTCCGGCCGGCAGCGCCTGGGCAGGCGCGCGGTGTCGCCGGTTACCGCCGGGGGCCACTCGGTACGGAGTTACGCGCCCTTCGGCGCGGCCTGCTGCACGACCTCGAACGACCACACCGTCGACCCGCTGGCGGCCGGCTTCGGCCGGTCGCCGCCGCCCTGGTGGGCCGCCTTCATGGGGCCCTCCATCCACGCCTGGAAAGACTCCTCGTCACGCCACCGGGTGTACACGAGGTAGTCGTCGGTCCCCTCGACGGGGCGCAGCAACTCGAACCACTCGAAGCCGTCCGAACTCTCCACCGCACCGGCACGGGAGGCGAAACGCTTCTCAAGGGTTTCCCGCTGCTCGGCGGGGACGGTCAGCACATTGATCTTCACGATGCTCATGGCCCCATCGTGCCGCATGGCGCCGGGCTCCGGCGGGCGGGGCTCACCGGCGACGCGGCTGCCTCCGGGGAGGGGGCTCGGCGGGCTCGGAAGCTGTGGACAGCGTGGGCACCGCAATCGCCGGAACCAAGTTCCCCGCCATTGGTAACCCCGAGCGCGGAGGCGAGCGTCCTGCGTGTGGTCGTGCCCGGGTAACGACGGATGCCTGGATCTGATTCTGTACGGGTTCCAAGGCCGCCAAGGCGTCTAACCGAGATAAGGAGCGGACCGCCGCTCCAGATAATGCTGAATTCGGAGGCGCTGAGTGTGGTGCATGGCGAGGGTGCCCAATTGACCCGGGGCGACGAATCGGAGTTCTGTGCTCTCGTCGGAGATTGTCAGTGTCCCGCCCACGATGCGGGCGGTGAAGCAGATGTTGAACTGGCGGCGTACCTCCCCGTCGCTGTAGGCGATGACGTGTTCGGGGTCCGTGTAGGTGCCGACGAGACCTGTGATCTCGACGTCCAGCCCGGTCTCTTCCTTGACCTCCCGTACGGCGCAGCCGGGCAGGCTGTCGCCCATGTCCATGCCTCCCCCCGGCAGGGCCCACAGGTCGTTGTCTTGTCGCCGCTGGAGCAGGACGCGTCCCGATTCGTCGGTGACGACGGCGGAGGCGGCGACGACGAGACTGTTGGGCTCGGGCGCGTCGGGATCGTTGTAGAACTCGGTCCGTGCCATGGGCTCAGCTTTCCATGGGATGTGCGGTCCCCCATACGGCGCCGAAGCTGTCCGTGTAAGTGTCGAACATGCCGCCGTCGTTGTTGCGCCGTAGGTGCCATACGGGTGCCCCATAGGCGTTCACGCCCCACACATGAGCGTTGGCCAAGAGCTGGTCGTCCGCGCGGTACAAGCTGTTGTAGAGAGTCGTTCCGTGGGTCCGCACTTCGATGCCGGGTACCGCGAGCAAGGGTCGGTAATGCATCAGCGCGAGGCGGCAACGGGACTCGATGCCGTGCCCGAATTTCTCTTCCCTTCCCCGCTGTTGGACGTTGTCGCTGTCGGCGTCCCCGACGGCGATGCGGACGCTGCACCCCTCCGCCGCCCGTTCCCGCAGAAGGTCGTTGAGCCTGGGGTACGCCTCGTGCAGGAACACGGCGTTATGGCAGCCCGTAGGCGTTCGTTCGGCATGGTCAGTGTCACCCCGCATCGCTGGACGTTGCCAGGGACGTTCTAGCACCCGCGGGACGTCCCAAAGTGGGAAACGTACGAGGTTCCTGTGTCCCGGTGAACGGCGGGACGCTCGTTGCAGAGCTGGGGGCCTTCCAGCTCGGTCCGTTCAGCGATGGCAAGCAAGACAGCTCCGCACCCCGGACCGGCGACGCCCCCGACCGGACGAGCCCCGAGAACGGGCAGACGTGCCCGTTCTGAGGTGACCGGCTCAGGCTGAAGCTCCGGTCCGCCCCTTCACTGGGGTGCCGTCCTGGGCGGTGAGGGCAAACGCTTCGGACCCAGGGAAGCCGAAGTGTCCAACGCCCGCCCCGACTGCGGGAAACCCTGGCAGGTCAGCAGTCGGGACGGGCTATCGACGAACCACAACAAGGAGGCACGCACATGCAGGACGTACGCGCATTACTCACCCCTGCCGCGTTCGGGGGTGTCGTCGCAACGGTTCTCGACAACAACCCGGGTATGGACGAGGCTACGGCGGCCCGGATCAGTACGGAAGCGCTGAAGTTCGTCCACACGGCGGCCAAGTTCCCCACCGTGAAGATCACGCCGTCGAACGTGGTGGACGAGGGCTGGCACGCCCTGATTCTGCACACCGGGCCGTACGCCAAGCTGTGCGAGGGCCTGGGGCGCTTCGTGCACCACTACCCGGAGCGGCCCGACTCCCAGCGCCACGACCCGCAGGTACTGACGCGAACGATGGCACTGATCGAGGAGGCAGGGCACCGCGTGGACCGCGAACTGTGGACGGGGCCGACTGAAGCCCTGGTCTCCGTGGCGGCCAACTGCTCGCACACGCCGCAGCCGGGAGGATCCGGAGCACGCGGCGGGCGCGTGGCGGGTGTACGACGGCGCCGATCCCGCGAACCGCAAGGATGTTACCGCTGACGTCCTGGCCGCCTTTGTGGCGAAGTTCAGGGAGGCCAACCCGGAGCCGCCCGGGAAGCCGCAGAGCGGTCCTACGCGGGGCTTCATCATCCCGCCCAGCGACGGCTGACAGCCAGCCCGATCCGAACCGCCCGTGTGCTGCCCTGTAGCGCGCGGGCGGTCTCTATGCGCGTGCCTTGGCAGCATCATTGATCTTCACGATGCTCATGGCCCCATCGTGCCGCATGGCGCCCGACTCCGGCGGCCGTCCTCGTTCAGGCCGGTGGTGCCGGTGTGCGGAAGTACGGGACGGTCGGGCGGCGTCTGAGGCGGCCGGCGGTCAGGGCGGCGGTGGCCATCAGGAGGAGCAGGGCGGCGCCGACGGTGGGGATCCAGAGGGGGATGCCGCCGACTTCCAGGAGGGTGTCGGTGTAACGCACCCGCTGGTACGGGGTGTCCGCGGTGGCGCGTCGGAACTCGTGGTCGCCGTTGATGTGTTGCGGCCGGGGGAAGTTCTGGTCGAGGGCGGTCAGGAAGGCGGGGGCGGGGCCGGCGAAGTCGCGGACGGCGTCCTGCGGTTGGATCCGGCCCGCGTAGACGACGTGCGGTGGTGCGCCGCCGATGGCGCTGCGGGGCTCCATCCGGTGCGGGGCCAGGAAGTAGAGGCTCAGCGCCTGCGGGGTGGTGGCGAGGCGGGAGAGCCGCATGGGGTAGACGGGGCGCTCGGTGGCGAAGGAGAGGAGGAGCGGGTCGAGGGTGCCGGTGAGGGGGGTGCCGTGGTCGGCGGGGGCGAGCCGGACGGCCACGTATTCCCAGTGCCGGTCCACGTACGGGCGGAGGGCGGTGGCCAGGGCCGGCGGCAGTCGGTAGCCGTGGGCGGTGAGCCAGCCGCGCAGCGCGTCGGGGTCGTCGGCGGTCAGCCGGGCGACGTCGAAGGGGCCCAGCCGCTCGCGGTCGACGACGCCGACCGACGCCTCGGCGGGTGGCGGGGCGGTGGCGCCGTCGAAGTCCGGTTCGAAGGGCCAGTCGCCGGCGCGCGGCCAGAAGTAGTGGCGGTGCCGGGTGACCGGGGCGGTGATCTCGTCCAGTTCGTCGAGGAGTTCGGGGTCGCCCAGCCGTACGGTGGCGCGGTGCGGGACGGGCATGATCCAGGCGGCGTCCGGGGCGGTGCCGTCGACGGCCAGGCGCATGGCGATCCGTTCGGTGGTGCCGTCCCAGCGCACCGCCGACGTCTCGCGGTGCACCGCCATCGTGGTGTCCGGGCCGTGCACCATCGCGCCGCAACCGCAGGCGTACGCGGGGCGCGCGAGCCAGCCCAGCTGCACGGCCAGCAGCACCAGGACCAGGCACAGTGCCCGTCGGCGCCTCGCCCCGCCGCCCGTACCCGTCGTTCCGCCTGCCGCCACAGCCATGGTGGTCCCCTGTTCCGTGCCCGGCGATCCCACGATCGCCAGGGTCACAGACGGGATGGGCGGTGTCACCGGTTCCCCTTTTTCGGCCCGCTGCCCCGTATGGCGGACGGCCGGTCGCCGGGCCCCAGGGGGTCCGGCGACCGGACGTCGCGCGGGTCGGGTGCGGCTCAGCGGGCCGCGGCCGCCGCGGTCAGCTCCCGGGCCTCGGCCTCGGTCTCCACCGCCGGCGGGGAGCCGGGCAGCGGCTTGCGGGCGGTCTCCGGCATCAGTGCGACCGCGACGATGCCGATCACGGCGGCCGCCATCATGTAGTAGGCGGGCAGCATCTTGTTGCCGGTCGCGCCGATGAGGGCGGTGACCACCAGCGGCGTCGTGCCGCCGAAGAGCGACACCGAGATGTTGAAGCCGATCGACAGCGAGCCGTAGCGCACCTTGGTCGGGAAGAGCGCGGGCAGCGCGGAGGGCATAGCGGCGGTGAAGCACACCAGCAGCAGGCCGAGGACGCCGGTGCCCACCGCGATGGCGGCCAGCGAGCCCTGACGGATCAGCAGCAGCGCGGGCACCGACAGCACCAGGAAGCCCACGCAGCCGGTGGCGATGATCGGGCGGCGGCCGAACCGGTCGGACAGCTTGCCCACGAACGGCTGGACGCACATCATCGCGACCATGACGGCGAGGATGACCATCAGGCCGTGCGTCTCGTCGTACTTCAGCTCCGAGGTGAAGTAGCTCGGCAGGTACGACAGCAGCATGTAGTCGGTGACGTTGAAGACCAGGACCAGGCCGACGCAGAGCAGCATCGCCCGCCATTGGCCGAAGATCATCTGGCGCAGGCCGATCCGCTTCTCGGCCTCGCGGCGCGCCTTCTCCTTGGCCTGCGCCTCCTTCTCCAACCGGGCGAAGGCCGGGGTCTCTTCGAGCCGCATCCGCAGGTAGAGGCCGATGATGCCCATCGGGCCGGCGATCAGGAACGGGATCCGCCAGCCCCACGAGTGGAGGGCGTCGGTGGACAGCAGCGCGGTGATCAGGGTGACCAGGCCGGCGCCGCCGACGTATCCGGCGAGGGTGCCGAACTCCAGCCAGCTGCCGAGGAATCCGCGCTTCTTGTCGGGCGCGTACTCGGCGATGAAGGTGGAGGCGCCGCCGTACTCACCGCCGGTGGAGAAGCCCTGCACCAGGCGGGCCAGGAGCAGCAGGATCGGTGCGCCGACGCCGATCGTGGCGTAGGAGGGGATCAGGCCGATGGCGAAGGTGCCCGCGGCCATCATGATCATGGTGATGGCGAGGACCTTCTGGCGGCCGATGCGGTCGCCGAGCGGGCCGAAGAACATCCCGCCGAGCGGGCGCACCAGGAAGGCCGCGGCGAACGTGCCGAAGGTCGACAGCAGCTGCGCGGTCGGGTTCCCGGACGGGAAGAAGACGTGGCCGAGGGTGACCGCGATGTAGCTGTAGACGCCGAAGTCGAACCACTCCATCGCATTGCCGAGGGCGGCCGCCGATACCGCGCGCTTGACCATCGCGGGCTCGACGACGGTGACCTCGCCGGGTGTCTGCTGCCCGGGGGCCGTCTGCCGCGGCTCGGGGGCGGCGTCGGCGCTTCTGCCGACGCCCGTACGGGGTCCGGTTGCGAGGGGGGACTGCGTCGGCACGTGTTCGCTCGCCTGCGCTCTCTGGGACGACTACAAGGACATGCCCCGCCATGGCGTGGAGGGGCAAAGGACGACCATAGGGGCAGACCGGGTCATCACGGACGGTGTGCGGATGGCTGCACAGTCGCTCGCCTACCCGCTCCATACTGGGTAAACGTGCATCCGTGAACTTTTTTGCGGACCCTCCTTTTGTGATCCATCTCGCGGGGATCGACCGCAACCGCAGGTGAATTGTGGTCTGGGTCACGCAAGAATGGACGCTCCGGCGCGTGTTCGTTCGCATACGGAAACGGCGCGGCGGTGCGCCGGGCACCACCGCGCCGAAGGATCGTCGCGTCCCTCCAGGATCGGCCACCGGCCGTTGCCCCGCCACTCGGGCGGCTACGCACCGCGACCGGACCGCTGTGTGCGCCCGCCCTCGGCACTCCGCCCCCCGGTGGGCGTTCTCCGGCGCCCCCGCACGGAGGCGTCACGGCATCCACGCCTCGTAGGACATCACCTGGCCCGCGGTGATCCGGAAGTCGGGCAGGTCCTTGGTGAAGGTGATCTCCGTGCCCAGGAGTCGGCCGGTGCGCGGGTCGAGGATCACCATCTGCCGGGTGGCGTCCATCGCGCCGTCGGGCCCGTCGTGCACGAACGCCTGCCCGCGACGGCCCAGTCGGTCGGTGACCGCGCCGGCCGGCCGCAGGCCCTCGGTGTCCGCCAGCATCCGCACGATCGCCGCGGTCTCCCGCGGCCCCGGCGTCCACTCCTGGCGGTACGAGGAGAGCGCCATCAGCAGTTGCGGGACGGCCGACGCGTCGGTGCCGTCGCTGTCGGCCGCACCGTAGAGGGAGGTGAGCAGCGCCCGCAGCGCCGTGGGGTCGGTGGGCGGCTTCGTCCGGGCGGCGAGCCCGTCGTGCCGGGCGCCCGAACCCGCCGGGTAGGACGCGCGGTGCAGCACCTTCCCGTCGCTGACGGTCCGCCAGCGGCCGTCGTCGTCGTGGATGACCGGGCGGCCCGGGTGCCGCGGGTCGGTGGCCACGACCAGTTCGGAGCCGCTGCCGTCGGCGTTCCACCGGGTGATGCGCTCCTCGGGGACGGTCACCGGGGACGCCGCGTCCGGGCCCGTCCCCATGGACAGGCTCCAGCTCTGGAGGTGGCTGCCGCGCCGCGGCCCGTCCTGGGGGCCGGCCGTCCGGGCCCGCGCCTCCGCGATGCGGGCCAGCCCGTCCAGGGAGAGCGCGGCACCGGTGCCGGCGGTGTGCGGGACGAGCGCGGCGGGCGCCGCGACGGCCGGGCTGCTGCCGGCGTCGGTGAGGGTGAAGGCGAGCACCGCGACCAGTGCCAGCACGGCCGCCTCGGCGCGCAGCACCAGCCGGCGGCGGGCCCGCCGGGTGCGGGTCAGGTGCAGCAGGCGGTTCAGGCCGCGCTCCGCGGTGGCGTCCAACGGGCGGTCCCGCCAGCGGCCTTCACCGGCCGGTACCGGGTTGGCCGCCCGCAGCAGCTCCAGTTCGTCACGCATTGCCGTCGCCTCCTGCTCGTACGGACACGGTGGTCCGGGTGCGGTCGATCTCGGTGCGGAGGCGGCGCCGGGCCCGGTGCAGCCGCATGGCCGCCGCGCTCCGGCCGCAGCCGAGGGCCACCGCCAGCTCCTCGACGGTCAGTTCCTCCCAGGAGGTCAGCCGCAGCACCTCCTGGTCGCCGGCGGACAGCCGGGTCAGCGCCTCGTGCACCCAGGAGCCGGGCCGCTCGGCGTCCGGACTCGCAACGGTCTGCCGGCCGTGCGCCGCCTCGTGGTTGCCGAGCCGGTTCAGCAGCCGCCGGTAGCGGCCGATCCCGCGCACCGTATTGGCCAGGCAGTTCCGGGCCACCCCGTACAGCCAGGGGAGCGGCGCGTCGGGGAGTTCGGCCCGGCGCCGCCACGCTATGGAGAAGACGTCCGCCACCACCTCCTCGACCTCGTGTGCCGGGGCGTCCAACCGCCGCGCCACGAAGCGGCTGACCGCCCAGTAGTGCGCGCGATAGGCCTCGGCGAAGGCGTCGTCCGTGCTCATGAACCCCCTGTGTCCGGCATCGCCCCGATCTTCACACCCCGGTGGGGTGAGACTTCACACCCCTTCGGGACGGCCGTCGCGGCCCGCCGGCGGTGACGTTCCACGGCGAGGCGGACACCTACGGGGCATGAAGCTCCCCGCACTGTCGTCACCGGCGGCCGGGTCCGCCGCGCAACCGCCCGGCGCGGCGCGGTCCGCCGCGCCGCGGAACCCGGTGAAGTGGCTGACGACCACCGACCACAAGACCATCGGCACGCTCTACCTGGTGACCGCCTTCGCCTTCTTCTGCCTCGGCGGTCTGCTGGCGCTGCTGATGCGCGCCGAACTCGCCCGGCCCGGCCACCAGTTGCTGTCGAACGACCAGTTCAACCAGGCGTTCACGATGCACGGCACGATCATGCTGCTGATGTTCGCGACGCCGCTGTTCGCCGGATTCGCGAACTGGATCATGCCGTTGCAGATCGGCGCGCCGGACGTGGCGTTCCCGCGGCTGAACATGCTCGCCTACTGGTTCTACCTCTTCGGGTCGCTGATCGCGGTGGGCGGATTCCTGACGCCGCAAGGGGCGGCGGACTTCGGCTGGTTCGGGTACGTGCCGCTCTCCGACGCCGTGCATTCCCCCGGTGCCGGCGCCGATATGTGGATCATGGGTCTGGCCTTTTCCGGCTTCGGCACGATCCTCGGTTCGGTCAACTTCATCACCACCATCATCTGCATGCGCGCCCCGGGCATGACGATGTTCCGGATGCCGATCTTCACCTGGAACGTGCTGCTGACCGGTGTGCTGGTCCTGCTCGCCTTCCCGGTGCTGGCCGCCGCGCTGTTCGCCCTGGAGGCGGACCGCAAATTCGGCGCGCACATCTTCGACGCGGCCAATGGCGGCGCACTGCTCTGGCAGCACCTCTTCTGGTTCTTCGGCCATCCGGAGGTGTACATCATCGCCCTGCCGTTCTTCGGCATCATTTCCGAGGTCATCCCGGTCTTCTCCCGGAAGCCGATGTTCGGTTACATCGGTCTGATCGCCGCGACGATTTCCATCGCCGGCCTTTCGGTGACGGTGTGGGCGCACCACATGTACGTGACCGGAGGTGTCCTGCTGCCGTTCTTCTCCTTCATGACGTTCCTCATCGCCGTTCCGACCGGTGTGAAGTTCTTCAACTGGATCGGCACGATGTGGAAGGGCTCGCTGTCCTTCGAGACGCCGATGCTCTGGGCGGTCGGCTTCCTGATCACCTTTGTCTTCGGTGGTCTGACCGGCGTCATCCTGGCGTCGCCCCCGATGGACTTCCATATTTCCGACTCGTACTTCGTGGTGGCCCACTTCCACTACGTGGTCTTCGGTACGGTCGTCTTCGCGATGTTCGCCGGCTTCCACTTCTGGTGGCCGAAGTTCACCGGCAAGATGCTCGACGAGCGGCTCGGCAAGATCACGTTCTGGACGCTGTTCATCGGTTTCCACGGCACGTTCCTGGTCCAGCACTGGCTGGGTGCCGAGGGCATGCTGCGCCGCATTCCCGACTATCTCGCCGCCGACGGATTCACCACCCTGAACACGGTTTCGTCCATCTTCTCGTTCCTGCTGGGCATGTCGATCCTGCCGTTCCTCTACAACGTCTGGAAGACCGCCAAGTACGGCGAGAAGATCGAGGTGGACGACCCGTGGGGCTATGGCCGTTCGCTGGAGTGGGTGACGTCCTGTCCGCCGCCGCGGCACAATTTCACGTCTCTGCCGCGTATTCGCTCCGAATCCCCGGCATTCGACCTGCACCACCCGGACATCGCGTCCGCGATCGAGGCGTGAGGACATCCCCATGGCCGAGGAGACAGGCGGGGGAGAGGACCTCCGGACGGCGCGGACCATCCACGAGATCGAGGGCTATCTGCTGTGGGAGGCGGAAAAGGAGCGGGCCCGCGGCCAGGCGGCGGAGTTCTGCGACCGGCTGCCCTGGCTCACCGACTCCCAGCGGGAGGACGTCGTCCGGCACTACTGCCGCGAGCAGCGCGAGATGTCCCGCTCCTATCTGGAGCGCATCGCGGTCCGCAGCGCGTCGCTGCGGACCGAATACGAGAGCGCCTACCGCACGCTGCGGTGCCGCCTGGTGGTGGCGCTGCTGAGCGTCGGCGTCCTGGAGGTGCTCGCCCTGGCGGTGCTCTCCCTCAGCGGTAGTGCACCTGGAGTTCCTTGACCCCGTTGAGCCAGGCGGAGCGCAGCCGTCGCGGGTCGCCGGCCAGGGAGATCCCGGGCACGGCGTCCGCGAGGGCGTTGAAGATCAGGTCGATCTCCAGTACGGCCAGCGACTTGCCCAGGCAGAAGTGCGGGCCGCCGCCGCCGAAGCCCAGGTGGGGGTTGGGGTCGCGGGTGATGTCGAAGACCTCGGGGCGGTCGAAGACCTCGGGGTCGTGGTTGGCGGAGGAGTAGAAGATCCCGACCCGCTGGCCCTTCTTGATCCGCGCGCCGCCCAGTTCGGTGTCCTGGGTGGCGGTGCGCTGGAAGGAGACCACCGGGGTCGCCCACCGCACGATCTCCTCGGCGGCGGTCTCCGGCCGCTCGCGCTTGTAGAGCTCCCACTGGTCGGGGTGGGTGAGGAAGGCGTGCATGCCGTGGGTGATGGCGTTGCGGGTGGTCTCGTTGCCGGCCACCGCCAGCAGCAGCACGAAGAAGCCGAACTCGTCGGAGCCGAGGTTCCCCTCGTGCTCGGCCGCCACCAGCCGGCTGACGATGTCCTGTGCCGGGCACTCCTTGCGGGCCGCGGCGAGGTTCATCGCGTACGAGATCAGCTCCACGGCCGCGTTGGCGCCGACCTCTTCGGTGATGGCGAGTTCCGGGTCGTCGTAGGCGATCATCTTGTTCGACCAGTCGAAGATCCGGGACCGGTCCTCCTGCGGGATGCCGATGAGTTCGGCGATCGCCTGGAGGGGGAGTTCGCAGGCGACGTCGGTGACGAAGTCGCCGGAGCCCTTGTGCCGGGCCTCCTCGACGATGTGCTCGGCCCGGTGGCGCAGCGCCTCCTCCAGGGCGCGGATGGCCCGCGGGGTGAAGCCGCGCTGCACGATCTGCCGGACCCGGGTGTGCTCCGGCGGGTCCATGTTCAGCATGATCAGCTTCTGGACCTCGATCTGGTCGCGGGAGATGCCCTGGTTGAACCGGATGATCGAGGTGTTGAGATTGGCCGAGAAGACCTCCGGTCTGGTGGAGACCTCCTTGACGTCCTGGTGGCGGGTGACGACCCAGTAGCCGTCGTCGTCGAAGCCGGCGAGGCCGTGCGGCTGGGCGTTCCACCACACGGGCGCGGTCTGCCGCAGCCGCGCGAACTCCGGGAGCGGGACCCGGGACTGGTAGACGTCGGGATCGGTGAAGTCGAACCCTTCGGGCAGCGCGGGGCAGTGCATCGGCGACTCCTGGTCGAGCTGACGTCGGACGCCCTGACGGTACCGTCACCCGACAAGGTCTGACGGACCATCAGATGCGGGTCGCGGTGAAGGTAGTAACGAGTTCTACAAGTGGCAAGGGCCACGGCAACACATCTTGCGCACAAGGGCGTTGCAGCCCTCTTGCGCCATACCGGACGGCTCATGAGACTGTTCGCAGAACTAGAACGCGTACTAGTTCTTCCCTCCGTGGGCGTCGGGACGCCCACGGACGCGAGGAGAGGACGAGTTGAGTCATGGCCGCGGAACCCGTCATCGTCGAAGCCGTACGCACCCCCATCGGCAAGCGCGGAGGTGCGCTCGCCAACCTCCACCCCGCCTACCTCCTGGGCGAGACGTACCGCGAACTCCTCGCCCGTACGGGCATCCAGCCCGACTGCGTCGAGCAGATCGTCGGCGGCACCGTCACCCACGCCGGCGAGCAGTCCATGAACCCCGCCCGCAACGCCTGGCTCGCCATGGGCCTCCCCTACGAGACCGCCGCCACCACCGTGGACTGCCAGTGCGGCTCCTCCCAGCAGGCCAACCACATGGTCGCCAACATGATCGCCGGCGGCGTCATCGACATCGGCATCGGCTGCGGCGTCGAGGCGATGTCCCGCGTCCCCCTCGGCAGCGGCTCCAAGCACGGCCCCGGCAAGCCCTGGCCCGAGGAGTGGAACGTCGACCTGCCCAACCAGTTCGAGGCCGCCGAACGGATCGCCCGCCACCGCGGCCTGACCCGCGAGAACGTCGACGCGCTCGGCCTGCTCTCCCAGGAACGCGCGGCCACCGCCTGGGCCGAGGAGCGCTTCAAGCGCGAGACCTTCGCCGTCCAGGTCCCCACCACCGAAGAGGAACAGGCCGCCGGCCACGGCATGTGGCGCCTGGTCGACCGCGACGAAGGACTCCGCGACACCAGCATGGCGGCGCTCGGCGGCCTCAAACCCGTGATGCCCACCGCCGTCCACACCGCCGGCAACTCCTCCCAGATCTCCGACGGCGCCGCCGCCCTGCTGTGGGCCTCCAAGAGGATGGCCCGCGCCCTCCGCCTCAAGCCCAGGGCCCGCATCGTCGCCCAGGCACTGGTCGGCTCCGACCCGCACTTCCACCTCGACGGGCCGATCGACGCCACCCGGGCCGTCCTGGGCAAGGCCGGCATGTCCCTCAAGGACATCGACCTGGTCGAGATCAACGAGGCGTTCGCCTCCGTCGTGCTGTCCTGGGCCCAGGTCTTCGGCCAGGACCTGGAGAAGGTCAACGTCAACGGCGGTGCCATCGCCCTCGGCCACCCCGTCGGCGCCACCGGCGCCCGCCTCCTGGCCACCGCGCTCCACGAACTCGAACGCCGCGACAAGGAGTTCGCCCTGATCACCATGTGCGCGGGCGGGGCACTGGCGACCGCGACGATCATCCAGCGGCTGTAGGGCCGGTCCGGCGGATCAGGGCCGGGCCGGCTCCGAGGGCCTGCCCGGCGGCCCGGCCGGATCCGCGAACGCCACCGGCGCCTCGAACGCCGCCCGCCGCGTCGCCCGGCGCAGCGCCTTCAGCACCGTGCCGCCCAGCGTCGACGTGAGCACGACGGTGACCACCGCCCGCGGCAGATCCCACCCCAGCGACGTGGCCAGGCAGTACGCCAGGTAGCGCGCCAGATTGGCGGCGAGCGGATCACCCGGCACGAACGACACGCCCGACGCCAACCCCCCGATGTACGGCCAGCCCTGGAGGTTCATCACCAGCCCGTAGCCGACCGACGCCACCGCCCCGTACCCCGCCAGCAGCGCCAGCTCCCGGCGGCCGCGCAACCGGTCCGGCCCCGGCAACAGGCCCGCGCCCATCGCCACCCACCCCATCGACAGCATCTGGAACGGCATCCACGGCCCGACCCCGCCGGTCAGCAGCGCCGACGCGAACATCGCCACCGACCCCAGCACGAAACCGAAACCGGGACCCAGCACCCGCCCCGACAGCACCATCAGGAAGAACATCGGCTCGATGCCCGCGGTCCCCGCACCCAGCGGCCGCAGCGCGGCCCCCGCCGCGGCCAGCACACCGAGCATGGCGATCGCCTTCGCGTCCAGACCGGCGTCCGCGACGGTCGCCACCACCACCGCGAGCAACAACGGCAACAGCGCGGCGAACAGCCACGGCGCGTCCTGGGAATGCGCCAACCCCGAACCGGAACCGGCCAACAACGGCCACCCGAAAGCCACCACACCGATCGCCGACACCAGGCACAGCGCGGCCACCGACCGCGGACCGAGCCGGACCGCCCGCACCCGCCGCGCGGCCGCCGTCACGACGGAGCCCCGTCCAGCGCACGGGCCACCTGCGCCACGGTCAGCCACGGCAGCGGCGCCAGCACCTTGGCGACCTGCGGGGCGAACGCGGGGGAGGAGACCACCACGTCCTCGGTCGGACCGTCGGCGACGACCTCGCCGTCCGCCAGGATCACCACCCGGTGCGCCAACTCGGCGGCCAGCTCCACGTCATGGGTGGCCAACACGCACGCCTGCCCCTCGGCCACCAGCCCCCGCACCACCTCGACCAACCGGGCCTTGGCCGCGTAGTCCAGCCCCCGGGTCGGCTCGTCCAGCAACAGCAACGGCGGCCGCGCGGTCAACACCACCGCCAGCGCCAGCGCCAGCCGCTGCCCCTCGGACAGATCCCGCGGATGCGCCGCGTCCCGCACCCCCGGCAGCAGGCGGGCCACCAGCTCCCGGCAACTGCCCTCCGGCGCGCCCGCGTCCCGGTCCGCCGCGACGCACTCGGCCGCCACGGTGTCCGCCGACAGCAGGTCACGCGGTTCCTGCGGCACCAACCCGACCCGGCGGACCAGATCCCGCGGCCGGGTCCGGTGCGGGGCCAGCCCGCCGACCCGCACCGACCCCGACGCCGGCTGGTGCATCCCCACCAGCGTGCGCAGCAACGTCGACTTCCCCGCCCCGTTGCGCCCCATCAAGGCGACCGTCTCGCCCGGCCGGACCGTCAGCCCGACCCCGTGCAGCACCGGGGTACGGTCCCGGTGGACGCCCAGCCCCTCGACCGCGGCGACCGGTTCCGCGTCCGCCGGTGCCGCCGCGGGGCCGGGCGACGGCGCGGCCACCGCCGCCAACCGCTCCCGCAACGGCGCCGCCCTGCGGCGGGCGTCGCGCACCGACAGCGGCAGCGGCGACCAGCCGGCCAGCCGGCCCAGTTCCACCACCGGCGGCCGCACCGGGGACGCGGCCAGCACACCGGCCGGCTCGCCCATCACCGGGGCCGCACCCGGCCCCGGCAGCAGGATCACCTGGTCCGCGTACTGCACCACCCGCTCCAGCCGGTGCTCCGCCATCAGCACCGTCGTCCCCAGGTCGTGGACCAGCCGCTGCAGTACGGCCAGCACCTCCTCCGCGGCCGCCGGGTCCAGCGCCGACGTCGGCTCGTCCAGCACCAGCACCTTCGGGTGGGCGGTCAGCACCGAACCGATCGCCACCCGCTGCATCTGCCCGCCCGACAACGTGCCGATCGCCCGGTCCCGCAGCTCCGCGAGCCCCAGCAGGTCCAGGGTCTCCTCGACCCGTCGGCGCATCACGTCCGGCGCCAGCCCCAGCGACTCCATGCCGTAGGCCAACTCGTCCTCGACGGTGTCGGTGACGAAGTGCGCCAGCGGGTCCTGGCCCACCGTGCCGACCACATCGGCCAGTTCACGCGGCGGATGGGTCCGGGTGTCCCGCCCGTCGACGGTCACCCGGCCGTGCAGGGTGCCGCCGGTGAAGTGCGGCACCAGCCCGCACACCGCGTTCAACAGGGTCGACTTGCCGACCCCGGACGGGCCGACGAGGAGGCACAACTCCCCCTCGGGCACGGTCAGATCGACCCCCTGGACGGCCGGCGCGGCGGCGTCCCCATAGGTGACCGAGACCTGCTCGAAGCGGATCACTGGGTGGGCTCCTTCGTGAACGGACCGGGATCGGAGCGTCGGGCCGACGCGGCAGACGCGGCAGATGCGGCAGACGAGTCAGACATGGCAGACGAGTCAGATGAGGCGGACGAGCCGGACGGGGCGGTCCGGCCGGTCGGCGCGCCGCCCCCGGCCCGCACCGGAACCGGCGCCACCACCGCCGGCACCAGCCCCACCAGCAACGACAACGCCGGCCACAGCGGCAGCACCGGCGCCGCCAACGGCACCGCCGACGGATGCAGCGCCCCCGGCGCGTACCCGTTCGCCGCGATCATCAACGCCGCCACCGCGACCCCCGACCCCGACACCAGCCAGGCCCGCAGCCCCCACGACTCCGGCCGGTAGCGGGTACGGACCGACCTCCGGCCCCCCAGCCACAGCCCGGCCAGCGCCGCCACCAGTCCGACCAGCAACAGCGGCAGCCCGTAACCCCCGCCGGCATCACCCAGCAACCCGTACGACCCCGCACACACCCCGAGCAGCCCGCCCAGCGTCAGCACCGACGTCAACCGCCGCACCGCCGGCGGCACCTGCGCGGTCCGGCCGTACCCCCGGGCGTCCATCGCCGCGGCCAACGCCACCGACCGCTCCAGCGCCCCCTCCAGCACCGGCATCCCGACCTGGAGCAGCGCCTTCACCCCGCGGTCCGGCCGACCGCGCAACCGCCGCGCCGCCCGCAGCCGCTGCACGTCCGCCACCAGATTCGGCGCGAAGGTCATCGCGACCACCACCGCCACCCCCACCTCGTACAGCGCACCGGGCAGCGACTTGAGCAACCGGGCCGGGTTGGCGAGCGCGTTCGCGGCCCCCACGCAGATCAGCAGCACGGCCAGCTTCAGCCCGTCGTACAGCGCGAAGACCATGCCCTCCGCGGTGACCCGGCCGCCCACCCGGACCCCCTGCGCCCAGTCGGGCAGCGGGAGTTCGGGCAACGTCACCAAGGTGTGCGTCCCGGGGATGGGCGAACCCAGCACGAACGCGAAGACCAACCGGATGCCCAGCACCATCAACCCGAGCTTGACGAACGCCCCGTAGGACCGCGCCCACGGCGCATCCGTCCGGCGCACCGCCACGACGTAGCCGGCCACCGCCGCCAGCAGCCCCAGCAGCAGCGGATTGCCGGTCCGGGACGCCGCGGTCGCCAGGCCGAGCGCCCACACCCACCAGGCGCCCGCGTGCAGTGCGGTACTCCGGGTGGCGCGCGGCGCGCTCATCCGCGCCGCCGGCGCGCCTGCCACACGCCGGCCGCGCCCAGCACCACCACGGCCCCGATCCCGCCGACCAGACCGGCCGACGGTCCGCCGCCGGCGTCCTTGCCCGCGGCGCTCGGGGCCTTGGGCGCCGCCGACGACTCCGCCCCGCCACCGGCCACCTGCTCCGCGCAGCCCGACCGCGGATAGCCCGCGATCCCGCACAGCAGCGCATCGGCGTCGTACCGCAGCGGCTTGGCGACCGCGGCCAGCGCCTCGCCCGCCGAGGCGTCCGCCGGGACCTGCGCACAGGCCGTCCGGCCCGCCGGCGGACGCTCACCCGACGGGGCGTCCGCCGCGGTACCGAAGTCGATCACCACGCCGACCCGCTTGGCACCGGCCCGGGCCGGGGTCCGGTCGCAGAGCGCGGCGAAGTCCGGGGCGGTGCGCGGTCCGGCCGCCTTCGCCGAATCGACGCTCACCGTGAAGCGGAACCCCACGACGGCGCCGTCGGCCGGCCGCGCGGTACCGGGCCCCTCCGTGGCGTACCCCCACGAAGCGGCGGCGCCGGCCGCGGCCGGCTTCCCGTCCCAGAACGACCAGTACCGGTACTGCTGCGCCTGCGCGGGCCCGGCGCCCAGACCGGCCACCACCCCCGCCAGCAGCAGCACCCCGGCGGTCCGCCGCGCCCGCATCACAGCCCGGTCTTGTTCTTGTTGCGGCCGCTGATCAGGAAGCCGACACCGGCGCCGATGGCCAGCCCGACGCCGATCACCCACCACATCCCGATGCCGCCGCCGTCGCTGTCCTTGGCGTCCTTGGTGTCGTCGTCCGCGGCCGGCGACGCGGCGCTGTTGCCGGCCGGCGCGGGGCCGGTGGCGTTGAGCGCGGCCACCAGGTCGGTGCCGCCGAAGGACCGCGGGTCGGTGCCGGTGGCGTGCGCGGCGAGGATCAGCTGGGCGTACGCGGCCGGGCCGTGCTGCTTCGCCCAGCCCGCGGCGTTCTTCTCCAGCCAGGCCAGCGGCTGCTGCGCGGCCGCACCGTGCCCGCCGGCCGCCAGCGCGACCACCGCGTCCGCCGTGTTGCCGACGTCGGGCTGCTGCTCGGCGCCCGGCATCGCGGACTTCAGATGCTGCCCACCGGCGTCCAACTGCCCGACCAGCCAGCCGGCGCCGCCGTCCGCGACCGCCGCGCGGGCATCCGCCCCGCTGCCCGACACGCCGCCCTTCGCGCAGTCCAGTGCCTTGACCGGCTGGTCCGCGGCCTTCCCCGCAGGCGCCACGACGAAGCCCTTGCCCAGCGCCGCGGTGATCGCGGCCGCGGTCGCGTCGGCGTTCGGCGCGGCGTTCTTCAGCTGGAAGGTGAACGCCCCGCGTTCGGCCTCCTTCGCGTCGCACCCGAGCTGGAAGCCGAGCAGCGCGTCGTACGGCGACTTGCCGCCCTTCGCCGTCACCGACTCCGGCTTGGCGCCCGTCGCGGCGAGCGCCCCGATCACCACGGCCGTGGAGTTGGCGTCGCTGTCCGCGCCGCCCTCCGCGCCGGGCATCGAACTCCAGCCGCCGTCCGTGTGCTGGACGGACTTCAGCCACCCCACGGCCTTCTGCACCGCCTCGCCGTGCCCGCCGAGCGCGGTCAGCGCCTGGACCGCCGCGGCCGTCTGGTTGGTGTCCCGCATCGTGCCGGCGTCGCACGCCTTGCCCGGATCGGCCCGGAACGCCGTGAACGCGCCGTCGGCGCACTGCTGGCCCGCCAGCCAGTCCACGGCGGACGCCGCCGGGCGCACCCCGACGGTGTGCTGCGCCAGCAGCGCCAGCGACTGCCGCCACACGCCGTCGTACTGCGGATCCGCGCTCCCGTACAGCCCCTTCGGCAGCTTCTGCGGTGACGGCGCCGCCGGGCCGTCGGCGTAGGCGGCCGGGGCCGCGGCACCGGCCAGCACGGCGGCGGTCGCCACGGCGGCCAGCGCCGTGGCGGCGCGGCGCGCTCGGGGGGCGGCGGAGTGCGGCTGCGGCGCAGCCGTGGGGGCCATGCGGGCCATCGGGTGGGTGCCTCTCGGGTCGGTCGGGTCACGGCGGGATGCGGAGCGTCAGCCGCGCTCGGGCGACCGTCCGCCGCACCCCGGGGTGCGGCGCGGTGGCACCGGGCTCAGTTCCGCATACCTCGACGGTGTCGCGCACCGGCCAGCCGCAGAAGCGGGATGGGGGTCCCCCGCTCAAGCGAAGTCGAGAGTGGGGGAGGGTCCGGTGGCGGGAGCCTTGGTCGTGCCCCATCGGGTGCTCCGGCTTACAGGGCCGCGGGGCGGCCTGCTCACGGTTGCGGGTCAGCGCCGGATTTCCACCGGCTTCCCCCGATCGGGTACGGATGAAGTTGTCCCGCACACCTTAACGCCGGGCCCGACGGCGGTGGGGCGCGCATCGGAGTGCGACGGGAGCGCCCCCACCGCGCCCGCCGCCCCGCCCCCGCCCCGCCGGGGCCCGGCTAGACCGCCACGTACCGCACCGGCGCCGAGTCGGCGACCGGCTCGGCGTGCCCCCGTTTGACCAGGTGGCGGAGGTGGGCCTCGGCCTCGGAGACGGCGATGTTCCGGGAGGCGGGCGGGATCTGCTCCCAGGGGCGGTTCCACTGCATGGACGTGGCGAGCTGCCAGGCGGTGAGCGGCTCGTGGAGCAGCGTGCGGAGGTCGGCGAGGCGCTCCTCGTGGTGGGCGATCAGCTCCCGGACGCGGCCGGCCGCGTCCGGGAAGGCGTGCTGGTGCGCCGGCAGCACCTCGGCCGGCGCGAGGCGGGCGATGCGTTCGAGGGAGTCGAGGTAGTCGCCGAGCGGGTCGCCGCGGTCGAGCAGGTCGGCGGCGACGTCGTCGGGGTCCTCGTAGAGGCCGATGTGCGGGGTGATGCCGGGGAGGAGGTGGTCGCCGGAGAAGAGCCGGCCGAAGCCGGTGGGGCGGGTGGCGGCGGGGGCGTCCCGCTGTGCGGGGTGGGCCTCCTCCAGGTGGAGGCAGACGTGGCCGGGCGTGTGGCCCGGTGTCCAGATCGCGCGGATCCGGCGGCCGGGGAGGTCGAGCAGTGCGCCGGGTTCGATGGCCCGGTCGGGCAGTGCGGCCCGCGGCCCGGGGCGTTTCCGGCCGCGCCCGGCGGCGCGGGCGGCCCGCAGGGGCTCCAGGTGGTCGTCGGGCGCCCCGGCCGCGGTGAGTTTGACGAGCAGGTAGTCGAGCCACTGCCCCGGTGCGGCCGCGCGGCTGCGCCGGACCAGCTCGGCGTCGGCGGCGTGCATGGCGATCCAGGCCCCGGAGGTCTCCCGCACCTTGGCGGAGAGCCCGTGGTGGTCGGGGTGGTGGTGGGTGATCACCACGCCGTGGAGGTCGGTGGGGTCGAAGCCGCAGGCGGTGACGCCGGCGGTGAGGGTGTCCCAGGAGTCCGGGTCGTCCCAGCCGGTGTCGATGAGGACCGGGCCGCGGTCGGTCTCCAGGAGGTGGACGAGGGTGTGGCCGAGGGGGTTGTCGGGGATGGGGACGGCGATGCTCCACACCCCGCCCTTGTGGTCGATCACCTGCGGTGCCATGGGTCCCGCCCTCTCCTGTGCCGTTGTCGCCTCAACTATAACTAGAACGCGTTTCATTGACAGAGTGACTGCCCTGCCGGCGGCGGGTGTTGGGATTCGGGTCGCGGCGTGGACTCCGCGGGGTGGAACTGGTATCAGTTCTGGTGGTACGTGATTCTGATGGAGCGTCAGAAATCATCGTCCGTCGAGAGCGTGATCCGTCGAGACCGTCGGGAGGCGGCCAGCTATGAGCGACCTCGTCGAGCACGGAAAGCTCTACATAGGCGGTGAGTTGGTCGATCCGGCCGGGCCGGACACGATCGAGGTCGTCTCGCCGCACACCGAACGGGTCATCGGCCGGGTCCCGCACGCCGCGCGGGCCGATGTCGACCGGGCGGTGGCCGCGGCCCGGGCGTCCTTCGAGTCCGGGGTGTGGGCCGACGCCCCCCTGGACGAGCGGATCGCGGTGGTGACCCGCATCAAGGACGCGTTCGCGGTGCGCAGCGAGGAGTTCGCGCGGGTCATCGGCGCGCAGAACGGGACGCCGGTCACCTCGGGCGTGATGGTGCAGTCGTTGGCCGCGATGCTGGTGTGGGACGCGGCGCTCACCGTGGCACGGGAGTTCACGTTCGAGGAGCGGCGGGCCGGGGTGCTGGGGCCGCTGCTGGTGCGCCGGGAGCCGGTGGGGGTGGTCGCGGCCGTCGTGCCGTGGAACGTCCCGCAGTTCACCGCCGCCGCCAAGCTCGCGCCGGCGCTGCTGGCCGGGTGCTCGGTGGTGCTGAAGGTCTCGCCGGAGACCCCGCTGGACGCGTATCTGCTCGCGGAGATCGTGTCGGAGGCCGGACTGCCGGCGGGGGTGCTGTCGATCCTGCCGGCCGACCGGGAGGTGAGCGAGTACCTCGTCGGGCACCCGGGCGTGGACAAGGTGTCGTTCACCGGATCGGTGGCGGCGGGCAAGCGGGTCATGGAGGTCGCGGCCCGCAACCTCACCCGGGTGACGCTGGAGTTGGGCGGCAAGTCGGCGGCGGTGATCCTGCCGGACGCGGATCTGGACGCGGCGGTGGCCGGGATCATGCCGTTCGCCTGGATGATCAACGGGCAGGCGTGCGTGGCGCAGACCCGGATCCTCGCCCCGCGCAGCCGTTACGACGAGATCGCCGAGCGGTTCGCCGCCGCGGCGGGCGCGCTGACCGTAGGCGACCCGCTGGATCCGGCCACCGAACTCGGGCCGTTGGTCGCCCGCCGCCAGCAGCAGCGTTCGCTGGACTACATCGCGTTGGGGCAGAAGGAAGGCGCCAAGGTGCTGACCGGCGGCGGCCGGCCGAAGGGGCAGCCGACCGGGTGGTACGTCGAACCGACGCTCTTCGGCGAGGTCGACAACGGGATGCGGATCGCCCGGGAGGAGATCTTCGGGCCGGTGATCTGCCTGCTGCCGTACGGGGACGAGGAGGAGGCGGTGCGGATCGCCAACGACTCCGAGTACGGGCTGTCGGGGTCGGTGTGGACGGCGGACACCGAGCACGGCGTCGACCTCGCGCGGCGGGTGCGCACCGGGACGTACTCGGTGAACACCTTCAGCATCGACATGCTCGGGCCGTTCGGCGGCTACAAGAACTCCGGGATCGGGCGGGAGTTCGGGCCCGAGGGGTTCGCCGAGTACCTGGAGCACAAGATGATCCACCTGCCGGCGGGTGCCTGATGGCGGAGCGCTGGCGGGTGGTGGTGGACCGGCGGGTCTGCATCGGTTCCGGGCTGTGTGCCGGGACCGCGCCGGAGCGGTTCCGCCTGGACGCGGCACGGCAGTCGCACCCCGTCGAACCGGAGACGGAGGCCGCGGACGGCGTGCTGGCGGCGGCCGAGGGGTGCCCGGTGGAGGCCATCGCGATCACCGCGGCGGAGGGCGGGGAGGCGGTCTTCCCGCCGGACGAGTGAGCGGGGGCGGGAGCGGGGCCCGTAAGGGGTGGGGCGGTCCGGCCTGTAGGGGGCGGGCGGACCCCTTGCGGGCCTACTACCCGTAGGCGGCGGGCGGTTATGCGGAGGGAGGCCGGCCGTCTTGTGCCCGGCCCGGGGCCGTCAGGTCGATCAGCCGGCAGACCGTCTCGATGTCGATCTTCACCTGGGCGATCGAGGCCCGTCCGGACAGCCAGGTGATCAGCGCCGAGTGCCAGGTGTGCTCGATGACCCGGACCGCGGAGAGCTGCTCGGGGGTGGGCGAGACGGAGGGGCGCGCCAGCTCCTTCGAAGGGTGGTGGTGGGCGACGGGCGGGGCCATGGCGTCCAGGATGATCGCCGTGGTCAGCCGGGAGACGGTGTCCACCTCGGGACTGACCGACCGGTCGGCGAAGGTCAGCGCGCGCACCATCGCGTCCGCCAGGTGCGGTTCGCGCTGGAGGGCGCGGAAGGCCCGCATCAGGGTCTGCGCGACCCGGGCGCCGGGGTCCTCCTCCGACGGGGGGCGCTTGCGCAGCGTCTCGTGCATGTGCTGGAGCTGGTCCTGCATGGTGGCGACCAGCAGGTGCACCTTGGACGGGAAGTAGCGGTAGAGGGTGCCGAGGGCGACGCCGGAGGATTCGGCCACCTCGCGCATCTGGACGGCGTCGAAGCCGCCGCGGCTGGCCAGCCTGGCGCTGGTGTGCAGGATGCGGCGGCGCCGGGCCTCCTGACGCTCGGTCAGGGGAGGACTCGCCGGAAGCGCCGGCCTGGCCGCCTTGGATTCCGTAGTCATGTGTCCCATTCCATGGCTTTCCGTCCGCGATGCGGTGAGCGCCGGTGGTGCGATCGGCACAGCATGGCAGGGCCCGTGCCGTGGCGCGAATCACCTGGTGTGGCTCTTTTTGCTCCGTTCCCGGCCGGTAGATTCGAAACTCGGTGAACTGATCAGTAGCTTTTCAGTTCTGAAACTTGTTCTAGATTACCGCCAGCGGTTACGCTCCGGCGAAAGTCCAGTGAGAAGGGGGCCGTGCGTGACCGCAGAGGCCGTCCAGGCAGCCGCGCCCCGCCCGGCGGAGACCCCCTCGGCCTCCGCTCCGACGGACCGTGAGCGCCCCCTGCGCATCGCCATGCTCACGTACAAAGGGAACCCGTTCTGCGGCGGACAGGGCGTCTACGTCCGGCACCTCTCCCGCGAACTGGCCCGCCTCGGCCACACCGTCGAGGTCATCGGCGCCCAGCCCTACCCCGTCCTCGACGAGGGCGTGACGCTGACCGAGCTGGCCAGCCTCGACCTCTACCGGCAGCCCGACCCGTTCCGCACCCCCGGGCGCGACGAGTTCCGCGACTGGATCGACGGCCTCGAAGTCGCCACGATGTGGACCGGCGGCTTCCCCGAACCGCTGACCTTCTCCCTCCGCGCCCGGCGCCATCTCGCCGCCCGCCGCGGCCAGTTCGACGTGGTCCACGACAACCAGACCCTCGGCTACGGCCTGCTCGGCGGCCCCGAGGCGCTCGGCGCCCCCCTGGTCACCACGATCCACCACCCCATCACCGTCGACCGGCGCCTCGACCTGGCCGCCGCGCACGACTGGAAGCGCCGCGCCTCGGTCCGCCGCTGGTACGGCTTCACCCGGATGCAGAAGCGGGTGGCCCGGCGGCTGCCGTCGGTGCTGACCGTCTCCGGCTCGTCCCGCCAGGAGATCGTCGAGGACCTCGGCGTCCACCCCGGCCGGATCCACGTCGTCCACATCGGCGCCGACACCGACCTCTTCTCCCCGGACCCGGCCGTCCCCGAGGTGCCCGGCCGGATCGTCACCACCTCCAGCGCGGACGTCCCCCTCAAGGGGCTGATCCACCTCGTCGAGGCGCTGGCCAAGGTGCGCACCGAGAACCCCGACGCCCACCTCGTCGTGGTCGGCAAGCGGGCCGACGACGGACCGGTCGCCGCCGCCATCGAACGGCTCGGCCTGTCCGGCGCCATCGAGTTCGTCAAGGGCATCAGCGACGCCGACCTCGTCGACCTGGTGCGCGGCGCCCAGATCGCCTGCGTGCCCTCCCTCTACGAAGGCTTCTCGCTGCCCGCGGCCGAGGCGATGGCCACCGGCACCCCGCTGCTGGCCACCACCGGCGGCGCCATCCCCGAGGTCGCCGGGCCGGACGGCGAGACCTGCCTCGCGGTGCCACCGGGCGACGCCGGGGCGCTCGCCGCCGGCCTGCTCCGGCTGCTGGGCGACGAGGGGCTCCGCCGCCGCCTGGGCGCGGCCGGCCGGGAGCGGGTACTGGCCCGCTTCACCTGGCGGCAGGCGGCCATCGGCACCGCCGAGCGCTACCGCGAGGCGATCGCCCGTCAGGCGGGCCGCTCCGCCGCCTCGACGGCCACCGGCCGCCGGTGAACCGCACCATGCCGCCCTCCCGGAGCCCACGCCGCACTTCACCCCGCCCCTGACCGCCGGACGAAAGCGTAAACGCCGTGCTGACCGTCGACTTTTCCCGTTTCCCGCTCGCTCCCGGCGACCGCGTACTCGATCTGGGCTGCGGCGCCGGCCGGCACGCGTTCGAGTGTTACCGGCGCGGCGCGCAGGTCGTCGCCCTGGACCGGAACGGCGAGGAGATCCGCGAGGTCGCCAAGTGGTTCGCCGCGATGAAGGAGGCCGGCGAGGCCCCGGCGGGCGCCTCCGCGGTCGCCATGGAGGGGGACGCCCTCGCGCTGCCGTTCCCCGACGACAGCTTCGACGTCGTGATCATCTCCGAGGTGATGGAGCACATCCCCGACGACAAGGGCGTGCTCGCCGAGATGGTCCGGGTGCTGCGCCCCGGCGGCCGGATCGCGGTCACCGTGCCGCGCTACGGCCCCGAGAAGGTCTGCTGGGCACTGAGCGACGCCTACCACGAGGTCGAGGGCGGCCACATCCGCATCTACCGCGGCGACGAACTCCTCGGCAAGATGCGGGAAGCCGGCCTGGAGCCCTACGGCACCCACCACGCCCACGGGCTGCACAGCCCGTACTGGTGGCTGAAGTGCGCCTTCGGCGTGGACAACGACCAGGCGCTGCCGGTGAAGGCGTACCACAAGCTGCTGGTCTGGGACATCATGAAGAAGCCGCTGGCCACCCGCCTCGCCGAGCAGGCCCTCAACCCGCTCATCGGCAAGAGCTTCGTCGCCTACGCCACCAAGCCGCACCTGCCCGGGTCGGGGGACGAGACCGGGGCCGCGGAGCCCGCCGCCGAGCCGGCCGCCGCCGAGCCCGCCCGGCCCGCCGCCAAGCGCACCCGGTCCGCGACCAAGCCGGCCGCCGCCCGCGGGGCCGCCAAGTGACGAGTCCCGGGCGTACCGAACGGCTCGTCCTGCCGGGGGTGCTCACCGCCGAACAGGCCGCCGAAACCGTCGCCGGCATCCTGGCGACCCAGCGCACGGACGGCGCCATCCCCTGGTTCCGCGGCCACCACCTCGACCCGTGGGACCACACCGAGGCCGCCATGGCGCTGGACGCGGCCGGCGAACACGAGCGCGCCGAGGCCGCCTACGACTGGCTGGTCCGGCACCAGAACCCGGACGGCTCCTGGTACGCCGCCTACGCCGACGGCGACGCGAGTGCCCCCACCGACCGCGGCCGGGAGAGCAACTTCTGCGCGTACCTCGCGGTCGGGGCGTGGCACCACTACCTGTCCACCGGGGACGAGACCTTCCTGGACCGGATGTGGCCGGCGGTGCACGCGGCGATCGGGTACGTCCTGGAACTCCAGCAGCCCGGCGGCGAGATCGGCTGGAAGCGCGAGGACGACGGCACACCCGTCCGCGACGCGCTGCTGACCGGCTCGTCCTCCGTCTACCAGGCGCTGCGCTGCGCCCTGGCGATGGCCGAGCAGCGCGAGGAGCCGCAGCCGGACTGGGAACTGGCCCTCGGCCGCCTCGGCCATGCGATACGCCACCACCCCGAGCGGTTCCTGGACAAGTCCCGCTACTCCATGGACTGGTACTACCCGGTCCTGGGCGGAGCGGTGCGCGGCGCGGCGGCCCGGGAGCGGATCGACGCGGACTGGGACCGCTTCGTCGTCCCCGACCTGGGAGTGCGCTGCGTGGTGCCCAACCCCTGGGTCACCGGCGGCGAGAGCGCGGAACTGGCACTGGCGCTCTGGGCGATGGGGGAGTCCGACCGGGCCGTGACGATCCTCCGCTGGATCCAGCACCTGCGCGCCGAGAACGGCATGTACTGGACCGGCTACGTCTTCGAGGACGAGGCGGTCTGGCCGCAGGAGCTGACGTCCTGGACGGCCGGTTCGGTGCTGCTGGCGGTGGCCGCGCTGGGCGGTGACGAGGCCACCACCTCGGTCTTCGGCGGCGAACGGCTGCCGACCGGGCTGGCGCCGGACTGCTGCCGGTAGCCCCCGGCCCCGGGCGCCGTGCACCCGCCCGGGCAACGGGCCACCCCCATACGGCCGTTTCCGAGTGGCGGCGCTCCGGCGGGCGGGACAGGCTGCGGACGATGCTCCCCAGCCGAACCGAGCCCGCCGGAGGCGCTCCGTGACCGTTTCGCAGTCCCCCGTCCGCAACCGCGCCGCCCTGCGCAGGGCCGTCATCGCGTTGCCGCTGGTCTGCACGCTGACCCTGGGCGCCGTCGCCTGCGGCGGCTCGAAGAAGAGCGAGGGTGGGGCCAGCGCCTCACCCAGCGCCTCGCCCAGCCCCACCAGCTCGGTGGAGAAGCAGAAGTTCGCCAAGACCCGCTTCGTGGCCAACGCCGGGCTGGCGGCCGGCGCCACCTACCAGTGGATCATCAAGCCGTACAAGGCCGGAGGGTTCAAGCCGGGCGCCAGCCACCGCAAGACCGCGCTGGTCAAGGCGGGCCTGGCCGGGGTCTTCACCTACAACCGGCTCAAGGCCGCGGTGCGCAACGCCCAGGGCGACCCGACCCTCGCCAAGGCACTGGCCCCGCTCAACAGCGGCATCGAGTCGCTGAAGAACCTCGGCACCAAGCTCCGCAAGGGCGAGGCCGGCACAGGCGACGTCGACCAGTTCCAGAACGTCATCAACAACGTCAAGGACGTCGGGAAGAAGAACGGCGCCGAGGTGACGAACCAGGTCCCCAGCGCCTCGCAGCTGAGCGGGGGCTGACGGGCCGCTGCGCTTGGTCGTGCTTCCCACGTTGTCGGCCGTCCCGCCGTGGGGCGTTTGCCTGGTGCGCCTGCGGCGCGTAGCGGGTCCGATGCACGGGGCTGCCTCGTACGTTGTCGGGTTTCCCGCCGTTGCGCCTGCGGCGGGCGGTTGTCCGCTGCGCGGGGCTGTCGGGTGCCGGTGCCGGGCCTGCGGGGATGGTGTGCAGGACTGCTGCGCTTTACGTCCTGCACACCACCCCCTCCGGCCCGTCCCCTCCCGTATGGGGGGAATACGAGTGAGTGGGGTTGATGTGAGCGGGCTGGTGCGGTCCGTGGGCATGGTGCAGCCGGGCCGGCATCGCCCAGTGGTCCAGTGACGGCCGGGCAACGACCGGAAGGGGACCGCTCACCTCGGGCCCCACCCACCTGTCTTTCCCACCCACATACGGGAGGGGACGGGGGTGCGGGGTGGGGGTGTGCCGGACGTAAAGCGAAGCAGTCCGGCACACCCCCACCCCGCACCCCCGGCACCGCGGCCGATCAGCCCCGCGCAGCGGCAACGCCCGCCGCAGGCGCAACGGCGGGAAACCCGACAACGTACGACGAGGCTCGGCGCAGCCGACAACGTGGGAAGAAGCCCAGCGCAGCGCCTAGCCGTTCAGCTCGGCCAGCACCCGCAGCGTCCGCGGATCGGGGGCGGTCACCAGCAAGTCGGTGACCGGTCCCGCGCGCCACGACTCCAGCCGCTCCGCGATCCGCTCCCGGGGCCCGACCAGCGAGATCTCGTCGGCGAAGGCGTCCGGAACGGCCAGTACCGCCTCTTCCCTGCGGCCTTCGGCGAAGAGCCGCTGCACCCGCCGGGCCTCCTCGGCGAAGCCCATCCGCGCCATCAGGTCGGCGTGGAAGTTCTTGGCGGCGTGCCCCATCCCGCCGATGTAGAAGCCGAGCATCGCCTTGACCGGCAGCAGTCCCTCGGCGATGTCGTCGCAGACCACGGCGCGCGCCATGGGGGCGATCAGGAAGCCCTCCGGGGCGTCGGCCAGCGACTCCCGGTAGACCTCGGGGCGGGCGGGCGACCAGTACAGCGGCAGCCAGCCGTCCGCGATCCGGGTGGTCTGGGCGATGTTCCGGGGCCCTTCCGCGCCCAGCAGGACGGGCAGGTCGGCCCGCAGCGGATGGGTGATGGGCTTCAGCGGCTTGCCCAGGCCGGTGCCGTCCGGGCCCTGGTACGGGTGGGGGTGGAAGCGGCCGTCGACCGTCACCGGGCCCTCGCGGGCCAGTACTTGGCGGATGACCGCCACGTATTCCCGGGTCGCGGTCAGCGGGCTCTTGGGGAACGGGCGGCCGTACCAGCCCTCGACGACCTGCGGCCCGGACAGCCCCAGGCCCAGCAGCACCCGCCCGCCCGAGAGGTGGTCCAGGGTGAGCGCGTGCATCGCGGTGGCGGTGGGGGTGCGGGCGGCCATCTGGGCGATGCCGGTGCCCAGTTTGATCCGGGAGGTGTGCGCGGCGATCCAGGTGAGCGCGGTGAACGCGTCGGAGCCCCAGGCTTCCGCGGTCCACACCGAGTCGTAGCCCAGGCGCTCGGCCTCGCGGGCGAGTTCGAGGTGCCGGGGGTCGGGGCCGCGGCCCCAGTAGCCGAGTGCCAGACCGAGACGCATGGGTCCGCTCCTCTTTCGACGACCGGTTGCCTACCCGCGTCCTGACGGAGCGTCAGTTCGCTGGTCCGCGCACTGTACGGCGCCGCCGCGGACATGGCAACGGCCCCCCGCCCGCGAGGGCGAGGGGCCGGACCGGCCCGGAGGCCGCGACAGGACCGCGGGGTGCGGCGGCGTCAGCCGCGCTGGATGCCGGTGGTGTCCTGGAGGATGCCGCGCCGGCCGTCCTGGGTCTGCGCGATCAGCGCGGCGCCGCGCTGCTCGACGGCGAGGTACCAGGTGCCGGGCGCCAGTTCGGCGATCGGCGACGGCGAACCCTCCTCGCCGTACAGCGGGCGGGCCACCGGCACCGCGAACCAGAACGGGGCGAAGTCCGCCGCGCCGGTGCCCGCCGCACCGGCGACGGTGGCGTCGGACTCCCCGGCCGGGGCCTGCTGGCCGCCGTAGCCCTGACCGGGCTGCTGGGGGCCGCCGGGCTGCTGCTGGGCGCCCGGGTAGCCGTAGCCGCCCTGCTGCTGGGCGCCGGGGTAGCCGTAGCCCTGGGTGCCGCCGGCGGCACCGCCGCCGTACGGGCCGGGGGCCTGCGGGCGAGGCGCGCCGACCAGGGCGACCTTCAGCGCCGGGACGAGCGGGGTGGCCACCGCGGCGCCCGCCTGCGCCAGCGCGGCGATCAGGCCGATGATCAGGCCCACGCCCGCACCACCGCTGCCGAGGGTCGCCCAGAACGCGGTCCAGGCGGCGAACACGGACAGCGCCACGCCGAACTGCCCGAGCTCCAGTCCGGCGACCTTGCGCGGCTGCGGCAGGGCCCGCGCCGTGACGATCAGCGCGGCCGCGATGACGCCGGCCAGGTAGACGCTCATCAGCAGCGCCAGCGATTGCCAGGCGTTTGCGCTGCCGTACGAGGAGAGGTTGAGGAACGAGGCGATCAACAGCAGTACCGCTGCTCCGATCACCACGCCGTCGCCTCGACTGAGGGAGCGGATGTTCACGTAAAGGTCCTTTGTCGGTTTCGTGTTCCTGGTCGACTCGGTGAGGGCGTCGACGCTGTCGCTGGCGCGCGGTGCGAGGCACGGCGATGGCCCCCCATCGTAAAGGGAACCTATCGTCGAATCCTGTGGGCCGCCCGCGGGTATCGATGCGGCGCGGTCGGAAGTCCGTTCGGCGGGTCCGGAAGTCCGTTCAGCGCGTCAAGAAGTCCGTAATGCCCTCCGTGATCCCGTGGGCCGCCTTTTCCCGCCACTCCGCGTCGGTCAATTGCGCGGCGTCCTTCGGATCGCGCATATTGCCGCACTCGATGAACACCTTCGGCACCGTGGAGAGGTTCAGTCCGCCGAGATCCGAGCGGATGTCCAGCCCGGTTCCGTGGCCGACGTAATTGGAACGGGCACTTCCGGTCACCGCCGCGAAACGGTCGGCGAGCCGCTCGCCCAGGTTCCGCGACGGCCCGACGATCCGGGAGGTGTCCGCCGCGCCCGCGGCGACCGGCGCCGGCAGGATGACATGGAAGCCGCGGTTGCCGGCGGCCGACCCGTCGGCGTGGACCGAGACCGCGGCGTCGGCGTGCACGCGGTTCCCCGCGGCGGCCCGCCCGTCCACGCACGGCCCGTACGCCCGGTCGCCGTCCTGGGTGAGCACGACCTTGGCGCCCTCCTCCTGGAGCAGCGTCCGGGCCCGCCGGGCCACGTCCAGCGTGAACTCCGCCTCGGCGTAGCCGCCGTCGGTGGCGGTGCCGGTGGTGTCGCACTCCTTGCGGTCGTTGCCGATGTCCACGAGCCGGGCGATCTGCGCGGTGTGGTCGCGGTTGCGCGGATTGTGACCGGGGTCGAGCAACACGGTTCTGCCCTGGAGGCTGTGCGGCCCGCCCACGGGGGCCGGGCTTCCCGCACCGGCCGTGGGGGCGCCGCTGCCGGCCTCGCCCCCGTGCGCGGACGACGAGCCGGAGGTGCCGCCGGCCGGGGAGGGGCCGCCACCCGGCGACCGCCACACCAGCCAGCCGCCGACCCCGACGGCCATCACCACGGCCAACGCGATCAGCAGGATGCCGCGCGAGCGGCGGGGCGGAGGGAAAGTACTGCCGTTCGACACCTGCGCGATCGTAGCCTGCTCAGATTCCGGCCCCGGTCCGCCGCAGGACGCGCAGCGAACGATGCGCGCCGACCTCGGTGAACGCGCCGGACGCCAGGGCCCGGCAGTAGATCCGGTACGGGGCCTGCCCGCCGTCCGCCGGGTCCGGGAAGACGTCGTGGATCACCAGCAGCCCGCCGTCCGCGACATGCGGGGCCCAGCCCTCGTAGTCGGCGGTGGCGTGCTCGTCGGTGTGCCCGCCGTCGATGAAGACCAGCCCGGCCGGCGCCTGCCACAGGGCCGCGATCTGCGGCGAACGGCCCACCAGTGCGATCACCCGGTCCTCCAGGCCCGCCGCGTGCAGGGTCCGGCGGAAGGCGGGCAGGGTGTCCATCCGGCCGACGACCGGATCGACGACCTCCGGATCGTGGTACTCCCAGCCGGGCTGCTGCTCCTCGCTGCCCCGGTGGTGGTCCACGGTGACGGCCGTCACCCCGGCGGCGCGCGCCGCCTCGGCGAGCAGCAGCGTGGACCGGCCGCAGTAGGTGCCGATCTCCACCAGCGGCAGCCCCAGCGCGGCCGCCTCACCGGCCGCCGCGTACAGGGCGAGGCCCTCGTCCACCGGCATGAAACCCTTCGCCGCCTCGAACGCGGCGAGGATCTCCGGCCGGGGTGCGGTCGGGGCCGTAGGGGCGGTCATGGGCTTCCTCCTGGTGGATGCGGCCGTGGTGCGGCGGCGGTGGACGGTCGACGGCCCGGCAGGGTCCGGGTCGTGCGCTATGGATGGTGCCGTACGGGCCCGGGGATAAAGGAACGGGGGTTCGTATGGCCCGTTTCCCGGCCGGATTCCGGGCGGTCGCCGGGCCGCGCCGCGCGCCCGCGGGGCGGCCGGGGCGCCGGTCCCGCGGGATGCTCCCGCCCCTCCCGTTCGCGCTCCGCCCTCTTCCGTTCGCGACGCGCCCGCTCCGGTTACCGGACGGCGGTTCCCGGCATCCGTGAATTCGCCGCATTCCACACCCGTGGAACGGGAGAGGGAAGGAGAGGGGGAACGCGAGAGGGAAGGAGCGGGGAACGCGTACGCGTTCAAACGCCGCTCGCGGTGGCGTCGGGAACGGATGCCGAACCACTCCGGAACGGATGCCGGAAGCGGCCCGAAACCGCGCGGGGAAAGGTCGGCCGATAAACCGCCGCGCGGATCCGCGCCGTAATAGTGAACGGCCCGCACGAAATTCACCGAACCGTTTCCGGTCCGGACCCGGACCGTTTCCCGCTGGCCGCTGGCCGCTGGCCGCTGGCCGCTGGCCGCTGGCCGCTGGCCGCTGGCGGCTGGTGGCCGGGCGGTGGGCAGTCGACGGTCATCTGACCTTCCGTCAGATTGAAACGTGTTCTACTCTGCCGGGCATGGGCATCGGAATCACGCAGGACCATCGTGACCTCGCGGAGGCGGCGCGTGGCTGGGCGGCGCGGGCCGTACCGCCCGAGGACGTGCGCAAACTGCTCGACGCCGCACCGGCGCGGACCGGCCGCCCCGCGCACTGGGACGGGCTCGCCGAACAGGGACTGCTCGGCCTCCACCTCCCGGAGGCCGACGGCGGGGGCGGCGGCGACCTGCTCGACCTCGCCGTCGTCCTGGAGGAGTTCGGCCGCGCCGCGCTCCCCGGCCCGTACCTGCCCACCGTCCTCGCCGCCACGCTGCTGCACCGCGGCGGCGCACCCCGGCACCTGGTACGGGCGCTGGTCACCGGCGAGCGGATCGCCGCCGTCGGCCTCGGCAGCGGCTCGCTCACCGCGGTGGAGGGGGCCGACGGCTACCTCCTCGACGGCACCGCCCCGCCCGTCCTCGCCGGCGGCGACGCCGACCTGATCGTGCTCGCCGCGGAGGCCGCCACCGGGACGGTGTGGCTGGCGGTGGACGCCGCCGCACTCGCCGTCCGCATCCAGGACAGCGCCGACCCGACCCGGCCGACCGCCGAGGTCCGCGCGGACGGCGCGGCGGTCCCCGCCGACCGGCGGCTGGCGGTCGACGGGGCCCTGGTCCGCGACCTCGCCGGGACGCTGTTCGCCGCGGAGGGCTGCGGAACCGCCGCCTGGGCACTGCACACCGCCGCCGAACACGCCGCGGTACGCGAGCAGTTCGGCCGTCCGATCGGCCAGTTCCAGGGCGTCAAACACCTCTGCGCCGAGATGCTCGTCCGCTGCGAGCAGGCCCGCGCCCTGGTCTGGGACGCGGCCCGGGCCGCCGACGCGCCGTCCGAGGTGCGCGGGCTGGTCGCCGCCCTGGCCACCGCGACCGCCCTGGACGCCGCCGCCGGCTGCGCCAAGGACTGCATCCAGGTCCTCGGCGGCATCGGCTTCACCTGGGAACACGACGCCCACCTCCACCTGCGCCGCGCGGTCACCGCCCGCCAACTGCTCGGCGGCGCCGACACCCACCGGCTGCACGCCGCCCGGCACGCCGCGGCCGGCGCCCGCCGCGCACTCCGACTGGAACTGCCCGCCGAGGCAGCGGAGTTCCGCGACCGGGCCCGCACCGCCGTCGACCTGGCGCGCGGCCTGGACCCCGCCGCCGCCCGCCGCGCACTGGCCCCCACCGGGTACGCCGCACCCCATCTGCCCGCCCCGTACGGACTGGGCGCCGGCCCCGTCGAACAGCTCGCCATCCAGCAGGAGATGGCCGCCGCCGGAGTCCGGGTCAGCGAACTGGGCATCGCCACCTGGGTGGTGCCCGCGCTCCTCGCCCACGGCACCGCCGCGCAGCAGGAGCGGTACCTGCCGCCGACACTGCGCGGCGACCTCCTGTGGTGCCAGCTGTTCTCCGAGCCGGAGGCCGGTTCCGACCTGGCGTCCCTGCGGACCCGGGCGGAGCGCACCGCGGACGGCGGCTGGCGGGTCAACGGCCAGAAGGTGTGGACGTCGGCCGCCCGAACGGCCGGCCACGGCATCCTGCTCGCCCGCACCGACCCGGACGCGCCCAAGCACCGCGGCCTGACCTTCTTCGTCATCGACATGTCGACACCGGGGATCGACATCCGCCCCCTGAAGGAGATCACCGGCGACGCCCTCTTCAACGAGGTCTACTTCGACGACGTGCTGCTCCCGGCGGACGCGGTGGTCGGCGCGGTCGACGACGGCTGGCGGGTCGCCCGCACCACTCTCGGCAACGAACGCGTCCACATGGCCGACCAGATGGCCTTCGACACCGGACTGGAGGCGCTGCTGGGCCGCTCCGCCGAACTGGACGGCGCGGTCCGCGCCCGGGTCGGCGCGCTGCTGGCCGAGGCGCACGCGCTCGGCTGCATCGGGCTGCGCACCACGCTCCAGCAGGTGTCGGGCCGGGAGCCGGGCGCCGGTGCCAGCATCCGCAAGCTGGTGCAGACCGCACACCAGCAGAAGGTCGCCGACCTGGCCCTGGAACTGCTCGGCCCGGTCGGCGCGGTCCGCGAGGGCCCCGGCGAACGGGCCCTGCACGGCTTCCTGATGTCGCGCTGCCTGACCATCGCCGGCGGTACCACCCAGGTGCAGCTGAACGTCGTCGCCGAACGGCTCCTCGGCCTGCCCCGCGACCCGGAACCCCGCCCCCTCATCTGACCTTCCGTTCCCCCACCCCGTTCCCCCTCCGCTCCGCATTTGCCCGTCACCTGGCCCCAGGAGGATTCGCATGGCCGGCACGGCGTACATCATCGGCGTCGGGATGACCCGGTTCGAGAAGCCGGAGACCCGCGACTGGCAGTACTGGGACATGGCGAAGGAGGCGGGCGGCGCGGCGCTCGCCGACGCCGGTATCGGCTACGACGCCGTCGAGCAGGTACCGGTCGGCTACTGCTACCAGGCGTCCACGGCCGGCCAGCGCGCCGTGTACGAACTGGGCCTGACCGGCGTCCCCGTCTACAACGTCAACAACAACTGCGCCACCGGGTCCACCGCGCTGATGATGGCCCGCCAGTTCGTCGCCTCGGGCCTCAACGACTGCGTCCTGGCACTGGGCTTCGAGAAGATGAAGCGCGGCGCGCTGGGCGCCGGCTCGGACGGCGGCGACTTCGCGTCCTCACCGGTCGCCCGCCACTACGGGGTGATGGCCGCGGCGCACGGCTTCGAGATGACCCCGCCCACCGCCCAGATCTTCGGCAACGCGGCCCGTGAGCACATGGAGCGCCACGGCACGACCGCCGAGCAGCTCGCCATGGTCGGCGCCAAGAACCACCGGCACTCCGCACACAATCCGAACGCCCAGTTCCAGGACGTGTACACCGTCGAGGAGATCCTCGCCGCCCGCACCGTGCACCGCCCGCTCACCAAGCTCCAGTGCTCACCGACCTCCGACGGTGCCGCGGCGGCGGTGGTCGTCTCCGAACGCTTCGTCCGCGAGCACGGCCTGGCGGAGCGCGCGGTGGAGATCGCAGGACAGGCCATGACCACGGACACCGAGGAGAGCTTCGCCTCCGGCTCCTGCATCGACGTCGTCGGCGCGCCGATGAGCCGGGCCGCGGCCCGGAAGGTCTACGAGGCGAGCGGTCTGGGCATCGAGGACGTCGACGTGATCGAACTCCACGACTGCTTCTCGATCAACGAACTGCTGACGTACGAGGCGCTGGGCATGTGCGCGGCGGGTGAGTCGGGGAAGCTGGTCGCCGACGGCGCCACGACCTACGGCGGCCGCTGGGTCGTCAACCCGTCGGGCGGCCTGATCTCCAAGGGGCATCCGCTGGGCGCCACCGGCCTGGCCCAGGCGGCCGAGCTGGTCTGGCAGCTCCGCGGCGCGGCCGGCGAGCGGCAGGTCCCCGGCGCCCGCGTCGGCCTCGCCCACAACATCGGCCTGGGCGGCGCGGCGGTGGTCACCCTGCTACGGAAGTGAGGGCGGCGGGCGGCGGGCGGCGGGTGCGCGCGGGGGCGACGGCGGGGCCGTGCGGGTCCTCCTCGGCGTCTTTCCGCTGCTCACGACGGTGTTAGCCGGCTGTTAGCGGCGCGGCAGCCCTGCGATAGGGACCCCGGCCAAAGTGGGTGTCGTACCGAGGAAGCACCGACGACACCGACTGTCCTGGGGGACCTGAGATGAGCTCCGACACCGCCGTTCGCACCACCCGTCGCCGCACCCTGCGCGTCGCCGCCGCGGCCCTGACCGCGGTCGCCGGTCTGACCCTGACCGCCTGCTCCGGTGCGGACATCACCGGCGCGAAGGCCCCGGGCGGGACGGCGAGCGGTGTGAACGCCGCGGGCGTGGACGCTCCCGGTTCCTCCGGTCCCGGTTCTTCCGGTTCCGGCTCTTCCGATTCCGGTTCGTCCGCTGATGGTTCCGGTTCGTCCGCCGACGCGGCGGGCTCGGGTACCGGGGCGGGTTCGGGTGCGAAGGCGAAGGCGGAGGCCAAGCGGTCGGGCGGTGCGCACGCCACCGGTGGTCGTGGGTCGGGTGTCGAGCGCTGCCACACCTCCGGCCTGAAGGCGTCGTTCGCCACCGGTGGGGATGCCGCTCCGGACCCGAAGGCGGGCGGCGCGACGACCACCAGCGTCGTGCTGACCAACAAGAGCGGCCGCACCTGCGTGATCGGTGGTTTCCCGGGCGTGGACCTGACGTCCGAGAACGGGGGCGAGCGCTGGTCGCTGGCCCGCTCCTCGGCCAAGCACGGCTCGATCACCCTGGGTCCCGGCGACAGCACCGACTTCACGATCAACCTCGCCATGACCGAGGAGAACGAGGGCTTCTACCAGCCGGCCTGGGCGCAGATCACCCCGCCCAACGAGACCAAGTCGATCACCATCGCCTGGCCCTGGGGCACCCTCGTCGACCAGCGCGCCGCCACCCACCCGGGCACCTTCGTCAACCCCATCGGCTGACCACCCGTCGGCTGACCACCTCGGCACTACCCTGGACACGCGCCGGGAACATCGCCGAGCGCGACCGGCGCCGAGAGATTTCCCCGCCGATCCTGCCCCGCCCTACGCCTCTCGCCCTACGTCCCCGGGCCTAGGACCCGAGAGGTTGTCAGATGCACCGATATCCCGATGCGGTGGGCGAGCGTCCGGTGCGAGCATGGTGCGCATGCCCCCGATAGCCACCTCCTCCACGCTGTCCGCGTCCGCGCGCCGGACGGCCGCGCCGGCCTGGCTGGTGATGCTGCTGGTCTGCGCCGGACAGTTCCTGGTCGTGCTGGACGTCTCCGTCGTGAACGTGGCACTGCCCGCCATGCGCTCCGGGTTGGGTCTGTCCGAGCTGGGCCTGCAGTGGATCGTCAACGCCTACGTGATCACCTTCGCCGGCTTCATGCTGCTCGGCGGCAGAGCCGCCGACATCTTCGGCCGCAAGCGGATCTTCGTCGTCGGGCTGGCGCTGTTCACCGTCGCGAGCGCGGCCGGCGGGCTCGCCCAGCAGCCCTGGCAGTTGATCGCCGCGCGCACCATCCAGGGCGTGGGGGCCGCGGTGCTCTCCCCGGCCACGCTCACCATCCTGACCACGTCGTTCCCGGCCGGTCCGGCCCGTACGCGGGCCATCGCGACCTGGACGGCGGTCGGCGCGGGCGGCGGCGCGGTGGGTGGCCTGGTCGGCGGGGTGCTCACCGAATACCTGTCGTGGCGCTGGGTGTTGCTGATCAACGTGCCGGTGGGGGCGGCGGTGCTGACCGGCGCGGCGCTGTGGCTCGCCGAGAGCCGGCAGGGCGCGGCGCGGCGGCTGGACGTGCCCGGTGCGCTGCTGGTGACCGGCGGGCTCGGCCTGGTGGCGTACGGCATCGTGCAGACCGAGACGCACGGCTGGGGGTCGGCGACCGCCCTGCTTCCGCTGGCGGCCGGGCTGATGGTGGTCGCGGTCTTCGTCGCCGTGGAGGCGCGCACCAAGGCGCCGCTGATGCCGCTGGGGCTGTTCCGGCTGCGGTCGGTCTCCTCGGCGAACGCGGCGATGGTGCTGTCCGGCGCCGCGATGTTCTCCATGTGGTACTTCCTGTCGCTCTACATGCAGAACGTCCTCTCCTACCAGCCCCTGTGGGCCGGACTCTCCTTCCTCCCGCACTCGCTGTGCATCGTGCTGGGCTCGAAGGCCGCGCCCCGGCTGATGAACCGCCTCGGAGCCAAGACGCTGGCGATCTGTGGCGCGGTGATCTCGCTGGCCGGGATGGTGTGGCAGAGCACGCTGACTGTGGACGGGACGTACCTCGGGACGATCCTCGGCCCCGGCATCCTGATGGCGCTGGGCGCCGGACTGACCGCGACGCCGGTCGCCGCCATCGCCACCTCCGGTGCCGACCCGGCCGACCAGGGCCTGGTCTCCGGCCTGATCAACACCTCGCGCCAGATGGGCGGCGCGCTGGGCCTGTCGGTGCTCTCCACCGTCGCGGCCTCGCGGGTCGCCGCGGGGCACGGCCGGGCGGCCCTGGCCGACGGCTACGGCACGGCCTTCGCGGTCGGCGCGGTGGCGCTGAGCGTCAGCATCGTGCTGATGCTGCTGGCCCTGCCGCGCCGGCGGACGGACGTCGCCCACGGCTGAACACCGGCCGGCCCGCGGCCCGGCCCGGCGCCCCCGCCGCTACAGCCAGCCGTTGCGCCGGGCCGCGCGGACCGCCTCCATGCGGTTGCGGGTGCCGGTCTTGCCGATGGCGGCCGAGAGGTAGTTGCGGACCGTGGCCTGCGAGAGGTGCAGCTTGGCGGCCATGTCGGCGACCGTTGCGCCGTCCACGGCGGCGGTGAGGACGTCGCGTTCGCGCGGGGTCAGCGGGTTGGGTCCGGCGCTCAGGGCCGCGGCGGCCAGGCCGGGGTCGATCACCCGCTCACCGGCCAGCACCCGGCGGATCGCCGCCGCCAGGTCCTCCACCGGGCCGTCCTTCACCAGGAAGCCGGACGCCCCGGCCTCCATGGCGCGGCGCAGGTAGCCGGGCCGACCGAACGTCGTCACGATCAGCACCTTGCACGACGGCAGCTGGTCGCGCAGGTCGGCGGCGGCGTCCAGGCCGCTGCGGCCGGGGAGTTCGATGTCCAGGAGCGCGACGTCCGGACGGGTCTCCAGCGCCGCGTCGACGATCTGATCACCCGCCGGGACCTGGGCCACCACCTCCATGTCGTCCTCAAGGTCGAGCAGCAGCGCCAGCGCGCCCATCATCATCCGCTGGTCTTCGGCCAGCAGGAGCCTGATCACCCGGCCCACTCCTCCGTATCCGCCAGATCGCCCGCGCCCACCGGAAGTTCGGCGGTGACGCGGAAGCCACGCCGGCCGTCGGGGCCGCTGCGCAGTGTGCCGCCCGCCGCGGCCAGTCGCTCGGTCAGCCCTGTCAGGCCCGTACCGCCCACCGGACCGGGGACGGCGCCGGGCGGCGCGGTGGTCCCGCCCGCCTCGGACGCACCGGAGCTTACGGGACCGTGCCCGTCGTCCGTGATCGTCAGCCGCACCCGGTCGTCGTCCGCGTGCACGTCGATCTCGCAGCGGGTGGCGCCGCTGTGCCGGACGGTGTTGGTGACGCCCTCGCGGACCACCCAGCCCAGCAGCGCCTCGGCCTGCGGTGGCAGCGGTGGCCCGGCGCGCCGCACCACCGCCTCGATCCCGGCGCCGTCCAGCGCGGAACGGGCCCGGTCCAGTTCGGTCGCCAGGCTGCCCTCGCGGTAGCCGCTGACCGCCTCCCGTATCTCGGTCAGGGCCTGCCGGCCCACCGCCTCGATGTCGGCGGCCTGGGTCAGTGCCGCGTCGAGGTTGCGGGGCGCCAGCCGGCGGACCGCCTCGGCCTTCACCACCACCACGGACAGCGTGTGGCCCAGCAGGTCGTGCAGGTCGCGGGAGAACCGCAGCCGCTCCTTCTCCACGGCGCTGCGGGCCAACTCCTGGCGGGTGGCCCGAAGTTCGTGGATGGTGTCGAAGAGGCTGAGGACGGTGGCCGTCACCATCCCGGACAGGAACGTGCCGTAGCCGATGCTGAACGAGTTCCAGGCGTCGTTGTCCCACCAGCCGGTCAGGAACCCGGCCGTACCGCTGAGCGCGATCAGCCAGATTCCGAGCGCCTTGCCGCGCAGCGCCCGCACGGTGCCCGAGGCCAGCGACAGCAGCGGGAAGAACAGGAACCACTCGCCGCCGAAGCCGAGCGCGATGGCGAAGGTCACGGCGGTCAGCGCGGCCAGTGCGTAGAGCGGGTAGCGGGTGTCGCGCCGCCGGGGGCTGAAGGCGGTGAAGACGACGCTCACATAGAGGGAGTTGAAGGCGAGGAGGCCGACGCCGGCCAGCCAGGGGTTGCCGGACTTGCCCTCGATGATGTTGGAGAACGCGCCCATCCCCATCAGCAGCCAGGGCAGGAAGGCGTACCGGCCGGGGCCCTTCTCCTCCCGTTCGGCGGGCCGCGCCGGCCCGCAGGAGTGCCGTTCCGCTCCGCCGTCGGGGCCTTCGCACCCGTCCTGCCGCGGTTGTCCCAGTCGCATGTCGTTCCTTGCCTCATGCCGTGTGCTCCGCCGCTCGTGCCGCCCGGCGGGAACGTGCCCGCCGTCCGTCGTACCGCCGGTCACAGCGTCCGTGCCGCCCTGCGGTACGCGTACACCGCGTAACCGCCGAAGAGTGCCAGCCAGGCGGCCAGTACCGCCACCGTCGTCAGTCCCGGTGCGTCGCCGTGCGCGACGCTCAGGCCGAGGTCGGCGAAGCGGTTGGCGGGCGTCCAGGAGGACAGCGTGCGCAGCCAGCCGGGGAACGCCTCGACCGGGAACCACAGGCCGCCGACCAGGGAGAGCAGCAGCAGGCAGCCGGTGTTGACCAGGCCGGTGGCCTGCGAGGAGAGGCGGTAGCCGTTGCCGAGGCCGAGCAGGGTGAACGGGACGGTGCCCAGCCACAGCAGGACGACCAGCGCCGCCCACTGCCAGGCGGCCATCCGCACGCCGTTGACCAGCGCGCCGACCAGCAGGACCGCCCCGATGGCCGGGAGCACCGTCACCGAACCGGTCAGCCCGCGCCCGGCCACGACCTGAGCCGGGCTCAACGGGGTGATCCGCAGCTGCCGCAGCCACCCCAGGCTCTTGTCCTCGGCGACGCCGCTGCCGGGGGTGAGCGCCGCACCCAGCGCGCCGTACGCGGCCAGGCCCACCATGGAGTAGGTCCTCCACTCGGCGCCGGCCCCGCCCGCGCCGGCGCCGACGTGGGTGAACAGCAGGTACATCAGCACCGGCATCCCGATCCCGAAGATCACATAGCCCTTGTCGCGCAGCGTGCGGCGGACTTCCAGGCGGACGTAGTCGAGCATCACACCGTCTCCTTCGCGGGGCGGGTACCGGTGGCCGGGGGCGTGGCGGCGGTCAGGGCCAGGAAGGCGTCCTCCAGGCTGGCCGGGGCGACCTGGAGGCCGCGGATCAGATCGAGGTCGGCCAGCGCGCGGACCGTGGCGTCGGGGTCCGTGGAGCGCAGCCGGGCGCGGTCGCCGTGGATCTCCACCGCGCTCACCCCGGGCAGCCCGGCCAGCGGCGCGCTGCCCGCGCCGCCGAGGTCGAGCGAGACCAGCGCGCCGCCGGCCCGCCGCCGGAGCTCCGCACCGCTGCCGTCGGCCGCCACCCGGCCGCGGTCGAGCACCACGATCCGGTCGGCGTGCTCGTCGGCCTCCTCCAGGTAGTGGGTGGAGAACAGCACGGTGTTGCCGCGGCGGGCGTAGCCGCGCATCGAGGTCCAGAAGGCGCGCCGCGCCTCCACGTCCAGCGCCGCGGTGGGCTCGTCCAGCACCAGGAGTTCGGGGTTGCCGGCGAGCGCCACGGCGAAGCGGACGCGTTGCGCCTGGCCCCCGGAGAGGCGGTCTATCCGGCGCCCGGCGAACGCGTCGAGCCCGGCCAGCGCCAGGGCCTCGTCGACGTCCATCGGGCGGGGGTAGGTGGCGGCGACGAAGCCGACCAGCTCGCGGACGGTGACCCGGGGGACGGGCTTGCCGTCCTGGAGCATCGCCCCCACTCTGCCGGCCCGCACGGCCGACTCCGGTGTGCCGCCGAACAGCCGGACCTCCCCCTCGGTGGGCGGCAGCAGGCCCAGCAGCATGTTGAGGGTGGTGGACTTGCCCGCGCCGTTGCGCCCGAGCAGCGCCACGGTTTCGCCCGGGGCGATCGTCAGCTCCAGCCCGTCCACGGCCCGCACCGCGCCGTAACTCCGGGTGACGCCGGTGAACGTCACCGCGCTGCCCGCCGGCCCGGCCGCCCGTGCCGCGCCGGGCGCCCGCACCCTGCTCGTGGTCCCCGCCATCCCTGCCTCCCCGTTGTGCCGGCGCCGCTCTCCGGGCCGACCGTCGTCGCCGACCGGCCGCCTGCGGTCCGTGTCGTGCGGTGCGCGGTGACGTCTTCACCGGCTGTCTCAGAGATTACGGAGAGTCGCCGTCGGGGCGGCAGATGCGAATGTGGGGAAACGCGCCTGACAAATGTCATGGGTCGGCGGGCCGGGAGGCGGGGCCCCCGGGTGCCGGCCGGTGCGGTCGGCCGCGGCGGCCACCCCGGTCGCCGCCCGTATCTGACATACCGTCAGGGGGCTTCCGGGTGTGGCCCGCATCGGCTATACATGACTGCCATCGGCTAGAACGCGTTCTAGAAGTGCGGGTGTGCCGGACGCCGGCGCACCGTACGCACGGGCGCGGGCCCGCCGATCCGATACGACCCCGGCGCGGCCGACGGTGCGGACGGTCGGGCCGGGGTCTCACACCGTGGTGAAGGAGCAGCACCTCCATGCCCATCGATGCCGCCAAGGCCACCTCCGCCGAGCCGCGGACCACCGAACTCGCCTGGGACCACAAGGACGTCCAGCTCTACCACCTCGGCATCGGCGCCGGTGCCGCCACCCCGGAGAACCCGCACGCCGCCACCGACCCCGACGAACTCCGCTACACCCTGGAGAGCGCCCTGCACGTGCTCCCCAGCTTCGCCACCGTCGCGGGGATGGGGTCTCCCCTGGTCGAGCGAAGCCGAGAGCTTGGGGAAGGAATGGCACTGGCCGGCGGGCTCTCCGCCCCCGGCATCGAGGTCGACCTGGCCGCCGTCCTGCACGGCGGGCAGACCGTCACCGTGCACCGCGCCCTCCCCGTGCGCGGCCGCGCCACCCAGACCTCCACCGTCCCGGCCGTCTACGACAAGGGCAAGGCGGCCGTCATCGTGCTGCGCTCCGAAGTGGCAGACGACGACGGCCCGTTGTGGACCTGCGACACCCAGATCTTTGTCCGGGGTGAGGGCGGCTTCGGCGGCGAACGGGGCCCCTCGGTCCGCGGCGAACTCCCCGACCGGGCGCCCGACCTGACCACCGAACGCCTCGTCCGCGCCGACCAGGCGCTGCTGTACCGCCTCTCCGGCGACTGGAACCCGCTCCACGCCGACCCGGAGTTCGCCGCGCTCGCCGGCTTCGACCGGCCGATCCTGCACGGCCTGTGCTCCTACGGCGTGACCCTCAAGGCGGTGGTGGACACCGCGCTGGGCGGGGACGTCTCGCGGGTGCGGTCGTACACCACGCGGTTCGCCGGGGTGGTGTTCCCGGGGGAGACGCTGCGGATCCGGCTGTGGCGGGAGCCGGCGGAGGAGGGCGCGGGCGGCCGCATCCGGGTGTCGGTCACCGCGGCCGAGCGGGACGACGCACCGGTGTTGGCGGACACGGTGGTCGAGCACAGCTAGGGCGGACACGCCCTGGGTCCGGGCCGGCGGAGTACGGCCGGACCCGCCGGAATGTCGTACGTACGAGAGGAGCCGCTCGGATGCGCGCAGCCGTACAGCACGAGACGGGACGGGACAAGCTGGAGGTGCTCGACGACGTCGAGGCGGTGGGGTTCGGACCGGGCCGGGTCAGGATCCGGATCCGGGCGACCGGACTGTGCCACTCCGACCTCTCCGCGATGAACGGGGTGCTGCCGCAGCCCGCACCGTTCGTCCCCGGGCACGAGGGGGCCGGGGAGGTCCTGGACGTCGGCGACGGGGTCACCGGCCTGAAGGCGGGCGACCGGGTACTGATGTGCTGGCTGCCCGCCTGCGGCAGCTGCCCGTCCTGCAAGCGAGGGCAGACGCACCTCTGCCTGGCCGGTTTCATGAACGCCGGCACCCCCAACTTCAAGCGCCCCGGCGGCGACGTCTTCGGCTTCGCCGGGACCGGCACCTTCGCCGAGGAGGTGGTGGTCGCCGCCAACTGCGCGGTCCCGATCCCGGACGACGTCCCCTACGAGATCGCCGCCCTGATCGGCTGCGGGGTCACCACCGGGCTCGGCGCGGCCTTCAACACCGCGAAGGTGGAGGCCGGGTCCTCGGTCGCGGTGATCGGCTGCGGCGGCGTGGGCATCTCCGTCATCCAGGGGGCGCGGGCCTGCGGAGCGGCCCAGATCATCGCCGTCGACCCGGTGGCGGCCCGCCGGGAGGCCGCCCTCCGGTTCGGCGCCACCGAGGCCGTCGCCCCCGAGGAACTCGCCGACGCCAAGGCCCGCGTCACCGGGGGAGAGGGCTTCGACTACGTCTTCGAGGTCGTCGGCAAGTCCGCCACCGCCCGCACCGCCTACGAGACGACCCGGCGCGGCGGCACCCTCTGCGTGGTCGGCGCCGGCGCGCTGGACGACACCTTCCAGGTCAACATGTTCGAGCTGTTCTTCGACGAGAAGCGGATCCTGCCGTCGCTCTACGGGGGCGCGGACGTGCTGCGCTCCTACGAGCGGGCCATCGCCCTGTGGCGGGCCGGCCGGATCGACCTCGAAGGGCTGATCACCCACCGGGTCCGGTTGGACGGCATCAACGACGCCCTGGACCAGATGCGTTCGGGCACCGCGCTGCGCACCTGCATAGAGATCTGAGCGGCGGCCACCGGGACGGACCGCACGGGACTGCACAGGAGAGGACACGCATGGCACAGCCACTGGAGGGCCGGACCGCGATCGTCACCGGTGCCGGCCGCGGACTGGGCCGGGCCGAGGCCCTGGAACTCGCCCGGCTCGGCGCCCGGGTCGTCGTGAACGACTTCGGCCAGCCGGGCCGGGACGGCTCGGGCACGGCCTCGGCCGCCCCCGCCGAGGAGGCCGCCGAGGAGATCCGCGCGGCCGGCGGCCAGGCCGTCGCCCACACCGGCGACGTCGCCGACCACCAACAGGCGGGCGCACTCGTCCAGTTGGCGATCGACACCTACGGACAGCTGGACATCCTGGTCAACAACGCGGGCATCCTGCGCGACCGGATGGTGTTCTCGATGACCGAGGACGAGTGGGACTCGGTGATCCGGGTCCACCTCAAAGGCCACTTCAACACCACCCACTTCGCCGCCGCGTACTGGCGGGCCCGCTCCAAGGAGGCCGGCGGCCCGGTCTTCGGGCGGATCGTCAACACCTCCTCCGAGGCGTTCCTGGCCGGCTCGGCGGGCCAGCCCAACTACGCGGCGGCCAAGGGCGGCATCGTCGGCCTCACCACGTCCACCGCGCTGGCGCTGGCCAAGTACGGCGTGACCGCCAACGCCATCTGCCCGCGCGCCCGCACCCGGATGACCGAGGACGTCTTCGCCGCCGTTCCCGCTTATCAGGGGGGCGAGGTCCCGGAGGGCGGGCGGCTCGACCCGTTGGCGCCCGAGCACGTCGCGCCGCTCGTCGGCTATCTCGCCTCGCCGGCCGCCGCCGGGATCAACGGCCAGCTGCTCGTCGTGCACGGCGGCATGGTCGCGGTCGCCGAACGCCCGCGGATCGCCGCGAAGTTCGACACCGCGAAGGACGTCTTCAGCTACGAGGAGCTGGACGGTCTGCTCACCCCGTACTACGCCGGGCGGCCCGCGCACGAGACCTTCGCGGCCCCGGAGGTGCTGGGCCTCAAGCACGACTGACCGCGCCCGCCGGGGGCGGGGCGCACAACGGCCGTGGCCGCCGCCCGCGGGTGCGGGTGGCGGCCACGGCCTGCGCTGTCCGGTCCGCTCAGGCGGTCGGGACCTGGTGTTCCCGGCGGTGCCGGCCGTGCGCGGCGTCCTGCGTCTCCTCCGTGCTGGCGGCGGCCGGACCGCGGTGCCTGCCGGAGCCTGCGGCCTGGGCGGCTGCCTCCTGCGGGCGCGCCTGGGTCGTGTCGGTTCGGGCTTCGGACATGAAAGAGTCACTCCGTCAGATCGCTTGCAGCTGTACGCGTCGGGACCTCCCCCGGCTCCCGCCGGGACGTGACCCGTGCGGTGCCGTCGGTGGCCGGGTCAACCGGCTGCACAGCCCCCGCCGGAATACTAACGGGGCGGGAATCGGCGCTCCACCGGGACTCCTGGGTCGCGAGAGGTGCCTGTTGCAGGGGAACTGGCCTGCACATCCGGGGATGCGGTGAGAGGTCGAGTGGTTCCCCGGCCGGGGGCTCCGATTGTGGAGATGCTGTGGAGTCAACGCCGATTTCCACCGTATCCAGGACAATCAACGCGCCCTCCGTGGCCCCCGGATCGGGCGGAACCGCGACATCCGCAACCTTTGCTTCCGCGATACCGCCTGGCGGAACGGCGGCCTCCGCAGCGCCGCCCACCGCAACCGGAACCCCTGGTTCCGCAGGAACGCCCGCCCCCGTCGGGCTGCTCGCCTCCACCGGAACGCCCGCCCCCGCCTCCGGCTCTCCCCCCTCCGGCTCCCCTGCCCCCGGCTCCCCCTCCGTCCCGGTCTCCCCCCTCGTCGCCGCCCGCGCTCCGGCTCCGGCGACCGGCTCCAGCGGTATGGCCATCCGCGCCACCCCGCACGGCACCGCCTCCGTCGCGTACGGCAGCAGCAGTTCACCGTCCGGTGCCCACCGGCCGCTGCCCGCCAACCAGCCCTCCGGGGCCGGGAACCGCCGCAGCCGCCGCTCCGAGGGCCGCCACACGCCCAGCCGGGTCCCGGCCGGACCGTCGAGCCGGAACGCCACCGCGCAGTCCTCCGGCGGCAGCGTCCGCCCCGGTCGGACCGCGAACGGCGTCACCGCCATATCGGGCACCCGCAGGCACTCCGGGAAGCGCACCGGCAGGCTGCTGCCCAGGACGCCCCAGCCCAGCCGGTCATGGCCGGGGGCGTCGGACCGGACCAGCAGCAGCCCGCTGTCCGGATCGGCGAGCACCAGCCGGTCGTCGCTCTCCTCGGTGATCTGGAGCAGCGGGCTGACCTCCCCGCCGCGCGCCAGGTCGACCACCACGGTCTTGGTGCGGCCGTCCAACTCCCGGTCGACCGCCAGCAGCCGCCCGCCGTGGTCCAGCCAGACCCCGCCGGTGCAGCCGCCCGGCACCACGGCGACCCGCTCGGGCCCCGCCGCCCCGCCGTGCACCCGCCACACCGCGGTGCTCCCGGCGCCCGGCACCAGCGCGTAGCCGAGCAGCCCGCCGGGGGCGGGCGGCAGCAGTGTCAGTGCCCGCGCCGCCACCGCGCCGACCAGGACCTCCTGGGTCCCCGGCCCGGTCGGGGAGAGCAGGGAGACGGTGAACCGGTCGGCGACCCGGCGGACGATCACCACCCGGCCGTCCGCGAGCGGCAGCAGGGCGCTGTCCGGCTCCTCGGGCTGACTGCCCGGCAGGGGGACCGCGTACGGCTCCGGGCCGCCGATCGTCCAGCGCTCCGGGTACCAGCTTCCGGCGGCGTCGTCGTGACGGGTGAGCCGGGCCGCGTACGAGCCGTCGGCGGCGAGGGTCAGCGCCGCGCGGGGCGGGCTGTCGAGCGCCGCGGCGTCCTGACCGGCACAGATCGTCATCGGGGCCACCTCCAGTGGAGGGACGTTAGTTTTCGCACTTCCGGCCGATCAACGGCAGTTGCTGGTCTTCACGCATAAGGGTGGCTGTTGTCCGGTTCGCCGGTGCTGGGAGGGGTGGGTGTGCTTCGAGATTCAAGGATGCTTAAAGTTAGGCGGACCTAAGTTGCCGTCGGGCGGCCGGGCATCTCCCCGTATGCCCGTGGTGCCTGCATACGACCTGGAGTGACCTGATGCCCCTTCGCCGCCGCGGCGCCGCCCTAGCCCTCGCCACCGCCGGCGCCCTCGCCCTCGCCGGCTGCGGTTCGTCCGGCGCGGACGGCGGCAGCGACCGCGGCGCCGGTTCGAAGTCCGTGGCCCAGGGCGGCAAGGACTTCGGCAAGGCCGCCGACGAGACCGCGAAGATGGGCACCGACGCCAAGCCGGGCCAGTTCCCGCGCACCGTCCGGCACGCCATGGGCACCGCCACCCTCCCCGCCGCGCCCAAGCGCGTGGTCGTCCTCGACGTCGGCGAGCTCGACAACGTCGTCTCGCTCGGCATCAAGCCGGTCGGCTACGCGCCCACCGAGGGCGACGCCGCCCTCCCCGACTACCTCGCCGAGAAGGCCGGCCACCCCAAGAGCGTCGGCACCATCAACGGCCTCAACCTGGAGGCCGTCAACGCCCTCAAGCCCGACCTCATCCTGGGCAGCAAGCTGCGCGCCGAGAAGCAGTACCAGCAGCTCAGCAAGATCGCGCCGACCGTCTTCTCGATCCGCCCCGGCTTCACCTGGAAGCAGAACTACCTGCTCAACGCCGCCGCCCTGGACAAGACCGCGCAGGCCAGGACCGAACTGGCCGCCTACGAGGCCAAGGCGAAGAAGCTCGGCGAGGACATCGGCCCGAAGAAGCCGACCGTGACGATGCTGCGCTACATGCCGCAGTTCACCCGGCTCTACGCCCAGCGCTCCTTCATCGGCACCATCCTGAAGGACGTCGGCCTGCCCCGTCCGAAGAACCAGCAGGTCGACGACCTCGCCACCGAGGTCAGCCCGGAGAACATCAACCAGGCCGACGCCGACTGGATCTTCACCGGCGTCTACGGCGACCCCAAGTCCACCAAGCGCGACACCGCCGAGCAGAACCCGCTGTGGAAGAACCTCAAGGCGGTCAAGGACGGCCACGCCCGGAACGTGAAGGACGAGACCTGGTACCTCGGCCTCGGCGTCACCGCGGCCGACAGCGTCCTGGACGACCTGCGCGGCTTCCTCGTGAAGTAGCGGCCCGCGTGCACGCGGTTGCCGCGGCGGTCGGGGCCGGTGGCCGGAACCCCGCTGCCCCTGCGGGCCCGCGGTTCCCGTGCGGACCGCGGCCCGGCGCGCGGGCGCGGGGGAGAGGTAACCTTCCCCCCGTGCCCGCACTGTCTGAAGTCCTCGCCGCGCTCGACGTCCTCTGGCCCCCCGAGCGGGCCGAAGGATGGGACGCGGTCGGTACCGTCTGCGGAGACCCCGACGCCGAGGTCCACCGGGTGCTGTTCGCCGTCGACCCGGTCCAGGAGATCGCCGACGAGGCCGTGCGGCTCGGCGCCGACCTGCTGGTCACCCACCACCCGCTCTACCTGCGCGGCACGACCACGGTCGCGGCCTCCACCTTCAAGGGCAAGGTGGTGCACACCCTCATCAAGCACGACATCGCCCTGCACGTCGCGCACACCAACGCCGACACCGCCGACCCCGGCGTCTCCGACGCCCTCGCCGGCGCACTGGACCTGCGGATCCTCGGCCCCCTGGTGCCGGACCCGAGCGATCCGGCCGGCCGCCGCGGCCTGGGCCGGATCTGCGAACTCCCGCACCCGATGACGCTGACCGAGCTGACCGCGTACGCCGCCGCCCACCTGCCCGCCACCGCGCAGGGCATCCGGGCGGCCGGCGACCCGGACCGCGAGATCCGCACCCTGGCGGTCTCCGGCGGCTCCGGCGACAGCCTCTTCGACGACGTACGGGCGGCCGGCGTGGACGCGTTCCTCACCGCCGACCTGCGCCACCACCCGGCCTCCGAGGCCACCCAGACCACCAAACGGAACGGCCCGCTGGCGCTGCTGGACGCGGCCCACTGGGCCACCGAGTGGCCGTGGTGCGAGCAGGCCGCGGCCCAACTCGACGCGGTCTCCGACCGGCACGGCTGGGGACTGCGCACGCACGTCTCCCGCACGGTCACCGACCCCTGGACCGCCCACGCGGCGTCCACCCAGCTCACCAGTCCCCCGGAAAACCCGCACACCACAGGAGCCCCCCGCTGAACGCCGCGCCCGCCGACCAGATCCGCCTCCTGGACGTCCAGAACCTCGACGTCCGGCTCACCCAGCTCGCGCACCGGCGCAAGAACCTCCCCGAACTGGCCGAGCTGACGACCCTGGAGTCCGACCTCACCCAGCAGCGCGACCTGCTCGTCGCCGCGCAGACCGAGGAGAGCGACACCAGCCGCGAGCAGACCAAGGCGGAGCAGGACGTCGACCAGGTCCGCCAGCGCGCCGCCCGCGACCAGAAGCGTCTCGACTCCGGCGCCGTGAGCTCCCCCAAGGACCTGGAGAACCTCCAGCGCGAACTCACCTCGCTGGCCAAGCGCCAGGCCGACCTGGAGGACGTCGTCCTGGAGGTCATGGAGCGCCGCGAGGCCACCCAGGAGCGGGTCCGCGAGCTGACCGACCGGCTCGCCGCCATCCAGGCCAAGGCCGATGACGCCACCGCCCGCCGGGACGCCGCGCACGCCGAGATCGACGCCGAGGTGGCCACGGTCGCCAAGGAGCGCGAACTCACCGTCGCCGACATCCCCGAGGCACTGGTCACCCTCTACGACCGCATCCGCACCAAGCAGGGCGGCATCGGCGCCGCCCGCCTCTACCAGCGCCGCTGCGAGGGCTGCCGGCTGGAGCTGGACATCACCGAGATGAACGAGGTGCGTGCGGCCGCCGCCGACACCGTCGTCCGGTGCGAGAACTGCAGCCGCATCCTGGTGCGCACGCCCGACTCGGGGCTGTAGGCCGTGGCGCGTGAGCTGATCGTCGAGGCGGACGGCGGGTCCCGGGGCAACCCGGGGCCGGCCGGCTACGGCGCGGTGGTCCTCGACCCGGCGACCGGCGAGGCGCTGGCCGAGGCCGCCGAGTTCATCGGGACGGCGACCAACAACGTCGCCGAGTACAAGGGCCTGCTGGCCGGGCTGCGCGCCGCGCGGGACCTGGACCCGGAGGCCACTGTCCACGTCCGGATGGACTCCAAGCTCGTCGTCGAGCAGATGTCCGGCCGCTGGAAGATCAAGCACCCGGACATGAAGCCGCTCGCCGCCGAGGCCGCGGCGATCCTCCCGCCCGCCCGGGTCACCTACGAGTGGATCCCGCGCGCCCGGAACAAGCACGCCGACCGGCTCGCCAACGAGGCGATGGACGCGGGCAAGAACGGCAAGCAGTGGGAGCCGCGCGACTCCCGGGCGGCGCTCGCCGCCCCGGCCGACGCGGCGCCCGCCCGCAGCGCCGCGGCCCGGGCCGCCGACGCGGCCGCCGAAGCGGCGGAGGTCGCGGACGCCGCGCCCGCCGCCCCACCGGTCGGCTGGGGCTCGCCCGACCTCGGCACCCCGGCGACCTTCGTCCTGCTCCGGCACGGCGAGACCGCCCTGACGCCCCAGAAGCGCTTCTCCGGCAGCGGCGGCACCGACCCCGAACTCTCCGCGGTCGGCCGCCGCCAGGCCGAGGCGACCGCCGCCGCGCTGGCCGCCCGCGGCACCGTCCAGGCCGTGGTCAGCTCGCCGCTGCGCCGCTGCCAGGAGACCGCCGGAGCGGTCGCCGCCCGGCTCGGCGTCGACGTCCGCATCGAGGACGGGCTCCGCGAGACCGACTTCGGCGCCTGGGAGGGGCTGACCTTCGCCGAGGTCCGCGAGCGCTACCCCGACGACCTGGACGCCTGGCTCGGCTCGGCCAAGGCGGCGCCCACCGGCGGCGGTGAGTCCTTCGCGACGGTCGCCCGCCGGATCGCCGTCACCCGCGACAAGCTGATCGCCCGTTACGCCGGCAAGACCGTCCTCCTGGTCACCCACGTCACCCCGATCAAGACCCTGGTGCGGCTGGCCCTCGGTGCCCCACCGGAGTCCCTGTTCCGCATGGAGCTCTCCGCGGCGTCCCTCTCCGCGGTCGCGTACTACTCCGACGGCAACGCCTCCCTGCGGCTGCTGAACGACACGTCGCACCTGCGGTAGCGGTCCCGCGGAACCCCGCGTCGCGCCCGGCCCGGCACACCACCACGGTGTGCCGGGCCGTTGCGCGACTGCCGGGGCCGGTGCCCCGACCCCCGTGCGCCGTCCGCGAAGCAGGTCAGCCGCCCAGCGCCGCCGCCTCCCGGGCCAGCCGCTCGACCCGCGCCCAGTCCTTGGCGGCCAGCGCGTCACCCGGCAGCATCCAGGTGCCGCCGACACAGCCGACGTTGGGCAGCGCCAGATACGAGGGGGCCGACGCCAGGCCGATCCCGCCGGTCGGACAGAAGCGGGCCTGCGGCAGCGGAGCGGCCAGCGACCTGAGATAGGCGGTACCGCCCGCCGCCTCCGCCGGGAAGAACTTCATCTCGGTGAGGCCCTGGTCCAGCAGGCTCACCACCTCCGAGGCCGTCGAGACGCCCGGCAGGAACGGCAGCCCGGAGTCCCGCAGCGCACCCAGCAGCCGCGGCGACCAGCCCGGACTCACCAGGAACCGCGCCCCGGCCGCCCCGGCCGCCGCGACGTGCGCCGGATTCAGCAGGGTCCCGGCGCCGACCACCGCCTCCGGGACCTCCTCGGCGACGGCCCGGATCGCGTCCAGCGCGGCGGGCGTGCGCAGGGTGACCTCGATCGCCGGCAGCCCGCCGGCGACCAGCGCGCGGGCGAGCGGTACGGCATCCGCGGCGTCCTGGAGGACCACGACCGGAAGGACGGGGGCGAGGCCGAGGACGGCGGGGGGCGCGGGCGAGGCGGCGGCGTCAGTCACGCCGCCCATACTGTGCCGGCTTCACACCCTCCGCAACGAGCGTTGCACATGTTGCAACATGAGGGAGGGTGCGGCGGCCCGCCGGCCTCCGGGCGGGCACCGGCACCCCGTCGCCCCTCACAACTCCGTGACGATCACATCCAGCCCCCACGGCTTGCCACCCTTCGCCGGGGCCAGCGCCTCCACCACGTACCCCAGCCCGCGCAGCGCCGCCACCAGCTCCGCCGGGTCCGCCGGTTCGAGCCCCGCCACCAGCAGGTCCCGGACCAGCCGCCCCTTGGTCGCCTTGTTGAAGTGGCTGACCACCGACCGCTTCTCGACCCCGTTCACGATCTTCGACTGGAGCACCCGCACCGTCGCGGTCCGCCCGGCCACCTCCCCCTTGGGCTTCCACGCCGTGGCGTACGCCGCCGACCGCAGATCCAGCACCAGGCCGTCCCCGGCCGCCGCCGGCAGCACCTCCGCCATCGGCCCCCGCCAGTACGCCCCCAGGGCGCCCAGCCCCGGCAGCTTCACCCCCATCGAGCAGCGGTAGGACGGAATCCGGTCACCGATCCGCACGGCGCCCCACAACCCCGAGAACACCAGCAGCGACCGCTGCGCCCGCTTCCGCGCCGCCGCGTCCAGGGAGGCCAGCCCCAGGGCGTCGTACAGCACCCCGGTGTAGATCTCCCCGGCCGGCCGGGTGGCCGCGGTGCGCAGCCCCGCGTTCTTGGCGACCTCGCCCTTCAGGCCCTCGCTCAGCCCCAGCACCTCCTGGGCCTTCGCCGCATCGGCCGCGCACAGCCCGACCAGCTCCTCCAGGACCTCCGTCCGCGCCGCGGTCAGCCCCGGCAGCGACAGCGCCCCCAGATCCAGCGGCTTCCCGCTCCCTCCCGCGGACTTCCCCTCGGACGGCGGCAACAACACGAGCACGGTGTTTCTCCTTCACGGCGGTACGGGCAGGGGTGCGGCCCCGCCGAAAGCTTAGAAGCCCGGCCGACCCCGGACGCCGCCCGCCCGGCCCCCGTACGCCGCGCCGGGAGCGCCCGGCGGCCATACGCTCGATTCCATGCCCCGTCGCCATATGCATGTGACCGACGCAGCGGAGGCCCCCCTCCGGGCCGCCCTGCAGGAGCTGCGCATGCGGCTGGAGATCCCCGACCACTTCCCGCCCACCGCGCAGGCCGAGGCGGAGAGCGCCGCCCGCGCCCCGCGCATCCCGGCGGGCGACGGCGAGGTGGCCACCGAGCACACCCTGGACAACGCCACCGACCTGCCCCTGTTCACCCTCGACCCGCCCGGCGCCCAGGACCTGGACCAGGCGATGTTCCTCGCCCGGCGGCCCGGCGGCGGCTACCGCGTCCACTACGCCATCGCCGACGTCGCCTCCTTCGTCACCCCCGGCGGCGCCCTGGACGCCGAGGCGCACCACCGGGTGGCCACCCTGTACTTCCCCGACGAGCGGATCCCGCTGCACCCCACCGTGCTCAGCGAGGGCGCCGCCAGCCTGCTGCCCGACCAGGACCGTCCGGCCGTCCTGTGGGAGTTCACCCTCGACGCCGACGGCGCGCCGACCGCCACCACCGTCCGCCGCGCCCTGGTCCGCTCCCGCGCCCGCCTCGACTACGCCGGCGTCCAACGCGTCCTCGACGACGGCACCGCCGAGGAACCGCTCGCCCTGCTCCGCGAGATCGGGCTGCGCCGCGAGGAGCTGGCGGCGGCCCGCGGCGCGATCTCCCTCGACGTTCCCGAGCAGGAGATCGTCGAACGCGACGGCCGCTACACCCTCGCCTACCGCGCCCCGCTCCCGTCCGCCGCCTGGAACGCCCAGATCTCCCTGCTCACCGGCATGGCCGCGGCCGAGCTGATGCTCGCCGCCGGCACTGGCATCCTGCGCACCCTGCCCTCCGCCCCCGACGGCTCGGTCGCCCGGCTCCGCCTCACCGCCCAGGCCCTCGGCGTCGACTGGCCCCACCACACCTCGTACGCGGCGCTGCTCCGCACCCTGGACCCGCGCGACGCCGGCCACGCGGCCTTCCTCCAGGAGTGCACCGCCCTGCTCCGCGGCGCCGGCTACACGGTCTTCGACGGCACCGCCCCACCGCCCACCGCCACCGTGCACGCCGCGGTCGCCGCCCCGTACGCCCACGCCACCGCACCGCTGCGGCGGCTCGTCGACCGCTACGCCTCCGAGCTGTGCCTGGCCGCCGCGGCCGGCCACGCCCCGCCCGGCTGGGTCCGCGCCGCCCTGCCCGCCCTCCCGCACCAGATGGAGACCGGCAGCCAGCGCGCCAACCAGGTCGAGCGGGCCTGCGTCGACCTCGTTGAGGCGGCCCTGCTGCGCGACCGGGTCGGCGAGACCTTCGAAGCCCTGGTCGTCGACCGCCACGAGGACGACCCCACCCAGGGGACCGTCCACCTCTGCGAACCGGCCGTCATCGGCCCCGTCCAGACCGCCCCCGGCGGCCCCGCGCTGCCCCTCGGCCGGCGCATCCGGGTCCGCCTGGCCGGCGCCGAACCGGGCCGCGAACCGGTCCGCTTCACCCCGGTGTGACCGGCTCCCCGCGCTCCGCCACGGACCGCGCCGCCCGTACGGCCTCCACCGCGCCCCGCACCGCGCCCACCGCGCCCCGCGCGTCATCCGCGTGGAACCGGACCGTGCGCACCGTCTCCCGCCGCCCCAGCAGCCGCACCACGACCACCGGCTCGGTCAGCTCCACCGTCACCGAGGTCTGCCCGGCGATGGCCAACTCCAGCCGGCCGGCGTCCTGCCGGCCGTCGCCCGCGCCGCTGTGCCCGTCCTGCCGGGACCGCAGGTCGTACCGGACCGACGCGATCGACGCCAGCGGAATCCGCAGCTCCATCCGCGCACCGTTCCGCACCAGCAGGTCCTCCGCGCCCAGCACATGCGGCCGGGTCACCGCCGCGGCCTGGCTCCCCAGCACCAGCAGCACGGTGTAGATGTCGCCCACCAGCGCCACCGCGTGCAGTTCCGGATGGTCCTGCAACAGCAGGCTCACCCCGACCGTCTCCACCACGAACACGAACGCCAGCCCGTACGACATCGCCGCCTGCGCGCCCGCGTACGGCAGCGCCCGCGCACCCTCCGGCACCCCCACCCGGCGCCGCGCCACCCACCACACCAGGCTCGCCAGCCACTGCCCCTCGTGCCGCAGCAGCCGCCGCACCCGCTCCCCGAACCGGGCGTCGTTCCTCGCGCTCATCGCGTCCCCTCCCCGATCATCCGCATCGCCACCCGCATCGCCTCCGCCTGCGCCGGCGCCAGCTCCGCCAACATCAGGTCCGCCCAGACCTCGGTCGCCCGCCCCGAGTCCGCCACCGGCCCGGCCCCGGCGGCGATCGCCGCCACCACCCTGTCGGGCACGCACTCCACCAGCGCCCGCGCGGCCTCCACCACCCGCGGATCGTCCGTCGCCGCCCCCGCCAGCTCGTCCAGCAGCCCGTACGCCGCATACGCCCGCTCCATCGAGCCCGGCGCCACGAACATCTCCCGCAGCGCCGCCGCCATCGCCCCCTGCGCCCGGCCGTCGCCCGACGCGTCCAGCAGGGCCAGCACCTCCCGCTCCCGCACCGCCATCGCCGGCTCCGGCCCCGGCAGCGTCGCCGACGTCCGCGCCATCTCCGCGAACAGCTCGGCCAGTTGCTCCGACACCGGGCCCTCCTGCGGCAGCCCACCCGGCTCCTCGCTGCGCCGCAGCACCTCCGCCAACCGCTCCCGCCGGGCCCGGATCGCCGCCTCCTGCCGCGCCAGGTCCTCGTCCAGCTCCGCCAGCACCTCCCGCAGCTCCCGGCCGGCGTCGTCGGCCAGCACGTCCCGAACCTCCTCCAGCCCGAGCCCCAGCTCCGTCAGCCGCCGCACCCGCGCCAGCGCGACCGCGTCCCGCAGCCCGTACTCCCGGTAGCCATTGGCCCGCCGGACCGGCTCCGGAAGCAGCCCCAGCTGGTGGTAGTGCCGTATGGTCCGCGTGCTGACGCCGGCAAGCCCGGCGAGTTCCCCGATACGCATGAGCCCAGTAGAAACGTTGCCGCAACGGCAAGGTCAAGCCGCCGGAATCCGCCAGGTAGCATGGTCGGCACGGCGGACGAGCCGGCCGGGCGGCCGCGTGGGGATCATCGATCCCCCCGAGGAACGTCCGGGCTCCACAAGGCAGGGTGGTGGGTAACGCCCACCCGGGGTGACCCGCGGGACAGTGCCACAGAAAGCAGACCGCCAGGGCCGCACGGCCCAGGTAAGGGTGAAACGGTGGTGTAAGAGACCACCAGTGCCCAGGGTGACCTGGGCAGCTAGGTAAACCCCACCCGGAGCAAGGTCAAGAGGGGCCATCGGCTGATGGCCCTGCGCGGACGTTCGAGGGCTGCCAGCCCGAGTCCGCGGGTAGACCGCACGAGGCTGTCGGCAACGGCAGCCCTAGATGGATGGCCGCCTCCCGGCCGACCGCAAGGTCGCCCGGAGACAGAACCCGGCGTACAGGCCGACTCGTCCGCCCCCTCCCCGCTCTCCGCGCCGTGCCGGCGTTGACCGGGCGTGTCCGGGTGCGCAGCTCATCGTTCTCATCACACAAGCACATCTCCATTCATCTAGGAGCCTTGATGCGACGAGTTCTGACGGCAGTGGGTATGGCCGCGGCCGCGATGACGCTGGGGTCGGCTGCCGGCGCCCACGCCGCCGACGGACCGAAGACCCCCGACCTGGGCGGGCTGACCAACGTGGACCCCGGCAGCGTGGGGGACACGGTGGGCGGTGTCGCGCAGCAGGCGACGCATGTCGCCGGTGGTGCCCAGGGGAAGGTCGTCGACAAGGTGGTGCCCGCGGAGACCAGGGCGGTCGGCGGGGCCGCGGCGAAGGTGGCGCCGCCGGCGGCGCAGGCGACCGGTGCGACCGCCGGTGCGGCCGGGGAGCTGCTGGGCGACACGGCGCAGGCGGCCACCGCCGACGGTGGACTGCTCGGTGGGCTGCCGGCCGACGGGCTGCCCGGGAAGGGCCTGGGCGACGCCGTGCCGGCCAAGGCGCTGACGGACACGCTGTCCGGGAAGGCGGTGACCGGCGCGCTGCCTGCGCAGGGGGCGCCCGTCACGGGCCGGCTTCCGCTCCAGGGCGGCCTGCCCGGTCTGGGCTGACGGCGGTCCCCGCCCGGCGTCCGCGTCGCGCGGACGCCGCCCCGGCCCCACTCCGCCCCCGCCTGCTCAGGGGGTTGGAGTGGGGTCTTTTCTGTGGGGGCGCCCGCTCCGAAGGGCCTTCTCGCCGCTCTGCATTCCCTTCTCGCTTCGCAAACTCGTCAGTTCGGGGAATACAGGGGCGAGTGCGGCGCGGGCTACTGTTGCGCCGCTCTCGGATGATCGGGAGAAGTCGGGTATATCCGTGCGCCGTTGGGCGCGGGGGAGGATGGGCTGATGGGGAAGCTGACGCGGATCGTGCTGGTGGGGCTGTGCGTGCTGAGTGCGGGAATGGTGGCGGCGCCGGCCGCCTCGGCCCAGGGGCAGGGGTGCCGCTACTACTACACGAGTTGGGGGCGCGGTCCGCACGGTGAGACCACCGGGTCCGGCGAGTACGCCGAGGGCGACCGGGATCCGGAGGGCCGGATCTGCCGTAACGGCTGGTGGGTCGAACCGGACGAGGGGAACGGCGGCGGCCTCTGGGGCTGAGCGGCGTCGGCCGTCGGGCCCGTCGGGTGTCCTTCGGGGACGTGCGGCGGGCCCGTCGCCCGGGGCGGGCGGGCGTCGCGGAAGCCGTCGGGCAGTACCCTCGTGGCTTCCCGGGCAGTCACACGAGGGGGCGCCGAGGTGCTGAAGCACTACTACCGGCTGGTGTATTGGAAGAGACGGATCGGGCGGGCGCTGGGCTGGCACCGCCGTCCGGCGACGGTGCGGGGGCCGGGCGTCGGCCCGGGGGGTCGAGGGGCGTACCGCGGGCCCGGACGGCGGACCGGGCGGGTGCGTCAACTGCTGGTACGGGCCCGGCCGTTGCTGATCTTCGCCGTGCTGGTGCTGATAGCGGTGGTGGCGTCGGCGCTGCTCGGGTGGCGGGACGACACCTTCGGGGCGGGGCATCGGGAGGGCGGCGCGACCGTCCAGCCGTCCGGGGGCGCCGGACGGGGAGTGGTCACGGTGTCCTGCGCGCCGCGGGGAGCGGTGTGCGCGGTGCCGGGAGAGGGCGTTCCGGGGGCGGGATGAGCCGGGGTCGGGGTGAGCCGGGGGCCGGATCGGCTCCGGCGGGCGCCCCCCCGATACGGTCCGCGGTCCGGAAGGCGGCCGGGGCCCGGATGCCGTCGGGGCGGTGGCGCGGCGTGGCCGACCGATGGTCAAGGAGGGGGCGGGACCGGGGTCCCGCCCGAGGTCTCAGGCGTCCGTTGCCGTGATCCGGGTGGCGGTTCCGCTGACGTGTGAGCGCGGGTCGCCGGACCGCAGGTCGACGGTCAGCAGGCCGGGGCGGCCCAGGTCGTGCCCCTGGTGGAGGGTGAGCGTCGTCGGGGCGGTGACCAGTCCCAGGGCGCGGGTGTACGCGCCGAAGGCGGCGGCCGCGGCGCCGGTCGCCGGGTCCTCCACCACGCCGCCGATCGGGAACGGGTCGCGGACGTGGAAGACGGTGTCGCTCTCCCGCCAGACCAGCTGAAGCGTCGTCAGGTCCAGGCGGTGCATCAGGGCGGCCAGCCGGTCGAAGTCGTAGTCGAGCTTGGCCAGCCGCGAGCGGGTGGCGGCGCCGAGGACCAGGTGGCGGTTGCCGGCGTAGGCGATGCGGGGCGGCAGCGCCGGGTCGAGGTCGGCGGCCGGCCAGTCCAGTGCGGCCAGCGCCTCGTCGAGGTCGGCCGGGGTGATCGGCTCGATGCGCGGTTCGACGCTGGTCAGGGTGGCCCGCAGGGCGCCGTCGTGCCGGGCGACGGTCACCGGGACCGGGCCCGCCTGGGTGGCGAAGACCAGGTCGCCGGGGCCGTGCCGCTCGGCGAACGCGACCGCGGTGGCGACCGTGGCGTGGCCGCAGAAGGCGACCTCGGCGAGCGGGCTGAAGTACCGGATGGTGAACGCTCGGCCGGGCTCGCCCAGCCCCTCGGGCGGCGCGGTGAGGAACGCGGTCTCGGAGTAGCCGAGTTCGGCGGCGATGGCGAGCTGCGCGGCGTCGTCCAGTCCGGCGGCGTCCAGGACGACGCCGGCCGGGTTGCCGCCCGCGGGGTCGGTGGAGAACGCGGTGTAGCGCAGGATCTCCGGTGTGCGGGCGGTGTCCCCGGCGGGGGTGTCGAGTGTCATGGCCAGGGAACCACCCACCGCCGCCCGGCTATTCCCGGGCGGCCCGTGGTGCCTCAACCCCGCCCGATGTACGGCATCGCGGTCGCCATCACCGTCGCGAACTGCACATTGGCCTCCAACGGGAGCGCCGCCATGTGCACGACCGTACGGGCGACGTCGGCCGCGTCCATGACCGGTTCGACCTCGGTGCGGCCGTTGGCCTGGAGGATCCCGGTCTGCATCCGGCCGGTCATCTCGGTGGCCGCGTTGCCGATGTCGATCTGGCCGCAGGCGATCCGGTGCGGACGGCCGTCCAGGGACAGCGACTTGGTGAGTCCGGTCATCGCGTGCTTGGTGGCCGTGTAGGCGATCGAGTGCGGCCGCGGCACGTGGGCGGAGATGGAGCCGTTGTTGATGATCCGGCCGCCCTGCGGGTCCTGGCCGCGCATCGTGCGGAACGCGGCCTGGGCGCACAGGAAGGCGCCGTTGAGGTTGACGTCGACCACCGCCCGCCAGTCGTCGTAGGAGAGCTCCTCCAGCGGGACCGGCGGGCCGAAGGCGCCCGCGTTGTTGAAGAGCAGGTCCAGCCGGCCGAACCGGTCGCGGATCGTGCTGAAGAGGGCGTCGACCTCGTCGGGGCGGGTGACGTCGGTGGGGACGGGCAGCACCGCGGGGCCCTCGATGCCCGCGTACCCCACCTGCCGGGCGGTCTCCTCCAGGGCGTCGGAGCGCCGGCCGGCCAGGACCACCGTCCAGTTGTCGGCGACCAGCGCCAGGGCGACCGCCCGCCCGATGCCCGAACCCGCGCCGGTGACCAGGGCCACCTTCCGGCCCGCCGCGCGGTCCTCCCGGGTCTCCTGGGGCGTCGGCGCCGTGCGCGGGGTGCGGCCCCGCGAGGCGGGTGCCGGGAGCGTCGGGCGGGCCGCGGTCGCGGCACCGCCCACCTGCCCGGCCCGTGCCACCGGTGTCGCCTGTGCCGCCGCTACCCGCTCTGCGTCATATGCCATGTCGGCAGGGTAACGGCGGACCGGGCGGGAACCGGGCGCGAACCGGGTGCGACCCGGGCGGTGCCGCCAGGAGCCGCGGGCCGGGCGGTAGTTGGCGGCCCGCCCCGGCGCCGGCCCCGGGGCGGGCGTAGGACCAAAGGACTGCGTCCACGCGCCCTGGCAGGTGTCCGCCGCGTGCCACCATGATGCTGCCATCACCGACTCATGGAGACACTCATGACAGAGTCCGGCGCTCCCGCCGCCGAGACCCGGGACGAGACACCCGGGCAGCCCGCCATATCCGGGCGGGACGCGCCCGCCGCACCCGTCGCGTCCCGCCGCACCAGCCTGCTCGTCACCCTCGTCCTCGGCGGCCTCACCGCGGTCCCGCCGCTCTCCATGGACATGTACCTGCCGGCCCTGCCGCAGGTCACCACCGCCCTGAACAGCCCGGCCGCCACCGTCCAACTGACCCTCACCACCTGCCTGGCGGGCATGGCCCTGGGGCAGATGATCGTCGGCCCGATGAGCGACAAGTGGGGCCGCCGCCGCCCACTGCTCGTCGGCATGGTCGTCTACGTGCTGGCCACCGCCCTGTGCGCGGTCGCCACCAACGCCGAGATCCTGATCGCCTTCCGCCTGCTCCAGGGGCTGGCGGGCGCGGCCGGCATCGTCATCGCGCGGGCGGTGGTGCGCGACCTGTACGACGGGGTGGCGATGGCCCGGTTCTTCGCCACGCTGATGCTGATCTCCGGAGTGGCGCCGGTGGTCGCCCCGCTCATCGGCGGCCAGATCCTCCGGGTCACCGACTGGCGCGGGGTCTTCGTGGTGCTCACCGTGGTCGGTGTGCTGCTCACCCTCCTCGTCTGGCGGCGGCTGGACGAGACGCTGCCCCCGGAGCGCCGGCAGCCCGGCGGCCTCGGCCCGGCCCTGCGCACCATGCGCGACCTCCTCGCCGACCGGGTCTTCTCCGGCTACCTCCTGGTCGGCGCGTTCGCCTTCGCCGCGCTCTTCGCGTACATCTCGGCCTCGCCGTTCGTCATCCAGGAGATCTACGGCGCCTCCCCGCAGACCTTCAGCCTGCTCTTCGGCCTGAACTCCATCGGGCTGGTCGCGGTCGGCCAGGTCAACGGCAAGCTGCTGGTCGGCCGGGTCGGCCTGGACAAGGTGCTGGGCATCGGCCTGGTGCTGGTCGCGCTGGCCGGCGCGGCCCTGCTGCTGCTGTCGTCCGGGGTCTTCGGCAAGGCCGGGCTGGTCCCGGTGGCGGCCGGGCTGTTCGTGCTGATGTCCGCGATGGGCCTGGTCATGCCGAGCACCAACACCCAGGCGCTGCTGCGCACCCCGCACGCGGCCGGCTCCGCCTCCGCGCTGCTGGGCACCTCGACGTTCCTGCTCGGCGCGGTGGCCTCGCCGCTGGTGGGCATCGCGGGCGAGCGGACGGCCGTACCGATGGCCGTCGTCCAACTGTCGTGTGCCGTTCTCGCGCTCGTGAGCTTCCTGGGAATGTGCCGTCCGTGGCAGCGTAAGGGGGAACGCACCGGCGGCGAGAGGACTGGGCTCTGAACGCACCGAACGCACCGAGACTGAAGCCCGGCACACCGGCCGAGGCGGGGCTGGACCCCGCCTGGATGGCACGGCTGGTCAGTGGCGTGCGCGCACTGCCCGAGAGCCGTGCACCGTGGTGCCCCGGCGCGGTGGTGCTGGCCGGCCGGGGCCCGGTGGTCGCCGCCGAGGCGGCCGCCGGCTGGGCGGTCCGCTACCGCGCGTACGACCCCGAACGCGACCGGGGCCTGGACCTCCCCCGCGACCTGTGGGAGCCGATGCGGGTCGGCACCGTCTTCGACCTCGCCTCGCTCAGCAAACTCTTCACCGCAATCGCCGCGGTCCAGCAGGCCGAGCGCGGCGATCTCGCCCTCGACGCGCCGGTCGCCGCCCACCTGCCGGCGTTCGCCCCCGGCATCACCGTCCGCGACCTGCTCCGGCACACCTCCGGCCTCGCCCCCGAGCTGCCCTTCCACGACCACCGGGACCGCGCCGACCAACTGGCGCTGCTGTGGGCCGAGGCGGCCGCCCCCTCCGGCGGCCGGTACGGCGCGCACCGCTACTCCGACCTCAACCTCATCGCCCTCCAACTGCTCCTGGAACGGCTCACCGGCCGCCCCCTGGACGCCCTGGTCCGCGACGGCATCACCGGTCCGCTGGGCCTGACCAGCACCTGCTACGGGCCGCTGGCGCCGCAGGGCGTGGCCGCCACCGAGGACCAGCGGCGGCCGTGGGCCAAGGCGGACCGGGGCCCGCTGCGCGGCGAGGTGCACGACGAGAACGCCTGGGCGCTGGGCGGTGTGGCCGGCCACGCGGGCCTGTTCTCCACCGCCCAGGACCTGGCCGTGCTGTGCCGGACGCTGCTCAACGGCGGCGCGTACGGCACCGCCCGGATCCTCGGCCCGGCCGCGGTCGCCGCCCTGCTCGACCCGCCCGGCCTCGGCTTCGCCGTCGACCAGCCCTACTTCATGGGCGAGCTGGCCGGGCGGGGCGCGGCCGGCCACACCGGGTTCACCGGCACCAGCCTGGTCCTGGACCGCGCCACCGACACCTTCCTGGTGCTGCTCGCCAACACCGTCCACCCCCGGCGCCGCACGGGCGGCAGCGCCCCGCGGGCGGCGGCCGCCACCCACCTCGCCCGCGCGGTGGCCGCCGCCTGAACCCGCCCCGTCCCGGCCCGGCACGGCGCCGGCCGGGACCCCCGTAAACTTTCCCGAATGCACGACGAACTGCGCACCGCCCTGGCGGGCCTGCTCGACGGCCTGCCGCCCAAGCAGGCCGCGCAGGCCGTCGAGCGACTGATCGCCAACTACCGGGGCCGCACCCCCACCGACGCCCCGGTGCTCCGGGACCGCGGCGACGTCGCCGCGTACGCCGCCTACCGGATGCCGGCCACCTTCGAGGCGGTGCGGGCCGCGCTCGCCGCCTTCGCCGCCCGCGTCCCGGACTGGTCCCCGGCCACCCACGTCGACGTCGGCGGCGGTACCGGCGCGGCCACCTGGGCCACCGCCGCCACCTGGGACGGCCCGCGCAGCACGGTCCTGGACTGGGCGCAGCCCGCGCTCGACCTGGGCCGCGACCTGGCCGCGGGGATCCTGCCGGACGTCACCTGGCGGCGGCAGGCGCTCGGCGACGGCCTCACCCTCCCCGACGACACCGACCTGGTCACCGTCTCCTACGTGCTGGGCGAGCTGCGCCCCGAGGACCGCCGCGCGGTGGTGGCCGCGGCGGCCGCCGCGCGGGCCGTGGTCCTGATCGAACCGGGCACCCCCGAGGGCTATCTGCGGATCCGCGAGGCCCGCGAGCAGTTGGTCGCCGCCGGGCTGCGGATCGTCGCGCCGTGCCCGCACAGCGCCGCCTGCCCGATCGTCCCGGGCGAGGACTGGTGCCACTTCTCGGTCCGGGTCAGCCGGTCCTCCCTGCACCGCCAGGTCAAGGGCGGCTCCCTGGCCTACGAGGACGAGAAGTTCAGCTACGTCGCCGCCACCCGCCTCCCGGCCGGGCCGGCCGCCGCCCGGATCGTCCGCAAGCCGCAGATCCGCAAGGGCCAGGTGCTGCTGGACCTGTGCACCGCGGACGACGCCCTGCGGCGGGACACCGTCACCAAGCGGCACGGTGCCGCCTACCGCGAGGCGCGCGACGCGGCCTGGGGCGACACCTGGCCGCGCTGAGGCCGGTCGCCCGGCGGCGGCCCGCCCGTCGCCCCCGTACCCCGCGCCGCGTCAGGTGCTCCGGGTCCGCTCCTGCATCTTCCGTAGCAGCTCGCGCCGCCGTTCCTGCGGGTCGTGCGGCCCCGGTGTGTCCTGGGTGCGCCCGCCCGCGCCGCCGCGCAGGGCGCCCCGCGAGAGCTTGCTGCGGGTTCCCCCGACGCCCAGCATGCCGGCGGCATTTCCCTTGCTCATGAGGTGAGTTCCTTCCCGTAGGGCCAGTAGGAGGGGCGAACGGCGCGGGCTTTGCCGGAACAGGCCCCCGCGCCCCGACCGAGACGGTTCGTCTCGCTCGCATCCCGCTCATCATCGGGCGAGACGTTCCGTATTGTCAAGACGATACGTCTCGCCTCCTGCTCGATACACTTCCGGCCATGGCCAACAAACCAGCCCCCGACGCCTCCCGCCGCAGCGAGCGCTCCCGCCAGGCGATCTTCGAGGCCGCCCTCGCCCTCGTCGGCGAGGTCGGCTACGACAAACTCACCATCGAGGGCATCGCCGCCCGCGCCGGCGTCGGCAAGCAGACCATCTACCGCTGGTGGCCCTCCAAGGCCGCCGTCCTGCTCGACGCCTTCGGTTCCGTCGTCGACGAGTACGGCCAGGTGGGGCTGCCCGACACCGGCGACCTCGCCGCCGACCTCAAGACCGTCCTGCGCGCCACCGCCGACGAGTTCAACGACGCCGCCTGGCAGGCCCCCTACCGGGCCCTCGCGGCGGCCGGCGCCAACGACGAGGAGCTCTCCCGCACCTTCGTCGGCCGCCTCATGGAGCCCGGTATCCGGGTCTACGTCGACCGGCTCCGCGCCGCCCAGGAAGCCGGCGACCTGGACCCGGACGCCGACGTCCGGATCGGCGCCGAGATGCTGCTGAGTCCCTTCTCGCAGCGCTGGCTGATGCGTACCGGGGAACTCACCTACGCCTTCGTCGACACCCTCGTCGACCAGGTGATCCGCGGTCTGGGCCGGCGCGACTGACCCGCCAGGGCGGCCGGGCGGCATTGGCGTGAAATGCCCACCTTCGCCCGTGCCGCGTTCACCCCGGATCCGCACACCGGTCACCTGGGGCCCAGGATGGTGGCAGCATTGACCCCAGACCACCGCTCGAAGTGAGGGGATTGATGGAACGCAAGAGCAGGTTCTCCCAGTGGCTGCGCCGGCCGAGGAGCGGATCGGGCGCCGATACGGACACGGGATCGGCCGCCGCACGCGGCCGCGAGGACCTGCTGATGGCGGCGGTCGACGCGGGCTTCCCGGTCGCCCCCGCCGCCCATCCGGCCGGCTACGGCTGTTCCTGCGAACGCATCGGCTGTCCCACCCCCGGCCGCCACCCCATCTCCTTCGGCTGGCAGACCGTCGCCACCACCGACCGCGACAAGGTCGCCGCCTGGGTCCGCACCCTCCCGCAGGCCAACTTCATCACCGCCACCGGCATGGCCCACGACGTCCTCGACGTCCCCGTCGAGGCCGGCCGCAGCGCCCTCGACCGACTGGACGCGGCCGGCATCGACGTCGGCCCGGTCAGCCTCAGCGGCGCCGGTATCGGCGACGGCCGGATGCTCTTCTTCACCGCCACCCGCGGCACCCCCGACGACGAGGACGAGTGGTGGCCGTGCGAGCTGGACTGCCATCCCGAGACCCTCGACGAGCACCCCGGCCTGCGCTGGCACTGCCGCGGCAGCTACGTCCTCCTGCCGCCGTCCGCCCTCCTCGGTGACCAGCCCGCGGTGACCTGGCTGCGCGGCCCCGAGCTCCCGCTGCCCGACCCGCTGACGCTGCTGGAGACCCTCACCGACGCCTGCGCGGAGTTCATCGGCCGCGAACCGGACCACGAGACGGCGGCCTGGCCGATCGGCCGCTGACCGGCCCGCGCCGGTTCCGTTCCCGCACCTCGGGGCCGCCGATCCGCCGGTGGCCCCGCCGGCTACAGCGCCTTCGCCGAGGTCTTCGCCTCGATCCGGTTCAGCACCGCGACCTTGCCGCCGGCGCTCTTCGCCGGCACCAGCACCGTCTGGCCCGACACCGTCGTGAACGCCATCCGCGAGGTGTTCTTCTTCGCCGGACCTTCCATGATCCCGCGCAGCTCCGCCGGCACGGTGATCATCAGGCCCTTGGAGACCGTCTTCTGCTGGTGGTAGACGGTCGAGAAGAACACCAGGGCCCCGCCGTCCGTCGTCCGCAGCGCCACCGGCGGCAGCTCCGACGCCTGGTCCTGCCACTGGATCCGGGCCCCCGGCTGGTTGGCCTGGGAGGCGCGCCAGGCCCGCAGCCTGTCGGTCTCCTGGCCGGGCGCGAACGCGTCGCCCTTACCGGTGTTGAGGTAGTCCGCGTACGCCTGGCTCAGCTTGCCCGGGTCGACCGCGAGCCCCGACGAACCGTCCGCGGGCACCGCTTCGGCGAAGCCGTCGGTGACCTTCAACTCCGGGGCCTTGTTGCCGGGGAACGTCGCGAGGTACGTCGCCCGCCACTTCGCGGTGACGCTGTCCCGGCTGAACACCAGGAACCAGCGGGTGTTCTGGCCGCCCTGGCCCTGGCGGTTGCTGAGCCCGTCCGCGACGAAGAACTTCGGCCAACCCTTCTGCTGGGGCACCGTGAAGTGGGTGTCCGTGAACGCCAGCGGGGTGAAGTTCGGGTTGCCGTCGGGGCGGACGCCGTGCGCGGCCTTTATCCCCGCCTGGTCGATGGCGAGCAGCGCACCGGATTCGTACGAGGCGTTCACCGTCGAGTCCAGCGTGCGGTTGGCCTTGTTGAAGCCGTTGGCGAAGTGCTTGAGGGCCTTGGCGGCGTCAGCCTGCGACACCGCGGGCAGCACCTCGCGCTCGCCGTGCACCGTCATGCATCCGCTCAGTACCGCCAGCGCGGCTGCTGCCGACGTCAGCGCTGCGGGCACCCGGAACGGCGACCTGCGTGTCATGGGGCTCGGGCTCCTTCGGGGCGACCGGGGCGGACGGGAGGCCGCCGGGGTGGCACGATTCGGCGGCAACCATACCCGGTGGCCGACGGCGGGCGCGGCGGTCGGGGTGGCGTTTGTTTTCCGCCGGGCCGCCGGGTGTTCGCGGGCGCCCACCTTGTCGGCTTTCGCGCCGTCTCGGTGCCGGCCGGCCGCACGGGTGCGCCCCCTGGCGGATGCCGGGGGGCGGCTCGGAGGTGTGCGCACGGGCGTACGCGGGGCGGGTGCGCGCCGTGGGCGGTCGAGCGGTCAGGCGCTCAGGCGCTCAGGCGGTCAGCGGGAACGCGTTGCCCAACTCCCGGAAGACGGCGCTGTTCAGGGCGAAGGCGCGCTTGCACTCGTCGATGACGCGCTGCTTCTCCAGGTCGTCGAGCGGCAGCCCGTCGAGGAGTTCGCGGTAGTCGCGCTTGAAGGCGGCGGGGTTGCCGATGGCCTCGAAGACGTAGAAGCGGACGCCGTCGCCCTTGCGCGCGAAGCCCCAGGTCTTCTCGGCGGTGCCGCGGATGATCTGGCCGCCGGAGAGGTCGCCGAGGTAGCGGGTGTAGTGGTGGGCGACGTACCCGGCCGGCCAGTCGCGGGCGCAGGCGGCTATCCGGTCGGCGTACGCGACGGTGGCCGGCAGCGGCTCCAGGCCGGTGCGCCAGTCGGGGCCGCCGAGGTGGGCGAGGTCGCGCGCCAGCTCGGCGGTGCGGGCCAGCTCCGGGCGGATGAAGGGGCCCGCGACCGGGTCCGCGGCGAGGCCCTGGGGGACGTCCTCCAGCGCGCGGACAGGGATGGCATGTCGGGAACAGGCCGACGACTGCGCGCAGCCGCCAGATTAGGGTTACCTAACTACGCGGTGCGCGCCCTGGTCAACCTGTTCCCGACAACCTGTCGGTAAAAACGCTACTCCGGCCCGGATCAGGGCAGCGTAAGGATCTCCGCCCCGGTCTCGGTGACCACCAGCGTGTGCTCGAACTGCGCGGTCCGCTTGCGGTCCTTGGTGACCACGGTCCAGCCGTCCTCCCACATGTCGTACTCGTGCGTGCCCAGCGTCAGCATCGGCTCGATCGTGAAGGTCATGCCGGGCTTGATGTCGGTGGTGTGGTGCGGGCTGTCGTAGTGCGGGACGATCAGACCGGAGTGGAACGACGAGTTGATGCCGTGGCCGGTGAAGTCGCGGACCACGCCGTAGCCGAAGCGCTTGGCGTAGGACTCGATGACCCGGCCGATGATGTTGATCTGGCGGCCCGGCTTGACGGCCTTGATCGCGCGGTTGAGCGCCTCCCGGGTGCGCTCCACCAGCAGCCGCGACTCCTCGCCCACCTCACCGCACAGGTAGGTGGCGTTGTTGTCGCCGTGCACGCCGTTGATGTACGCGGTCACGTCCAGGTTCACGATGTCGCCGTCCTTCAGGACGGTCGAGTCCGGGATGCCGTGGCAGATGACCTCGTTGAGCGAGGAGCACAGGGACTTGGGGAAGCCGCGGTAGCCGAGCGTGGAGGGGTAGGCGCCGTGGTCGCACATGAACTCGTGGGCGACCCGGTCCAGTTCGTCGGTGGTCACGCCGGGCGCGATCAGCTTGGCGGCCTCCGCCATCGCCTGGGCGGCGATCCGGCCGGCGATCCGCATCCGCTCGATGGTTTCGGCGTCCTGCACCTCGGACCCGGCGTACGGGGTCGGGCCGTCCTTGCCGACGTACTCGGGGCGCGGGATCGAGGCGGGGACGGGGCGGGTGGGGGAGATCTCCCCGGGGACAAGAAGCGACTGGCCAGACATGCCAGCGAGTGTATCCGCGGGCTGTCGGGCAGGATGGTGGCAACGGGAGCCAAGCACAGGAGGCGGCAATGGCGCTGTTCAAACGGCGGACGGTCGGCAAGCCGGGCGAGTGGTTCTACTGCCTTGAGCACAAGACGGTCGAGGAGGGCCCCCAGTGCCGCGCCGCCGACCGGTTCGGCCCGTACGCCACCCGCGAGGAGGCCGCGCACGCCATGGACACCGCCCGCGAGCGGAACCTGGAGTGGGAGACCGACCCCAAGTGGCACGACATGGGTAAGGGCGGTAAGGGCGGCGAGGGCGGCAGGGGGGACGCGGACGGCGCGTAGGCGCCGGCCGGGTCCGGTCACCAGCGCGGGGGCGGCGGGGTCGCCAGGCCCTCGGCGAGGCGGGCGAGGCGGTCGCGGAGGCGGCGGTGCCGGCGCGGCGCGGGCCGGCCGTTCTCGCCGGCCGCGGCGCTGACCAGGTGCTGGACGGTGTCCAGGTCGAGGTCCGCGGTGTCCGGGAGGTCCGGGAGGTCGGGGAGGTCCGGGGGTGCCGCGGCGACCTCCGGTGGCGGCGGGGCGGTGGCCAGCGCGTCGTGGGCCAGGGCGTGGAGATCGCGGTCGCCGGAGTCCAGGGCGAGCACCGTGGCGCCGTTGCGGCGGGCGTCGTGGACCCGCTCCAGCAGTCCGGCGTCCGGCCGCTCGGGCGTCACCACCAGCAGCGTCGCGCCGCGTCCGGCCGCCGCCAGCCGTCCCGGCCCCACCGCGAGGTGCGGCGGCGCCCCGGTGGGCACCCGGTGGCGGACCAGGGTCGGCGACAGCTCCGGCAGGCCCGACCAGGCGGCCTCGTCGTCGAGGTGGGCGGCCAGGTGCCAGGGCTCGTAGGCGGCGCTGCCGACCAGCAGCAGACCGCCGCCGTGCGGGGCGACGGCGGCCCGCAGGGAATCGGCGAAGCGGCGGGTGGCCTCGATCCACTCGGTCCCTGCGAGGACCTCACGCAGCAGGGCGACGCGTACGGCATCCATGGCGCGGCATGGTGCCGCACTGGCCGGTCCTGTGGGGCCGGGTGCGGGTGGTGTCACCCGTACGGGGTGCCGGGCAGGGGGCCGCGGGGCGTGTCCGGGGGCTTCAGGGGGCGGGGTGCAGACCGGCCTCGGTCAGCCGACGTCCTACCTCCGCGACCGACTCCTCGCTCAGCGGGAGCTGCGGTACCGCCGTGTCGCGGCGGGCGATCACGCCGAGCAGCTGGAGGGCCGCCTTGAAGCCGCCGAGGGCGGAGGAGCTGCGGCCCATCTCGGCCTCCGGGCCGGTGTCGGTGAGGTCGAAGAGGGAGACCAGCCGCTCCTGTTCGGCGGCCGCTTGGGGCCAGTCGCCGGCGCGGGCGGCGTCGTAGAGCCGCACGTAGCCCGCCGGGTCCACGTTGCCCAGGCCCGGGACGATGCCGTCGGCGCCCGCCAACAGGGCGGCGTCGGCGGTGAGTTCGGAGCCGGTGAGGACGGCGAAGGCGGGTGCGGGGCCGGTGCGCCGGGCGGTGCGGCCGCCGAGCGCGACCAGCAGGCGGCGCAGCGCCCCGTCGTCGCCGCTGGAGTCCTTGAGCCCGGCGAGGGTGCCGTCCTCGGCCAGTTCGCGGACCAGGGCGGGGGGGAGCTTGTGGTGCACCGAGACCGGGATGTCGTACGCGATCAGCGGCAGGCCGGTGGCGGTGCGCAGGTGCCGGAAGTGGGCGGCGACCTCGCGGGGGTGGGTGCGGGTGTAGAAGGGGGCGGTGGCCACCAGGCCGTCGGCGCCGAGCGCGGCGGCGGTCCGGGCGTGCTCCAGGACGCGGGCGGTGGTGGTGTCGATGACGCCGGCCAGCACCGGGACCCGGCCGGCGGCGGCGGTGACCACCGTCTCCAGGACGGTGGCCCGTTGATGGTTGGTCAGGTACACGGCCTCGCTGGTGGATCCCAGGGCGAACAGGCCGTGGACGCCGGAGTCGAGGAGGTGGCAGACCAGGCGGGTCAGGGAGGCGGTGTCGACCTCGCCGTGCGGGTCGAGCGGGGTGCAGACCGGGGGGATGACGCCGTGCAGCGGGACGGTGAGTGCCATGGGGGCTCCAAGGGCGGCTCTGAGCTGGCACATCGGACATGGGATGTCCGATCTCGCGGTCACAATAGGCATGCGCGCAGGTGCCCGGTCAAGGAGCTCCGCCCCGACGCGGGCCAAACGGGCGGCGGCGCGCGGCAGATGAGGCGCGGGAGAGGGAAGAGGGCGATGGGGATGGCGCGAGGCACGATGTCCGAGGACGTCCAGGCGCGGATCAAGCAGCTGATCCTGGACCGCGGGCTGACGTCGGGCGATCCGCTGCCCACCGAGGCCGAGCTGGTCGCCATGCTCGACGTCAGCCGCAACTCGGTGCGGGAGGCGCTCAAGGCGCTGCAGGCCATGCGGATCGTCGAGATCCGGCACGGCTTCGGCACCTACGTCGGCGCGCTCACCCTCGAACCGTTCGTCGAGGGCGTCGCCTTCCGGGCCGCGGTCCGCCACCACCAGGGGGAGCCCAGCCTGTATGAGCTGATGGAGGTCCGGGAGGCCCTGGAGGCGGGGCTGATCGGCACCGTGGCGCGCGGGCTGCCGGACGAGGACCTCGCCGTCCTCAAGGCGCTGGTGCAGCGGATGGCGGAGGAGGCGCGCGGCGGGGAGGTGCTCAGCGCCACCGACCGGGCCTTCCACCTCGCACTGTACCGCTCGCTCGGTAACCACCTGCTGAGCGAGGTGCTGGACGCGTTCTGGGCGGCGCTGCGCCGGGTCCGCGAGGACCTCGCCGACGTCCGGCCGGACCCCGAGGTGACCTACCGTCAGCACAAGGAGATCGTCGACGCCTTGGAGGCGGGTGACGGGGAGCGGGCGGTGGCGGCGATGCACCGGCACTTCGACGGCATCCGGCGCCGGCTGACCGCGTAGCGCCTGTCGCCGGGTTCCCCGCAGACGGGCGATCCCTGCCGGCCGGGCGATCGCCGCCGGCCGGGCCCGGCTGTACCCGGCCGCCCCTGGTGCCGGGTTTATCGCGTTCGTCCCGTTCACCGGGATTTCACCCCGCGTCGGCGGTGTCGTTGCCGACACGAAAAAGCGTCATGTTGCGTGCCTTGACGGCTAGTTGGGGCCTTCTTATCGTCCGCAGGACAGGGGACGTCCTACGTCCTGGCCCGGCCGGGGGGACCCGTGAGCCAAGCGATTCCGACCCCCGCCCCGACCTCGCCACTCACCAGGGACCCCACCCCACCGCACCCTCCGCCGCAGGCGGCGCCCGCATCCCCCTCAAGGAGCCGGCATGACCAGCACAGACACCCCCGGCGGCGTCCGCCGGAGAACGGTCCTGGGCGGGGCGGCCGCGGCCGCCGCCGGCATCGCGCTCGCCGGCTGCGCCGCCGACGGCGCGCCCCGGGAGCGGAAGAAGGGCCAGAAGATCACCCTCACCTTCTGGTCCTGGGTACCGGGCATCGACCGGCCCGTGGACCTGTGGAACCGCAAGCACCCCGAGGTCCAGGTCAAGGTCGAGAAGGTGTCGGCGGTCAACGGCGAGCAGTACGCCAAGATGCACGCCGCGATCAAGGCCGGCAACCCGCCGGACCTGGGCCAGATCGAGTTCCCGGTGATCCCCGGCTTCCTGCTGGACGGCGGGCTGCGCGACCTCGCCCCGCTCGGCGCCGCCCGGCACCGCGACGCGTTCTTCGCCTGGCAGTGGCGGCAGTCCGTCTTCGGCTCCGGGATCTACGCCATCCCGCAGGCCAGCGGGCCGATGGGGCTGTTCGTCCGGCAGGACCTCTTCGACCGGTGGGGCATCCAGGTGCCGCGGACGTGGGACGCGTACGAGACCGCGGCCGAGGAGGTCCGCCGGCACGGCGCCTGGATCGAGACCTTCGCCCCGACCAACGGCAACCGCTTCGCCGGCCTGGCCTGGCAGGCCGGCGCCAAGTGGTACGCCACCCGCGGCGACACCTGGATCGTGCACCTCGACGACGCCCCCACCCGCCGGGTCGCCGACTACTGGGAGCGGCTGGTCCGGCGCAAGCTCGTCAAGACCATCCCGGACCGCCGGGACGCCTGGTACAAGGACCTCCAGACCGGCGCCATCCCGGCCTGGGTGGGCGCCAGTTGGGGCGACGCCCTGCTGGCCGGCAACGCACCCGGCACCAAGGGGAAGTGGCGGGCCGCGCCGCTGCCCCAGTGGCAGCCCGGCGGCCGCGCGTACGCCAACTGGGGCGGCTCCACCACCGCCGTCTTCGCCAAGGCGAGCTACCCCAAGGACGCCCTGGACTTCGCCGTCTGGCTCAACACCGCCCCGGAGTCGATCGCGCTGCTCCTCAAGGGCGGCTACGGCTTCCCCAGCGCCAGGACCGGCTACGCCACCACCGCCCTCGACACCGACAAGGACTTCTTCGGCGGCCAGCCGTACAGCAGGGTCTTCGCCGACGCCGGGGCGCACGTGGACACCAGCTGGCAGTGGGGGCCGGGCGTCGACACCCTCTTCCAGCGGCTCGGGGACGCCTTCACCGACGCGCTCGCCGACGGCGGTTCGTTCCGGTCGGTGCTGACGAAGGTGCAGCGCCAGACCGTCGCCGACCTGCGGGACAAGGGCCTGAAGGCGGAGAGCGGCACATGACCGCGGCGGCTGGCCGGCGCCCGCGCCGAACCGGGCGCCGCGGCGTCCGCAACACCCGGGCCGCGGCCGGTTTCGTCCTGCCCTTCCTCGCCGTCTTCGCCCTCTGCTACCTCGCCCCGGTCTGCTACGCCGTGTGGACCAGCCTCCGGCGCACCCGCCGCACCGGGCCGCTCGGCCTCGGGACGGAGCACGAGACCTTCGCCGGCCTCGCCAACTACGCGCAGGCGCTCGCCGACGACCGGTTCCTGGCCGGCTTCGGCCGGGTGCTGCTCTTCGGCGTCGTGCAGATCCCGCTGATGACCGTGTTCGCCACCGTGCTGGCGCTGCTCCTGGAGAGCGCCGCCGCCCGCTGGGTCGCCTTCTTCCGCAGCGCCTTCTTCCTGCCCTACGGGGTGCCCGGGGTGATCGCCTCGATCCTGTGGGGCTTCCTCTACGTCCCCGGCCTCTCCCCGTTGGTGCGGATCGCCCAAGCGGTCGGCTGGAACGTCGACTTCCTCTCCCACGGCAATGTGCTGTGGTCCGTCGCCAACATCGTCACCTGGCAGTTCACCGGCTACACCATGCTGGTGCTGATCGCCCAGCTGAAGTCGGTCCCCGGCGAGCTGTACGAGGCCGCGCGGATCGACGGCGCGAGCGGCTGGCAGGTGGCCCGGTACGTCAAGCTCCCGCTGCTCCGCCCGGCGCTGGTGCTCACCACCGTCTTCAGCATCATCGGCACCCTCCAGCTGTTCGCCGAGCCGATGGTGCTGCGCCCGCTCGCCTCCTCCATCGACTCCGGCTACACCCCCAACCTGCATGCCTACAGCGAGGCGTTCGTCGGCAACAACCAGCACCGGGCGGCGGCCGAGGCGGTGCTGCTGGCGCTGGTGGCGTGCGCGGCCTCGTTCGGCTTCCTGCGGCTGGCCGGCGAGCGCGGGAAGGACCGCGGATGAGGACTCGGGCGCCCGGCGGGCGAGGGAAGGGGACCGCGAGCAGAACCCGGGCCCCCGTCCGCCAACGGATCATCACCAGTTCGCTGCTGGCCGTCGCCGCCCTCTACTTCCTCGCGCCCGTCTACTGGCTGGTCGTCTCCGCCACCAAGAGCAGCGCCGACCTCTTCGGCACCTTCGGCTTCTGGTTCTCCGGCCACCCGAGGCCCCTCCGGTACCTCGCCGACGTGCTCACCTACGACCACGGCGTCTACGCCCGCTGGTTCGCCAACTCCCTGCTCTACGCCGGGGTCGGCGCGGTCTGCGCCACCCTGCTGTCCGCCGCGGCGGGCTACGCGCTGGCCAAATTCCCGTTCCGGGGGCGCGAGACGGTCTTCGGCCTGGTGCTGGCCGGGGTGCTGATCCCGAGCACCGCGCTGGCCCTGCCGCTGTACTTCCTCTTCAGCGCGCTGGGCCTGGCCGACACCTACGGGGCGGTGCTGATCCCCAGTGTGGTCAGCCCGTTCGGGGTCTACCTGTGCCGGATCTACGCGGCCGCGGCGGTGCCGGACGCGCTCCTGGAGGCGGCCCGGATCGACGGCGCGGGGGAGGCGCGGATCTTCGCCGGGCTGGGGTTGCGGCTGATGGGCCCGGCGCTGGTCACCGTCTTCCTGTTCCAGTTCGTGCACATCTGGAACAACTACTTCCTGCCCCTGGTGATGCTCTCCGACTCCGGCCTCTACCCGGTCCAACTGGGGCTGACGACCTGGATCGGGTACGCCGACCGGCAGCCGGTGCTCTACCAGTACACGGTGGGCGGCGCACTGCTGGCGGTGCTGCCGCTGATGGTCCTGATGACGGTGCTCCAGCGGTACTGGCGCACCGGATTGACCGAGGGGGGCGTCAAGGCGTGACCGAGCCGCCGACACCCGTCCGGGGCGTGACAGTATCGCTGTCATGACTACTTCCGACGCTGCTGCGACCCCGCCCGCGACCTCGTCCGACACCGGCGCCAAGCCGGCCGCCCGCGACCCCTGGGACCTGCCCGACGTGTCCGGCCTGGTGATCGGCGTCCTCGGCGGCACCGGTGACCAGGGCCGCGGCCTGGCCTACCGGTTCGCCAAGGCCGGCCACAAGGTGATCATCGGCTCCCGCGCCGCCGAGCGGGCGCAGGCCGCCGTCGAGGACCCCCAGCTGGGCGGCCTCGGCGTCGAGGGCGCCGCCAACGCCGACTGCGCCCGGCGCAGCGACGTGGTGATCGTCGCGGTGCCCTGGGAGGGCCACGCCAAGACCCTCCAGGCGCTCCGCGAGGAGCTGGCCGGGAAGCTGGTGATCGACTGCGTCAACCCGCTCGGCTTCGACAAGAAGGGCGCCTACGCGCTCAAGCCGGAGGAGGGCAGCGCCGCCGAGCAGGCCGCCGCGCTGCTGCCGGACTCCCGGGTCACCGCCGCCTTCCACCACCTCTCCGCCGTCCTGCTCCAGGACCCGGAGGTCGCCGAGATCGACACCGACGTGATGGTGCTCGGCGAGCGCCGCGCCGACACCGACCTGGTGCAGGCGCTGGCCGCCCGCATCCCCGGGATGCGCGGCGTCTTCGCCGGCCGGCTGCGCAACGCCCACCAGGTCGAGTCGCTGGTCGCCAACCTGATCTCGGTCAACCGCCGCTACAAGGCGCACGCCGGGCTCCGGGTCACCGACGTCTGAGCCGGACACACCGGAGCGGGGGAGGGGGCGGCGGGGGCGCCGCGGGCCATGGGGGACACTGGAACGGACCGCACGAACCGACAGGAGCCGACCCCATGCCCTCCCTGCCCCCGCCCGGACCGGACCGGCGCCTCGCCGTCCTCGCCCTCGCCGTGTGCGTGCTCGCCGTCGCCGCGGCGGTCGTCTCCTTCGTCGAGGGCAGCTTCGTCGGCATCGTGTGGGTCCTGCTGGCCGGTGTCTCCAGCAACATGGCGTGGTTCTACCTCCGCAAGGCGAAGCTGGAGCAGGCCCGCCGGGCCGAGGCCGCCGGCTGACCCGCCCGGCCCGCTCGGCCCGGCCCGGCTACGCGGCCCCGCCGATCTGCGGCACCTGCGGCTCGCCCTGCCAGAAGCGGAAGAACTCCTGGCCCCAGTAGGTGTCCCAGGCCGACACGCCCAGCCCCCGCAGGACCGTGTGCACCAGGTCGAAGAAGACCTGGTTGATCTCCGGCACCCACAGCAGCCCGAAGACCGCCAGCATCCCGAACGGCGCGATCGGCGCGACCTGCCGCCGCACCCGGTCCGACAGCCACGGTTCGAGCACGCCGTAGCCGTCCAGTCCGGGCACCGGGAGGAAGTTCAGGATCGCCGCGGTGACCTGGAGCAGCGCCAGGAACGCCAGTGCGTAGCGGAAGGCGTCCGGGACCCCGTCCAGGGCGTGCAGCCAGAACGGCGCGCTGACCACGGCGGCGAACGCGATGTTGGTCAGCGGCCCGGCCGCCGAGATCAGGCTGTGCCGCCAGCGCCCCCGGATCCGGCCGCGCTCGATGAACACCGCCCCGCCCGGCAGCCCGATCCCGCCCATGATCACGAAGAGCACCGGCAGCACGATGCTCAGCAGTGCGTGGGAGTAGACCAGCGGGTTCAGAGTGAGGTAGCCCTTCGCGCCCACCGTGATGTCGCCGCCGTGCAGGGCGGTGCGGGCGTGCGCGTACTCGTGCAGGCACAGCGACACCACCCAGCCGGCGGTCACGAACAGGAAGACCGCGAAGCCGGTACTGGCCGCGAGCGTCCCGCTCCAGACGGCCCAGGCGGAGACCGCCAGGACGGCGACGAGCGCGAGGAAGACCGGACTGACGCGGTGGTCGGCGCGCGGGATTGCGGTGGTCATCGGTACGGGGCTCCCAGGGGGTGGGTCGCGGGCGGGGATCCGGGGCACGGGCCACGGGCGGGCCGCCCCGACCGTATCCGCGCCGCGGTCGGCGGCGCACGCCCTCCGCGCGGCGGCGGGCGCACCTGCCGGGCGCGGACCGTGCCGGGTGCGCCCTGCTCCCGGAAACGTCGCTCGGTACGCGGGGAGTTCCGCCGGTGACCGACAATGGCCCGGTGCGCTACGGAATCCTCGGCACCACCCAGGCCGGCCGCGCCGACGGTACCCCCGTCGTCCTCGGCGGCGCCCGGCTGCGGGCCCTGCTCGCCGCGTTCGCGCTGCGCCCCGGCCGGGCGCTGCCCGCCGACGCCCTGATCGCCGACGTGTGGGGCATGGACCCGCCGGCCGACGCACCCGGCGCCCTCCAGGCGCTGGTCGGCCGGCTGCGCCGGGCCCTGGGCCGCGCGGCGATCGCCTCCGTCGACGGCGGCTACCTGCTGTGCGCCGAGCCGGACGCGGTCGACCTGCACCGCTTCGAGCGGCTGACGGCGGAGGGCGGCCGGGCGCTGGACGCCGCCGACCCGGGCCGCGCCGCCACCCTGCTCGACGAGGCGCTGGCCCTGTGGCGCGGCCCGGCCCTCGCCGACCTGCCCGACGCGGCCGTGGAGGCGGCCCGCGCCGAGAGCCGCCGGCTGGACGCCCGGCGCACCCGCCTCGCCGCCGACCTGGCCCTGGGCCGGGCCGCCCAGGCGCTGCCCGCCCTGACCGCGCTCTGCCAGGACCACCCTCTGGACGAGCCCCTGCAGGTGCTGCGGCTGCGCGCCCTGCGCGACGTGGGCCGGACCGCCGAGGCGCTCGCCGCGTACGAGGAGATACGCTCCGGCCTCGCCGACCGCCTGGGCGCCGACCCCGGCCCGGAGCTGCGCGCCCTGCACGTCGCGCTGCTCCAGCCGGACCTCGCGACGGCGCCCGCGGCCCCGGGGGGCCCGGTGCCGGCAGCGGCGACCGGCCCGATCGATACGGCCCGCCCGGCGAGTGCCGCCCCGGCCGCCCCCGCGGTGCCGCCGGCTGCCCGGCCCGGCAACCTCCGCGCCCGCCTCACCTCCTTCGTCGGCCGGGAGCACGACCTGGCCGCGCTCCGCGCCGACCTGGCCGGGCACCGGCTGGTGACGCTGCTGGGTCCGGGCGGCGCCGGCAAGACCCGGCTCTCCCAGGAGGGCGCCGAGACCGCCGCGGCCGCGCTGCCGGACGCCTGGCCGCACGGCGTCTGGCTGGCCGAGCTGGCGCCGGTGGACGATCCGCGGACCGTGCCGGAGGCGGTGCTGACCGCGCTCGGGGCCCGCGAGACCGTCGTCCGCGGCACCACCGCAGAGGGGCTGCGGGCCGCCTCCGACCCCACCGCCGGGGACCCGCACGCCCGGCTCGCCGAGCACTGCGCCGGCCGTCGGATGCTGCTGGTGCTGGACAACTGCGAGCATGTGATCGGCGCCGCCGCGGAGCTCGCCGAGCGGCTGCTGATCGCCTGTCCGGGCGTGACCGTGCTGGCCACCAGCCGGGAGCCGCTGGCCGTACCGGGCGAGGTGGTGCGGCCGGTGGAGCCGCTGCCCGACCCGGTCGCGCTGCGGCTGCTCGCCGACCGGGGGGCCGCTGCCCGCCCCGGCTTCCGCGTCGACGCCGACGAGGAGACCGCCGCGGCCTGCGCGGAGATCTGCCGCCGGCTGGACGGCCTGCCGCTGGCGATCGAACTCGCCGCCGCCCGCCTGCGCATGATGACGCCTCGTCAGCTCGCGGACCGGCTCGACGACCGCTTCCGGCTGCTGACCAGCGGCAGCCGCACGCTCCTGCCCCGCCAGCAGACCCTGCGCGCGGTGGTGGACTGGTCCTGGGACCTCACCGACGAGCCCGAACGGGCGGTGCTGCGGCGGCTGTCGGTCTTCGCCGGAGGCTGCGACCTGGCCGCCGCCGAGGAGGTCTGCGCGGGCGCCGACGTCCCCGTCTACGAGGTCGCCGGGCTGCTCGGCTCGCTGATCGACAAGTCGCTGGTGGTGGCCGCCTGGGACGGCGGGCAGGACGGCGCCTGGCCCGCCGACGGGGCGGCGGGCACCGGGGGGCAGATGCGCTACCGGCTGCTGGAGACGGTGGCCGAATACGCCGGGGAGCGGCTGGACGAGGCCGGGGAGCGGGCCGACGTCGAGCGCCGCCACCTGGTCGCCTTCCGTGAACTGGCCCGCACCGGCGACCCGTTGCTGCGCGGCCCCCGGCAGCGTGCCGTGATCCACCGGCTGGAGCTGGAGCACGACAACCTGCGCACCGCGCTGCGCCGGGCCATCGCCGCCGGCGACGAGCAGGAGGCCCTGTGCCTGGTGCTCTCCCTCCAGTGGTTCTGGTCGCTGCGCGATCACCGCGGCGACTCCTGCACCTGGGCGGCGGCCGCCGCCGAACTGGGCCCCAACCCCTTCGCCCCGCCCGTCGAACCCGCCCCCGACCTCTACGAGCGGCCCATCGACGCACCCCCGCCGATGCCCCCCGAGCAGCTCATGGAGGCCCGCCGCGAGGTCCGGTTGGTGGCGCTCTCCAGCATCGACAGCAACCTGGAGTCGCTGCGCGACCCGAAGATGCAGGAGGAGCTGTCCGGGATCATCGCCGCCTACCGGGGCGGTATGCCGCAGACCTGCAAGGTGCCCGGCATGCTGTGGTACTTCGCGGTGCTGATGACCGGACAGTGGCAGGACCTGGTCGCCACCGTCGACCAGGCCGTCGCGGCCTGCCGCGGCTTCGGCTACGACTGGGAGCTGGCGTACCTCCTCCAGCTGCGCTCCAAGATCCTCAACGACCGCCCCGGCGAGCTGGCCCAGGCGATCGAGGACGCCGACGAGGCGCTGCGGATCTTCGTCCGGCTGGGCGACGCCTGGGGCGCGGCCGAGGCGCTGGCCGGGCGCGGCGAGTCCGCCGAGAAGAGCGGCGACTACGACACCGCGGTACGCGACTACCAGGCGGCGATGGTGCACGCGGAGGAGCTGGGCGCGCACAGCCAGACGCTGGTGCTGCGGGCCCGGCTGGCCGCCGTGATGATCGAGGACGGTCGACCGGCGGACGGCGAGCGGATGCTGACGGAGGTGCTGGCCGAGGCGGAGGAACGCAACAGCGGCCGGGACGCGGTGTGGTTCGCCCGGATGACGCTGGCCATGCTGCTGGCGATGGACGGGCGCACCCGCGAGGCCCGCCGGGAACTCCTCGCGATCCACGACGGGCTCACCGTGGAGGGCTCGGACGTCTTCCTGGGGCTGCTGGAAGCCTCGCTGGTCTCGCTGGACGTGGACGAGGGGGAGCACGGGGCGGAGCTCCTCCCGAGGGTCCGGCGGGCCGTGGAGCTCGTCCGGGACCCGTTGGCGCAGTTGGTCGCGCCGGACCTGCCGGTGGTGCAGCTGCTGACCGGCGCCCGGGTGCTGCTGGCGGTCCGCGGCGCGGCCGGGGCCCGGGACGCGGCCCGGCTGATCGGTGCCTACGACGCGCTGCGGACCAGCCCGCACATGGTGCCGCTGGCCGTCCGCACGGACCGGGAGCGCACCGAAGCGGCCGCCCGGGCCCTGCTGGACGCTTCCGACTACGCCGCCGCCCACGACGAGGGCGGCGGCCTGTCGCTGGACGAGGCCGCCGCCCTCCTCTGACGCGAGCCGGGCCACCGGGCCGCCCCGCGGGCAAGCCCCCGCGGGGCGGTGCGTCAGGTCTTGGTGCGGAACTTCCGGACCGCGAGCGACATGGTGATCACCGTGATGGCCACCGCCCAGCCCAGCGTGACCAGCGTCGGATGGGCCACCGGGCCATGGCCGTTGAGCAGTGCGCGGGCCGCGTCGGCGAGGTTGGAGAGCGGGTTGACCTTGGTGAACGCCTCCAGCCAGCCGGGCATCTGCTTCGTCGGCGCGAAGATCGACGAGCCGAACTGGAGCGGCATCAGGACCAGCATCGCCATGCCCTGCACGGCCTGCGGGGTCTTCACGCTGAGCCCCAGCAGGATGAAGATCCACATCAGGGCGGCGCCGAACACCGTGGACAGCACCACCGCGGCGGCGAACTCCGCCAGGGAGCCGCGGATTTCGAGGCCCAGCAGGAAGCCCATCCCGAGCAGGATCGCGGTGGCGAGCAGCATCCGGCCGATCTCGACCACGATCTTGGCGATCAGGACCGAGGACCGGGCGATGGGCATCGTCCGGAAGCGGTCCATCACGCCCTTGCGGAAGTCCTCGTTGACGCCGGTGCCGACCGCCATGGCGATGTTCATGCCCATCATCGCCATCATGCCGGGGACCAGGTACTGCACGTACTCCTGCTGGTTGCCCTTGCCGGCGATGGCGCCGCCGAAGACGTAGACGAACAGCAGGATGAAGATGACCGGCATCAGCACCGCGTCGAACAGCGTCTCCGGGTCGTGCTTGATCTGCACGAGATTCCGCCGCACCAGCGCGCCGATGTGCCGCAGGTTGGCCCGGATGCCGATCCGGCCCTCGTCGTTGCCGGCCTTCCCGACCGGTGCCGTGATCGTCGCGGCACTCATGCCCCCACCTCCGCGTACTGCTCGTCGTGCGTGTCGTCGTGCGGGACCGGAACGGCCTCCTGGCCGTCCGTCCCGGAGCTCTTCTGGCCGGTGATGGCCAGGAACACCTCGTCCAGGCTGGGCAGGTGGGTGCTGATCCCGGCCAGCGAGAAGCCCCGGGCACCCAGCATCCCGACCACCGCGGTCAGCTGCTCGTCGCTGACGATGGGCACGTTGACCACGCCCCCCTCGTGGTCGGCGGTGGCGCCGCCGAGGCCGTCCAGCCCGGCCTGGGCGAGGGCGCCCACCATCCGGTCCAGCTCGCCCGGGTCGGCCGGCCGGACCTGCAGGGTCCGCCCGCCGACCTTGGCCTTCAGCTCCTCGACCCGGCCCTCGGCGATCACCCGGCCGCGGTCGATGACCGCCAGCTCGTCGGCGAGCTGCTCGGCCTCCTCCATGTACTGGGTGGTCAGCAGGACCGTGGCGCCCTCGCGGACCATCCGCTGGACCTCCGCCCACACCTCGTTGCGGGTGCGCGGATCGAGTCCGGTGGTCGGTTCGTCCAGATAGAGGACCGCCGGGCGGCCGATCATCGAGGCGGCCAGGTCGAGCCGGCGCCGCATGCCGCCGGAGTACTTCCCGGCCGGCCGCTTGGCGGCCTCGGTCAGCGAGAACCGTTCCAGCAGCTCGTCGGCGCGGGTCCGGGCGTCCTTGCGGGAGAGGTCCAGCAGCCGCCCGATCAGATAGAGGTTCTCCCAGCCGGAGAGCTTCTCGTCGACCGAGGCGTACTGGCCGGTCAGGCCGATCCTGCGGCGCAGCGCGCGGGGCTGGCGCACCACGTCGCAGCCGGCGACCACGGCGCGGCCGGCGTCCGGCACCAGGAGGGTGGACAGGCAGCGGACGAGGGTGGTCTTGCCCGCGCCGTTGGGGCCGAGGACACCGAGCACGGTGCCCTCCCGCACGTCCAGGTCCACCCCGTCGACGGCCTTCACGTCGCCGAAGTGCTTGACCAGGCCGCGCACCTCCACGGCGTTGCCGCCCTTGGTGGTTATCGTCTGTCGCGTCATGCCTGGAAAGGTGCCAGCCGCCACCGACAACGCACCGACAGGCCGCCGACAGCCCGGGAGGACCGGTGGTCGGCGGCCCGTCGGCCCGGGCTCAGTGGAAGGTGTGCTCCTCGGCGGGGAAGGCCCCGCCGACCACGTCCTCGGCGAACGCCTTGGCCGCGCCGCCCAGCAGCTCCCGCATCTGCAGGTACTGCTTGACGAACCGCGGCACCCGGCCGGCGTTGAGACCCGCCATGTCGGTCCACACCAGCACCTGGGCGTCGCAGTCCAGGCCCGCGCCGATGCCGACGGTCGGGATGTGCAGTGAGCGGGTCACCTCGGCGGCCAGTTCGGCCGGTACGGCCTCCAGGACGACCGAGAACGCCCCGGCATCCTGCACCGCCTTGGCGTCCCGCAGCAGCTGCTGGGCGGCCTCCTCGCCGCGGCCCTGGACCGGGTAGCCGCCGTAGGCGTGGACCGACTGCGGGGTCAGCCCGACGTGCGCCATCACCGGGATGCCGGACGAGACCAGCAGCTCCACCTGGTGCGCCGAGCGCTCACCGCCCTCCAGCTTGACGGCGCCCACCCCGGCCTCCTTGACCAGCCGGGTGGCGTTCCGCAGTGCCTGGACCGGCCCTTCCTGGTACGCGCCGAACGGCAGGTCGGCGACGACCAGGGCGCGCTTGGTGCCGCGTACGACCGCGGCGGACAGGATGGTGATCTCGTCCATCGTGACCGGCACGGTGGACTCGTAGCCGAGGTGGCAGTTGCCCATCGAGTCGCCGACGAGGAGGACCGGGATCCCGGACTCGTCGAAGACCGAGGCGGTCATCGCGTCGTAGGCGGTGAGCATCGGCCACTTCTCGCCGCGCCCCTTGGCGGCGGCGATGTCGCGGACCGTGACCCGGCGCGAACCGGTGCCCCCGTAGAGGGTCTTGGTGTTCTCCTTGGCGGGCTTGGCGGTGGGCTCCTCGGTGGCCCCCGCGGCCGGCTTCTGGGCAGGCGAAAGCTGCGTCATGGTGACGGCTCCTGTTTCTTCATCTCGAAGCACCCTGACGGTGTCCCCGGACTCCCATCCATGCTGGCACGGCGTGCCCGGGGAGCAAAAGGGGGCGGGGGCGGTGGGAGGAATCCGGGCGGGGTGGTGGGAGAAACGCGGGCGGGTGGTGGGAGGAATCCGGGTGGGTGGGAGGAATCCGGGGGCGGTGGGAGAGACACGGATGGGGTGGTGGGAGAAACACAGAAGGGGGCGGTGGAGGGAATCGGCCCGGCGCTCCATCAATACGGAACGGTTCCGTATCGCAATGAGCGTATGGTGGCGCCATGGCCACCTCACCGCCCCCACCGGGCGCATCCGGCGCTCCCGCCGCCCCGCGCATCCCGGCGCACATCCACCGCCGTCGCTGGGTGATCCTCTCCGTCCTGATGCTCAGCCTGCTGATCGTGGTGCTGGACAACTCCATCCTCAACGTGGCGATGAAGACCATCGCGACCCCGTCCCCCATCGGCATCGGCGCCACCCAGAGCGAGCTGGAGTGGGCGATCAACTCCTACACGCTGGTCTTCGCCGGGCTGCTGTTCACCTCGGGCCTGCTCGGCGACCGGCTCGGCCGGAAGAAGGTCCTCCTCTTCGGCCTGGCGGTCTTCGGCACCGGCTCGGTGCTCGCCGCGGCCTCCGCCTCGCCCGCCCAGCTCATCGCCTTCCGCGCCCTGATGGGCCTGGGCGGCGCCTTCGTCATGCCGGCCACCCTCGCCATCCTGATGAACGTCTTCGAACGCGACGAGCAGCCCAGGGCGATCGGCGTGTGGGCCGGCGGCGTGGGGTTGGCCATCGCCGTCGGCCCGATCGCCGGCGGGCTGCTGCTGGACCACTACTGGTGGGGTTCGGTCTTCCTGATCAACGTCCCGATCGTGCTGTTCGCGCTGGTCACGATGGTGATCCTGGTGCCCGACTCCAGGGACCCCGCCCCCGGGAAGCTGGACCCGGTCGGTGTGCTGCTCTCCGTGGTCGGCCTGGTCCTGCTGGTCTACGGGATCATCAAGGGCGGCCAGCTTGCCGACTTCTCCGACCCCGAGGTGCTGGTCACGGTCCTCGGCGGCCTGGCGGTGCTGGCCGGTTTCGTGGTCCACCAGAAGCGCAGCGACCACCCGTCCATCGACATCGGCTACTTCCGCAAACCCGCCTTCTCGGCCGCCGTCGCCGCCATCGCGCTGGTCTTCTTCGCGCTGATGGGCGTCACGTTCTTCATCGTCTTCTACGTCCAGAGCGTGCGCGGCTACACCCCGCTGGAGTCCGGGGTGCTGATCCTGCCGCTGGCCGCCGCCCAGCTGATCTTCGCGCCCCGGGCCCGGCTCGCGGTGGACCGCTTCGGGGCCCGCGCGGTCTGTACCGTCGGCATGCTGGTGGTGGCCGTCACGATGGCCGGGATGCTGCTGCTGCGCACCGACACCCCGATCTGGGTGCTGGAGGTGCTGTTCTTCCTCCAGGGCACCGGGATGGCGCACATCATGCCGCCGGTCACCGTCGCGATCATGCAGTCGCTGCCGCGCGAGAAGGCCGGTTCCGGCTCGGCGCTCAACAACATCTTCCGGCAGGTCGGCGGCACCCTCGGCGTCGCCGTCCTGGGCTCGCTGCTCTCCACCAGCTACCGCGACGGCATCCAGGGCACCCTCAACGCGCTGCCCGGCGTGCCCGGCCCGGTGCGGACCGCGGCCGGCGAGTCCATCGAGGCCACTCTCGGCCTCGCCGCCCGGCTCCGCCCGCTCGCCGCCCGCGCGCTGACCGCCAAGGCCGACGACGCCTTCCTGCACGCCATGCACGTCACGGCGCTGGGCTCGGCGGTCGTCTCGATGGTCGGGGCCGTGGTGGTCGCGGCGTTCCTGCCGGGCAAAATGGGCCCGGCCCCGCATGCGGCGGAGCCGAGGGGCGGACGGAAGGCGGGCGCAGCACGATGAGCCGGGTGGCGGAAGACCGCGGGCGGACGGCCGGAGCGCGCACGGGCGGGGCGGTCCCCCGGCGCCGGGGCCGTCCGCGCAGCGCGGCGGCCGACTCCGCCATCGTCGAGGCGGTGCTCCACCTGATCGAGGACGGCGTCCCGATAGCCGAGCTGTCCATGGAGCGGATCGCCCGCGAGGCCGGCGTGGGCAAGGCCACGCTGTACCGCCGCTGGTCCGGCAAGAGCGCGCTGCTGCTCGACGTGATGCGGTCGCTGGAGGCGCCCTGCCCGCCGCTGGAAGGTGGCTCGGTCCGCGACGACCTGGTGCGGCTGCTGGAGTTCCTGCGCCGCCGGGGTCTGGCCAAGCGCAGTTCGGCCATGCTGCGCACCGTCGTCAGCCACGTCCGGACCCAGCCCGAACTGTGGGCGGAGTACCACGAGACGGTTGTCCGGGCCCGGCACGAGGCGCTGGTCGCGGTGCTCCGGCGCGGGGTGGCCACCGGCGAGATCCGCGCCGACCGGGACCTGGAGACCCTCGCCGACCTCTTCGTCGGCCCGATGCTGGCGCGCGCCCTCCTCCACGAGTGGAAGCAGCTCCCCGAGGGGCTCGCCGAGGACATCGTCGACACGGTGCTGGAGGGCGTCCGGCCGCGGCCGGACGCGCCCGGCGCCGACCCGGCATGACGGCGCGACGACCCGCGCCGGACTCCGTATGACCGGACCATGCCCGTTCTGTCACAGCCGCTGTCACGAACCGCCGGACCGGAACCCCGGGCCGCGGGCATGCCGTCCTCTCCTGCGGGAACGCAAAGACGGGTCAGGCGGAACGCGGATCTAAGAAAGCGTTTCACGGCCATCACCTAGGGTCGATGATCACAGGTGAGGCGCACCGGAGCAGCGCGGCAGGCAGTGAGGACAGCGGTATGGCGCAGGCGTACATGACGGAGCCGGGGCAGGGTCAGGGGTCCGAGCGGGCCGGTGCCCGGTCCGGGCGCCTGCGGAACTGGTGGCGCCGCGAAGGGATGTGGCGGCGCGGCATCGTCCTCGCGGTGCTCGCGGTCCTCCTCGGGCTGGCGATGGTGCTGCATGCCCGGATCCCCAACACCGTGGGGAACTTCGGCAGTCTGCTGGAGACCTTCCTGCCGTGGCTGGGGCTGGGCGTCCTGCTGCTGCTGGTCTGCGCCCTGCTGCGCCGCTCGGCGACCGCGCTGGTGGCGCTGCTGCTGCCGGTCGTCGCCTGGGTCGGCCTCTTCGGCGGGCAGCTCACCGACAAGTCCGGCACCGGCGGCAACCTCACCGTGCTCACCCACAACGTCGACGCGGGCAACCCCGACCCGGCGGGCACCGCCCGCGACATCGTGGCGTCCGGCGCCGACGTGGTCGCCCTGGAGGAGCTGACCGGCAGCGCACTGCCCTCGTACCGCAAGGGCCTGGCCGAGACGTACCCGTACCACACCGTGCAGGGCACCGTCGGGCTGTGGAGCAAGCGCCCGCTGACCGACGTCCGGCCGGTCGACATCAAGATCGGCTGGGTCCGGGCGCTGCGCGCCACCATCACCGCCCCCGACGGCCGGCAGATCGCGGTCTACGTCGCCCACATGCCGTCGGTACGGGTCAACGTCGACAAGGGCTTCACCGCCAACCAGCGCGACGGCAGCGCCCGCGCCCTCGGCGAGGCGATCTCCGCCGACCCGGTGCAGCAGGTCATGCTCCTCGGCGACCTCAACGGCACCATGAACGACCGCTCGCTGGCCCCGCTGACCTCGCAGCTGCGCTCCGCCCAGGGCGCGGCGGGCGACGGCCTCGGCTTCAGCTGGCCGGCGAGCTTCCCGATGGCCCGGATCGACCAGATCCTGGTGAAGGGGATCGACCCGGTCAAGGCGTGGGTGCTGCCGGCGACCGGCAGCGACCACCGGCCGGTGGCGGCCACCGTGAAGGTCTGAGAGCGGCCGGCGCGCCCGCGCCCCGCAGGGAAGAGCCCGCGTCCGGGCGGGCGGCCACACCGGCCGTCCGGTCGACGCGGGCTTTTCACGTCCCGTTTTCACGTCGGAATACCGGGGCTGGGAGACTTTGTTCCGAAAGCGAACTTAGGCCTCCGCGCTCCGCACCGCGCACCCCCACCCCGAAAGGCTCTCCATGCCCTTGGCTCTGCTCGCGCTCGCGATCTCGGCCTTCGGTATCGGCACCACCGAATTCGTGATGATGGGCCTGCTGCCCGACGTCGCGAACGATCTGGGCACCTCGGTGCCCACCGCCGGCTACCTCGTCTCCGCCTACGCCCTCGGCGTCGTCATCGGCGCACCCCTCCTGACCGCCCTCGGCTCCCGCGTCCCCCGCAAGCGGATGCTGGTCGCGCTGATGGCGGTCTTCACGGTCGGCAACCTCGCCTCCGCCCTGGCCCCCACCTTCGGCCTGCTGATCGCCGGCCGGCTGCTGGCCGGCCTCCCGCACGGTGCGTTCTTCGGCGTCGGTGCGGTGGTCGCCGCCCGACTGGTGCGCGAGGGCCGCCAGGCCCGCGCGGTGGCCACCATGTTCCTCGGCCTGACCATCGCCAACATCGTCGGCGTGCCCGCGGCCACCCTGCTCGGCCAGCACCTCGGCTGGCGCGCCACCTTCCTCGTCGTGGCCGCCATCGGCCTGGTCGCGATGGCCTCCCTGGCCCGGCTGATCCCGCCGCTGCCGGCCGAGGCGCACACCGGACTGGGCCGCGAACTGCGCGCCCTCGGCGACCGCCAGGTGCTGCTCGGCCTGCTCACCACCGTCTTCGGCTTCGCCGGGGTCTTCGCCGTCTACAGCTACCTGGCCTCGATGACGACCGCGGTCACCGGCTTCGCCGCCGGCTCGGTCCCGCTGGTCCTCGCCCTCTTCGGCATCGGCATGACGCTCGGCGCGCTGGCCGCCGGACCGCTCACCGACCGGGCCCTGCGCCCCACTCTCTACGGGTCCCTCGGCGCGCTCGCGCTGGTCCTGGCGGCCTTCCACTTCGCGGCCCCGGTGAAGTGGGCGGCGCTGGTCGGCGTCGTCCTCATCGGCGCCACCGGCTTCCTGACCACCACACCCCTGCAGATGCTTGTGATGAACAAGGCGCAGCAGGCGCCCACCCTGGCCGCCGCCTCCAACCAGTCCGCGTTCAACCTGGCCAACGCGGGCGGCGCCTGGATCGGCGGGCTGGTCCTCTCGGCGGGCTGGGGCTGGACCTCGCCCACCCTGGCCGGCGCCGTACTGGCCGCCGCCGGCCTGGTGGTGGCGCTGGTGGCCGGCCTGCTGGACCGCGGGGCCCACGACGCCTCCCGGATCGTGGCGCGCGGCGGGGACGGCGAACCGGCGCCGGCGGACGGGCCCGCGGTGGCGGACTCCGTCGGCCGTTAGGACCGGCCCGGCGGACCGGAGCCGGACAGACCCCGGCCAGGTCCCGTCGTCATCTTCCCCGTCGTCGCCCGCGGACGGGAAGGTGACGACGCGCCCTGGCTAGGCCCCCTCGCGCCAGTGGTTGGTGATCGGCAGCCGCCGGTCCTTCCCGAAGCCCTTGGCGGAGATCTTGGTGCCCGGCGGGTACTGGCGGCGCTTGTACTCGGCGTGGTCCACCATCCGCAGCACCCGGGTCACCAGCGCCGGGTCGAAGCCCAGCGCCACGATCTCCTCGCGGCCCCGGTCGCGGTCGACGTACAGCTCCAGGATCCGGTCCAGCACCGCGTAGTCCGGCAGGGAGTCGGTGTCGACCTGGCCGGGCCGCAGCTCGGCGCTGGGCGGCTTGCTGATCGAGTGCTCGGGGATCGGCGGGGTCTGGCCGCGTTCGGCGGCGGCTTCGTTGCGCCAGCGCGCCAGCTCGTAGATGACGCTCTTGTAGACGTCCTTGATCGGGCCGTAGCCGCCGACCGAGTCGCCGTAGAGCGTCGAATAGCCGCACGCCAGCTCGGACTTGTTGCCCGGCGCGAGGACCAGGTGCCCCTCCTGGTTGGAGAGCGCCATCAGGGTCGTGCCGCGCAGCCGCGCCTGGAGGTTCTCCTCGGCGAGCCCGGTCAGTCCCAGCGCCTCCATGTAGGCGTCGAACATCGGGCCGATCGGCACCGTGCGGAAGTGCAGCCCGGTGCGGCGGGCGAGTTCGGCGGCGTCGCCGAGGGAGTGGTCGGTGGAGTAGCGCGAGGGCATCGCGACCGCGTGCACCTGCTCGGCGCCGACCGCGTCGCAGGCCAGCGCGGCGACCAGCGCGGAGTCGATGCCGCCGGACAGCCCGAGCAGCACGCTGCGGAAGCCGTTCTTGGCGACGTAGGCGCGCAGCCCGACGACCAGGGCGGTGTAGATCTCCTCCAGGTCGCCGAGGCGTTCGGCCTGCCCGCCGAGGGTCTGCGGCGGGTACGGCGGCAGGGGGTCGGCGGAGAGCACGACGTGGTCCACCCGCAGTCCGTCGTCCAGCACCCCGGACGGCGGTTCCGGCGCGGCGGCGGGCAACTCCAGGTCGACCAGCACGCACCCCTCGGCGAACTGCGGGGCCCGCGCGATCACCCCGCCGTCCTTGTCGACGACGATCGAGTCGCCGTCGAAGACCAGCTCGTCCTGCCCGCCCATCATCGCGAGGTAGGCGGTGGTGCAGCCGGCCTCCTGGGCCCGCTTGCGGACCAGCTCCAGCCGGGTGTCGTCCTTGTCCCGCTCGTACGGGGAGGCGTTGACGGACAGCAGCAGTCCGGCGCCGGCGCTGCGCGCGGCGGGCACCCGGCCGCCCTCTTGCCACAGGTCCTCGCAGATGGCCAGCGCCACGTCGACGCCGTGGACCCGGACGACCGGCAGGGTGTCGCCGGGGACGAAGTAGCGGAACTCGTCGAAGACGCCGTAGTTGGGCAGGTGGTGCTTGGCGAAGGTGAGCGCGACCGTGCCGCGGTGCAGCACCGCCGCGGCGTTCTGCGGGGCGCCGGCCGGTCGGCCGTAGCGGGGCAGCGCCTGCGCGCAGCGGTCGAGGTAGCCGACGACGACCGGGACGTCGCCCAGCCCCTCCGCGGCCAGCCGGGCGGCCAGCGCGGTCAGTGCCGCCCGGCTCGCCTCGACGAACGACGGGCGCAGTGCGAGGTCTTCGACGGGGTAGCCGGTCAGTGCCATCTCGGGGAACGCGACGAGGTGCGCGCCCTGGCCGGCGGCGTGCCGGGTCCAGTGCACGAGCGTCTCGGTGTTCCGGGTGATGTCGCCGACGCAGGAATCGATCTGGTTGAGGGCGAGACGAAGTTGAGGCACCCCGCCAGTCTAATCGTCTTTCTGACGCAATGGGGGTGTGCGACGGCGCGCGGCGGCCCCCTGTAACACCGTTACCGGGGGCCGCGAGGGGGCGGGGACGCCTCCGGTCGGCCCGGTGGAGCACACCGGGCCGACCGGAGCGAGGGTCACTTCCGCAGGTAGCCGAGGACCGTCATCATCCCCGACTCCGAGTGGTAGATGTTGTGGCAGTGCAGCATCCACAGCCCCGGGTTGTCGGCGTCGAAGTCGACCGCGAGGCGCCGACCGGGCCGCATGATCGTGGTGTCCTTGCGCGGCCCGCCGCCGGGGAGCGTGAAGCTGTGCCCGTGCAGGTGCATCGGGTGCCACATCGTGGTGCGGTTGCGGAACACCATCCGCACCCGCTCACCCTCCCGGATCGGATAGCGCTGCGCCGGGGTGTACGGGCGTCCGTTGATCGCCCAGTCGAAGCGCTTCATGTCGCCGGTGAGCTTCATGCTCAGGATGCGGTCCGGCTGCCGGGTCCGGGCCCGTACGCTCTCGTCCGCCCGGAGCAGGTCCGCGGTCGTCAGCCGCCCGTCCAGCTCCTTGGGGTGGGTCGAGGGCTCCGGCGCCCGGCCGCTCGCGGTGCGGAGCAGGGCCAGCGCGGTCTTGTCCCGGCCCTTGCCGTCGGCGACGGCGACCAGCGGGAAGACCCCGGACCCGGCGGTGACCAGGACGTCGTAGCGCTCGGCCATGCCGATGAGCAGCTGCTCGGCGCGGGCGTGCTCCACCGGGTTGCCGTCGGTGTGCGTCACCGTCATGTGGTGGCCGCCCAGCGCCACCCGGTAGGCGGTGTCACCGCCGGCGTTGATGAAGCGGATCCGGATCCGGTCGCCGGGCCGGGCCCGGAAGGTCTCGGGGTCCCTCCTCGTGCGGCCGTTGATGAGGTGGTAGGGGTAGTTCACGTTGCCGGGCATGCTGCCCAGTGCACCGCTGTGGCTGCTGTTCCCCAGGAGCAGGGAGGACCCTTTGTGGCCATGCTTGGGGCCGTTGTCGCGGCGCGCGCCGCGACTCGCCCGTGCCGTGGCCATGGACGCCGCGCCGACCGCCGCACCGGCGGTCATGCCGTGCAGGGGCAGGTTGCCCAGGCCGGCGGAGTTCAGGCTCTGGTCCGCCAGGTTCAGCCCCAGGCGGCCCAGGTCCGAACCGTTCATGTCGGGGAGGATCCCGTCGAGGTCCGGGAAGACCGGGGGCACCAGACCGGGCTCCGCCAACCTGCTGCCGCCCTCGCTGCGGCTGTTGTCGTCGCGGTGGATGGCGTTGCTGTTGCCGGTGTTGTTGCCGCTCTTGCTGTGACTGTTGTTACTGCTGTCGCTCTTACTGTGACTGCTGCTGCTGTCGCTGTGGCTCTTGCTGTGACTGCTGTCGCTGCTGTCGCTGCTGTGGCCGTTGTCGTTGCTGCTGTCGGCGCCGTGGCCGCCATGGCCCGGCCCCTGGCCATGGTTGTCGTCGTGTCCGTGGTCGGAGCCGTGCCCGTCCCCGTCGTCCGAGGCGGTGTTCCCGTGCATCGAGCCCCGGCCGTGGTTCAACTCGTTCAGCACGGCGTCCGGGTTGCCGCCGTCCACCCCGTCGAGCCAGTCGTCCAGCACGACGACCCACTCGTGGTCGTACTCCAGCGGCTCCCTGGGGTCGTCGACGATCAGTGGCGCGTAGAGGCCGTGGTCCTGCTGGACGCCGACGTGCGGATGCATCCAGTAGGTGCCGGGCTGGGTGACCCGGAAGCGGTAGTGGAAGGAGCCGCCGGGCCTGATCGCGCGCTGGGTGACGTCGGGGACGCCGTCCATGTCGTTGCGCAGCGGCAGCCCGTGCCAGTGCAGCGTGGTCGACTGCGGCAGGCTGTTGACGAAGGTCATCGACAGCGTGTCGCCCGTGGTGAGCCGAATCACATCGCCCGGCAGCCGGTCCCCGTACACCCAGGTGTCGACGGTCTCGCCGCCGATGTCGATCCGGGCCTTCCGAGCCTCGACGTGCAGTCGGCGCACCTGCCCGGAGGAGTTGCGCCGGTCCTCGCACTCGGCGACCTGCGGGCCGTGCGGGTCGACGTAGCGGCCGCTCCCGGAGCGGTTGTCGTCGTGCCGGGTGTCGGGGCGGGAGGCCGCGCCGGCGGCGCCGGCGGACGAGGCCAGCAGGCTGCCGCCGGCGACCGCGACTCCCGCGCCCAGTAGGGCGCGGCGGGAATGTGTGGGAAGGGAATCCATGGGTTGGGCACCTCGTGGCGATGTCGGGGACGGGGAAGCGGGAGCGACCGCGGACTCCGGCGGCTGTGGGGATCCCCCTGGCCCGATGGGGGCACCTCGAACGTCGGACGGACGGAGGTGGGGCCGGGGGTGCCGGGTGGGCGGCCGGGTGTGCTCCTGCGCACTCAGCCGGCGGTCGGGCGGGGTGTGGCCGACGTGGCGGCCGGGGCTATCGGCCAGGGCCCGTGCAACGGGCGGCCGCGCCGCGCGGCGGCCTTGCGGTGATCACCCATCGCGGACCTCTCGACGACCGGAGACCTGGGGCCTGTCCGGTGGATCATGGCCGGGGCCGACCCCGATCCGCCGGACAGGCCCCAGGACGCACCCTCGCTCCCGGGGCACCGACCCCGTAGGTGGCCCATCGCGCCGCGCTCGCCGCGTCCGGTGGACCGTCTGCCTATTCTTGGCGTTCCCGCGCCCCCGGCGTATCCGGCATTCCGGACGCGCCGTCGGGACCACCCGAACACCAGGATGTCCGTGCGCCCGATCCGACCCGCTCCCGGCACCGCGGCCCCCTCCGGCGCCCGCACCGGCTCCACCGGAGCGGCCGCCGCCGCGGCCTGGGTCGTGCTGCTGCTCGGCGCGCTCGCCTACACCGCCTGGGTGCTGGAGCTGGTGCTCGCCACGGGCCTGGACCCGGTGCGGGCGTACGTCAGCGAGCTGGCCGCCGCCGACCAGCCGCTGGGCGGGCTGTTCCGCGCCACCGACCTGGTTGCCGGGCTGCTGGTGCTGGTCGGCGCGCTGATCGCGCTCGCCACCACGGAACGCCGGCCCTGGACGGTGGCCGGCTTCTGCGCCCTGGCCCTCTTCGGCGCCGCCACCGCGCTGGACTCCCGACTGCCGCTGAGCTGCGCACCCACCAGCGACCCGGTGTGCGCCGCCCGGGAGACCGCCGGACTGGTCCCGGCCACCCACACCGCGCACGCCGTCAGCAGCACGCTGGCCATGCTCGGGGCGCTGGCCGCGCTGGTCCTGCTGACCGTCGCGGCCCGCCGGTACGGCCACTGGCCCGCGCTCGCCCGCCTCGGCCCGCCGCTGGTGCTGGCCGAACTCGCGGCGACCGTCTGGACGCTGGCCGAGGTCGCCGTCCTCACCGCGGGCCGGGACACCTGGGCGCTCGGCGTCGGCCAGCGCCTCCAGGTGCTGCTGGTCGCGCTCTACGTCGGCCTGCTCGCCGGCTGCATGGCCCGAAACGCCCGCCAGGACACCCGGAACGGCACCCCGGTCACGGCCCAGGACCCCCCGGCGCAAGCACCGGCTCCCCCGGACCCACCACGAGGAGACCCATGAACCCCCGCCCCGCCCCCGGCCGGATGGTGCGCGTCGGCGGGCTGCCGCTGCACGTGCTGAGCGAGGGCCGCGGCCCGGTCGTGGTGCTCAGCGGCGGCCTCGGCATGGCCTGGTTCGACTGGGACGCGGTCGCCGCCCTGCTCGTCCCGCACCGCACCGTCGTCCGCTTCGACCGCCCCGGCCTGGGCCTGAGCGCGCCGGTCGGGGCGCCGGCCGGCCTCGCCGGCGAGGCGGACCGGATCGCCGCCCTTCTGGAGGCCCTCGGCCACCGGGCGCCGGCCACCGTCGTCGGCCACTCCCTCGCCGGCTTCCACGCCGAGGCGTTCGCCCGACTGCACCCCGCCCGCTGCGCCGGTCTGGTGCTCGTCGACGGCAGCATCGAGGAGGACCCCCGGCCCCGGCTGCCGCGGGCGGTCCGCGCCGCCTGGGCGCAGGGGGCGGCCGGCGTGCTCTCCGCGGCCGGGCTGCCGCGGCTCCTCGGCCCCGCCGCCCGCCGCCTGATCACCCGCGCCGGGACGGTGCGCCGCCACCCGCACCACCGCTGGGTACGCGCGGGCTACCGCACCAGCCGGGTGCTGCGGGCCTGCGCCCTGGAGAACGCCGGCTACCCCTACCAGGCCGCGGACCTGGTCGCGCTGCGCCGCCACCGCCCGATGCCGGCCGTCCCGGTCGCCGTCCTGGCGGCGTACGACGGCAGCGAGTCGGCGCGCGAGCTGCGCTGGCTGGAACGGCAGCGGGCGCTCGCCGGCACGCTCGGCGGCCGCTTCACGGTCGCCGCCCCGGCCGGCCACCTGGTCATGGCCGACGCGCCGGCGGCGGTCGCGCGGGCGGTGCTGGACCTGCGGTGAAGGCACCCCTTTGGCGGCGGCGCATACCGGCCGAACACCGCCACCCGGAGCGCTCAATGCCGGGTCAACAGGGGTTCACGGAGCGTCCAAGACTGGGCCAAGGCCCTCGCCCCGAGCGTCGCCGGGCGCCGACCCTGGTCGCGGCGGGAAGGATGCGGGAGGCGACCGGGGAGGGGGTCACGGGTCGGCGGTTCTGATTCAGGCCAAGGGTGCGTAATGTGACGGTAACCCGCCGACGTGATACTGGTGGGCCAAAACGCGATGATCCCCGCGCGTGGACAGGCCATATGACCTGCAAGGATTGGTGAACCATGGACAAGCAGCAGGAGTTTGTGCTCCGGACGCTGGAAGAGCGCGACATTCGCTTCGTCCGGCTGTGGTTCACTGACGTGCTCGGGTTCCTGAAGTCGGTGGCGGTGGCCCCGGCCGAGCTGGAGCAGGCCTTCGACGAGGGCATCGGCTTCGACGGCTCCGCGATCGAGGGCTTCGCCCGCGTCTACGAGTCCGACATGATCGCCAAGCCCGACCCGGGCACCTTCCAGATCCTGCCGTGGCGCGCCGAGGCCCCGGGCACCGCCCGGATGTTCTGCGACATCCTGATGCCGGACGGGTCGCCCTCGTACGCCGACCCGCGGTTCGTCCTCAAGCGCATCCTGGCCAAGACCTCCGACCTCGGGTTCACCTTCTACACCCACCCCGAGATCGAGTTCTTCCTGCTCAAGGACAAGCCGGTGGACGGCTCCCGGCCGATCCCCGGCGACTCCTCCGGCTACTTCGACCACACCCCGCAGAACGTGGGGATGGACTTCCGCCGCCAGGCGATCACGATGCTGGAGTCGATGGGCATCTCGGTGGAGTTCAGCCACCACGAGGGCGCCCCCGGCCAGCAGGAGATCGACCTGCGCTACGCCGACGCGCTCTCCACCGCCGACAACATCATGACCTTCCGGCTGGTGATGAAGCAGGTCGCGCTGGAGCAGGGCGTCCAGGCCACCTTCATGCCCAAGCCGTTCTCGGAGTACCCGGGTTCGGGCATGCACACCCACCTCTCCCTCTTCGAGGGCGACCGCAACGCCTTCCACGAGTCGGGCGCCGAGTACCAGCTCTCCAAGGTGGGGCGCTCCTTCATCGCCGGCCTGCTCAAGCACGCCGGCGAGATCTCCGCCGTCACCAACCAGTGGGTCAACTCCTACAAGCGCATCTGGGGCGGCGCCAACCGCACCGCGGGCGCCGGCGGCGAGGCCCCCTCGTACATCTGCTGGGGCCACAACAACCGCTCCGCGCTGATCCGCGTCCCGATGTACAAGCCCGGCAAGATGGGCTCCACCCGCGTCGAGGTACGCTCCGTCGACTCCGGCGCCAACCCCTACCTCGCCTACGCGGTCCTGCTCGCGGCCGGCCTCAAGGGCATCGAGGAGGGCTACGAACTCCCGGCCGGCGCCGACGACGACGTGTGGGCGCTGTCCGACTCCGAGCGCCGGGCGATGGGCATCGAGCCGCTGCCGCAGAACCTCGGCGAGGCCATCGACCTGATGGAGCGCAGCGAACTGCTCGCCGAGACCCTCGGCGAGCACGTCTTCGACTTCTTCCTGCGCAACAAGAAGCAGGAGTGGGAGGAGTACCGCTCCGAGGTCACCGCCTTCGAGCTGCGGAAGATGCTGCCGGTGCTCTGAGCGGCGGACCCGCGCGCCCGTGTCCGAGCCGACCAGCCACCGAGAGGCCGCCCCATGGCACTACCCGCTCCGCAGGGACGGCGGAGCAGCACCTTCACCCGGCTGCTGAGGCACGGTTTCACCGACCCCTCCGCGGCCGGCACGCTGCTCGACACTCCCGAACTCGCCCCCGTACGCGACGATTCGGTGCTTCTCGAAGCGCTCGGTGGCACGCCCGACCCGGACCTGGCGCTGCGCGGCCTGGTCCGGTTGGTGGAGGCGCAGGAGCCGGCGGAGCGGCAGGAGCTGCTGGCCACCGTCGCCGCCGCCAAACCGCTGCGCGACCGGCTGCTCGGCGTGCTGGGCGCGTCCGAGGCGCTCGGCGACCACCTGGTCCGGCACCCGGGGGACTGGCGGTCGCTGGTCACCTACGAGTCGGTCGATCTGCACCCCACCACCCCGGAGTTCGAGCAGGCGCTCGCCGAGGGCGTGTGGGGCGAGCGGGGCGCGGACCGGCCGCGGGCGGACGCGCTGCGCGCCGCGTACCGCCGCTGCCTGCTGGGCATCGCGGCCCGCGACGTGTGCGGCACCACCGACGTCGCGGAGGCCGCGGCGGAGCTCGCGGACCTGGCCACCGCCACCGTCCGCGCCGCCCTGGAGATCGCCTACGAGGAGCAGCCCGGCGACGCCGCGCAGTGCCGGCTGGCGGTCATCGGGATGGGCAAGTGCGGCGGCCGGGAGCTGAACTACGTCTCCGACGTGGACGTCATCTACGTCGCCGAGCCCCGGGAGGGCGCCGAGGAGGCCAAGGCGCTGCAGGCCGCGACCCGGCTCGCCTCGCGGATGATGCGGCTGTGCTCGGACAGCACCGTCGAGGGCACCATCTGGCCGGTGGACGCCAATCTGCGCCCCGAGGGCCGCAACGGGCCGCTGGTGCGCACCCTGTCCAGCCACCTCGCCTACTACCAGCGATGGGCCAAGACCTGGGAGTTCCAGGCGCTGCTCAAGGCCCGCCCGATGGCCGGCGACCTGGCGCTGGGGCAGGAGTACGTCGACGCGCTGTCCCCGATGGTGTGGGACGTCGCCGAGCGGGAGAACTTCGTCGCCGACGTCCGCCAGATGCGCCGCCGGGTGGTGGAGAACATCCCCGCCGCCCAGGTCGACCGGGAGCTCAAGCTGGGCCCCGGCGGGCTGCGGGACGTCGAGTTCGCCGTCCAGCTGCTCCAGTTGGTGCACGGCCGCACGGACGCCACGCTGCGCAGCGCCACCACCCTGGACGCCCTGGCGGCGCTCGCGGCCGGCGGCTACGTGGGCCGCCAGGACACCGCCGCGCTCGACGCCGCCTACCGCTTCCTGCGCACCCTGGAGCACCGGATCCAGTTGTTCCGGCTGCGCCGCACCCATCTGATGCCCGAGGCCGAGTCCGAACTCCGGCGCCTGGCACGGTCGTTGGGGCTGCGCACCGAGCCGGTCGAATCGCTGCGCCGGGAGTGGAAGTGGCACGCCCGCGAGGTGCGCCGACTGCACGAGAAGCTGTTCTACCGGCCGCTGCTGGACGCCGTCGCCCACCTGGAGCCCGGCGAGGCCCGGCTGTCCGCGAAGGCCGCCGGGCACCGCCTGGAGGCCCTCGGCTACGCCGACCCGGTCGCCGCGCTGCGGCACCTGGAGGCACTGGCGTCCGGGGTGAGCCGCAAGGCGGCGATCCAGCGGACGCTGCTGCCGGTGCTGCTCGGCTGGTTCGCGGACTCCGCCGACCCGGACGCCGGCCTGCTGGGCTTCCGCAAGGTCTCCGACGCGCTCGGCAAGACCCCCTGGTACCTGCGGTTGCTGCGTGACGAGGGCGCCGCCGCGGAGAACCTCGCCCGGGTGCTGTCGGCCGGCCGGCTCGCCCCCGACCTGCTGCTGCGCGCCCCCGAGGCGGTCGCCCTGCTGGGCGCCGCCGACGGGCTCCAGCCGCGCGGCCGGGCCGCCCTGGAGCAGGAGGTGCTGGCCGCGGTCGGCCGCGCGGACGGCGCCGAGGCGGCCGTGGCGGTGGCCCGCGGGGTGCGCCGCCGGGAGCTGTTCCGGACCGCCGCGGCCGACGTCATCGGCGCGTACGGCACCGAGTCCAGTCCGGCCGACACCGATCACGGCCACGCGGTGGACACGGTCGGCTCGGCGGTCTCCGACGTCAACGCGGCCACCCTCGCCGGCGCCCTGCGGGCCGCGGTCCGCGAACGCTGGGGCGACACCCTGCCCACCCGGTTCACGGTGATCGGCATGGGCCGCTTCGGCGGCCACGAGCTGAGCTACGGCTCGGACGCCGATGTGCTGTTCGTCCACGAACCGCGCGAGGGCGCCGACGAGCAGGAGGCCGCCAAGGCCGCCCACGCGATCGCCAACGAGATGCGGCGGCTGCTCCAACTCCCTTCCGCGGACCCGCCGTTGCTCATCGACGCGGACCTGCGCCCGGAGGGCCGGTCGGGTCCGCTGGTGCGCTCCCTCGCCTCGTACGCGGCGTACTACCGGCGCTGGTCGCTGGTGTGGGAGGCGCAGGCGCTGCTGCGCGCCGAACCGGTGGCCGGCGATCCGGAGCTGGGGGAGCGGTTCGTCGAGCTGATCGATCCGCTGCGCTATCCGGCCGAGGGCCTGGGCGAGGACGCGGTCCGCGAGATCCGCCGGCTCAAGGCCCGGATGGAGTCCGAGCGGCTGCCCCGCGGCGCGGATCCCACCACGCACGCCAAGTTGGGCCGCGGCGGCCTGAGCGACGTGGAGTGGACGGTCCAGCTGATGCAGATGCGGCACGGCTGGGAGCTGCCCGGGCTGCGCACCACCCGCACCCGGGACGCGCTGGCCGCCGCGCACGCCGCCGGGCTGATCGGCACCGACGACGCCCGGACCCTGGACGAGGCGTGGGTGCTGGCGGCGCGGGTGCGCAACGCGGTGATGCTGGTGCGCGGCCGCCCGGGGGACACCTTCCCGGCGGACGGCCGGGAGCTGGCGGCGGTCGGCCGCTACCTCGGCTACGAGGAAGGGCACGTCGGGGACATGGTCGACGACTACCGGCGGATCACCCGGCGGGCGCGCGCCGTCGTCGAGGAGCTGTTCTACGGGGCCTGATGCGGGCCGCGGCGCGGGTCTCGGTGCGGGACCGCCGCGGTCCGGGGCCGGCTACCGGGCGCCGGGGCCGTCGCGCCGGCCCGCAGCTCCCGCAGGTGCGCCAGGTACCCGGCCAGGGTCAGTTCGAACGCGGCGTCGGCGCGGTCCGGACCGGTCGCGTCCTGGGCCGCCGCCAGCCGCGGCGCCGTAGGGGCGGGCCCAGGCGGCGCGCGCCACGGCCCCAGGGCTTCAGCGAGCCTGTCGGGGGGAACGCGCGCTCCGGCGCGGCGGGGCAGGAAGGGCCGCATCGCGGTCAGGGCGACGAGGTGCCTCGGTGGCGGACACCTCGCGCCGACCACACCGACGCCTGGTCCCGGCGGGCCACCGCCGCCCGCGGCCCGCCGCCGCACCGTGTGCGGGGTCGCACCCCGCGCGGGGTCATGCCTTGAGGGGAGTCATGCCTTCAGGGGGGTCACGCCTTGAGCGGCGCGAGCTCCATCGCCCCCGCGTACTGCGCCAGCCGGTGCGGCAGCCGCCCGAACCACGCGCAGGCCAGCGCGTAGCCGAACGCCAGGCACAGCACCCCGCCCAGCGCGTCCAGCCAGAAGTGGTTGGCGGTCGAGACGATCACGGTGAGCGTCGTGGCCGGGTAGAGCAGGCCCAGCACCCTGGCCCACAGCGGCTTCGCCAGCAGCGCGATGGTGAGGCCGCACCACAGCGACCAGCCGATGTGCATCGACGGCATCGCGGCGTACTGGTTGGACATCGACGCGAGGTTCCCGGACGCCATCGAGCCCCAGGTGCCGTGCTGGATGACGGTGTCCACGAAGCCGCCGTCCGGCATCAGCCGGGGCGGCGCCAGCGGGAAGAAGTAGTAGCCGACCAGGGCGACGCCGGTGGTGGCGAAGAGCGCCAGCCGGGCCGCCGCGTACCGCCCGGGATGCCAGCGGTAGAGCCAGATCAGCACGCAGATCGTCACGATGAAGTGCAGCGTCGCGTAGTAGTAGTTCATCGAGACGATCAGCCAGGTCACGGAGTTCACGGCGTGGTTGACGGTGTGCTCGACGGCGATGCCCAGGGCGTGCTCGGCCCGCCAGATCCAGTCGGCGTTCCGCAGCGCCTGCACCTTCTGCTCGGGCACCGCGTTGCGGATCACCGAGTACGTCCAGTAGCTGAGCGCGATCAGCAGGATCTCGAACCAGAGACGGGGTGCGCGCGGGGTTCTCAACCGGGCCAGCCGCCCCTTGTCCGCCGGACGGTCCGAGGGCTCCCCACTGGCTGGCGGGGTGGCTGACAGGTCGTCCAGAGTCCTCACACGCGCATCACCCATAGGCAGACAGTCTGCCAGAAAGCGACGTGCGACCGATCATCCTCCAGTCGGGTTAAAGGCACCCTGGATCGACCCGCGGGAGGAGGGGTCTCCCCCTAGGGGCTGCCCCGGAAAACCGCCCTCACACCCCCTACGGGCCGGGGACGTCCGTCACCGCGAGGCGCGCAGCGGCCGGGGTACCTTCGCCGTCCCGGGCGCGGCCTTCGGCGCCGATGCCGTCGAACCCCGCACCACCAGCTCCGGATGGAAGACGAACTCGCTGTGCGGCGCCGGGGTGCCGCCGATCTCCTCCAGCAGCGCCCGCACCGCCGCCTGCCCCATGGCCTGCACCGGCTGCCGGATCGTCGTCAGCGGCGGATCGGTGAACGCGATCAGCGGGGAGTCGTCGAAGCCCACCACGGACACCTCGCGCGGTACGTCCAGTCCGCGCTGCCGGGCCGCCCGGATCGCGCCCAGCGCCATCATGTCGCTGGCGCACACGATGGCCGTCACGCCCTGCTCGATCAGCGCGGCCGCTGCGGCCTGGCCGCCCTCCAGGGTGTAGAGGGAGTGCTGGACGAGCGGCTCGGCGGCCGCCGCGTCCAGGCCCAGCCGCTCCTGGACGCAGCGCAGGAACCCCTCGATCTTCCGCTGCACCGGAACGAACCGCTTCGGCCCGAGCGCCAGCCCGATCCGCCGGTGCCCCAGCGCGGTGAGGTGGGTCACCGCCAGCTCCACCGCGGCCCGGTCGTCGGGGGAGACGAACGGCGCCTGCACCTTGTCGGAGAAGCCGTTGATGAGGACGAACGGCACCCCCTGGCCGCGCAGCTGCTCGTAGCGCCCCATGTCGGCGGACGTGTCGGCGTGGAGCCCGGAGACGAAGATGATGCCGGCCACCCCGCGGTCCACCAGCATCTCGGTGAGCTCGTCCTCGGTGGAGCCGCCCGGGGTCTGGGTGGCCAGCACCGGGGTGTAGCCCTGGCGGGTCAGCGCCTGCCCGATGACCTGGGCGAACGCCGGGAAGATCGGGTTCTCCAACTCGGGGGTGATCAGTCCGACCAGGCCCGCGCTGCGCCGCCGCAGCCGCACCGGCCGCTCGTAGCCCAGCACGTCGAGGGCGGCAAGCACGGACTGGCGGGTGGTGGCGGAGACACCGGGCTTCCCGTTGAGAACCCGGCTGACGGTGGCCTCGCTGACACCCGCCTGCGCTGCGATATCGGCAAGCCGGGCGGTCATGAAATGGACTGTACCGGTCGCATGTCAGATTGCCCACCAGGTGCAGCTGTCCCCGGGCAGCACCGCCGATGCGTCGCCGACCGGCACCGGCGCGCTGGCCAGCAGCAGTTCCCCGGGCAGCGGGATCTCGGCGTCCCGGGCGCGGGTGTTGACGGTGCACAGCACCCCGGGACGGCGGAACGCCAGGACCCCCTCGGGGGCCGGCTGCCACGTCATCTCCCCGTCGCCCAGGCCCGGCAGGCGACGGCGCAGGTCCAGCGCGCCGCGGTACAGCTCCAGGGTGGAGGCCGGGTCGCCGGTCTGCGCCGCGACGCTCAGCCGGCCCCAGTCGGCGGGCTGCGGCAGCCAACTGCCACCTGGTCCGAAGCCGTACGGCGACAGCTCGCCGGACCAGGGGAGCGGCACCCGGCAGCCGTCCCGGAAGCCGTCCTGGCCACTGGCGCCCGAACAACCGTCGGCCGCCTGCCCGTCGCCGCCGACGCGGCCGCGGAAGAACGCCGGGTCCTGGCGCACCTCCGCGGGCAGGTCGGTGACCTCCGGCAGCCCCAGTTCCTCGCCCTGGTAGAGGTACGCGGACCCGGGCAGCGCGAGCATCAGCAGGGTGGCGGCGCGGGCCCGGGCCAGGCCGCCGCCGAGGCGGGTGGTGTGCCGGACGACGTCGTGGTTGGAGAGCACCCAGGTGGTGGGCGCGCCGACGGCGACGGTGGCGGCCAGCGAGGAGTCGATGACCCCGCGCAGCGCCTCGTCGTCCCACGCGGTGGTCAGGAACTGGAAGTTGAACGCCTGGTGGAGCTCGTCCGGGCGGACGTAGAGGGCCAGCCGCTCGATGCTCGGCGCCCATGCCTCGGCGACCCCGATGACCTCCCTGCCGCAGCTCTCGCCGTAGCCGTCCAGCAGCCGGCGCCAGGCGCGGTGGATGGCGTGCACACCGTCCTGGTCGAAGAAGGGCAGCACCTGACTGCCGATCAGCCGGGCCTGTTCGCCCTGGCCGATGTCGGGCAGGCCGGGCGCCTTGACCATGCCGTGCGCCACGTCGACCCGGAAGCCGTCCACGCCCAGGTCCAGCCAGAAGCGCAGGATGGCGGCGAACTCCTCGTGCACCTCGGGCCGCTCCCAGTCCAGGTCGGGCTGCTCGGGCGCGAAGAGGTGGAGGTACCAGTCGCCGCGGTCGGTGCGGGTCCAGGCCGGGCCGCCGAAGACCGACTCCCAGTCGTTGGGCGGGAGTTCGCCGTGCTCGCCCTTGCCGGGGCGGAAGACGTAGCGCTGCCGGGCCAGGTCCGGGTCCTGGAACCACGGGTGCCGGTCGGAGGTGTGGTTGGGGACGACGTCCACGATCACCCGCAGGCCCAGCGTGTGCGCGGTGCGGATCAGTTCGTCGGCGTCCTGGAGGTCGCCGAAGAGCGGGTCGACGGCGCGGTAGTCGGCGACGTCGTACCCGCCGTCGGCCTGCGGCGAGGCGTAGAACGGGGTGAGCCAGACGGCGTCCACGCCCAGCTCCGCGAGGTAGGGGAGCCGGTCGCGCACCCCGCGCAGATCGCCGATGCCGTCGCCGTCGCTGTCGGCGAAGGAGCGGACGTAGACCTGGTAGATGACGGCGTCGCGCCACCATCCCCGACCTCGGTCCGGTCCGGCGGCCTGGGGGGCGGGGCTGGGGGAAGTGAGCTCCTGGGTCATCTGCCGTCCCTGTCAGGTCATGAGGCGAAGGTGCTTCCACGGAGTCAACGCTCGGGCGGGCGGCGGGTGACGGTGCGCCAGGGGCTCGGTGGGTCCCGTTCCGGCCATCCCACCGCAACCTCTTCCAGAATTCTTGCAGAAAAATCTCGCAACATCTTTCGGTTTGTTTTCGGCGCTGTTACGTTCCAGACCGCCAACCGAGGCTTTCCCTAAGGAGTTCACATGCGGCGTGGCATACGTGGCGCTCTCGCCACCGCGCTGGTAGCGGGCCTGGCACTGGCGGCGACGGGATGCGGGAGCGGGGGTGACGGCGGCAGTGCGGCGGGCGGTGAACTGTCCGGAACCGTTACCTTCTGGGACACCTCCAACGACGCCGAGAAGGCCACCTACCGGAAACTTGCCGAGGGCTTCCAGAAGGAGCACCCCAAGGTCCATGTCGCCTATGTGAACGTCCCGTTCGGCGACGCCAACGCCAAGTTCAAGAACGCCGCGGGCGGCGGCGCGGGCGCCCCCGACGTGATGCGCACCGAGGTCGCCTGGGTCGCCGACTTCGCCAACCTCGGCTACCTCGCCCCGCTGGACGGCACCCCGGCCCTGGACAACACCGGCGACTACCTCCCGCAGGCCGTCGGCTCGACCAGGTTCGGCGGCAAGACCTACGCCGCGCCGCAGGTCATCGACACCCTCGCGCTCTTCTACAACAAGAAGCTCCTCAAGGACGCCGGCGTCCCCGTCCCCAAGACCGTCGCCGAACTCACCGCCGCCGCCCAGAAGATCAAGGCCAAGACCGGCGCCACCGCCCTCTACCTGCGCGGCGACGACCCCTACTGGTTCCTGCCCTACCTCTACGGCGAGGGCGGCGACATGGTCGACGCGGCCCACAAGAAGGTCACCATCGACAACGCCGCCGGGGTCCGCGCCTTCCGCACCCTCAAGCAGCTCGTCGACTCCAAGGCCGCCGTCACCGACGCCACCGACGGCCAGGAGAACCAGCTCAAGGCCCTCAAGGACGGCACCGCCGCGATGGCGATCGACGGCCCCTGGGACATCGAGGGCGCCCGCGCCGGCAAGGCGTTCCAGGACAAGGGCAACCTCGGTGTCGCCCCCGTCCCCGGCGGATCCGCCGCCCAGGGCTCCCCGCAGGGCGGCTGGGACCTCTCGGTCTACGCCGGCAGCAAGAACCTCCAGGCCGCCTACGCCTTCGTGAAGTACATGAGCTCCGCGAAGGTCCAGCAGCAGACCACCGACGAGCTCAGCCTGCTGCCCACCCGCAAGTCCGTCTACGACGTGCCGGCGGTCAAGCGGAACGAGATGGTCACCTTCTTCAAGCCCGCCGTCGACGGCGCCGTCCAGCGCCCCTGGATCGCCGAGGGCAACTCGCTCTTCGAACCGCTCAAGGTCCAGATGAACAAGGTGCTCACGGGCGCCGCCACCCCCGAACAGGCCGCCAAGACCGTCGGGGACGCCTACCGGAAGCTGCTCAAGGACTACAGGTGACGCTCACCGCCCGGATCCGCCGGGCGTTCGGCACCCACTGGTACGCCTGGACGATGGCCGCCCCGGTCGTCCTCGTCATCGGCGTCGTCATCGGCATCCCCCTCGTCCGCGGCGTCTACCTCTCGCTCACCGACGCCAACGAGGCCAATGTCGAGCGCTCGATCGGCATGAACCACATCCCCGCCACTTACCACTTCACCGGCCTGGACAACTACCGGGCGGTGCTGACCGACGGCGTCTTCTGGGACCGCCTCGGCTGGACCGTGCTGTGGACCGTCGGGTGCGTCTCCCTCACCTTCCTCACCGGCCTCGGCCTGGCCACCCTGCTCAACCGCCAGTTGCGCGGCCGCACCTTCTACCGCCTGGCGCTGATCCTGCCCTGGGCCATCCCCGCCTTCATCTCCGTCTTCACCTGGCGGATGCTCTACAACGAGAAGAACGGCATCCTCAACAAGCTGCTGACCGGCGGCGGCATCGACGCCGTGCCCTGGCTCAACGACCCGACCTGGGCCAAGCTCTCGGTCATCGCGGTCAACGTCTGGCTGGGCGTGCCCTTCATGCTCGTCGCGCTGCTCGGCGGGTTGCAGTCCATCCCGGGCGAGCTCTACGAGGCCGCCGAGATGGACGGCGCGGGCGCCTGGCAGCGCTTCCGCCACATCACCGTGCCCGGCCTGCGCGCGGTCAGCGGCACCGTCCTCCTGCTCTCCACCATCTGGACGTTCAACATGTTCCCGGTGATCTTCCTGCTCACCAGGGGCGGCCCCGGCGACGCCACCGAGATCCTGGTGACCTACGCCTACCGGCTCTCCTTCGTCGACAGCCCCCGCAACTTCTCCGCCTCCGCCACCTGGGGCGTGGTCATCCTCGCCCTCCTCGCACTCGTCGCGATCGGCTACCGCCGGGCGCTACGTAAGCAGGGAGAGGTGTGGTGACCATGGCGCGCAAACGCTCCGAACGGCACCGGCTGGCTTCGGTCGGGCTGCATCTGACCCTCTCGCTCGCCGCCGTCATCGCGGTCTTCCCGCCGCTGTGGCTGCTGGTGACCTCCTTCAAACCCAAGAACGACGCCTTCACCACCAGCCTCGTCACCCACTTCACCCTCGACAACTACACCCACGTCCTGACCGGCACCTCCTTCCTGACCTGGTTCGGGAACTCCGTGGTCGTCGTCGGCCTGACCACCGTCATCGGGGTCTTCACCGCCGCCACCACCGGCTACGCCGTCAGCCGCTTCCGCTTCCCCGGCATGCGGCCGCTGATGTGGCTGCTGCTGATCACCCAGATGTTCCCGGTCGCGGTGCTGATCGTCCCGCTCTACAACCTGCTCGCCTCCCTCGGGCTGCTCAACCAGCCCCTCGGTCTGGTCCTCACCTACCTCACCATCGCCGTCCCGTTCTGCGCCTGGATGATGAAGGGCTTCTTCGACACCATCCCGGTGGAGATCGACGAAGCGGGCCGGGTCGACGGCCTCAACCCCTTCGGCACCTTCTGGCGGCTGGTCCTCCCGCTCGCCCGCCCCGGCCTCGCCGTCACCGGCTTCTACACCTTCGTCACGGCCTGGGCCGAGGTCGCCTACGCCTCCGCCTTCATGACCGGCGAGGAGAACCTCACCCTCGCCGGCGGGCTGCAGACCTTCGTCAACCAGTACACCAACGACTGGGGTTCGATGACCGCCGCCGCCGTGATCATCGCCGTACCGGCCGCGCTCGTCTTCGCCTTCGCCCAGCGCCACCTCGTCTCCGGACTGACCGCCGGCACCACCAAGGGATGACATGACCCGACAGCACAGCCCCACGCCCGACGCCGCCCCTCCCGGGCACTCCCACCCGGGCAACACCCCTGCCGGAAAGGGCACTTCGGCCACCGAATGGTGGCGCGACGCCGTGATCTACCAGATCTACCCCCGCAGCTTCGCCGACGGAAACGGCGACGGCATGGGCGACCTGCCGGGCATCCGCGGCCGACTCGGCCACCTGCGCGACCTGGGCGTGGACGCCGTCTGGCTGAGCCCCTTCTACGCCTCCCCGCAGGCCGACGCCGGCTACGACGTCGCCGACTACCGCGCCACCGACCCCCTCTTCGGCACCCTCGCGGACGCCGAGGCGGTGATCCGCGAGGCCCACCACCAGGGTCTGCGCGTCATCATCGACATCGTCCCCAACCACTGCTCCGACCAGCACGCGTGGTTCCGCCGCGCGGTGGCCGAGGGGCCCGGATCGGTCCTGCGCGACCGCTTCCACTTCCGCAAGGGCCGGGGCGACAATGGCGAACTCCCGCCCAACGACTGGGAGTCCGTCTTCGGCGGCCCCGCCTGGACCCGCCTCCCCGACGGCGAGTGGTACCTCCACCTCTTCGCCCCCGAACAGCCCGACTTCAACTGGGACCACCCCGCCGTCCAGGACGAGTTCCGCTCGATCCTCCGCTTCTGGCTCGACCTGGGCATCGACGGCTTCCGCGTCGACGTCGCCCACGGCATGGTCAAGGCCCCCGGCCTCCCCGACATCGGCCACGGCGAACAGGCCCGCCTGATCGGCTCACAGGTCCTCCCCTTCTTCGACCAGGACGGCGTGCACGCCATCTACCGCTCCTGGCGGACGATCCTCGACGAGTACCCGGGGGAGCGGATCGGCGTCGCCGAAGCCTGGGCCCCCACCATCGAGCGGCTCGCCCGCTACGTCCGCCCCGACGAACTCCACCAGGGCTTCAACTTCCACTACCTGAACACCCGGTGGGACGCCGACGAGCTCCGCACCGCCATCGACACCTCCCTCACCGCCCTGGGCGCCGTCGGCGCACCGGCCACCTGGGTCCTCTCCAACCACGACCTCGTACGCCACCGCACCCGCCTCGGCGGCGGCCTGGACCGCGCCCGCGCCGCCACCCTGCTGATGCTGGCGCTGCCCGGCTCGGCCTACCTCTACCAGGGCGAGGAGCTGGGCCTCCCCGAGGTCACCGACCTCCCCGACGAGGTCCGCCAGGACCCGTCCTTCTTCCGCGCCAGCGGCCAGGAAGGTCTCCGCGACGGCTGCCGCGTACCGCTTCCCTGGAGCGGCACGGAACCCCCGTACGGCTTCGGCGCCGGCGACACCTGGCTGCCCCAGCCCGACGACTGGGCCGCGCTCACCGTCGAGGCCCAGACCGGCGACCCGGCCTCCACCCTGGAGCTGTACCGCGGCGCCCTGGCGATACGCCGCGCGCACCCCGGCCTCGGTGCGGGGGACGCGGTCGAGTGGCTGGCCGCCCCCGACGGCGTGCTGGTCTTCCGGCGGCCCGGCGGTCTGCTCTGCACGGTGAACACCACGGCGGAGACCGTGCGACTGGCCCTGCCGCCGGTGCGTCAACTCCTCTCCTCCCGCGTCCCGTTCGTCGCGTCCTCCTCCCCTGCGGTCTCTCCGTCCCTCTCCGCCGCCCGTCAATCGTCCAACGCCCCGCGCGACGAGACTGTTCCCGAAAATCGCGAAGTTTCCGAAGTTTGTGAAATCCCGGCCGACACCGCGATCTGGTGGGCGGAGTGACCCGGCAGGCATCCCGGCCCACCCCGCGCCTCTCCGACATCGCCGCCCAGGCGCAGGTCAGCGAGGCGACCGCCAGCCGCGTCCTCAACGGCCGGGCGGGCGTGGCGGCTGGTACCCGCCAGCGGGTGCTCGCCGCGCTCGACCTCCTCGGCTACGAGCGCCCGGTCCGGCTGCGACGGCGGAGCGCGGGCCTGGTCGGCCTGGTCATCCCGGAGCTGACCAATCCGATCTTCCCGGCCTTCGCCCAGATCATCGAGCAGTCCCTGGCCGGCCACGGCTACACGCCGGTCCTGTGCACCCAGATGCCGGGCGGCGCCACCGAGGACGAACTCGTCGAGCAGTTGGAGGAGCGCGGCGTCACCGGCATCGTCTTCCTGTCCGGCCTGCACGCCGACACCGCCGCCGACCCCTCCCGCTACACCCGCCTCACCTCCCGGGGCGTGCCCTACGTCCTGATCAACGGCTACAACGACCGGGTCGACGCGCCCTGCGTCTCGCCCGACGACCGCGCCGCGGCCCGGATGGCCGTGCGGCACCTCGCCGAACTGGGCCACGAGCACATCGGACTGGCCGTCGGACCCGCCCGCTACGTGCCGTCCCGGCGCAAGGCGGAGGGCTTCACGGCGGCCCTCAAGGAGTCGTTCGGCCTGTCGAGGGGGCAGGCCGAACGGCGCGTCCAGCACACCCTGTTCAGCGTCGAGGGCGGCCACGCCGCGGCCGCCGCGCTGCTCGACGACGGCTGTACGGGCATCGTCTGCGGCAGCGACCTGATGGCGCTGGGGGTGGTGCGCGCGGCCCGGCAGCGGGGGGTCGACGTCCCCGGCCGGCTCTCCGTCGTCGGCTTCGACGACTCGCCGCTGATCGCCTTCACCGCCCCGCCGCTGACCACGGTGCGGCAGCCGGTGCAGGCGATGGCGACCGCAGCGGTGGGCGCGCTGATCGAGGAGATCCAGGGGAACCCCGTCCAGCGCACCGAGTTCGTCTTCCAGCCCGAGCTGGTGGTGCGCGGTTCCACGGGGCCGGTCCGCGGCTGACGCCGTGTCGATCGGCCTGTGGGGAGCTCCACTTGGCGGCCGGTCCGGCCGGCCGGGCGCGTAGGGACCACCGCACGGTGGCCCTCCGGCCGGCCGGACCGACTCGCCTGGGAACGTAACACCCTTGCAATCTCTTGCGAAAGGTCTTGCAGCAAGGCTGCGCAGGCGAGCATGGTCGGCACCGGCATCGCCACCTTCACCGATTGCTCGCGGGACGCGGTCCGCGGCGGCGGCCCGTTCGACGCGGATCCGCGTGTCCAGGGCTTCGCCCTGGGCCTGTTCACCGGCCCCAACGCCTGACCCCCGGCGTCCTCACCATGCGCCTGGTCGACCTCGTCGTCGTCTTCAACGCCACGCCCCGACGACAGGCCCAGACCGTCCCGGCCCTCGCCGGACGGCCCTACGCCCTCCACCCCCTGTAGGCCCACGGCGCCGACCGCACCACGGCCACTGCGACCTACGACCGCGCCGCCGGCACCTTCACCGTCCCGCCCCGCACCGTCGCGGTCTTCCGCCAGGGCTGACGCGGAGGGGGAGCCGATGGGGGCGGGAGCGGTCGCTACTCCACCCGCTTCTCGAACAGGGTCACCGCGTACCGGCTCCCCCCGCCCCCGTCCTTGGACGACTGCTCGCCCACGACCGCATAGCCCGCGCCCTCGTAGTACGGCCGCAGCCGCGGATTGCTCGTCATGCAGTCCAGCCGCGACCAGGCCCGCCCCGACTCCGCGATCCGCCGCTCGGCCCGGGCCAGCATCGCCCGCCCGGTCCCCGCCGGTGCGCACGAGCGGTCCACCATCAGCCGGTGCACATATCCCGCCACCGGCGGCTGCGGACCCCACGCCGGCTCGTCGTCCCACCACAGCTCGAAGCCGCCGACGACCCGGCCGACGGCCTCCGCCAGCCAGACCTCGCCCTGCGCGATCCGCCGCCGGAAGTGCTCCTCGTCCTTGCCACCGGGCTTCCACTGGTCTATGCCGTGCTCCACCATCCAACGGGCCGCCGCGTCATAGAGGCCGACCAGAACGGCCGGGTCGTCCCCCGCCTCGGCCAGCCGGTACGTGATCTCGTCCATGCCTGGGATTGTGCCGCAGCCCGGGCCCGGCCCGGTCGGCCGCCCGGCGTCACACCGGCTGCGGGAGCTCCAGCAACCGCCCCACCAGATCCGCGAACATCCCGTCCGCGGGCTCGTCGGCCAGCATCCGGCGCACCACCTGCGCCATCCGCTCGTCGTACGCGGCGCTGACCGCCGCCAGGGCCGCGAAGTCGTGCACCAGCTGTCGTTCCAGCTCGGCGCGGGGTACCCGCCGTCCGTCCAGCCACAGCAGCGCCGTGGTCTCGGCGAGCGAGACCCAGGAACGGACCACCAACTCCAGCCGCGGCGAGGGGTCCTGGACATCCAGATGGGCGATGATCTGCGTGAACGCGGCCTGCCGCACGCCGTCGATCAGCGCGCTGGTACGGGTCGAGCCGATCGCCGGTCCGCCGCGCATCAGCGCCGAGAATCCCGGCCCGTGCTCGTCCACGAAGTCGAAGTACCGCTGCATGACGCGCAACAGCCGGGCGCCGAGCGGTCCTTCGTGCGGCTCGACGAACCGGGCCGTCAGCTCGTCCGCGGCGCGCCGCAGCGCCGCCTCGTAGAGCTGCTGCTTGCCCGGGAAGTAGTGGTAGACCAGCGGCCGCGATATGCCGGCCGCCTCGGCGATCTCGTCGATGGAGACGTCTTCGGGGGAGCGGTGGCTGAAGAGATCGAGCGCAACGGCGATCAACTGCTCCCGTCGCTCCTCGACCCCCATCCTGCGGCGTGCCCCGGTGGTCATGCGTCCACCCTAACGACCGGCCGCACGGCGGCACCACCGCCCAAACCTCCCGTCCTGCTCCGCTTCCTGCCCGGGCTCCCGCCCCGCGTTCCGCTTCGCCTCGTACCTCGCCTCCTCACCCGCCCACCCCCCGAAGGGGGGTGGGCGGCGGGGAAAAACCCAGGGGCGAACGCCACCCCCTCGCCATCCGCCCCGGACTCAAAGGTCCAGCACCAGCCCCGTCCCCCGCTTCGCCCGGGACACGCAGATCAGCAGCGAGTCCTCGCGTTCGGCGTCCGTCAGGAGTTCGTCGCGGTGTTCCACCTCACCGGCCAGGACCCGCTGCTGGCAGGTGCCGCAGAAGCCCTCCTCGCAGGAGTACGCGAGGTCGGGCAGGGCCTGTTCGCGGAGGGCGCGCAGCACGCTGGTGCCGGCCGGGACCGTCACCGTACGGCCGGTCCGGCGCAGTTCCACCTCGAACGCCACGTCCTCGGCCGGCACCTTCCCCGACTCGTGCAGCTCCCCCGACTCGTGGACCTCCCCCGCCCCCGTCGCGCCCCCCGCCGGTGCGAACCGCTCGGTGTACAGGGCCAGACCCTCCGGCCCGTCGGGCAGCAGGTCGGCCACGGCGTTCATCAGGGGCTCGGGACCGCAGCAGTACACGGCGGCGTGCGGGGGCGCGTCGGCGAGCGCCGCGGCCAGATCGGGCCGCCCGTCCTCGTCCTCCGCGACCACGGTCAGCCGTCCCGCCCCAACTCCAGGCGTACCGCCGCCGCGCCGGACGCCGCCTCCGCCCTCGCCCCCGGCCAGCTTCTCGACCTCCTCCAGGAACGGCATCGAAGCGCGCGAACGCCCCGCGTACAGCAGCCGCCACGGCACCCCCTCCGCCTCGGCCTGCCGCACCATCGGGAGGATCGGGGTGATGCCGATGCCCCCCGCGATGAAGAGGTACGCGTGGCAGTCCTCCAGGGGGAAGCGGTTACGGGGACCGCGCACCTCGACGGTCATGCCCACGCCCAGCGCCTCGTGCACCTCCCGCGAACCGCCCCGGCCGTCCTCGATCAACCGGACCGCGAGGGTGTACGACCCGCCGTCCGCCCGTAGGGCGTCGGCCGGTTCGCCGCACAGCGAGTACTGCCGCACGGTGCCCGAGGGCAGTACGAGATCGAGGTGCGCGCCTGGTTCCCAGTCGGGGAGCCGCTCGCCCTCCAGGCGGAGGGCCACCACCCCTTCGGCGACCTCCGTCCGCTCGGCCACCCGCAGCCGCAACGGGGCCGGGCGCCCCTGCTCCGGGCCCGGCGCCGGTTGCGTCAGGTCGCGTTCACGGCTGGCCGCCCAGGCCGTTGCCCGGGCCGCCACCCGGCCCCTTCCGGATATCGGCTGCTCCAGCGTGGGCAGCGGCCACAGCGGCGACCGCCGGATCCGTCGCCGCAGCGCCCGCCGGACCACCAGGGCGGTCCCGGCGACCGCCAGCACGGTACGGAGCCGCGGCACGCCCGTGAGGGACGGGCCACGGCCGGGGGGCTGGGGGACACGGGCAGGCGCGGACATCTCAGGCTCCTCCGGAGGTGGCGGCGGCGGTCGCGGCGGGTGAACGGTCGAGGTAGGCGAGGGCCTGCTCGGTGCTGCCGTGCTGCGACGGGTGGTAGGCGCGGCTCAGGTACTGGGGGATGGAGCGCGCTATCGCCCCGGTGGTGGGCAGGACACCCTGCCGTCCACCCCGGACGAAGTCCTTCACGGCGGCCTTCCCGCCCACGAGCGTCGGGTCGTTCTCCATGAAGAACCGGGTGCCGCGCTGCCACAGGAACACCAGCGCGGAGAAGGCCGTTGCCCAGGTGCGCACCCGCCGCCGGTACCCGCCGTCCAGGTGCATGAAGAGGTCGAACGCCACCGAGCGGTGCTCGACCTCCTCCGCGCCGTGCCAGCGCAGCAGGTCGAGCATGGTCGGATCGGCTCCCTTGGCGTCGAGCTCCTGGGCGTTGAGCACCCAGTCGCCCAAGAAGGCCGTGTAGTGCTCGATGGCGGCGATCATCGCCACCCGCTCCCGCAGCCACCACTCCCGGGCCCGCCCCGGCGGCAGCGTCCGGTCGCCCAGCAGCTTCTCGAAGAGCCAGTCGACCTGCGCGGTGTACGGGGTCGGGTCCAGGCCCTGCTCCTTGAGGTGCGGCAGGACGTCGTCGTGCGCCTGCGAGTGCATGGCCTCCTGCCCGATGAACCCGATGACGTCCGCGCGCAGTTCGGGGTCGCGGATATAGGGCAGCGCCTGCTTGTAGACGTGCACGAACCAGCGTTCGCCGGCCGGCAGCAGCAGGTGCAGGACGTTGATCGTGTGGGTGCTGGACGGATCGCCGGGGATCCAGTGCAGAGGGGTGTCCGCCCAGTCGAAGGCCACGTTGCGGGCCTTCAGCGGGGTGTGCTCGGACGCGACCGGCTGGGGCCGCAACGAGGCCGTATTAGACATGGCGTCAATGTACTGGCGAGTAAGGAATGCCGGTACCCCCCGGACACCGAAAATGCCGGTACCCCCCCGGACACCGAAAGACGAGGAAACCGGCGCGGGCAAGGGCGGGAGCAAGAACCACCGCAACGAAGAACCCGGTCCCGCCCCCGGGCTCAGCGCAGCGCGCGCAGCTTCTTGCCGCCGGTCAGTTCGCCCTTCAGGTCGGCATGGGCGCCCGCCGTCGCGGGGACCGTCAGCAGCCGGCCGGGCGTCCGCCCCTGCACCCCGCCGCTCGCGGTGATCGACGTGACCTGTTCGCTGCCCGCCGCCAGCAGCCACCACTGGCCGCCGGCGCTCTTCCACAGCACGCCCGACAGCACCCGGGGCGCCCGCGGGCCGCAGGCGGTACCGCCGTCCACGCGGGCGGTCACCGCACCCGTCGCGTACGGCTGCTCGCTCGGCGGCGGTGCCTGGAACTGCGCCATCGTCCGGCTGCCCGCCCCGCGCCAGGTCTCCGCCCGGGTGCACAGCCAGGCCGCGACGCCCCCGCCCCCGGGGAGCGGTTGCTGGGCGAACCGCCAGGTGTTCACCGTCCGCACGCCCTGCGAACGGACCGCGGGCAACTGGCAGGCGGTCCGCGCCCAGGCCGTCCGGCCCTCCGGCCCGGACACCGCGCCCGGCGCATCCGGCGGCCCGTAGGTGAGCCGGGCGGGGGACAGCTCTCCGAGGTCGGTCAGCAGCTCGCCGTCGGACCGCCCGCCCGGCACCCCGCCGGGCTGCCCGTCCAGGCGGCCGCCGACCCGGAGGGCGGGCCAGCCGGTGCAGTTCTCCTCGGCGCGCGGCATGGGAACGGGCGCGGTCAGGCCGCCGGAACCGACGGTGACCGGCTGGCCCGCCGTGTCCGGCTTCAGCAGGTCCACCAGCCGTACCGACGTCACCCAAGGCGCGGTCAGATAGCGGATGTTGCCCTCCGTGCGGCCCACCACCAGGACGCTCGCCTCGTCCGCGGCCGCGCCGTCCGTCCGGGCGAAGTCCAGGGTCGCCCCCGAGCCGTCGGCCCGCCCCCGGCCGTCGGTGGGCTCGGCGTACCGCACCACTCGCAGCCCGTCGTGGAAGAGCGCCACCACGGCGTGGTCCACCACGCCCGCGAAGAGGAGTTGGGGCGGCCCGGCCGCGGGGCCGGTCGGCGTGCCGGGCGTCGCGGTGGCCGGCACCCGGGCGCCGGGTCGGGCCCACACCGCCAACGCCCGTCGGAGCAGCGCCCTGTCACCGGTCCGGTCGCCGCGGGCCGGCCAGGCCGAGAAGTCCGGCCGGGCCGCGGTCTTCCAGGCGGTCGCCGAGGACACCGTCAGCCGGCCCGGGTCCAGGGCCGCCTCGGCCGCGGCGTTGCGGGCGTACGGCGGGGCCGCGGCGCCGTCCGGTCCCCACCCCTCGCCCGGCAGGCCCAGCAGCGCCCCGCACACCAGTACCGCAGCGCCGGCCGCCAGCGCCGCCCGGCCGTGCTGGCGGCGCCGGATCAGGTCCGTCGGGCGGGCCTGGAGGGCGCACGGGTCGAACTCCACCGACTCCAGCAGCGCCCGGTCCCGGCTCCCGGCCGGCAGCGTCGCCCGGTCCGCCTCGGCCAGTGCCTGCTGGCCGTCGGCGACCCCCGCGGCCTCCAGCACCCGCCGGGTCTCCTGGAGCGACAGCCGCTCCAGGTCGCGCAGAACGAACGCCGCCCGCGCCGGGCCGGACAGCGACGACAGGGCCTGGTCCAGGGCGAGTTCGTCGGCACCGCCGGAGCGCGGGAACAACCGCAGGCCCCAGACCTGGGGGAGTGGTGCCGGCGGCTGCCAGCGGCGCCGCCCGGCGGTCAGTGCCGCTCGCAGCACCCGCAGCCGCATCAGGGCGTAACCGGGGTCGACGGCCGGATCCCCACCGCGCTGCGCGGGCAGTACGGCCCCGGGGCCGGCCCGCCGGGGCAGGGCCCGCTGCACCACGGCGTGGGCGGCCAGCACCCGCCGGCCGCGGCTGGGGCCCGGCGGCAGCACCAGATAGGCCAGCCGGGCCAGCCGGGGGTAGTGCTCGACCAGGGCCGCCTCGGCCTGCTCGACATCGATGGGCTCACCCCCGTCGGCGTGCCCGACGGGGGAGGTGCGGTCCGGGCGCGGGGTTGCCGCCTGCTGCTGCTCCACATTCCGTGGAACGAGTGAATCCTGTGATGGTCACCGGGTGGCCGGTCGACCCGGACGGGTGACCGCACCCCGCGGGCCCCGCGGCGGGCTCAGGCCGACTGGTGGCGGTCCAGGTCGAACTCCCCGTCCCGGGCGCCCAGGACGAACGCCCGCCACTCCGCCTCGGTGTAGCGCAGGACGACGTCGGGATCGGTGGAGTTGCGCATCGCCACCGCGCCGCGCTCCAGGAAGGCGATCTCCACCGCCTCCGCGTCGGGGTCACCGGGCGGGCGCTGCCAGGTGGCGTCGGAGATGTCGAGGCCGTAGAGCCATTCCTTGTCGGCTGCGGTGCCCATGTCTGCTCCCCTTGCTCGCGTGCGGTGCCGGTCAGCGTACGCGGCGCTCCCACGACCTTCCAGCGGCGGAACCCGGCGGTCCGCGGTGCCCGGCAACGGAGTTGGCGACGCGCGACGGCCATTACGGGGGGAGGTGCGCCCGCCGGTTCACCGCGCCGATTGGCCGAAACTCGCCACACCGGCGGCGACCGCACGCGGCGTCCGCCCGGCGGCGCGTATCGGATCCCCGAGCGAGACGCCCCCGCCCCCGGTCAGCCGCGATCCAGATAGGCCAGTACGGCCAGCACCCGGCGGTTGTCGTCGTCCGACGGCGGCAGCGCCAGCTTGCCGAAGATGTTGGAGGTGTGCTTGGCGACCGCCCGTTCCGTGATCACCAGCCGGGTCGCGATCGCCGCGTTGGACCGGCCCTGCGCCACCAGCTCCATCACCTCCACCTCGCGCGGCGTCAGCTTCGCCATCGGCCGGTCCCGGGCGCGCCGCGACAGCAGCTGCGCGATGACCTGGGGATCCATCGCGGTCCCCCCGGACGCCACCCGGCGCACCGCGTCGACGAACTGCTCCGCGTCGAAGACCCGGTCCTTGAGCAGATAGCCCACCCCGCCGCTGCCGTCCGCCAGCAGCTCCCGGGCGTACAACTGCTCCACGTGCTGCGACAGCACCAGCACCGGCAGCCCCGGTCGGGCCTTGCGGGCTTCCAGCGCGCACTGCAGCCCCTCGTCGGTGAACGACGGCGGCAGCCGGACGTCCACCACCGCGACATCCGGCGCCAGTTCGGCCAGCGCCCGGCTCAGCTCGGGCCCCGACGCCACCGCCGCCACGATCTCGAAGCCGAACGCCTCCAGCATCCGGACCAGCCCGTCCCGCAGCAGGAAGAGGTCTTCGGCGATCACTACGCGCACGGGATCTCCATCGTCACCAGCGTCGGGCCGCCCGCGGGAGAGCTGACGGCGAGGACGCCGTCGAATGTACCGAGCCGGCGCTCCACACCCCGCAGCCCGGACCCTTCCGTGCCGCCACCGGCCGCCGCGGGACGCACCCCGGCGCCGCCCCGCCCGTTGTCGCACACCGTGACCAGCAGCCGCCCGTCGACGTGCCGGACGTCCACCTCGACCCGGTCGGCCCCGGAGTGCTTGGCGGCGTTCGTCAGCAGCTCGGCGACCGCGAAGTACGCCGCCGACTCCACCGGCGCCGCCAGCCGCCGCGGCAGCTCCACCGTCACCTCCACCGGGAGCTCCGTCCGCAGGGCCAGTGCCCGTACCGCGTCCCCCAGGCCGCGCTCGGCCAGCACCGGCGGGTGGATCCCGCGTACCAGGTCGCGGAGTTCGGTGAGGGCCTCCGCGGACGACTCCCGGGCCCGGCCCACCATCTCCTTGGCGCGCGCCGGATCCTTCTCGATCAGCGCCTCGATCGCGCCCAGGCTCATCCCCATCGCCACCAGGCGGGCCTGCGCCCCGTCGTGCAGATCGCGTTCGATCCGGCGCAGTTCGGCCGCGGAGGTGTCCACCGCGTCGTGCCGGGTCTCGGTCAGCCGCGCCACCCGGGCCGCCAGCTCCGCCTTCGGCGGGGTCAGGAACGCCGCCGCCAACTGGAAGTGCGCCCGCAGCAGCGCCGGGTTGGCGTACCACGCCAGCACCAGCAGCCCCGCGCCGAGCGGCGGCGCGACCACCGACAGCACCGGGTGGTCGCTCGTCAGCGTCCCGAACCCGAGCAGCTCGCCGCCCACTCCGGTCAGCCCCTGCGCCACCGGCAGCAGCACGAACCCGGCGCCGTAGACCAGCAGCGTCGACGGCAGCAGCGCCAGCGCCAGACCGGCCGTCAGATCGACCGGCAGCCACAGCAGTTCACGCCAGGTCGCCGGGTCCCGGAGCAGCACCGCGCAGCGCTGCCACCGGCCCGCCGGCCCGCGTCGCAGCCTCGGAGGGAACGGGCGGTATCCGGCCGGGATCCGCACCCCGGTCTGCTCGTACGCCCACACCCGCCGCAGATCGGCGTAGCCGCGGGCCCAGGACAGCACCAGCGGCGTGGTCAGGATCCCCACGCCGACGACCATGAACGCCAGCGACAGCAGGACCAGCACCAGCAGGACGACCGATCCCGCCTCCACCGCCACCGCCAGCACCAGCCCCCGCGCCGCGGCGACCAGTGTTCTGCGGACCCTCATCCGTACGCTCCCTGGGCTTCACGCGACCGGACCTCGGGCGCGGGGACAGTCTGCCGCGTAGGAGAACGCCAGGTCATCGGGTTGCACACCCCATAGGGGGTGTACCCAGCACCACCTACGGAGGCTCTGATGAGCACGGCACCCACCACGACGCGCGCAGCGGGCACCCCGGACACCCCCGCCGATTCCGCCCCGGCCGCAGCCCCCGAATACACCGCACTGATCGCCGACACCCCCGCCCTGGTCAGGGCCGCCCAGCGGCTGCGCCACCAGGTCTTCGGCGACGAGCTGGGCGCCACCCTCGACAGCCCGCTCCCCGGCCACGACATCGACCCGGTCGACGCCCTCGCCGACCACCTCGTCGTCACCCACACCGCCACCGGCGCCGTCGTCGGCACCTACCGGCTGCTGCCCCCGGGCCGCAGCCGACACCTCTACTCCGACGGCGAGTTCGACCTCACCGCCCTCGACGCGGTGCGCCCCGCGCTGATCGAGGCCGGCCGCTCCTGCGTCCACCCCGACCACCGCAACGGCGCCGTCATCAACCAGATGTGGGCGGCCCTGGCCCGCTACACCCTGCTCTCCGGCCACCGCTACCTCGCCGGTTGCGCCTCCGTACCGCTCGCCGACGGCGGCACCGCCGCCGCCCACGCCTGGGAGCTGGCCCGCACCCGCTACGCCGCGCCGCCCGCGTTCCTGGTCGCCCCGCGCCGCCCCTGGCACCCCACCGCCCCGCTGCCCGAGCGCCCCGCCCTCGCCCAACTGCCCCCGCTGCTCCGCGGCTACCTCCGCATCGGCGCCTGGATCTGCGGCGCGCCCGCCCACGACCCGGACTTCGGCGTCGCCGACTTCTTCACCGTCCTGGACATCGAGCGGCTCGGCGACCGCTACCGCCGCTTCTTCCTGGGGGAGCGGTGAACGGCCCCTTCGACGTCCCCGCGGTCTGCACCCCGCAGTGCGCCGCGCACTCCGCCCCGCCCGTCCCGCTCCCCGAAGCGGCCCGCCGCGCCGCCGCGTTCACCGGCGCGGTGGGCCGCGCCCTGGCGGCCGGCCCGCACCTGGCGGACCCGGTACGGCTCGGCGCGCACGCCCGGGGGCTGCTGGCGGCGCTGGCGGTCGGGCTGGAGGTCCGCGGGGCGGGCGCGGCGGGCCCGCTGTCGGTGCCCGGGCCGGGGGGACGCGCCCCTGCCGCGGCCCGCGCCCCGGGCACCCTGATCGCCCTCAACCACGTCTCGTGGCTGGACATCGTCGCGCTGCTCGCCGTCGAACCCGCCGTCCTGGTCGCCAAGCGCGAGGTCGGCCACTGGCCGCTGGTCGGCGGCCTGGCCCGGCGCGCCGGTACGCACTTCATCGACCGCACCAGCCCCCGCCAACTCCCGCGCACCGTACGGGAGCTGTCCGCGCTCCTGCTCGCCGGCCGCTCGGTGGCGGTCTTCCCCCAGGCCACCACCTGGTGCACCGCCGACCAGGGCGGCTTCCGCCGGGCCACCTTCCAGGCCGCACTGGACGCGGGCGCCCCCGTCCGCCCGGTCACCGTCGACTACGCGCAGCAGGGCCGCCCCACCACGGTGGCCGCCTTCTGCGGCGCCGACACCTTCGCCGCGTCGCTGCGCCGGGTACTCGGCGCCCGCGGGCTGGCCGTACGGGTCACCGTCCATCCGGCGCTGCCGACGGCCGGCCGCGGCCTGGACCGCCGAGCCCTGGCGGCCGCCGCCGAGCGGGTGGTGCTCGGCGGCGGGCGGGTGGCGTTCGACGGCGGCCGGGTGCCCGGCCGGACCGGTCAGGCGCTCGGCACGTACTTGTAGCCGACCCGGCGGACGGTGACGATCGATCCGCGGTGCTCGGCGCCCAGCTTCCGGCGCAGCCGGGCGACGTGGACGTCGACCGTTCGGCCGTCGCCGACGTGCCCGTACCCCCACACCGTGGTCACCAACTGGTCGCGGGTATGCACCCGGTGCGGATGCGCGACCAGATGGGCCAGCAGCTCGAATTCGAGGTACGTCAGGTCCAGTTGCCGCCCGTGGACGTGCACGGTGCGCTGCTCGGGGTCGATCCGGACGATCTGGTCGCCGGTCCGCGCCTCCGGGGCGGGCCCGGCGGGCGGCTGCGGCGCGGCGGGGGCCTGCTCGGCCGGCACCAGGACGAGGTAGCCGACCATCGGCGGCTGCCCGGGCAGAGCGGGCAGGCTGTGCTGCGGCGCCGGGAGCCAGGTCGCGCCGGAGTGGAGCAACTCGGCGACCTGCTGGGCGCTGTGGCGCGGAGCGCCGCCGCCCGGGGCGGTGGCGGGTGCGGACCGGGCTTCGTCGGGTGTGACGGCGCGCAGTCGGTGGCGGTGGAGCGGATGCGGAACGGCGGCGGTGGCGGAACCGGCGGGCACAGTACGGAGATTGGTCATCGAACGTCAGCTCTTTCGCGCAGGGGATCGTCGGGGGACGTCGTGCGCGCGGGCAGGGCTGGGGACACCGGTCAGCGGTGTCGGAGAAGGAGGTGCGGGCCCGCGCTCAGTGCGCGCGGCAACACAGACGGTCGAAGGCGTGCGCCTGCCGGGACGGCCAGAACGGCTCAAGGTCGCTGCGACCCGTCGCGGTGTCAGTAAGGCTGGCCATGGCCCTATTGAACCAGACAGCCATAGATCTGTCTTTCACACTGCCCCCCGTGGCGACGCGATCCCGCCGTGCGCCGGTCCCCCGGTCCGCCGCGCCGGTGACGGGCCGCCTCCGACTGCCGCTGCCGGTACCGGAGTTGTGGACGGGGCCGGTCCGGCGGCCTGCCGTCCGGTGGCCGGAATTCGCCCTCGGACCGGTATCCCGGCGGCCCCCATGGCCACCCCGAGCGCCAGCGCCGTCAGATGCCCGGCATCGGTGAACGTCCGGCCGCGGCGGACCACCGGCACCGCGCCCAGCGCCAGCAGCCCGCCGGTCACCGCCGCCCGCGCGCCCCGGTGCCGCAGCGACCCGGCCAGCGCGCCGAGGGTGGCGTAGAAGCCGTAGCTCGCCCCGACGTCGATGGCGTGCGCGGTGCCGCCGGGCGTCTTGGGTGTCCGCTCCGCGGTGGCGGCCCGCCGGGCCCCCGGGCGCACCCGCAGACCGGCGTACACCAGCAGGCTGGCGCCGACGTGCCCGGCCGCGAACACCGCCGCCGCGCGCCCGGCGCCCCACCGCGCCTCGGCCGTCCCGAGCGTCGCCAGCAGCGCGGCCCCGTACGCCACCGGCAGCGGCTCCTCCACGAAGGCCGCGCTGGTGGCCAGCGTGCCCCACCGGCCGGCGCGCAGATTGGCCTCGTTGGTGGAGTGCGCCCGGAGCAGCTCCGTACGGCGCGGCCCCGGCAGCCGGGCGGTGGCACACGCCCCGAGGTGCAGCGCCCCCACGTACAACGGCGTCACCCAGGGCGGCAGTCCGCGCCGCGGCCCGCTTTGCACCCCGCGTCCCCCTGTGGTCCCGTACATCCCCGTGCCCCCTCCTCGTCGTCGCCTCACGCCCCGGACGGCAGCCGCTCGGCGAACGGTCCGTCGCCCTCCCGCCAGGTCTGCAGGAAGACCTGGTCCGCGCCCGGGATCCGCTCGGCGACGGCGAAGTGGTCGCCGTCGGCGCCGATCCGCCGCAGCAGCGTGGCGAGTTCGTCCGCGGACGGGCGGGTCGGGGCCGGTCCGGACTCGGTCGCAACGGTGATCGCAAGCATGGGTCCAGCGTGCCATCCGGCACCGACAACCGGCGCCGATCGTGCGGTCCGCGGCCACCGCCGGTGCCGTCCGGACATGCGGAAGGGGCCGGACCCGCCGGTCCGGCCCCGTTCGGCCCGCACTCCGGCGGGCTGTGGGTCACACCTGCGCGCGCCGCTCCAGCTCCGTGCAGCAGGTGTCCACGATCAGCCGCGTCACCACGTAGGGGTCCACGTTGGCGTTGGGCCGCCGGTCCTCGATGTAGCCCTTCTTCTCGACCTCGACCTGCCACGGGATGCGCACCGAGGCGCCGCGGTCGGAGGCCCCGTAGGAGTACTCGTGCCAGGGCGCGGTCTCGTGGGCGCCGGTCAGCCGCTCCTCGATGCCGGTGCCGTACTGGCGGACGTGCTCCAGCGGCTTGTCGCCCTCGCCCAGCGCCTCACAGGCGCTGATGATCGCGTCGTAGCCCTCGCGCATCGCGCGGGTGGAGAAGTTGGTGTGCGCGCCCGCGCCGTTCCAGTCGCCCTGGGCCGGCTTGGCGTCCAGGGAGGCGGTGACGCCGTACTCCTCCGCCGTGCGGTGCAGCAGCCAGCGCGCCACCCACATGTGGTCGGAGACGACCAGCGGCGCCAGCGCGCCGACCTGGAACTCCCACTGGCCGGGCATCACCTCGGCGTTGATGCCGGACAGGCCGAGGCCGGCCGCCAGGCAGCGGTCGAGGTGCTCCTCGACGATCTCCCGGCCGAAGATCTCACCGGCGCCGACCCCGCAGTAGTAGCCGCCCTGCGGAGCGGGGAAGCCACCGCCCTCGGGGAAGCCCAGCGGACGGTCGCCCTTGAGGAAGGTGTACTCCTGCTCGATGCCGAAGATCGGCTCCTGCTCGGCGAAGCGCTCCGCCACCGGGCGCAGCAGGGCCCGGGTGTTGGAGGAGTGCGGGGTGAGGTCGGTGTTGAGGACCTCGCACAGCACCAGCAGGTGGTCGCCGCCGCGGATCGGGTCCGGGCAGCTGAACACCGGGTCGAGCACGAGGTCCGAGGAGTGACCTTCGGCCTGGTTGGTGCTGGACCCGTCGAAGCCCCAGCGCGGCAGCGAGCTCGCGTCCGTCAGGATCCTGGTCTTGGAGCGGAGCTTGGCGGTCGGCTGGGTGCCGTCGATCCAGATGTACTCGGCCTTGATGGTCACGGGGGTCCTCTTATACGGGTCGGTGCGGGTACGCGTGCGGGCGTACTGGAGCACTCTCGCAACAGGCCGTTTCCCATCCGTTGCCCGTATGTGAACCGCAGGTTACCCAGTCGGACATCCTCTGATTCTGCGACGATTCACCGCAAAACGCCTGGCATTCTGCCGTACGGCGCCCAGTCGCGCTCCCGCGGCAACCCCGCGAACCTCAAGTGCCGGACCCGGCGCGTCAGTTCGTCGGCGGCGATGCCCGGGGCGGCCGCGGCAGTGCGGACGCGCCCTTCGCGGGCGGCGAGCCGATGCGGCACGAGGCCGCCCCGCGCCTGCTTGCCGGAGAGGTGAAACATCACGAGATGCGCCATCTCGCACCATTCATCCGTGACGACCCCGCCGATGTGCCGCGCCTCCCACCCGCCGGGTCCGCTCGGCCGCCGCCCGCGGTTTCCCGGCGCCACCTGCCCTGATAGCGCCAACTGCATGACCACATGGCGCATTTGGTCATGGAATGCATGACCAACCCCGCCTAACGTCGCAACCGACCCGGATGTCCCCACCCCCCCTCCCGAAGGAGCCCGTCGTGGCCACCCGCCCGTCCACCACCCCCGTCCCGCCCGTTTCCCCCGACAGCCCGCCCTTCACCAGCTACGTCGACCTCGTCCTCGACGCCCTCGCCCGCGACCCCGACCGCCCCGCCGTCACCGCGGCCGACGGCCACGAGGTCACCGCCGGCGCCCTGTACGCCACCGTCCACCGCATGGCCGCCGTCCTCCGCGCGCACGGCGTCGGCCGCGACCGGACCGTCTCCGTCCTCAGCCGCAACCGCCCCGAAGCGCTCGCCGCCCGCTACGCCGTCAACCTCCTGGGCGCGCGGGTGGTGCTCCTCTACGACGGGATGGCCGCCGAAACGCTGTCCGTGGTGGCCGAGAGCGCGGAGACCGCCGTCCTCCTCGTCGATCCCGAGCTGCACGACACCGCCCGCGCCCTGCTCGACGGCCTCACCGGCCCCCACCCCCGGACCATGACCTTCGGCCCGCTCACCGCCGGCGCCGCCCCCCTCGGCCCCGACCTGCTGGCCGACTGCGCCGCCCTCCCCGCCACCCCGGTCGTCACCGGCGCGGCCCGCCCCGAGGACGACTGGTGCATCCGTCACACCGGTGGAACGACCGGTGTCCCCAAGGGCGTACGGATGGCGCACGGCCCGATAGCCGCGATGATCGGCAACGCCCGCTTCGAGGCCGCCGGCGACCCGCCCCGCCTCCTGGCCTGCACCTCACTGGCCCACCTGGCGGGCATCGTGGCCGACGCCACCCTCGTGGCCGGCGGCAGCGTCGTCCTCCACCAGGACTTCGACCCCACCGCCGTCCTGGCCACCGTCGCCCGCGAACGCATCACCCACCTCTGGCTGCTGCCGCCGCTCCTCTACCGCCTCCTGGACGACCCCACCCTCCCCACCACCGACCTCGGCTCCCTCACCCGCATCTCCTACGGGGGCTGCACCGCCTCCGCGCCCCGGATGCGCCAGGCGGCCGAGGCCCTCGGCCCGATCCTCTACGGCTTGTACGGCCAGTCCGAGGCGATGTCGATCACCGAGGCCGGTCCCGCGGACCACGCCGACATCCGCACCGACGGCCCGATGACCGTCGGCCGCCCGGCGCCCGGTGTCACCGTCGCCATCCGCGACACCGAGGGCCGCGACCTGCCGCCGGGGGAGAGCGGCGAGATCCACGTCCACTCGGCCGGCGTGATGAGCGGCTACTGGAAGCGCCCCGACCTCACCGCCCAGGTCCTCCTCCAGGACGGCTGGGTGCGCACCGGCGACGTCGGCTACCTGGACGCCGACGGCCGCCTCTACCTCGTCGACCGCCTCAAGGACGTGATCATCGTCGTCGGCGGCCACGTCCACCCCGCCGAGCTCGAAGACCTCCTGCACACCCACCCCGCCGTCGCCCACGCCGCCGTCTACGGCGTCCGCACCCCCGACGAGACCGAGGAGGTGCACGTGGCCGTCGTCCCCGCCCCCGGCCACCCCGCCGACGCGGTCTCCGCGACCGCCCTCCGCGCGTTCATCACCACCCGCAAGGGCGCCCTCTACGCCCCCACCGCCGTCCACGTCCTCGACGCCATCCCCCTCACCCCCGTGGGCAAACCCGACAAGAAGCTCCTCCGCGCCCGGACCGCGGCCACCTCCTGACCGGCCGTCCGGCCGCCCTCCGAAGACCCCCTCGAAACCAGCCGTGCCACCCCGTCAAATCCCCCCCTGGCCAGGGGGTTTTGTCAGTGCCCGGCGGTAAAATGGGAACCAGTAAGTGAGGGTTCACCGAAGCTCCAGGAGGTCCGCCGGATGGCCGCTGCCACACTCATGACCAAACCCCTCCCGGCCCACCCGCTGCCCAAGAAACCGCTCCCCGCCGGCTGGCCCCGCGAGCGGTACGAATCCCACAACCGTCGCCTGAAGGCCATGCGCCTGGCCATAGCCCTGCTCGACACCGGCGTCTACCGCCCCGAGCACGCCACCAACGCCACGATCCGCGCCACCGCCCTCGCCATCGGCGTCCACTGCCCCTCCGACACCACCTGCCGCCTGGTCCGCGCCTTGATCTACGACAACTGCTGACGCTTACCGCCCGCTTCACTTGACGGCCGCCCGAGGCGCTTGGCGCCTCGGGCGGCCATCGGCGCGGAGCGGCTCGCGAGCCGCGGCGACGCGCCGCGCAACTCCCGCCGCGCAACTCCCGCCGCGCAACTCCCGCCGCGCAACTCCCGCCGCGCAACCCCGCCGCACGGCTGCCGACCCCTGCCGCCGTCACCCCTCAGAGGCGCCCTGGCGGTGCCGTTCCACGATCCCCGCCACGGCCCTCATCAGCCGGTCCCCCGCCTGATCGATGCTGCCGTTCTGCGTGCTCACCTGAGCGCCTTCGAGGACGAAGGTGATCTCGGCCGCGGCCTGCTCGGGGTCGGCCAGCCGGGCCCCCGCGCACATGCCGACCAGTCGGCGGGTCTGGTGGGCCTTGTGCCGCTCGATCACCTGCCGTGCGGGATGGGAGCGGTCGGGCAGTTCGGCGAGGGAGTTGATGAACGGGCAGCCCCGGTGCGAGAGCGTCGGCAGCCCCTCGGCGATGAAGCGCGCCAGGCCGAGGATCTGCTCCTCGGGACGGTCGGGGTATGCGGCCTCGACCCGGTCGAAGGCGGCCTGGTAGTCGGCGGCGACGATCCGCAGCCACTCCGCGACGAGTGCGTCCTTGGTCTCGAAGTGCCGGTAGATGGCCATTTTGGTGGTCCGGGCCCGCTCGGCGATCGCCTGGACGCCCACCCGCTGGATCCCCTCGCTCTGGAAGAGCTCTTCCGCCGCGTCGAGGATGCGCTCGCGGGGCGGCAGTTTCGCCACCCTGTCCGGCCTGCCGGCGGTCGATGCCATGACTGCTCCGTGACGTCCGGTCCGTTGTAGGGCCCCTCACCCGCTGCTACGGTACCAGTCCGTTCCACACGATACCGTTCGGTATCACATGGAACTCAAAGGTATCGTTCTTCCCGCTGGGAGTGGCAGTGAGAGTTACCGAGTACGTGAACTTCGACGCGGTCGGACTCGCGGAGCTGGCGGCCGGGGGCGAGGTGACCCCCGCCGAACTGGAAGCGGCCGCACGCGAGGCCGCACAGGCGGTCAACCCCCGGATCAACGCCGTCGTGGAGACCTGGCCGACCGACGACGAGCCCGCCCCCGGCAGCGCACCACTGGCCGGAGTCCCCTTCCTGATCAAGGACATCGGAGTCTCCATGGCCGGGAGGCGCACGGAGCTGGGCAGCCGCCTCGCGGCCGGCAACGTCGCAGGCGCCGACTCCTCCCTCATGCGGCGCTTCCGCCGCGCCGGCCTCGTGACGTTCGGGCGCACCACCACACCGGAGATGGCGTACAGCACCACGACGGAACCCGAGCTGTACGGCGCGACCCGCAACCCGTGGGACCTCCGGCGGAGCGCGGGCGGATCCAGCGGGGGCGCGGGCGCGGCGGTGGCCGCCGGGGTGGTCCCGATCGCGCACGCCACCGACGCCGCCGGCTCGATCCGCATCCCCGCCGCCTACAACGGCCTCTTCGGGTTGAAGCCCACCCGTGGCCGGGTCTCCGTGGGCCCCGACGTCGACGAGGTCTTCAGCGGCCTGGCCGTGCAGGGCAGCGTCAGCCGCACCGTGCGCGACAGCGCGGCCCTGCTCGACCAGATCCGCGGCCCGGAGCCGGGCGACCCGTACTTCGCCCAGGAGCCCTCCCGGCCGTACGCGGAGGAAGTCACCCGCCCCCCGGGCTCGTTGCGGATAGGCGTCCTCACCCACGCATGGGGCGGCCGGCGCACCACCCCACCCGTGGCCGACGCCCTCTCCCGCACCGTGCGCCTGCTCGAATCCCTCGGCCACCAGGTGGCCGAGGCCAAGGTGGAGCTCGGGGTCGACTGGGAGGAGTTCGTCCTGGCCAACGCCCTTCAGTGGACGGCGAATCTCACGGCCTCGGTCGACCAGCTGGCCGCCGCCTTCGACCGGCCCGTCGACTCCTCGACCCTTGAGCCGGTCACCCTTGCCGCCTACCACTACGGGCAGCGGGTCGGCGGCGCCCGGTTCGTCGCCGCGCACACGACCCGGAACCGTGTCGCCCGAAGCCTGGCACGGTACTTCGACGACCACGACATCCTGCTCACCCCGACCCTGCCGGAACTCCCCGTCCCCCTGGGCACCCATGCCGAGGGCGCGGAGACGCTGGACGGCCTGGGCTGGCTCCGCCGCCTCTTCGACCTCTCACCCTTCACCGCGGCGTTCAACGTGGCAGGCACGCCCGCCATGTCCGTACCGCTGACGGCCGACGCCGAGACGGGACTCCCGATCGGCATGCACTTCGCCGCCGGCTACGGACGCGAGGACCGCCTCTTCCGCCTCGCCGGACAACTGGAACAGGCCGGCCCGTGGTCGGCCCGCACCCCCACGGTATGGGCCGGCGACCACACCGCCCACTGAGGCCCCTCCACCGGAACTCCCCACACGCGACGAACGGCCGAACTCCACCGGCCTGCGTAACCAACCCGACGAGGGCCGTCACCCGAATCCGGGTAACGGCCCTCACTGGTCGATCCGACAGCCGGTCGTCCGGGCTCCCGCCCAGCCGACCCCGCCCTTTAGAGGTCGAAGTACAGCTCGAACTCGTGCGGGTGCGGGCGGAGCTGGATCGGGGCGATCTCGTTGGTGCGCTTGTAGTCGATCCATGTCTCGATCAGGTCGGAGGTGAAGACGCCGCCCTGCTGGAGGTACTCGTTGTCGTCTTCGAGGGCCTCGAGGACCGCGGGGAGGGACGTCGGGACCTGCGGGACGCCGGCGTGCTCCTCCGGGGCGAGCTCGTAGAGGTCCTTGTCGATCGGCTCGGCGGGCTCGATCTTGTTCTTGACGCCGTCGAGGCCGGCCAGCAGGAGGGCCGAGAAGGCGAGGTACGGGTTGGACGACGGGTCCGGGGCGCGGAACTCGACGCGCTTGGCCTTCGGGTTGGAGCCCGTGATCGGGATGCGCATGGCGGCGGAGCGGTTGCGCTGCGAGTAGACCAGGTTGACCGGGGCCTCGAAGCCGGGGACCAGGCGGTGGTAGGAGTTCACGGTGGGGTTGGTGAACGCCAGCAGCGACGGGGCGTGCTTGAGGATGCCGCCGATGTAGTAGCGGGCGGTGTCCGAGAGGCCCGCGTAGCCCTGCTCGTCGTAGAAGAGCGGCAGGCCGCCCTGCCACAGCGACTGGTGGACGTGCATGCCGGAGCCGTTGTCGCCGAAGATCGGCTTGGGCATGAAGGTCGCGGTCTTGCCGTTGCGCCAGGCGACGTTCTTGACGATGTACTTGAAGAGCATCAGGTCGTCGGCGGCGGCGAGCAGCGTGTTGAACTTGTAGTTGATCTCCGCCTGGCCGGCGGTGCCGACCTCGTGGTGCTGGCGCTCGACCTGGAGACCGGACTTCTCCAGCTCCAGGGAGATCTCGGCACGCAGGTCGGCGAAGTGGTCGACCGGCGGGGCCGGGAAGTAGCCGCCCTTGTAACGGACCTTGTAGCCGCGGTTGTCCTCCACGGCACCGGTGTTCCAGGCGCCGGCCTCGGAGTCGATGTGGTAGAAGCCCTGGTTCGCGGAGGTCTCGAAGCGGACCGAGTCGAAGACGTAGAACTCCGCCTCGGGACCGAAGTACGCGGTGTCCGCGATGCCGGTGGAGGCGAGGTAGGCCTCGGCCTTCTTGGCGATGTTGCGCGGGTCGCGGCTGTACTGCTCGCCCGTGATCGGGTCGTGGATGAAGAAGTTGATGTTGAGGTGCTTCTCCTGGCGGAACGGGTCCACGCGGGCCGTCGTCAGGTCCGGGCGCAGGGCCATGTCGGACTCGTGGATCGCCTGGAAGCCGCGGATCGACGAACCGTCGAACGCCAACTCCTCGTCCGGGTCGAACGCCGAGGCGGGGATCGTGAAGTGCTGCATCACGCCCGGCAGGTCGCAGAAACGGACGTCGACGAACTTCACGTCCTCATCCGCGATGAACTTCTTCGCGTCGTCGGCGTTCTGGAACATCCAACTCCTCCTAGCCCGGTCACCGCTCGGCGGACGCGGGGTTGCGACTCGGAGCGCGGCCAAGTGCGGGGCGCGCTGGCCCGACCATAGGCAGGCGGGATTTCCCAAGCATGACCCATTTGTTTCGCCGAGGTTAACCGGCACGCTGTCGCCCTTACCCCCAGTGTGCGCCTGCGGGGGCGGGCGCGGGACCGGCCTCCGCCAGTCCCGGGCAAGCGGCGGGAGGCGGCGGGAGGCGGCCGGAAATCGGGGTCCGGGAACCCACCACCCGGGGAACGTATGCGGTCGCAGTACCGTGGACGGGTGGACAACAGGCAAGCAATCGGATCGTGGATCTCCGGGCCCCGGGCGGCAGCCGAGGACATGGGCGTCGACTTCGGCTACCGAGGGCAGCAGCTCGGTCTCCCCGAGGAAGGCCCGGGCTCGATCGCACGGGTCGGTCGCCGCTTCGGCGCGCTCTTCATCGACTGGGCGCTGTGCCTGCTCATCGCCTACGGGCTGCTCAGCGGCGGCAAGGCGCAGTCGGCGAGCAACTGGGCGCTGGCGGTGTTCGCGGTGCTGAGCGTGCTGACCGTCGGCACCGTCGGCTGCACTCCCGGCAAGCGGCTGGTGGGGCTGCGGGTGGTCGCCGAGGGCGGCGGCCGGATCACCCTGCCGCGGGTGGTGCTGCGGACGCTGCTGCTGGTGCTGGTCATCCCCGCGGCGATCTGGGACCGCGACGGCCGGGGGCTGCACGACCGCCTCAGCCGCTCGGTCCAGGTGCGGATCTGATCCGTCCGTCGTGAGGCGTGCGGCCGTGCGGTGCGCGGCGCGCGGCCTGTGCGGTGTGAGCCCTCCGCCGCGACCCGCTCGATCCGCGCAGGTGGGACGGACCGGCACGAGCCGCTGACAACCGAAAAACGTGTGACGCCCCGAGGCCGAGCCTCGGGGCGTCACACGTTGTCGGGGGTACCGGCCGGGCGGTCGCCGGCCGGCTGTGGACGGGTCAGCGCGCCTTGCCGCCGCCCTTGGGCATCCGCATGCCCTTGGGCATCGGGCCCTTCGGCACCGGCATGTTGCTCATCAGGTCGCCGAGCGCACGCAGGCGGTCGTTGACGGCCGTCACCTGGGGGCCGGGGAGGACGCGCGGGAGCTTCAGCAGGTGGGTCCGCAGCTTCTTGAGCGGCACCTGGCCCTCGCCGTCGCCGACGACGATGTCGTGCACAGGGGCGTCCGCGACGGTGCGCGCCATGCGCTTCTTCTCGGCGCCCAGCAGGCCGCGCAGCCGGTTCGGGTTGCCCTCGCCGACCAGCACGATGCCGGCCTTGCCGACGGCGCGGTGCACCACGTCCTGGCTGCGGTTCATCGCGACCGCGGGGGTCACCGTCCAGCCGCGGCCGACGTTCTCCAGGACGGCGGCCGCCGCGCCGGGCTGGCCCTCCATCTGTCCGAACGCGGCCTTCTCGGCACGCCGGCCGAAGATGATCGCCATCGCGAGGAACGCCAGGACGAAGCCCAGGACGCCCGCGTAGACGGGGTGGCCGATCAGGAAGCCGATGGCGAGGAGCACGCCGAAGACGACGATTCCTGTGCCAGCGACGACAAGACCGACCTTGGAATCGACCCGACGGGTCATCTTGTAGGTCAGGGCGATCTGCTTCAGCCGCCCGGGGTTCTCAGCGCCGCCAGCGCCGGTTGCGTTTGCCTTCCTCGCCATACAGCGAAGTTTACGTGGCGTGCGGGCGTCGGGTGGCCGCGGCCTCCAGGACGTACTCGGCGTCGTACCGGTCCATGGCGCGGCGGCGGTCCTCCAGGACCGACGTCCAGGCGTTGCGGCGGGCGGTGCGCTGGCCGTTGCGCAGCAGCACTGCCTCGATGGCCCGCAGGGCACCGGTGACGGAGGGGATGGGGTGGGCGGTGGCGCGGAGCGGCGCGGCCTCCATGGTGGTGGTCTCCCTCGAACGAACGGAACGAGCAGGGGGTGGCGGTGGGAGGTGTCGAGCGGTGCGTACATCCATCGTCACTGAAGGGTGTTACCAACGGATGACCTGCCGGTCAAACACCTATGAAACGTTGACGCGGCCCCCACGCCCTCCAGCCTGGGGGAGTGCGGGGCCGCGTCTCTCAGCATGTGCCACGTTTCACAAGATGGCGCGCCGGGCGTGTCAAACCGCCTGACTGGACGCCTCGACCTCGCGTCGCTCGATCGCCTGCTGGTAGAGGCGGCCGGCGCGGTAGGAGGAGCGGACCAGCGGGCCGGACATGACACCGGCGTAGCCGATCTCCTCGGCCTCCTCCTTGAGCTCCACGAACTCGGCCGGCTTGACCCAGCGCTCGATGGGGTGGTGCCGCACGGAGGGGCGGAGGTACTGGGTGATCGTGATCAGCTCGCAGCCCGCGTCGTGCAGGTCCTGCAGCGCCTGGCTGATCTCCTCGCGGGTCTCGCCCATGCCCAGGATCAGGTTGGACTTGGTGACCAGGCCGGCCTCGCGGGACTTGGTGATGACCTCCAGCGACCGCTCGTAGCGGAAGCCGGGGCGGATCCGCTTGAAGATCCGCGGGACCGTCTCGACGTTGTGGGCCAGCACCTCCGGGCGGGAGGAGAAGACCTCGGCGAGCTGCTCGGGGACCGCGTTGAAGTCGGGGATCAGCAGTTCCACGCCGGTGTCGGGCATCGCGGCGTGGATCTGGCGGACGGTCTCGGCGTAGAGCCAGGCGCCGCCGTCCTCCAGGTCGTCGCGGGCGACGCCGGTGATCGTGGCGTACTTCAGACCCATGGTCTGCACCGATTCGGCGACCCGGCGCGGCTCGTCCCGGTCCAGCGCCTGCGGCTTGCCGGTGTCGATATTGCAGAAGTCGCAGCGGCGGGTGCACTGGTCACCGCCGATGAGGAAGGTCGCCTCGCGGTCCTCCCAGCATTCAAAGATGTTGGGACAGCCTGCCTCCTGGCAGACGGTGTGCAGGCCCTCGTTCTTGACCAGGCTCTGCAGGTGGTTGTACTCGGGACCCATTTTCGCCCGGGTCTTGATCCACTCGGGCTTGCGCTCGATGGGGGTCTGGCTGTTGCGGACCTCCAGGCGCAGCATCTTGCGTCCGTCGGGTGCGACTGCGGACACGTCGGCTCCCTAACAACTTCGATTCTTCGGCGTACACCAGGGTACGCCCGTCAATTCGCACGTATTTCCACGTGCGGGTCGTGCTGGCCAACCTCGGACGGGAGGGCGGCATTCCCGCGCGGTGGGACGCGCGGGGCGGATGGTGCGCCGTGGCGCGGTTCTCAGACCGCCCGGGGGAGGAGCTCGGCGTGCTCCAGGACGTCCCGCAGGTGTTTCTCGACCACCGGCAGGACCTCGGCGATGCCGACCTCGCGGCCCAGCTCGCCGGAGAGCGAGGCGACCCCGGCGTCCCGGATGCCGCACGGCACGATCTTGTCGAACGAGGTGGTGTCCGGGTTCACGTTGAGCGCGAAGCCGTGCATGGTGACGCCCTTGGCGACGCGGATGCCGATCGCGGCGAGCTTGCGGTCCTCGCCGCGCTGGCCGGCGTTGGACGGCGCGTACTCGGGGCCGTTCAGCCGCGGGTCGAAGAGCTCGTCCGCGGTCCGCGGGTCGAAGTCGAGCTGGAGGCCGCCCAGGGCCGGCCGCCGCTCCAACGGGTCGCCCAGGACCCACACGCCGCTGCGTCCCTCGACCCGGGTGCCCTCGACGCCGAACTCGGCACAGACCCGGATCAGGGCGTCCTCCAGCCGGCGGACGTGGGCGACCACGTCGACCGGGCGCGGCAGCTTCTGGATCGGGTAGCCGACCAGCTGGCCGGGACCGTGCCAGGTGATCTTCCCGCCGCGGTCCACGTCGACGACCGGGGTGCCGTCCAGCGGGCGCTCGTCGTCGGAGGTGCGCCGCCCCGCCGTGTAGACCTCCTGGTGCTCCAGGAGCAGGCAGGTGTCGGGGATCTCGTCGGCGAACCGGGCGGCGTGGATGCGGCGCTGTTCCTGCCACGCCGACTCGTACTCGACGGCGTCCGCCCCGAAGCCCAGGTGCACAAAACGCAGCCCCTCGGGTACGGGGGTCTCCCCCCGAGAGATCGCAGTCACGGCAGCTCCTCTTCGAACCTTTGTCGCAGTTCGTTGCGACGTTTGATGCCTCTCGCGAAGCACTTCCGATGCCACATCGCGCCCATGCCACTGTACGGCCGCCGTGCGCGCTCCCCGCAGGGGGCCGGTGCGCCGCACGGCCCCCGTCGCGCCTGTGACGTGCTCACACGATCGGATGAACGCGGGGCGCAGGCCGCGAGAAAGGCGCTGAAGGCCGTTACATTCACGCCGTTCCACAAGGGCGAAGAGCAAGCCGGACAGGGTCAGCGAGCCGGCGGCCCGGCCCGGAAGGCAGGAGACCGGTAAAGCTGATGACGGAACGACCCCCGCACCACACGCCCAACCGCCAGCTCGCCGCGCTCATCGCCGAGGCGGGCTTCTCCAACGCAGGGCTGGCCAGACGGGTTGATCAACTCGGCATCGAGCACGGCCTCGACCTGCGCTACGACAAGACGTCCGTGACGCGCTGGCTGCGCGGTCAGCAGCCCAGAGGCACCACCCCCGCACTGATCGCGGAGGTCTTCACCCGCCGGCTGGGGCGCCGGCTGTCCGCCCAGGACCTCGGCCTGGACGCCTGTGCGCCGGTGTACGCCGGGCTCGAATTCGCCTCGACCCCCGCCGAGGCGGTGGACATCGTCAGCGGGCTCTGGCGCAAGGACTCCGGCAGCCACGCCGAGCTCCGCAAGATCGCCTTCACCCCGGCCGGGCTGGTGGTGCCCAGCCGGGACTGGCTGATCGGCCGCCCCGACGAACGCGTCGCGCACGGCGAGCTCCCCGGCGACGCCGGCGAGCGGGTCCCGGTCCAGGGCGGCCGGACGTCGGTGCCCCGGCAGCGCCAGACCGAGCGCGTCGACCGCACCCAGGGCGGCCGGGTCACCTCCGGTGACATCGCGGCGCTGCGCTCGGTCGGCGAGCTGTTCCGCGCCCTGGACCACGCCTACGGCGGCGGCCACGCCCGCCAGGCCCTGGTGCGCTACCTGGAGCACGAGGCCGAGCCGATGCTCCGCGGCACCTACGGGGAGACGATCGGCCGCCGGCTGTTCGCGGCCGCCGCCGACCTGACCCGGCTGGCCGGCTGGACCTCGTACGACATCGCCGCGCACGGGCTGGCGCAGCGGTACTTCGTGCAGGCGCTGCGGCTCTCCCAGGCCGCCGGGGACCGGGGCTACGGCGCCTACGTCCTGGTGACGATGAGCCGGCAGGCGGTCTATCTGGGGCACGGCAGGGAGGCCGTCCAACTGGCCCGGGTCGCCCAGCAGGGCGTCGGCGGCAGCGTGCCGCCCACCGTGCAGGCGCTGCTGCACGCCGCCGAGGCACGCGGCCACGGCATCCTGAGCGAGGTCCGGGCCTGCACGGCCGCGCTGGCCCGCGCCGAACGCGCCCTGGAGAGCGCCCGGCCCGGGGACGACACCCCGTACTGGGCGCGCTTCTTCGACGAGGCGCAGCTCGCCGACGAACTCGCGCACTGCCACCGCGATCTCCAGCAGTACCGCGCGGCCTCCCAGCACGCCGAGCGCTCGCTCCAGCTGCGCGCCGCCGGGTTCGCCCGCAGCCGGCTGTTCTGCCGGGTGGTGCTGGCGACCGCGCGGCTGGGCCTGGGCGAACTGGAGCAGGCGTGCACGCTCGGCGCCGAGGCGGCCCTCCAGGCGTCCGAGATGCGCTCCGTCCGCGCCCACGAGTACGTCCGGGACTTCGAGCGGCGGCTGGAGCCGTACCGGGACGCGGCGGCGGTGCGCGGCTACCGGGAGCGGGTGGCGGCGCTGGGGTGACGGGCGGGCGGTCGGGCGCCGGGCCCGGTCACGCCGCGGTCCGGACGGCGTCCGGTTCCGGGCGGGCCGGCAGGCCGAAGTCCTGGAGCAGCGCACGGGCGGCCCGGTGGCCGGAGCGCAGCGCCCCCTGGAGCGTGCCGGTGTCGCGGTGGTCGCCGCACACGTAGAGCCCGGCCAGCACCCGTACGGTGCGCTGCGGATCGTGCGGGGTGGCCATCGCGGGCACCGCGTACGGATCGTGATGGCCGGTCAGCAGCTGCCAGTCGTCGGTCCGCAGCCCGTAGATCCGGTCCAGCTGCGGCCGGACGGTCTTGTCGAGGACGTCCACCGGCAGCGCGGCGGCGGGGCCCAGGACGACGGTGGTGACCAGCGGGCGGCCGGGCGGGGTGCGGGACGGGTCGATCGCGCCGGCGAGGTAGCTGAAGCCGACGGGGCCCTCGGTCGGCAGGACCAGGGCGGTGTCCCGGCCGGGGCCGCCGCGGGTGCCGGCCGGGGCGTCGGCGGTGTGGTGCAGCACGGTGACCGGGTGGAAGGCGGGCCGGCGCAGTCCCGGCAGCAGTTCGACGGCGTCCCGCGCACCGGTCGCCACCAGCACCGCCCGGCACGGTATCCGGCCGTGCTCGCGGGTGCCTACGCCGTTGGTGTCGACGGCCGTGACCTCCACGGACGTCCGGACCGTGCCCGGCGGCAGACCGGCCGCCAGCAGCTCGGGAACGGCCGAGGCGCCGCCCGCCGGGAGCGCCAGCCGCCCCTCCGCGAAGGCCCGCAGCACCTGCGCGGCGCCCCGACTGGAGCCGTGCAGGTGCGGATCGCAGAGCAGCGCGCCCAACAGCGGCCGCAGGAAGGTGTCGTGGGTGCGCGGCGGGAACGCCGGGCGGCCGGCCAGGGCGTCACTGACCGGACGGTCGGCGGTCCGCTCCGTACGACGGTCGGCGCGTGTGAGGGCGCGCGCCGCGGAGAGTGCGCCCCTCGTGCACCGCAGCGGACTGATGCGCTGGGCCCGCTGCCCGTTGTGGAGACTCACCCCCGCCGCGAACGGGCGCAGCGCCAACTCGCCCAGGCCGGGCGTGCGGCGCAGTGCGGCCGGGGAGACCGCCAGCGGGCGGCCGCAGCGGTCCAGACGGAAGCCGTCCACCTCGTCCGTGACGGACCGGCCGCCGACCCGTGACGCGGCCTCCAGGACGGTGACCGCGAGCCCTGCCCCGGTCAGATGGCGGGCGGCGGCGAGGCCGGCCGGCCCGGCCCCCACGATGACGACGTCGACGGCCGAAGCGGAGCGCAGCACATGCCCCTCCCGAGGTCGGTCCCGGCGGCAGCGCACGGTTCTCATGCCCGGTGCGGCCGTCCGGGATGCCCAGTGATGTGTCCGAGGACCGTAGGGAGCACCGCGGCCCGGCCGACAGGGGCGCCCTGGGGGCGCGTCGGAGCGCCCCCGCGCCCCGCTCCGGCCCGCGGCGCGCTACGACGCCAGCGCGGCGCGCACCGCGTCGCCGATCCGCGGGTCCGCGAAGCCGAAACCGGAATCCAGCAGCCGCCGCGGCACGATCCGCTGACTGCCCAGCACGTCCCCCGCGAACTCCCCGAGCGCGACCCGCAGCACCGGCGCCGGCACGGTGCACAGCGTGGGGCGGCGCAGGACACGGCCCATCACCGCCGTCGCCTCGCGGTTGGTGACCGGCTCCGGCGCGGTGAGGTTGACCGGCCCGGACAGCTCCTCGGTGGCCAGCAGGTGGCGGAGCGCCGCGATGTGGTCCCGCAGCGAGATGAAGCTCCAGTACTGGCTGCCGTCGCCGAGCCGGCCGCCCAGCCCCAGCTGGAAGAGCGGGAAGAGCCGTCCCCAGGCGCCCCCGGAGCGCGCCACGACCAGACCGGTCCGGGCGAAGACGGTCCGGATACCGGCGTCCTGGGCGGGCGTCGCGGCGTCCTCCCACGCCACGCACAGCTCCGGCAGGAAGCCCGCGCCGGCCGGTGCGTCCTCGTCGGTCCGCCGGTCCCCGGTGTCGCCGTAGTAGCCGATCGCGCTGCCCGAGACGAAGACCCGCGGGGGGATGTCCATCGCGGCCGTCGCGGTGGCCAGCGTCCGGGTGCCCAGCACCCGGCTGTCGTGGAGCTCCTGCTTGTACGCGGGGGTCCAGCGGTGGTCGGCGACGCCCGCCCCGGCGAGGTGCACCACCGCCTCGCAGCCGGCCAGGGCCGCCGGGTCCAGCCGCCGCCCCTTGGGGTCCCAGGTCACCTCGTCGGCCGCCGCCGGCTGCCGGCGGACGAGCCGGACGACGTCGTGGCCGTCCGCGCGCAGGTTCCGGACGAGCGCCGTGCCGATGAGTCCGGTCGAGCCGGTGATCGCGATCCGCATGGGGCCATCCTGCCCGCAATCCGGGGAACCACCGGGGAACGGCCCGGGTGCGCCGGGCGGCAGAACGGCGACCCGGCCGCGCGGACCGCCCCCGGGCCCTGCCGCCGCCCGGCAGGCGGGACTTTGCGGACCCGCCCTAGCCGCGGAAGCGGTTCCACAGCTGCGGGAAGCGTTCGGCCAGGGTCGCGTCGTCGTCGAGGTCGAGGTAGGTGCCGAGCGGTTCCGGCGGGGCCGGGCGCAGGCCCAGGTCGGGCATGACGGCGCCGGTCAGCTGCTCGTACGCCTCGTCGGCCGCGTAGCCCAGCTCCTCGGCGTCGCCGTCGGTCTCCTCGTCGAAGTCGCGCAGCAGACGCGCCAACTGGTCCGGGTCGTGCAGCGCACCCTCGAAGACGTGCCGGCCCTGGCCGATCAGCCAGCAGCGGAAGTAGTCGAAGGCGTCGTCGCTCGCGCCGTCCAGCATCAGCGCGGCGGCCGCCCACAGGTCCCAGGTGTACGCCCGGTTGTAGCGGGCCTCGAAGTGGCGGGCGAAGTCGGCGACGCGCTCCGGATCGAGCCCGAGCAGCCGCTCGACCAGCGCGTCGGCCTGTTCCTCGGGGTCACCCCCGGCGGCCGCGCGGGAGCCGTCGACCAGCTCCCAGAACTCCGTCTCGTCCATCACCGCTCCAGGATCCGTCCTGCCGCCGCGGCCCGCACGCGGAGTGCCCCGGATGCGGCGGCGCGCTTCCCGGGCCGGTGCGCCGGGGCGTCAGGGGTGGCGTACCGGCGGGTGACCGCGTCGGGATTCCCTCGTTGTGCGGCATGCAACGACGGCAGCGCGGATCCCCCACCGCACCCCCTCCCGCAACGCCCCGGCGTCCCCTGCCGCACTCCCACTCCGTGAAGGGCGCATCCCGCCATGCCCATGGACGAACGAAGCCGGGCCGAGGTCGAACGCGCCGAGGCGGCCCTCGTCGAGCACTACCCGCGGCTGGTCCGCCTCGCCTACCTCGTCCTGCCCCCGTCGATGGGCCGCCACCGCAAGGTCCTCACCGCGCACGGCCTGGTGCAGCGGGCGCTGCCGTGGCGCGGGCCGCGCCGGCCGGCCGGCGCGCTGCCCGCCCAGCGCGGCTCGGACACCGGCGCCGGCTACGACCTGGTCCGCCAGCGCACGGTGGAGCTGGCGCTGGCCTACGAGGAGCGGCAGCGCCCCGCGGTCCTGCTGCCGACGGTCCCGTTCGTCTGGGGGCTGCGGCTCTTCCCGCGCGCCGGCGGCGCCGACGAACTCGCCCTGGACCAGGCCCTGTCGGCGGTCCCGGCCACCGTGCGGGCCGCCCTGGGGCTGTGGCACCTGGAGGGGCTGGACCCGGATGCGGCGCGCGCCGTCCTGGTACGGGCCGGGGTCGCCGACCCCGACATGCCACAGCGGGCGGCCGGCCAGCTGGACCGGCGGACCGGGGCCGGCGCCGCGGCGCTGCTGAACTCCGGGGAGTTCGATCCCTGCACCGTCCAGGCCCGGCCGACGGACCTGCTGCGCCGCCGGCAGCGGGTGCGGGCGGCGGCGGTGCTGGCGGCGGTGCTGGCGCTCGGGGCGGCCGCGGTGGCCCTGCCCTTCGGCGGATCCCCGGACGGGGCGGCCGGGCCCGTCCCCACCGCCGCCCAGCAGGCCCTCGACCCCGGCCGGCTGCTGCGGACGCCCCACGAGCAGTGGGCGGAGACCTCCAGGGTGGACTTCACCGCCTGGCCGCCGCGCGGCCGCCAGGCCGGCGACCGGCAGCTGCTGGCACGGGCGCTGCGGGTCTGGGCCGCCCCGCCCGCCGGCACCCGGATCGTCGCCGCGGCGGACACCTCCACCCGCCCGCCCGCCGCCCCGCCCCGGTTGCTGTACGCGGGCCTGATCGACAACGTGATGGTGGTGGTCTTCCACGACGGCGAGCGGCTGGTGCGCTACGCCGAACCCGAAGGGGCCACGCCCACCCTGCACTTCGCCCGGGTCGACAACGCCGACCTCACCACCGCCGGCGGGCTGGTCATCGGCCGCGGCAACGGCTGGCTGCGGTACCTGATCGCCCCCTGGGTCTCCGATGTCGCCGTACGGGACCTGCTCGCCCCCGACGCCCCGCCGCACGGACTGCACCTGGCCCCGGACGGGGTCACCGACCGCATCCCGATCCCGCCCGCGGACGGCGCCGGCTGCGGGCACTGGCCGGTGACCGCGTTCCGCTCCTCGCCGCGGATCGACGACCGGCGCTCCTTCCTGGTCGCCGACCTCGGTGACCTGGCGCCGGCGCACCTGACGTACCTGCCGCCGCCCGGGTCGGGCGGACCGGGCGGCCCGGTCGAGGCGACCGGTGCACCTGCCCTGCACAGCTGGGCGCGCACCGCGTGCTCCCTGCGGTCGCTGCGCGGCACCGGCGTACGGTCCGTCAACAACTGGGCCTACGCCCAGCAGGACCTCCCGGAGGGCGGCGGCACCGCGACCTGGGTGTGCAACCGGGCCGAGACCTGGCGCGGACCCGGCCGGGCCGTGGTGCAGTTCCAGCCGCCCGCCGCCGGTCCCGTCGACCCGGGGCGGATCGCCGGCCGGGCCGACGGGACCGCGGTGTGCAGCCCGTTCGGCCGGCATGTGCTCGGCGACGTCCACTGGCAGGCGAAGTCCGGGAAGTGGTACCTGCTCGCGGCGGGCAGCAGCGAGGTGGCCGGGATCGACGTGGCCGGCGGGGTACGGGCCGGTGCGGAGGCGGCGACGCTGGCGGTACCGGCCGCGCAGAACGCCCCGGCGCAGGTCGAGGGGCGGCTGCGGGACGGCCGGAGCCTGCGGGCGCTGCGGCCGTAGCCGCGGGCGGCCCCGGGACGCCGTGGGAAGGCCCCCGGACGGGCTCGCGGGGGAGCGCGATCCACCGGCCGTGAAATCCCGACAGAAGGTGTCGGGATTGGCTGTCAGGGTCGCCGTGTACGACCGCACGGCAGACAGCAGCGAGGAGAGACACGTGACGGCGCAGGAGAACGTGGCGGGGCGGGCGACGGACCGGCGGACGGCGGCCGCGGCGCCCGGCGGACGGGCGCCCGCGGGCGACCTGACCGGCCGGGTGGCGCTGGTCGCCGGGGCCACCCGGGGCGCGGGCCGGGCGATGGCGGTGGAACTGGGCCGGGCCGGCGCGGTGGTCTACGTCACCGGCCGCACGACCCGGGACTCGGTCAGCGAGGTCGGGCGGCCCTCGGAGACCATCGAGGAGACGGCGGAGCGGGTGACCGCGGCGGGTGGCACCGGGATCGCGGTGCCCACCGACCATCTGGTGCCGGACCAGGTCGAGGAGCTGGTCGAGCGCATCGACCGGGAGCAGGGACGGCTGGACGTCCTGGTGAACAGCGTCTGGGGCGGCGACCGCCTGATCCAGTTCGACACCAAGCTGTGGGACCTGGACCTGGCCGGCGGGCTGCGGATGTTCCGGCTCGGCATCGACAGCCACATCATCACCGGCCACTTCGCGCTGCCGTTGCTGATCCGGCGGCCCGGCGGGCTGGTCGTCGAGGTCACCGACGGCACCGCGGAGTTCAACCGCGTCTACCGCGACAGCCTCTGCTTCGACGTCACCAAGAACGTCCCCCACCGGATCGCCTTCGGACTCGCCGCCGAGCTGAAGGAGTACGGCGGCACGGCGGTCTCGCTCACCCCGGGCTTCCTGCGGTCCGAGGAGATGCTGGACCACTTCGGTGTCACCGAGGAGACCTGGCGCGACGCGATCGCCCGGGAACCGCACTTCGCCATCGCCGAATCCCCGGTCCTCATCGGCCGCGCGGTGCGGGCCCTGGCCACCGATCCGGACAAGGCGCGCTGGACCGGCCGGTCGCTCTCCAGCGGCCGGCTGGCGAAGGAGTACGACTTCACCGACGCGGACGGCACCCGGCCCGACTGCTTCGGCTACTTCACGGACGTGGTGCAGGGCGGCAAGGACGCCGGTCCCGAGGACTACCGCGAGCCGGCGGTGCCTTCCTCCGCCGGGGAATAGCGCGCGGCGGCGCGGCGGGCGGCCGCCGCGAACCGCTCCCGCAGCCCGGAGGGCGAGCGCACCTCGCACTCCGGGCCGAGCGCCAGCAGCTGGGCGTAGGCGACCTCCTCGGACTCCACGGCCAGGGTGACCGTCAACCAGCCCTGCGCGTCCGGTGCGCCCGCGGCCGTCGCCCGCTCGACGGCCTCCCGGGCCGCGACCGGCTCGGTGACGTGGGGCAGCTGCCGGACCCCGAGCGGGGAGAGCCGGACCACCACCTCCTCGCGCAGCAGCGACCGCCGGAACTGCGCGGCCCGCTCGGCCCAGAACGCGGGCAGGTCGAACTCCGGGTCGCGGACGAAGCGCCCGGCGTCCGCCGCGGCCCCGCCGGGCGGGACGCTCCGCAGGCCCGCGGGCGGGACGGCGGGCTCCGCCGCGGTGAAGCGGTCGACGCGGTAGACCCGGAAGCCGGTCCGCTCGCCGCCGCCGGCAGCCGGTCCCACCGGTCCCACCGGATCGGCCGCCGCCGCGGCGGGCGGCGCTGCGGACCGCTCCGGTGCCGCGCGGGCCGCCACGTACCAGACGCCCGCCTTCAGCACGAGACCGTACGGCTCCAGCTCCCGGACCACCTCGCGGTCCCGGCGGAGATAGCGGACCGTCAGCCGGCGGTCGTCCCACACCGCGTCGGCGAGCACCGGCAGCAGCTCGGGCGTCTCGGGATCGTGGTACCAGCGCGGCGCGTCCAGGTGGAACCGCTGGGCGGCGCCCGACGCGGCGTCCCGCAGCTCGGGCAGCAGCGCGGCGGAGACCTTCAGCCGGGCCGCGGAGGCGACGTCGGCCAGGCCCATCTCGCGCAGCGCGGAGGGCACTCCGGACAGGAAGAGCGCCTCCGCCTCGCTGCGGCCGAGCCCGGTCAGCCGGGTGCGGTACCCGCCTATCAGGCGGTAGCCCCCGGACCGGCCGCGGTCGGCGTAGACCGGCACACCGGCCTCCGAGAGCGACAGCACGTCCCGGGCGACCGTGCGCTCCGAGACCTCCAGCTCCCGCGCCAGCTCGCCGGCCGTCATCGACGGCCGGGACTGGAGCAGCAACACCATCTTGATCAGCCGTGCGGCACGCATGGATCCATCATGCGGGGCGGCACTGACAACGCCCCGCGGACGCGGGACGGGAGGATCCCGTGCGAAGACCCCGGGCGCGGTGGGTGGTCTTCGCACGGGAGTTTGCGGGCGGGCGGCGCCCGGTGTCGGCCGAGGCCGCCCGCGTCCCAGGGGCCCCGCGGTGCACGCACCGCCGAGGGCCCGGTGTCACAGCCCGTAGCGCTCCCGGGCTTCCTTGACGGTCTCCGGCTTGACGTCCCCGCGCCGGGCGAGGGCCGCCAGCGCCTGGACGACCACCGACTGCGGGTCGACCCCGAAGTGGCGGCGGGCCGCGTCCCGGGTGTCGGACAGGCCGAAGCCGTCCGTCCCGACGGAGGTCCAGTCCTGCTCGACCCACGGGGCGATCTGGTCCGGAACCGCCCGCATCCAGTCGCTCACCGCGACGACCGGGCCGGGCGCGCCGGCCAGCGCACGGGTGACGTAGGGCACCCGGTCCTCGCCCTCCAGGCGGGCCGCGTCGCACTCCAGGGCGTCGCGGCGGAGCTCCGTCCAGGACGGCGCGGACCACACGTCGGCGGCCACGCCCCAGTCGGCGGCCAGCAGTTGCTGCGCCTCCAGGATCCAGTGGATCGCGGTGCCGGAGGCCAGCAGCTGGAGCCGCGGGATCTCGGCGCCCTCGATGGCGGTGGCCTCCTTGAAGCGGTAGAGGCCCTTGAGGATGCCCTCCTCGACGCCCTCCGGCATCGCCGGCTGCACCTTGGTCTCGTTGTAGACCGTCAGGTAGTAGAAGACGTCCTCGGCGTCCGGACCGTACATCCGGCGCAGACCCTCCTTGACGATCACCGCCACCTCGTAGGCGAACGCCGGGTCGTACGAGAGCGCCGCCGGGTTGGTCGAGGCGATCAGGTGCGAGTGGCCGTCGGCGTGCTGGAGGCCCTCACCGGTCATCGTCGTGCGGCCGGCGGTGGCGCCGATCACGAAGCCGCGGCCCAGCTGGTCGGCGAGCGCCCAGAACTGGTCGGCGGTCCGCTGCCAGCCGAACATCGAGTAGAAGATGTAGAACGGGATCATCGGTTCGCCGTGCGTCGCGTACGACGTCGCGGCGGCGGTGAAGTCGGCCAGCGAACCGGCCTCGGTGATGCCCTCGTTGAGGATCTGGCCGTTCTTGGCTTCCTTGTACCAGAGCAGCTGGTCCCGGTCGACCGGGTCGTAGGTCGCGCCCTTGGGGGAGTAGAGGCCGGCGGTCGGGAAGAGCGACTCCATGCCGAAGGTGCGGGCCTCGTCCGGGACGATCGGGACCCAGCGCTTGCCGGTCTCCTTGTCCCGCATCAGGTCCTTGATCAGCCGGACGAACGCCATGGTGGTGGCGATCTCCTGGCTGCCCGACCCCTTCTTCAGGGCGTCGAACGCCTTGTCCGCGGGGATCGGCAGCGGCTTGGCCACGACCTGGCGGGCCGGGGCCGGGCCGTCGAGGGCGGCGCGCCGGGTGCGCAGGTACTGCATCTCCGGCGAGTCCTCGGCCGGGCGCCAGTACGGCACCGTGTCGCCTTCCAGCGCGCTGTCCGGGATGGGGAGTTCGAGCAGGTCCCGCATGGTGCGGAACTCCGCCATCGTCAGCTTCTTCATCTGGTGGTTGGCGTTGCGGGACTCGAAGCCCGTGCCGAGGGTGTAGCCCTTGACGGTCTGCGCGAGGATGACCGTCGGCGCGCCCTTGTACTCGGCGGCGGCCTTGTACGCGGCGTACACCTTGCGCGGCTCGTGGCCGGCGCGGGAGGTCTGGAACAGTTCCAGCAGCTTGGCGTCGGAGAGCTGCGCGCCGATCGCCTTGAGGGCGTCGTTGGCGCCGAAGAAGTGCTCGCGCAGGTAGGCGGCGTCCCGGGTGGCGTACGTCTGGAACTGCGCGTCCGGCGTCTCACGGAGGCGCTGGATCACCGCGCCGTCGGCGTCGAGCGCGAAGATCTCGTCCCACGCCTGGCCCCACAGGGCCTTGACGACGTTCCAGCCGGCGGCGCGGAACTGCGCCTCCAGCTCCTGCACGATCTTGAAGTTCGGGCGGACCGGACCGTCGAGGCGCTGCAGGTTGCAGTTGATGACGAAGGTCAGGTTGTCCAGGCCCTCGCGGCCGGCCAGGGCCAGGGCCGCGGTCGACTCCGGCTCGTCCATCTCGCCGTCGCCCAGGAAGGCCCAGACGTGCGAGTTGCTGGTGTCCTTGATGCCGCGGTGCTCCAGGTAGCGGTTGAAGCGCGCCTGGTAGATCGCGGAGAGCGGGCCGAGGCCCATGGAGACGGTGGGGAACTCCCACAGCCAGGGCAGCCGCCGCGGGTGCGGGTACGAGGGCAGGCCCTCGCCGCCGGCCTCCTGGCGGAAGTGGTCGAGCTGTTCCTCGGTGAGCCGGCCTTCGAGGAAGGCGCGGGCGTAGACACCGGGGGAGGCGTGGCCCTGGATGTAGAGCTGGTCGCCGGAGCCGTCGCCCTCCTTGCCGCGGAAGAAGTGCTGGAAGCCGGTCTCGTAGAGCCAGGCCGCCGAGGCGAAGGTGGCGATGTGGCCGCCGAGGCCGAGCTTGGAGCCGCGGGTGACCATGGCGGCGGCGTTCCAGCGGTTCCAGGCGGTGATCCGGGCCTCCAGCGCCTCGTCACCCGGGAACGCGGGCTCGGCGGAGGTCGGGATGGTGTTGACGTAGTCCGTCTCCAGCAGCGAGGGCAGGTCGGTGCCCTCGGTGTGGGCGGTGTGCTCCAGGGCGCGGCGCATCAGGTATGCGGCGCGATGCGGGCCCGCTGCCTTGGTGACGGCGTCCAGCGACTCGCGCCATTCGGCCGTCTCCTCGGGGTCGCGGTCCGGGAGCTGGTCGAGCTGGCTGTACGGCAGGCGCACGGGGTCGGGCATGGGTGGCCCCTTTCCGGACGGGTGGGGAATGCGAGTTCGGCAGGCATTCGGCAGGCAGGGGTGTCGCGCCCCAGTCATCGACGATAACTCTCTGATCGATGATCGATCAACGCTGAACGGAGGAAAAACCGCAGGTAGGCACGGGGTGCCGCAATACAGGGCACCGCGTGCCAGCTCCGGAGTCCCCCTCCGTTACGCCCCGGAGCGCCTCCGGTACGCCCCGGAATCAGTGCCTCCGCGCGCCTCCGCCCCGGCATGGCGAAGCGGCCCCGCACAAGCTCCGCGAGGCCGCCCGACCGCAGTCCGGTACGTCCGCCGGGCCCTGGGTCGTGTCCGGTGGATCATGGCCGGTTCCCGTCCTGATCCACCGGCCAGGCCCTAGACCCGCGGCGCGCAGCTCAGCACATGCGCCTTCAGCAGCGCCCCGATCCGCGGATCGCGCCGCCGGAACGCGTCCACCAGCTCCTGGTGGTCCTGGGCGTGCGACCGCGGCTCCGGGCTGAACCAGCGGATCGACAGCGTCGTCCAGACCTCCACGCCCAGCGACTCCCAGGTGTGCAGCAGCACGGCGTTCCCGGCCGCCCGGACGATCTCCCGATGGAAGGCCACCGTGTGCCGCACCTGCGCCTCGCCGTCGCCCGCCGCGTCCGCCTCCCGCAGCGCCGCCACCTCGCGCTCCAGCGCCGCGGTGTCCTCCGCCAGCCGCTCCGCCGCCAGCTCCGCGGCCACCTGCTCCAGCCCGGCCCGGACCGGGTAGCTCTCCTTGAGGTCGTCCGCGGTGAGGTTCCGCACCCGTACGCCCTTGTTCGGCGCCGACTCGATCAGTTGGAGCGACTCCAGCTCCCGCAGCGCCTCCCGCACCGGCGTCTGGCTGACCTCCAGCTCCACCGCGATCCGCCGCTCCACGATCCGCTCGCCCGGCTGCCAGCGGCCGCTGACGATCCCCTCCAGGATGTGCTCGCGGATCTGTTCGCGCAGCGAGTGGACGACGGGCGGGGTCATGAGGTGCTCCTTCAGAGCGGGTGGGGCCGCGAGGCGTGGTGCGGGGCCATTATCGCCGGAGGCGGGCGGACAAAAGGGCCGGCCCCGGCTCGTCGGAACGAGTCGGGGCCGGCCCCTGTGCACAACTACCGCTTCCCTGACGGGAGTCGGAATCAGAGACCGATCTCGGTCTCGAACTCCGCGGCCTCCAGGATCTGCTTGACCGTGGTCAGGTAACGGGCCGCGTCGGCGCCGTCCACCAGACGGTGGTCGTAGGAGAGCGCGAGGTAGGTCATGTCGCGCACCGCGATGGTCTCGCCGAGGTCCGGGTGGTTGATGACCACCGGGCGCTTGACGGTGGCACCGATGCCCAGGATGCCGACCTGGTTCGGGGGCACGATCACGGTGTCGAACAGGGCGCCGCGCGAACCGGTGTTGCTGATGGTGAAGGTCGCGCCGGACAGCTCGTCCGGGGTGATCTTGTTGCCGCGGACCTTGCCCGCCAGCTCCGCCGTCTTACGGGCGATACCGGCGATGTTCAGGTCGCCCGCACCCTTGATGACCGGGGTCATCAGGCCCTTCTCCGCGTCCACCGCGATACCGACGTTCTCGGTGTCGAAGTAGGTGATGGTGCCCTCGTCCTCGTTGATCCGGGCGTTGACGACCGGGTGGGCCTTCAGCGCCTGGACAGCGGCCTTGACGAAGAACGGCATCGGGGAGAGCTTGACGCCCTCACGCTGCGCGAAGGCGTCCTTGGCCTTGTTGCGCATCCGCATGATCGCGGTGATGTCCACCTCGACCACGGAGGTCAGCTGCGCCTGGCCGTGCAGGGCCTTCATCATGTTGTCGCCGATGACCTTGCGCATCCGCGGCATCTTGACGGTCTGACCGCGCAGCGGCGACACCTCGATGACCGGGGCGCCCGCCTTGGCCGGGGCGGCGGCCGGCGCGGCCGGAGCCGGCACGGCGGCCTTGAGGGCCTCGGCGGCGGCGATGACGTCCTGCTTGCGGATCCGGCCACCGACACCGGTGCCCTTGACCGTGGCGAGGTTCACGCCGTTCTCCGCCGCGAGCTTGCGGACCAGCGGGGTGACGTAGGCGCCGTCCGCCTCACCGGCCGCCGGGGCGGGGGTGACGGGGGCGGCGACCGGGGCCGGAGCCGGCGCGGGGGCCGGTGCCGGGGCG
>NZ_NNBP01000050.1 GCF_002803155.1 Streptomyces sp. CB02959
TCAACTCGCGAACCGCCCACTCAGACAGCCTCGGACCGGTCGACCGGAGAAGACCTCGACCGGCCGAGAGCTGCTGACGCCACGTTAGGCGGACCGGCACGGCTGCGTATTCCTCGCACGCCCATCGGCATGCTTCCGCCACCCTCTCGCAGGCGAGATCGACGCTCTCCCAGGAGACGGGATGCTGTAGAAGCGCCCAGGGAAGGCTTGGCTTTATGCTTGACGAGGGGCCTTCCATGAGGAGGTTGCTGTGTCAACAGGAACTCTTCTGGCGATCATCATCCCCGTCGTCGTGATCGGCACCGTCGACCGCGGCGACGAAGCGGTCCGAGGCGGCGGGGAGCCAGCGCAGTGTCGAGACGGCGGCCAGTAGCCAGCCCAGCGGCAGACGGCACGCCGGAGCAGCCATCAGCAGCGCCAGGAGCGCCACAGCACGGACGGGAAGCGGAGGCAGCGGAGCCCCGCCGGCACGCGGGGCCATCCTCGTCATGCGACCATCCCCCGGCGCGTCCGCCGACCAAGGCGCGCACGCCAGGCGGGCAACGCGCTCTCCAGAAGGCCGGAGTCCGTCAGGTCACGCACGTTGCGCTGCACGGCCTCGCGGACCTGCTCACGGTCGTAGCCTTCGGCTACGAACTCCTCTTCCAGCTCGGGCAGGCTGTTCGTCAGCGCGGCCTGCCAGATGCGCACGGACGTCTCGTTGAGCCACACCCAGGTGCTGGTGCGCACAGCGAGAACGGCCGTGGTGCCGTGACCAATGTCGGCTGCGTGTATGCGGGGTGGGGTCAGCATGCGATCTCCTGGGCGTGCTGGTGCTGGTCAAGCCAGATGCAGGTGGTCAGGAAGGTGTGGAGGGCTGCCAGCGGGACTCCCGGGGTGCCGAAGGCGGCCGCGGCCAAGGACGTGGACACCGCTGCCGCGTCCACCAGGCCAGCGTGCACCAGAGGGCTCTTCGCGACGAGCCGCTGGAGGGCCGCTCTGTTGACCCGCAGCCCGGACAGCATGATCGGGGTGAACGAACCCTTGGACCGGCGCCCGGTCAACCATGCTGGCAGGTCTGGGCGGGCGGCGGCCAGCAAGGGTTTGTACTGCCCCAAGCGGCGGCGTTCGGCAGGGGAGATGGCCAGGCACGCACGGACGACGGTGTTGTCGAGGAAGGGGTGGGCCGCGCGCACGTCCAATGCCGCCAGGAGCGGTTCTTCGTTGCGCGCGACAGCGCCGGTGAAGGCCAGGCTCGCCCAGTCGTCCCACCAGCCGGCCGGGGCGGTGGGGTTTCCGTGCGCGGAGGCGGTGAGCAGGTCGGCGACCGTGCGGCGGCCGTCCGGCGTGAGCCAGCCGGTCGCGGCGTTCAGTCGACACCATGACCACAGCTTCGCGGCCGGCGGCGTCGCCCCGGCGGCCAGCAGGGTCGCCGTGCTCTGAAGCGCCTCGCCACGGCTCTGTGCAGCGGTCTCGTGGACCTCCTTCCACAGCGGGCCCGGGGCGGTGTCACGCAAGCGTGCCCATGCGACGACCTCCCGCTTGGCTTCGCGTCGGTGGCCTTGCGCGATCAGGTCGCACACCGCGGCGTGGGAGGACTCCAGCACCACGTCGCCGCCATGGCCCGTCAGGTGCAGCGGCATGCCGGCCACCGGTGCCAGGTAGGCGGCGTCCATGCCCGCGTTCGCCGCGGCCAGCGTGGGCGCGTCAGTGGCTGCGGGGGCTGGGTGGGAGAAGTGGTAGGTGAGCGGGCCGCCCTGGCAGACGTGATGCTCAACGCCGGTGAACTCCGCGACGCGCCGGGCGACCTGCACGTCTTCGGCGCAGGCCAGTTTGTCGGCGTAGGTCACCGTGCGCACCGGGCGGCGCTGAACGGCGGTGATGACCACCGTGGAGGAATCCAGGCCACCAGAAAGGTCCGCACTCACGGTGTCGTGCGGGGCAACGTAGTCGTGGATGGCCTGGGTCAACGCCTGGCCGACGGCCTGAGCGCCGTCATCCAGTGTGCGGGGCGGGGCGGTGGCGGCCACGTCGAGGAGGGCGGGGCGCCCGTCGGTGACCAGCAGGCCATGGCCAGCGGGGACTTGGTGGATCCCTTCGTACACCGAGCGGGTGGGCCAGTGCTCCAAGCCGGCGACCACGTGTGCCGTGAGCAGGGCCAGGTCCGGCCCGGCGCCCAGCGTCTCGGCGATCTGGCCTGCGCGAGAGGACCAGATCAGTCCGCGCGGCCCGACGGCGTAGAACACGCTGCGCAGCCCTGCCAGGTCGCCGGCGATGAACTGGCGCCGGCTATCGCACGCGAGCACCCAGTAGGAGCCGGGCCACTGGGTCAGTGTTGACCAGTCGCGGCGACGCACCGCTTCGAGCCCTGTTGACCAAATCTCCGTCGTGCCGATCGGGCAGTGCCCGATCACGGCCAGGGAGAGGTCTCCCTCGCCCGCGGCCAGCATCGTGGCGCCCGAGTGACATCCAGCGTCGTAGAAGCCGGGCAGGCGCTTTCCTTCACTCAGTCCCAGTCCGGGCCCGCCGGCGACCCACATCGTCTCCACGCTGCACCTCCAAGTCGAAATCACCGTGGCGCGGCACCCGAAGGCACCGCGCCACGCGAAAAGAGCCGATCACGCGAAGTAGTTGACCCAGTCGGCATCCCGGTTCAGGGCTTTGCCCTGGGTGACGGAGGCGACCGGCTGGGCCTGCATGACAGGCTCCAGGACCCTTCGCACCACGGTCTCTTCGTCGGCGTCCTCAAACATGCTTGTTCCTGTCTCCTTCGAAATGGGCGGACGTCGGTGGGGCGCGAGCTCAGGCCCGCGCCCCGACGATCAGCCCTCGAAGTAGTTGTCCTTGTCCGAGTCGTTGAAGACCTGACGGCCGCGGGTGGCCTCCACAACGGGCGCGGCGACGGCCAGCGGCGCCAGGACCGGCGTGGTCTCGGTGGTCTCGGGCTCCACAGCGACGGAGGGCAGGTCGATGTTGATCATCGTGAACTCCCAGATCGATTGGCGTGGTGGCCGCCCCCGTACGGTGCGGGAGCGGCCTTTCGACACCCCCATCACACCGCCAACAGCCCCCCGTCAGAAGGCGCGGAACTACGACTCAGGTGATGCGTTTCTCGACCGCACCTAGTCCAAAACTGACACTTCAGGGCGGGCTGATGCGTCCGCCTTCAGGAGGTCGAGCAGGGCCCGGTGGTAGGTGGCGTACACCAGCGGTAGTTCGGCCAGTCGCGCTCGCTCGTCGATGCCGTGCAGGCCCTCGTACGGGACACCGAAGCCCGCGGTGGCGGGCACGCCGTGGGACGCCAGCAGATTGCCGATGTTGGACGGCCCAGCCGTCTTCGTCGCCACCTCGACACCCAGCCTGCCCGCTGCCCGAAGCAGCGCCGCAGCCGGTTCCTCCGTCGGCGCGAGCCGGAACGGCGGCCAACACGCCACCTCCGCCACCTCGGTCGGCACTGGCCCCGGCATCTCGGCGTCCACCCGCCGCGCCGCCTCGTGCACCAGGGCGGCGGCCGCGTCCCCATCGAACGCCGAAGTCAGGCGCACGTCGACGTTCAGGTCAACGCGATCCGGCGTCACCGAGAAGCCGGAGCCACCGGAGATTGCCGTGACGGTGACCTTGGCCGGCAGCGGGAAGCGGCCGTCAGCCGCTGGGAGTTCTGCTTGATCCAGGAGCGTGACGAGGCGGGCGGCCCGGGAGATCGCCCCGGTGACGTGTCGGCTGGAGCCGGAATGCCCGGCCGGGGCGTGCACGGTCACCGTGGCTCGCCACAGCCCTCGGCCCCCCACGACGACTTCGTCGTAGCCGGGATAGCCGATCATGACGCCGGCAGGCCGTTGGGTGTCGGCGTCCGCCAGGTAGGCTCGGGCGCCGCCAAAGGCGCCCGTGTGCTCGTCGACGTCCAGCAGCACACTCACACCGCCGGTCAGCCGGGCAGCGTCGCGGTGCAGGTCCTCGGCGAGGTGGAGGAACGTGGCAGCCGCGAGCTTGCTGTCAGCCGCTCCTCTCCCCCGCAGCCAACCGTCCACCACGTCACCGGCCGTCGGAGCGAAGGTCCAAGCGTCCTCGTCGCCGTAAGCGGCAGTGTCCAGACAAGCGTCGAGTGCCCACTGCGAGCCCGGTCGTCCACCGGCGACCTCCACCAGCAGCCCCACGGAACCCTCGTCCGAGTCGTACAGCCGCCGGTACGGCACTGCCCGCTCTGCCAGCCACGACTCCGCGCAGTCCAGGACGGGCTCGTAGCTATCGAGCCCCCCACGGCTAGGCAGCCGCACCAGGTCCTGAGCCAACCGCACCACCGACTCGACACGGCAACGAGCAGCAGCCACCACGTAGTCCTCGCTCACGCTTCTCCTAGGTCCGGGCCGGCCCCTACGGGCAACCGGCGCACATCAGATATCGACTCCAGCGGCCGTGCCGCCGCGCACGCCTCTCGGCCGTGCTGGACCAGCCCGCTGGCAGCCTCCGGGCCGAGCATCACGCCGCAGTCGAATCCATCCCGGCCATGGAAACTTGGCAGGGGGATCACTGCGGCGGACTCCGAAGCAACGAAGTGCCGTTCCAGCACCGTGCGCGACTCCACCAGCCCCACTTGCAGCGTCTTGACCCCGTTCCGACGCTCGGCCGGACTGCGAATTTCCATCAGGCGGTGCAGATGGTCGGCCAGCGCGCGATGCCGAGGGGATCCGTAAAGGACGCGGTAATGCACCAGATCCGGGAAGCAGCTCAGAGTGTCCTCGATCGCCCTGAGGTAGCCGGGTTCCCGCGAGCGCGATCCTGTCACGACGAGTTGGCGTCGCGCTCCCGTGACGACCTGAATCATGGCACGCAGCAGGTCGTCATACCGCGTGATCACCTTGGTGATGTTGTCGGTTCCCGCAACCTCCAGTGCCGTTGTCGCCTCGTCGTCGTCCTGGTGCGCGAACAGCACCACGATGGGAATCTCGTACAGCTTGCTGAGCGCCTTACGGTTCCGTGGGCCCGTCCGCTTGCGGCCCGTCTCCCACGCGCTCAGCAGGGTCGGGGAAGTCCCCCCACCGGTGATCCGATTGAGCTGATCACACGCCTGTTCCTGCGTGAGCCCCTGCGCAACCCGTGCCCGCCTTAACGCTGATGGCTGCTCCATGGCCACAACTGTGGCAGCACTTCATCCGTCTCGGGCCGAAGCCGAGGCAACCGCTGTACGCAACTCCCTGAACCCCACGGCCTTGACGTAACGGATCGCCATGCTGGTGCGTCTGCAGGAGGTAAGCACGACCTTGGAGCAGGCCACCCCTTCACCACGGGAGACATCAGCACCTGACCGTAGAGCCCATGTCCCGTCCGACCTCCGCTCTCCAACATCCGCACACCTGGGTCGTCACCGCCGAGATCGTCGTCGACGAATCCGTTGCTTGGGTCGCCGCTCACGCGCGAGCCGATCGGCGCTGGCCCGAGAACCCGGCTCCCGATCCCGTATCCCCGCCAGGGGGAGACGGCGGCACAGCCCCTGTGCACGCCGCGCCACTGCGCGACCCAGCCCACCGCCGTCACTACGCTGACGGCGCGAGGCCTCCGGCGAACAGGAAGACCATGACGCACACAACTGCCCGCATCGAAGCCCTGCTGGACGAAGGCGTCCGCGACAAGGTCTACCCCGGCGCCGTGTGGGCCACCGGCGACGCCGCCCACGTCCACGCCTACGGTACGACCGGCGTCCTGGACCCCGACGAGCCGGACGTGAAGATGCAGCTCGACACCGTCTTCGACGCTGCCAGCCTCACCAAGCTTCTCGCCGTGTGGGCGTCCATCGGCGCCCTGTGGGAGGACAACGTCCTCGACCTCGACGCCCCGCTCAGCGCCTTCTGGGACGAGGTCACCGGCCATCCCCTCGGCGCGGTGACCGCCCGACAGCTGCTGACCCACACGGCCGGCGTCCCGCTGCGTGCCCAGCTGAAAAACCTCTACGGCACCGACCCCCAGACCATCCGGGCCGGCGTGCTGCACGAAGCCCTGCACCGGCCGCCCGGCGAAGTCGTCGAGTACACCGACCGGGCCGCGCTCGTCCTTGGCTACCTCGCCGAATACCTCTCCGAGGTGCCCTTGGACCAGCTCGCCGCGGAACGGACCTGGCGCCCGCTGGGCATGGCCTCCACCTGCTTCAGCCCGCTGTCCGACCACCTCGTGGCCCGCTGCGCACCAACCGAAATCGACCAGGTCACCGACGCGCATCTGCGCGGTGTCGCCCACGACTTCTCAGCCCGCCTGCTGGGCGGCGTCTGCGGCATCGCCGGTGTCTTCACCGTTCTCGACGACCTCGTCCGATTCCTGCGTTACATGCTGGATCCGGCCATGGCCCCCGCCGCAGCCGGCTTCAGGGCCGAGTGGACCGCCCAGTCCCTGACCGTGCAGACCGGCGACCTGCAGCCAGTCCGTGGCCTGTTCTGGCACCCCGCCCCCGGCACCACCGTGGAAGAGGACGTCTGGGTGCATTACGGGTTCACCGGCACCGGCATGTGGATCTCACCTACCAGGGATCGCTGGGCAGTGCTGCTGACCAACAAGCTGTACTACACCCGCGACCGCCAGCCACTGACGGAGATCCGCAACAGCTTTCGCGAACTGGCCTTCGCGTAACGGCGCCGCGCGCCCGCACCCGGTCTCACCTCCGACATCCGCAGCCGCTACCGAGCAGGTGTAGATCCCTGCGTTGTTGAACGTAGAAGTCGTCTTCCACGCGCATGCCTTGGCCGGAACTGTTGGTTGCGACGATGCGGACGCCGTCGTCGATGGCCACATGCTCGTACGTGCCGACTGAGCCTTCCGGGCGAACTACGGCATCGCAGAGCCAGGCGGCGAAGGAGCCCTTATACACCACCTCCGTCGATTCCCGCTGCCAACCGGCAATCGCGAGCCTCCCGCAGTTTGATGCTGGCCTTTGATGGCCTCGGCCCTAACATCCCCTTGCGATGGGTGGGCGTGCACGCCGTCAGCGATGCGGCGAGACCTCGCCGCGGCCTCCGCCCCACACTCGGCAGCCGTGACAGCCGGCTACGACGGCCACACCAGGATTCCGCGTTCAGAGCCCTCCGGACGCCCTCACCCGCCTGCCCAGCTACGCACCGTTCGCTCGTGTTGCCGGATCGCTCCCCGGACGCAAAATTACAAATATGGCCGATATGGGTCCTGAAGGCGGCATAGGCGACCTGGCCGTGCACCTACACGATCACCCCACGAAGGGTGACTTTCAGGCAGCACCTGTGGCTCTCTGTGAGTACAGTGGTGCAGTTCCGGTCACGCGCCGAAGGAGCATGACCCGTGAAGTCCTCGATGGCGCGATCAAACGGATCGGCCCGCCGACGCTATGCGGGGGCGATGCGACCGGTCCAGTAGTGCGGTGGCGCGACGATCAACGGACTCTCCTGCTCGACCACGGGCAGCGGGCACTGCGGCTCTGCGTGCGGCGTACGTCGGAGTTGGAGGCTGAGGAGAGCGCGAGATTTGCTCCTGGCCCGCAGTCGGACCCGGTGGGGTTTTACACAGGGTTGCCGTACGTGTGGCAGCTGTACGGCGGTGGAGTGGGGAGCCCGCCTCTTGGTTTTCCAGCCGTACCGACGGCTTCCGATTGGTCGTGGCTGGAGGGTTCGCTGGCCCAGTTGCTCAGTGGCTGGTGGGAGCAGGTGCCGGTGCAGCTTGGCTACGGCGATGCGGTCGGTTTCAACATCGATTTTCGTGGCGAAGATCAGCACTCCGACGAGCGGGTCTCCGTGATGTGCGAGGAGCCCGGGGGCTTGGTGCTGCTGGTCGACGACCGCGCCGTGCCAGGTGGTAGCCCCGAGGACGTGATGCGGGCGAGGGGATGGCACCAGCGCATCATGGGCTGGTGGCAGCGGGACTTCGAGGAAGACGGCGCGGACGGAGCGGCCAGGGCCGCCAAGATGGTCGTCGAGGAGTTGCTTCGACGGGGGGCCCGGTCGCCCGACGCCTTGAAGGTGACGGACGTGCGGGCCGAGAGGGGTGGCCTGCTCGCCCTGCCCGGTCTCGCCATCGCCCGATGACGAGACCACCCGCGACTGGTGAGCCCGCCACATGACCTGATCTTGTTCCCCAGTTCAGCGACCTCGATTCCCTCGTACTGGCCGGCGCTTCACAGCGAGCACGAGGGGATCAAATCGCCTCGGAGATCCTGACGATCCGTGCAGTGTGGGTCAGTCGTCGTCGACGGGGCTTCACCCGTACGGCAGGCTGCGGTCGGCCTCCCACTCGTCGCGGTGAATCTCTTCGAGGATCCCGATGCGTCGTCGCAGCTGGGCCGTCATCTCGCGGATCCGCTGGACGGCGTCGGCGGGCTCGGCCGGCAGCACGGCGCGGGTGAGCAGTTTGTACTCCGCCGTCGCGCCCTCGACGTGGATGGCCTGCGGCATACGGACAACCACCGTGTAGGGGTTCACCTCGGCGACGTCCCACCGGCCGTCGTGCTGGGGGGTGGCCCAGATGACGGTGCGGTTGGTGGGGGAATAGGTCAGCTGGCAGCCGGTGCTGATCAGTTCGCTCAGGATCGGCAGCACAACGGCGCCCGGGCCAGCGTATTTCGCGGCCTCGTCCGCCGTGCTGGCCGTGACTTGGCCGGGCAGCGGGCTGGCCGAGGGCTGCGAGCGCGCTTCCTCGACCGCGGGCCGCGTTGCGGAACCGGTGTCACCATCGGAGTCGTCGCGCTGGATCCAGTTCAGGATGACCAGGCGGCAGTCGGGAAGGGCGGCAGGGAAGAGCGTCTGGCTCTCCAGCTCGACGATCTCGTAGTTGTGCGCCGGCAGGGACACCCGGTAGTAGAAGGCGCCCCGTGCCTCGGTGACCTCGGACCTTGTCTCCCACAGGTGGGCGAGTTCGGGGTCCTTGGTGACGTCCGCCAGCAGGGCTCCGAGTTCGGCGTTCTGCGGGTACTGGAGCAGGGAGAAGCGAAGCATCGCCAGGTACTCGACCGCGTGCTTGGACCAGTCGACGAAGGTAGTTCGGGCTTCCTCACTCAGCAGCGCCCAACGCAGCAGGTTGGCGCCGGGCTCCATCACCCACGGGCACCAGGACGCCATCGCTTCGTTGTAGCCGATGACGTTCCAGTGGGCGTCCAGCAGCCAGGTCGGGTTGGGCATCTGCTGGTCGAGCAGTGCCTGCAGCGCTCGGCGGGTGGGCGAGTCGTACCCCGGCGCTGGAGTCACGGATCCGGCACCACCCGTGCTGTACAGGACGAGGGCCTGCTGCTCGTCGCGCCCCAGGAGCAGCAGTTCGCTCAGGACGTCGCACTGGTCGCGCTTCAGGCGCGTGTGCGCGCCGGATTCCAACATGCGATACCAACGCTCACTGCGCCCACAAGCCTCGCCGAGCTCCCGCTGGGTGACCGCCCGGCCCAGGCGGTGGCTCGCGGCGGCGCGCCACGCCCGCAGAAGTCCCGCGAGCCCCATGAGCCGTCCAGGCAGCGGCTCATCCTCCGCGCCGTCTTCCCCGTTTCCCGGGAATCGCTTAGCCATCGAGATCGTTTTGCCTTTCATACGCAGTTGTCGTTCCTCGAGACGGCAGAGGGGCATCCTATCGGCGCCCACCGACACCCAAGGCGACTTTACGCAATCACTTTTGATCTTGGTGGGGTACCTTGCTCGCCCGAACGCGAAGATATGACCCAGATCACAAGAAGAATGAGGGGGTGGAATTTACCCCTCGCGCGTAAAAGGCATCGCCATCCGTTCGGGCACGATTCGGGCATTACGACCGTCAATTTTTTTGCCGGTCAGACCGGCAAAAAAATTGACGGTCCTTGTTTTTCTGAGGATCGCCGCCGGTGATCGCCAAGTGATAATCGACGTTCCGCAACGCATGACTACTACTCAGCTTCACACCAGAGCCGACGACTTACCCTTCAGGAGCCACCCCGGCAACTCTCACCCGGCATTCGATCTACGCGCGTCGACCAGCGTTTTGGCCGATTGACTGGTCACGGTAAGTGCGACTTAAATCGTCCGTGTTCGACACTTTGCAGGGGGGCCTCTCCCGACAGCACACGGGAAGGAGCGGATCGTGCCTTCGTCTTGTTCGACAGAATCGACAGGGCGCTCATTACAGCGCGCATCCGCCCGTCACCTCCCGCTCTGTGACGCACGCCTCCCAAGACGAAGGCGCACTGGCGCTCAACGACACCCGTGGGGCACTCGCCGCTTTGCCCACATCACTGGCCGACACCTCTGGCTGACGAGTAGTGGAGAGTTTTAGAGCAAACTCTGGATCTTGACGGGGGCCCATGCGTATGTTCGTCGTCCCTCGCCGGAACCCCGGCGAGTCACCGCTGCCGCGAAGGACGCAAATGCGCAGGAGCCCACTCTGCCGAGTGACGTAGCTCGAATACAGCGACGGCGCCCGAGAGCGGCAACTCTCGGACGCCGATCACTGAACGGCTAACCCGCCTAAAAGCGGATCGTGCCCATCATCACCACGCTGAACCCTTCGCACGGGACACCTCAGCGTGACAACACCAAGGAGATTCTTGCATGTCTTGTCCCCTGCCCGAAAGGCTCGGAGACACGATCTACGCGGCAGCGCCCCTCCGCCGTCGTGAGCCTGCGGGGGCACTCTCGGTAGCCCTCGTGGACGGGAGTGGCCGATGAGTGTCGATGCCCGCGAGTGGGGGTGGGAACACAGCTCCAGCAAGGGGGTAGCGCGCCTGGTCCTGCTGTCGATCGCCGACCGCGTGCCGGACGAGAAGTGCGTCGCCTGGGCTTCCCTGGCCAGCCTGGTCACGCGCACCAACGCCTCGCGCACCGCAGTGCGGACCGCACTCGCAGCGCTCGCCGAGAGCGGCGAGTTGGAGCTGCTCAACTATCTGGACGGTCCGCAGCGCGCCTCGGTCTACCGCCTGCCGCGTGCCGCCGCCTGGCTGGCCAAGGTCGCAAAGGCCACAAAAGACGACCCCGACGCGTACGTCGAGCCACCCACGGACTCGGACCCGGTACCCGAGCTGGATGAGGAGGCCGAGACGCAGCTGCGGCGGTACGGCATCTGGCCCAAGAAGGGTAAGGAATCCGACCCCTCGCAGCGGAATCCGACCGGTGCGGAATCTGACCCCTCCCGACGGAATCCGACCCCTCGACGTGCCGGGATCCGCACCGTCGAAGGTACGGATTCCGCACCCCAGAACCGTAGTGAACCGAAGGTGAACCGTAAAGGCAGCAGTAGTGGTGCTGCCGTCACCTCGGCCGGCGAGTGGCAGATCGACCCAGCGACCCACGACTGGGCCCGCCAGCACGGGCACCTCGACCGCCTCGGCGAGGAGGGCCTGCAGGCGGCCGACGCCAAGTGGCGCGCCCACCGCGCCGCCTTCAAGCCCCGGACGGCGGCTTCCTGGGCTGCAGACTGGCGCTCCTGGGTCGCCCGGGAGCATGCCCCAAGCCGCCCGAAGCTCTACGCCCTGCCCGGCAGCGGCTCCGCCCCGAAGGGCGGCATGACCCTCGCCGAGGCCCACACCGCAGCCCTCCTCGCCGCCCTGGGCGAGCCGACCGGAGAAGGAGCAATAGCCCAGTGACCCCCCACGAAGTCGGCGCCCTGCTGGCCTACCTCGGCCGCCTCGACCCCCGCCTGATCCGGACCGACACCGGTGAGGCCCGCGACCAGATCGCCCGGTGGCACGAGCTGCTCGGCGACGTGCCCCTGGCCACCGGCCACGGCTGGGACACCCGCCTCGTCGCCCGCGAGCACATCCTGGAGTCGCCGTACCCGATCCTGCCGGTGGACATCGCCCGCAAGTGGCGCGCCTACCGACGCGACCGGCTGCAGCGGCACACCGACCCCACGCCGGCTGCCGACCCCGACGACCAGGCTGCCTGGCAGGCTGAACTGGCGCACAGTCGGCGTGCGGTTGCCTCGGGGGCCGTCATGCCCACGGCGTACCGGCAGATCGCCAGCGGGCGGGTGCGTCCTGATCTGGAGGAACGGCTGCGGAAGATCGGCTCGTGCATCCCGCCGGCCGTGCGCGCCGAACTCGCCCCCTACCGGCCCGCCCGCGCGGCCCGCGAAGCCGCCATCGCCGCAGGAAGCCCCGACGCGCTCAGCGTGCGATGCGAGTGGTGCCACGCGGGCGAGGGCGAGCCCTGCCGCAGCCGGCGCATCGGTCTGGACGGACGGGCCCGGGGGAACGCCCCGCGCGCCACGCCGCACCCCAGCCGCGTCGACCTCGCCACGGCGGCACGGGCCCAGCACGCAGCGGCGTGATCGCCTGCTGACCGCGCGCTCGGCACCACCAGCTCCGGCACATGACCCGGAGCACGGGGCGAACCGCTCGCTGAACCGCCCCCTCAACCAACTCCCCCTCCGGTGCGGCCCTGCTACCGCGCCCCTGCCCGCCTCGACGCCGCGTCCGCCGCACCCACCCGCCACCGGTGCCGCGCTACCCGCCCGCCCTCCGAGGCGACTTCCGGAGACCGACTTGCGCAACATCACCACCAACGACACCCCCACCCCGACCTTGCGGGGAATCGCCGACCACAGCTGGCAGGCCCGGGGCCAGTGCCAGAGCCTGCCGGCCAAGGCCATTGACGAGCTGTTCTTCCACGCCGCCCGCGATCGCGCGGCCATCGACGAGGCGAAGACGATCTGCGGCCGGTGCCCGGTCAAGAAGGCGTGCTTCGACTACGCCCTCGACAACGAGCTCCGCCACGGCATCTGGGGCGGGCTCACCGAGACCGAGCGCCGCCCCTGGCACGCCAAGGTCAACAAGCGCCTGGACTACAGCCGCGTCAAGGCCACGTTCGAAGGCCGCCTCGTCCACCTCAGCGACGCCGAGCGCGAGGCCGTCACCCGCCACGCCTACACCCGCGGCTGGAGTCCCGAACGCCTCGCCTACGCCCTCCAACTCGACCTCGACTGGGCCCGCGACCTGATGCGCAACGCCGCTTACGCCGTCGCCGACCGCGACCGCTACTGGGGGCTGTACGACGAGGCCGAGACCACCGACGACGAGCACGCCGAGGACGAGGCCGACGCCTCGCCCGTGCAGGTGCCCCGCCAGGTGCACACCCACGCTCTGATCGCCGCTCTCCGAAAGGCAGCATGACCCCCCTCATATCCCTCGGGAGCGTCCCAATCGACCCGGCATACGTGGTCGCAGCCGGCGCCGCGCTCGCACTGGCGCTGGTTGCATGGCGCAAGAGGCACGCACGGACCCGAGCGGAAGGAGCGCGCTCGGGCACCCTCGCGGTCTGCGTCGCCTCCCTCGCCGCCCTCGGCTGCACCATCTATTCCGGCGACACCAGCTGGCGCTTCGCCTCCGACTACCTCGACATCGCCGGCACCACCGAACGGGCCATGATGTTCGGCGCGGCGGAACTGGCCTTGTTCGCCACCGCGCTGATGGCCCGGCAGAACCTCGCCACCCAAGGAGCCCCGGGGCTGCCTGGAGGCTTGGTCTGGGTGATCACCGGGGTGCAGGTGATCCCGGCGTACGCCGAGTCGGGGCCGGTGGGCGGCACCGTACGCGCCTTCGTCGGCCCGGTCCTGGCCGCCATGCTCTGGCACATGGCCATGGGCATCGAACTGCGGCTGCGCAAGCCCGACGCCGCCTCGCAAGGGGTCCTGGCCACGCTCGGGCGGGAGATGCGTGAGCGACTGTTCTCCCGCCTCAGCCTCGCCACGCGCAACCGGAACGCGGCGCAGATCACCCGCGACCGCGCCACTGCCCGCGCGGTGACCCTCGCCTCGCGTCTGGCCGGTCTGTCCCCCGACAGGCGCAAGAAGCGGCGGGGGCAACTGATCGAGCGTCGTCTGGAGTCGGCTCTCGCTCGATCCGGTGTGGGCACCGACCCTGAACAGCGGCGTGCGCTGTTGGATCAGCTGGCCGCCCAGCGGCATGCTGCGGCGCTGGCGACGATCGACCTGCCCTCGCCCTGGTCCCCGCCCGCACGGGACCGGGGCGAGGACCACAAGGAGCAGCGCCCGGCCCACCTGCACCCCGATGACCTGGAGGCGTTCTGGGACCAGCTGGTCCGGTGGCTGCGCTCGGTCCCCGATGCCGGTCCCGAAGAAGGACATCCGCCGATCGGAGACCGTCCCGACACAAGCCACGCGGGACCGCTTGCGGGGACCATCCCCCACGGGGACCGTCCTCACTCGGTCGCCAGCGGTGACGGGGACCGTGAATCGGCTGGGGACCGTGCGGGTGTAGGGGGCAGGAGCCTTCCCGGCGTAGCCGAGACCGCCGCGATCGGGAACCGCGAAGACGCGGTCCCCGGGACCGACGAGGCCGGTGCCGACACGGGCAGAAGCGCCGCCGATGCCCGCGAAGCCGCCGCTCAGGGCGCCACGAGCCCGTCCCCAACTCTGGTCCCCAACAAGGACGAGGACCGGGATCGCCCTGAGACCGCATTGGGGACCGAGCCGCGCGGGGACCGTCCCCACACGGTCCCCAACCACGACGGGGACCAGGACCACCCCGACACCGAAACGGGGACCGAGCCACGCGAGGGCCGTCCCCACACGGTCCCCGTGCGCAGGACGCCGAAGTCGAAGGAGCCACGGAACCGCCCCCGAGGCGGGCAGGCCAAGCGCACTCGGACGCAGCAACTGACCGTGGACGAAATGGTCGAGCGAGTCCGGCCCCACGTGCCCGCGCTGCTGGAACGCGACGGCAACGAGTCCCTCACCCGGGTCCAGCTGAGGGAGATCCTCCGCGCCCAGGACCTCCAGGGCGGCCGGAACGAACGCCTCACGCCGGTCCTGCAGCAACTGCGCGACGAAACCAGCACCACCACGACGACGAGGAGTACGACCCGATGAAGACCTGCCAGCGCTTCACGCGCATCCGAAGCGGCTACGAGCAGGACATCCGCTTCCTGATCAACCACTCCGAACGCCACCAGGGCACCGTGTCGGGCAAGGTCAGCGCAAAGAACGCGATTGCGGTGAAACGGAAGATGGCCAGGGCCTTGAACTGGCACTTCGATCGCTGCCCTGAGTGCGGCTGAAGCCCGCAAAGACGCAGGTCACCCGCCTGCCTTCGGCACTTCCGAACCGGTGGCCCGGCCTTGCGCCGAGCCACCGCCCCGCGGCGGAGGACACGCCATCCACCCCCGACACCCGCGCAAGTACGCACCGACCACTGCCGAAGCCTGCGCATGGGCGGACGTGCTGGTGCGACAGCAACTCCTGCACACAGCAGTCCTGGCGCCGACCGGACAGTGGCTAGTCCAGGACCACGCCGACTCACCCGTCCGCATCCTTACCGGCCCGGCTGCCATGGTCGACCTCGCCGCCCAGATCCAGCACCGCATCCGCACCACGAGGAGCCGCATCCGATGACGAACCCGACGACAACCCCCACTCCCGCGCCAGGTGAGCCGGAGTCCAACTCGATCTCGTCGCGAGCAAGTTGGTGCGAGAGTAGTACTCCCGTTGGGAGTACTACTCTCGCTTCCTCCGCCCCGAGGGTGGCGGAAGCGGTCCAGCGCCGGGGGGCGCCGGACCGGGGGGATGCGACCGAGGGCGGCCGGCATCCCCAGGAGGAGACGACTCACCCGTGCCACAACCCGCACTGCACGTACCACGCGAGCGCGCCGTCGAGCCAGCCGCCCACGCGTAACCGCACGCCGAAGACCAAGTCGAGCAAGCGCAAGCACCTGATCACCAGCCGCTTCAACGACGCCGAGAAGCAGTCCGTCCTCGACGCCGCAGCCGCGTGCGCCATGACGCCGTCCGGCTTCCTCGCCCACGCAGCCCTCAGCGCCGCGCGCGACCTGACGCGCACGGCCGCCGAGATCGCCGGCGAACGCGAAATGCTCGCCGAGCTGTTCAGCCTGCGACGCCACCTCGGACAGATCGGCAACAATGTCAACCAAGTTGCCAAGACGCTCAATTCAGGCGGTGACGCCCCGCAGGCCGAAGCGGTCCTCTCCGCCGTACACCGTGCCGCTCGACGCGTGGACACCTTCACCCAGCACTACCTGGACAGCGAGCGCCCGGCTGCATGATCCCAAAAGTCCACGACATGGGCACGGACACCCGCGGCCTGATCGCCTACCTGTACGGTCCCGGCAAGGCCGAGGAGCACATCGATCCTCACCTCGTCGCCGCGTGGGACAGCCAGGCCCCCGACCCCGGCCGCGACCCGAAGGCAACGTACGGCGACCTGCAGCGCTTGCTCGACCAGCCCGTCATGGCGCTGCCCAGGAACGCCAGGCCCGCCGACCACGTATGGCACCTCTCCGTACGCGCCGCGCCCGAGGACCCGATCCTCACCGACGAGCAGTGGGCCGACATCGCCCGCCGCATGGTCACCGCCACCGGCATCGCCCCCGAAGGCGACGACGCCGCCTGCCGCTGGGCGGCAGTCCGCCACGCCGACGACCACATCCACATCATCGCCACCGTCGTACGCGAGGACGGCCGCCAGGCCCGCATCCGCCAGGACGGCAAACGCTCCCAGGAGGAAGCACGAAAGATCGAGATCGACTACGGGCTGCGGCGCCTCAACGTCGGCGACGGCACCGCCGCAAAACGCCCCACCAGCGCCGAACGCCACAAAGCCGAACGCCAGGGCAAGGAACGCACCCCGCGCGAGGAGCTGCGCGAGACCGTGCGACGCGCGGTCGCCGGCGCCACCAGCGAGGAGGAATTCTTCGACCGCCTGGCCGCAGCCGGCCTGCTGATCCGGCAGCGCGCCGCACCATCCGGCGACCTGCTCGGCTACAAAGTCGCGCTGCCCGACGATCGCAACGAGGACCAGGAGCCGATCTACTACTCGGGCTCCACCCTCGCCCCCGACCTCTCGCTGCCCCGCATCCGCGAACGGTGGTCCGAAACCGCCGATCCGAGCCACAGCAACGACGTGCCCGCAGACAGCTCCTCCCGCCCGTCGCCCAGCAGCCCAGGTACGGCGCGGCGCAAGGCGGCCTCGGCCGTCTGGCAAGCGGTGCTGGTCATCGACCACGGCGACGACGCGGTGGTCGCGGCGCACATCGCGGCGGCCGGCGAAGTCCTCGACGCGCTCGCCAAGACCTCCGCCGCGCACACCCGGCGTGAACTGCGAGAAGCGGCCTGGGCGTTCGAGCGGGCCTCACGCTCCCACGTCCGTGCCGAGCGCGGGCACGACCGTGCCCTGCGGCAGGCTGCCCGCGACCTCGTCTACAGCGGGCCGGCGCTCGGCCGCGGGGAGGACGGGGCCACCACGGCAATGCTGATTGACATGGCGTTCTTCCTCGTCACCGCCGCCGCCCACTGGCACGCCAAGAAGGAGCACGCCCTGCAGGCCACTGCCGCCCGCCAGGCCGCCGAGCACCTGCGCGCCGCCTACCAGGCAGCCGCACCCGTGCCCCTGGGCGTGCTGTACCAGCGCGGTCGGCGCCTGTCGCAGCCCCTGCGGCAGAAGCAAGTCGCCTACCTGCGCCAGTCGGTGCCCGAGCTGGCCGAGCAGATCCTGGCCGAGCCGGGCTGGTACGCCCTGGCGGCGACGCTCGCCGACGCCGAGAGCGCGGGTCACGACCCGGCCGCGCTCCTGGCCGAAGCAGCCGGCCGCCGGGAGCTGGACACCGCGGAGTCGGTCAGCGACGTGCTGGTGTGGCGGCTGCGTCGCATGGCCGATCTGCCCGCCGACGCCTCCGCGATGCCCGAGCCCGACGCCACCACGCCCACGGCAACCCCCAGCGCCGCACGGCCTTCGAGGAGCCGCAACGACCGGCCGGGCAAGGCCCGATGATTTCAACAATTCTAGAGTTGCAGCAGGTCAGAGGCTTAGGGCACTCTCCTGGTGCCCGCAAGACGACCAAGAAGGAGACGGCATGTTCCGACGCACTCGTGACCGCACCTTCCGTGAGGCCCAGCGTGCCGGCCAGGCGATGCTGGCGACGCCTACCGAGTGGCCGCTACCCGAAACGCCGGGCCCGCTGGCCGAGGTGACCTCGGCCGCGCCGGAGACGGCGGTGGTGCCTGACTTCCTGCCGCCGGACTTCCGGGCACCGTCCCGTCAGGACGTCTCCGGGTTCATGATGCGCTGGGATCGGCCTCTCGTGATCGGCGGGGAGGTCCGTGAGTGCCCCGAGTGCGGTGCTTACCGGAACTGGATCGTCTTCAACATGCGTGACGACACGATCTGGCTGCGCTGTCGGGCCGGCCACGAGACGAAGGAGACCGGCCTGGACACGGCCTGGTACAACCGCAACTCCGGTCCGGTCGACCATTTCCACGCCACCCTCGACGAGGGCCTGCGCCACCTCGGCCACTGACCCCCCGAAACCCCTCTCCCCTACTCCCACCTATCGCCGGCACCCGGAGGGCCGGCTCGGTCAGACCGTCCGCTCCACAGACACGTAGGGGTTTCGCATGCGCCTTCCCACCACGACCGTCCTCAGCCTGAGCGGCTTCGCCGCCCTGACCCTGGCAGGCTGCTCCAACAGCAGCACCCCCGCCGACGCCTCGGCACCTTCCGCCTCGGTGCACGCGCACCAGGGAAGCAAAAACACCACGTCGCCAGCGCCGCTGACCTCGGCCACGCTGAGCAAGCGGCTCCTGAACGACAGTGACCTGGGTGAGGGCTACACCCCCAAGGCGCCTGCCCCCGCGCAGCACGACGACGTCACCGTGCTCGGCTGCCCCGCACTGGAAAAGCTCGGCGGCGACGCCGCGGCCGGCGGCAGCCTCAACTTCCCCCGCCAGGCGAAGGCATCCTTCGCCTATGCGGGCGGCAGCGACTCCGAGGTATCCGAGGAGCTGTACAGCGACACCGCACAGAAGCTGTCCCAGGGCATCGCCAAGATCTACGACGCGCTGACCTCCTGCCCGAAGTACCAGGTCGTCTCTGGCAGTGCCCCCGTCGAGGTCACGACGCAGAAGGTTCCTACCGCCCAACTCGGCGACGAGAGGTGGAGCCAGCTCCTCACCTTCACCGTCGGCGGGCGCAGCAGCATCGTCAAGCAGACGGCCGTCCGCACCGGGACGATCGTCGTGCTGGTATCCGGCTCCCCGGCACTGGTCGATGCCCACGTAGAGAAAGCGCTCGACAAGGCCCGCGCTGATCGCTGACCCAATCCATGGACGGAAGCCCTGCCACGACTGGCAAGGCTTCCGTCATTCAGGCGTCCTCAACGTAGGCGATGTGTGCGCGGAGATCCTCCTCGATCTCTTCCTGATCACCAGAGGGCGGCAGCTCCCAGTGGGTTTCGTCGCCAATCTCCATAGCCCCTTCGCTGCTGAACCGAATGAGGTCCGGGGAAGGGATGAAGTCATCACGCAGCCACTTCGCGATGACGGCGGCCTCCCCTGGTGAAACCAGGATGAGAGTGACGCAACCGCATTCCTCGACAGGGATTGTCAACATACCTCGAACCTCAACGCCTTCGGCGACGAGCACTCCGAAGTCCAGGTAGGCGCCACCCCGGAACCTGGTGGACTGCATGCTCGTGAAGGCGTCAGGAAAACGCTGCTTGAGAGAAGCCTCGAAGTCTTCAAAGGTCAGATGCCATGAGTTCGCATCATCCACCGGGGGATAGAAAAGGAAAGTCGCGCGGTTTTCGTCGGTAGCCATTATCCGTAACCTCAGGGTTCGTAGCGTGTGGTTCCCCGCATGCCGATCATGGCCATCATGCTCTGCCAGTACGCGGAGCCTTCTTTATCGTTGGTGATGATCTCGAACCCCTTGACCCGGGAGTTACGCGGGTCTGACATGGCCGCCTGGTAGCGAACGAGCTCGCGCTCGTCCTTCGGGTACATGGCATCCCGGCGAGGATCGAACTTGACGGTCGTCCCATTCGATTCGAACTTGACTGGAGATCCTAGCGTCTTGTCGACCTCGTCCAGTCGCCGGAAGGTGTTGCGGCACTCGGGCTCCTTGACGTATTTCGCCTCCACCATGTAGCCGTCCGCGGGTCTCATCCCATCCACGCTCAGCCCCCGCCCGGATGTTCCAGGGGCTCCGGCGGGGAGAGGCACTTCCCGTTCGGGGTAGCCCGCGACCCGCAGCTGATAGGCGTTCTCCGGCTTGCCGGCGTTCCCTCCGCCGGCGAAGCCATGGGCGGGAAGCGATTTCATCCAGGTTCGAAATGCGGCCTGTTCGGCTGGGGAGAGAAGGTTGGGGTGGTTGGGCGGTAGCGGGTCTCGGTGCGCGAGGCCCGGATCCACCCCCTGCCCCATCAGCACCATCGCCGGGGTCGCAGAAGCGAGCATGATCGGCACCGGCACCCTGACACCCCCGCCCGGCAGCAGGGGTGGTCGAGGCGCGTCGTCTCCACCCGGCAGCCGTATCCGTGCTTGCGAGGAGTCCAGACTGTGCGCGATGTCACCGAGTTGGCGAATTCGAGGGTCGCCGAGGACCGCGTCGTTGAGGCCGCCGTCAAAGCCGTTGCCGCCGAACATGGGCTGCTCCCAGGGCAGGTCAAGCCGGAAGACGTCGGCCTTGTGAACGTCAATGGCAGCCAGGGCGGTTTCGATGTGATCCGCGTAGTTTTCGCAGGCGTTGGCCAGCTGCCGACACGCGGCCACGAGGTTGGCCATCAACGGCTCATCAGCCTGTGCCTGCGCTGGAGCATGGCCCGTTCCGATGTTCCGCTTGAAGTAGTCCTGGAACGCGTCGGCGGCTGCTCCCGTGTGATGCTGCCTGGCGGTCGAGGCGCATACCTGTGCCTCCTCGTAGAGCCGTTCCAAGAGCGTTCCGGCATGCCGCCAGGATCCGGCAACGGCACGTGTCTTCTGAGCCGATCCGCGGTAGCGGTCCCCGCCGCCCGGCACGTACTGGTCGTACCAGGCGGTGTCGCCGACGACCTCGGGCAACTCCCGGCCCAGCCCGATGAACCTGGACGAACAGTCCGCGGCTGGATCGCCGAGATTGGCTGACAGGTCCTCCTGTTTCCCCAGTAGCTCGGCGCTCACCTGACTCTCGGTAGCCATATATTCCCGGGCGGTCTGCATGATGCCCCTGCCCGTCGCTCCCATGAGGTAGGAGCCGAAGCCGGTCTGGTCGAGCGTGGCCGCTGCGGCAGGTTTGTAGACCGCAGCGAACGCGCGGCCGGCGTCATCGTCACCGGCCATCCCGTGCTGCTGGTCGAGTTCGCTCGCCAGGGCGATGGCGGTGTCCCGGACGCCCCGCATGACGTCCATCATCGCCATCGATGCCTTGATCATCTGGCCGGCGTTGAATTCAAAGCCGCTCAATATCGCCCCCGGTTGGCCGCACGGCAAAGCATTCGTTCTACCGCACAGTGATCGCCTGCCGATGGGCAAGAGTCGAGAACCGGACAACAGCCAGGTGCCTGGGGTCGCTATGACCGGGCGAAGCCCTTACGCACAGAGCCCGGCAGGCCACAACGGCCTGCCGGGCACAGCTATTACGCCTTACTACGCGGAACTCGTCTACGAGATAGCCCGGTTCGGCACGAGGGCGGATCCGGGACGCTGGATCGTCACCAGGCGGTCGCGTCCTATCCGGACATCGGCGATACGTTCCTCGCCAGGGAGGTAGACGAGGAGGTCGGTGTGGCTCTCGCCTCCGCGGTCGGCTACGGCCACGACGAAGTGCACCTCGGCACAGCGCGAGAGGGTGTACGCGTCGCCGGACCGGAGCGAGCTGGCGCGGGCGTCGAAGACATCGAGCGTGCGGTTCTCCCAGTCCGCGGCCTGCGTCCGCATGTGGGGCAGGGTGTAGGTCTGGCGGACGACCTCGGCCTCCTCCCAGTGGTGGCGGCACGGCGCGCACTGGTTGGGGGCTCCCGGGTTGGGGCCGGCCAGTTGCCGCTCGCAGTAGGCGTTGCCGGTCACGGAGTTACGGCGGTGCCCGGTCACCAGGTTCGCCCTGCCCTTGGGGGCCCACAGCAGAGTGTCGTCGCCGTGGCACGGCTCGCCTTCGGGCAGGACGAGGTCGCCTGCCCGCTGCCGGAATCGGTCGAGGGCCTCGCTGAGGCGGGTGCAGTTGGCGCAGACGCGACGCGCCGAGGAGCGGCGGGCTTCAAGGGGCTTGCCGCAATAGCCCAGCAGGTGGCCGGGGATCGGCCGGTGAGCCGTGGCGCTCGGGCCCGTGCCGACGGCGGGTCGGGCACCCGGCTCGCCGCCGGGGTGCTGCGGCGTGGTGAGGATGAGCCAGGCTCGCGCACAGCTCTGGCACCGGGAGTGCGCCGTGTTCTCGGCGATGGGCGCGAGATCGGGTGAGTGCGTGGCGCACGCGGTCAACGGCTGGGCGTCGAGCAGGACGCCGCGGTGGGCAGTGCCGTTCGTCGGGCCGATGGCGAGGCGGATCAAGGGCAGGGGCAAGCAGACCTCCTGGAGGTGGACGAGTGAGGTGGCCCATGAAGCTGGTGGGCACAGCGATGTGCGCCGCTTCCCGCTCGCAGGCAGGAGACGCGCGTGGGATACCGGGACGTGCGTGTCCTGGCACGGCCGTCAGCCGCGGCGGACGACGGTGAGCCGGTCCTGCGAACTCTCCGGCAGAGTGCGCCGTGGCACCGGGACCGGTGAGGCCAGCGAGGAGGCGAAGGCGGCGACCAGGTCGTGCGGAACGCTCGCGCTGAAGCTGGCACACCACAGGTAGGGGGCGCCCAGGGCGGGCTCCGCCCACGCCTGCCACCCGAGCAGGTCATCGCGCGGGTCGGCGTCGTGGATGAGCGGCGGCAGCGTCTCCAGGGAGACATGCCCGGAGAAGCCGGGGTCCGTGGCGGTCGTGCGCGGGCGGTCCATGTCGCGCAGCCAGCCCCGCGCGCCGAGCGCCGTGAGCACCGACTCGTGGTCCGCGAAACCCGTGTCGGGCACCTCCCGGGCATCGAGGGCAAGCAGGAAGTCGGCGAGCGCCTCGGGCGGGACGCCGGCGGTGAAGTAGGCGTTCCACCCCGTCATGACGGCGTCGGCATGGGGACGGGCGGACAGTTGCCAGGCAACCGGGAGTCCGCCGAGTTCGAACGGGTAGCTGGCAAGGATCCACTCGGCGCCGCGCAGCTCGTCCGGGCTCACGTACAGCAGGGTGCTGCGGGAGGTCGGCCACATGCGCCAGCCGAGCCCGCGCAGGGTGTCGCCGATCCGCTCGGCGAGGGCGTCGTCGTCACCGGCCAGGTGGCGCGGGGTGACCCAGTACACCGGGTCCGGCGTGCCGGGGCGGGAGGGATCGATGGGATGGTGCGAGTTCAGGGGCGCCTCCCTGGGGTTCGGGGGTAGTTCACTGACCGTCGCTCGGCCCGGCCGCGCCGCGCCGGCGGCGCGGGGGTGCCTCGGTCGGCTCCTGCCAGGTCAGGGCAACGGCGACGTCGGACGGCAGGTAGCCGAGCTGCTCGGCGTCCTTGGCCTCGGCGATGAAGACCACCGGTTCTCCGTGCTCGTCCACTGTGGCGATCACGTCGCCCAGGCGGTGAGCCATGGGGAAGAAGGGATTGATGGCCAGGCGGGCGGGTGCATCGCGGTCGCAGGCCGACAGGCGGTCGACGAGTTCTCCGACGGTCATCTCACACGGGTGCGATTCCAAGGCGTTCTCCAAGCGGTAGCGGGTGGGCAGGAGGCCCAACGGCAGGGGAAGGGTATGCATCACGTACGGACAGCAGGGCGCCGTGAGCACGTCACAGGGGTCGAGAGCTGGCCAGGACCTGGGCTACGGCAGCAGCGATGATCTCCGCTGGGGTCTCCGTTTCGAAGGACATCCGGTACCCGGGGACCTTCGCGGTGCCGGTGACAGCGATCACCCACCCCTCACCGTCACCGCCGGGCCGGCCCATCGGGAACCAGCCGAGGTAGAACCGCCCGTCTCGGGAGTTGACGTGGACATCGGCCCGGTCGTCCACGACGAGCTTGAAGTCAGCGTCCGTGAACTGGTCGATCACCTGCCCCGGCTGGCCGGGGCCCAGTTTCCAGGAATGCAGCCGCAGAGCCTCCACCGTCGTGGCAAATCCGGGTGAAGCTACATCCACAGTCACGAGCATCACCTCTCTGACCTCGGGGTTCTCGGGGAAGGTCGTTTAGATTGACATGCCCCTGCAGATTCCACCAGTCGTTGCGGGATCTTTCCTGTCTGCCACAGGCGAACTGGCGAAAGACGAACGTGTAGGCTCGCATTTCTCATGTCCCTTTCTCATTGACCGTGGCCTTTGTCCGGCCCAAGGGACAGTGCAGTGAGCACGCTCGCTGTCCTGTCTCACTGAGCCTGTCGGATTCTCACTGCTTCTCGTTCGCGCTGTCGGATTCTCATTGCTTCGCGCGCTGAGCGGCGACGTTTGCCTCGTACGTGGGGTTTGATCTTGTCCTGTCGCAGTGCAACTGGCGGATTCTCAATCGTTCTCATCCGTGTCATCTGATTCTTGCTGCGTCGTGCTCTGAGCGGAGGGTGTGCTTCGTTCGGGGCTCGCCGCGCGGTGGCTCGTCCGGAGCCGACGATCGCGGTACGACGTGCGAGGGGCACGGCTACTGCCGCGATACCGGCAGTGCATCGCCCCGCCTGTGTTCAGAGATTGTGCCGCTCCGGCTCCACTCCCACCGCGACCGCACGTAGTAGAAAGGAAGGATGGGAAGACAGGCTGTCGTCGTGCTCTACGTGCTCGCGCTGGTAGCCGTCGTGGTTGGCGTGGACGTTCTGTTCTTCAGGCACCAGTTCTGGGAGCGGCTGATGGTGAACATCGGAATCGTCCTAGTGTTCGCGGCGTTCGGTTTGAGGTTCCTGAAGCATTCATGAGCGCAGCCACGGCAATGCGGCTCACCCGGCTGGCGAGTGATCAAGCCCGACCGGGCCAAGTGCGGCCGGCCCTCTGGGATTCTGCAGAAGCCAGCTGTATTGAGAACGCGGCGCGGCGGGATTCCCAATCAACCTGACAGGTCTGCAGCTCACGGCAAGATCCACGGACAACTTCAACGCGACAGGACACTCGCGGCGTACGGCCGTGCCGTGGGCACGTCACCGTCCGCGGTGACGTGCAGCTCCAGCACCTGGAGCGCGACGTGCGGGGGCAGCTCCTGATCCGTGGCCAGTGCGGGCACCGAATGCGCCTGGCCGACTTCGGAAAACAGGTCCTGGCCGCGGCCCGGCCGCTCGCCGATCTGCTCGGGGTGACGGTGAGCGCGTTGGCGTCGTCGCGTCCGTTGCGCTCCGCCAGGCGGCGCAGCAGATCCGTCTTCTCCAGGGGGAGGTACACCAGCCGTGGGCGTGCGCCCGCGGCCTCCACGGTCTTGGTCCACGCTTCGCGGTCTGAGCGGAGCCACAGCCCGTGGTCGAGGACGACGTCATGGCCGGCGGCCATCTGTTCGACGAGCTGAGCACGGATGGCGTCGACAACGGGCCGCTCGCGCTCGAAGTATTCGTGCTCGGGGTAGTCAACGCAGTAGCGGCCGTGAAGGCGGTGGGCCTCCTCGTCGACGGAGAGGTGGACCAGCCCGCGTTAGGCAAGGGCCTGGGCGAGCACGGTCTTACCGGAGCGGAAGGCGAGCCGGGGGCGGCGACGTCGACGCGCCCGTGGTGCGGGTCGATGTGCTCCAAAAGGCGTGACGCCTCATCCCGTACGGCTGGGGTGTGCTCGGCCCAGTCGCCGGGGGGTGAACCGCTCGACCCGGCGGCGGAGGTCGTCCAGGACGCCGGTGCGCCATTTGAAGTGGTGCATGCAGGCCAGCATGTCCGGGTCCGGCCTGCGCCCGGGGCGCGGTGGTTGCCGGAGGCTACGGCGGTGCCGGACCGCACGAGGGCGATCTTCCTGGGATCGCCGCGCAGGAGGCGGTGGGTGAGGTGTCCGCCGAACGGGAAAGTTCGGTCCAGCCCCGCCTCGGCACGCCAGTGGGCCAGGCGCCCGTCGGCGGTGACCCGGTCGAGCATCAGCCCGCCGACCACCCGCTGGCAGGCCATCACGATCTCGAATGGCTCGGTGTCGGAGAGCGCCCTCTCCAGCGGAGCGGCCAGCACGTCGTGTTCGCCTTGAGGGATGGCCTCACCAGCCTGGCCAGTGACCTGGTTGAGGTGATGTGCAGCCAGCGGTCCTCGACGAAGTTGATCGGGAACCCTTCGAGCGCCGCACAGCTCCGGCCGACCAGGTCAGCAAGTTCGAGGTCGGCTCCAACAAGTGGCGGGGCGGGCCCGGTGCCGGGGGACGGCAGCTGCAGGAGCAGCAGTCGTCCCCATTTCGCCATCCGCGGGCCCGCGATCAGGCGGCTTCCTGTCGGTCACTGCCCCAGGTTCACCCTTCTTGTGGCCAACGCCGGTATGTGGTTTTCCTTTTCCTTTAATGAGTCACTTTCAGTCATTTGTCGGTGAATAGGATGGAGTAACGGGCCCTGCTGTTACGCTTCGTGCCGGTCTTGTTGCTCGCTGGTCACGATGTACCTAGGGGTTGCATGCAGAGGGTCGGTGCCGTCTTCGTTCGGCCGGGCGGGGTGTGTGCACTGGGCCGGCGGCGCGTGAGCCGCGTGTAGTCCTGCCTTTCGGTCCCGGTGTGGCATATACCGGGTGACCTATTCACTGAGATCTTGTCCCTCATCGGCGCTGCGCGCGCAGAGTCGGCGGGCAGTGGTGTGTCGGTGTGGTGAGGCGTAGCCACGTGAGCTGGTGACGCTCTCATGCCTGTTCTTCAGAGGCGCTGGTTTGGTGTTGGCCCGCTGCTGTGGGCCCGTCGTTGGTGTGCTTGCCGGTCTTTTCCATGGATGTCTGAACCGTCTCCTGCAGTGTGGGCTGCCCGGGGCGGGTGAGGAGACGATGTGTCATGGCAGTCGCCGTATCCGAGCTGCGTGAGCGGTTGCGGGGGGATGGGGCCGGTTCTGGTGCCGGGCGTGTGGTGGAGGTTCCGGGTGATGTGCTGGGGCTTGGTGATGGTTTCCGGCCCCTGTTCGCCGACGGGGTGCTGCGGGCGGTGTGGGAGGACGGTGACGCGCAGGCGTTGACGTTCACCGGCACCGCCCGTACTGCTTTGGCGGATGGTCCGGTGCCTGTCGAGGTGTCCTTCGTCCATGACGGCGGTGAAGCTGTCACGGGTGTGAGCTTGTCGGTCGAGTTGCCTGCGCCCGGGGCGGCCGGGGAGGTGCTGGGGCGAGGGCTGGGGATCGATGTTCCGCCGCTTCCCGCGAGCGCGTCGGTGACCCGGCTGGACCTCCAGCGAGCGGACGGCGTCACGGTGCTGACCGGCGAAGGGGAGCATGGTCAGGTGACCGTGGTCTCCCGGTCGGGCATCGGTCGGCTGATGGTGGTGGCTTCCGGTGCGTGGTACGTGGCGTGTGCCGACCGGGGGTTGACGGCTGATCAGGTAACGGATCTGCTCGGTACGGCCAAGGGCGTGACGGTTGCCTTGCCTGAGGACGGGCTGGCGGAAGGGAGCTGGCTGGTCCTGCCCGGCGGGGCTTGGTCGGGTGGTCCGTTGGTGGTGCCGGTGCGGCCTGACAGGCCCAGGCGGGAGCTGGATCCGGCGCGGCGGGACGGGCTGGGGCGGGCCATGCCGGTGCGCGGCAGTGCCGTGTCGGCTGTTCCTGTGCCGCGGGTCGGGGTGCGGCGCGTGCCGCATGCCGTGGTGACCGATGACGGGTTCGTGCTGCTGGCGCCGGGGTGGCTGGCCTCGCAGCGCCGGGCGGGGTTCGCGTTCGGTGGTCCCACGGATGCGGTGTCGTTGCTGGGGTTCATCGACATCGGCGTGTTGGACGGTAAGTCCAAGGCGATCAAGTTCGACAAGGCGCCGTTGCACATCAGTGGCGGCTTGGCGGCACGCAAGGCGAACCCTCCGTACACGCTCGCGGTGGGTGGTGTGCTGTTGGTGGACACCGGTACGTTCCACGGCAGCGCCATCGCTGCGGCGTATGCGCCCAGCGCGGGCGCGAAGCCGTCGTTCTTCGCGTTCGGTGCCCTGACCGCGGACAAGGGCATCGGCCCGCCAGCGTTCCAGGTGCGCGGGGTGGCCGGTGGGATGGGGTGGCGTAGCCATCTGCGGCTGCCGGACGGACCGGAGAACGTTGCGGACTTCCCGTTCATCAAGGCGCTGAAAGATCCGACGTCGATCGGCGCGAAACCGGATGGCACCGCTGATCCGCTCCAGGTCCTCGACCATCTCACCCAGGGCGACTCGCCGTGGATTACACCTGCCCAGGGCAGTGATGATCCGGTGTGGGTCGCCGCGGGTCTGGCGTTCACCGTCGCCGAGTGCCTGGACGGGCGGGCGATGTTGGCGGTGCAGACGGGTGAGGATCTGACGCTGGCGCTGCTGGGTGTGGCGGGGATGAGTTTTCCCAAGCAGCCCGGGCGCCGGAAGTACGCGCATGTCGAGATCGGGCTGGAGGCGTTGCTGAAGCCGAAGGCGGGCGAGTTGAGCCTGTCGGCCGCACTGACGTCGAATTCGTTCGTGCTGGATCCGAACTGCCGGCTGCGTGGTGGGGTGGCGTTCAAGACGTGGTTCGGGCCGAGCCCGAACAAGGGTGACTTCGTCGTCACCGTCGGCGGCTACCACCGCAACTACCGCAAGCCCGAGCACTATCCGGTGGTGCCGCGGTTGGGTTTTGACTGGGACCTGTCGGGTGCGGTGACGGTCTCCGGTGACGCCTACTTCGCGCTGACTCCGGCCGCGGTGATGGCCGGGGGCGGGCTGGATGTGCGGTTCCACTCCGGTGCGGTGCGTGCCTGGCTGACTGCCAAGGTGGATGCGCTGATCCAGTGGAAGCCGTTCTACTTCGACGTCGGCATGCGGGTCTCCGTGGGTGTGTCGGCGTCGGTGAAGATCCTGTTCGTGCGGATCACGATCACCATCGAGGTGGGGGTCTCGCTCAGCGTCTGGGGTCCGCCGACGGGTGGCGAGGCCAAGATCCACCTGTGGTTCATCTCGTTCACCATCGGCTTCGGTGCCAAGCGGGATGCGGATACCAACGCGCTGGACTGGCCTGGGTTCCGGGAGATGCTGCCGCCGTCCGACACGGCGGTGCGGGTGCTCCCCGGTGCCGGGCTGATCGCCGACCGCCCGCAGTCGGCTGACGGCACGCTCAGCGACGATGACGCCTGGCAGGTGTCCTCGGCCGGGTTCACCTTCTCCACCGACTCCGCCGTCCCGGTGGGCGAGCTGTACCTGACCCGCAGCGGCGGCAGCCCGGTGGAGCGGGGCAGCAAGCTGAACATCCGCCCCATGGACAAGACCAACCGGACCAGCGTGCAGCGGGTTTCCGTCACCTGGCACGAACAGGACAAGGACCTCGACCTGCCCGCTTGGGGCCGCACGCCGGCCACCGCGTCGGTACCGCAGGCACTGTGGGGCACCGGGCGCGGAGACACTCTGCCCGGTTCCGGCGAGCAGGTCATTCCGAACCAGTTGACCGGGGCAACGCTGTCCTCTCCGGGGCCGGAGTACGGCAACGACACCGGCTACATCGGCGAGGACGCGCTGGAGTTCGACCCGATCGAACGGGACGGCGTCCAGCCGCTCGACCCGAATGCACAGCCCGTCGGGCCGGTCCCGCGCCGCCAGTCCGGGGTGATCGGCACCATCGCGCGGACGGTCGCGGCCCCGGCGCAGAACAGCGCCCGCGCCCAGCTCACGCAGGCGCTCACCGGCCTCGGCCTCGACCTCGGCGCACTGGATACGGACCTGTCCGCCCACCGCGATGCGGCTGAGACCGCGTTCACCGCCGAGCCGATGCTCGTCCCCGCTTCCTGACGCCGCCCGCCTCCATCGAATTGGGGTGACCCTTCCCTGTGGCGACCACGCCTGACATCAAGCACCGCACGCGGTTCATCGACCACCGCATCCCCGCCTTGTACGCCGGCAAGTACACGATCACCACCCAGCAGTCGATCACCGACCTACCCGGCTCGTCGCTGCCCACCCGCACGCAGCGGTTCGACGTGCGCGGCCCGAGGTTCGCCATCGCCGGGACCGACATCCACGCCTGCTATCCGCTGCCGGGATCGGAGGGCCTGTACAGCCAAGTGCTGCCACACATCACGCTGGAGACCCCAGGCGTGCCGTGGCTGCGCCCGCTCGCCGACCAAGAACCGGACGTCCCTTGGCTGGCACTGCTGGTCTTCCGCGAGGACGAACTGCCCGGCGACCCGAAGGCGATCGGGCAGGCGGACGCTTCCACCGTGCGTGAACTCCTGGCCGGGCGCCTGGACAACGGGGAGGAGCTGCCCGGCCGCCGGCCGTCGATCAACCCGGACAACCTGTTCGCGGACGAGACCGAGCTGGTGTGCCGCAGCATCCTGGTGCCCAAGGACCTGTTCACCGCCGTCGCCCCGCTGCCGACCGAGATGGCAATGCTCGCCCACGTGCGTGAGGGCGGGCCGCCGGACGCCACCCGCGGCGCCACTCCGACACCGGATGAGGAGGAGTTGAAGGCGGTCGTCGTCGCCAACCGGTTCCCGGACGTGGCCGGCGGCATGCACGTGGCGCACCTGGTCTCCTTCGACGGCCACGAAAGCATCCTGGGTGCAGGGGCGTCTGTGCCTGCCGAGGGGGTGCGTCTGGTGTCGGTGTGGTCCTGGGTGTTCGAGTCCGAACCGGATTCCGGGATCGGGTTCGGCGACCTCGCCCAGCACATCGCAGCCGACGCCGACCCGGTGCTGCGCCTGCGACCGCAGAAACCGTCCAACCCGAACGCGGCGCAACGGGAGGCGTTGGACCGGATCGACACCGGATCCACCGCCCTGCCCCAGCGCCTGCCCTCCGGGGAGCGCACCGCCGGCTTCTACCGCGGCCCGCTCACCGCCTCTCCGGCACGGCCGCTGCCGGACCTGCCCGACGACCGGGTGCGGCTGGAATCGGCCGACGAGGCTCTGGTCTACCTGGAGACCTACGGCGTCTACGACACCGGTTACGCCTCCGCCTTCACCCTCGGCCGCGCCCTGGCCCTGGCCGACCCCGAGTTCCGCACCCACCTGCTGGCATGGCGCAAGGGAGCCCGCAACGCGGCCCGACGCCTGGTCGCCCACCCCGACCTGGCCGGACGAGCCGTTACGACGGGCACCGCCGACCTGCTCACCCGCGATCTGGCACGGGACGCCTTCGACAAGCTCCTCACCGACGGCAACGGGGCACGCCTGGCCCGTGCTCTTGGTGAGGCCGGTGCCGACGTGGCAGCCGGACGCCGCCACGCCCCAGGCGCCCGCACCTCAGCGCCGGGCGCGTGGACCGCCGCCTCGCTGCACAGCGCGCTGGGCCGGGCCGACGTGCGCGAGGTGCTGCGGGCGGCTACGGCCACCGAACTCGACCCGGTCACCAAGTGGCTCGACGAACTCGTCACCTTGCATAGGGTCCCCTTCGAACACCTCGTGCCCGACCCGCGCATGCTCCCGCGCGAGAGCATCCGCTTCTTCCACATCGACCCCGGCTGGATCCAGGCTGCCATCGACGGCGCGTTGAGCATCGGCGTCGGCCACACCCTCGACTTCGACCTGAACCTGCTCGCCCGTGGCGTGCGCCAGGCACCCCAGTGCGGGGTGCTGCTCCACTCCGACCTCGTCGAAGGCTGGCCCGAAACCATCTACACCGCCCTCCGATCCGGAGCCGCCGTCGAGCCGGTGCGCAGCGCGCACTACGGCACGCACGTGCGGATGCTGCTCTACCCGGCCGCGATCGACACCTTCGCGATGGCGGAACCACCCCAGGGCCTGCACTTCGGATTCGGCGACCTGGGCACGATCCAACTCCGCGAGATCAGCGGGCCCAACATCGGCGCACCGGTGGAGGAAGGGGAGTTCCCCGAGGACCCGGGCGATGACCGGTTCGGCCGGTTCCTGCGCGCCGGCGGCTATGACGTGCTCAACGTGGCAGGCCAAGGCGATGCGCTGCTGCCCGCCTTGGCACGGGCCCACAACGTCTCCGCGCTGTCCTCGGCTCAGTTCACCTTGCAGATGGTCAAGGCCCCGCAGCTTCAGATGTTCGTCCGTCCGCGTCCCTGACCGGCTCCTCGACGCATATCCGCCAACAGCAAGGGAAATCCGACCATGCCCACGCGCAGTAACGACACCCTGGTGGTGCCGGTCGAGGTGGCCGCGCTCGCGGTGAACACCCGCACCCAAAACTCAGCCGGCACGTTCGTCTTCCACCGCTGGCACCCCAACTTCTTCCTGCTCCAGGACAACCGCATGCCCCCGGAGCCGGAGCCGTTCCAGATCAACCCCTGGCCCGGCGAGGCCGAGCGGCGCGGGGCGTATGTGCAATGGCAGCTCCCCGAGGCACTCACCCGCGGCCGCCACGACGACCAAGACGGCGTCGAGGACTTCCCGCTGGTGCCGAACCGGTGGCTGGTCGTCCGCCACCAGGCGGCCTCCGACACCGTGCGCGCCTGGGTCGTCGAAAGCGACCACCTCGGGCTGCGGACCGGCACCGTCTCCTACCTCGACCCGGAGGCCGACGAGGTCACCGCCACCAAGATCGGCCGCCGCCACGACCTGACCACCGCCTCACCGTGGCGTGAACCCACCGACGCCCGTGAGCCGTTCCTGACCGCGCTGGGCCCCGGCCTGCTCACCTTCTCGGTCTTCCAGCCGTACAACGAGAACGTCTTCTCCCTCCACGACACCCTGGACGACGTGCCGGGCAAGGACCGGCTGAGCTACCACGTGGTGGGCTGGCACGCCGACCCCGGCAGCGACATCCTCGCAGGACACGACGGCAAACTCACCGACCTGCTCGACAAGCTCGAATGGCTCGCCCCGGCCGCCACCAGCACCGTCAACCGCGCCCTCTACACCGGCAGCGTGCTCGGCATCGACTGGGAGCGCGAAGGCCCCCTCCCGCCCTCGGACATCGTCCCGGACCCGGACCAGGTCGCGGTATCCATCGGAAACTCCGCCGCCGAGGCCATGGCCGGCCTCATCGACGAAGCCGCCGGCCCCAGCGCCCTCACCGAGCAGGAGACCCGGCTGGTCCGCGCCTTCGCCCTGGGCACCCTCGACACCCTCGACCGCACCAACGGCGACGAGCTGACCGACACCGCCGCCCACAACTCCGGCTTCGGGCCCGCCCCCGCCGGCTACACCTGGCACATCGCCGACCGCAGCGACCCCAACGCCCCCACGCCCCTCACGGCCACCGAACGCGCCCGCGAGCACGCCCTCGAACAGGACGTCGTCGCAGAGCTCAACCGCGTCCAGGCCGAACACGACGCGATGACGGCCGACCTGGCCGCCGCGCAGGAACGCCTCTATCTGCTGTGGGCACTGTCCCAGGCTGAGAGGGTGCCACCGGCCTTCGCCGACCGAATCGACGACGAACTCAACCCCGAACACGCCGACGGTGCCGCCGGACGCGTCGCCGACCTCATCACACGCCTGACCCAGATGCGCACCACGCGATCGATCCCCTGGGGCACCACCCCCAAGGACCTGGAAGACAGCGCCGCCGAGTACGCCGCCGACCACGGCCTGCGTACCGACCACGTCCTGCAACGCGTTCCGCAGGCCCCGCACGAGCAGCCCGCCGACCCGGTCCTGATGCTCCAGGGTGCTCACCTGCACGCGCCCATGACCCGCGGCTCCTTCCTGCCGTGCCGCACCCCCGACCGGCTCATCACCAAGGTCGGCTCCATCACCGCCGCATCCGTCCAGGCGAGCGTGGCGAAGGTGAACACCGCCAACCTGCCCGCCCCCGTCCCCGGCCTGCTGACGGAGTTCTTCATCCTCGACCGCGCCACAGACCAAGGCGTGGATCTGGGAGATGCGACGGGTGCGCTGCCCGAGTACGGCACCGAGCCCTGGTGCCAGCCCTGGCAGCCGTTGTTCTTGCAGTGGGCCGTCGACTACACCGCCCTGCCTTACCGCGACGACACCGGCGAGCACTGGGCCTTCGACGGGACCCGCTACCGGTGGGACGGCACCGGCGAGATCGCCGACCCGTTCGTCATCACCGGCCGCCAGGTCCTCGCCCCCACCGCCGGACACGACACCGAAGGCAAACTCGCCGCCCACGCCCGCCACCGAGCCGACCTCCCAGACCTACGCGTCCTGCAAGAAGAGGTCCGCAACCTCGACATGCTCTCCCAACGCCTGGACGGCTTCTCCGCCTTCCTCGCCCAACGCGACCCCCGCTCCACCCTGCGCCCCACCGGCACCATCGGCGACCTGGTCTCCCACGGCGACCACTACGCCCCCATGCCCGGCGCCGTCAAGTTCACGTTCCCCGGCCGTCCTCCGGAGGTCACCTCCTCCGAATTCTTCGAACTGCGCACGGGGCAGCTGGCGTTCACCCAACTCACCGTGGTCGACCGGTTCGGCCGCGCCGTCAACCTCTTCGACGACCCCCGCCACTTCAAGCCGTCCCGACCCAAGTCGATGATCCCCGACCACCCCGTGGAATCCTCCGACACCCACCGGTTCGTCGAACTGTCCCCGCGTCTGCTCCAGCCCGCCCGCCTCGGTTTCGGATTCCTCAACGCCACCAGCGACCAGGACGTCGACCTCACCCCGGGCGCCAACCCCGTCTGTGCCTGGATCGTGCCCAACCGTCTCGACCGCACGCTCGCCTGCTACGACCCCACCGGCCGGCCCTGGGGCGAACTACGCACCATCATGCGATCCGGCGGGGCCAAGGCCGTCGTGTGGGCGCCCCTGCCGGGCTCCGACGTCACCGACTTCGACCAGCTGGGGCAGCTCTCCCCGCACACCCGCGACCTGCTCGCCGCCATCGCCGAACGCGGCCCGGACACCTTCGACGCCGTCCGCGCCACCATCGACGACGCCCTGACCACCATCGACCCCGACGGCCCCGACGACGCCAGCCTCGGCTTCTTCCTCGGCCGCCCCCTCGCCCTGGTCCGCGCCCGCCTCGACCTCCAACTCAACGGCCCGGTGCGCACCTCATGCGGCTGGAACGAAGTCCTCGACCCCGGCCAACACGCTCCGGCCATGCCCGGCTGGGAGTGGATCGTCCGCCTCGGCCAGGCCACCGCCACCGACGACGGCCTCGTCGGCTACGTCCTGGGCGAGGACTACAACCACCTGGAAACCATCACCGACCCCGCCGGAAACCACGGCGGCTACCTGCGGCCCATCAGCACCGGCGACCGCCTCAAACTCGCCTTCGAAGGCACCAGCACCGCAACCGTCACGCTGCTGCTCGACCCCCGAGCCGCCGTCCACGCCACCACCGACATCCTCCCCGTCTCCTCGGTCCACGTCCCCTCCGAGTTCACCGCCGACGCGCTCGCCCGCATGGCGGTCTGCTTCCGCACCGGCCCCCTCCTCGCCCCCACCACACCCGACCCCCTCACCGCAGTCCTGCCCCACCCGGCCACCGCCACCGGCACCTGGACCTGGACCGAACCCACCGGCCCCGACAACACCTGGCGCACCCTCCCCATCACCGCCCCCGACTCCACCGACATGCCCCTCGGCGACCCCGAGATCCGCTCCGGCTTCCTCGTCCTCGGCGACGCCGCCGACGCCACCCGCTGACTCAACACACCCGACACGGAAGGACCGACGGACATGGGCATCGTCACCCAGACCACCGCCGCCACGGACCCGGAAACGGCCGCCGACTTCGAAAGTCAGCTCCAGTACTCGCCCACCACCGTCCCCGACCCACTCACCGTCAGCCCGCCCAGCGGCACCGTCGAACTCGGCGACCTGATCATCGTCGGAAGCCGCATCTCCCCGACCCCGATCGAGACCAACGAGATCTCCGTCTACGTGCCCATCGGCTCCGAGGCATGGCAACTCGTCCTCGACCTGACCGGCCTGCAAACCTCCATCAACCTCACCGGCTGGACCGCCACCCCCGACCCGACCAACGAACGCATCCTGTTCAAACCCAACACCGGCCACGCCACCCTCACCCCCGAACAAGGCATCACCGTCCAACTCAACAAACTCCGCATCAACCGCCAGGTCGGCAC
>NZ_NNBP01000051.1 GCF_002803155.1 Streptomyces sp. CB02959
GCCGGGCGGCAGCCAGGCCGACGCGGTGCCGCTGTCGTCGCTGCCGGAGCTGAAGAGGTGCGGTGCGAGTTGGGACTGCAGATCGGCCGGGGACGGCCGGTGTGCCGCCTCCATCTGCATACAGGACTCCATGAGCGGCCGGAGGTCGTCCGGCAGCCCGGCCAGGTCGGGGCCTTCCCGCAGCAGCATGAAGACCGTCTCGACGGGGTTGGCCCCGTGGAACGGCGCGTGCCCGGTCGCGGCGAAGACCAGGGTGGAGCCGAGCGAGAAGATGTCGCTGGCGCCGGTGACGCTGCGGGAGTCGCGGGCCTGCTCCGGTGACATGTAGGCGGGCGTGCCGACGGCGACGTTGGTCATCGTCAGCCGGGTGTTGGACACCCCGGAGGCGATACCGAAGTCGATCACCCGGGGGCCGTCCTCGACCACCAGGACGTTCGACGGCTTCAGGTCGCGGTGGACGAGGCCGGCGCCGTGGATGGACTGGAGCGCCTCCGCGATGCCGGCGGCGAGCCAGCGCACCGCCTGGACCGGCAGCGGGCCGCACTCATTGACTATCTCCTCCAGGGAGGGCGCGGGCACGTACGCGGTCGCGAGCCACGGCACGGCCGCCCTGGGGTCGGCGTCGACCACGGCCGCGGTGTAGAAGCCGCTGACCGCGCGGGCCGCCTCCACCTCGCGGGTGAACCGGACCCGGAACAGCTGGTCCTCGGCGAGCTCGGAACGGACCGTCTTGATCGCCACTCGCCGGCCGGACGCCGACCGCGCCAGATAGACCAGGCCCATGCCGCCGGCCCCGAGACGGCCGAGGACCTCGAACGGGCCGATCCGCCGGGGATCGTGCTGCGTCAGCTGCTCCACCACTTGCCTGCCACCTCCCCGTGGGGCATAAAACGAGACTCTCAATAGCCACGTGCCGCCGAGAGCCACTGCCCCGGGCAGCGTCTCCCCGCCTGCGGCGAGGACTGCCGAAACGGCCGTACGCACCCTGATTCTTCCTGGCCGGGCCGGCGGTTGCGAACCCGGGGCCTGTCGGCCGTGTCACGACTCACCCCCTGCGGTCCGCAACAAGGCCATTACCCGGCGTATTCCACCCCGTCCTGACGTGCGCCGATACGTCCGGGGACGGGCGATTGCCGCAGGGCTACCGGCCGGTTGCAATCCATCCGGGGACGACGTTCGTGGAATTTCCGCCGCTCATCGCCCCATCCGGACGGACGGATTCCGCCTGCGCCGTGGTGCGGCAGGGCCCCCGTCGCCGCACCGGCACCCGGCGGGCGCCCGGACCGACGACCGGTCGCCGGTGGCCGAAACCATTCCATTTCCCCGCCCGTATCCGTACGCATGCCTTCCCCCGCGGCCCGCCCTGCGCCAGTGGATCAATTCTGCGCCGCCGACGGCGATTTCGCGGCTGTGACACCGCGCACGTCGCAAGGATTCCCGTCCGGCGGCCGCCGAACGCCCGGCGCCCTCGCATCGCCCCTTTATCCACCAAAGTTGTCCACAGCCTGTTGATAACAGCATTCACTGGATCGGACCAATGGTCGTGCGCCTGGTTCCGGCGGCGGCCGGGCCCGCAACCAGGGCGGGAACAGGCACCCGGCGACCCGAACTCCCCGGTCCCCATTTGCAGGCAGCCAAATCGCGCTCCGATCACCCCTCGGTAAGCTGACGGCATGACAGGACAAGTTCGAACCGTCGACGGCAGAGTTGCCGGCCGCCGCGGACAGGCGACGCGGCAAAAGCTTCTCGACTGCCTCAGTGAAATGCTCAGTTCGTCCCCCTATCGGGACGTCAAAGTCATCGATGTGGCCCGAAAAGCGGGCACTTCACCCGCGACGTTCTATCAGTACTTCCCGGACGTAGAAGGCGCGGTCCTCGAAATCGCCGAAGAGATGGCGAAAGAGGGCGCGAGCCTGACCAATCTGGTCGCCGAACGCTCCTGGGTGGGCAAGTCCGGTTGGCAGGCCGCCGAGGAACTGGTCGACGGCTTTCTCTCCTTCTGGCGCAAGCACGACGCGATCCTGCGCGTCGTCGACCTGGGCGCCGCCGAGGGCGACAAGCGGTTCTACAAGATCCGCATGAAGATCCTCAACGCGGTCACCAACTCCCTTACGGAGTCCATCCAGGAGCTCCAGGCCAAGAACAAGGTCGACAAGGACGTGAGCGCGGCGGCCATGGCCGGCTCCATCGTCGCCATGCTGGCGGCCGTCGCAGGCCACCAGAAGGGCTTCCAGAGCTGGGGCGTCAAGCAGGCCGACCTCAAGCCCAACCTGGCGCTGCTGGTGCACTTCGGCGTCACCGGCAAGAAGCCCACCAAGTAACGGGCCACCCGCACGCCCGGACCTCGAGTGTCCGCGTCGGGACCACCGCACCACCGGGATCGCCGTTCACGCCGCTCCCGTCGAGCCGCAGCGCCGGGCCGCAACGCCGCGCCCCAGCCGCCGCTCCGCCGCCGAGGAAGTCACGGACTCCTCGATGTCCCGGCGCTCCCGGGGCAGTTCGCCCTCCGTCCTGTGTCCGTCCTGCCATAGCTGTATGCCACGCGCAGCGGGTGCCGACCGCCCTCCAGAGGCCGTACGGCACCCGCTGCGCGTGCGTCACGGCCCGCGTCCGCCGGTGTCCGCCCAGGTCAGCGCCGGTCCAGCCGGAACATCCGGATCTCCCGTTCCACTCGCGCCTGATAGGCCGCGTACGGCGGCCAGAACTCCAGCGCCGCCCGCCAGGCCCGCTCGCGCTCCTCCCCGGTGAGCAGCCGGGCCCGGACGGGGACGTCCCGCCCCCGCCAACTGACCTCCGCCTCCGGGTTCTTGAGGAGGTTCCCGGTCCAGGCCGGGTGCCCCGGGCGGCCGAAGTTGCTGCCGATCAGCAGCCAACCGCCGTCGTCCTGCGGCATACAGGCCAGCGGGGTGCTCCGCGGCAGCCCGCTGCGGGCGCCGGTCGCGGTCAGCACGACGCCGGGCAGCATCCGGGTGCTGAGCAGCGCCTTCCCGCCGGACAGCCGGTGGACGGCGCGGTCCAGCACGGGGATGACGTGCGGCGCGATCCGCGCGAACGTCCGGGTCGAGGAGATCTTCTGCACCAGCCGGGTCCGCCGGTCCATCAGGCACCGACCGCCGCTCGCGCCGCCGGGCCGGTGAGCGCGTCCGCACCCACCGCGGCGGCCGTGCCGCCCCCTCCCCCGAACAGGCCCGCCTGTTCGGCCGCCCGGGCCCGCAACCGGTGCACCGGCCCGAACAGCAGCTCGTCGCAGGCCGCCCGCTTGAAGTAGAGGTGCGCCGCGTGCTCCCAGGTGAAGCCCAGCCCGCCGTGCAGCTGCACCGCCTCGGCGGCCACCGCGCGCAGCGCCTCCAGCCCCTGGGCCAGCGCCAGTGCGCCCACCCCCGGTGCGGGGCGCCCGCCACCGGCCGCCCAGGCCGCGTAGTACGCCGCCGAGCGCGCCGCCTGCACCGCCACGTACAGATCGGCGAGCCGGTGCTGCACCGCCTGGAAGGAGCCGATCGGCCGGCCGAACTGGGTGCGCTCCTTGACGTAGCCGACCGTACGGGTCAGCGCCGCGTCGGCCGCGCCGACCGCCTCGGCCGCCAGGCATGCGGCCGCCGTCGCCCCGGTGGCGGCCAGCGCCGCGGCCACCGCGTCCGCGGCGCCGTCGCCCCCGGACGGGTCCTCGCCGAGCAACTCGGCTTCCACATCGCGGAGTTCGATCCGGGCCTGCGGCCGGGTCTCGTCCATCGCGGTCTGCCGGGTCCGCAGCAGCCCCGGCGCCTCGGCCCCGTCCGGCCCCGTCGCCCGGACGGTGAAGAGCAGGGTGCGGCTGCGCGCGAAGCCGCCGGTGTGCGCGGCGACCACCAGGACGTCCGCGGTGTGCCCGTCGAGGACCTGCTCGGCCTCCCCGTAGAGCCGCCAGGTACCGCCCGCCCGCCGCCCGTCACCGCCCTTCAGCGGCGGCGCTTCGTGCTCCTGCGGCAACCGTGCCTGGATTCCGCCGGCCCGGCCGCCGCCGGCCCAGTCGCCGTCGTTGGGCCCGGTCAGCGCCAGCGCGGTGGCCAGCCGCCCGGCCGGGACGACGAGGGTGGCGGTCGACTCCCCGGCGGCGAGGGCCGGCAGCAGTGCGGCGCGCCGGTGCTCCCCGCCCAGCGCCAGGATCAGCGGCGCGGCGAGCACGGCGGTGCCGATCAGTGGGGCGGGGAGCACGGCGCGGCCGGTCTCCTCGCAGGCCAGGGCGAGTTCGGTGGGCCCGCAGCCGGCTCCGCCGTACGCGGCGGGCAGGGCGAGGCCGGGCAGTCCCAGCTGCCCGGCGAGCTGCCGCCACAGTGCCTGGTCGTGGCCCGCCGGGGTGCGGACCGCCGCCCTGACCTCGTCCGGGCCGCAGCGTTTGTCCAGCAGTGCGCGCAGGGTGCGGCGGATCTCGTCCTGCTCCTCGGTGAACGCGGCATCCATCGGCGGGCTCCTCCCGGCCGTGCGGCGACACCCGTCCGCTCGGACGGGGTCCGATCTGACGGGTCGTCATATTAGGCACGGGGGCGCCACTTTCCTAGATACGGGCACCTGGAGCCTCCCTCTGGGGTGCACCCCTCCGGCACACCCACCGGGACGGGGTGCCCCCCTCGCCCCCTGCCCGCCCCACCAAATCTGATGTACCGTCAGATTCATGAGGCTGACGCCAGGGACCCCTTCCCGGAACCGCAAGGTCGCCGTCGCCGGAGTCGCGCTCTCCGACTGCGGACGGGTGGACGAGGCCACCCCGTACACCCTGCACGCCCAGGCCGCCCGCCGGGCGCTCGCCGACTCCGGGCTCGACCGGTCGGTGATCGACGGCTTCGCCTCGGCCGGGCTCGGCACCCTCGCCCCCGTCGAGGTCGCGGAATACCTGGGACTGCGCCCCACCTGGGTGGACTCCACCTCGGTCGGCGGCGCCACCTGGGAGGTGATGGCCGCGCACGCCGCCGACGCCATCGCGGCCGGGCACGCCAACGCCGTCCTGCTGGTCTACGGCTCCACCGCCCGCGCCGACATCAAGGCGAAGCGCCGCACCGCCAACCTCTCCTTCGGCGCCCGCGGCCCGCTCCAGTTCGAAGTCCCCTACGGGCACACCCTGATCGCCAAATACGCCATGGCCGCCCGCCGCCATCAGCACCAGTACGGGACGACCCTGGAACAGCTCGCCCAGATAGCCGTCCAGGCACGGGCCAACGCGGCCACCAACCCCGACGCCATGTACCGCGAGCCGATCACCGTGGACGAGGTGCTGTCCGGGCCGATGATCGCCGACCCGTTCACCAAACTGCACTGCTGCATCCGCTCCGACGGCGGCTGCGCGGTCCTGCTCGTCGCCGAGGACTACGTGCCCGACCTCGCCAAACACCCTGTCTGGGTGCTCGGTTCGGGCACCGCGGTCTCGCACACCACGATGTCGGAGTGGGACGACTTCACCGTCTCCCCCGCCGCCGCCTCCGGCCGGCTCGCCTTCCAACGGGCCGGCGTCCGCCCCGCCGAGATCGACCTCGCCGAGATCTACGACGCCTTCACCTACATGACCCTGGTGACCCTGGAGGACCTGGGCTTCTGCGCCAAGGGGGAGGGCGGGGCGTTCGTCGAGAAGGGGCGGCTGCTGCGGGACGGCGAGCTGCCGGTCAACACCGACGGCGGCGGGCTGGCCGCCTGCCACCCCGGCATGCGGGGGCTGTTCCTCCTGGTCGAGGCGGTCCGGCAGCTCCGCGGCGAGGCCGGCCAGGACCGCCAGGTCCGCAAACCGGACGGCACCCTGCCGCAACTCGCCGTCGCGTCCGGCACCGGCGGCTGGTTCTGCTCGTCGGGGACGGTGGTGCTGGGGCGGGGGTAGGCCCCGCCCCGGCCGGATCCCCCTCCGCCGCCGCCTTCGCGCGGGCGGCGCGGGCGGCGCGGGCGGCGGGGCACCCCGCGTACGCTCCCTGACATGCCCGACCACACCGATCACCGCGCCGCCGGGGCCGCTCCGGACCCCGACCCCAGCGCCTCCCCCGCCTCCGGACCGGCACCGGACACCGACGTCGAGGAAGGCACCGGCGCCGACGCCCGCGCCTTCCGTACGCTGCTGCGCGGCCTGCGGGTCTGGGAGGGCGAGCTGCCGTCCTTCGCCGCCCGGCGGGCACCCGCCGACCCGCTGCCGCTCTTCCGGCAGTGGCTGCGCGAGGCCGCCGAGGCCGGTGTTCCCGAGCCGCACACCATGTCCCTGGCCACGGCGGACGCGGCCGGCGACCCGTCCGTGCGCATCGTGATGCTGCACGACGCGGACGAGCACGGCTGGCACTTCGGCACCCACCGCGACAGCCGCAAGGGCCGCGAACTGGCCGCCCGCCCGCGGGCCGCGCTGGCCTTCTACTGGCCGGCGGTCGGCCGCCAGGTGCGGGTCCGGGGCACGGTCACCGCGGCCGGGCCGGAGGAGAGCGCGGCCGATCTGCACCGCCGTTCCACGGGCGCGCTGGCCGCCGCCCTGGTGGGCCACCAGAGCGAGGTGCTCGGCTCGGCCGGGGAACTGGCCCGCGCCGCGGACGCCGCCTGGGAGCGCGCCCGGCGCGAACCGGACGCCCCGGTCCCGAGTTGGACGCTCTACGTGCTGCGCGCCGACGAGGTCGAGTTCTTCCAGGGCGACCCGCACCGGCGTCAGCACGTACGGCTCAACTACCGTCGCACGGAGGGCGGTTGGGAGACGGAACTGCTCTGGCCGTGAGGTCGGCGGGCGCCCCGGGGCGGCGGACAGCGGCGGCGCGGCGCCGACGGCCCTGACCGCCGCCGCGCCCCCTGGCCCCCGGCCGCAGACGCCGACGCGTGCGGCTACAGCCGCTGGTACATGATGTGCAGCCCCACGTACCCCTGGGTGGGGTGGTGGAAGCCCTCGGGGAGGGTGGCCATGATCTGGAAGCCGAGGGACTGCCAGAGGGCGACCGCGCCGGTGTTGGCCGCCACCACCGCGTTGAACTGCATCGCCCGGTAGCCCTCGGCGCGGGCCCAGGCCAGTGCGTGCTCGCCCAGGGCCCGGCCGGTGCCGCGCCGGCGGTACCGCGGGTCGACCATGAAGCTGGCGCTGGCGATGTGCGCGCCGTTGCCCATCTGGTTGGGGTTCATCTTGGCCGAGCCGAGCACCGCCCCGGTGTCGTCGACGGCGACCACCGTGCGGCCGGGCGGCCGGAGCATCCAGAGGTCGCGGGCCGCCGGCTCGTCGATGTCCACGGGGTAGGTGTAGGTCTCGCCGGCCCGTACGACGGACCGGAAGAAGGGCCAGATCGCCGGCCAGTCGGCCGCGTTCGCATCTCGGATCAGCACCGGGAAAGCCTCCCCGAGACACCCCTGGGCCGCCACCCAATTACCCGGCGCCCGACATCCGGCGCACACCCGCACCGCACCCCGCACCGCACCCGGCGGCGCACCCGGCGGCGCACCGCGGGCGCCCGCGCCGGAGCGCCCCTCACACCGGCCGGAACACCGGTACCGCGTACCCGCCGTCCCCCGCCGGACCGCCACCGGCCGCCTCCGCCGACCCGGTGCGGAAGTGCACCGCGAGCGGCATCCCGATCCGCAGGTCCGACTCCGCGCAGTCGGTCACCTCGGTCATCATCCGCGGCCCTTCGGCTAGTTCGACGACGGCCGCGACGTACGGGACGCGGTCGCCGAACGGCGGGAGGTCGTTGCGGTGCACGACGGACCAGGTGTAGAGGGTGGCGCGTCCGGTGGCCGGCTCCCAGGTGACGTCCTCGCTCCAGCAGTGCGGGCAGAACTCGCGCGGGTAGTGGTGCACGGCCCCGCACCCCTCGGCCCGGCACCGGCGCAGCAGCAGCCGCCCTTCGGCCGCCGCGGCCCAGTACGGCCGGGTGAACGCGTCCACCTCCGGCAGATCGAACCGCACCGCCGCGCGCCCCGGCGCGGCCGCACCCTGCGCCCGCTCCCCGGCCCCGGCGCGCGCCGCCTCCCGCGCGGTCATCCGACCACCCTCCTCCATACCCAGCCAGCATCTGACGGTACGTCAGTTGCCAGTTGAGCCCATCCCCCGCCCGACCGCAAGGGGGCCGACGCGCCGACCCCCGCCCCCGACTCGCCCGCCCCCTGCCCGACCGCCACCCCCGAAGCTTTACCGCGCACACCCATTCCTGACACGGCGTCAGTTCAGTAATCTGACTATGCGTCAGCTACTGCTGAGCGCGGTACGGCGCGCAGTCCACGAGAGCCGTCACACAGGAGCGGGCGTCTGCGATGCTTGGATCGACTCACGGCACCCTCACCACGCACTCCCGGCCGGCCCGCGTCGTGGCCTGCGGGGAGCACCCACCCCACACCGTCCACGGCATCAGCGACCCCGGCACCGCCGACGGCCCGCGGCCCGCGGGCGACACCGGCGCCACCACCGGCCCGGCCGCCGCCGACCAGGACGTCAGCGGCCGTCCGCTGTACGCCCCCGTACCCGACCTGGACCGCTTCTTCCGGCCCGAGTCGGTCGCCGTGATCGGCGCCTCGGACAGCGAGGGCCGACCCAACACCGGCATCACCCGCCAACTGATCGCCTGGGCGGAACGGGTCGGCGCCCGGCTCCACCCCGTCAACCCCGGACGCGAGCAGGTCTTCGGCCTGCCCTGCTACGCCGGTGTCGCCGACCTGCCGGAGACCGTCGACCTCGCGGTGCTGCTGGTCGGCAACCCGCTGCCGCTCATCGGGCAACTGGCCGAGGCCAAGGTGAAGTTCGCGGTCGCCTTCGCCTCCGGATTCGCCGAGACCGGTGAGGACGGCGCCGCCGCCCAGGCCCGGCTGGCCGAGGCCGTGGCCCGTTCCGGCCTGCGGCTGCTCGGGCCCAACACCAACCTCAACGCCTTCGAGAAGTTCCGTCACGACCTCGACGGCCCGGCCATCGCCCTGATCACCCAGTCAGGCCACCAGGGCCGGCCGGTCTTCGCCCTCCAGGAACTGGGCATCCGCCTCTCCCACTGGGCCCCGACCGGCAACGAGGCCGATCTGGAGACCGCCGACTTCCTCTCCTACTTCGCCTCCCGCCCCGAGGTCGGCGCGATCGCCGCGTATATGGAAGGGCTCAAGGACGGCCGCAGCTTCCTGCTCGCCGCCGACCGCGCCGCCCGCAACAAGGTGCCGGTGGTCGTCGTCAAGGTCGGCCGCACCGAGACCGGCGCCCGGACCGCCGCCTCCCACACCGGCAAGCTCACCGGCGCGGACGAGGTGGTGGACGCCGCGCTGCGGCAGTTCGGGGTGATCCGGGTGGACGGCCTCGACGAGCTCCAGGACACCGCGGCGCTGCTGGCCCGCGCCAAGAAGCCCACCGCCGAGGGCGTCGCGGTCTATTCGATCTCCGGCGGCACCGGCGCCCACTTCGCCGACCTGGCCACCTCGGCGGGCCTGATCCTGCCCACCCTGACCGACGCCAAGCAGACCGAACTCCACCAGTGGATACCGGACTACCTCAACGTCGCCAACCCGATCGACAACGGCGGGCACCCGGTGGGCGACTGGCGCGGCCGCAAGATCATCGACGCGATCCTCGCCGACCCGTCGGTCGGCGTCCTGATCTGCCCGATCACCGGCCCCTTCCCACCCATGAGCGACAAGCTGGCCCAGGACCTCGTCGACGCGGCGGAGCAGTCGGACAAGCTGGTGTGCGTCGTCTGGGGCTCGCCGGTCGGCACCGAGGACGCCTACCGCCGCACCCTCCTCGGCTCCTCCCGCGTGGCGACCTTCCGCACCTTCGCCAACTGCATCACCGCCGTCCGCGCCTATCTGGACCACCACCGCTTCACCGCCCACTACCGCTCCCCCTTCGACGACGCCCCCCGTGTGCTCTCCCCCTCCGCCCGCAAGGCCCAGGCCCTGCTGCGGCCCGGCGGGCAGCTCAGCGAGCACGCGGCCAAGCAGCTGCTGCGCGCCTACGGCATCCGCGTACCGCGGGAACAGCTGGTGACCAGCGCGGCGGCGGCCGTCCGGGCGGCGAGCCTGGTGGGCTATCCGGTGGTGATGAAGGGCTCCGGTCCGGAGCTGGCCCACAAGACCGAACTCGGGCTGGTCAAGGTCGGGTTGACCTCGGCCAGCCAGGTCCGGGACGCCTACCGCGAACTGACCGACATCGCGCGCTACGAGGACCTGCCGCTGGACGGCGTCCTCGTCTGCCAGATGATCGAACGCGGCGTCGAGATGGTCGTCGGCGTCACCCCCGACCCGCTCTTCGGGCCGACCGTCTCCGTCGGCCTCGGCGGGGTGCTCGTGGAGGTCCTCCAGGACCTCGCGGTCGGCGTCCCGCCCTTCGGCGAGGAGCACGCCCGCACCATGCTCCGCGGACTGCGCGGCCACGCCCTCCTGGAGGGCGTCCGCGGAATGCCGCCCGCGGACACCGACGCACTGGTCGAGACCGTCCTGCGGGTGCAGCGGATGGCCCTCGAACTCGACGGCGAACTGGCCGAGCTGGACATCAACCCCCTGGTCGTCCTGCCCCGCGGCCAGGGCGCGGTGGCACTGGACGCCCTCGCGGTGTGCCACTGACCGCCGGCCCGCCGACGCCGACACCGCTCCCGACACCGCTCCCGGCCCCGCCCCCGATCCCGGCCGCACTCCCCTCCACCCACACCCCTGGAGCCGCTCCCCCATGACACCCGCACCGTCCCCCCGTTCCGATCCCGCCCCCGCCAAGCCACCGTCACCGTCACCCACCGAATCAGCCGAGTCAGCCGAGTCAGCCGAACCGACCGAATCCACTGAATCCACTGAATCCACCAATTCCACCGATTCCTTGATACTCCACACCACTGACAACGGCGTCACCCAGCTCACCCTCAACCGCCCCGACGCCCTTAACGCCCTCACCTGGGACATGCGCGAACGCCTCATCGCCCTGCTCGCCGACGCCTCCGCCGACCCGGACGTCCGCGCCGTCGTGCTCACCGCCACCGGCAAGGGCTTCTGCGCCGGCGCCGACCTGCGCGGCGCGCCGGCCACCGGCGACCGGGTCGCGGGCGACGTCGCACGGATGATCCGCGGCGGCGCCCAGCGCTTCATCGCCGCCGTAATGGACTGCGAGAAACCGGTGATCGCCGCCGTCAACGGCACCGCCGCCGGGATCGGCGCCCATCTCGCGTTCGCCTGCGACCTGGTGCTGGCCGCCGAATCGGCCCGCTTCATCGAGGTGTTCGTCCGCCGCGGCCTGGTCCCGGACGGCGGCGGCGCCTACCTGCTGCCCCGGCTCATCGGCCCGCAGCGCGCCAAGGAGCTGATGTTCTTCGGGGACGCCGTGCCGGCCGCCGACGCCGCGCGGCTCGGCCTGGTCAACCGGGTCGTCCCCGACGGGGAGTTGGCGAAGACCGCCCAGGAGTGGGCCGAACGCCTCGCCACCGGCCCCACCCGCGCCCTCGCCCTCACCAAAGCGCTGGTCAACGCCTCGCTCGACGGCGACCGCGGCGCGTCCTTCGCGGCCGAGGCCACCGCCCAGGAGATCAACATGACGACAGCGGACGCCCGGGAAGGCGTCGCCTCCTTCGTCGAACGCCGCCGGCCCACGTACCGGGGGCGATGACGCCCGCCCGGCGGTTCACCCCGCACCCGGCCCGCGCCCTTCACCCTCATCCCCCGCCCGTCGCCCTCGCCCCGCCCGTCGCCCTCGTCCCCCGCCCGTCGGCCTCATCCGCCGCCCGTCGGGCACTCCGGCACCTCCCGGGTATTACGGGTGCGCACCCCCGGCAGCCACCCCTCCTCCCCCTCCCCCGTGCGCACCCGGTACCAGCGGGAGGAGGTGACCCCCTCCTCGTCCCGCACCAACTGCCCGTCCGTCACCACGCACCGGGCCGCCAGCACCTCCCCGTGCCACACCCGCCCCGCGGTGTTGCCGCGCGCCGCGTACGCCCGGTGCGGGTCCTCGGCCAGCCGCAGCGCGCACTCCAGGGTGTGCGGGGATCGGCACGCCGCCTCGCTGTTGTAGACCGTGAGCGGCACCGTCCGGGGCGGCCCGGCCGGTCTGACGTCCGTGGCCCCGGGCCGGAGTAGCACCCACCAGACGCCCAGGACGACGGCAGCCACGGCCGCCGCGACCGCCACCACGACGGCATACGGGTGCCGCTGCGGCCACCAGGCCACGGCGAAACGGCCCCCGGGCGCCGGAGCGCCCGCCGAACTCGCGCCCGCCACCGGCTCCTTGACCCGCTCCCACAGCCCCCCGGGCGTCTCGATCTCCTCGTCGGCTGCCCGCAGCTTCGCCCGCAGCAGCGCCTCGACCTCGCCGTCCCCGCCGTACCGCGACCCCGCGCCCACCGTGCCGCTCACCTCCCGGCCTGCCCGTGCTCCGATTCAACGAGGTACGTACGCAGCCTGTCCAGGGCACGGGCCCGATGCCGGGCGGCGGTGCCGCGATGCACCTTCATGATCTTCGCGGCCTGGTCGATCGTGTACCCGTCCAGATCGACCAGGATCACGATCCCCGCCTGCCGGTGCGACAGCCGTCCCAGCAGCCGCACCGCCTCCAGCTCCGCGTGCCGCCGCCCCACCCCGCCGTCCCACTCGTCGAACCCGCCCCCGGCCCCCGGCCCCGGACCGGCCCCGTCCGCCTCGGCCACCTCCTCCACCTCCTCCACCAGCACCTGCCGCCGCTCCTTGCGGTAGGCGTCCCGGGCGACGCTGAGGACGGCGGTGAAGGCGTAGGCGTACGGCTCGGGGTGGGCGAGGAAGCGCTGCGGGCGGGCGGCGAGCTTGAGATACGCCTCGTGCACCACGTCCTCCGCCGACTGCCGCGTCCCGGCGAGCATCACGGCCCGCCGGTAGAGCCGCGGCAGCAGCCCGCAGAAGACCTCGTCGAACCCCGCCGACCCGGCGGTACCGGGTCCGGCACCCGGCGGTCCGGACACGCCGGAAGCGCCGGACGGCTTCGCCAGCGGGGACGGACCGACCGGCCCGTCCGGACGGGCCTCCCGGGACCCGGTGGCCGACCAGGAGGTCGGCGGTGTCGCATCGGCCATGACCGGAACACTCCCCCGTGCTTGGCTACGGCGCGGCCGAGGTGGTAGGTACCCGAGCGCTCGGCAGCCAATCAGGAACGCGGCCCCCAATCTCCCCCGAACCACCATGTTCCAGCCCGCTTTTCCCGACCAAACCACCCATGCGAGTGGCCCCCACCCCTTCCGATCTGACGATCCATCAGATTCAATGGACGGCATGATGGGACACGCCGGAATGGCGGCCACAGCCATCCGCTACCTCCGCTCCGTTGGCGCCCCCACCACCGCTGCGCCGCCGGCCGCCCACGCCCGCGCCACCGCCGCGCGCCCCCCGTTACGCGCCGTACGCGACGACGAACGCGCCCCCTTGGACCCGGCCGAATTTCGCTCCGTGCTGGGCCACTTCGCGAGCGGCGTCACGATCATCACGGCCCCCGGAGAGGCGGGCCCGGCCGGTTTCGCCTGCCAGTCCTTCGCCTCCCTCTCCCTGGACCCGCCCCTGGTGGCGTTCATGGTGGCCCGCACCTCCACGACCTGGCCGCGCCTCGCGCAGGCCGGCGTCTTCTGCGTGAACATCCTCGGCGCCGCACAGGGCGACCTCTGCCGCGGGTTCGCCGTCAGCGGCGCCGACAAGTTCGCCGGCGTCCACCACACCCCGGCCCCGGCCACCGGCTCCCCCCGCCTCGCGGACGTCCCCGCCTGGATCGACTGCACGATCCACGCCGTCCACACCGGCGGCGACCACCACATCGTCGTCGGCCGCGTCGAGGCCCTCGGCACCGACCCGACCGCCGCACCCCGGGGCCCCCTCCTCTTCCACCGGGGAACGTTCGGACGCTTCACCCAGTAGGCCACCGGCAGACCCCTCGGCCTACGGAGCCGCCAGCCCGCAAGCCGCCTACCGGAACCCAGCGCCCGCCACCGAAAGACCACCGAAGCCACCCGCCCGTTCGCCCGCTCCCGTACACCGGGGCCCCGTACGACCGACGACGGGCAGAAAGAACACCGGCCGGGCCGACCACTCCACCCACAGCCCGCCGCAGTCGAGCGCCAACCCGCACGACTCGCCCCGGTACAGCGCGGCAACCGCACCCACCTGCCCGCCACCGGTCGCCCCGCCTGCCCACCGCCGGGCATCCATCCGGATCGCCCGCACGGCACGCACCGGATCGGCGACGGCCAACGCCGACCACGACACGACCTCCTCCGCGCGCACCGACCGGTACACCACGCGCTCGCACCACACCCCCGCCGCGCCGAACCCCCCGCTCACGCCGCCAGCCACGCCGACCCCCGCACGTCCGCCCAGGACACTCCTTCGCGCCGGGCGACCAGGTCGTAGGCGCACCCCTCCGCGTCGACGACCGTCAGCCGTAACGGACTTCCGCACTCCAGCGCGCCCACGGCCGCCGCGAACTCCACCCTTTCCCCGAGCCACGCCGGCACCCCGCCGTCGCACGGCGCACCCAGCTGCTGCGCCACCTGCCGCGCCCGCGTCCGCATCCATCCCACGGCCCGACGAGGCGAGGACGACGCCCACCCCCCGAGCCGGATCGTCGCCCCGTCCGGACACCGCACCGTCACCTCCGCCCAGTACCTGGCCACGCCCCCGATACGGCCAACTCCGCCCACACGACCTTTCCGATGCCGTCCGGCTCCACGCCCCAGCCACTTGCCAAGGCATCCACGAGCACCAACCCACGACCACATTCCGCGGCCCCCTCTTCCGTCTCTTCTGCTTGCTTGTCGTTGATCACGGGACGGCCACCACTCCCGTCCCGCACCTCCAGCCGCACCCGCCGCCCACCGCCCTCCAGCGCGAACCGGACACCGACCCAGGTACCGCCGCCCGCCGTCTGCGCCCGCACCGCGTTGGTCACCAGCTCCGACACCAACAGCGCTGCAGATTCACCCAGTTCACCGGCCAGCCCCCACTGCTCCAGCTGCCGCCGCAACTCTCTGCGAACCCAGCCGACACTGCGGGGTTCGCTCGGTAGGCGGTAGGCGACTGAGGTTGGCGTGACGGGTGCGATACGTGGTGCGGCTGGCCGGGCGCGTGTGGACATGGCTATCCCCTTGCTGCGCATGACGGAGCGACGAGCATTCCAAGCGGTCATCAGACAGACACGCTCTGCTACTGAGCACTAGAGTGCTCGGCGCTCACGATTTTGGCAAGTGCGCCATTGGCACTAGTGCCAGCATCTGGATCGACCGCTAGTGTGCGAGTAACAAGCCGCTCAGGAGGGGTACTTCATGGCCGGAACGCGTCCGACGGTCCGACGGCGACGACTTGCAGCAAAGCTGGTCGAGTTCCGGGAGCAGGCAGGGAAGTCTCCGCAGGAGGCAGCCGAGCGCATCGGATGCCATCGCACGAAGATCAACAAGATTGAGAACGCCCGACTGGGCATCTCGTTGGGCGAACTGCGCGATCTGCTGAGGTTCTACGGGGTCGACGGCGACCAGGCCCTCGTCGATGACATGGTGCAGCTGGCGCGGCGCAGTCGAGAACCCGGCTGGGTACAGCGGGTGGGCCTCGCGCGCCCCACGTTCACCGACTTCATCGATTACGAGGCGACGGCCAACTACGTCCGGTCGTACGAAAGCAGCCTGATCGCGGGACTGTTGCAGACTCCCGACTACGCCCGAGCTGTACTCTCCTGTCCGCCGTCCACCCTCGGACACGAGGAGATCGAGGCAATGGTGGAGTCACGGATAAAGCGCCAGGAAGTGCTGGAGCGGGCCGATCCACCGCGCATCTGCGTGATCGAGACGGAGGCTGCCCTACGGCTCCAGGTAGGCGGCCGGCAAGCGATGCGAGAGCAACTGGACCACCTGGCAACCATGTCCGAACGCCCCTCCGTCGAAGTGCAGATCATCCCTGATCGGGCCGGGGCACACGCGGGGCTGAACGGGTCGTTCGTGCTGTTCAGCTTTCCCAATCCCACCTATTCCGATGTGGTCTGCGTAGAGCACCGCACCGGCATGCTCTACATGGAGACGCAGGAAGAGGTCGAGGAACATACGCTCATCTTCGACTCGCTGCGGTCCATCGCGTTGAGCCCTGGGGACAGCCTGGACCTGATCGCCACGGTGCGGAAGGACTTGTAGCGGCAGGGACATGAGAGAGGCATCGAGGGATGAGCACCCTAAAACTTCATGGCACCGCATGGCGCAAGAGCAGCTACAGCGGAACGGGAGGCAACTGCATCGAGGTCGCCGACAGCACGCCCGGCGTCATACCCGTACGCGACAGCAAGGAACCCATAGGCTGCCATCTCGCCTTCAGCACGGCCGCCTGGTACGCATTCATCAAAGCCCTCAAGGACAACGAACCGCCCTTCGGCTGAACCCAGCGGAAGGCGCAAACCTGCTCCCCGCTGGCCAGCCTGTTCAAGGAGTGACGGTGACCGCATTCGAGTTTCGCAAGTCCAGTTACAGCGGCTCCCAGGGCGAATGCGTGGAGGTCGCCTGCAACATCCCCCATCTTGCCGGCGCCGAATGGCGGAAGAGCAACCACAGCGACAAGGGTGGCGACTGCGTCGAGGTCGCCGACGACACCCCCGGCGTCATACCCGTACGCGACAGCAAGGACCCCATAGGCCCCCATCTCACCTTCGGCACGGCCGCCTGGGCCGCCTTCATCGACGACGTGAAGCGTGGCGGAGCGGCGATCGGCTGAGGCGCCGGACTACCCGCACCACCCACCACCAAGCCCCGGCCCCTCCCGGACCGGGGCTCGCTGGTGTGCGTGGCCGGTAAAGACGAGGCGCAGCAGGGCAGGCGCCGCGCACTCAGGCCGTGACGGCCGCCGTCCTCCCCCGCAGCACCAGCGCCATCAGTGCCGCCACCGCGCACAGGGCGCCCGAGGCGTACCAGACCGGGTCGTAGGTGCCGAGGGCGTCGCGGGCCAGGCCGCCCAGGAAGGCGATGAGGGCGGCGCCGACCTGGTGGGCGGCGAGGACCCAGCCGAAGACGATGGCGCTGTCGTCGCCGTAGTGGGCGCGGCAGAGGGCGAGGGTCGGCGGGACGGTGGCGACCCAGTCGAGGCCGTAGAAGACGATGAAGAAGACCATCGGGGGGTGGACGGCGGCGGAGAGGAGGAAGGGGAGGAAGAGGAGGGAGAGGCCGCGGAGGGCGTAGTAGACGGCGAGGAGGCGGCGGGTGTCGAAGCGGTCGGTGAGCCAGCCGGAGCCGATGGTGCCGACGATGTCGAAGACGCCGATCACGGCGAGGAGCGAGGCGGCCGCCGTCATGGGCATGCCGTGGTCGTGGGCGGCGGGTACGAAGTGGGTCTTGACCAGGCCGTTCGTGGTGGCGCCGCAGATCGCGAAGGTGCCGGACAGCAGCCAGAACGGGGTCGTGCGGGCCGCCGCGAAGAGGGCACCCAGGGCACGGCGGGCGGCGCCGCGCTGCGGGGGCGGCTTGGGGACGAACTCCTCCGCGCCGTACGGGGTGCTGCCGACGTCGGCGGGGTGGTCGCGCAGCAGGAGCCACACCAGGGGGACGACGGCGAGGGCGGCGAGGGCGACGGTCACGGCGGCCGGGCGCCAGGAGTGGCGCTCGACGATCATCGACAGGAGCGGCAGGAAGACCAGCTGGCCGGAGGCGCCGGCCGCGGTGAGGATGCCGGTGACCAGGCCGCGGCGGGCGGTGAACCAGCGGTTGGTGACGGTCGCGGCGAAGGCCAGGGCCATCGAGCCGCTGCCCAGGCCGACCAGCACGCCCCAGAGCAGGATGAGTTGCCAGCTGGTGGTCATGAAGACGGTGAGGCCGGCGCCGGCCGCGATCACGGTCAGCGCGGCGGCCACCACCCGGCGGATGCCGAAGCGGTCCATCAGGGCGGCGGCGAACGGCGCGGTCAGCCCGTAGAGGGCGAGGTTGACCGAGACCGCTAGGCCGATGGTGCCGCGCGACCAGTGGAACTCCGCGTGCAGCGGGTCGATCAGCAGGCCGGGCAGGGAGGCGAAGCCGGCCGCGCCGATGAGGGTGAGGAAGGTGACGGCGGCGACCGACCAGGCCCGGTGCGGCCGCCGGCGGACGGGGGCCGCACCGGGCGGCGGCCCCGCGTTCACGGGGGCGGCGGCATCGGCGCGTACGGGTGGCTCGGGCGATATGCGGGTCACCTGAGCAGCTTCGGGGAGCCGGCCCGACCGAACGAGTGACCCAAGGGTCAGGCATCGCAAGGATCGGGCCAGCGGCCACGCTTCCCGTACTGCCGCCCCGCTCAGGCCCTCAGGGCCCGTCGAAGACCAGCACCGCCCGCGCCACCCGCCCGTGATGCGCGTCGTCCGCCGCCTTGGCGAAGTCCGTCACCTGGTACGTCGCGGTCACCAACTCGTCGAGCAGCAGCCGCCCTTCGCGGTACATCCGGGCGTAGAGGGCGATGTCCCGCTGCGGGCGGGCGGAGCCGTAGCGGCAGCCGAGGATGGACTTGTCCAGGTACATGGAGGAGACCAGGAAGGACGCCTCCGCGGTGGCCGGCGGGACGCCCAGCAGCACCGCCTGCCCGTGCCGGTCCAGCAGGTCGATCGCCTGCCGGATCAGCCGCGTGCTGCCCACGCACTCGAAGGTGTGGTCGGCGCCGGTCGGCAGGATCTCCTTCACCGCCTTGACGGCGTCCGGCACGGCCGACGCGTCGACGAAGTGGGTCGCCCCGAACTGCCGTGCCGCCGCCTCCTTCTCGGGATTGGCGTCCACCGCCACGATCACCGAGGCACCCGCGATGCGCGCGCCCTGGAGCACGTTGAGGCCGATGCCGCCGGCGCCGATCACCACCACCGAGTCCCCGCGGTCCACCCGCGCCCGGTTCAGCACCGCGCCCACACCGGTCAGCACCCCGCACCCGATCAGCGCGGCCGACGTCAGCGGGATCTCCTTCGGGATCTTCACCGCCTGCACCGCCTTGACGACCGTCCGCTCCGCGAACGCCGAGTTCGACGCGAAGCTGTACAGCTCCGCACCGCCCCGCCGGAACGGCGTGCCGGGCATCCCGATCGCCTTGCGGCACATCGTCGGCCGCCCCCGGTCGCACTCCGCGCACGTCCCGCAGTTCGCCAGCGTCGACAGCGCCACATGGTCGCCGGGCGCCACATGGCCCACGCCCGCCCCCACGGCCTCGACGACCCCCGCACCCTCGTGCCCCAACACCACCGGCACCGGAAACGGAATCGTCCCGTCGATCACCGACAGGTCGCTGTGGCACAACCCGGCCGCCCGGATCCCCACCAGCACCTCGCCCGGCCCCGGGTCCCGCACCTCCAGATCGTCCACGACCCGGGCCTGCTCACCGTCGAATATGACGCCTTTCATCTGAACCGCTCCGCTCTCGGCAGGCCGAGCACCCGCTCGGCGATGATGTTGCGCTGGATCTCGTCCGAGCCGCCGTAGATCGTGTCGGCCCGGGTGAACAGGAACAGCCTTTGCCACGCGTCGAGTTCGTACGGCGCCGCGGCGGACCACTCACCGGGGCCCACGGCGGCGACCGCGCCCCGCACCCGCATCGCCAGCTCCCCCAACCGCTGGTGCCACCCTCCCCACAGCAGCTTCGCCACGCTCGGCGCCCCCGCGTCGCCCGCCGCCCCCAGGGTCCGCAACGCGTTCCACCGCATCACCTCCAACTCTGCCCACTGCCTTACGAGTTGCTCACGCAGCACTGGATCGCGCACCGCCCCGCCGCGCACCGCCGCACCGACCACCTCACCCAACTCCCGTGCGAAACCGATCTGCTGGACGAGCGTCGACACCCCCCGTTCCAGGGCCAGCAGCCCCATCGCCACCCGCCAGCCGGCGCCCTCGCCGCCCACCACGTGATCGGCGCGCGCCACCGCCCCGTCGAAGAACACCTCGTTGAACTCCGCGGTCCCCGACATCTGCCGGATCGGCCGCACCTCGACCCGCCCCGGCTGGTCCATCGGCACCAGCAGGAACGACAGCCCCCGGTGCCGCCGCTCCCCCGGATCCGTGCGCGCCAGGACGAAGCACCAGTCGGCCTCCGCGGCCAACGAGGTCCACACCTTCTGCCCGCTGATCCGGTACCCGTCCCCGTCCCGGACCGCCACCGTCCGCAGCCCCGCCAGGTCCGACCCCGCCTCCGGCTCGCTGTACCCCTGGCACCACAGCTCCTCGCCCCGCGCCACGGCCGGCAGGAACCGCCTCCGCTGCGCCTCGTCCCCGTACGCGATCAGGGTCGGCGCCAGCAGGTTCTCCCCGATGTGCCCCACCCGGCCCGGCGCCCCGGCCCGCGCGTACTCCTCCGCCCACACCACCTGCTGCGTCAGCGACCCGGCCCGGTTCCCGTACTCCCCGTGCGCCCGGTCCCACCCCAGCCCGATCCACCCCCCGCGCCCCAACTCCCGCTCCCAGTCCCGCCGGACCCCCACCCCCACATGCTCGCTCCCGGGCCCACCCCCCGCCCCCAACGAGGCGAAGGCCCCCACGAGATGGGCATCCAGCCAGGCCCGCACCTCCCCCCGAAACGCCTCATCCTCGTCCCCGAACCCGAAATCCACCGGAACCCTCCCACTCACACCAGCCCCAACGCTCCCCGAACCCACCCGCCCACCCCGCAGGCCCGGCACCGCCCCCCGAACAGCCGCGCGCAGCGGCAACGCCCGCCGCAGGCGCAAAAACGCCCCCCTACGAATTGGGCCGCTCCTTGGCCGCCGCGGCCCGCGCCATCTCCTCCAGCTGCGCCAGCATCGGCATGGGGTCCACCCCGACCGACCCCGCCACCGCCTCGGCGACCCGCTCCGGCGTCCAGCCGCCCCCGTCGGCGTAGACGGAGCGCAGCTCCCTCGGCTGGGCCCACACCGCGATCTTCGGCCCGGCCACGGTGTACACCTGGCCGGTGACCCCGTCGGCGCGGGCCCGTTCGCTCAGCAGGTAGACGACGAACGCCGCCACGTCCTCCGGTTCGCCGATCTCCGCCAGCTCCATCGGCACGTTGGCCGACATCCGCGTCCGGGCGACCGGCGCCACCGCGTTCGCCGTCACCCCGTACTTGTGCAGGCCGAGCGCCGCGCTGCGCACCAGCGAGATGATGCCGCCCTTCGCCGAGGCGTAGTTGGCCTGGGCGACGCTGCCCTGGTGGTTGCCGCTGGTGAAGCCGATCAGCGTGCCGGACTTCTGCCGGCGCATCACCGCCGCGGCGGCCCGGAACACCGTGAAGGTGCCCTTGAGGTGCGTGGCGACGACCGGGTCCCACTCCTCCTCGGACATGTTGAAGAGCATCCGTTCGCGCAGGATGCCGGCCACGCACACCACTCCGTCGATCCGGCCGTACTCGGCCAGCGCGGTGTCCACGATCCGCTGGCCGCCGGCCATCGTGGAGACGTCGTCGGCGACGGCCGTTGCGGTGCCGCCCGCCGCCTCGATCTCCTTGACCACCGCCTCGGCCACCTCGCTGCTGGGCTCGCCGCCCTCGATGGAGACGCCGTAGTCGTTGACCACCACCTTCGCGCCCTCGGCGGCGGCCGCGAGGGCGACGGCCCGCCCGATGCCGCGGCCGGCCCCCGTGACGGCGACCACCTTGCCGGCCAAGAAGTTCCCCATGCCGCGCCCCTTCCCACAGTTTCTGACGGACCGTTAGATTTTTGAGCAGACGCGGTACGAGCACAAGACCCCGGACGCAAGCCCGGGACACAAGAGGGCGGGGCCGGCCACGACGGCACCGGCCACCCCGCCGGCCGCCCGCCCGCACCGGAACCGAACCGCCCCCACCCGACGCCGAGGAGCACCCCATGCCCCTGCCGCAGGAGTTCCACGACATCGCCCGGCGCGTGAACAACTGGGGCCGCTGGGGCCCGGACGACGAGATCGGCACCCTGAACCTGATCACCCCGGAGGTGGTGCGCGCCGCCGCCGCGACGGTCCGCAGCGGCCGCCGCGTCCCGCTCGCGCTACCGCTCCAGCAGAACGGCGTCCAGACCGGCATGATCCCGGGGCGGGTCAACCCGCTGCACACCATGGTCGCCATCAACCAGGAGATCTTCGGCCCGGGCACGGTCGCCACCTCCGACGACACCGTCACCATGGGCCTCCAGGCCGCCACCCACTGGGACGGCCTGACCCACGTCTCGCACTCCGGGCGGCTCTACAACGACCGGCCCGCCGACGCCGTCACCGCACACCGCGGCGCCACCGCACTGGGCATCGAGAAGGTCCCCCCGATCACCTCCCGCGGCGTACTGCTCGACGTGGCCCGGGCCCACGGCACCGAGCGGCTGCCGGGCGGGCACGCGGTCACGCCGGAGGACCTGGACGCCGCCGAGGAGTTGGCCGGGACGACGGTCCGCTCCGGCGACGTCGTCCTGATCCGGACCGGGCAGATCCAGCACTACCTGGCCGGCGATCGGGAGGCGTACGCGATGCCGTCGCCCGGGCTGTCGCTGCGCACCCCGGAGTGGTTCCACGCCCGCGGGGTCGCCGCGGTCGCCAACGACACCCTGGTCTTCGAGGTCTTCCCGCCGGAGGTCGAGGGCCTGTGGCTGCCGGTGCACGCCCTGCACCTGGTCGAGATGGGCATGCTGCAGGGCCAGAACTGGAATCTGGAGGAGCTGTCGGCGGCCTGCGCCCAGGAGGGCCGCTACGCCTTCCTGCTGTCCGCAATGGCCGAGCCGTTCGTCGGCGGCACCGGCAGTCCGGTCGCGCCGGTGGCGGTGCTGTGAGGTCCGGGGCGGCGTCCCCGGCGAACCGTCGGTCCCGGGCCGGCCGGGTGGCGGCGCGCGCTGCGCGCCCCGAGCACGGCACCGCGGACCGCCACCCGGCTCCGGAACGCGATCCGCACTCGCCAAGGCCGCGGGCCGACGGCCCGACGCGACCTTGCCGTCCCCTCACGGCGCATCGCTCCCCCAAGCGTGATCACCAGGGCACGCCACGTCAACACCTGGTCTGGACTAATTCCGCGCCAGGCGAACCGATTCAGCTACCTACGCCCTATTTGTCGCGGCGCAAGCAGGGTCATACGCCCCCAGGTCCGCCCCCGCCGCCATCAGCAGCGTCTGCCCGCGGTCCACTTCGCACCAGATCCGCTTGCCGGCCCCCTCCGGCTGCCAGCCCCAGCGGTCCGCGAGACCGTCGACGAGCTCCAGGCCACGGCCGTTGGTGTCCTCGCCGTCCGCGTGCCGGGGGCGCGGCGGCCGGGCACTGGCGTCCACCACCTCGACCCGCACGGTGCCCACCACGGCACCGGTGCCCGAGAAGCACATGCGGAGCCGGGCCGACGAGCCGGTGTGCACCACCGCATTGGTGACCAGCTCGGAGATCAGCAGGATCAGCGTCTCGGCGAGCGGCTCGTCCGCCCCTATGCCCGACCCTGCGAGCCTCGACCGGGCCCACCGCCGGGCCCGCCCCACTTCCGCGGGGTCGGGCCGCACTTCCAACTGCACCTGAAGCACCTGCACCGCTCACACCATCCGAACCGGCGGAAACATCGCCTCGCGCCTCCACGGAATCACGGTGCGTGACTCCGGCGAAGCACAGCATGGTTGACGTTCAGTCACCGCAACAACCGCTTCGGGCATATTCCAGCGCAAGGGAGTATGCGTGCGGCATACTGTGCGACGCACAGCGCGGGGAGTCGAACATGGGGGGTCATCGGGGCCTAGCCCGAGGCGAGCGGCGTGCAGTCGGTACCCCGGAGCCGTCCTTCCGACGGCACCGCGACCATTGCGCAACAGAACCACTCGCACCCCACGGAGCGTACCCGAGCACACCCCCGACTCCCGCGTGTGACGAGTCACGCCTAGGACACAACCCGATATCGACCCTCCGTGACCGCTTATGCGTGAGGGGTCCGACATTTCGCACACGAGCTGCAAGAGTCTGACATCGGCGGCGTGACCGCAACGCTCCGTGATCTTCGACGGGCGCCGGCGCACCCCCTCACCCCGCCAGCGCGTCCGCCAGGCGCTCCGTCGCCTCCCGCGCGCCACCCCACGTCTCGGCCCGCAGCCAGGCCCGCTTGAGGTGCAGATGAACATCGGCCTCCCAGGTGAAGCCCATGCCGCCGTGCACCTGGAGGCAGTCCCGGGCGTTGTGCACCGCGGCCTCGTCCGCCAGCAGCTTGGCGCCCGTGATATCGAGGGCGTCCCCGGTCACCGCCGCCGCGTAGACCGCGACGCGGGCCAGCTCGGCGCGGACCAGCATCCCGGCGCACAGGTGCTTGACCGCCTGGAAGGAGCCGATCGGCGCGCCGAACTGGGTGCGCTGCCGGGCGTGGGCGACCGCCATCTCCACCGTCCGGGCCGCGCTGCCCAGCTGCTGGGCGGCGGTCAGCAGGGCCGCCTCGCGGCGCAGCCGGGGCACGTCCAGGCCGTCGCACGGGATGGCGCGCGGGCGGCCGGTGACGCGGGCGAGCGGGGTGAGGGGGTCGACCGACGCGAAGGGGGCGCGGGTGACCTCGGCGGGCGCACTACGGTGCGCGCGGCCGGCACGCTCCGGCGCACCCCCCTCCAGGAAGATCAACTCGTCGCAGTCGGCCGGATGTTCCCACAGGGCCGGGTCGGCCGACTCGTCACACAGGGCGACGATCCGTTCACCGGCGGCCACCCCGTCCACCGCCCCGGCCAGCAGGTGGCCGGCCACCAGCGGCCCCGGCAGCAGCGCCCGGCCGGCCTCCTCGAAGACCAGGGCGGCCTCCGGCAGCCCCAGCCCGACGCCGCCGTCCGCCTCCGGGAGCCGCAGCGCGAAGAACCCGGCGTCGGCCAGCTCCCGCCACAGCGCGCGGTCCAGCGCCGGGTCGTCGACGGCCGCGCGCAGCCGGTCCCGGTCGAAGCGGCCGGTCAGCAACTCCCGGGTGCCGGCCCTCAACGCCCTTTGGTCCGGGCTGAGTTGGAAGTCCACCGGTCCGCTCACCGCCCCTTCGGCAGGCCGAGGATCCGCTCGGCGACGATGTTCCGCTGGATCTGCGAGGTGCCCGCGGCGATGGTGTACGAGAGGGACGAGAGCCGGTCGGCCACCCAGGGGTGCGCCGCGTCCAGCGCCTGCCCGCCGAGCACCTCGGCCGCCGCGTCGTAGAGCTCCTGGCGGGCGTGCGAGTAGCGCAGTTTGAAGACCGAGCCGCCGGTGCCGGGGACGCCGCCGATGCTCCCCCTGGGCCTCGCACCCTCCCCCGCGACCGGCTTCGCTCGCCCGGGGGAACCGCCCCGACCAGGGGAGACCGCCATGGCCTCGCTGACGTTCCACTGGGTCAGCCGCCACAGCGCGGCGAACTCGGCGTTCAGCCGGCCCAGTCGGCGGCGGAGCACGTCGTCGTCCCAGCGGCCGTTGGCGCGGGCGGCGCGGGCGAGTTCGGCGAGCACCCGGCGGCAGGCCACCACCTCGCCGACGAAGGCGGTGCCGCGCTCGAAGGAGAGCGTCACCATCGTCACCCGCCAGCCGTCGTGCTCGGCGCCGATGCGGTTGCCGACCGGGATCCGGACCTCGTCGAGGAACACCTCGGCGAACTCCGTGGAGCCGGCCAGCGTGCGCAGCGGCCGCACGGTCACCCCGGGGGCGTCCATCGGCATCGCCAGCCAGCTGATACCGCGGTGCCGGGGGGCCTCCGGGTCGGTGCGGACCAGCAGTTCGCACCAGTCGGCGACCTCGGCGTGCGAGGTCCAGATCTTGGCACCGGTCACCACGTAGGCGTCGCCGTCCCGGACCGCCCGGGTGCGCAGCGCGGCCAGGTCGGAGCCGGCGTCCGGTTCACTGAAGCCCTGGCACCAGATCTCGTCGCCGCGCAGGATCGGCGGCAGCCAGCGGGCGCGCTGCGCGGCGGTGCCTTCGGCGGCGATGGTGGGGCCGGCGTGCAGCAGCCCGACGAAGTTGGCGCCGACGTAGGGCGCGCCGGCCTTCTCGGTCTCTTCCAGGAAGATCAGGTGCTGGGTGGGGGTGGCGCCCCGGCCGCCGGCGTCGGTGGGCCAGTGCAGGCCGGCGTACCCGGCGTCGTACAGCATCCGCTGCCAGGCCGCGTCGTAGGCCCGGCGGCCGGGCCAGTCGGTGGCGGCGGGCTTCGGCGGCAGCTTCGGCAGCACCTCGGCGAGCCAGGTCCGCAGCCGGGCCCGGAAGGCTTCCTCCTCCGCGGTGAAGGTGAGGTCCACTAGCGGTCCCGGTGCGTCGCCGGGAGCGGGGTCCCGCGGCGGCCGGCGGGCGGGCCCGCATGGTCGGCGGCGCTGGTGCCGCGCGGTGGCTCGGTCGGGTTCGCCATCGTTTCCCCTCGCCCCTGTCGGTCGACCCACCCAATTACCTGATGGCCCGTCAGTTTTGACTCCAGGCTAGCCCCGGCCCCCTGGACCGACAAGGCGTCGGCCCCTACCCTCGGGCACTGATCTGACGGATCGTCAGCAATGGGGGGAGCCCGCATGACCGGCAGCACCCTGTGGGACCTGGTCCTCTGGCGCGCCGCCCGCACACCGGACGCCACCGCCCTCGTCCAGGGCGCGGAATCCGCCCGGGACGAGCGCCGGATCACCTTCGGCGCACTGCGCGAGCGCGCCGAACGGGTCGCCGCCGGGCTGGCCGCACACGGCGTCCGCCCCGGCAGCCGGGTGGTCTGGCAACTGCCCACCCGGATCGAAACGGTGCTGGTCAGCCTGGCCCTGGCCCGGCTCGGCGCGGTACAGAGCCCGGTCCTGCCGCTCTACGGCACACACGAGCTGGGCCAGGTGCTGCGCCGCACCCGCGCCGCCTTCGTCGTCATACCCGGCGGTCCCGGTGACCCCAGTGGACCCGGTGACCCCAGTGGACCCGGTGACCCCAGTGGACCCGACGGACCCGACGGACCCGACGGACCCGGCCGCCACCGCGGCATCGACCACACCGCGATGGTGCGCCTGGCCGCCGAACTGCCCGCGCCACCGACCGTCATCGCCGGGTACGCCCCCCTGCCGGACGGCGACCCGGCCACCCTGCCCCCGCCGCCCACCGACCCCGACGCACCCCGCTGGATCTACTGGACCTCCGGCACCACCGCCGCCCCCCGCGGCGTGCTGCACACCGACCGCAGCCTGCGCACCGCCGGCACCTGCCTGGGCGCCGCACTGCGCCTGGGCCCCGACGACGTCGGCTCGATGGCCTTCCCGTACGCCCACGTCGCCGGGCCCGACTACACCGTCATGCTGCTCACCCACGGCATCCCGGCCGTCCTCGTGGAGCACTTCGCGCTGCCCGCCGCGCTCGCCCCCTACCGCCGCCACCGGGTCACCGTGGCCGGCGGCTCCACCGCCTTCTACTCCCTCTTCCTCGCCGCCCAGCGCGCCCTGCCGCCGGGGCGGCGACTGCTGCCCGCACTGCGCCTGCTGGCCGGCGGCGGCGCCCCCAAACCGCCCGCGCTGTACCACGAGGTGGTGGCCGAGCTGGGCTGCCAGCTCACCCACGGCTACGCCCTCACCGAGGCCCCGATGGTCACCATGGGCGACCCGCACGACGGCCCCGAACTACTGGCCGCCACCGACGGCCGGCCGCCCGCCGGGATGGAGATCCGGATCGCGCCGGACAGCGGGGAGATCCTGCTGCGCGGCCCGGCCGTCTGCCGCGGCTACCTGGACGAACCGGACCCGCCCCCAGACCCCGAGGGCACGGGAGGCGCCGAGGGCGCGGAAGGAGCCCCCTTCACCGCCGACGGCTTCCTGCGCACCGGCGACCTCGGGCACCTCACATCCACCGGCCACCTCGTCATCACCGGCCGCCTCAAGGACATCATCATCCGCAAGGGCGAGAACATCTCCGCCCGGGAGATCGAGGACCTCCTCTACCGCCACCCGGACATCGCGGACGCGGCGGTCATCGGACTACCGGACCCCGAGCGCGGCGAACTGGTCTGCGCGGTCGTCGAACAGCCGCCGGGATCCGCCGAGTTGACGCTCGACGCGGTCACCTCGCGGCTGCTCGCGCAAGGACTCGCCCGGCACAAGCTGCCGGAGCGGCTGGAGGTGCTGCCCGCCCTGCCGCGCGGGGCGACCCTGCGCAAGGTGCTCAAGCAGGAACTGCGGGAGCGGTTCGGGGCCCGCCCATAGCGGACAGACACTGTCCTGGATGCCCACTACGGTCGGGCGCCATGAGCCACCCCGCGCCCCGCACCCGGCCCCGGATCGACACCGCCCAGCGCCGCGCCCGCCTCGGCCGACGGCATCTGCTCGCCCCCGACTGCCGGGCGGCCACCGCCGAGGAGACCGCCGACGCGGTCGTCGCCCTGCACGCCAGCGACCCGGCCACCGTCCACCTGGCGGCCTGCGCCCGGCTGGCCGCACCGGACCCCAAGGAGGTCGAGCGGGCACTGTACGAGGACCGGTCGCTGGTGCGGATGCTGTGCATGCGGCGCACCCTCTTCGCGATCGACGCGGAACTGGCACCGGTCGTCGCCTCCTCCACCGCCCGCACCATCGCCGCCAGGGAACGGCGCGACCTGGCCAAATGGGTCCGGGAGGGACTGGGCTGGGACGAACGGCGACTGGCCGAGGTGACGGACCGGACACTGACCGCGCTGGCCGACCGCGGCGAGGCGACCGCCGCCGACCTCTCCGCCGCGGTGCCCGAGCTGCGCGCCACCGTCGTGAACTCCCCCGGCAAGCCCTACGAGGCCACCGTCGCGGTCACCAGCCGGCTGCTGCGGACGCTGGCCGCCGAGGGCAGCATCCGCCGCAGCCGACCGCGCGGCGGCTGGACCAGCAGCACCTTCCGCTGGGCACCCGGCACCGCGCTCGTCGACCTGGCGGCACCGCCGGCCCCCGAGGCGCGCGCCGCACTCGCCCGCCGCTGGCTCGCCGCCTACGGCCCGGCCACCGTCGAGGACCTCAAATGGTGGACCGGCTGGACACTCACCGACACCCGGCACGCACTGGCCGCCGTCGGCGCCGTCGAGGTCGCCCTCGACGACGGCGGCAGCACCGGGGTCGTACTCCCCGACGACCTCGACCCCGTCCCAGCGCCCGCACCATGGGCCGCCCTGCTGCCGGGCCTCGACCCGACCTCGATGGGCTGGAAGGCCCGCGACTGGTACCTCGACCCGGCCATGGCACCCCGGCTCTTCGACCGCAGCGGCAACATCGGACCGACGGTGTGGTGGAACGGCCGGATCATCGGCAGCTGGGCCCAGCGCCCCGACGGCGAGATCGTCCGGCACCTGCTCTCCGACGAGGGCGGCAGCGCCGCCGCCGAGGCGGTCGCGGCGGAGGCGGCCCGGCTGGCGGCCTGGCTCGGCGACGTCCGCGTCACCCCGCGCTTCCGCACCCCGCTGGAACGCGAACTGAGCGCGCCATGACGGCCCGCAACGCCCCCGGCGTCAGGGCCGGCCGGGACGGTAGGCGCTGCTCGCCTGGGCGTACAGCCGGTCCACCTCGGTCCGGCCGCTGTCCGGACCGATGACCAGGACGAGGTGGTAGCGCCCCTTGTCGATCATCGCGAGGTTGCGGGCGTAGACCTGGCGGCCGCCGCCGTCCTTCCAGCTGAAGGTGCCCTCGGCCATCGCCGTCTGCCCGACGTCGATCCGCCGCAGCCCGGAGACCGACGACCAGCCGGCGTCCCGGAACGCCGCCAGCTCCGGCTCCTTGTCCTGCTGGTACGCCATCGGGTCGGCGCCGAACTGCGCCGTCGCGTCACGGCCGGGCACCACCAGCAGCTCGAAGCCGCCGCCCGTGTAGCGCACCTGGCCGCGGTCCGCGACGGCGCTGCGCTGCCAGCCCTTGCGCACCGCGATCTGGAACCCCAGGGGATCGGTGCGCAGCGCGAAGCCGGGGGCGACATCGCCGGGGGCGGTGGTCTGCGGCGCGCCGGTGCCCGGCGGGCGCCCGGCGCCCTTGCCGTCGTCGCCGTCCCGGCCGGGCGAAGGGGTGGGACTGCTGCCGGGAACCGCACCCGAGGTGCCGGAGAGGTCCGCGCCGGACGGTCCGCCCGCCGCGTCCGCCCCGGACTTCGGCAGGAACACCACGGCGTAGGCGATCCCGGCCACCATCAGCAGCAGGACCACGGTGAGCAGCACCAGGCCCAGGCTCCGCGGACTGCGCGGCCCCCGCCCGGGGCGCCGCTGCGGCACGGGACCGACCCCGACCCGGCCCGGCAGCTCCACCGGCGCCGACGCCCCACCGGACGAACGCCCGGCGGACCGCGGCGCCTTGGCCGGACGGGGCCCCGCGGGCCGCTCGGCGGACCGGGACGGACCCGCCCGGAACTTCTTCGGCCGCCGGCGGCGGACCAGCTCGCCCCGCCGCCGGAGGATCGGCAGCCGCCGCGGATCGCCGGGCCCCGCCAGCGCGGGCAGGGACACCGTCCGGCGACCCAACTCCGGCTCCGGCGCCGTCCGCACCAGCGCCCGCAGCCGCCCGCGCAACTCCTCGGCACCCGGCCGCCCGGCCGGATCCGCACACAGCAGCTCCTCGATGACCGGCCGCAGCACCCCACCCCCCACGGCCTCGGCGGGCGCCTGCGCCCCCACCAGCCGCGCGAGCTCGACGGCGCTCTCCTCGGGGAACGGCGGATGCCCCTGCACCGCGCGGAACAGCAGCGCGCCCACCGCCCACAGATCCACGGCCGGCCCCACCGGCGCCCCGGCCCCGTCCACCGGCCCGGCCTGCTCCGGCGCCCAGCGCTCGGTCACCGCGCCGACCACCTGGAACCGCGCCTGCCGGGCCCGCTCGGCGGCCAGCCCGGTCGGCCCCGCGCCGACCGCGTCATCGGCCGCGCCACTGCCACCGGCTCCGCCGTCGCCCCCGGCACCGCGCCCCGAGGCCGCCTTGGCCAACGAGACCTCCGCGGCCGGCGCCCTCGGCACCGGGTCGTACCCGCACAGCGCCTCCTGGGCCGCCCCGGCCGCCAGACCGGTCAGCACGGCCCGGCCGTCGTCGCAGACCAGGACCGTCCGGGCGGTGATGTTGCGGTGGAGCCAGCCGTGCGCGTGCAGGGCGCGCAGGGCGGTGAGCAGATCGGCGGCGATCTCCGCGGCGCGGTGCGGGCTCAGCGTCCGCCCGGTGAGGACTGCGGACAGCGGGCGGGCCGGGAGCAGCTCCCCGACGATCCACAGGCTGCCGTCCTGCGCGAAGACGTCGAAGACCTGGTCGAGCAGCGGGTGGTCGGGGAGTTGGGCGGCGGCCGTCGCGGCCTGGAGGGCGCGCCGGACGACCGGGTCCCGGGGATCGCGCTCGGCGCCCGCCGCGGCCCGCCGGCCGTGGCCCGCCATCCGGCCGCCGCTGCCGAAACCATCCTGCGCACGCCCGTCCGCCGGATACCCGTCCGCCCCGCCGCCGTCGTCCGCCAGCACCTCGGCGTCCACCACCTCCGGCAGCGGC
>NZ_NNBP01000052.1 GCF_002803155.1 Streptomyces sp. CB02959
ATCTCCAATGAGAATCTACAAGCTCCTCATCCGACGCGGCGGATGTCCCATGCGTACTGCTCCCAGTACCCGGCGAGACTGATGACCTCAACCGATTTGCCGGGTTTGGGGGTGTCGATCATGCGGTTCCCGCCCGCGTAGATCCCCACGTGTCCCCAGTTGTGCCTGTTGAAGACAATGAGGTCGCCCGGCCGCATCTCCTCGCGCGGGACGGATGTCCCGACGTGCCGCTGCTCCTGTGAGGTGCGCGGCAACGCCACCTTGTGGCCGGTTCCTTGATAGACCGCGTACGAGGTCAACCCGGAGCAGTCGAAGCCGCCGCCGGATTGCCCGTTGATGGTGCCGCCGCCCCACACGTAGGGGACGCCGAGTTGGGAGTACGCGGCCTGGACGATCGCGTTCGAGGCAAGGGCAGTGTCCGAGTCGGTCCCACTGGGCTGCACGGCCGCGTACGACTTCGCCTGGTCGAGGACCTTTTGCACATACCAATCGGCGTGGTTGTACGAGTAGATCGCCTTGTACAGCCCGCTGTTAGTGCCGGTCTTCGCGCCGTTGGCGCACAGCATCCGCGCCGCGGCCCACACCGCGTCGGTCGCGTCCCAGGGCGTCGGCGGGTTGGCGCCGCCGGGCGGGACCGGGTACGCGTACCCGGTGAACGTGGCCGGCAGGAACTGCATCGGCCCGACCGCGCCCGCGGACGAGCGCATGGTGGGGTGGCGGGCGTGATCGGTCTCGACCTTGCCGATAGCCGCGAGCACCGACCAGTCCAACCCGCGGCAGGTGGCCGGCGCCGCCTGCCGGTAGAGGGCCAGCATCTTCGGGGGGATGTCGCCGACCTGGCGGCCCTGCATCGATATCTGAGACCCGACGGTGTCCTGCTCTTCCTGGTGGCCGGCGACTCCGTTGGCGACAGCGGCGATGAACAGCACCAACACGCCGACCAGCGCGAACGCTGCTGTGCCGATCCCGACGCCAGCAGCGATGGCGGGCTTCTTCACGGACGCCTCCTGGGCCGTGTGGGCCGGGGCGGCGGGGGTTGGCGGCGCGGCGGTGCGGGCGGGGGGAGGGGCCGGTTGGCCGCGGCGGCGCGGGTGCGGATGCGGTGCAGGCGCTGCTGCAGACTTGCCTGCTGACTGGATGCCGGCGGGGTCAGCGGCCGCTGCGGCACCATCTGCGGCCGACGACTACGCCGCGGCGCCGCACCAGGCGTCGGGTTGAACGGCCGGCCCGGCGCAGGGCGCCCCACCGGGCCGGCGGCCGCGCGGGCCGATCGGCCCGCAGGACGTGAGGGCAGCGGCGGCAGGCCGCGGCGCGCACGGACGCGATTGCTGATCCATCGACCACCGATGCCGCGCCAATACTCGTCGGCGAAATCCCGCACCTGCGGCTCATACACATGCCGCGCGGCATCGAGGTGGTCCTTGAGCTGGGTGGCCGCGGCGGTGACCTGACCGGGCACGGCCTGCACCGCGGCCGCCGTGCGCCGTGCGGCCCGTGGCCCGTAAACGGGCAGCCCCACAGTCCCCTTCAGCCCGAAGCGCCCAGCCCACATGCCAGTTCGAGCGCCAGCACGCGCCGTCCTCTCAGCGCCACGAGCGAGACTCCCCGCGCCCTTGGCCATGCGCCCGGTGAGCGCGCGAGCACTGCCAGCCCGACCCAGGCCACCTCCGACCGCCCCGGCCGCGCCGCCGGTAGCGGCCATCAGGCCGAGCATCAGTGCGGCTCCGCCGACCTTGCCCAGGGTGCCGCGACGGCCGCCACTGGAGCCGAGGTCGGACGGGCCGGCCGCGCCACCGAGTTTGGAGGCTCCGACGCGGGCCTTGAGCCGGGCAGCCATCTGCTGCGACTTGCGGACCAGGCGCTTGCGGAAGATGATCGCGCCCACACACAGGATGTCGACGGTGACGAAGCGGACGACGACGCCACCAGGGACGTCCTTCGCAGGCGCGGAGACCACGGCGGTGACCGCGACGACGAACACCCCGAGCCCCAACACGAGGCCGACAAGCAGGGCCAGGCCGCGGGCAATCGCGGCGCCACGCGACCACAGCCACGCGCGGCCGGGCCCCGGCAACGTGCCGGCGATCAGCGCGCAGCGCAGCAGCATCGCCTCGGCGGCGAGCCATACCTGAGCGGCCAGGTAGCCGCCGGCGAGAGCGATGATGAGCACGCAGACCAGCAGCGCTGCCAGGAGCATGAACAACGCTCCGGCGAGCTTGTCCATGGAGGCTTTCTTCGCCTCCTTGGCGTTGCCGCTGACGCACGCCTTCTCGAACTTGGCGTCGGGCTTGGTCGGCCCGAAGGTGTCCACGCCCCACTGCGCGGCCTTGTCCTTGACGACGTCGTCGATCTTGCCGCCGACTCCGGGCAGGAGGATGTCTCCGGCACCCGGCATGTCCTTGATGGCCTTGATCTGCTGGGCGACCTGCTGGTTGATGAACGCTGTCGTGATGCGGGAGGACGTGAACTGCGACGCGCACTTGTCCTTGGTGTCGTCGGTGAACGTCTGGCCGTAGGTGAGCACCTGGGAGGGCTGCACCACGAACGCGTTGACGAGTTCGTCGGTGATCGGAGTGGTGATGCCGGCCACCGCGTCAGTCGAACCTCCGGTGGGGTCCTCGCGGCCCATGACAATGGCAGCCACGGCGACCCCCAGATCACGCGCCTTGCCCACCGCGCCTTCGGCGCCGAGCAGCGTCTGGGGCGGCGAGGCGAGGCTGGTGACCGCGAGCGCGGAGATCAGCAGGGACGCGGTGAGTTCACCCCAGCCGCGGGAGCGGTCACCGAAGAAGAAGTGCCACGCCGCAACAGTGCCGCTGAAGGCGAGGAACAGGCCGGGCAAGCCGAGCTGAACCAGGACGCTGTTGTAGAGGGAGTCCGATACCGCCAGGGCCGGCTTGAGGAGCAGCGAAGCCAGCTTGAAGCCGAGGGCCCAGGTGAGCAGCCAGCAGGCGAAGGCCGCCAGCCACTTGGTCCACATGAACAGCAGGCTGGTCAGCCACTCCTCGACCTTCAGGTCCCAGTCGGACCACTCGCCGCTCTCGGAGTCCACCTTGAAGGCACTGACAGGGATGCCGTTCTCATCGGTGACATGGAAGGAGTCCAGGAGGTCGTCCTTGCCGACGCCCATCCGGTGCAGCAACTTGCGCAGCGACTCCTTCGCCTCCCGCTGCGCCTTCTTCGCGGCCGCCTTGCCCTGCTCGGTGTCCGCATAGGCCACGCCCGCACGCCCGTCCGGCGCCAGCTTCTGGTCCGGCGATCCGGGCGTCGTGGAGCCGGAGGGGGAAGGCTGCGCACTGGTCGATGTCGATACGGAGCGCTTGGGCTCGGGGGCCGCAGCCGCGTGCGCCGCCATCGCCGTGGTGAGAACGGCCGCAGCGCACAGCACCAGCACCAGCCGCCAGGCTCCCCGCCGCCCTATCCACGCCGTCTGCCCGGCCAGGCGCAGCCACCTCATGCCGCGAGCGCCGGGTCGGAGTGAATGGCGGCCTCCACCTCGGGGTCGGCCGGGATGACGACCTGCATCCCGCCGATCCGGCCGTACAGGTCGCGGTGCAGGCACTCACCGGCCCGCTGCGCCCGGACCTCGTCGGACACGTCCATGGGGGACAGGCCGGTGGTGACCAGCTCGACCAGGTCCGCATCGTCGGGGTCGAGGTCGAGGAAGGCGAGGCCGCGCTTGGCGAGGGCGACGTCGGTCTGCCGGAACAGGTACTTCCTGGGAAAGAGTCCGCGGATGACCTGCCCGGTGGCGGATGCCTCCGGGCCAATGTCCTCGCCGTCGTGGCTGCCGACGAGGCAGCCGGCGTTGTGCTTGCGGCCGTCGCGGACCAGCTCCAGGAGCAGTGCCATGCCCTCGGGGGAGGAGGTCAGCCACCAGCACTCGTCCCACACCGCCACGCAGAACTCGCGGGGGTTGGCGAAGCAAATTTCCCGGCACAGCGCCGCGATGAGGTACAGCGCCGCCCGGCCGAAAGTCTTCTCGAACTCAAGCGTCGCCAGCCGGTCGGCTGCCAGCTCGTGTTCCTTGGGGAGTGCCAGGTTGGCGGTGGCGAAGGCGATCGCGTCGGCCTTCGATGTGTCCACCACCGGCAGCGTGGGGTCGAAGATGGTGCGGGCCAAGTCCTTGCGGGCAACCGCGGCCATCTTGCGCGCTACGGCGTTTGAGGTCGCATCGCGCTTGCCCCGTGCCTGCAGTTCGCCCACCAGCGCTGCCATGGACGGTGTCGGCCCGGCCAGTGTTGCCTCGATCGCCTCCGACAGCGCGATGCCCTGGTCGCTCATGGGGCCGATGCCCAGCAGCAGCGTCAGGAACGACTCCGTACGGCGCTGCGCCTGGCCAGCGTCGCGGATCGTGCGCAGCGGATCGAGGGAGACCTGGGCTTGGTCGTCGATCGTGATGACCTGGGTGGTGCCAGGGCACGCCCTGGCGAAGCGGACCCACTCCTGCTGCGGGGTGCGATCGACGATGACCGCCCGACCCCGGCTCCCAAGGCGACCAACCTTGCGGCCCGCGGCGAGGATGGCGTAGACGGCGGTCTTCATCGCGACGCTCTTGCCTCCGCCGAGCTCACCGATGAACGCCGCGGACGCGCTCGCGGACTTGCGCGGGCCCAGTGACCAGTCGGTCAGCACGGGCCGGGTGCCACCGCCGGCCAACTGCAGCCCGTACAGCGGGCCCTTGGCGTCGCCGAGCGCGCTGCCGGCGAACGCACCGGCCATGGCGAAGTCCCGAGCGAGGAGCACCTGCGCGTAGGAGGCCATGACCTTCGGCGTACGGGCGCCCGGAAGCATCCCGTACCAGAGGTTCTCCTGTTCACCGAGGGGGCGGGTAAAGGTGTAGTCGTTGCCGGCGAAGTGCGTTTGCAGGTCGGCGGCGCGGGCCTCGGCCTCGGCCGGGGTGGCGCCCCAGACGCACAGCGCACCCATCGCCTGGACCTCAACCTCGGTCTTCGAGCTGGTGATGGCGGTGCGGTATTCGTCCATCCCGTCCGCGGCGTCCAGCACCCTTGAGGGGACACCGGCCGTCTCGCCCTCATACTCCCCGGCCTGGCCCGCCAACTCGCGTGCCTGCCGACGGGCCTTGGCCTCAGCGACATCGCCGGGCGTGACCTTGATGCGCATCGCCCAATCCACGGGAAAGGCGAACTCATCCAAGCTCGCCAGGTACTCGCTGCCCGGGAAGACGAACCGCTCGGGCATCTCCGACAGCGCCAAGATTGTCTGGTAGGACTCGCCCCACTCTGTACTCACCTGCAGCCAGCGCCGCCCGAACCGACCCCGGTGCGCGTCGGCATCGTCGCCGCCGTCGGAGGCGAGAGCACCTTCGGCCAGGACCACCTGCCCCAGCGCTGCTGCGCCGCGGCCGCGGCCTCGCCCGGCGCGCTGCTCCGGGTCGGGCAGGAGGGGTTCCAGCACTCCGCGCCGCGCGCTGTGCCCGTAGACCCACAGGACCTCGGCCTCGTTCGCGGGCCGCAGCGCCACGGTCGAGGGCCAGGTCGCAGCGAGTTCCTGCGCCTGCCGCATGCGGCGCACTTCCTCGCGGGCGCTGACCGGTGCGGGAAGCAGGCCCAGTTGCTGAGCCATTTCCGCGCGGGCCGCATCGATCACCATGCCGGCCACCTGCTTCTTGCTGCCGGCCGGAAGCGGGACAGCCAGCCAGTCCGCGCGGCTGGTCAGCTCCAATCGCTCCAACTGGTCCCACACCCGCGTCGCCAGCTGCGCATAGCGCTCGCTCGCGACCAGGTCGACGCCGTCAGTCATGCGCCGCACTACCTCGGCCGGATCGACCTGCGGGCACAGCGACAGCAGCATCGCCTCGCCGCGCAGCTGCTTGACCAAAGACTCCACAGCGCGCAGCCGGCGTTCCTTGATGGTGCGGGAGGACTGCGCGTGACCGCTACCCTCCACCCGCCACAACGCCCAGCAGGTGCCGTGACGGGTCCAGATGACGTTGCCGGCGATGTGCCGTACGGGAATGCGCATCACAGCCCCTGCCCCTGTTCGTTCGTGTTCGTCGTGTTCGCGGCCCGTGCCGCGAGCAGCGCGCCGACGCCGGACGCCACCCGCACCACGGAGGCGTCGGCCGCGACCCGGTCGGCGACCGGCTTGTCCGCCGGGACGGCCGGTGCGGAAGCCGGGCGCCCCAAGGAATGGGCCCGCGTCAGTGGTGCGGCCGCGCGACCGGGTTCGTTCGGCGGCTGCCAGGTGAGGGTGCAGACGCCCACCACCGCGCTGCTTCGACGCTGGCGTACGGGTCGGCCGTCCATCCGGCCCGAGCCGCCGCTCGCTGCCAGGCCGAGCACGCTGCCGGCAACCGACAGCGGATTGCGGCCATCGACATGGACTCGCCCCACGATCACCGCCAGGCCATAGGGCACGCCGATCAGCGGCAGGACGTCGACCAGACCGTGGTGCGCCCACAGCCCGCGGGTGAGGAAAGCCACCGCGAAGGTCGCCGCGGCGACGATGATCTGCGGGACCGTGTACGGGCCGCCCCAGATGCGGCCACCGCCGGGCCAGTGCCCCACCACCAGGGTGTGCCGGCGAGCCTTGGTGAAGCACCGACCGATCAGCGGCTCGGGCTGAGCGGTGGTGCTCATCGCCGGCCGCCGTCCAGCGGGGCGATGCGGACCACAGCCGGAGCCGCATTGCTCGCGGGGCTCTTGAGGTCCTCGCCGATCTTGTCCCGCACCGAGGTCATGTTGACGACGATGGCCAGGACCACCGCACCACCGATGGCCGCGACGCCCGCCTTCAGCACGCTCTTGGTCTGGCCCCACACGTAGGCGATGGAGACGACGTACATCAGCCCCAGCACGCCCACGAGAAAGAAGTTCTTGAGCTGTGAGACCAGGGCGTTCGCGTCGGAGATGGCTCCTGCCATCTGCACGAGTCCGTTCATGAGCCGTGCCTTTCCTTAAGAATCTGAGGAGTTGGAGGACGTCGCCAGGGCAGGCGCGGCTTCGAGCGCGGCGACCTCCCACCGGCCGTCCCGGGCGCGCAGCTCGATCGCGTACGTCATCGGCCGCCCGCCCGTGTACTTGCCGTCGCCCTCGACGTCGACCAGCAGCCGGCGCTGGACACCATCGGGCGGGACCTGACCCTCGGCCCCTTCGGCCGGCCCCTGGCCGTGCTCGGCCATCTGCGTCACGCTCACCGCCGTGTACGGCGCCGGCCGCACCGCGTGCAGCGCCGTACCGGGGGAGAGGTAGCGATCCAACTCGCCCCGGCCCGTCAGGTACGCCGCCAGGAACCCGCGGACCGTCTGCACCGCCGGATCCGAATCCAGCGGCGCGTGCGCCGACCCGTACGCCAGCTCAGGAGCCACGCCCTTGGAACCGGTCGGGGCCGCGACCTCGGCAGGCAGCGCCGCCGCCGTCCAACCCGAGGCTCCTTGGCCGCCGGTGGCCCGGACCGGGACCTGGAAGTACCGGACACGGCCGCTGTTCTTCGACGAACCGGTGATGCGTGCGGCGACGGTCACCGACCAGTAGCCGGCCGAGACCTGCCGCACCTGCACCGCCGACGCCGACTCCGTGCGCTCCGACCCGCCCTCGCCCGACCACGACATCGAACGCGCCGCCGGGTAGAACGCCGCGAGCTCCTGCGCGTCCGCGTCACTGTCGCCGGCCTTCACGTACGCGGCGACGTACACCTCGGCAAACCCGGCCGGTGCCACCGCATCCGACGACGCCGGCTGCGCCCGCGGCGCCTCGTCCCGCGTGGGTACGGCCACGGGCTGGGGGGTGGAGGACAGCGCCAAACCGCCGAGCAGCGGCCCCGTCAGCAGCAGACCCCAGGCACCCCATCGCACCACGGCCGTCCAGTTCGCCATGGCACCCGTCGACATCGACGTGGTGGCCCACCCGGTGTCCGGCTGGGCGGACTCCCCCACCGGCGGCGTCTGCTTTTCCTTACGGCGCCACTTCATGACCGCGGCCCCTTCCGGAGCAGATGCCCCCAGGTACTCATCGGGTCCAGAAACCAAATGCGCCGACCGTCGCGGCGACTGGCCGCCACCTGGTTCATGACTGCCGTCTTCAGGGCCTGGCTCTTGCCGTAGCCCGCAGAGCCGACCGTCGCCTTCACGCCGTTACCTCGCCCCGGACGGTCGTGGACCGGGTCAGCTCGGCGATCCGCTCGCGCAGCCGTGCCGGCGGAAGTGCCAGTACCTCCCGCACGAGCACCTGGGCCTCGTCGGCGTCCTGCTCCACGTACGACCGCAGCTGCGCATCGGTGTCGACCGAGAACGGCTCCCTCACCAATGCGACCGCCAACTGCGTAGCCCGCCGGCGGATCGCCACCAGCCGTAGCTCCTCATCCCTCAGCTCCACCGCGTCTCCCACGTTTCCCAACCCCTCCGTCACCACGGCTCCCTCCGCTGTGCTCGGTGCGCGAAATCCCCGCACACCACAGAGAGGGGAGCCGGATCGGCCCTGATGTGACACCCGCCACCAAAGAAGTTCCGGCGCGCACTCACGCCGCCTCCACCCACTGCGGCACCACCTCGCGCAGCCGCGCCACCGCCCGGCTGCGCCTACGCCGCAAGGCCACCGGACTGACACCCAGCGCCGCTGCGGCCTCGGCATCCTGCGGCGCGCCCTCGCGGTAGTGATCGCAGATGCCCGCTGCCGCCTGCGAGGTGAGCACCTCGCGCTCCAGCGCCCACATCAAGATCTCGACCAGTTCGCCGCGGGCGCCCTCCAACTCCCCGGCCGCCGTCGGCCGCAGTCCGGCCTCCGCCGCGGCCCGTGCCAGCAGTGCTGCCTCGGCGGCAAGCGAAGGGTCGGCATCGCCGGGACAGGCCGCCAGCAGTTCCTCGTCCAGTTGCTCGGAGGACGCCAGCTCCCGCGTGAGCTCGCGGGAGACCCGGTGCCACAGCTCCAGCCGAAGACCCGTCGCGACCTTCCGGGGCCGGCGTGCGATCGGGTAGGTGAGCACCACCTCCCACAAGGAGGCGACCACCAACTGCGCGACGTCCTCACCGCACTCGCCGTCCCGCAGTGACCGGCGCATCATCCGCTGGGCGCAGGGGAGCATCGCCTGGACCAGGACGCGGGCGGCGAGCGCGGCATTCCGCTCGTCGCCGGCGCCCACCCGCTGCAGCAGGACACCCATCCAGGCATCGCTGACCGCTGCCCCGTCACGGTCAGCCCGCTCCCGCAGCACCACGCACAACTCGTCGAGCGCCGCAGGGGCCTGATCCGCATTGAGCACGCCGGCGGAGAGCATCCAGGACCGGACCCGATCGGCGTTGCCGTGCGCAGCACACAGCCACTCCCACTCGGTGTTCAGACGCGTGATCAACGTCGGTTCTGCGCTCACGGCAGGCTCCTTCCGGATCGAACTGCCGTGAACTCTGCTCAGCGCCCCTTACCAAAGTGCTTGTCCCAAAAGGGGAAAGAGGCAGGTCATTTGGGGTAAGCGCTCGGGTAAGCAGTGGGCTAACCGTCGTCCGGCACGGGGTAACCGCGAGCACCCGCCCAGAGCGCGAGGCCCGCCTCGCGTTCCGCCGCCCGCCGCTCACGACGTCCGTCAGCGGCCAGGCGGGTCGTGATCCGTGCTGCTGCTCCCTCACGGACGTGGACGTCGTGGTGGACGCCTGCAGATGGTCGACGGCCAGTCAGCCGTGGCGGTGCCAACGCACGCCGGTGGCCGATGGCCGGAGTGGCCGATCGGCCACCAGCACGGCGGCCGATCGGCGCTTATGGCCAACCCGGCCGCTTCGGGGGATCCTCGGGTACCCGCCGGTCAGCACGGTGGGGCCACCGCTTACCCGGGCAGGCGTGACCGCTTACCCCACCGGCGGCAAGCGCATCCCCCAACCCCTGCCCGACCTACGACCGGAGCGACCCGCGTGACCCCGACCCGCCCCGCCATCCAGGCGATGCTGGACGGCCGACGAGCCGACACCGGCCGACGTCGCAACCGGGTCCTCGCCGCCCTGGCCGAGGCCGCGAAGGACGGCTCTGCGGTCAGCGTCGCGGCGATCGCCCGGCGTGCGGGCGTCGACCGAACTTTCCTGTACCGCCACCGCGATCTGCTCGGCCAGATCCACGCGCAGGCAGCCGAGCCGCCCACGGGCTCCAGCCGCGCGGTGCCACCGTGCGTTCCGCCGTGCGGACCACCGTGCGTTCCACGGTAGGTGCCACCGTGAGTACCACCCTGCGTACCAGGCGCCTGTGAGCCGCAGCCGCTTTCGCGCAGGTCAGGGCGCAGGGGTAAGTGGTGCGCGTCACTGACACCTCTTCCTCAGAGGAGGAAGAGGTCCTTTCTCTTCGTTCGGGACCGCGCGGCGCTGGGGCGCGGGAGGCGGAACATCTGCCTGACCGGCAGCAGAGCCAGACAAGTCGGCCCGGCGCCCTTAAGGGGCGAGTTCTTCACCGGTGCTGTCCATCGCTGCACGGCACCACTGCAGTCCGGTGCCGTGAAGGACCAGGACGTGAGTACCGGGGAGAGCTGAAGTCTTGGCCATGGCGGACAGCAGTCCGTCGGCCAGCGCGGTGCCGTCCTCAAGCGGCGCTTCATCAACGGTGGTCGCGGTACCCGCATCGAAGTCGATCCCGCCGACCAGTCGAGGTGGACCCCCGCCACCGCCGTGACGTCGAAACCCGTTCGATCAACGTCCGCGGTCTGATCTGGGATCGGGCCGTCGACGCCTGGATCGCGCACGACGCGAGTGAACTCGAAGCGATCTGGGACGAGATCATCCAAGGCGGCCTCGGCACCGACTGGGACGCCTACACCTACGTCTCCTCCGTCGGCTGGGCCGCCTAACCACGCCACGCTCGGCCGGCCCGCCGGCAACCGGGCAACCAGCCGCACCGCACAACCCGCACAGCAGCCGTAACGCAACTGGGAGGAAACCGTGTCACCGACCACCACACCGCCCCGGCCGCACTTCACATCCTGGCGGGACGTCCCGGACGGCATCTACGCCACCGAGACCCAGCTGAAGACCATGGACCTGCCGCGCCGCCCCGGCCTGCCGGCCGCCACCGTCAAGGCCCGCGACGGAGCCGGCCGGCGCGCGACCTTCACCCTCTACCGCATCGACGAGTCGACGCCGACCACCGCCACGGCCGCGCAACTGGCGGCCGCCCGCCGCCGTTGCGCCCCCGAGGCACGAGTGTGCGCGGACTGCGGGGCCCGCCCGGACCGCGCCCCGAGCACCTCGGACACCCACGGCCCCCTGTGCTCGGCCTGCCGGCACATCCTCAACCTGCGCAACCGCCAAGCCGAAGCCGCCGGCGAACGCCACGGCGCGATCGACACCGCCTGCGCCCTGCTCTCCTCCGCGGCGCAGCCCCTGGTCGTGTTGCACGTCGACTACACCGACCGCGGCCACACCCCCGCCGGCACCCGCCGCGCCCCGTCCGCCGCCCGCATCACCGTCCTGGACACGAACGGCACCGTCCTGGCCAACCCGCTGCTGCGTCTGGTCTCCGCGCGGGCGCAGGGCGTCCCTCGCGGTGCGCTCGACCCGCAGGCTGACGTCGAACAGCTCTCGGCAGTCCTGTCCACGCGCACGGTGCTGATCTGGAACCACGACGATCTCGCCGACCTCGCCGCCGGGCTCACCTCGCAGCAGGTCGCTTGGCCGGTGCCGTACGAGCGGGTGCGTGAGCTGGAGCCCCTGGCGACCGTCTGGCGCGGCGAGTTCACCCCTGACGGCCGCCAAGTCCGTCCCCTGCCGCCCGGCCGCGCCGACCGGATGCTCTACGTCCTGCAGCAGGTCGCCCACCACGACCTGCCGACCCGGTAGCCCTGCGCGAATCGGCGACCATCACGCCCCGCCGCGGAAGCCCCGGAGCCGTTACGGCTGGGCGTGCTGGTCCTTGAGCGCGTTATGACTACGTGTGAGGTTTCTCGTCCGTGCAGGATGTGCGCCGCCGATCTGTCCGCGGGGACGGCGTACCTTGTCGCCGGGACGGTGAAGCGGGGGCGGCGGACGGTCTTCGGCACCTTCTTGATCTGCAAGGACTGCTACCTCAAGGGCTCCCCGGATCCGTTTACTGGCCGGACGCGTCCGATGGCGGCTCGGCAGACGAGCAAGGCGTGGTGGATCGACATGGCAGGTCGTGGAGAGGTTCTTGCTCCGGAGCCGTGTCTGGCTTGCGGGCTGGTGGTGGTGCGTCGGGCGGAGAAGTTGCTGCGGGGGGGGGGTGACGTTCGCGGGCATGCCGGACATCCCTCACGCGCAAACGTAACGGTGGCCGGGGGTCGAGCATGCCGTGCGGCAGCTGCGGCCGCCCCGTGACGGCTGGGCGTGCGGATTCTGCGTACTGCGACGCGGCGTGCCATCAGCGGGCCTACCGACGTCGCGTTGCGGACCGCGGGAGGCGAGTGACGCTCACCAGCAAGGGAAGGATCACCCCATGTCCGTCTCCGCCGCCCCGCGCTGCGCGTACGGTGGCCACACGACCCGCCAGGAGGTGCCGATGAGTGCGCAGCCCGAACAAGCCCCTGCCCCGCCGGCCCCGGCCGCCGCCGCCCAACTCCTTGCCCAACTGCGCGACGACCGCCGCGCCGACACCTGGGTGCCGGCCTTCGAGCGGGACTGGGCCACTGCTCTGGCAACCTCTCGCGACACCTACAGCCTCACCCCGCTGCACGACGTCGTCCGCACCTGGCAACTGCGCCTCGCCGCGGCCCCGGCCGTTGACGCCTACCTGGACTCCGGCCGCGACGAGACCGACTTCGTGGACCTCGACGACATCCTCGGCACCCGCCGGTGACCGGTGAACCGTGGGCGGTACGCCTGTCCCCACAGGCCGCGAAGACGCTCAACCAACTCCCCGAGCCGGCCCAGGAGACCGTCCGCGACATCCTGAACATCGCGGGGCGCTCACCGTGGGGCTGGCCCCAGTGGAACGCCAGTGATCCGGAGGGTGAGGACGTCCGCGCCGCGGCCATCGGGCAGCTCTCCGTCGTCTATGTGATCAACCGTCTCACCCTGCACCTGTCCGTCCTGGACATCACCTGGATCGGGTAGCCCCGCAGCCGCTCCTCGCCCCGGCATTGCAACTGCGGGGGAGAGGAGTTCACAGCTCGGCGCCATCAGACTTCAGTGCGTGGCGGAAACTGCTGCCCGCCGGTGCTTGGGCACGCTGCAGTTGTGTCGGTTGCAGACTGCACCGTCGGTCTTAATCGCTCGGCAGAACGCGGCGTGCTCCTCACAGCGGTCGTCCCCTGGGTTGGGCGTACTGCGGCAGATCCGCTCTGCACCCCCTGCCCAGGTGCAGCGCCCGAGGTCTGCGGCGCGCTCTGGTTTGTGCAGTTCGCACGGCGCGCCCGCAGTCGCAACCGGGTTGAAGCACCACCGCTTCGGCATGCTGTTGGTGGGCAGCACGGCGTCCAAGGGTTCCATGCACAGGGGGCCCGAGAGCAGGTCGAGTTTGTCGGCCAGTTCGCGGTCGTCCCGGCAACGCGCCAGCTCGGCCAGGGCCACCAAGAGGACCGGGGTTGCCGCGACGTACCACTCGTCGTAGTGGTCGCCATTGATGTATCCAGGCGAGGGAGCCAGTCGAGCAGCGGCTTCGAGGACCGCCTCGACAGCATCGGACATCGTCTTCATCGATTTCGGCCTTGTCAGGATGAGTCGTTGGAAGGTGCTGCGGCTTCTGCGCTGAACCGGGCATCGTCGTCGACCTCGCCGCAACGCCCCTGCTGCATACCCAACGCGTCCACCCCGCGGACGAAACGACCAGCGCGCGGACGAGCGGACGCCCAGCTTGCTGACGGCGGCGATGGGGCGGCGGCATCGGCGATGAAGCCGGCGCCCAGACGGCGGCGGGGTGTAGTCACCCCTGCACTATGCCGCGCGGCGGCCACCGGCGGGCCCTTTCGCGCGCAGGCGCACCCATCGTGGAGGTTCGCCTACACGGTGTGCCCCACCTGTCACAGCAGCCTCACATTCGCCAAGTAGTGCTCATTGCGATGCACCTTTCGCCGACGGCGCCGTAGGCAGGGGCCGGCGAGGCCCGGTCTCACAACCGTGAAGGAGATGGGTCGATGGCCAAGAAGATCGAGCAGGCCGCGCAGGGCGAAGCGGTCGTGGTCGGGGTGGCGTGCCGGCCTGGCACGGAGCCGCCGCGTGCGGACGGTCGGCACGTCCAGCGGCACGGGGACCGGGTGTGCGCTGCGGTGGTCGACGGGGCTGGCCATCACGAGGCGGTCGTCGCGTACGCCGCCATCGCACCGGCGGTGATCACCCACACCGGCATGGTCATGGGCGGCCTGGCCGGGCTGACCGCGGGCCGGGCAGATGGCGCACGCCTACGACGTCCCGCCGCACGCCAGCGCCGTCTACGCCTGCATGGAGCCGGGCTGGCCGACGAACGTGCACTGGATCGGGGACCGCCGCGCCTACAGTTGGAACGGGGCCGCGCTCACCCGGTGGACCACTGACCAGACGATGGGCCAGTGGCTGCGGTGGAATGGCGGCAAGACCATCGAATTGGTGCCTGCCGAGGTTGCGGAGACCCAGGACAACTGGGCACGCCTGGGGTTGGCACAGGCTGGCGCCGCCACCTGCCGCCAGGTCGAGATCCCCGAGGAGATCCGCCTGGTGCTGCTCGTCTCGGACGGGCTCTCGGATCAGGTGGACCAGGAGACGGCGGAGGAACTGTGCCGCGCGCACCAGGATGATCCGCAGGCGTTTGCGGAGGCGCTGGTCGCTGCTGCCGACGAGGACGCGGCCGCGACGACGCAACCGTCCTCGCGCTCCTGCGCCGCAGCGGCTGACGCTCCAACACCGTGCTCGTGGCGGTCTCGGCTCTTCACGGGTGCCCGGCCGAGCCGGCTGCCGATCGGCACAGTGTCGCGTTCTTCCTGGGCATGACGAGTGCGGCGGGACATGGTCTCGCCGCACTCCCTCCGATTGGCCATTAGGAGGACACTCAGTATGACGGGCCTGTGCAGGGCTGAACGCCTCAGCCCTGCACAGGGTGTGCGGGTGTGGTGGCGGCTCACGGGCCAGGGACGTCGAGTTCGCGGAGCACGGCCAGCCGGTGGTAGAGCCCAGGCTCGAACACGGCCTCGCTACCTGCCGCTACGCCCTGTCCGGCGACCGCCGCGCTCTGCACGGCACCGTGTTGTGACGGGCGAAGGTGGCAAATGACTGAGGAACGTGTCCGCCAGGGTGCTTGCTCAGGGCCTGCGTTCCAGCGCTCTTGCAGGAGACGAGCCGGAGGGAACACGGTGGCGGTCAGTGGGGGGTCGCCTGGCCGGACGGGTGGCTGATGTCTGGCTGGGGTTTCGGCCGGCCGGACGGCTTCCGTACCTCCGCACGCAGAATGCCGAGCTGCTGGTGGTGGGGGCTGACTTTCTGTGGCTGGAGAGGTCGGGCCATGAGCGTTGAGGCACCTCGACTCCGAACTCGTGGGACGGCTCCGAGTTGGCGCTCGGTCGTTGGGCGTGTCCAGTCACGGCCTCGGAAGTGGGACGAGCTGCGGAGTCCGTCGAGTTAGTGCCGGCGTTCTGGTGAGGCATCCAGGGATCCACAGCTGAGGTTCTTTAGAAAGAGGCGTGGGCCAGTAAATGGCCCCTGACCTGCACTTTCATCAAGATGATGTTGTCCTGCAGGGCACATTTGAGGAGTCCGAATGTCAACCTGGCGGACACGTTTACCTCGATAAATCAACGTGCAGCTGATTTATCGAGCAGGTGCGGGGCGGAGTCAACGCAGCAGGTCATGGAACGAGTTGAGGAAGCGAAGGCCGCCTCTTCGGCGGGTGCACCCAGCGGCGAATGTGCCGCAATGGCGACACAGGGAAACAAGTAGAGCCTGATTAGTCGCGCATGGAGGCTTGGGAAATCCAGTCCTGCTTGAGTTCTCGGGCGAGGGTCGCTCGCTCGCGCTCGCGAGGTGGGTGTTGGGCGCGCCGCTGCAGCAAAACGCAAGCTCTGGTTGATTTTTGAGTTAGGGTCTGCAGTGCCTGAGTAACAAGGAGGTTCTGTGACATCTGATCCACCCGCCCCCCGTCGGCCCCGCGCCGTCGATGCCGCCGGCCCCGATGCCGGCTTCGACGACCTCCTGAAGGTCCTGGGCGAACAACTCGGTCAAACCAGCGACGGCAGCGACGCCCGCAAGCGCCGCAAGCTGAAAAACGTCACTTTCGAGTACGAAGCAGACCAAAGCGCCGTACACGACATGGCAGGCGACGCCGGATACAGCCTCGCGTCGAACTGGTTCACTCAGCTCCTCGCCCAACTCGCCGTCGCCAACTCCATCACCAAGTCGCAGCTCTGCGTCTTCCTGTACGTCGCCGGCGGCCAGGAACGCGGAACCGGCACCACCCAGTACACCCAGCAAGAGATCACCGACGGCCTGAACAAACTCGCCGCGGACAAGGGCGGCAAGCGCATCACCCGCTCCACCGTCAACCGCGCCGTACGGGCCCTCATCGGCTACAAGTGGGTAGAACAACTCGGCAACGGACGCATCCAGCTCAACGTCCGCCTCTGGTTCAACGGCAACAGCAACGCGCAACACGCGGTCCTCGAACAGATCGCCGTGAACCACGACCGCGACCCCGACGCCTTTCCCTACAACATCGGCCCCGAAGCCCACCAAGAAGCCTTCGACCTGGACTTCAGCCCCACCCGCTACACAGGCGAAAGGCGCACCGGGTGATACACCTCCACCGACCCACCCGCCGCACCACGAGAGGAAGGCGAACTCATGGCTGAGGTCCTCTCCCCGATCGTCTCCGAACGCATCTGGGCCCTACCGATCTCGGGAGCTTCGGTGAAGTTCCTCCAGTACCTCATCTTCCGCTCGGACCACGGCGGCTACCTGCCGATCCGACAAAAAGACATGGCACGGGAGTACAACGTCACCCCCCAATCCATCAGCAACCTCATCGCCCCCCTGATCGACCTGAAGATCGTGCTCCGCCCCCAAAACGAAGACGGCAGCAAGGGCAACTCCTACAGCCTCCACCCGCTCGCCGCGAAGTACGCCAGCCACCAGGACATGGAGACCGCCTTCCGCAAGGCCCTAGCCACCATCAAGGCCGGCGACCTGCCTAACCTCAGGCTGCCCTCCTACGCCGCCGTCCCACCCACCGAGAGCGACGGCCGCCCCAACCTCCAGGTCGCCTGACCTCGTCTGCGGGCCCGGGAACTGCTGGGCAAAAAACAGGGGCCCCACCGAGATGGGGCCCCTGCGCCTGAGTTAGAGGTTCTCCGCGCACTATACCCACGCACCACAAGATCAGCACCCGGAAGCGCCCTCGGGCACTCCCCGGCGGCGGGCCAGGCGCATCGCGTGGCCTCGGACGGACCGGGTGCAAGATCGGACACTCGTCTGGCCGTCTGTCGCACGCTCGGCCGCATATCGCCACGGTCAGCTGCGCCGTTGGTCCTGCGCGACCACCCGCAGCCTCGACGTGCGGCCCGGACCACGACAGCCGGAGCGAAGGCCCGTAGCGATGCAGCTGCCGCTCGTCGCAGACCAACAGCCATGGCGTCCCTGCCCGCGCAGCGACGCTGGAAGCTCGGGCGACCGGAGGAACCGAATGGGTGGACCGTGGCGCCTCAGGTCGGCCCACCGAGGCGCGCTTGCCGCCGCACCCAGACGAATGAATGAGTCGCCGCAGCGGACTTTCAGCTGTACTAGTGGGCCGTTCTGCCGGCACGCTGCCGAGCGGCCCCTGAAGGTGGGCCAGCATTCGCAAGGCGCTGTCCGGCCAGACCCCCGGCGTCTACGGCGAGTGTGAAGGAGCTCGGCCCCGACCGTATGTTGCATACCGCTACGCGTTCGCACCTTCCTGTGCGGACTGGGGGCCGGACGGTTCGCAGGACAGGAACGTCGATGAGTCACGGAGAACTTCTCACGCAGAAGGCTCGCTACCGCTCGCGGTGCACGGGCATCGGGCACCAGGCTGGCCTCCAGCACCTCAAAGCCCTCCCCGCACAAGACCCGGTACCAGCCGCCAACCGGGACCAGGCCCGCCTGGAGGCCGTCGTGTTCGCGCGGCTGGGCGGCACGAGCGATTACTGTGCGCACCCCGCCGGCATCGCGCGCGTTCGACCCAGCGTCGACCACCTGGTCGTGGAGGTCGACTCGAAGCTCGGCCCCGAGCACTCGCTGCCGAAGCACTGCCTTCAGACTCTGCTGCCGACCGAGTACATCGGGCGTGGCGGAGACGAAGAACGGGAGCCGGGAGGTTTCGCCGCGGTCAGGCTCCTCGGGATCGACGCGGCGGGCCTCCACCTCGGACTGGCAGGAACCGATGCTCGTGTCACCATCACCGGACCGGATCCCGAGCAGTGGCGGACCATGGTCACCGAACACCGGGCCTTCTGCCACGACGCCGACCTCGTCCCCTTGTGGGACGCGCCCGCGTTGACCCCATTCGAAAGTGCCTATCTGGCCGCAGACTCCACCTGGTGGGAGAAGCAAGCAGACCGCGCGTGGGTCGCCAGCGGCCTCCTCCGCCGCATCGCTCTCTTCCACACGGTGACCAAGCCGTACTCCCTCAACTACTGGCCGCATGGACTGGGCTGGAAGTTCGAGCTGCGCTACGAACCCGACGTCCCGATGGACCACGAGGAGCTCCTCGCACACCTGACCCACCCCGCATGGGGAATGCAACTCCGGGCCACTCGCGAGCACTGCGCGTGCAAGCCGTGCGACTGCGACCAGGGAGCAGAACGCAATTGCTGGTACACCCTCGATGAGGGAGGAGGCCGTCGCGACGGGATCAGGATCCACTTCCGCCGCGTCCGCGTCGGCTGGGACACCGAGCGTGAATACGAGCGACTCGTGGCGGCAGGCGCTGACTCCCAATGGCTCGCGCAGGCCCTACCGGCCCGCCATCAGCGTTCAGCCGCCTAGAACGCATCCCCAGCAGCGGGGCCGAGCAGATCCCCAGCCCGGCCCCGCTGTTCCTCCGCGGACCGGCATGGCCTGGCCGGGAGCTTTGCGCCTCGGCCTGCGGCGCCCGTGCAGGCCCCATCCGCGCCGACTCGTCGTTCGCCGACCGCTGGGACCGAGCCTCTGCCCCGCGAGCTGGGCTCGAACAGGCCGTGTACGGCGGCCCCGGCAGCCACGCGATCGCCGCGGCCTACACCCTGGCTTGGGCCTCGGAGCGATCGGTACGCTGCCCTCCCGCGATCCAAGACCTCCGCGCCAAGGTCCAGATCGCCGGCATCGAAACCGCACGAGGACGCAGCAGCGGACACCAACGCGTCGTCGGCAGCTAACCCCGCGCAGCCGCGGGACCCGTTCGCTGCACCACCAGCGCAGCGGATCCGCGGTGGCCAGGCCGTCGACGTCCACCTGGACGAGGTCCGCCTCCGCGACCCATTCACCTGCCTCGATATCTGGTGGAGCATCGCATCCGCTGACCTTTCCCCCGCGGGCGCATGAGAGGACGTGGTGAGGACGGGCAACTATCGCGACGTGGCCGACCTGGCTACTTCGGTCCGCGACGCGGCCGATGCCGTAGCCAGGTGGCCAACCAGCCGAGAAGCCGTGGCAATCCTGCTTGAGAGCTGCAGAGCCTTCGTCGGACGGTACGGCGACCTCGACGAGCCGGTCGGGTTGGCCGCTGAGGGCGTTCGGCTCAGCCCTGCTGAAGAACCTGAGTGGCCAGCACGTCCCTTCGCTGGCCGGCGCCCGGGAAGGTGCGGTCATTCGACCAAGGGCGGGGCCCCGTGCGGGCGGCCCGTCGCCCGCCTCAGGACGACCGACATCACCCCCTACCCGCTGGGGATCCGCTCCTGCCGCACCCACCTGAGCGACGAGGAGCGCACCCGCCTGAAGGCCGCAGAATCCCTCCGACCACAGGGCCCTTGGGCCGACCAGCCCGGCCGGTGTGAGCAGTGGCTTAGAGCGGGACGCTGGTGCCTGCGGCCCGCGGTGGAAGCGACCGCGGCGCGCTGTGAGCGTCACTCCACCGATGCCGAGCGGCGCCGGCGAGCAGCGCGAGCACAGCAACACCGTCACGGCCCCGACCTCCCCGCATGCTGGGGCTGGCCCGTCATCGCGGTCGCGGACTACCGCCAGGCCCGCGACTGGCATGCAGGACGCTGCGCCGTCTGCGGAAGAGCGGGCGCACGTCTCGTAGATGACCACTGTCACGCAACGGGACTGCTGCGCGGATGGCTGTGCAGCGGCTGCAACGGCCAGGAAGGGAAGAACCCGCTCAGCCTGTACTCCGCCTACCGCTACCGACCTCCGGCCGTGCTGCTCCGGTGGGCCATCCCCTACGGCGACCCGCGCAGAGAAGGCGCTCAGCCACTGCCGTGGATCGTCGCAACATACGGTGAACGCCCCCGCGAACCTCGCGCGGCCGCCGAATACCTCGCCCGCGTCGCGATGAGCGCCTTACGGCGTCAGACGGAATAACCCGTTCTCTCAAGCCGCCGAACCTGCCGCTTGTCTCTACTACGGCGTCCGGCGGCGGCGCCCGGCTCGTGGTCGCCCAGGGGGCTTGTCGCTGCCGCTCGCTGGGCCGCCGGCGTGGTTCCCTCGGGCCGCCGGCGGCCCAGCTGAGCTGAAGCGCGGTAGCCGGCGCAGCGGCAGGTTCGTGTCGCCATGATGAGAGCTGACATGGCGACCTGACTGGTGCCGAGCCTCCAGTAGGGTCCGGTCATGGCCATGGAACATCCCAACTCGTGGGCTGTCGAAGCGATTCGACGGGTGCAGTCAGACGGCCTGGGGCTGACACCGACGCCCCTGCGTCGGCTTCGGCTACCCGCGATCCGGGACGTCGAGATCTACGTCAAGGACGAGTCCGCGCATCCCACCGGCAGTGTGAAGTATCGCCTGGTGCGGGCCATGTTCTGTGAGGCGATAGCTAGCGGCGCTATCAGGGCGGATACGCCGGTAGTCGCGGCTACGAGCGGAGCGGTCGCCGTCGCCGGAGCTCACTTCGCGAGGCTGCTGGGTCTGGCGTTCACCGCCGTCGTGCCGGCGAAGACCTCGGTGGACGTCCTGGCCAGGATCGAGGGGGAGGGCGGCCGGTGGCAGGTGGGTGAGCAGCCGCCGGCCGCGGTGCAAGGGGAGGCGAAGGCGTTGGCCGAGCGGCTCGGTGGCCACTTCCTGGACCACTTCAGCGACGCGGAGCGGGCGGTGGCCGGATGGGGTGAGCCGACGATCGCCGACGAGATCTTCGTTCAACTGAGCAGGGAGCCACACCCCATCCCGAAGTGGATCGTCACCGGTGCCGGAACGGGGGCGACCTCGGCAGCGGTCGGGCGCCACTTGCGGCGACACGGTCATTCGACTCGGCTTGCCGTGGTGGACCCGGAGAACTCCGCCTACTTCCCCGCGTGGGCGAGCGGCTGCGGCGACTACACCACGGGGATGCCCTCGCGGATACCTGGCATCGGTCGCCCACGCATCGAACCCGGCTTCCTGCCGGCGTTGATCGATCTGATGATCCCGGTACCGGACGCGGCGTCCATTGCAGCCCTGCGGTGGCTTCACGCTACCGCAGGGATCGAAGCCGGACCGGCGACCGGCACCAACTTCTGGGGGACGTGCCACCTCGTGGCACGGATGCGCGAGGCGGGGACGCAGGGCAGCATCGTCACCATCATCGGCGACACTGCTGATCCGTACCGGAATACCCACCTTGACACGGCGTGGGTGCGTGCGCGAGGCCTCGACCCCACACCCTACGAGGACGAGATCAAGCGGTTCGCCCGCACCGGGGAATGGCCGGCCGGATAGCGGCCCGCGTGACGGCCGGGCGAGGATGCCCCTCAGGCCTCTACCCTGACTTGATCGGGCCGATGTCAGAGCCCGCTGTCATCATCCGGCCATGCTCCTCAGCCCGAAGTCAGCGTGCGCCATCGTCAAGGACCTCACGCAGAACTGCGCCCTCCCCCTTGCCCCGGAAGTGCTGTTCCGTACCCAGCTGCTGCGCCACCACAGCCACATCGTCATCGGCGACGTGGCACTGCGCGGCTACAAGCACAAGGCGCGCTGGACGTACGACGACCGCGAGGTACGCCGCGCCGGCCACGCCCTTGCTGAACTTCCCGTCGACTTCGACGACCTCGTCGAGGCACACCTGCCCGAGTACCGTGACCACGATCCGCAGGCATGGGAGCGTTCCGACTGGCGTCGCCAGCTGAGGTCCTGGATGTACGACGCCGCCTTCCACAAGTCCTTGCGAGAACGCCGCTACGGCGAGGACTACCGGAAGATCGGGAAGAACGGCCTGCCGGGCACACTGACGATGGACGAGTTCGTCCAGGCCCGCAACGACATGCTGCACATGCACCACATCGCGGGCACCAAGCCGCGCGGACTGCTGTCCTGGTCCGGGGAACACTGGTTGCTGCCCCGCGCCTATGTGGAACTGCTGGACCGCTGGGAGCCCCTGGACGACGACCTCGCCAACCGGGCCCGTATCTGCTCCGGCTGCAGTACCCAAGGCCCGCGCTGGGCTTGGCGGACACCGACCACCAACGGCTACGTCACGTTATGCCCGCCGTGTTCAGGGGCGACCTACCAGAGCTACGAAGGTCATCTTCACGGCGTGCTGTACGACTCGCTGCGGCGAACCATGCGTGCCGACGATTACCTGTGCCGGCTCTGCGGCCAGAGCCGTGCGTTCACCTGGGACCACTGCCACGACCACGGCTACGTCCGAGGCCCGCTGTGCGCCAGCTGCAACACCTTCGAGGGCAAGGGCGTGCGCTTCCTTGAACGGACCGGCAGCGTGCTGCACCTGCTGGAGTGCAGCGGCTGCCAGGCCCGACAGACCCTCCCCTCCCGCTTCCACACCGAGGTGATCCGCGCGCACCTGGAGCAGACCGAGCGACACGGCCGCTGCTGCAACCGCCCCCACGCCGAGGAATTGGACCACGCACACGGCATCCGCCGGTTCGTGCTGCACTGCCACCAGAACCGTTGGACGCGGGACGTCACCACCAGCGAGGCCGCCGACCTTCTCCGCGCCTTCATCGCCACGGCACTTGCCTCCAGGTGGACATGAGTGCCTGCCGGGCCGCGCCGCAGGTGGCCCGCGGGGGCGTCCCCCGGGTCATCACCGGGCCCGGGCCGGCCTTCGCTGGGTGCCGTCATCTTCCGTTCGCCCGGGCAACGTACGTCCCGGCGCTGGAGGGCCCCTCCTCGGACCTCCGGCGGGTTTCGCGCCTTGGCTTCTTCGTCGACCAGGAGGACGTAGTCGTGCTCCGGTTGCCGGTCTCCGGCCGGGCCTGCATGGCGCCGGCCCGGCTTCCAACTGGCCCATCGCTTCGGCTGGTGTAGCCGGTGAGCGTGCTCGCCGGGCGGTGGGGCGGAGTACGAGGTGGGCCCTGTTCATACGCGGTGATAGCCGTTCCGGTCATTTGGGTTTGGTGGTGTCTGCCGTGTTGCAGGGATGGGGGGAGCGTGTCCGGGCTGAGGTGTTCGGGGCGCTGCGAGACCGCACAGAGGGGGCGCTATGAGTTGGATTCGTCCGATTGCCAATGGGCTGCGTACCGATCATCCGGTTCCGGGGTTGCCGTTCATCAACGACGAGCGGTTGCCGTTGGACAATCCCGATGCGATCGAGCGGACCGGCCGCAATCAGGGGGTAGGGCTGTGGGGGCGCACAGATTCCTTACGTGATGGCGGATGGGTGGCCTTCACGACGGAAACGAAGAACCGCGCCTACGCGTGGGCTGTCCATCAGCACCCCACTTACGGCCGCACCGTGTTGCTGATCCGCGACCAGGACATGAGTTCCCTGCACCACGATTGGATGTTCGGGCGCAACGGCTTCCTCTACCGGCACGGCGGCTACTGGTGGGACGGAGCCGCATGGCACCGGCCGAGTCAGGTTGTGGACCGCGCCTATGAGGGCTACGAGGCCCGCCCGGTAGAGGACGCCATCACGGTCACGGCCGCCGACCTCCTGGCCCGCCCGGGAGAACCAGGCAACGCACGAATCATGAAGATCGCGGACTTCACCGCGCCGAAGGAACCACTGCCCCACTGGCGCGACCATCTCGCCCTGTGGGCCGCCTCCCGTCAGCCCGGCGCCCTGCCGCTCGACCGATGCGTCATCGACCTGCGGGCACCGGAACTCGAACCGCCCCACCTCGTCGACCGGACGGGGCTGGCACAGATCGCGGGACTCGCACTTGACGACCTACCCGACCCGAAATACGGGCGCCGCGACCTGCCCGTTCCGCAGACCGAAACCGCCGAGGGCCCGCGCTGGTCCCAGCCCGTCGCCCGCGACTGGGCCGAGCAACACCACAGCATCCACGGGCCGCAGGCGCTCCTATCCGGCACGACAGCGTTCGATACTGAACAGCCACTCGGCCTCGTCGCCGACCACAACCGCCTGACAAAGATCATCTGCGACAGCCTCGAAGACGCGGACAGCCGCAAGCGAAAGCGTGGTCTCAGGCATGGTCAGACGAAACATGAGGAGTCCGCTGCGGATCTCGCCTGGTGGCCCGCGGTCGCTCTCAGCAACGACCCCAACGGCCTCGTCCCCGTCGCGGCCCTGCGCACCACGCTGGTCGAGGCGGTTGTCGGAGGCCTCGCCGAAGACGTCGACCGGGCCGGGAAGTCAAACAGAGCAGGCGTCTCCCTCGGGGACATCAGGACCGATGTCGTCAAGCTCCTGGACTGGTACATCCTGCGCAAGCCGGGCCGGGCACCGGCGCTCTTCGGCGAGATCTGTCTGATCGCCCGCTTGCGTCTGGGGCTGGAGCCCAGGAACGTCGGCGACCTCCTTCGACGGTCCCTTCACCTCGACAGTGAGTTGGACGGCGACACAGTCGACGCTCTGCTGGATCTGGCACTGCCCCCCTCCGCGAAAGAGCCGGGGCCTGCCGGACATGAACGTGGGTGACCGGGCTGAGGCCGGCGGCGCCAGCCTCTTCCGCCGTCGGGTGCGCTCGTGGCTATCGCCAGGGCTGCATCACCAGCAGGAAGAGGCAGGGCGTGGCGGCGAGCGCGATGAGTGCCGGCCGACGGGTTGGCCCGGTCCGGTGCTGACCGCGGTCAGGGCGACGACGAACGTAGTGATCAGCACCAGGACGCCAAGCAATGAAGTCAGGGTCGAGGACGCGCCTGCGGCTTCGGCGGCCCAGGTAGTTGCGTGGCCCAGTACCGTGCAGGCCGCCCCGGTCAACAGCGCCCAGATGGCGCGACTGGTCCACTTCGTGGGGGAGTCGGCGCTGTCAAAGGTGCGATGGAGATAGCTCCACAGTTGGAGGAAGCGACGGTGTAGCCAGGAAACCACCCTCCCAGTGTGTCGAGCCCGTCGTGCCAGAGGCGGTGGTCTCCGAGAAGAGGTCGAGGCCTCGCCCGCGACCGTCGGTTGGGCCTCGCGCTCGTCCCCCTGTTGTCTCCGTCGGCGGGCTCGTGGTCCGGCCTAGCTGGTGCGTCGGCTGATTCGGGCGGGTCCGCCCGAATCAGCCGGCACACCAGCCGGTGCTGCGCTCGCGGCGCGGGTTGCGGATGTTGAAGGGCGCGGCGGGATCCCTTCCGCCGCGCCCCACCCGATTGGCCATCAGGAGGGGGCAGCATGAACGTCGTGGGGCCGGTGACACAAACCCCGGCCGGAAGGCGCCTTCGCGTACACCGGTGCAGCCCCAGCTGCGCAACCCCAACTACGCCCAGATCCATGGCTAACGAGCACACCCCCTGCCCCTGCGCGCCACTCGGCGCGCAGGGGCTTATTTGTCGGCCTGCGGGCTGAGGGTGCCGCTGTCGCGGAAGCGGACCAGGTCGTCGTCCAGGCCGGTGGCGAGGCGCATCGGGGTCAGGTCGACGTTGGCGTCGGCCGCGCGCACGCGAGGCTGGGAATGCACGGGGACGTCTGCCACGCCGCATCCCTTCCGTCCGTATGTTTCCCCGCTCGCCTGAGCGCTCAGGTACTGCGGAGTGCCGCCCGCATGGGTTCACCACCCGTCGGGAGGAGATGGGTCCACAGTTGGAGGAAGCGACGGTGTAGCCAGTAAGTCACCCTCCCAGTGTGGTGGGCCCGTCGTGCCAGAGGCGGTGGTTTCCGGGAAGGGGGCGGGGTCCCGCCCGCGGTCGACCTGGTGGTCGAGGCCGGTATCCGTTCGCCGCTGCGATCTCGCAGCTCCGCCCCCGGACCGTGGCTCCCGCCGCGCTCGCCCGCCGGCGCATCGTGCTGGTCGGCCGGCGCTGCGTCGGTCGGCGGGCGCGGTCCTGCGTCTCTGGCCCCGCGGTCCGGCCTGCCCTCGTCCGGTGGCCGCGCCGGTGGTCCGGCTGTTGGTCAGCGGCCGCTGCTCGGTGTCCTTCGTCCCGCTCCAGCCGACTCGGTCGGCTGCGACGCGGCTGCGGCTCGTGTTTCGGGCGGGGGTGCCGGAACTTCTGCTGCTGGGGGTCGTTTGGGTTGGTGCGTCTTGTCCCCAGAGATACGGCCGGGCCCGCGCCGTCACGCTGCGGGCCCGGCTCCTGTCCAGATCCTCGAACGGAACGGGACGGAACCCAGCACGCACGAGAGCTGCGCGCAGAGCCAGATACCTGCGAGCAGCACGGCATGCTTGCCATTGCCGCATGCAGCGCCTTCCTCATTGCCCGCGCACATCACGGCACGGCTTGCGCGGGCGGGGGCCCACGAGCTCTCGGAGCAGGCCGGCCCGCCTGGTGCTCACGGCGTGCAGCTGTCGGCGGTGCAACAGTCCGCCGCGCTGGACCCGGCGAGCGCCGTGAGGTCGCCGCGCGGTGGCTACGTGTTGGAGGAGGCGGCCGCCTTACTCAGCGCCGAGCGTGCCTCACAAACTGCCAGTTATTCCAGCTTCCGGCACGTCGTTGCCACCGCGGTGACAGCATGGTGGTGGCGGGTGCCGACTGGAGAGCAGGGAGGTCGTAGGTGGCGGGGCGGGGTCCTTCAAGGCAGGAACTGATCAGGCGCCGACGCCGCAGCGGGTTCGTTGGACGACGCAGTGAACAAGCTGCGTTCGAGCAGGCGCTGCGGCAAACGCCTGAGGAGGCGACGCAGTTCCTCTTCCACATCCACGGCCCCGGCGGCGTGGGGAAATCCACGTTGGCACGGCAGTTAGAGAACGCCGCGCGTGAGGCAGGTGCGATCACCGCCTACGCCGACGAATCTGCCGCAGACCCCATCGAGGTGATGGAGTCCGTCAGCGCCCAGCTCGCCGCGCAGGGCGCGCCGTCGAAGGACCTCGACAAGGCGCTGGCGACCTACCGACAGCGGCGTCACGAAGCCGCCTCCAGCCTGGCCGAGGCCGAGACGACGGCCGGCTCCCCTGACTCGGCCGCGCCGCCCTCACCGTCGAGCATGGTCGTCTCACAGCTGGGCCTGGCGGGCCTTGGGCTGATACCGGGCGTGGGCGCGTTCACCGGCGCGGTCAGCGCCAGCCATGTGGCAGCCGGCGCGGACCGCCTCAAGACGATGCTCAGCGCCCGCCTGCGCAGCCCCGCGGACGTCCGGCTCGTCCTCTCCCCGCTCCAGGTCCTCACCCCCGTCCTCCTCCGAGCCCTCGCCGACGCGGCACAGAGCCGGCCATGGGTGGTGCTGCTCTTCGACACCTACGAGCGCACCGGCCCCCTGCTGGACACCTGGCTACGGGACATACTGGTCAGCGACCGGTACGGCGAGCTGCCCGCGAACGTGATGGTGCTGCTGGCCGGCCAGTCCCGGCTGGATATGCAGTGTTGGGCCGACTCGCTAGACCTCGTCACCGACCTCCCCTTGGAGGTCTTCACCGACGACGAGGCCCGCCATTTGCTGGCCACCAAGGACGTCACCGACGCACGCGTCGTTGATGTGATCCTGAAACTGTCCGGAGGACTGCCCGTCCTGGTCTCCATGCTTGCCGAGGCCCGCCCCACAAACCCGGCCGAGGTCGGCGATCCCAGCGGTACCGCCGTCGAACGCTTCCTGAAGTGGGAGACCGACCCCGCACGCCGCGCCGCCGCCCTCTCCTGCGCCCTCCCGGTGACACTGGACCAGGACATCTGCCAAGCCGCCATCGATGACGAGGAAGCGGCGGGGGAACTGTTCACATGGCTGCGCTCCCTGCCCTTCGTGCGCGACCACGCCGGCCGCTACCTCTACCACGACGTGGTACGCAACGCCATGCTGCGCCTGCAACGCCACCAGTCACCCGAACGCTGGCGAGAGCAGCACACCCGCCTGGCCAATGCCTTCCAGCAGCAGCGTCGGGAAATTGAGGGCCGCACCGGCTCCGACGAGGCGCACTGGGACGACGAACGCTGGCGCACCTCCCGCCTCCACGAGACCTACCACCGCCTGTGCGCCGACCCCCACGCCGCCCTGCCCGACGCGCTGGGCGAACTCATCAGCGCGTACCACCACGACCTCGCCACCCTCCGACGCTTAGCGGACACCGTCGCACACGCGGGTGAGGATTCCGAAGCCACTGCCGTCATCGAAGCCGGACAGCGACTGCGCGCCGCCCTCGACGAACCCGACCCGGCGATCGCCGCCTTGACCTTTCTCCTCTCCCACACCACCCTCAGCCCCCAGAGCCGGGCGCTCGCCCACGCACTGCGCGGCCGGGAGCACCGCAACGCCGAGCGGTACGAGCAGGCGATGATCGACTACGACCGCGCCATTGAACTGGGGCTGGACGGGAGCCTCGCCTACTTCGGGCGCGGACTGACTTTCTGCCAGCTCCGCAAGTATCAGCGGGCACTTGCCGACTTCACCAGGGCCATCGAGGCCGACCCCACGGACAAGGTCGCTCTGGCCCAGCGCGGCCTGGCGCACCAGTTCCTCCGACAGTACGAGGCGGCAATCGAGGACTATGACCGGGTCCTCGCCATCGACCCGGACGACACCTGGGCTCTCACCAGCCGTGCTGTGACACGCCATGATCTGGGCCGGCACGGGGCAGCTCTTGCCGACTTCAACCGGGCCCTCGCCATCGCTCCAGATGACACTTGGACCCTCCACCACCGCAGCCGCACCCACAGCGCCATGGGCCGGTACGAGACAGCCCTCGCTGACTGCGATCGAGCCCTCGCCATCGACCCGGACTACGCCTGGGGCTTCACCAACCGTGGTCTCACCTACCGCGACCTGGGCCGGCACGGGGCAGCTCTTGCCGACTTCAACCGGGCCCTCGCCATCGCTCCAGACGACACCTGGGCCCTCGCCAACCGCGGCCACACCCACGACGTCATGGGCCGGCATGAGGCGGCTCTTGCTGACTTCGACCGGGCCCTCGCCATTGCTCCAGACGACTGCTGGATCCGCGTCTCCCGCGGGCGGGTCTACGAGACCCGCGGTCACTATGCACAGGCCCGAGCCGACTACAACGCGGCGCTCGACCGGGATCCCACATACACATGGGCGCTCAGCAGTCGCGCCCGACTCCACCGCCATCTTGGCCACTGGGATGCATCCGTTGCCGACTACACCCGGCTCCTTGAGATCGACCCCGCTGATGCGTTGGCCTACACCCAGCGAGCCACCGCACACCGGTTGAAGAACCAGTACACGGCTGCGCTGGCCGACCTCGGCCGCGCCTTGGAGATCAATCCGGACGACCAATCCGCCCTCGCTCACCGAGGGCTCGTCCACCGACTCACCGGCCGGTACGAGGCAGCCCTGACAGATCTCACACGCGCCGTCGAACTCGCCCCCGGCGACGGATGGGCCTACTACGAACGCGCGGTGGCATTGCACGCCTTGCGGGATCCCGCCCGCGACCGGGCCCTCGCGCGCGCCGTGGAGATCCTGGAGCCTGAGGCCGCATCAACGGAGGGCGCCTCGGCCGTCGTGCCGACGCTGGGCAATCTCTTCCTCATTCACTGCCTGATACCTCACTGGGACGAGGCGGACCGCTGTCTGACCGCCTTCCTTGCTGCCCTGCCATCCCCCGGTCAGCTCGCCGAACTCCGCACCGTTATGGACACTCTGGTGGACGTGTGCCACGGCGTGGACGAACATCTAAATCCGTTCCGCCGTCGACTGGCCGACGCCCTTGCCGACACCGCGGACCGCTGAGTTGCCGTACCCGCCTCCCGGATAGGGATCTTCTGACGGACCTCCGTGGCAGAAGGAGCGGCGCCTGGTGCACGCGATCGCCAAGGCGGCGGGATGTCTTCACGGCAACGCAGCATGGGGCTCACGCCCTTGGGGCTGAGGGAGGGTGGTCCAGGCGCCGCGACGCCGTGGAAATCCGCCAGTCCTGGAGCTGTTGGAAGAGGCGCACGACCGGCTGGGCGCCGCCCTCGCCGGGGTGTCGTGCCGGCATCTCTTCTGTCGCGGTGGTCGAAGAAGAGGTTGTGCTGCGCGAGTGGTGGGGCGCGGCGGGTGACGGGTGCTGCGGTGTGGGCTTGGTGAGTGCGGGGGGACCTGGGGTTCCGCCGCACTCCTTCCGATTGGCCATCAAGAGGGTGTCCAGGATGACGGCCCGGGACTGGTTGAACAAACCGGCCCCGGGCCGTTCGGTCTGCGGGTGGTCGGTCAGCTGTTGGTCTGCGGGCCGAGGGTGCCGCTGTCGCGGAAGCGGACCAGGTCGTCGTCGAGGCCGGCGTCGAGGCGCATCGGCGTCATCTCGACGTCGGCGTCGACTGCGCGCACCCGGGGCTGGGGCTCCCGGGGCTCGTCCGTGGTGGTGGTGTCGTGGTGTTGGGGCCGTGGTCGAGGGGCTGGTGGTGTGTGGTGTTCATGGGCGTGTTCGTACGACCGTCCCCCACGCCCCACCCCACCGCCGTGAAAACCCCGGCTCGGAGCCACTTGCGCGGCTAACCCCTTGCTGCTCGAAGGTGCTGCCACCACCGGCCGTTAGCACCCCCGAACCTGCTGGTCCACTCTTCGCGAATCCCTGTCAGAACCTGCTCTGACGTGCTGGTTTACGGATTTTCGCGAGAGCTGGATTGGTGTGGTTCCGGCGGCGACGGTGGCCCCATCGTGCCCAACCGGGCGCAGCACTACGGCACACCGACCGAGAGAGAAGAGCCATGACGACCCGCCAGCCGGACCTGACCCACCAGCCCGGCACCACCCACCCGCCGCAGACCGCCCGCGCGGCTTTCTCCCCGCCGATTCCCCACTGTGGCGAGGTGTGGGGGTCT
>NZ_NNBP01000053.1 GCF_002803155.1 Streptomyces sp. CB02959
ACAGTTCGAGGGGATTGACAGTGGCGTCTCTCAACACCTCAACCACGCCAACCAACTGAGCTCGCTGAGCCTCTTTCGCGGTTGAGAGGTTGCGCAGATAGGTGCTGCGGGGGCCTCGGCGGCCCGGCACGGCTGGGCGTGGACACTGTCCGCTTCGGCCGGATCGACACCCCACTCCTGCGGTCGCGGCCGGGGCTGGGCTCCGACGACGCGATCACCGCCGCCGGGTCGACCACTCCTTTCGGCTGCTTCGGCACCGTCGAGGAAGCCGCTGCCTCGGCTCTTTACAGCGGAGCGTCCGTCTGCTGGCGTGCCGGGGTCGAGAAGGCGGCGAACGCAGCGTCCAGCAGTTTGCCGAGGTCCTCTTGGCCGTCGCTCGCACTCCATTGGCCGAGGACGATCCACAAGATTTCGAGCGCCGCCGCTACGCGTACGTTGGCGATGACCGATGACCCGTCGGTCGAGTGGGTTGTCTTCTGCAGTCGGGCGACGATCTCTGGTCGCCATTCAGTCTGCTTCTCGCGGAGGCGTGCGCACAGGGCTGGGGTCTGCTCGATGAGGCCGAGGATCGTCACGAGTTCCTGGACGTCGCGCACGAGGAACCTCACGGCTGACTCCAGGGCGTTGCGCAGCCTGCTCCAGTCGTCCTGGTTGGCCCGCTCGGCATCGAGCGCGTCAGTGATGACGTCACCGACAGGGTCGAAGACGAACAGGACCACGTCTTCCTTGGTGCCGAAGTAACGCAGGAAGGTGCTCCGCGACACTCCGGCGGCTTCGGAGAGGTCGGCGAAGGTGACCTGGTTGAAGCCGGTGAGGCAGAACCGGTTGAACGCGACGCGGGCCAGCTCTGCTCGCACCGCGTGGCGGCTGATCTCACGGGTACCGACTGGCGCTGCGCTCATGGGGACGAGTGTACTCCGACACACTTGTTTGCTTATTCGGATACAGGTTTCTAACCTGATACTCAGTGTCAGTTCCGATGCTGAGATTCGCGACACTGTCCCAAGCCGGCGGCCCGGTCACGGGCCGTCTCTTACCGCGATATGGAGCCACCTCATGAGCTACGAAGACCTTCCCGCCCTGACGATCGACGTCTCGGACGGGGTCGCGACGGTGACAATCGATCACCCGCCGCTCAATCTGATGGACGCGGTCCTCCTGCCGTCACTCCGGGCATTCGTCGCGCGTGTGCGGGACGACGCCGACGTCCGCGTCATTGTCTTCGAGAGTGCTGACCCGGAGTTCTTCGTTGCGCACGGTGACATGGCCTACCTCACCGACCCTGACGCGCTGCCTGCAGCCACTCGCGCTGCGATCGCGGCCGCGCCGGGTTCGACCGTCCCGGAAGGCCTGAACATCCTCCAGGCGATGAGCGAGGAGGTCCGCTCGCTGCCGCAGGTCACCATCGGCAAGCTGGCGGGCTTCGCGCGCGGCGCGGGCAACGAGTTCTTCATGTACCTGGACATGCGATTCGCGGCGATCGGCAAGTCGGGGCAGGGGCAGCCGGAGTCCTTGATGGGGATCCTCCCCGGAGGCGGCGGCACGGTGAACATGACACGCCTGGCAGGAAGGGCCCGCGCGCTGGAGCTCATCCTCGGCGCCGAACTCGTGGGCGCGGAGCTCGCGGAACGGTACGGCCTGATCAACCGTGCCCTGCCCGTCGCAGAACTCGATTCCTTCGTCGACACCCTCGCCCGACGGATCGCCGGCCTCCGGCCGGAGGTGATCTCCATCACGAAGGCTGCGGTCGACACGGTCGCGCAGCCGATTCCGCGTGCGGCGTACGCCGTTGAGAACGAGGGCCTGTTCGCGGCGTTCGGCGATGAGGTCACCGAGCTCGCCCACAAGCTGCTCGCCGCTGGAATCCAGACCCGCGAGGGCGAACGGGACCACGAGCGCATCGCCAACAGCATCTGAGTGCCCAAGCTCTCGCCATCCGTGCGCAGAGGCTCCGTGGGAAGAATTCCTCAGCCATTGCCGGCACGCGCGTTGTCGAGTGCTCAGGTCGACCACCCTGGTTCGCCGGGCCTGTCGGGAACACGACCGGCTGAAGCACCGGAAACGGCGGGCAGGGGAGTGGATGGCGCAAGTAGCCATAAGCTTGACAACGCTGTTCGGCGAGAAGGCGCCCATCCAGGCCAGCCAGCGCTGGCACGTCGAACGCACCCATGCATGGCAGAACGCCTTCCACCGGCTCGCCCGCTGCTACGAGCGGCACGCCCCTGTCGTCAACGCATTCTTCGACCTCACCGACACGATCATCACCGTGCGCAGCCTGATCCGGCAAGCATGGATGACTCACCGCTGGGACAGACCATGCGTGCGGCACCACCACGATGCTCAACGGCATCGCAGTGCCGACGAACTCCTCGCAGAACGGGTCCGAGTACACGAATGCGAGGTGGTTGATGCCGTTGGAGACCAGGCCGTCGGGATCGCCGGGAGTATCGCTGACGTTGCAGCCGGTGGGGTTCTGAAAGGTGTTGCCGTTGATTATCAGGGTCCCGGCCGCGGCAGAGGCCGATTGAGTCACGTCGAGCGTGAGCGCGACGCTCGCGCAGGGCCTGCCCCACCTCGTTCAGGGGCTCGCCGGAGTGTCTGGGATCGACGTCGCGTGATCCCACCAAGCTTGGACCACATCGGTATTGCGCTCATCCCATCGGACACGCCCAAGGCCCGCTTGGGCACGCCGCGTACTTCCCGCCACCGCGCCGAACGCCTCGGAGCCACCACCGGGGCCGTTCGTAGTCGACGGTTGCGACACTGCCCTTTCCAGCAAGGGGAGTTGGAGTCATCACTCCGAGAGGTCCTCGGGAACGGGGCGGGAGTGGGGGACCGGGGCGGGGGCGGGACGGGAGTGGGGTCCTCGTGCGGGTGGGCGATGCCAGGGGCGGGGGCGCTTCCTAGGGGCGGGAGTGTGACCGGGCGGGACACCCGTGGAACGGGCCGCCGGCACCCTTGACTTCGCTTCCCCGCGCCCTCGTGGCGCCGTACCGAAGGAGCTTCCGCATGTCCGATCGTCAGTTCCGCAGACTCCAGCACGGGGCGTCCGCTCGCGGTGCTGCTCGCGGCGACCACCGTGGTCGGCGCGGCCGGCGCCGTGCCCGCCTCCGCGGCGCCGTCCGCCAGGCCGAAGGACGGGGTGCGGGCCGGGCTGGAGCGACTGGTGCAGGACGACCGGTACCCGGCCGCGCTGGCCTCGACGACCACCCGGGGCGGGCAGGTCCGCGACTACGCCGTGGGCGTCGCGGACCTGCGGACCGGGGCCAGGGCGCCGGTGGACGGCCAGGTGCGGGCGGGCAGCAACACCAAGACGTTCACGGCCGTGGTCGTGCTGCAACTGGTCGGCGAGGGCAAGGTCGAGCTGGACACCCCGATCGACCACTACCTGCCCGGGCTGGTGCGCGGCGAGGGCATCGACGGCCGGGCGATCACGGTGCGCCAGCTGCTGCAGCACACCAGCGGGTTGCCCAACTACACCGAGTTCCTCTCCGCCGAGCCGTTCGGCGAGGACCGCCACCGCTACTACCAGCCGCGCGACCTGCTCGACCTCGCCTTCACCCACAAGGCGCTGTTCGCCCCCGGGACGGACTGGTCGTACAGCAACACCAACTACATCCTGGCCGGCCTGCTGATCGAGCGGATCACCGGCCGTCCGTTCGCCGAGCAGTTGTCGAAGCGGGTGATCGAGCCCCTCGGGCTGCGCCACACCTACGTCCCGGCCGCAGGCGACGAGGGGCTCCGGGACGCCCACCCCCGGGGCTACCACGCGAGCGGGCCCGGCGGGGCGCTGAACGACGTCACCGAGATGGACCCGTCCTCGGCCTGGGCCGCCGGGGAGCTGGTCTCCTCGCCGAGCGACCTGAGCCGGTTCTTCTCAGCCCTGCTGGGCGGCCGGCTGCTCAAGCCCGCCCAGCTCACCGAGATGAAGACCACGGTCCGGATGCCGGACCGCCCCGGGGCGGCCGCCGAGGTGCGGTACGGGCTCGGGCTGATGCGGACGCAGCTGAGCTGCGGCAAGGCGGCCTCGACTTGCTGATGTCCATGGCCAGCGCGATCGCCGCGTTGTCCAGGCCGGTGGCCATCAGCCGCCACGCCTCGACCTCCCGGGGCGTCAGCTCGGCGTTGCCGACGACGGCCGGCCTGATCGCCCTGATCCTGCTGCTGCTCCTGCGCAGCCTGCTAGCACCGGTCGTGCTGATGCTCGCGGTCGGCCTCGGCTTCGCCGCCACCCTCGGCGCCGCCACGCTGCTGTTCCAGCACGCACTGGACCGGCCCGGCGTCAACCTTACGCTCCCACTGGTGCTGTTCCTGTTCGTCGTCGCGCTGGGCACGGACTACAACATCCTCATCGCCGACCGCATCCGCGAAGAGACGGGTCGCCCCGGCTCGCCCCGCGGCGCGGTGGCCCGCGCCGTCCGGCACACCGCCCCCGCCGTCGCCACGGCGGGCCTGGTCCTGGCCGGGTCCTTCGCCACCTTGGCCACCAACCCGGGCAGCGAGCAGACCGCCTTCTCGCTGACCCTGGGCATCCTGCTCTCCGCCCTGGTCCTCTCGCTCGTCACGGTCCCGGCGCTGGCCGCCCTGCTCGGCCGCTCCCTCTGCTGGCCGCTACGGCCCACCACCCGGCCACGCCCCCCGGCGGTGGCGGGCGAGATGTTCTCCGCCGACCCGGACCCTGGCCGACCTGCCCGGGCTGCTTGAGCGGTTGCGGCGCGCGGGGGCGGTGGTGGAGCCGGAGCTGTCGGGCGAGTTGACGCAGCTACAGGGCACGCTCTCCCGGGCGGCGTACCGGATCCTGCAGGAGGGGCTGGCGCACGCGTTGCGGCACGGGGCGGGCGGGCCGATCGAAGTCCGGGTGGCGGCCGCGCCGGACGGCCTGCGGCTCGGTGTGGTCGACCGGACCGGAGCTGGGGCTGGTACGGGCCCGGGGCCGAGGACCTTCCCGACGTCCGGGCACGGTCTGCCCGGCCTTGCCGAGCGGGTGCGGCTGCCGGACGGTGAGTTCGAGGCCGGTCCCGTCGGGCCGCAGCACTGGCAATTGACGGTCCGGCTGCCGATACGGTTGCCGGCATGACCGGCGCTGACGCGAGCGAAGCCGTCATGACCGGCCGTGGCACAAACGCAGCCGTCGTGACGGGCGCCGGCACCCCGTCCCCCTCTTGATCGCGGACGACGACGCGGTGACCTGCAGCGGGCTGAGCCTCTTCCCGGCGGCACTGCGCGGGATGGTCACCGCCCGCCCGGAGGAGGTGCTCCGCCTGATGGCCACCGGCCTGTCCAACCCGGAGATCTCGATCTCGCTCACGGTGAGCCTGGAGACGGTGAAGACACACGTGGGGAACGTGCTGACCAAACTCGGCGCCCAGAACCGGACCCACGCGGTATCCAGGCGCGCACCCCGCGCCTGTAGCGGACTACCGGACAGGCCCGTTCCGCAGGGCCCGTGGCGGGGCTGAAAGCCATGGCGGGGCCGGGAACCCATGGCGGGGCCGGGAACCCATGGCGGGGCCAGGGCCCCGGAAAGAGGCCGGCCTGGAAGGCGCCCGCAGCGGTGTCTGCCGGGTTGTGCGAGCGGGTTGTTGTGTCCCTCATCGTTCCGGCCCACCCCAACGGCGCGAAGTGAGCAGCATCCGTCGACTCGCTGCAGGACCGCTCTGCGCATCAGGACGAGTGGTCAGCGGACCGTGCCGTCTCCCAGTTGCCCGGCCCAGTCCAGCAGTTCGCGTTCGGCCAGGCTGGTGCCCAGCCAGTCGTGGTCGAGGCCGGCTCCGGAAAGGGACGGTACGACTGCGACGTAGAGCCCGGCAGCACGCGCCGAGGCAATGCCTGTGGCCGAGTCCTCGAATGCGACGGAACGCTTCGGGGCCGCGCCGAGCTTCTCGCATGCCGTGAGGTAGAGCTCTGGTGCGGGCTTGGGGGAGCGCACTTCGTCGGCGGCGAACGTGTGGGTGAAGTAGTCGGTGAGGCCGGCCGACCACAGTGCCGCGTCCAGCAGTTCCCTTGGGCTGTTGCTCGCTACGGCGATGGGTACGGCCGCCCGGCAGGCGCGCACCAGTTCCGCCGCCCCGGGGAGGGCCGCGGCTCCTCGGGAAAGCTCTTTGCGGACCCTTTCGAGGAGTTCGGCGGTGAGTTCGGCAGCGGCACCGGGGCGCCCGAGGTACTGGGCCATGGCCTCTCCAGCGGCCTCCATGGTGCGGCCGATGACCAGAGCCTTCTGTTCGGGACCGAAGGGATGGCCGTGTGCCGCGAAGATGGCCGTTTCCGCAACGGTCCAGCAGGCTTCGGTGTCGACCAGCAGGCCGTCGCAGTCGAAGACCACGGCTTCAGTGCTGCTGGGGAGCGAGCGCATACAGATGTCCTTTCGCTTTGGATGATGCGCGGATCGCGCGTTCGGCGGCTGCCGGCGGCCTTGCGGCTGCGCCGACTGGCGCCTCACTGCCCGAGCGCGAGCCGGATGCCGAAGGCGGCGATGACCGTTCCGGTGAGGCGGTCGAGGCAGCGGCGGGCCGAGGGCCGTCGCAAGCGGTCTCGGAGCACGTGTGCGAAGGCGATCAGCGCGCAGGCCCAGATGACGGCCAGGAGGATGTGGACACCGGCCAGGAGCATGCCTGCAGTGAGGGACGAGGCGCCGGCAGGGACGAACTGCGGGAGCACCGCAACGTAGAAGGCGCCCATCTTCGGGTTGAGGAGATTGGTCACGAACCCTTGGCGCCAGCCGCCGAGCAGCCTGTCGCCGGCACCTGTCCCGAACTTGCCCTCGCCCCGGGCCCCCGCTGTCGGCGGGCCCTCGCCCGATGAGCGGCGCCGGGTGGCCCACAGCAGTCTGCCGCCCATCCACACCAGGTACGCGGCCCCGACCCAGCGAAGAGCCTCGTAGGCGAGGTGAGACGCGGTCAGCAGTGCAGTCACACCGAGCGAGGTGAGCACGCCCCAGACCAGCGTGCCGCTCTGGATGCCGAGGACCACACCCCAGGCGCGACGGCGGTGCCCGAGCGCCGCGGTGCGCAGGATGAGGGCGGTATCCAGCCCGGGAGTAAGCGTGAGAAGTCCCACCATCAGGGCGAAAGTGCCTATTGCGGCTGGGGTGATCATGAGCCATCACCCTAGGTCGGGAGTCATGGGACGTCCACATTCCTGCCCGGCATCGGGCAGGAATTGCGGTATTCGACTCTGAGCTTGTGCCCCGCACCTCACGATGATGTGTCCGCGATGCGCCTCACGTGATGGGGCGAGCCGATCAACAGGGCCTCCCGGCCCGCACTGTCCGCGACGGCCGGCGCAGTGGGAAGCCAGTCCCGCGGCCGCCGGGGAGACCCGGTCGCGCCGGCGCCGTACCGTGCGCCCGAACTCCGTGCTCGCCGTGCCACCACTGTGCACCAGCCGCACACGGGCTTCCTGGTACCGACTGTCCCAGGAAGACAGGACTCCTGGCTGCCACAACGTCGCCTGGCGGACGGTGCGCAAGGACCTGGACTCGGCCTGGCCGGAGCCGCGCAATCCGCTGCCGCCGCGGCCGTCGGGGCTGGATCCACCGAGTCCATCGTTTCCAGACCACCACCACCGCCGCCGAACGAGCCAAGTCCACAGGAGCATGAGCAGGTGGTGGCGTGGCCCAGTGAGCGTTAGATCGGTCCGTATAGGGCAGCGGGGGCACCGGTCATGAGCGCCCAGTACCGGTCCCCGTATGTCCAGTGCCACCACTCGCTCGGATAATTGACAAAGCCCTCCTCGCTCAGGCATTGGGCGAGGAGGTTGCGGTTGGCGCGCGCGGTTGGCGACAGTCCTGGAGCGTCGAAGGGACACCATCTCTCATCGCCCGTGCGGTGTCCGTTCACCGCGCCGCCCATGTCCAGTTCCACGCCATCGCTGTCGATGAGTGTCAGGTCCACGGCCGCGCCGGCGCAATGTGGGGCCACCTCGACCGGGGAGACGAAAGCACTCGCCTGGCGGCGAAGCTCTGCCGGGTCCGTGATGCCTGAGAGGCGCAGACGATCCTCATACAGTGCGAACCGGCGTGCCTGCTCAGCCAGGCTGCGATGGCCCTCAATCACAAGGAGCCTGATGCCGGCGGGCAGCCTCTCGGAGGCTGAGCCCAGGCGTTCGAGCACGCTGGCCCTGACTCGCCCGTATGCCCCGGCCTCGTCCTGTTCTCGCGGGTCCAGCGTTATCACCGGAACGGTGGCGATCTCCACAAGGGGTTCGCCGCAGTCCGCCACCGGGGTGTCGATCACTCGCGGATCGCTAAGCAAGATCATGCCGCGTGAGCCTAACGCCTCAGACCGGCAACCGTGCGAGCACACATTCGGCACCTTCCTCGGAAGCAACGTGAGCGTGGAAGAGGCCCGAGCCCAGACCGAGTAATCGCTCGGGACGAGCACTCCTTGTGCGCGAGGACCGCGTCGGGTGCCGTCCTGGGTCTGCCGACCGACTGTGGGACCCGAACTTGGTCCGCGGGTTCGAGGTCTACCGATGTAGGTGCCCACACCTCTGGCGAGGCGAACAGCTCAATGAACGCCGCACGGTCTCGAGCCTCGGACTCACGGAGCACGAGCCGTTCGGTCTTTATCGGTGCAGGTGGCCAGGCGGCGGGGCCGAGTTCAGTGGCGAACTGTGCCGGTCGCAGCACCTGGTCGGCGTCAGATGTCGCGTTCGCGCACATGGAGGTGGCCTTTGAGAGGGAATGCGGGTGGTGCTGCTGCCAGGAACTTGGTCAGTTCGTACCGGCACTTCTGGGCGACGCGGCATGATGGCAGGTTGTCTACTTGGTGCAGGAGTTCCAGGCGTGTCAGGCCATCACCGGCGAAGGTGGTGAAGGCCCAGTCGGTCAACGCTTGCAGTGCACCGGAAGCCACTCCCCGGCCGCGCGCGTACGCAGCTGTCCAGTATCCGACCTCGGCGGACGAGGCGCCTGGGACAACACCCTTGAGGACCACGTGCCCCGCCAGCTGCCCCGTGCCTCCCTCGGCTTCCATCGCTGCGATGGCGAATGCGAAGCGCTCACCGGCCTCCCAGCCCCGTTGCTGGTTTCGAATCCACCGTGCCGCGCTCGCCTCGTCGTCTATGGCTGAATCCGTCCAGCGACGCAGGGCACCTTCCCGATACAGCTGGACGAGGTCGGTGGTGTCCGCCACCCTCCACGGACGCAGAACCAGAGCGGGACTCCCCGCGGCGTCTGCCTCGAGACATGCAACGATCTCGTCCATCGGCCGATGGTAGGGGGCCGCGGTGTCTGGCGGTGGCGCCTCTGCACAGGCTCCGCGCCGGTTCGGCTGCTGCATCATCGGGCCGTTCGTATCGTCAGAGCCTTGACGGACCAGTCGATCACTGGCTCCAGGGATTCCGGGGCCGGCCAGCCGTTGATCACGGCGAGCAGGGCGAGGTACCGGTCCCTGCGTGGATCGATCGCGGCCTTCAGGCGTTGCAACAGCCAGTCCTGCAGCAGGGCGTCGTCGGGACACCCGACGGCGAGCGCACGCCCTGCGGTGAGCGTCGCCACCACGGCATCGGCCTCCGGTGAGTCGGGGCTGATGCCGGATGACACGGCAGTTTCCACAAGATCGCGGGTGACGGCGACAACATCCGGGCGTGGCGGCGTGGCGGCGCCGTCAGGCAGATCGGCCATATGGTCCTCGACCAAGCTCCGCAGACTGGCACGGAAACCTGCGTCCAGGGACAGCTCCGCCAACTCCACCCATGCTTCGATCTGTTCCTGTGTAGGGCTGTCGGGTAGCTCGGGTGTCATGGAACGCCGGATCGCGCCATGGCCTGCCTCACTGTGGTGGCCGTCGAAGACAGTGTCGAGGAATTCGTTGGTCAAGCGGCGCCTTTCGGCTTCTGACAGCATGGCGAGCTGGTGCATGCGCTCCATCTCCTCGAAAGTGGGCTCGCGTCTGGCCGCAGTGGCCAGCACGGCTTGCCGCAGACGCAAGGTCTTGATCTGTACGTCCAGGGCTGCGGCGTGCTCCGCTACGACCTGGTTCAGCGTGAGTTCCTGATCAGTGACGTGCCGGATCACGTCGAGGCCGACGCCCAGCTCGCGCAGCGTCCGGACGAGGGCGAGGCGAGCGATGGCGTCCTGACCGTAATGGCGGTATCCGGCGGGGGTGCGATGGGCCGGCGCCACGATTCCGCGGTCGGAATAGAACCGGATTTTCTTGACCGTCAGCCCGGTACGCCGGGCCAGTTCGCCGATCGAGTAGAGGGTGTCGCCGTCCATGGCCCTACTTTCATGTCTCCCTCCACGGGAGAGTCAAGTTCGGGAACAAGCTGTGGATAGCGTCGGCGCTCATGGCCCTGACGAAGCGATGGACTTCCCGTGTTCTCCTCATGGATGGCGACGATCGCCTCCTCCTGCTGTGTGGCTGTGATCCGCGGAGGCCAGGAGCGAGATGGTGGTTCACCGTCGGGGGCGCTGTCGAGAAAGACGAGGACTACCTTCAGGCCGCCGTGCGCGAGATGTGGGAAGAGGCGGCACTGTGTCTTCCCGTTGGACGGTTGAGCCCCGTTGTCTGGACCCGGCAGGCCATCTTCAGTGTCGACGGCCGAACCTTCGACCAGTACGAGGAATACCGACTTGCCCGGGGCACGGCGGACGAGGTCCGCGAGATGAACGTCAGCACGGAGGAAGCCCGTTACGGACATCATTGGTGGTCGACAGCAGAGCTGGCCACTACCGCAGAGATCGTTCGTCCGAAGAAGATGGCTTCTCTCCTGCCCGACGTGCCGGCGACTGTCGGCCTTGGCCGAGCCCCTGTGTATCGGGGCAACGTCAACGAAGACACCGATCCGGAATAACGCACCCGTACGGTGAACACAGTTGGTTGACTTGAGCGCATGACATCCTCCGCGTTCGAGACGACCAAGCCCGATTCCGTCGCCTATCTCGACCGGCTCGCCACGAGCGATCTCGGCCGCGCCTACAAGCAGCGCATGCTCGACGCACTCGATCTGCGTGCCGGGCACAGTGTGCTCGACCTCGGCTGCGGTCCGGGGACCGACCTCGAGGCGCTCGCCCAGGCGGTCACCCCGGCCGGGACTGTGATCGGCATCGACCACGACCAGGACATGGTGGACGCCGCCCGGACACGCACCACCGGTCAGGCCGGGGTGGAGGTCCGGCACGCGGACATTCACGGTCTGCCGATGGCCGACGACACCGCCGACCGCGCCCGCACCGACCGGGTCCTGCAGCATGTGGCCGATCCGTCGGCGGCGCTCGACGAGATCCGCAGGGTCCTGCGGCCGGGTGGGCGGCTCGTGATGGGCGAGCCCGACTGGGAGACCCTGACCGTCGACCACCCCGACAGCAACCTGACGCGCGCCTACACCCGCCATGTGGCCGAACGGGTGGTCCGCAACGCGGGCATCGGCAGGCAGCTGACGCGCCTGGCGACCGAGAGCGGATTCACCGTGCCCGAGGTCATCCCCGTCACTCCCGTCTTCCGGGACCTCCGGGTCGCGGACAAGATCCTCGGCCTGGAACGCACCACTCGGCGAGCGGTCGCGGCCGGGTACTTCAGCGACCAGGAGGCGGAGACCTGGCTGAGCCGGCTCACTCAGGGTCCGTTCTTCGCGGCGGTGACGTTCTACATCGTCGTGGCCGAGGCGTAGTCGCCCGTAACGGTTACTGCGGCTGGCGCGCTGGCCGCAGCAGCCCGCTGGGAGGCATCGCCGCAAAGTTCGGCATGCAGGCACATCAGGTGTCATGCCGCGGGGTCCCGTCGCAAGAGCACAAGGACGGCGGCACACGTGGCCAGAGCGCTCGTGGCGATCTGGACCAGGATGCCGGTGCCGAGGTGGGCGGTGCCCGAAGGGTCGAACAGGTGGGTCCAGTCCTGCCAGTAGTGCATGGGCAGGACGACCTGTACGGGGTGCAGGGTGTGCGAGCCGTTGAGGAGGCTCGCGGCGACGAAGACGGCGAGGCCGACGAGAAGTCCGGCCGTCAGTACGGACAGGGCGGCGATCACGGTGAGGACGGTGAGGGCGCCGAGTTTGGCCGCCAGAAGGCGTGTTCGGCTGACGGGGGCGACGTACAGGTAGCGCAGGGTGCCCCATTCCCGGTCGGAGGAGGCGATCGCGGCGGCCGGCAGCGCCACCATGATCGGGAGGAGCAGCGGCTCGATGAACGCCATGCTCGCCATGGCGTGGTTGAGCGCGGAGTAGGGGGAAGCGCCGAACAGGCCGGTCTGTCGGCCGTTGCGGTGCCCTGCGTGCGAGGCGTACGAGAGGCCGGCCATGACGGGGACGGCAGCCAGGCAGGCCAGCACGACGAGGGTGCGGATCCGCAGCAGTTGGGTGGTCAGTTCAACGCGCAGCACGCTCGCCGTCTCCTTCGGTCATGGTCAGGAACGCCTCTTCCAGGGACTTGCTCTCCTGCTGCACGGACATGACGCCGATGCCCTCGGTGACCAGCGCGTGGACGAGGTCGCGGGAGGGCACGCCGGGTGCGGTGACGACGATCTCGTCACGCCGTGTCATGACCGTCGCGACGCCGGGCAACGCGCGCAGGACGGCAGCCGCCCGTGCGGTGTCGTCCGCCTGGAGGAGATGGGTGCCGGCGTCGCCGAGCAGTTCATCCATCGGTCCGGCGGCGATCAGCCGGCCGTGGTTCAGCACGACGGCGTGGGTGGCCAGTTGCTGTACTTCGGCGAGCTGGTGGCTGGAGACGAGTACGGCGGCCCCGCACCTGGCTAGTTCGCCCAGGTGCTCGCGCAGGGCCCTGACTTCGCCGGGGTCCAGGCCGTTGGCCGGCTCATCCAGGATGAGTACGTCCGGTTTCCGCATCAGGGCCTGAGCCGGTATGAGCCGCTGCTTCATACCCATCGAATAGCCCTTGACCTTGCGGTCGAGCACGTCGCCGAGGCCGGCGAGGTCCAGGGCGTCGCCCAGGGCAGGGGGGTGGCCATGCCTGCCCGGTCGCCGACCACAGGAGCCGCAGGTTGGCCCGGCCGGTGAGGTGAGGCACGAAGGCCGGACCGTCGATGAGGACGCCGACGCGGCTCAGCACGGTCGCCCCCAGGCCGACCGGCTCGCCCAGGATGGTCACGCTACTGCCGTGACCGGAAACGATCACGGGGGTGGCGCTGATTGGCCTCGGGTCGGTTGGATGTGACGTCACGTCCGATCGGCGCGGGGAGACGGGATGGCGCAACCGGTCAGGGTCCGGAGACTGACTGAGCAGGAGGGGCAGAAGCCGCAGTGGATCGTGCGGCCGGGCAGCGCAAGCACGGTGCAGTTCCGGCGGGCGATGATGCTGCTGGCCTCGGCGGGCGGCAACAGCGTCCCGGTGGTCGCGCGCCTGGTGCAGGCCGACGAGGACACCGTCCGCGATGTGATCCACCGCTTCAACGAGATCGGCCTGGCCTGTCTGGACTCTCAGTGGGCGGGAGGCCGTCCCCGCCTGCTCAGCGATGACGACGAGGACTTCGTCATCCAGATGGCCACCACTCGCCCGACCAAGCTCGGCAAGCCCTTCACCCGCTGGTCGATCCGGAAACTCGTCGACCACCTGCGGCGCAACGTCGCGCGTCCCATACACATCAGCCGCGAGGCCCTGCGCTCGCTGCTCGCCCGCCGCGGGATCACCTTCCAGCGCACCGAGACCTGGAAGGAGTCCACCGACCCGGACTTCGACGCCAAGCTCGACCGGATCGAGTACGCCGTCAACGAGCGCCCCGACCGCACCTTCGCCTTCGACGAGTTCGGCCCGCTGGGCATCCGCCCGACCGCCGGATCGTGATGGGCAAAGCAGGGCAAGCCGGACCGGCTGCCGGCCACCTTCCACCGAACTCACGGAGTGCGCTACTTTCACGGCTGCTATTCGGTCGGCGACGACACGCTCCGGGGTGTCAACCGCCGCCGTAAGGGCGCCGACCACAGTCTCGCCGCGCTCAAGAGCATCCGCGCCGCCCGCCCGGACGGCGCCCCGGTCTACGTGATCCTGGACAACCTCTCCGCCCACAAGGGCCGCACGATCCGTCGGTGGGCGGCAAGGAACAAGGTCGAGCTCTGCTTCACCCCGACCAACGCATCCTGGGCGAACCCGATCGAGGCGCACTTCGGGCCGCTGCGGCAGTTCACCCTGGCCAACTCCAACCACCCCAACCACACCGTCCAGACCCGGGCCCTGCACGCTTATCTGTGCTGGTGCAACCAGAACGCCCGCCACCCCGATGTCCTGGCCGCCCAACGGCGCGAACGCGCCCGCGTCCGCAGCGAGAAAGGCATCCGATGGGGCGAGCGCTCCGCCGTCGTGTGACCGGTCAGTTCGGAAGGGCCGGGCCGGTCAGCTGCACGAGCCGACTTCTTTCGGGCCGTAGAGGGCTGCGGCCTCTCCCGTGATCAAAGCCCAGTAGCGGTCCCCGAAAGACCAGTGCCACCATTCCGTGGGGTAGTTCACCATCCCCGCAGCCGTGAGCACCGTGCCCAGCAGCTCCCGGTTGGCGCGGGCCTCCTCGCTGATGTTGGCGGCATGGGTGTAGCAGGCGCCCGCGCTCTCCTCCGGGTCTGCGTTCATGCGTGTGCCCAGGTCCAGCTCGTGCCCATCGGCGCCGGCCAGGGTGAGGTCGACGGCCGCGCCGGCACTGTGCGGAGCGATCTCGGGTGGTGACACATACCGGCTCGCCGCCGAGTGGATCTGCTCGGCGGACCAGTCGAGGTGGGCAGCTCGCAGCTGATCGGCGTACTCCTCGAAATACTCCCGCTGCAGGGAAGGAGGCCGGTACCCCTCAACGAACAGCAGCCGCAAGCCCTGCGGAAGCATCATCTGGGCCTTGAGCAGCCGTTCCACCACGCCTTCCCGCAAGTACGCGAAGGTATCTGTCGGGTCCTGCTTGCGCGTATCGACGAGCAACGAGTCGCCGAGGCGGACGTCCACAAGACGTTCACCGCACTCGGCAACAGGTATGGCAGCAACCTTCGGGTCCGACATCAACACGATCTCAGTCATGACGCGATCTTCCCGCAGGGCTCAACCCGGCGAACCTTCCCGGTCACAGCACTACCGATGTCCGGGGAGGACAGGCCGACCAGCATGCGCATCGTGGAGGTCCTGCCCGCTCCGTTCGGGCCGAGCAGCGCGCAGATCACCGGTGCTGCTTGTTCATGCACGGTGGACGGTTCCATCGTCGCGCCTTTCACCGGTTCGTTCCCGGTCGTCGAAGGTGGACGCCGGCCGCGTCCGAGTGGTGGCGGCCCGGCCCGGAGGGCCCCTGGGGAAAGCGCGCGAGCAGGAGAGCCGCCGCGATCACAGACGTAGCCGCCCCAGCGCCCAGCGTGAGGGCGGCGAGGGCTGGTACGGATGTGAGTGTTCCCGTTCCGAGCACCGACCACAGGGCGTCGCGGAACGCCGTCGCCACGCTGATCGCGACGCATCCGGCGACCATCGCGGCCTCGGCGATGCGGCGGGTCCGGGTGCGCGGTGGCCGTGTGATGAACCCGGCGATCGCGTTGCTGATCACGCAGAACGCCAGGTCGGAGGTGGCCACGACGATCAGCATCCAGGTGATGAGGAGCGGATCCGTCCAGTGTTCGCCGATGGCCTGGGCGCCGGTGATGGCGGCCGCCGCCAGCGTGCTCACCACGACGAATACCGTCATCGCCCGGCGGCGCACCCAGTCCACGGCATCCGCGTCGGCCCAGGCCCGTAGCACCGGGATACGCCGGCAGACGAACACGACGTCGCCGAGCCAGTCCTGTCGCCGGCTGCGGGACGAGCCGGGCCGCCGACGACACCGCACCAGCAACAGTACTGCCGGCACGGTGAGTACGGAGTTGACGACCAGCCCGCTGATCAGCACCGATGCCCATCCCGAGAACGAGGACGGCGTACGGGCGATGACCGCGACCCATTCGAACGCCAGCGTGAGCCCGACCAGTGTGGTCATCACCCCCGCCGCACGCATCGTCTGCCACGCCCGGTCGGCACCGCCCGGCGCCCGCCACGCGAGCAACCGAAGCGCGATCACGAGAGCGAGCATCGGCACGGTGAACTGAGCCAGGGACACCATCACGTCGTACGGATCGTCCTGCCACGGGCTGGCCGCCCTGACCGTCTTGTCCTGCGTCTCCAGCACCGTCAACGCCTCGAACGCGGTGGCGGTGGCGAGGCTCACCCAGACCACGGCCGAGGACACCCGGCCGTTCTTTTCCATGGGTTCCATGAGGCGTCATAGTACGCGCTTCGTACTACGTGACAAGTAGTATCGCGGGTCGTAGTATGGGGTTGGGAGGCAAACAGACCCATGCACAGCAACGACGCCCAGATGCTCGTGCTCACCGTCCTCGCCGACGGCCCACTGCACGGCTACGCCATCAACGCCGCGATCGAGGAACTCGCCGGCCGCAAACTCGGCCCCGGCAGCCTCTACGGAGCACTCTCCCGACTGGAGGCACGCGAGCTGATCCGGCCCGCGGACGAGGCGGCCGAAGCCCAGGAACGCCACCGCACCATGCAGATCACCGACACCGGCCGCGACCAACTTCACACCGAGCTCCAGCAGATGGCCCGCATCTCCGCCGCCGGCCTGCGTGCCCTCGGGATCACTCCGGCATGAACGCGGCCACGCTCCTGACCCGCCTCTACCCACCGGCCGTTCGCGAGCGCTGGGGCGAGGACATCAGCCACGAGGTGTCCGCATCGGGAATCCGCTCCTGGCCCGACACCCTGGCCGGCGCCGCGCGGCTCTGGCTCCACCCCGGCGACTGGCCCGAGTCCTTCACCGGCCAGACCCGCCGCGTCCTGACGGTCGCACTCTTCGCGCTCGCCGCAGCAACCGGGCTGCTACTGCGCTCCGCCGAACCCTCCAGCACACTGACGGCCGACGTCCACCACCCCGCCACCAGCCTGTGGCTCGCCCCGATCCTGCTGGGCATCTGCCTCGCCGCACCGCTTCCCCCGCTCCGTGGCGACGTACTCCGCCCCCTGGCCTCCGCGGCGGTCCGCACCCTGGCGGCCCCGACCGCCGCGTTCCTGGCCATGTGCCTGACGGCATGGAGCGGCGCCGCCGAACACGTCACAGGCGTCGCCGACACCGCCATGGTCCTCTGCTACTGGTTCACGCTCGGATTCGCCGCGTTCCGACTGTGCACCCTCGTCGCCCACGTGGCCCGGACCGCCGCCCTGCCGACAACACGCCGCCTGTCCACGGCACTCCTGCTCATCGGCGCAGGACTGACCCTCGCCGCGAGTCAGAACCTGCTCGCCGCCGTCCGGACCGTTCCCCATCCGAGTTCCGTCGTCGAGACCCTGGCGCTGAGCGTCCTGGCCGCAGCGGCGATCAGCGTCGGCCACGATGTGATGCGGACGAGGGCATAAGCCCCAGCAGAGGCACAGGGCCGGGCCTCCCGTCAATCATCCCGAACATGTCCCCGGACGACGTCGGAACGGCCCGCAACCTGCGCTCCGCGAACGCCGAATGACCGGCACCGGGTCTTCGGGGTGCGGATGCGAGGAGCGGCCTCCCTGACCAACCAGCCGCCGTGCTGCTGAACGTCACAGCTCCAGCGCATGCGTGAGCGGACAGTCCGGCACGAGGTGTCAGTCGCGGGATTGAGTAGGCAGCCAAGCGGTGCTGACCAGGCAGGACAGCACCACGTGGCAGCGCCGAGCACCACCCGGCAAGGATTCGATCCCACTCTCCACGTGAGTGCACGACATCGCCCAGGAAGCGCTCAACTTCGGTTGACGCGACGAACAGCGGGGCCGGGCAGATCCCAGCCCGGCGCCGCTGTTCGTCCGAGGGTCGGTGTCGCCGGCAGTCTCGCACCTGGGCCGGCGGAGCCCGAGCAGGACCCGTACGCACCGCCGCGGCGTTGGACCGGCGGGCCCACCACGGCGATTGGCCGGCGGCGGTGCCCGGCGTGCTGTCTGCTGCAATTTGTCGCTGTCCGGACGCCTCGCGCGGGCTCGCCGCGGCTCTTCCGGCGGTCGCGGATGTCGGCATTTGGCGTGAAGTTGGCCGTCAGCGGCGTCGGGGCTGCCTGAGTGCTGCTCAGTTGTAGCGGACGGACCATGCGTGCGGCACTTCGACGAGCGTGAACGGCATGGCAATGCCGACGAACTCCTGGCAGGACGGGTCCGAGTACACGTACGCGATGCTGTCGGTCCAGTTGGACACCAGGCCGGTTTCGGCGGGGTTTTCGCTCCTGTTGCAGCCGGTGGGGTGCACGATGCCGGACAGCCCGCTCACGCCGATCCGCGGTGTGAGGCCCTCGTAGCGGGCGAGGAGGCCAACGAATCGCCGCCGACGCACATGGCCTCCCGAGCCGCTTGCCGCTTCACGGGGATACCCAGGGGGGTATTTGACAGTCGCACCACGAAGCCGTTACGTTCGAAATCGAAATACCCAGGGGGGTATGTAAGGAATGACGTACTGACCCGCTTCTGCGCCGCCCGCCACTCCTTCGCTCCTCCCGCACTCGAAGTCGCGGCCTGTCGTCAACCGGCCACGGCCTCACTCTGCCCGTTTTAATACCCCACCGGGTATATCAAGCCACTGTGTGGCTCCTGGATCGGAAGGTTGCTCACCGTGTTCTTCGCCCAGTACTACCTCGACTGCCTCTCCCAGGCGTCGTACATGATCGCCGACGAGTCCACCGGCAAGGCGGTGGTGATCGACCCGCGCCGGGACATCTCCGAGTACCTGGCCGACGCCGAGGCCCGCGGCTTCACCGTCGAGGCCGTCATCAACACCCACTTCCACGCCGACTTCATCGCAGGTCACCTGGAGATGGCCGCCCGCACCGGCGCGTGGATCGGCTACGGGCAGCGCGCCGAGACCGAGTACCCGATCCGCAAGCTCGCCGACGGCGAGCGGATCAGCCTCGGCGACGTGACCCTCAAGATCATGGAGACCCCCGGCCACACCCCGGAGTCGATCAGCGTCCTGGTCTACGAACACGCCGCCGACGAGGTCCCCTACGGCGTACTGACCGGAGACGCGCTGTTCATCGGCGACGTCGGCCGCCCCGACCTGCTCGCCTCGGTGGGCGTCACGGCCGAGGAACTCGGCCGGATGCTCTACCGCAGCGTGCAGCACAAGCTGATGGGCCTGCCCGACGAGGTACGGGTCTTCCCCGCCCACGGCGCCGGCTCGGCCTGCGGCAAGAACCTCTCCACCGAGAAGCAGTCCACCATCGGCGCCCAGCGCGCCACCAACTACGCCTGCCGACCGATGAGCGAGGACGAGTTCGTCGCCATCGTCGCCGCCGGACAGTCCGCCGCACCCGGCTACTTCGCCTACGACGCCACCCTCAACCGCCAGGAGCGCGACCTGTTCGACCCAGCTGCCGCGCCCCGGCCGCTGTCGGTGGCGGAGTTCCGCACCGAGCGCGCGGCCGGAGCGGTGGTGATGGATGCCCGCAGCCCGCAGGAGTTCGGTACCGGCCACGTGCGCGGCGCGATCAACATCCCCGCCGACGGCCGCTTCGCCGAGCAGGCAGGCACCGTGCTGACCCCCGACAGCCGCATCCTGGTCGTCGCGGCGCAGAACCGCGAGGAGGAGATCACCACCCGCCTCGCCCGCATCGGCTTCGACCACGTGGCCGGCTACCTGCGCAGCCCCGACGACGCCCTCGCGGCGATGCCCGACGAGGTCGCCCCGGCCAGCCGCCTGACCGCCGACCAACTGCGCACCGCCCTCGCCGGCGACCAGCCCCCGGTGGTCGTGGACGTCCGCAACTGCTCCGAGCGCGCGGGCGGCTTCATCGACGGCTCGCTGCACATCGCGCTGGGCGAACTGCCCCGCCGCCTGGACGAGATCCCCACCGACCGCCCCCTGGTGCTGCACTGTGCCGGCGGGCACCGCTCCTCCATCGCCGCCAGCCTGCTGCGCCACCACGGCTTCCAGGACGTCTCCGACGTACTCGGCGGCTACGGCGCCTGGGCACTGCTCACCGAACCCGCCGCCTGACCGCACCCCGGGCGTCGGGATCCGGCGCGGAGGCCGACCGCCATCAGCCCTCCGCGGCGGCCCCGGCACCCCCACCGCGGTGTCCGACGGAAGACCGCCCCACCGCCCCGCCGGACACCCGTGCCCCGCCACACCCCGACCCATACCCGGGCGGGTATTCCGCCCGGTCCTTGCACAACCGACAACGGAGACCACATGACCACCGCCACCGCCACCCCCGCCAGCCTCGACGCCGCCGCCCTGAGGGAACTCACCAAGGACGGCAGCGGCCCGCGTCTGCTGGACGTGCGCACTCCCGGCGAGTTCCACACCGTCCACATCCCTGGCGCCTACAACGTGCCCCTGGACACACTGCGCGAGCACCGCGCCGACCTGCTCCACCACCTCGACGAGGACGTCGTCCTGATATGCCGCTCCGGCGCCCGCGCCGCACAGGCCGAACAGGCGCTCTCCGAGGCCGGGTTGCCCAACCTGCGCGTCCTTCAGGGCGGCATGGTCGCGTGGGAGGCGGCCGGTGGCCCTGTGACCCGCGGGGCGGCGCGCTGGGAACTGGAGCGCCAGGTCCGGCTGGTCGCCGGTTCGATCGTGCTCGTCTCCGGGCTGGTCGGCCTCGCGGTGCCAGGCGCGGGTCTGGTCGCCACCGCCGTCGGCGCCGGCCTCACCTTCGCCGCGGTCACCAACACCTGCGCGATGGGCATGCTGCTCGCCAAGCTCCCCTACAACCGCGGCCCGCGGACCGACATCAACTCGGTGATCGCCGCCCTCAGGAGCCGGCCGTGATCACTCTCACCCTCGCCGCCTCGCTCCTGATCGGGGTCCTCCTCGGGGTCCTGGGCGGTGGCGGATCCATGCTCACCGTCCCGATCCTGGTCTACCTGGCCGGCCAGGACACCAAGCAGGCGATCACCACCTCGCTGTTCGTCGTCGGCGTCACCAGTCTCGCGGGCCTGATCTCCCATGCCCGCGCGAGCCGGGTGCGCTGGCGCACCGGGACGCTGTTCGGCCTGGCGGGCATGGCCGGCGCCTACGCGGGCGGACGCGTGGCCGCGTACGTCCCGGACACCGCGCTGCTGGTCGCGTTCGCGCTGATGATGCTCGCCACGGCCGCCGCAATGCTCCGCAGCCCGCGCAAGGCACCCCAGCAGGCACACGGCGAACTCCCGCTCCACCGCCTACTGATACAGGGCCTCGTCGTGGGCGCGGTCACCGGCATCCTCGGCGCCGGCGGCGGCTTCCTCATCGTGCCCGCGCTCGCGCTGCTGGCCGGCCTGCCGATGGGCATCGCGGTCGGCACCTCGCTGCTGGTCATCGCCATGAACTCGTTCGCCGGACTGGCCGGACACCTCTCCGGCCCGCACCTCGACTGGAGCCTGGCCCTCGCCGTCACCACCGCCGCCGTCCTCGGCACCCTCATCGGCGGGCGCTTCGCCGGACGCATCCCCCAACACACCCTGCGCACCGGCTTCGGCTGGTTCGTCATCGCCATGGGCGTCTTCGTCCTCAGCCAGCAGATCGGCCCGGTCGTCCTGGCCGCGGTCCCTGCGATCGCGGCAGCACTGCTGTTCCAGCGCAGGCGCGCACACCGCACCGAAAACCCGCCCAGTGCGATGGCACCCGCCTCAGGACCCAGCCGCCACTGACCCGACATATACCCGCTGGGGTATCCTGGAGAGCGGTCTGCACGAGCGAGGAGGAGTCCGGTGAAGGTGGAAGAAGAAGCGATGAGCGCGGTCCTCAACCGGCTGCGCCGCGCCCAGGGGCAGCTCACCGGCGTCATCGCCATGATCGAAGCCGGCCGGGACTGCAAGGACGTCGTCACCCAGCTCGCCGCCGTCTCCCGAGCCCTCGACCGGGCCGGCTTCAAGATCGTGGCCAGCGGAATGCGCCAGTGCCTCAGCGCCGAGCAACAGGCCGACGCCGCCCCGATGACCGAGGCGGAACTGGAGAAGCTCTTCCTCGCCCTCGCCTGACCGAACGAGCTTCAGCGGGCCAGACGGAGGTTCCAGCCGTTCAGGCCGGGCTCGTCGCGGCTCACGAGGGTGGGAGTGTACGTCTCGGGGCCGGGCGGTTGGCGTCCTCCCGGGCGTTGAGCCAGTCGAGGACGGCCAGGCGTCGGGGGGCGTCGGCGATGATGGTGCCGTCCTGCTGCACGACGGCGGCCGTGGTGGGGGTGGAGTGGCCGATGCCCCACAGATTCGGGCTGAGCCCGGCCATGGACAGCTGCGGGTCGGCGAGGGCGGCGGCGAAGGTCCTCCAAGATGGCCAGTCGGCCTCCTCCCCGTCATATGGCTGCGTGTGTGCGTCTTTCAGTAGCTGCGCCAGCGTGGTGCGGGCGCCGGTGCGGAGGCGGTCGTCCTGCTCGCGCCAGGCGATGGAGATCCAGGCCGGGGCGGGGACGCGGATTTCCCAGTCCACCCAGCGGCCGGACAGATTCAGGTCGGGGTCGCCTCGATGTAGCCGCCGGTGCTTCCGGCTGTCGGCCTGGTACTTCTCGATCGCGGTGGCGACTTGCTCGCGGTAGAGGTCCGCGCCGGTAGTCCAGGGCGGGACGCCGGTTCCGACTCGTCGGGAAGCTACGGCGCGTGCTCTCGCGCTCCCGCGCCACCTGCCTCACAATCACGACGTGCGCACGATTGATCACACACCGTGCGCATCCTTGAGCCTTGGGCCGGTCCTGAGCCCTGGGCGCTGGGACGCGCCCGTGACTCCGCTACGGGTTGCCGTCGCCCTCTCCCGCGCCCAGGTCGGCGCGGGACCGAACGAAGGCTTCACTCATGGCAAAGACCGCCGAGATCCATGTCAGCTTCAGCCTCCTGGACGGACTCCAAGAGGCATCGCAGGAACAGCTCACCGCGCTGGCGGCGGAGCTGCCCCGTGACATCTGGTTCACCACCCCGCTCACGGGCCCCGGCGAGGCACCACGACCGGACTTCACGTGGACGCTGCGCGGCTCGTACCCGTACGAGGACACCATCGCGACCGGCACCGCCCACGTCTACCTCGCCACCGACGGCCGCCGCCGCATCCAGCGACCGCTGATCTTCGCGGACGGATTCAACTACGGGCCCAGCGACCTCGACGGACTGTGGACGTTCTTCGACAAGCAGGAAGGGGGCCGGTTCCTCACCTCACTCCGAGAGGCCGGCCATGACGTGATCCTGCTGGGCTTCGACGAGCGCCACACCTACATCCAGGCCAACGCCGGCGTCGCCACCGCATGCATCGAGCGCGCGATCGCCGAGCGCGAGGGCGACCAGAAGCTGGTCGTCGGCGGGGTCAGCATGGGCGGAACGATCACCCGCTACGCGCTCGCACGCATGCAGCACAACGGCGACGACCCCCAGACCCGCACCTACTTCTCCTGGGACACCCCCCACCTCGGCGCCTGGATTCCCCTGATCCTCCAGCAGATGGCCCACTTCTTCGAGGACTACACCGACGAGGCGCCGGGCGAGCCCAAGCAGGCCGAACTCCTGCGCAGCCCCGCCGCCCAGCAGCTGCTGTGGGCATGGGTGGAGAACTCCAAGTACCAGGGCCCCGTGGCCACCGCCAGCCCACTGCGCACCCAGTTCCTCAAGGACCTGGCCGCCGTCGGCAACTTCCCCACAGACATGGCCAGGGTCGGTGTCGCCAACGGCCACGGAGCCGGCACCGGACTGAAACTGACGCCTGGTGAGATCGCCTTCGAGTACAAGAAGGAGTACAACGTCGCGAGCGCCACGGCCCGCATCCAGCCCGACCTGGGCGACAAGCAGCCCATCGGCGGAATGCACATCGCCCTGGCGGTCCGGCGCAGCTCGACCACGAGCGTCCCGGCGCTGGACGGTGCCCCGGGCGGCACCCTCGCCTCCTTCGGCCTGGTCGCCAAAAAACTGGGCATCGAGGTCGACCCGCGCTTCGACTACACCTGCTTCGTCCCGTCCGTCAGCGCGACCGCACTCCACCACGACCCACTCCACTGGGAAGACGTGGACTTCTTCACCGACCTGTCCGCCCCCGACTCGGGCCCCTTCGACCTGGACGCCTTCCGCTGCGCCGACGACAACTCCCCCCACAGCGAACCGCGCCCCGAACTGACCGAGTGGCTGATCAACCACATCTGAGCCCAGACACCGGCCCGCGCCGCGCAATGACGTTCTGGGATCCGTTCGGCGGTATAGGCCGCACCGGCCCGTGTCAGCAAGGACGAAGCCGAGCGCGGCCGCAGGCACCACGGCGCCATTGCTGCGCCGCGCCCTCGACGGCCGCCGCGATCACCGTTCGGCGCCCTCGGTCCAAGAATCCTCCGCGCCGCCGGAATATACGCAGATGGGAGTGCCGGGCCGCGGCGACTGAGGCCGGCGCCTGCACCGGGCTGCCCCTACCAGGGGTGTGACCCAGATACGCTCCAAACGGGCGATGGGATGATCTTGGAGGTGTGAGCGGCCAGGTCCCGTCACCCGTTCAGCCCGGCCTCGTTGCAGGTGATGTTGGGCTGTCGTCTGGGGCCTGCTGGACATCGTCCCCGGGATCGACCGGGCGGTGGCCTAGGTGATCGTGGCCGAGACCGGGGGCGACATGCCCCGGTTCCCCTCGGCGGGACATCTGGTGTCCTGGGCCGGGCTGTGTCCAGGACACCACGACCGATGATGCCCCGAAGAGTGAACTCGTCACCAGCGACGCTGCAGAGGACTCACGAGCGATCCGGAATCTCGTCGACGCGTCAAAGGTGACGCAATCGCCGAACCCCTCAAGGACATCGCCATATCTCCACCAGTTTGGCCCTTTTGGTGATGCGGGCCAACAGGAATTCAGGGGCGAGAAAACCTCTCTGGCGCAGGTACCGCAAATGTGCGGGAGTGCTCAAAGAACGCGGCGTGCACCAACACACAGTTCGTCATCACCCACACTTCATCGGCACTCGCAGCGCCCCTCTACAGTGCGGCGGTGTGTGGTGTGACGACCGATTGCTGCTCGACTCCGGCTGGGACTGCCCGCGGTGCGAGGGTCGGCAGGCCGACCGCCGTGCGCGGCGACACGCAGTCGCCGTCGACGCCGCCATGCCGCACGCCTCCGAGACCGAGCGCGGGGGAGGCCGCCGAGCAGCAGTGGCATCAGGACGTGACCATCGAAGCGTGGGCCAAGGTTCGCCGGTGGCCGCAGTTCGAGCGCTGGCGCATGGCGGTCCACCATCGTGGGGCAACCGGTCTGCGTGCACGAATGGTGGGTGGCCTCCGCTGGGGCCGGCACGCAGCCTGGCCTACGGGTCCCGGTGTCCCGCGGCCGTCTCCTTGGCCACGGGACACCGGGACCCCATCGGCGGACAACGCCGACAGCCCCGCCGGCCCTGAACAGTGGACCGGCGGGCCTGTCCCACACCGGGTTCGCGGTGCCTGGGGCCGGCTGCCCGGCCGAATCCGAATCAAGCCCTTGATGGCACCCGCTCACATCCGCAGATCCTCATCACCTGGTCCGGACCGGCTCACCGCGCCACCCTCGGCGCCGCGTCGGCCTACCGCCAGTTGTGGTGGCCGTGCCGCCATCCGCGGAAGCCGTCGTGGTCGTGCCGCCATCCCTCGCCCCGGAAACCCTCACCGCCGTGCCGCCATCCGTCACGGTCGTGGTGGTAGCCGTAGTGACGGCCGTGGTAGCCGCGGTGAGGGCCGTGGTCGTAGCCACGGTCCGCGGCGGAGGCGGGAAGTGCGCCGACTCCGATGACCGCGCCGGCCACGAGCACGGCGGCGGCGATGCGCTTGCTGTAGGACATGAACGATTCCTTCCTCGCGCAATACGGCGAGAGCCCCGCCGATTACGACACTGATGTGCCGGCTGGTCACCGGCAAGGGAATCCTTCCGATCAAGCCTCCCCAAGCCCCTTGGGCGCGCTGTAAGTTACCAATTCAGAACAATGTCCCATTTCTTCCCCGATGCTGTCTGACACCAGCGCGGCATCGGCGACCGGGGTCGCGGCGGCCCACCCTGTCCCGGCCATCGCAGGCAAAGACAGGGCAGACATGCAGTACGCGGGTGTGTCGTCGTTCGCGGGATTCGATGATCTGCGGCAGCAGTCTTGGCCGCGCGTCCGCGTCATTGGAGGAAGGCGGCGGTCGACAGGCGGGCGGCCGACCAGGATCCGCCCCTCGCGCGCCTGACGGGATCGACCACTCACATCGACGCCGGCCCCGATGAGCATTGGTCGTCTTCGGCGGAGCTGGAGACCATCCAAGCATGCCGGAAGCGGGGCGGCCTGCTGCTGGGTGTCTCCACCATGTTCGAGCCGGTGTCCTCCGCCGGCTCCAACGCGGTACTCCGGTACGGCGCCGCCGGGCATATCTTCTTCGGCTGGGTTCCCGTGGCCTGACCACTGGTGCCCCAGCCGCCCAGTCGTGCGCTCCCCAACTCCTCGAAGCTTCTTTGCGCCCTGTCGTCACTTGGTCGTGTGGCTGTAAGCAGGAGTGCTGAGCGACCAAAGTGCACTGAGACGGGCCTTGGCCCCGGCCGGCGCAGAGCTGGGACAGCGATCCTCCTTCGGAGAACGGAGGGTGCCGGACACCAACGCCCGGCACATGGACCTGGGAAAGAACCGAAGGGTCAGCGAATGCGATTAAGTCTGTTGGCCAGGTCACTTGTCGTCGCTGCCGCCGCAGCCCTGACGGCGGGCAGCCTGGCAGAAGCGGGCGCCGCAGCGTCCGCACCGACACATGACCGACCGTCCACGCCGCACGTCGTCGCTGCCGAACGCTACGCTGCGGCATCCCGCTGTGGAGGCAATCTGACCGCGACCCCCGTCGCATGGTCACCGTCCAAGGGCAACTGCTCGGTCTTCGGCAACCCGGGACTCCAGCTGGTCATTCACTGGGTCATCGACGGCGGTGTGCAAAACCCGGCGCTGCAGGCCAAGGCTTACGACAGTAACGGCAGGAAGTACTGGTACCACTGCGGTTCCGGCGGCGGCTACTGCAAGGTGCCCTGGGGCAACTCCGTGGCCGTCCCTGAAGTCCGCGGTCGTGTCTTCGGCGCCGGAGCGTCGCACATCAGGTGGGAACTCAGCTGACCTGACGACTCGCTCGGCCCCTTGCTGGACTTTTGGAGGGGATAAGCGCTACCGCGCTTATCCCCTCGCGGCACTTCCAGGCTATCCGCCGGGCTTACAGGCCGAGTCCACATACGTGCCCAACTTGCCTGACCAACCCCCAACTGACCTGCGAGGACTTATGAGTTAGTTCGGTCAACACGCCTGACGCTCAATCTGCACCCGAGATAGCTCGCCGGGCGCAGGCGATGGGCTGCGGTGTCCTGATCTGGTGACCCCGCGCGGGCAGCGGGACCGAAATCCAGGCCGGTAGAACCGCAGGACTGCGCCCAAGTTCCGTCGCCTGGCCTCCGCCGCGGCGGCCTGCGCGCATGACGACGCCGCGGGCCAGGGTCTCCTTCACGATGCCGAGCCACTCGGGCCAGAAGGATGCGGTGGGATCGAGGGTGATCTCCCCGGTGCGGGTGAACCGATCGATGTCCTCGACCTCGTCCCCGACACCGTACTGGTCGCGCATCTCCAGGTGCACGGCCGTGCGCTGCGCTCCTGATAGCAGTTCAGCGAAGTCCGGCACGTTGCTCTGCGACATCACATGCCTCCCTCAGAATCGGCACCATGCGGGCGGGGATGCGGATCACCGTCTCATGGGCTGGGATGCCCCTGTCGTGGCCGGGCACCCACGCGGTGTCGGCTACCTGGGACTTCGGCAGCTCTTCGGCTTCCTGGCCCTGCAGGACAAGATCCGCGCTGCACGACCCCGACGGCCTGATCGAGGGGGAACCCCCTCTCGACCGCAGCTCTCACGAGGGCCTGGTCAAGGCCGTGCTCGGGTGGAACAGCGGCGCCGGCTCGCCGGCGGCGGACTGCGAGCAGATCGCGCTGCAGCTGACCGGAGCCGCCCGAGCGGTGGCCGACGACGTCCGCCGCGCCGCCGCGCTGCTGCCCGTCGAGCACCCAGCCCGCGTCCTCGCCGAGTACGTCCTCAAGGTGACCGGCCGCTGGCTGCCCCTAGGCCGTTTCTGATGGC
>NZ_NNBP01000054.1 GCF_002803155.1 Streptomyces sp. CB02959
TCTTCATGAGCCTTCTAGGACGTGTCAGGTCCCGCCGGGCCGGGCCCCCTTGCCCCGCCCCGGCGATCGGGTGAACCCTGCTGCCGCACCGTGCCCGACGCGCGCCCGGCAGTGCGTCCGCGGCGCGGCGCACGCACCAGACTCGTCCGTGAACCTCGCTGCACCGAGGAGGACCGAAGGATGCACCGTACGCGCACCGCGGCAGCCACCAGCCTCGCCGTGGCCCTGGCCGTGATCCCACTGGCGGGCATGGCGGGGCCGTCCGGCGCCGCACCGGCCCCGGGGGCCGACGGCCCCCAGGCCAGACCCGCCACCGCCGCCCTCTCCCCCGCCCCGCAGTCCGTCCACGACCGCTCCGACCACCTCACCGTCACCTCCACCGTGGCCCTCGTCGCCGGGCCGGGGACCGATGGCCCGGCGCTGGCGCTGGTGACGAAGTCCCTGAAGGCCGCGGGCGCCCAGCGCGTCGTACGCACCGGCCGGGCCGCCCCGCAGAAGGGGCGGCTGACCGTCCTCGTGGACGGGCCGGGCGCACGGCGGGCCCTTGAGGAGCTGGGGGCACGCGGCACCTCCGGGCTCCCGGCCGAGGGCTATGTGCTGGCCGCGGGCCGCGGCCGGATCGCGCTGGCCGGCCGGGACGCCACCGGCACGTACTACGCCGCACAGACGCTGGCCCAGCTGCTGCCGCACCGCGACCGCCCGGGCGCCCGCGTGCCCGGCGCCGTCGTCCGGGACTGGCCGGCGACCCCGCTGCGCGGCGTCATCGAGGGTTTCTACGGCACCCCGTGGTCCCACGCCGCCCGCCTCGACCAGCTGGACTTCGCCGCCCGGCACAAGATGAACATCTACGTCTACTCCCCCAAGGACGACGCCTATCTGCGGGAGAAGTGGCGCGATTCCTACCCCGCGGACCAGCTGCGCCGCATCAAGGAGCTGGTGGACCGGGCGCGGGCCCGGCACGTGGAGTTCACCTACGCCCTCTCCCCCGGGCTGTCCGTCTGCTACAGCTCGGCCGCCGACGTCAAGGCGCTGACCGCCAAGTTCGGGACCCTGTGGGACATCGGGGTGCGGACCTTCGCGGTACCGCTGGACGACATCAGCTACACCAAGTGGAACTGCGCCGCGGACAAGGAGAAGTTCGGGACCGGCGGCGGGGCGGCCGGAACCGCGCAGGCCCAGCTGCTCAACCAGGTCAACCGGCAGTTCGTCGCGCGCCATCCGGGCGCCCGGCCGCTCCAGATGGTGCCGACCGAGTACTACGACCTGAAGGCGACGCCGTACAAGGCGGCGCTCGCCGCCAAGCTGGACGCGAACGTGCTGGTGGAGTGGACGGGCGTGGGCGTGATCGCGCCGACCATGACCGCCGCCCAGGCCGACCAGGCCCAAAAGCTCTTCGGCCACCCGATCCTGCTCTGGGACAACTACCCGGTCAACGACTACGTCAGCAAGCGGTTGATGCTCGGGCCGTACAACGGGCGGGCGCCGGGGGTCCCGGGCCGGCTGGCCGGGATCACCGCCAACCCGATGATCCAGCCCGCCGCGTCCAAGCTGGCGCTGGCCACCGTCGCCGACTACACCTGGAACGACCGGGCGTACGACGCGCGGGCCTCCTGGAGCCTGGCCATCGAGGAGCTGGCCCGCGGCGACGCCCGCACCGCCCGCGCCCTGCGAGCCTTCGCGGACGTCAACTACACCTCGGCCATCAACCCGCGGCAGGCGCCCGAACTGTCCGCCGCCCTCGACCGGTTCCACCACGGCGGCACGGCCCGGCAGCTGGACGCGGTGCTGCGCGGCCTCCAGGAGGCGCCCGGTGTGCTGCGCGACCGGCTCCCCGACCGCGGCTTCGCCCGGGAGAGCGCGCCGTGGCTGGACGCCACCCGCGCCTGGGCGGTCGCGGCGCGCAACGCCCTGCGCCTGGTCGAGGCGGACCGGGCGGGCGACGAGGCGACGGCCCGTCAACTGCGGGAGAGCATCCCGGGGTTGGTGGCGAAGGCGAAGGCGTACGTCTACGTGGACATGAAGGGGAAGCGGATCCCGGTGGTGGTCGGCGACGGGGTGCTGGACACCTTCGTCGCGGACGCGCTGGCCGGGCGGGGCGCGCGATGAGGTGATCCCGTGCCGCCGGGAACGCCGCGCGGCCCTGACGGATCGTCAGGGCCGCGCGGCGCGCCGGATCGGGTCGGTCAGCCGCCCAGCTCCTGGTGGCGGGCGGCCAACCGCGCCGCCCCTTCCTCGGTGAGCGCGCCGTGCAGCCGGAGCCGGGCGATCCCGCCGTCGGGGAAGATGTCCAGCCGGACGTGGGTCACCGCGGGCGCGGCGTCCAGCAGGAAGCGGTGGACGGTGTCGGGCTGGAGCCGGGTGCGGGGCAGCAGTTCGACCCAGTCGCCGCGCTCGCCGTCGCGTCCGGACAGGGCCGCCCAGCCGGCCGAGTTGCCCTTGAGGTAGCCGGTGTCGATCTCCACGGCGCGGATCACGGACTGCCCGGTGAGGCGGTAGCGCACCCAGTCGTTGCCGGTGCCGCGGCGGCGCCGGGTCTCCCAGCCGTCGTCCATCTTGCGGGACCGGCCCGGTTGGATGGTGTTGGTGGGCGAGGAGTAGAAGCGGTCCGAGGCGTCCTCGACCTGGCCGCCGTTCTCCAGCGCGGCGAGGTCGAAGGTGCCCAGCGCGGCCAGCCAGCGGGGTGCCGGGGCGACCTCGCCGTGGACCCGGAGGCGGGCGATGCCGCCGTCGGGGTGCTGGTTGAGCCGCAGGTGGGTGAAGCGCTGCTCGGCGGTGACGGCGAAGCCGTTGGCGGCGTGCCCGCCGAGGGCGGTGCGCGGGACGAGCGGGGTCCACTTGACGCCGTCGGCGAGGAGTTCGGCCGGCGACGGGGAGCCCTCGACGCAGGCGCCCTCGATGCTGACCGACTGCGGGTAGTTGCCGCGGAAGTGCGCGGTGTCGACGACGATGCCGCGGATCACGCCGGGGGCGCCGAGCCGGATCAGCGCCCAGTCGTGGTCCTCCTCGGCCGGGAACGGGTGGTCGCCGTCGGTGCCGCGGCGCCGACGGGTCTCCCAGCCGTCCATGATCTTGCCCTTGTGGCCGAACGCCTCGGGGTCGAAGTGGGCCGCCTCGGGCTTGAGCAGGTTCTCCCGCTCGGCGAAGAACTCGTCGTTGGCGGCGAGCACCCCGGCGCCGAGCCGCCGGTCGGCGAGGTCGGGCAGGCGGGAGAAGGGGAAGCCGGCCGGACCGGGGGTGCGGTAGTCGGCGTAGGGGTCGCCGCCGCCGTAGGGGCTGGCGTCCCCGGTGTAGCGCGGGAGCTCGCCGGTGGTCATGCGCGCGGCCTTTCGAGGAGTTCACCGAGGGGCTCGGTGAGGGTGGTGCCGTCGTTGATCTTCCGGCCGCGCAGCCAGGTGGAGCGGACGACGCCGTACAGGGTCTTCCCGGCGTACGCGGTGATCTTGTTGCGGTGCTGGAGTTCGGCGGGGTCGACGGTGAAGGTCTCGTCGGGCGCCAGGACCGCGAAGTCGGCGTCCCGGCCGGGCTCGATGGCGCCCTTGCTGCCGAGGCCGACCAGCTCCGCGGGGGCGGCGGACATCCAGCGGACCACGTCCTCCAGGCTGTGGCCGCGCTCCCGGGCGGTGGTCCAGATGGCCGGCAGGCCGAGCTGGAGGGAGGAGATGCCGCCCCAGGCCGTACCGAAGTCGGGGGTCTTGAGGTCGGTGGTGGAGGGCGAGTGGTCGGAGACGATGCAGTCGATGGTGCCGTCGGCCAGTCCCTGCCACAGGGCGTCCTGGTTGCCGGCCTCGCGGATCGGCGGGCAGCACTTGAACTCGGTGGCGCCGTCCGGGATCTCCTCGGCGGTCAGGGTCAGGAAGTGCGGGCAGGTCTCGACGGTGATCTTGACGCCGTCGGCGCGGGCGGCGGCGATCAGCGGCAGCGCGTCGCTGGAGGAGAGGTGCAGCACGTGCACCCGCGCGTCCAGCTTCCGGGCCAGCTCGATCAGGCCGGCGATGGCGTCGTTCTCGGAGACCCGGGGGCGGGAGGCGAGGAAGTCGGCGTACTTGGGGCCGTGCGCCTCGGGGGCGGCACCCAGGTGGCCGGGGTCCTCGGCGTGCACGATCAGCAGTCCGTCGAAGGCGGCGATCTCGCCGAGCGCCGCCGCCAGCTGCTCCTGGTCGACCTCCGGGAACTCGTCGACGCCGGAGGGCGACAGGAAGCACTTGAAGCCGAACACGCCGGCCTCGTGGAGCGGGCGCAGGTCCTTGACGTTGCCGGGGATGGCGCCGCCCCAGAAGCCGACGTCGATGTGCGCCTTGCTGCGGGCGACCTCGCGCTTGGTGTCGAGGTTGTCCACGGTCGTGGTGGGCGGGAGGCTGTTGAGCGGCATGTCCACGAGCGTGGTGATGCCGCCGGCCGCGGCCGCGCGGGTGGCCGTCCAGAAGCCCTCCCACTCGGTGCGGCCGGGGTCGTTGACGTGCACGTGGGTGTCCACGAGGCCGGGCAGCAGGACGTCGTCGCCGAAGTCCTCCACCCGGGCGCCGGCCGGGGCCGCGGCGTCGTGCGGCAGGACGGCGACGATCTTCCCGTCCTTGACGGTGACGGACGCGGCCCGCGTCCCCTCCGGGGTGACGACGCGCGTGGAACGCAGCACCAGCTCTATTTCGGACACCCAGTACCTCCCATATGGTTGTTTCATCGTCGCGCGCCGGCGCGTGCGGGGCACGGCTGCCGCGGGCCGTGCCACCCCTGGCGCGGAATCCCGGGAACCCCGGAATGTCGGTGTGAACCGGCGCTATACGGAATTCAACAGTCTGTTGAATGAGTCTTCACTCAGGACCCCGGCCCGTCAAGACCCCTGTGCGGCGGCCGGCCCGGCGATCGCACCGGACCGCTCCGGCTCCTCGACCTCCTCCACCATCTCGCCCCTGACCTGCGACGAGATGATGTCCTGCGGGATCGGACCGGCACCCGCCGCGACCCGGTCACGGCGCGAGACCGCGGCGTAGAGCAGCGCGGAGAGCGCCATACCGAAGATCCAGGAGAACGGCGCCACGGCGTCGAAGGCCGGAATCAGCGCCAGCGAGGCGGAGACCGCGGCGGCCGGCAGGAACGCGATCACGGCCTTCGGGTTGTAGCCCCCGCGGTAGAAGTAGGCGCCGGCCGCATCGGCTGAAAACAGCGCGTCGACGTCGATCCGCCCCCGTCGCACCAGGTAGTAGTCGACGAGCAGGATCGCCACCAGCGGGCCGAGGAAGGCCCCCAGCGCGCCCAGGAAGTACTGGATCACCAGCGCCGAGGAGTACAGCTTCCAGGGCATGACCAGCACCGCCAGCACCGCGGTGATCATGCCGCCGCGCTTGAAGTCCAGGTACTTCGGCATCAGGTTGGCGAAGTCGTAGGCGGGCGAGACGAAGTTGGCGACGACGTTGATGCCGATGGTGGCGACGATGAAGGCCAGCGCGCCGATGACGGTGACCACCGGGTTGTCGATCTTCTGGATCACCTTCACCGGGTCGTAGATCGCCTCGCCGAAGACCGCGATGGTGCCGGCGGTGACCAGGACGGCGACCACCGCGAAGGCGGTGAAGTTCACCGGCAGCCCGATGAGGTTGCCCCGCCGGTAGGAGCGGTGGTCGGGGGTGAAGCGGGCGAAGTCGGCGTAGTTCAGGACCAGGGTCAGGAAGGTGGCCACGGTCAGGCTGACCGCGATCAGGCTCTGCTGGACCTGCGCGGTGCCGCTGAGCCCGGTCAGGCTGCGGGTCAGCGAGATGTCACCGTGCGCCTTGACGACGAGGTACACCGCCAGCGCCAGCACCACCAGCCAGACCACCGGCCCGGTCGCGAAGTCCTGGACCTTGCGGATGAACTCCATCCCCCGGGTCAGCAGGGCGGCCTGCAGGCCCCACATCACCATGAACGCGATCCAGCCGAGGGTGGACAGCCCCAGCACCGAGTTGTGGTTGTACGCGTCGAGACCGGGCGCGATCTGCAGCGTCAGCAGCACCACGGCCGTGGAGGCCAGCCAGGTCTGGATGCCGTACCAGGCCACCGCCATCACCGCGCGCAGCAGTGCCGGGATGTTGGCGCCGTAGACGCCCCAGCTCGCGCGGGCGAGCACCGGGTAGGGAACCCCGGTGCGGTGCCCGGCATGCCCCATCCGGTTCATCAGCCAGTAGACGATCGTGATGCCGGCCAGCAGTGCGGTGAACACCTCCCAGGCCGGCAGCCCCAGCACGAAGAGGCTGGCGGCGAAGGCGTAGTTGCTGATCGCGTGGGTGTCGGACATCCACAGCGCGAAGATGCTGTAGGTGCCCCAGGTGCGCTTCGCCGCCGGTGCGAGGTCCTCGTTGTAGAGCCTCGGGTCCGGCGGTCCCGGACGGTGCTGCGGGGATGTACTCATGTGTCCTCCCAGGCAGGTCGGGTGGAGCTTAGGTGTCAGTCGTCAGATGCCTGATGTCTTCGCGGAAAATTCGGTGTGCCGGGCGGAATCCTGCATGCGGCCCCACTCCCCCGCGGCCGAGCGCGCGAGGTGGCTGCTCAACGGCCAGGAGCCGATGGCCTTGGGGCGGGGCGGGGCGAAGCTGCGCTGCGTACTGGTGGTCAGACCGAGGCCGACCACCGCCTCCGCGAACTTCACCGCGGCGGCGACGCCGTCCACGACGGGCACTCCCAGCGCCGCCGCGACCTTCTCCTGGAGCCCGGCCATTCCACCGCACCCCAGGCAGATCACCTCCGCGCCGTCCCGGACCGCCTCGCGGGCGGTCTCGATGATCACCGCGACGGTGCGCTCCGGGTCCTCCTCCAGCTCCAGCACCCCGAGCCCGGTGCCGCGGACCGAGGCGCAGCGCTGGAGCAGCCCGGCGGTCAGCAGCCGGTCGCGGATCTGCGGCACGGCACGGTCGAGGGTGGTGACGATGCCGTACGCGTGGCCGAGCATCAGCGCCATCTGCGCCGCGCACTCGGTGATGTCCAGGACGGGGACGTCCAGCAGTTCCTGGGCGCCCTCCCGGCCGGGTTCGCCGAAGCCGGCCATGACCAGCGCGTCGAACGGGGTGTCCAGGGTGGCGAGCCGGTCCAGGACGGCGGCGGCGCTGAGGTACCCCTCGAAGTGGCCTTCGATGGACTCGGGCCCCCAGAGGGGTTCGGTGGCGAGGATCTCGGTGCCCGGCGCGGCGACCGCGGTGGCGGTGGCGCGGATCGAAGCGGTCATGGAAGCCGTGGTGTTCGGGTTCATGACGAGAATGCGCATGACGCTCCAACGATTTGGAGGATTCCACAGAATGGACAGTAGGTTTCGCGCAGCAGAACGTAGCTATGGCCACTGGCACCGTCAAGAGATCTCGGCAAGGAGGTGGCACCTTGGGGCATACGGGCGCTGACCGGCGGGAACGAGTGTGCGATACGCGGTGTGCCTGCGCGGTGTGACCGGTAGGCTGCTCCGGTCGGGCCCGGCGCCCGTAAGGCGTAGAGCCGAGACCGATCCGACCCGCCCCGAAAGGAACGCGACGTGCCGCCGTCCAGCGCCAGCACCTCCGCCGCCGATGCCAAGCCCGCAGGCGCCAGCGGCGGGGTCCAGTCCCTTGAGCGCGCCTTCGACCTCCTGGAGCGGATGGCCGACGCCGGCGGCGAGGTGGGCCTGAGCGAGCTCTCGGCCAGCAGCGGCCTGCCGCTGCCCACCATCCACCGCCTGATGCGCACGCTGGTCGCCTGCGGCTACGTCCGCCAGCAGCCCAACCGCCGGTACGCCCTCGGCCCGCGCCTGATCCGGCTCGGCGAGAGCGCCTCCCGGCTGCTGGGCACCTGGGCCCGGCCGTTCCTGGCCCGCCTCGTGGAGGAGACCGGCGAGACCGCCAACATGGCCCTCCTGGACGGGGACGAGATCGTCTACGTCGCGCAGGTCCCGTCCCGGCACGCGGTGCGGATGTTCACCGAGGTCGGCCGCCGCGTGCTGCCGCACTCCACCGGCGTCGGCAAGGCCCTGCTGGCCAACCACCCCCCGGAGGAGGTCCGCGCGCTCCTCGGCCGTACGGGCATGCCCGCCGCGACCGAGAAGACCATCACGGACCCGGAGAGCTTCCTCGACGCCCTGGCCGACGTCCGCCGCCTCGGTTACGCGGTCGACGACAACGAGCAGGAGATCGGCGTCCGCTGCCTCGCGGTCCCGGTCCCCAATTCGCCCACCTCCGCGGCGATCTCCATCTCCGGGCCGACCGGCCGGGTCACGGAGGCCGCGACGGACAAGATCATCCCGGTGCTCCAGGAAGTGGCGGCCCAGCTGTCGGTGGCGCTGGCCAACCAGGCGCCGGCGTAATGTCCGGGTGAGGCGTCCCGCCCGGGTCGTCTCACCCGCCCGGCAGCTCGCCGAAGCCGTCGATCCGCTCGCGGACCTCGGACAGCGCCGACGACAGCGCGCTCACCGAGCCCACCGCGCCGGCTATCAACAGCAGCGAACGGCGCAGCCGGGTCACTTCGGGTGCGCCGTGGCTCACCATCGCGTCCAGTGCGGCCAGTTCGTCGTCGGCCGTCGACCGGTCCGGCAACTCGCCGGGCAGAACGGCCAGTTGGCGGCGGAGCCGAGCCACCGCCATCCGTAATGCGCGGACCCTCGGGTCGTTCCCGTCCCCGGTCATGCGGCTGTCTCTCTGCAGCTGTTCCACAACGACGGCGTCCTCCCAGGCCGTTGCCCGTTCCGCGATGCGGGACAGTTAACGCCACTCTGCGCCGCCCGCGCCATACGGAGAGCGAAAAAACCGATCACCGGCGCCCAGGAGCCCTACTGCGGGTCCACCGCGTTGCGCCAGACCCGGACATCGAGGGTCACATAGCTGCTCGGGTCCGAGTCCGCCGACTTGCCCTGGAACGTGATCAGCGCGATCGTGCCGCTGCTGGTGGTCAGGCACATCCGCGAGCCCTCGGTGAGCAGACTGATGTCCACGCGCGAGGTGAAGCGGGTATCGCTGCGGCACGTGTCGAGCGTGCCCTCCTGGCCTGATTCGAGCAGCACCAGCTTTCCGTCAGGAGCGTGGATACCGCCGTCCGAGTTGTCGTTCCCGTCGAGCGCGGCGTCGGCCTCCTCGGCGTGCGTGTTCTTCGGCGTGACCGGGTCGTCGGCGAAGGACAGGTGGTAGCCGTGGGGCAGGTCGATGCCCTCGGTGTCGACCGGCTGCGGATCCTCCTGCGGCGGCTGAGGGGTGTCGGATCCGGTGTCGCCGCCGCTCGGGGAGTCGGTGGGGGTCGGCGTTCCGGTGACGGTCTTCGGCTTGTGGTCGGCGGCCTGGTCGGTCTTCGTCCGGCCGTCGCTCTTCATCACGACGTAGACCGCGCCGCCGGCCGCGCCCGCGACGGCCAGCGCGCCGGCCAGCACCAGAGCCACGGCCGGTCCCCTGCGCCTCTTCTTGGGAGGCCGGGGAGCCGACGTGCCGGCGGGCGGGGCGGACGCCGCCGCTCCGAAGCCGGGCGGCGGGGTGCGGGGGTGGTCCAGCACGGTCGGCACCGGGGCGGCGGGCGGGGCCGGTGGCTGCGCCGGGTGGGTCGCGACGCCGGCCTCGTGGGCCTCCGGGGGCGGCGGGAGCCGGGGGGCCGGGGCGGCGGCACGGGTGGTGAGGTCGGCAGCGACGGCGGTGGGGAGCCAGTCCTCGGGGCGGCGCAGCTGGGTCTGGCCGGAGGCGGCGGCGCACAGCGCGATGACCTCGGCGACGGACGGCCGGCCGGCCACGTCCTTGGCCAGGCAGCGGACCACCAACTCCCGCAGCTCGTCGGGTATTCGGGAGAGGTCGGGCTCCTCGTGGACGATGCGGTAGAGGACGCCGTGCGCGGTGCCCACGCCGAAGGCCGGGACGCCGGTGGACGCGTACGCCGCGACCTGGCCGAGCGCGAAGACGTCGGCGGCGGGGGTGATCGAGGTGCCCGCCGCCTGTTCGGGCGCCATGAAGGTGGGGGTGCCGACGGTGACCCCGCTGCCGGTCAGGGAGGGCGCTTCGGCGGCGCGGGCGATGCCGAAGTCGATGACGCGCGGGCCGTCGGCGGCCAGCAGGACGTTGGAGGGCTTCAGGTCGCGGTGGACGATGCCCGCGCGGTGGATGACCTGGAGCGCCTCGGCGATCCCGGCGACCAGCAACAGCACTGTGGGGACGGGGAGTCGGCCGTGTTCGGCGACGGCAGTGGAGAGCGCGGGGCCGGGAACGTAGGCGGTGGCGAGCCAGGGCATCGGGCCGGCGGTGTCGCTGTCGATCACCGGAGCGGTGAACAGCCCCTGGACCCGCTGCGCGGCGTGCACCTCCTGCGTGAACCGGCGGCGGAACTCCGCGTCTTCGCTGAACTCGGGCCGGATCACCTTGATGGCCACCGGGCGGCCGCCGGGCGTGTACGAGAGGTAGACCTTGCCCATCCCGCCGGAGCCGAGCCTCGCCGTCAGGCGGTAGCCCGCTATCGCCCGCGGGTCGTCACCCTCCAGCGGCTGGAAGATCCCGCACGGCTCCGCACCGTTCACCACTCACATCCCCCGACTCTGCCTCGCGGCCCCGACGACCCGGGCCACCGCGTCCGCGGCGGCCGGACGTCCGCAACGGAGCAGAACTTTATCCGGCCGGACGCCGCACCGCGGCATCGCGGCCGGGCACCGCCGGCGACACCGGTACGGCATTTGCCGCACGGCAACCGGCCCCCCGCCACATCACCCGCCTCCCGCACGCGACTTGCTCATGCGTCAGGACGGGCGCACGCGCCGTCGCAGCCCGCCCCGCCCCGTCGCCCCCACCCGCTCCCCCTGGCCGGATTTCACCTCTCGCCCCCCGATTCCCCGACCCCGCGGCCGGCTTCGCCCCGGCCCCGGGCGCCCTCGGGCCGCGTGCGGTACGCGCATAGCCCCCGCACGCCACGCGCGAATACCCGCCGACCGCTTGACCATGCGTCAGTACGTGCGTTCCCGCGGGCACCCGTTGGCGTGGGCGTATCCCGTACAAGGCGTACGGCGCCGCGCGATGGAGCATTCTCCCTTCCGGGAAATGTCCGGCATATCACCGAATCGCACATCACTGGACCACTGGATCGGAGAACGCCATGGAGCCCAACCCAGGCCCCGACCCCCACCCCGGCCCCGACTCCCGGTACCTCAGCGTCATCCAGCTCATCTGCCGGGCGTACGGCCTGGCCGACGCCTCCGAGATCACCGAGGAGCACATACACCGTTACGTCAGCGAGGGCCGGCACGCGGACGAGCGGACCGCGCACCTCCGGGACCGGCTGCAGCCGCGGATCCCGCGGCAGCGGACGGCGGGGGACGCGGCCTGACCCGGGCCGGCGCCGCCTGATTCCGGGCGGCAGGGGGGCGCCGCGCGACGCCATGAGGTAAGCAGTTCCCATGGCACATCCAGGGGAGCGCGCAGGCGCCGGGGGGAAAGCGGGGGCCGTACGGCCCGAGGGGAAGGTGGCCGGACTGCTGCTCGCCGCGGGCGGCGGTCGACGGCTGGGGGGACGACCCAAGGCACTGCTCGACCACCGGGGACGCCCGCTGGTCGAGCACGCCGCACGGGTGCTGCGGGACGGCGGCTGCGGACCGGTGCACATCGTGCTGGGCGCGGCCGCCGAGACCGTCCGGACCCGGGCCGAGCTGGCCGGCTACGGCATCTCGGTCAACCCGGACTGGGCCCAGGGCATGGGCTCGTCGCTCCGGGTGGGCCTGACCGCGCTGGCCGGTTCGGGGGCGGACGCGGTGGTGGTGTCGCTCGTCGACCAGCCGGGCATCGGCGCCGCCGCGGTGGCCCGGGTGGTGGCCGCGTACACCGGGCGGGACGCGCTGGCGGCCGCGGCGTACGGGGGCGAGCGGGGGCATCCGGTGCTGTTCGGCGCGGAGCGCTGGGCGGACATCGCGGCGAGCGCGGAGGGCGATCGCGGGGCGCGGGCCTATCTCCGGCGGCACGCCGGGGCGGTCGCGCTCGTCGAGTGCGGCGATGTGGCCGAGGCGTACGACATCGACACGCCGGAAGATCTACGGCGGTTGGAGTGACCAGAGGCCGCCGGGCGGGCACCTGCCGCCCGACGGGGTGCCGCACATTCTGCGGCGGGCGGGGCGCCGGGCCACCAGAACGCCCGCCGCGGCGGCAGGTTGACGCGAAACCGCCGCCTCGGGGCGGCGGTAATGGAGAGTGACCACTGTGGCACCGAGAGCCATTCGATCAGCACTTCTGTCGACTCAGAGAATCTCGACGTCAACAAACCATTGAAGTTCCGCGATAAGGAAACTAGTCTCCACTGGTCAGAAGCGCCCTGCTACCCGTACGGCGCCCGCGACCGTATCTCGGAACCGCGGCACCCCGTGCCGCACAGGTGCCCCGGCGGCCGCCAGGCACCGCCGCTGAATGGAGTGACAGCTCATGTCCGCACCAGCGCCGTCCCCGCTGGCCATCGTCGAAGTCGACCCCGCACACACCCCGGAACGGCAGGGCGAGGTCCTCACCGACGCCGCGCTCGCCTTCGTTGCCGAGCTGCACCGGCGGTTCACCCCCCGCCGCGATGAGCTGCTCGCCCGCCGCGCCGAGCGTCGCGCCGAGATCGCCCGGACCAGCACGCTGGACTTCCTCCCCGAAACCGCGCAGATCCGCGCGGACGACAGCTGGAAGGTGGCCGAGGCGCCCGCCGCGCTCAACGACCGCCGGGTGGAGATCACCGGTCCCACCGACCGCAAGATGACGATCAACGCGCTCAACTCGGGCGCCAAGGTGTGGCTCGCAGACTTCGAGGACGCCTCGGCTCCCACCTGGGAGAACGTCGTCAACGGCCAGCTCAACCTGATCGACGCCTACGAGCGCCGGATCGACTTCACCGATGCCCGCACCGGGAAGTCCTACGCCCTCAAGCCGGCCGAGGAGCTCGCCACGGTCGTGATGCGACCGCGCGGCTGGCACCTGGAGGAGCGCCACCTGCAGTTCGAGGGCCGCCCGGTCCCCGGCGCCCTGGTCGACTTCGGCCTCTACTTCTTCCACAACGCCCAGCGTCTGCTGGACCTCGGCAAGGGCCCGTACTTCTACCTGCCCAAGACCGAGTCCCACCTGGAAGCCCGCCTCTGGAACGAGATCTTCGTCTTCGCCCAGGACTACGTCGGCATCCCGCAGGGCACCGTCCGCGCCACGGTCCTCATCGAGACCATCACCGCCGCGTACGAGATGGAGGAGATCCTCTACGAGCTGCGCGACCACGCCTCGGGCCTGAACGCCGGCCGCTGGGACTACCTCTTCTCCATCGTCAAGAACTTCCGTGACGGCGGCGCCAAGTTCGTCCTCCCGGACCGCAACGCGGTCACCATGACCGCCCCGTTCATGCGCGCCTACACCGAACTCCTGGTCCGCACCTGCCACAAGCGCGGGGCGCACGCGATCGGCGGCATGGCGGCCTTCATCCCCAACCGCCGGGACCCCGAGGCCAACGAGAAGGCCCTGGCCAAGGTCAAGAACGACAAGGACCGGGAGGCCGGCGACGGCTTCGACGGCTCCTGGGTCGCCCACCCCGACCTGGTGCCGATCGCCCGCGCCTCCTTCGACGCGGTCCTCGGCGAGGCGCCCAACCAGAAGCACCGCCTGCGCGAGGACGTCTCGGTCGCCGCCGCGGACCTCATCGCCATCGACTCGCTGGACGCCAGGCCCACCTACCAGGGCCTGGTCGACGCGGTCCAGGTCGGCACCCGCTACATCGAGGCCTGGCTGCGCGGCCTCGGCGCGGTCGCCATCTTCGGCCTGATGGAGGACGCCGCCACCGCCGAGATCTCCCGCTCCCAGATCTGGCAGTGGGTCGACGCGGGTGTCGTCTTCGCGGAGGAGGGCCACGCCGGCACCAAGGTCACCGCCGACCTGGTCCGCCGGATCGCCTCCGAGGAACTGGCCGCCATCCGCGCCGAGGTGGGCGAGGAAGCCTTCACCGGCGGCAGGTGGCAGCAGGCCCACGACCTCCTCCTGAAGGTCTCCCTGGACGCCGACTACGCCGACTTCCTCACCCTGCCGGCGTACGAACTCCTGGGCTGAGCCGGCCTGATCCGGGCTGAGCCGGCCTGATCCGGGCTGAGCCGGCCTGATCCGGGCTGAGCCGGCCTGATCCGGGCTGAGCCGGGCTGACCCAGGCCGATCCGCCACGGCTCCGAAGGGCCCGCGCACACCACCGTTCCGGGGTGTGCGCGGGCCCTTCGCGCGAGGTGCCGGCCGGCCGTCGGACCCGCGCTAGGCGACCACCGCCCCCAGCGCCACGAACGCGCAGATCAGGACGAACAGCAGGACGAGCAGCGGCGCGACGAAGCGGAGGTAGGTGTCGTAGCCGACCTTGGCGAGCGCGACGCCGCCCATGATGACGGCGGTGGTGGGCACCCAGAGGTTCATCCAGCCGCTGGCGGCCTGCCAGGCGGTGACGACGACCGGGCGGGTGACGCCGGCGAAGTCGGCGAGCGGGGCCAGGATCGGCATGGCGAGCGTGGCGTGCCCCGAGGTGGAGGGGATCAGGAAGGCCAGCGGGAGGTTGACGACGAAGACGATGACACCGAAGAGCGCCGCGGGGGTGCCCGAGACCACGCCCTCGATGGAGTGCAGCACGGTGTCGGTGACCTTGGCGTTGTTCATGATGACGGTGACGCCGCGGGCGAGGACGATGACCAGCGCGGGCGCGATGAAGTCGGCGGCGCCCTGCACGAAGGTCGCGCTGAGCCGCTGCTCGCCCATCCGCGCCACCACCCCGACCAGCACCGCCCCGACCAGGAACATCGCCGCCAACTGCGGGAAGGACCAGCCGAGTTCCCAGGTGTAGGGCGGCGCGTCGGCGCGTCCGGTGAGGGCGCCGGACCACGGGATCACCGAGAAGATCATGAAGGCGAAGAGCAGGGTGACGGTGAGCAGGACCGTCTTGTGGAGCGGGGTCAGCGGCGGCGGCTCGGCGGCGTCCGGGGCGGTCTGGGCGTGCTCGCGGTCGCCGGCCAGGAAGCCGCAGAGCGAACGGTCGGGGTCGGCGCGCACCCGGCGCGCGTAGCGGATCACGTAGGCGGTGGTGACGGCGGTCAGCACCAGCCACATCGCGACCCGCAGCGCGATGCCGTCGCCCAGGGAGATCTCGGCGGCGGAGGAGGCGACGCCGGTGGCGAACGGGTTGACGGTCGAGCAGAGGACGCCGATCCCCGCACCGAGGATGATCGCGCCGGTGGCCACCAGGCGGTCGAAGCCGAGCGCCAGCATCAGCGGGACGATCAGCCCGTAGAACCCCAGGGTCTCCTCGGCGAACCCCTCGACGGTGCCGAGCAGCGAGAAGACCGCCATCACCCCGGCGATGAGGAGGGCGCCGCGGTCGCGCAGGCGGTGGGCGAGGCGGCCGATGCCGCGGTCCAGGGCGCCGGTGGCGAAGACCACGGTGATGAACGCGCCGATGGCGAGGACGAAGAGGAAGACCCCGGCGCTCCCGTACAGCTCCCCGCTGAGGTCCGGTCCCACCAGGCCGGTCCTGGCGTCCTTGACCCCGTAGAGGCCGTTGACCGGGGACAGGAAGAGGTCGCCGAGGCGTTCGGGGAAGGTCCGGCCGGACGGTGTGCGGTGGTAGGAGCCCTGGACGGGGCGGCCGGCGGCGTTGCGGGCGTAGGTGCCGGCGGGCAGCACGAAGGCCAGCGCCCAGACGGCGACCGTGACGAGCACGAGGACGGTGAGGGCGCTGGGGAAGGCGAACCGGCGCCGCTCCGCGGCCTTTGGCGTCATACCGCGTCCCCGGAGCGGCGGTGCGCGGCGGCGTACTCCGTGAAGAACACGGCCTCGGCGAGCAGCGCCCCGCGGAGTTCGGAGAGCAGCACGCGCTCATTGGGGCCGTGCAGGTTGCACAGGTTGTCCTCGGCGCCGAAGAGCAGGATCTCGGCCTGCGGCACCGCCGCGGCCAGCCCGTTGACCAGCGGGATGGAGCCGCCGGACGCCACGTGGACGGGATCGGCGCCCCAGGCCCGGCGCAGCGCGGTGCGGGCCGCGCGGTAGGCGGGGCCGTCGGTGGCGGCCTCGTAGCCGGGGCCGGTGTCGCCGGGAGTGACGGTGAGCGGGATGCCGAAGGGCCGCAGGCTCCGCAGGTGGCGGACGAGGGCGTCCTGGGCCTCCCGGGGGTCCTGCCGGGGGTGGACGCGGAGGTTGAGCTTGGCGCGGGCGTGCGGGACGACGGCGGCGGCGCCGTGGTCGACGGAGGGCGCGTCGAGCCCGACGACGGTGAGCGCCGGGCCGCTCCACAGGCGTTCGCCGAGTTCTCCGGATCCCAGGAGCGGCAGTTCCGCGGGCACGCCGGCCAGTTCCCGGAACTCGCCCTCGGTGAACGCCGGGCCGTCCCACGGTTCGCGCCGCAGCCCCTCCACCGCGACGTCCCCGTGGACGTCGTGCAGGGTGGCCAGCGCCTTGACGAGGGCGAGCAGGGCGTCCGGGGCGGCGCCGCCGTACTCGCCGCTGTGGACGGCGGCGCCGAGCGTGCGGACCTCGACGAGGACGTCGACGCTGCCGCGGAGCGCGGTGGTGAGGGTGGGGGTGCCGGGGCGGATGTTGCCGGTGTCCGCGATGATCATCGCGTCGCAGGCGAACATGGCCGGATCGGTGGGCGGATAGCGGTCGAAGGCGCTGCCGTACTCCTCCTGCCCCTCGAAGACGATCTTGACGCCGACCGGCGGCCGCCCGCCGAACGCCCGGAGCGCACCGATGTGCACCATCAGGTTGGCCTTGTCGTCGGCGATCCCGCGGGCGCGGATACCGCCCTCGATGTCCGTGGGCTCGAACGGCGGCGAGTCCCAGAGGTGTTCGGCGCCCGGCGGCTGGACGTCGTAGTGCCCGTAGAGGAGGACGGTCGGGGCGTCCGGGGTGGGCGGGGGGACGGTGGCGGTGACGACCGGGGCGGTGCCGGGCAGGTTCAGTTCGCCGATGTCGGTCGCGCCCGCCGCCCGCAGCAGCCGGACGACGAGGTCGCGGGCCTGGAGGACGGGTTCGGGCGAGAACCCGGGAAAGGCGATGGAGGGGATGGCGGCGAGCCGCTTGAGATCGGCGCAGAGGTCGTCCATCAGTCCGTCGACGGTGGCTTCCAGCCCTGACGCGTGGAATCTGTGGGGCACCGCGGGCCCCCTCTCTGTGGCACCCGGCTGCACGGGCACCCACGTTGAAGAAGTGTCAGTTTCCGTATCGAAATGCAGCATATCGGGCAGTGCGTCGGCATTCACGCCATCGACTTCGGCGGCAGCCGCCCGCCCCGACCCCCGGCGGAATCGCACTACTATGGGCGTAGTAACGGAGTTGTAAGGGCAGGTGGGTGGCGCGGCGGCGGGAGCAAGTGCTGGACGCGGCGGTCGAGGTCCTGGGTGCCGAGGGGGCGCGGCGCCTGACGTACCAGGCAGTGGACCGGGCCGCCGGCGTACCGCCGGGCACCACGTCCAACTACTTCCGCACCCGGGCCGCGCTCATCGACGGCATCGCCGAGCACCTCCTCGCCCTGGAGCACAGCGACCGGGCGGCAACCACGGAACCGGCTCCGGGCGGCCCCGGCGAACTGGCCGCGGCGCTGGCCGCGTTCGCCCGGCACGCCGCCGGACCGGGCCGCGCCCGTACGGCCGCGCGGTTCGCGCTGGTCCTGGAGTCCTCGTCCCGCCCGGAGCTCCGGGCGCCGCTCGGGCGGGGCCGGCAGGCGCTGCTGGAGCGGAGCACGGAGTGGGTGCGCCGACTGGGTTCCGGGGCGCCGGAACGGCACGGGCGGATCCTGGTCGACCACCTGGAAGGCGTGGTGATGCGCCAACTGACCTTCCCGGAGGGGACGTTCGACCCGCTGGAGGAAATGTGCGCGCTGGTGGGCGGACTACTGGGCGGCGTCCCGGCGGGCACCCGCACCGACTGACCGGCGGCGGACTCCGGCAGCGAACCCCGGGAGCGGCCCCCGGCGCGAACCGGCCCCACCCCGGATCGCTCCGACCAACTCCTCCTTCGCCGCACCATGTTGGGCCGCGGAACGGCTGTACGGCGCCTCCAGAGTCTGATAGGAAAGCTTCCTAACGATTGGGGACCCCCCCCACGGCCCACTCCGGACAGGAGACTCCATGCGCTCCCGATCGATAGCCAGGACCGCCACCCGTGTCACGCTCGGCCTGGCACTGCTCGCCGTCCCGGCGACCGCGGTCGCCGCCACCGCCTCGCCGGCCGACCGCACGGCCCCCCCGGCCCACACTGCCCAGCCCGCCCCGAACGCCACCATCCCGTACACCGCGCGGGCCGCCGTCGGACTGGACGACCCGGCGAAGAAGGAACTCGCCATGCAGCTGGTGTCCAGCGCGGAGAACTCCTCGCTGGACTGGAAGGCCCAGTACCAGTACATCGAGGACATCGGTGACCGCCGCGGCTACACCGGCGGCATCATCGGCTTCACCTCCGGTACGCACGACATGCTGGAGCTCGTCGAGCTGTACACGAAGCGGAAGCCGGACAACGTCCTGGCGCCGTACCTGCCGGCGCTGCGCAAGGTCGACGGCAGCGACTCGCACGCGGGCCTGGACCCGAACTACCCCAAGGACTGGCGCAAGGCCGCACAGGACCCGGCCTTCCGGAAGGCCCAGGACGACGAGCGGGACCGGGTGTACTTCAACCCGGCGGTCAAGCAGGGCAAGGCCGACGGGATCGGCGTCCTGGGGCAGTTCGCGTACTACGACGCGATCGTGATGCACGGCGACAGCGACGACAAGACCAGCTTCTCCAACATCCGCAAGCGGGCGCTGGCCAAGGCGAAGCCGCCGGCCCAGGGCGGCGACGAGAAGACCTACCTCAACGCCTTCCTCGACGCCCGGGTCTGGGCGATGAAGCAGGAGGAGGCGCACAGCGACACCAGCCGGGTCGACACCGAGCAGCGGGTGTTCCTCAAGAACGGGAACCTGGACCTGCACACCCCGCTCGCCTGGAAGGTCTACGGGGACGACTACCACATCGGCTGAGCGCCCAGAAACGCCCAACGGCCCGTAAGGAGGCGGCGGTTGCCGTTTCCGTACGGGCCGTTGTCGGTGGCGCGGGGCTCAGTGGGCCGGACTCGGTGGACCGGACCCGGTGAGCCCGACTCGGTGGGCGGGACTCAGTGGGCGGGACTCAGTGGGCGGGTGAGGCGGCGGTCTCGCCGTCGTCCATCCGTCCGCGGTCGGGCTGCTTGGGAACCTCCGCGAGGTCGGCCAGGGCGTGCGGGTCGGGGGCCGGGTCGGCCGCGGCGTCGGGGTCGGAATCCCCCCTCTTGCCGAAGTGGTTGAAGGCGAGGTTGAGGACGATGGCGACCAGGCAGCCGGTGCTGATGCCGGAGTCCAGGACGACCAGCAGGTCCTTGGGGAAGCTGTGGTAGAACTCCGGCGCCGCGATCGGGATCAGCCCGATGCCGAGGGCGGCGGCGACGATCAGCGAGTTCTCCCCCTTCTCCATGGCGGCGGAGGCCAGCGTCTGGACACCGCTGGCGGCGACCGAGCCGAAGAGGACGATGCCGGCGCCGCCGAGGACGGGCAGCGGGACCAGGGAGATGATCGAGGCGGCGACGGGGCACAGGCCGAGCACGATCAGGATCGCCCCGCTGGTGGCCACCACGAAGCGGCTGCGCACCTTGGTCATCGCGACCAGGCCGATGTTCTGGGCGAAGGCGCTGTTGGCGAAGCCGTTGAACAGCGGGCTGAGGGCGGTGCCCAGGGTGTCGGCGCGCAGGCCGCCCTCGATGGTGCGCTCGTCCGCCGGACGGTTCACGATCTTGCCGAGGGCGAGCATGTCGGCGGTGGACTCCGTCATGCAGACCAGCATCACGATGCACATCGAGATGATCGCGGCGACGTCGAACTGCGGGGCACCGAAGTGGAACGGCGTCGGGAAGCCGACCAGACTCGCCTTGGTGAGCGCGGAGAAGTCGGTGATCCCGACCGGTATCGCGATCAGCGTGCCGGCGACCAGGCCCAGCAGGATGGCGATCTGCTGGAGGAAGCCGCGCAGCACCCGGCGCAGCACCAGCACGATCAGGAAGGTGGCCGCGGCCATCCCGATGTTCGTCAGCGAACCGTAGTCCGCGGCCTTGTCGTTGCCGCCCTGGGACCAGCGGAAGGCGACCGGGAGCAGCGAGACACCGATCAGGGTGATGACGGTGCCGGTGACCACCGGTGGGAAGAAGCGGACGAGTCTGGAGAAGTAGGGGGCGAGCACGAAGCCCAACACGCCGGCGACGATGACCGCGCCGAAGATGATCGGCAGCGCGTCGTGCGGACTGTGCTCCTTGGCGATGGCGACCATGGGCGTGACACCGGCGAAGGAGACGCCGTTGACGAAGGGGAGCTTGGCTCCGACCTTCCAGAAGCCCAGGGTCTGGAGCAGGGTGGCGATGCCCGCCGTGAAGAGGCTCGCCCCCATCAGGAAAGCGGTCTCGGTGGGACTGAGCCCGCAGGCGGGTCCCACGATCATCGGCGGGGCCACCACACCCGCGTACATGGCGGCCACGTGCTGCAGGCCGCTGGTGAACATTTTGAAGGGCGGGAGGGTTTCGTCGACCGGATGCTTCCGGTCCTCCTCCGACTTCTGCCCGGTAGGTGCGGCCACTGCGGGCCTCCTGTCGATTTCTGCCCCGCCTGAAGCGGCGGAGCGAGCCTGTCACGGAGGGCGTGCCATGTGGTGCGATGTGCCGGAAGTCGCGCTGGTGAGCGTGCAGATGGCCGCGCTTGTGGCGCGTGGGCGGTGTGTGGGGGCGACCGGCCCGGGGGTGCGGGGGAACCCGCACCCCCGGGTGACGGCGCTTGCGGACCCCGCTCGGGTCCACAAGCTCAGCCGGGAGCCGTCCCTCCCGGCCGAGTCTCGGGGTGTACCGCGTCCGGGGGGATCAGCCCTCGGCCGCGATACGGGCCAGACGCTGGGCCTCGGCCCGCGTGGAGCGGGCGATGGCGTCCTCATCGACGTTGGTGAGGTGGTTGTCCTCGACCACCGGCTTGCCGTCGACCAGCGACAGCGTGACCGGGGCGGCCGGCCCGAAGACCAGGGCGGTGACCGGGTCGGCGATCGAGGAGTGGCCCAGTCCGTCCAGCTTCCACAGGACCAGGTCGGCGAGCTTGCCCGGCTCCAGGGAGCCGATCTCGCTGGTCCGACCGAGGACCTGGGCGCCACCGTAGGTGCCGAGCCGCAGCGCCTTGCGGGCGTTGAGGGCGGCCTCGCGGTGGGCGCCGAGTCGGTTGATGAGCAGCGCGTTGCGCAGCTCGGTGTGGAGTTCGCCGGACTCGTTGGAGGCGGTGCCGTCCACGCCGAGGCCGACCGGGACGCCGGCCGCGAGCATGTCCGGGACGCGGGCGATACCGGCGGCCAGGCGGGCGTTGGAGGACGGGCAGTGCGCCACGCCGGTCTTCGTACGGGCGAAGGCGGCGATGTCGGAGTCGTTCATGTGGACGCAGTGCGCCATCCACACGTCCTCGCCGAGCCAGCCGGTGGACTCGAAGTAGTCGGTCGGGCCCATGCCGAACAGCTCGTGGCAGAACTTCTCCTCCTCCACCGTCTCCGAGCCGTGGGTGTGCATGCGCACGCCCTTGCGGCGGGCGAGCGCGGCACCCTCCCGGAGGAGTTCGGTGGAGATGGAGAACGGCGAGCAGGGCGCCGCGGCGATGTGCACCATCGAGCCGAAGGAGGCGTCGTGGTGCTTGTCGATGGCCTCCTCGGTGCCGATCAGGGCGCCCTCGGTGGTCTCGACGGCGAAGTCCGGGGGCAGGCCGCCGTCCTTCACGCTGCGGTCCATCGAACCGCGGGCCAGGGTGATCCGGGCACCGATGTCGGCGACCGCGGCCAGCTCGGCGCCGACCAGGTCCCCGGAGCCCTTGGGGAAGACGTAGTGGTGGTCGGAGGCGGTGGTGACACCGCCCTTGACCATCATGCCGAGCGAGCCGTGGGTGGCCGCCGTGAGCATCTGGGCGTCGATCCGGGCCCAGGTCGGGTACAGCGCCACCAGCCAGTTGAAGAGGTTGTGGTCGGTGGCCAGACCGCGGGTGATCCACTGGTAGAAGTGGTGATGGGTGTTGATCAGACCCGGAGTGACCAGATGGCCGGTGCCGTCGACGCGACGGACGACGTTCTCCAGGCCCTTGGGTGCCGCGCCCGCGCCCAGTGCCTCGATGACGTTGTCGGCGATCACGACGTAACCGCTGGCGTACTCGGTGTCCTGCGCGTCAACGGTCGCGATGGCGCAGTTCTCGATGACGATGCGCTGCTTCACCGCGCTGTCAGGGGCTGCCGATGCTGCCATGGTGCTTTCCTCGTGCTTTCGTGGCGGTTTGGGCACGGCATGGCCCTACGGGATTTGAGTGCCGGAGCCGGGCGAGACGGCTGACAGTACCGCCGCCCGTGAGGTGCTCCGGGTGCCGAGATGGTGGAAGAACAGGTTGAGCGTGACCGCGACCAGGGCTCCGGCGCTGATCCCGGAGCCGAGCACGGTCTGCGCCCAGGCGGGGAATCCCGAGTAGAAGGTCGGCGCGGCAAGCGGGATGATTCCCGCGCCGAGCGACACGGCCACCAGGATGATGTTGGAGCTGTCGTCGAGTCCGGCTTCGGAGAGCGTGCGGATGCCACTGACCGCGATCGATCCGAAGAGGACGATACCCGCGCCACCGAGGACCGGCATCGGTACCAGCGAGACCACGGCGCCCAGGACGGGGAAGGCACCGAGGACCAGCAGCACCGCGCCGGCCAGCGCGACGACGTAGCGGCTGCGGACCCGGGTCAGCGAGACGACACCGACGTTCTGCGCGAAGGCGCTGGTCGGGAAGCCGCCGAAGACGGGGCCGAGCAGGGTGGCGATGCCATCGGTGCGCAGACCGCGGGTGATGGTGGCGCCGGTGGTCTTCCGGTCGCAGATCTCGCCGAGGGCCAGCATCCCGGCCGACGACTCCGTCATCAGCACCAGCATCACGATGCACAGCGAGAGGATCGCGGCGGGCTGGAACTCCGGCGGACCGAAGGAGAACGGCGTGGGCAGTGCGGCGATCGGGGCCGAACTCAGCCCGTCGAAGCTCGCCATCCCGAACGGGATCGCGGCGACGGTACCGACGACCAGGCCGATCAGCAGCGCGATCTGCTTGACGAAGCCCTTGGTGAACCGCTGGATGAGCAGCACCACCAGGAGGGTGAAGCCGGCCAGCGCGAGGTTCTTCATGGAGCCGAAGTCGGCGGCCTGTTTGTCGCCGCCCTGTGCCCACCCGACCGGTACGGGCATCAGCGTGACCCCGATGAGGGTGATCACGACGCCGGTGACCAACGGCGGGAAGAACCTGAGGAGTTTCCCGAAGAACGGTCCGATCGCCAGACAGAAGACGCCGGCACACATAACTGCCCCGTAGATCGCGGGGAGTTGATGGCCCTTGGCGGTGGTCTCGGCGATGGCGAGCATCGGGGTGATGCCGGCGGAGCTCGCCGCGTTGACGAACGGGAGGCGGTTGCCGACGAAGGTGCGGATGCCGAGCGTCTGCAGCAGCGTGGCGAGGCCGGCGATGAGCAGGCTGGCGGCGATCAGCCGGGTCCGGCCCGCGGTGTCCAGGCCGACGGCCTGGCCGATGATGAGCGGAGGGGTGACGACGCCGGCGTACATCGCTGCGATGTGCTGGAGCGCGGCGGGAACGAGCCGCCTGACGGCCGGCTTCTCGTCCACCGGGTGAACCGGTGGGGCAGGGTGGTGCGGGGCTTGCTCTTGCTGTGCCATGGGTCGATCCCCTCGGAAATCGCGTCCCCTCCCCGCTGCGGGGTGAGGAGGGGACGCGAGGCACGGCGTTGCGTCGAGCCGCTAGAGGTTCGTCAGATCCATCGGGATCCGGGCTTCGACGCCGTCGCGCAGAACAGTGGCTTCGATCAGGCCGTACGGGCGGTCCGCCGCGTAGTAGACCTCGTTGTCGTTCTTGAGCCCGAAGGGCTCCAGGTCCACGAGGAAGTGGTGCTTGTTCGGGAGCGAGAAGCGGATCTCGTCCACCTCGGACCTGTTGTTGATGATGCGCGACCCCATCTGGTACAGGGTCTGCTGGAGCGACAGGCTGTAGGTCTCGGCGAAGGCCTGCAGCATGTGCTTCTTGACCTGCTCGTACGAACGCTCCCAGTTGGGCATCCGCTGCTCGTCGGAGGTCCAGTTGAAGCGCCACCGGCTGGCTACCTGGGTGGCCAGGATCCGGTCGTACGCCTCCTTCAGCGTCGTGTACTGGTCCTTGATGTACCCCCAGAACTCCGAGTTGGTGGAGTTCATCACGATCAGATCCTTCAGGCCGGAGATGACCTGCCAGTTCTCACCGTCGTAGGTGATCTCGGTCAGGCGGGTCTCCTGGCCCTTCCGGACGAAGGAGTGCTTGACCTCCTCGGCCCCGATGAAGCGGGAGTTGCCGTCCGCGGTCTCGATACGCTCCCAGGCGTACTCCTCGATCCGGATGCGGGCCCGCTTGATCGGCTCCTGGCTGTTCACGAAGTGCCGGGCCAGGTGGATGCCGAACTGCTCGGCCGACTCGATCCCGTACTCCTTGGCGAAGGCGTACACGGTGTTCTTGGTCGTGTCGGTGGGCAGGCAGTTGGCGTTGGAGCCGGAGAGGTGGACCTCTTCCAGGTCGCCGGAGAGCGCGACCGAGACGTTCAGGTCCTTGATGTGGTGGGTGGCGCCGTCACGGGTGATCTTGACGACGCGGTTTTCCGCCTTGCCGTACTGGTTCTGGCCGAGAATCGTGGGCATGTCGGTGCTAGCTCCCTCGGTATACGGAGTAGCCGAACGGGTTGAGCAGCAGCGGTACGTGGTAGTGCTCGCCCGGCTTGACGGCAAAGGTGATTGCCACCTCCGGGAAGAATGCTCCGCTGTCCCGTAGCGCGGGGGCGTCCTGCTGTTCCTCGGCTTGCTGGTTGACGCTGTGCTGATGTGAAGAGAAGTACGCCTCGGTCTCGAAGTCGATGCGTACGTGGGTGGTGCCCTCCGGCAGTGCCGGCAGGTTCTTGCAGCGCCCGTCGACGTCGGTCTTCCCGGCACCGTGGACGGTCCACGCACCCCCGCTGCCGGAGCGCACCGAGAGCGTGAGGGCGACGCCCTCCGCGGGGCGGCCCACGCTGGTGTCCAGGATGTGCGTGGACACCGACGTCGGTGCAGCCGTCTCGCTGCTCATGCTGGGTCTCCTTCTGCGATGCGGTTCAGGCGGATGCGGTTGATCTTGCCGAGCTCCACACGGACGATCTCGCGTTCCTGCTCCGGCGTGTTGTCGATCCGGTTACGGACCGCATCGCGCATCTGCTCCCCGGTGCGGCCGGAGGCACAGATCAGGAAAACGTGCCCGAACTTCTCCTGGTAGGCCAGGTTGAGTTCGAGCATCTCCGCCTTGAGATCGTCGGAGGCGCCGGCCATCCCGCTCTGCTCGCGGTTCGAGGTGGGGTCGCCCGCCTTGGGTCGGCCGATGGGCGGGTGCCCGGCCATCGCCTCCGCCAGGTCCTCCGCGGACAGCTCCGCCGTGGCGGCGTCACTGGCGGTGAACAGGGCGTCGGTGGTGGCGTAGGGGCGCTGGGCGAGAAGCTTGCTCCCCCAAGCCCGGCTGGCGCACACCTCATGCAGGGCGGCCTGAGCCTCGCTGGCATCGACGGTGTTGAACCGGGTAAGCCCTTGGGGCGTGGTCGAAGACACGGGAAGCCTCCGTGGCCTGGTGCTGGACAGCTCTGGTTGGCTGGAAACAGCTAAGACCCCCGGCAACATCACGTCAACACTTTGTTGAAAACTCGGCAACACAAAAGCCGCCGCCCGGGGTTTCCGGACGGCGGCTCGGGCCGTTGATCGGGGAGTTGCACCCCATTCGCCTCAGTCGGCGTCCTTCGCGGCGCTTTCCCTGTTCAGGTAGTTGTAAACGGTGAAGCGGCTGACGCCGAGGGCGCCCGCGACGGTCTCCACCCCGTGCCGGACGGAGAACGCGCCCCGGCTCTCCAATATCCGCACCACCGACTGCTTGGTCTTGCGGTCCAGCTCCGAAAGCGGCATGCCGTGCCGGCGCTGCAACTCGGCCAGGATGTGATCGAGCGATTCCGAGAGGTGAGGGAGCCGGACGGCCACCCGGTCCTGCCCCTCCCAGGCCAGCACGACGTCGTCGCCGCTGGCCTGGTCCGGCGGGACCATCTGGCCGCCCATCGCGTCCACCAGCGGCTTGACCGCCCGGACGAAGGGGTGGTCGGCGGGCTCCGTCACGTCGCGTCCCCCTCGTCCTCCGCGGCGCCGCCCTGCCGGTCGTCCGCGATCACATTGACCTGGAGGGAGACCCGGGTGGCGCCCGCCTCCAGGGACTGCCGCAGCAGGGCGCCGACCGCGCCCAGCACCCGGTCGGCATCCCCCTCCGCGGTGTTGCCGAAGGGACCCACGTCGACGGCGTCCAGCTCGGCGCCGGTGACGATCTCCCGTGCCACCACGGCATGGGCCGGCGCCTCGTCCAGGTCGAATGGCTCCGTCGTGAACTCAACTCTCAATCGCACGCCGTTCAACCTACGCGGGCATCGCGCCGCCGACCAGAAATTGCCCACGACCCCCCTTGACAGTTCCCCCGCCCGCCCGGCAGTGTTCCGTTACGCAGAAAGTAAGTTCCGCTATCCGGAAGGAGCGCCGGGCCCTATGGGTTTCACGGACACGCGCTTCAACGTCAATCTGTCGATCCTGTTCACCGAGCTTCCGTTGTTGGAGCGGCCGGCTGCCGCGCGGGCGGCGGGCTTCACGGCGGTGGAGCTGTGGTGGCCGTGGGTGGACGCCCCGACCCCGGAGCGGTCCGAGCTGGACGCGCTGCGCGATGCCCTGCGGGATGCGGGCACGCAGCTGACGGGGCTGAACTTCTATGCCGGGCAGTTGCCGGGTCCGGACCGCGGTGCGCTGTCGGTTCCGGGGGCGGAGTCGGAGAAGTTCAGGGCGAATGTGCCGGTGGCGATCGAGTTCGCGACGTCGCTGGGGTGCACCACCTTCAACGCCCTGTACGGCAACCGCGTCGAGGGTGTCGGTGCGGCGGAGCAGGACGCGTTGGCGTTGGAGAACCTGGTGTTCGCGGCGCGGGCGGTCGGT
>NZ_NNBP01000055.1 GCF_002803155.1 Streptomyces sp. CB02959
CACAAGTTGAGCCAGAACCCGTTCTCACGTACAAAGCCACACCGCGGTGGACGAGCAGCAGGGCCTCGCGCTGGGAGCCGGCAGGGCCGTCCTTGAAGGTCAGCAGGGCGGGGGTGCGCTTGGATTCGTGGCCGACAAGGTCCTTGGGCTCGGTCCAGCCGCCGTCCTTGGTCCAGGTGGTGTGCCGCAGATTGTCGGTGCCCTCGGCGGAGGGGTAGACGGCGTGGAGTTTGCCGTCGTAGGAGGCCATGGCGGGTGCAACCTTCTTACCGCCGGAGTAACCAGCCGTTCCGTACCAGCAGTGCAATGGCCCTGCTGGGCCAGATGCGGCCGCCAGGGCCGGCAACGTCGGCTTCCCGTTCCTCCAGAGTCCGCTGGGCCAGTTCTCGCTCGGCCTCACCAAAGCTGAGTGGCTGCCTCGGCGATCTACGCTGTCACCGTTGCTCATTACGTTCAACGGCCCGGCGTCCTGGGGAGCCTCGAAGCGTTCCCCGGTCCCCCGGATCGCTCCGGCCGCCTACAGAGGGGACAGTGCGATGGATGCTGACATCCGGACCAGGGCCGCAGTCGAGGAACACTGGCGGGCGTCGGAACGTGGGGATACCGAAGCCGAGCACGCCATCTACGCTGCGGACGCGATCCTGGACTACCCCCAGTCAGGTGAACGATTCCGGGGCCGCGCGACGATTTCGGCGCAACGTGGCGGGCACCCTGCCAGTCGGCACTTCACCATCCACCGGATCGTTGGCGGCGGGGATCTGTGGGTGAGCGAGTGTGTCATCACCTACGACGGGGTGCCCACCTACTCAGTGAGCATTATGGAATTTGCCCACGGGCATGTGGTGCACGAGACGCAGTACTTCGCGGACGCCTTCGGTGCGCCTGAATGGCGGACAGCACTCGCTGAGCCGATGCCGGGCAGGGAGATCGGCAGGGCCTGACCCAGGGCTGGCTTCGATCGTTCATGAGGCTGTGACAGCTTGCTGACGCGGGCTCCGGGCTTTTGCAAACGAGTGTTTCTGTCGGGTGGGTGTGGCGCGGCCCGAGTGTCGACTCGGGGCCGCACAGCCGCCTCCAGCTCCTGGCCGACGAGCGGCCGCGGGGTCTCTGCGTGGGTGGTCTTGAGGTACTGCCCGCGCTTTGGCAGCGCGGCGTCGCCGGGCTTCTAGGCTGTGGCGGTGCGGTAGAACTCGGCTGCCGTGACGGTGGTGGGGACATCGAGTTCGGCGGCGACCTCGATGATCGCGCTGTCGCCGACCGCGAGGTCGGCTTGGCCGTCGGTGGTGAAGTACGGCGCGATGAACGTCTCGTAGTGGGCTCGGACTTCGTCCTCGGTCTGTCCGCCCAGGAACGTCCGCATGTGCCGCACGGTGGTGTCGGGGTCGTTGTGGATCACCTGCAGGGCGCGCCGGTGGGCTCGTACGACGGCCCGGACCGCGGGGTCGTCCGGGTCGATGTAGGTGGGGTCGACGGCCACGCCCACGGTGGGGATCTGGAAGTGGTCGCCGACCCAGGCCGGCACCTGCCAGCCCTGCTCGGCGGCGACTGCCTCGGGCGCCATGGTGCTGCCGACGTAGGCGGCGTCGATCTTGCCCTCGCGCAGTCGGCGCAGGTCCATGCTGTAGTCGCCGGGAGAGCGGACGACGGTGTCGACGTCGCGGTCGGGGTCGAGGCCGGCCTTGCGCAGTACGATCCGGGCGAAGCACCCGGGTGGGCTGTGGGGGGCGTGTACCGCGAGTCGTTGGCCGGCCAGGTCGGTCAGGGAGGTCAGGCCGGGGCGGGCGAGGAACCAGAACAGCGGGTGGTGGGTGTTGACGTTGAGGGCGACCCACGGGATGCCGTCGGTCAGGCGGGAGAGCAGTGCCCGGCCCAGTCCGATGGTGGCGCAGCGGCGCAGCCGTTCGATGTCCCAGGTGCAGCCGTCGCGCAGGGCGACGTGGACGCCCTCGTCGGCGTAGTAGTCCTGCTGGTCGGCGATGTAGGCGGCCAGTTCCTCGTGCAGGCCCCGCCCGACGTAGGCAAGATCGATCCTGTACATGAAGCTGTTCCTCGATCCTGTCATCGCCGCGCCGTCCTGCACGGGCGCGGGACGGCGCGGCGTACGGTGCTGAGGTGACGGTGCGGTGGATACCGGTCGGGCTGTCAGTCCATCAACATTCCGCCGTTGACCGCGGCTGTGGTGCCGGTCATGAAGGAGTTGTCCTCGCCGGCGTAGAAGGCGACCGCCTGGGCGACGTCGGCCGGGCGTGCCAGGCGGCCCACAGGGGTGAGGGCCACCTGCCGCTGCTTGATCTTCTCGTCGAGCGCGGATCCCATGCGGGTGTCCTCCACCGGGCCGCCTGCGACGATGTTGACCGTGATGCCCTGCGGGCCCAGTTCCTGGGCGAGGTAACGGGCGAACTGCTCCAGGGCGGCCTTGGCCGCGCCCAGTGCGATCATGCCCGCCCGGGGTCGGCGGCTGAGGCCGGTGCTGATGTAGACGATGCGTCCCCAGCCCTGTTCGCTCATGGCGGGCAGGACGGCCTTGGTGACCGCGAACGCCGCGTGCATCTCGGCGTCGATCTTGCCGCCCAGCTCCTCCCACGTCATGTCCTGGAACGACTTGACCGCATACGGGATCAGCGCGTTGTGCACGAGCACGTCGATGCCGCCCCACGCCGCCTGGACCTGTTCGATCATGCTCTCGACGGCCGCTGCCTCGCGCACGTCGGCCTGCACGGCCATGGCCTGCCCGCCTGCGGCCTCGATGTCCGCCACGACCTCGTCGGCCGCCTTGGTGTTGCGCAGGTAGTTGACCACCACGCGCATCCCTCGCGCGGCAAGGAGCCCCGCGGTGGCCGCACCGATTCCGCTGCTGGCCCCTGTCACCAATGCCACCCGGCCGTCTGCCCCGGTCACGAGCCCACCTCCTGATCATCATCGCGGGCCGTCGCAATGACCGCCCGGAGTCCTGCGCCGTCGGTGCCGGGGTCGGCTGAGCGGATCGCCCCGTAGCACGGTGTCGACGGTCGCCCGCAGCAGATCTGCCGCAGGTCGCCCCTCGCGGCGTGGGCGCTCGGGGCGGCGGCGGACGGCGGTACGCGTCTGGCCGTGGTGTGGTTCCACGGTAGGGCACACCGGTGACCGAGAGGTCAGCGGCGCGCGTCGCCGGGGGCGAGCAGACTGGTGTTGAAGGACGAGCAAGGGCTCGTATCCGGCAAACGCGGTGCGACGCGACTGGGCCACAACCAGTGAGTCGGAGCGAGCGGCCCATCCGTCGAATTGCGCGTGGAGCGTGCTGCGACAGTCAAAGGCGGCGCCCGGAAGAAGAAGGCACTCCCGCGTCCGCGGCCAGGCCACGCTCGGGACGGCTTGCGTCCAACAGGGTGCGGGCGTACTTCGTGTGTGCGGCGAGCAGCGCGAGTGCGCGCCCGGGTTTCGCTGACCGAGTACTTCGTGACCGACGGAGCACGGTGGCTGTGGCAGTTCCGGCTCGACCAGATGGCCGCCGATCCCGGCCAGGCACGGTGGATGGTGCGGCAAGCGGTCGTCGGCGACAAGGGTCTCGTCGTCGGACATGCCGGGTTCCACGGACCGCCCGATGAGGTCGGCAGGGTCGAGATCGGCTACTCCGTCGCTCCCGACTTCCGTCGCCAGGGATACGCCCGATCCGCGCTGATCGAGTTGCTCCGCCCGGCAGCAGCCGAACCCGCAGTCACAACCGTGCGGGCGGCGATCAGCCCCGACAACGTCGCATCCCTGGGCACGATCTCGGGCTTCGGCTTCGTCGAGGTCGGAGAGCAGTGGGATGAAGAGGATGGTCTCGAACTCGTCTTCGAGGTTCCTGCCCGCCGAGTACCAGCCGCTTAGAAGTCGCGCAGACAGGGGCGGGTGGGGCCGGCCAGCAGATGGGACGGGCCCGGATTCTGTGATCATGGAGTTGCAGCGCTCTGTGATCACCGGGGGGACCTGTGCCTGTGCTGCCGTCATGGCTGACCGAACCGCTATGAGATCCGCCCGGACGCAGAAGGCCGCAGATCCCGCCCACCTGGCCGCTCCTGAACGAAACCCGTGTTCAGTCGGGTAGGACCGCCGACAGTGCTCGCGGATTCGCAGATCTCAGACGCACCCGGGTCCCGGATGTCACTCTGGCATCCCGGCGTTGACCTCAACCAAGGTTCAGATCCTAGGGTTCTGATCATGACTCAGCGCCACGTACTGCTGTTCCCGGACGCCCTTGGAAGCGAGCTGGCACAGCACATCCTCAGCTCCCTTCCCGACTCCGTCGAGCCGGTCACCGGCGAGGTGACCGACCCGGACGGGCTGGCAGCCCGCCTGAACGAGCTCGGCGGCGTGCGGGCCGCATTCCTGCCCTGGCCCTACGACCGTGCGGCCGGTCGCTTCACCGCTCCCCAGAACGTGCCGGCCGTCGTGGAGGCCCTGGCCGAACACTCCGGGCGGATTGTGCTCAGCTCGTCGCACGGCCTGCGTGAGGGCGCCCCCGCCACCACCCACAACGCCCCCCATGCGGACTTCCACCGCGCACTGGAGGACCGGGTGCGCGGCTCGGGGGTGCCCTGGACAATCCTGCGCCCGTGCATGCCAGCTCATATGACGCTGCGCTGGGCCGAGGCGATTCGCTCCGAAGGCGTCGTACGCGGCCCGTATGCCAAAGCTGCCCGGCCACTGATCGACGACCGCGACGTCGCCGAGGCCGTCGTCCGTACGCTCCTGGACGAAGGCCATGACGGGGCCTCGTACTTCCTGACGGGCTCTGAGCCGCTGACGCACGAACAGCGAGCGGAGACGATCGGCGCGGTGATCGGCCGCCCGGTGCGCTACGAGGAGACCCCGCTGGAGGAGGCCCGGCGGATGATGCTCCGCACATGGCCGCGTGAGCTGGCCGACGCCGTGCTCGCCACCATGGCCTTGCAGGTCATCGAGCCCGAGCTTCCATCTCCGGACCTCGAACACATCACGGGATACCCGCCCCGTCCTTTCCGCGCCTGGGTGGCGGACCACGCCGACGCGTTCCGCTAAGAGGTCGCTCAGCTAGGTGGTCGGTCATGGCCGGCGGTGGGGCGTGTGTGCCACCGCCGGGTGGCCTGGACTGGCGCCTTGGTCCCCTTGCGGGCGATCCGACCATGCAGCCCCCGTTCGTCGAGCAGGGCGCGTGACGTGGCCGAGTCGTAGCCGGCATCGAGGTGCACCATCACTGCCATCTGCGACGGCACCGAGCGCATCACCAAGGCATCACTCGAAGCCATCACGACCGCTTTGCCGAAACCCACCACCGCCCCCGCCGTCGGCAACCCCACCCGCCGACCCACACAAACAGGTCCTGACCAGTACAAACACACGCCGAGTCTGTACGCCCTACCGACACCTACAACAAGCCCCCTCCGAGCGTCAAAGTCTCAGCCGCGCCGGATCCAGCCGACCTGCCACCGGCACCGGAAGCCGGCAGGCCCCCGTGCCGGTGGCGGTCATTCCGGGCCGCCCTGCCAGGTCGCGCGCATCGCCACCGCCCCCCGGATGTGCGGCCGTTCCCTCCACGTGATGTCGCGGACGGTCAGCTCCGGGGTCCTGGTGAGCAGCACCCGCAGTCCCTCCTGGAGGTCGATGCGCCCGAGCTGGGCGCCGGCGCAGTGGTGCGCGCCATGACCGAAGCTGAGGTGTCCACCGGGTGGCCGGGTGAAGTCGATCGCGTCGGGGTCCTCGAATCGGGCCGGGTCGTGGTTGGCCGACTCGTTGACGACGGTGAGGGCTTCGCCCGCGCGCACCAGCGTGCCGCCGACGTTGACATCCTCCCGCGCATAGCGGACGAACATGCCGGCACCGGCGGAGGCGTTGTTGCGCAGCAGCTCCTCGACCGCCGCCGGCAGCTCGGCCGGATTCGCACGCAGCCGGTTCCAGAGCACACGGTCGCCCCGCGTGAGAACGTAGACGCAGTTCGGAATCTGGGTGATGATCGTCTCGAACCCGGTCAGCAGCAGGGTGAAGACCAGGTCGATCAGCTCGGTGTCGGTGAGCCGGTCCTCCTCGTCCCGGGCCTGGATCATCGCCGACATCAGGTCGTCGCGGGGGCGGGCCCGACGCTCGGCGAGGAGCTGCTCGGTGCAGGTGCGCAGGGCACCGAAGCGCCGCATCCTGTCCTCGGGGCCGACGCCGCTGTTGGGGAGCAGCGCCGCGCAGGTCGACTCGACCGCCTCCCGGTCCGAGGCCGGCACGCCGAGCAGGTCGCAGAAGGTCAGCGCGCCTATCCGATGCGCGTAGTCCACCACGATGTCCATGCCCGGCCCGGCGTTCATCGCCGACGACAGCACATCGTCCGCCACCGCGTGCACCGTCGGGCGCTGCGCTTCCATACGGGATCTGCTGAGGGCTTTGAACAACAGCTTGCGCAGCCGGGTGTGTTCGGGGCCATCCAGGGTCATCAGCCCGGACACGTCCGTCGCCTCTTCCTGGCGCGGGAAGTCCCGGCCGACCGACATCGCGCGGCTGAACCGCGCATCGCCCAGCACGAGCCGGACGTCCGCGTAGCGGGTGACCAGCCAGGTGGGTTCACCGTAGGCGAGCCGCACCCGGAGCAGCCCCTTGCGCTGCCGCAGCTCCCGGAACCGCTCGTTGACCTCGATGCCGCGGCCGTCGTCGAAGGGGAAGTGCTCCAGTGCCTCTGCGGCGTCGGGAAGATCGGGAACGTTCGTCATGCGGGCTGCACCTCCGTCAGCCAGTCGTGCAGGTTCGCTGAGATCAGGTCGGCGTGCTGGGACAGGATGGTGAAGTGATCGCCGGGCAGCCTGCGCACGCGGTGCGCCAGTTCGGCCGGGAACGGGTGGTCCTCCGAGCTGGTGGGCACACCCGCGACGACCTCGCTGGCGAGCAGGTGCAGGATCGGCGCCTCCAGCGGGCCGGGCCGCCATCCGCTGAAGATCCTGCTGTAGCCGCCCATCGCCGCGATCTGGCCGCTGGTGGTCACTGTCCGGTCCGGATGGTCGAGCGACATGCCCATGAGGTCACGTCGTCGGATCTGCTCGCGCATGAACTCGGTGCGGGTCTCGGTCTGGTCCATCTCCTCCTCCGGCAGGTACGAGTCCAGCAGCATCAGCGCGGTGACGGGGACGCCGGTCTGCTCCAGGTGCGCGGCCAGGTCGTGCGCCAGCCAGCCGCCCGAGGAGTAGCCCGCGATGATCAACGGGGTGCCGGCCAGCTCACGGCGCAGCGGTTTCGCCAGCATCCGCATCAGGGCGGCACGGTCGGCGGGCAGCGGAGCCTCACCCGCGAATCCGGGCGACCACAGCGACCACACGTCGGACGCGGGGTCCAGCCCGGTGTGCAGGTAGGAGTAGGGCAGGTCCAGGTTGGGGAAGATCGGCGGGGTGAGGCCGACGATCGTGGGGCCACCCGCGCCCGACCCCACCTGGCGCAGTTCGGCGAGATCGCGCGGATCGTCCTGGTCGAACGTGTCGCGGGTCTCGGAGGCCGCGCGGGCCAGGCGGAGGGCGACGTTGATCCGGCCGGTGCGGATCGCCCGGATGTAGAACGAGGCCAGGCTGCCGTCGCTTTCGTCGGCGTTCTCGGGCGCCGGGTCCACCGGCCCGGTGCCGGATTCCGGGACCTCGTCCCCGGACCGGGCGGTCCCCGCGATCTCGTCGAGCGTGCCCTCCTCGGCGCGGGCGGCGAGCTTTTCCAGCACACGCTCGGTGAGATCGACCACCGTGGGATAGTTCAGCACGTCGGCGAGTTCGATCTCCACACCGGCACCGGTGGTGAGTTGATAGCGCAGATCCTCCGCGCTCATCGAGTCCATCCCGAGATCGCGGAACGTGTCCTCGGCGTCGACCTGGTCATCCGGTCCGTTGCCCAGCGCCCGGTTCAGGCACTCACGAACCAGCGTCTCGACGTGGCCGTTGCGCTCCTGCTCGGGCAGTGCCCACAGCAGAGCCGCGGGCGAGCGCCGATCGGGCTCGCGCGTCCCGGGGTCGTCGGAGATCAGCAGCGGCATGGACCACTCGCGCTCGATCCAGTACCGGCTGCGCTGGAAGGCGTAGCCGGGCAACGGGATACGCCGTGCACCGGCGCCGGCCAGGACGACACGCCAGTCCACCGCCGCGCCCATCACGTGCGCGCGGCCCAGTGCGCGCACGATCGCCGCTGAACCGGTCACCGCGCTCTCCGTCTCCTCCGGCACGGCCAGCACGGCGGCACCGTCGGACAGCGCGGCGGCCGTGCCCGCGGTGTCCCCACCGAACACGACCAGCAGTCGATGACCGTCGGCCCGCAACTCGCGGGCAGCCAGGCCGGATTCGGCAGCCGGCACCGTGCGGTAGTCGTCCTCGGCCGGACGGTCCCGCAGCCAACGGCCGGTGTCCCCGCACAGCACCGGCACACCGGGCGCGGGGGGGGCGGGACATCCACGACGTCGGGTTCAACGCCCGCGGGACACCCGGCCGCGATCCGCAGCGCCGAGGACAGGGACAGCCACCCGACCGCCCAGGACGCGGCCAGCCGGCCGGATCCGTGTCCCGCCAACGCCGCCGGGCGCACCCCGGACGCGCACCACGTTCGTGTCACGCCGGTCAGCACGGCCAGCGCGGCCGGGGCCAACACGTCCGGGCGGTCCAGTGGTGGCACGTCCGGGTCGCCGCGAAGCACGTCCGTCAGAGACCAGCCGACCAGCTCGGCCAGCGTGGCCGCACATGCGGAGAGGTGCTCGGCGAACGGCTCGGCCTGGGCGTACTGCGTGGCCAACGCGCGCACCACGGCCGGGGTGCACTCGTGTGGGTACACGAACGCGGTGGTGCCGTTCCGCACGGCGGTGCCGGAGACCACCGCCGTGGCGCTCTTGGTGTCGTTCCGGCCCGTGCTCAGCGCGGTCAGGCCCGCGGCGAGGTCGGCCGGGCGGGAGCCGAACACCACCGCGCGGTGCGGCAGGTGCGCCCGGGTGGTGGCCAGCGACCACGACAGGTCCAGCAGATCCGGGCGCGCCCGGTCGAGGTACTCGTGCAGCGCGGCCGCCTGCGCGGACAGCGCCTGTTCGGTCCTGCCCGACAGGGTCCAGGCCAGCAGTGGCGGGACGGCCCGGTCGCCGGGCTCGGTGTCCGGGTCGGGCTCCGGGTCCTCCAGGATCACGTGCGCATTGGTACCGCCGACTCCGAACGCGGACACCCCCGCCCGTCGGGGGCGCCCGTCGCGCGGCCACGGGACTGCGCTGGTGAGCAGTTCGATCCCGCCCTGCGCCCAGTCGACCCGGGGGGGGGTCGCCGTGCCGATGTTCAGGGTCTTGGGCAGCGTGCTGTGCCGCATGGCCAGCACCATCTTCACCACGCCGGCGACTCCGGCTGCGGCCTGGGTGTGGGCGAGGTTCGACTTCACCGCGCCGATCAGCAGCGGCGGCCGGTCGCCGCGGTGGCGGCCGTACCCGGCCAACAGCGCCTGCGCCTCGATCGGGTCGCCGAGCGCGGTACCCGTGCCGTGCGCCTCCACCGCGTCCACGTCCGCGGGCGACAGGCCGGCCGAAGCGAGCGCGTCGGCGATCACCTGCTGCTGCGCGGTTCCGTTCGGGGCGGTCAGCCCGGAGGAGGTGCCATCGGAGTTGATCGCCGATCCGCGCAGCAGCGCGAGCACCGGGTGGTGGTTGCGACGTGCGTCGGAAAGCTTCTCCAGCACCAGCATCCCGGCGCCCTCGCCCCACGCGGTGCCGTCGGCGGCCATGGAGAAGGGCTTGCACCGCCCGTCCGGCGCCAAGGCGCGTTGCCGGGCGTAGTCGATGAACAGCAGCGGGCTGGACAGGACGGTCACCCCGCCCGCGAGCGCCAGGGTGCACTCGCCCGCGCGCAGCGACTGCACGGCCAGGTGGATCCCGACCAGGGACGAGGAACAGGCGGTGTCCACCGTGAGCACGGGCCCCTGCAGGCCGAACACGTAGGCCAGCCGACCGGAGGTCACGCTGCCCGCGTTGCCGATGGAGAGCTGGCCCAGCATGTCCTCGGGCATCTCGCGGACCGCCGTGGCGTAGTCCGCGTTGGACAGTCCGAGGAACACGCCGGTGCGGCTGCCGCGCAGCCCGGCCGGATCGATACCGGCGGACTCCAGCGCCTGCCAGGTGACCTCCAGCGCGATCCGCTGCTGCGGGTCCATGCTGAGCGCCTCGCGCGGCGAAATGCCGAAGAACTCGGAATCGAAGTCGGCCGCGTCGTCGAGGAAGGCACCGTGCCGGACGTAGGAGCGGCCCGGCGTGCCCGGTTCCGGGTGGTAGATCTGCTCTTCGGTCCAGCCGCGGTCGGCCGGGAACCCGGTGATCACGTCCCGCTCGGCGGCGAGCAGTTCCCACAGCTCCTCCGGCGAGCCGACCCCACCGCCGAACCGGCAGCCCATGCCGACCACGGCCACCGGGTCGTCGGCGGGGTTCTCCAGCTCCCGCAACCGCTCCCGGGTGCGCTGGAGTTCCGCGGTGACCCGCTGGAAGTACTTGACGAGCTTCGGATCCTCGCCCACAGCTTTCGATTCCTCTCCGGTCGGCCGGGCGGCCCCGGCTGCTGGTTCACGCATCGCCGAGCTCCCGGTCCACGAAGGCGTAGAGCTGGTCCACGGAGGCCGAGCTCAGCTCGTCCACCCCGAGCCCCGGCTCACCGTCCAGCGCGCGCAGCGCCGCCCGCAGTTGACCGCGCAGCGCGTCGCGCTGCGCGTTCTCGCCGGCCAGCGCCTCCTCGACCGCCTGCGCGAGTCCGGAGAGCTGATCCGGGCCGCGCTCGGCAGGGCCGTCCGCCGGTTCCTCCGCGCCGGCGGCATCCGGCGCGACCTCCGTACCGAGGTGCGCGGCGAGGACGGCCGGAGTGGGGTGGTCGAACACCAAGCTGGCGGGCAGGTTCAGACCCGTGGCGGTGTTGAGCCGGTTGCGCAGCTCGACCGAACTCAGTGAGTCGAATCCGAGGTCTCCGAACGGACCGTCCGCGGGCACCCCGTCCGCGGACGGGTAGCCGAGCACGGCCGCGATTTGCCCGAGCACCAGGTTGAGGAGCTGCCGGTCCCGTTCGGCGGGGCTCAGTCTGCCCAGCCTGCGGGCCAGGTCCGCCGGGGACTCGGCGGGCGCGGCGGACCGCGCGGAGCGCCGGCGGCGGGCCGGGCGGACCAGATCGCGCAGCAACGGCGGAATGCCCTCCTCTCCCAGACCGGCCACGGTGACCAGATCCAGCCCGATGGGCACCAGGTGGACCCTGTCCGAGCTGGTCGCGGTGTCCCAGAGGGCCAGGCCCTGCTCGACGGTCAGCGCGCGGATCCCGGTGCGGTCCATGCGGGCCCGGTCCGCGGCGCCCAGCCCGCCGCCCATCCCGTCGGTCGTGCCGGCCCCGCTGTCCGGCGCCCACAGGCCCCAGCCCAGCGAGCGGGCCGGGAGCCCGGCGGCGGCCCGCTGGTTCATGAGTGCGTCCAGGAAGGCGTTCGCCGCGGCGTAAGCCCCCTGGCCCGCGGTGCCGAACACGCCGGCGGCGGAGGAGAAACACGTGAACCCGACGAGATCGAGCTCCCGGGTCAACTCGTGCAGGTGCCAGGCTCCGTCGACCTTCGGCGCCAGCACGTTCTCCACTTGCCCATCGGTCAGCGACTCCACCATGCCGTCGTCCAGCACACCGGCCGCATGGACCACGGCGGTGAGCGGATGTGCCGCGGGCACCTCGGCCAGCACCCGGGCCACGTCGTCCCGCCGGGCGACGTCGCCGCGCGCCAGCTCGACGTGCGCGCCGAGCTCGCCGAGTTCGGCGACCAGTTCCGCGGCGCCGGGGCTCTCCGCGCCACGGCGGGAGAGGAGCAGCAGCCTGCGGGCGCCCCGGCTTGCCAGATGCCGGGCCAGCGTGCGGCCCAGCGACCCGAGTCCACCGGTGATCAGCACGGTACCGTCGGGATCGGGTGTGCGGGCGGCCGAGCCGTCGTCGCTCTCCGCCGGACCGTCGTCGCGGTGCAGCCGGGGCACCAGCAGCTCGCCCGCGCGCAGCGCCGCCGCGTCTTCCACAGCAAGGTCGAGGACCGCACGGGCCAACAGCCGACCGTGGAAGGTGGACGCGGTGCGTTGGCGGACCTCCTCCAGGTCGACGACGAAGACCACGTGCCGCCTGGCGGCCGCGGTTGCCGCGACGTTCCGGCGCAGCAGGTCCGCCAACGCACCGCGCACCGCGCAGTCCCAGCAAAACGACGCGCCGTCGGCAGCGCCGTGCACGGTGCGCACCAGGGCCCCGCGGCCGCCTCACACCAGCGCACCCTCAACGGGGCGAGCGCCGGCGCCAACGACCCGGCCAGCCGGCCGGCGCCCCGACCGACGGCGCCGGCACCGCCAGCAGTCCGACGTCGGCAACAGCGCCGCCCCGGCGGCGTCCTGCTCGGCGCCTGCCAGCTGCGGTGGAAGGCGGCCGGCCAAGGGCGGTCCGTCGCCGGGACCAGGGAGTGCGGCGGTTTAGTACTGCTCGGGTTGGGCGAAGCCGGTGTCGTCGCCTGTGTCGAAGGCGCCGGCGGCAGTGGTCGGGTCGAATCCGGGCGGGCTGTCCCTGAGAGTGAGGCCCATGCCGGCCAGCTTCGCCTTGACCTCGTCGATCGACTTCGCACCGAAGTTGCGGACGTCGAGGAGGTCGGCCTCGGAGCGCGCCACGAGCTCACCCACGGAGTGGATGCCCTCACGCTTGAGGCAGTTGTAGGAGCGGACCGTGAGCTCCAACTCCTCGACGGGCACCGCCAGGTCGGCGGCGAGCGCGGCGTCCGTCGGGGACGGGCCCATGTCGATGCCCTCGGCGTCGATGTTCAGCTCGCGGGCGAGACCGAACAGCTCCACCAGGGTCTTGCCGGCCGAGGCCATGGCGTCACGCGGACGCATCGCCTGCTTGGTCTCGACGTCGACGATCAGCTTGTCGAAGTCGGTGCGCTGCTCGACACGGGTCGCCTCGACCTTGTAGGTGACCTTCAGCACGGGGCTGTAGATGGAGTCGACCGGGATCCGGCCGATCTCCTGGCCGACCTGCTTGTTCTGCACGGCGGAGACGTAGCCGCGACCGCGCTCGACGGTCAGCTCCATCTCCAGCTTGCCCTTGCCGTTGACCGTGGCCAGGACCAGGTCGGGGTTGTGCACCTCGACACCGGCCGGCGGCGCGATGTCGGCGGCGGTGACCAGACCCGGACCCTGCTTGCGCAGGTACATCACGACCGGCTCGTCGTGCTCCGAGGAGACGACCAGCTGCTTGATGTTGAGGATCAGGTCGGTGACGTCTTCCTTGACGCCGGGCACGGTGGTGAACTCGTGCAGCACACCGTCGATACGGATGGACGTGACCGCCGCACCCGGGATCGAGGAGAGCAGGGTCCGGCGCAGGGAGTTGCCGAGGGTGTAACCGAAGCCCGGCTCCAACGGCTCGATCACGAACCGGGAACGACAGTCCTCCACGATCTCTTCGGTCAACGAGGGACGCTGAGCAATCAGCACGAAATTGCCTCCAGTCTTCGGCACCTCTGTGCGGTGCCGGCCACCGGACGGCGGTCCGGTGGCGTTAGGGCCAAGGGTAGGGGCGATGCCGGCCACCGACCGTATCCGCCGCACGCGGCGGGTGGCCTGCGGGCAGGGAGCAAGAGCCGAGCGGATCACCGGGCGCTCCCCCGCCCCAGGCCTCGCAGAGCACCACCGCGTCGCCGCCCCAGGGTCCCGCATCTCCACGTTGCGGTGCGGCGTGTCGTGTCCGCGGTTCAGGTCGCACGGCCAAGGCTCTCAGCGGTTCTCCTCGCCGGAGGGCTCCAGCGTCGGGCACAGCACCTGCCCGCGGGTCAGCCGTCCGCTGGTTCCGCTACGAACGCAAGCCCGAGCACTTCCTCGCCTTCGTCGGCATGGCCGCAACCCTCGTCTGCCACCGCCGCCTCACCTCACCCGCCCCTGGCAGCGGCGCCGCGGACGGTCTTGCTGCGGTCTGTCAGTGCTCTTCGAAGACCGGGGTGACTTCCAGGTGCCCCTTGTCTGTGTCGCTCACCGGCAGGCTGACGCCGACCGGGACGGTGACGTGGTGCGTCTCATTCGGAGGGGTGACCACGAGGGCGGTGCCCTGGACGCCCGAGCCGCCGGTGTTGTTGATCGGGTAGACGACGTTGGCGGTGGCCCTCTTCCCCGCCTTGAGGGTGAACGGCGTCCCCACTTCCTGCTTGTTGCGGTCCACCGACTGTGTGCCGTAGTTGGTCTTCAGGTCGACGCCCGGGAACCCGTACATCCGGCAGCTGCTGCCGGTGTTCGTGAACGTGATGAGGATCGAGCCCAGACCCTGGCGGGCCTCGCCCTGGTTCGTCGCCGTGATGCGCAGATTCGAGGTGCGGCACGTCGACGCCTTCGAGGACGTCGAGGAGGTGTGCGAGCCATTCCCGGACGACGATCCGGACCCGCTGGAGGAGTTGGCCGACGACCCGCTGGACGAGTCCGAGGACGGTGCCGCGGTCGAGGAGGAACCGCCCTTGCCGTTCGAGTCCGAGGAGCCGCTCGCCTGGCATGCTGTGAGCGCGACGGTGGCGGCCAGTCCGACGGCGGTGGCGGTAACGGTCCTGCGGACGGATTTGCGGTGCATGTGGTGTGCTCCTCGGTAGCTGCGGACGTGGTGCCCGGCGCAGTTCGGTGTCCGTCGCCGACCCTCTCGCCCCGGACAGCGGCCAGTATTCCAGCCCTGCGCTGTCGTCCGGCCATCTCCAGGCCCGTCGAAAACCGTCCTGCCGTCCCGTCACCCTGGTACAGCCGTGCCAGCCACGACGGTGCCTCGCAAGGGCGTCCTCGACGAGGTACTGCGGCGTTTGCCCGGCCTGTTCGCAGGCGAGGTGAACCGGGCGTCGGTCTCCACCATCATGCGGACGGACAGCACAACCCGTTCGGGTCCGCGCGGTCGCCCGAGCCGCCGAAGGCGCTGCGCGGCCGGGGCTGCGGGGGCTGTTGGTCGGCGACGAGCGGCAGCCGCTTCTGCGCGGGCCTTGGCCTTGGTCGTCGTGGTCCGGGCCGCGCGCCGGCGCTGGGTGAGGCTGCGGGTGGTCCCACGGGTCCAAGGGCGCAGCCGGCCATGGCGTGATACGGCTGAGCGGGCGATGGTCGGTCAGAGCGGCGTCTGCCCCTGCATGGGTTCTGTGAGGAGGGCCTTGCCGCCGTGTTCGCCGCCCAGGACCACGATGGCCGACCGTGGCCGAAGCGGGCCCATTCGGCGAGACCGGGTCAACAGCACGTTCAGACCAAGGACCTGTAGTCCGCGCATTCCAGTCACGCGTTCCAGGGCGTACAAGTTTCCGCAGTTCAAGAGGCGTTCCTCCGTTCCAGCATCCCAATTTCTCCTGCGTTCCTGGCCTGCGGGACGGATCCGCAGGCTCTGAATCGTCAAGGCCGCGCCCTGGAGCACGCTGCGGTCCTGCCTGTGAGTGCGGGCGCGCGGGTCCATGACCGTCCCCGTGGCGATGGTCATCCGACAAAGGGGAGACAAGTACATGTTCAAGAACACCCACCGTCGGCGTGCGATGCGCTCGGCCAGTACCACCGCCGCCCTTGTCACCGTCGGTGTCCTGGCGATCGGCACGCTCGGCACCCCCGCAGCTTCCGCGGCTCCCACCTCCTCAGCGCACACGCCGACAACCGCGTCAATGGCGGAGGACATAGCGTCCTTGGGTGTCTTCATCGACGACGCCTACGCAGAGGACATCGCGAGCGTCATAGGTTTGACCGACCACGAGATAACGATGAAACGCAAGGAGTTCACCAGCCACCTCTTCAACGGGTGGATCGACGAGTGCCTCCGCAACGGTGGCACTGGCCCCGCCAAGCGGGTCCACATCGACGGGCGCAACTGGAACGGAGTTCTCCAGAGGCAGTGGGTCATGGAGGGCGCCCGGGTTATTCGCGTGGCGGAGGGCGGCGGCGAGGAAACGGTCACCCTCTACTTCGACCGAATGATCATTGGAGCATGAGCCGTTGCGGCCGTCGGCACGCCCGGACCCATACGGCGTGACACGCGTGGCGACCTCTCCGCCGCCATGAGGGCCGCTGCGCCCTGGCCTCCTCATGCTGTTGTCAAGCGTCCGTCGTGACCGGTGGCGCCACGACGTGGCACCACCGGTCACGAATCAGGGCCCACATGACGTTGACGCGTCGGCGGGCGAGGGCGACAACGGCCCGCTGGAGCCTGCGGTGTTGGACGAGCGGGCAGTGGAGATTGCCGCTGACAGCCACGCCCCCCGATGCTGCCGTGACACCTCCGCGTGAGGGACGCCCCGCACTGCGGTGCCGAGGGGCAGCGCACTGGTCTGGTGGCACCGAGATGCGAACGCCCCACCCCCGCAGTTGCAATGCCGGGACGAGGCGCGGCTGCGGGGCTACCCGATCCAGTGACGTCCAGGACGGACAGGTGCTGGGGCGACCTGCCGTGGATCGCAGTAGACCCGCGAGTCCGGCGACAGCTCGTCGATGTTCCGGCCTCCCCCGGCCTCGATGAGGCGCCAGCCGTCGTACTGGTCCCACGTCGGATAGACGCCGTGCGGCCAGTGCTCGGGGCGCGCGATGCCCTCGTGCCACTGGAAGACGGCGTCCAGCCGGTCAGAGCCGGCGCCGGAGTCGTCCTCTCCGGTCCACCACCGACCGACCGCTTCGCTTCTGACGGCTCAGCTCTACATCCTCAGTTGGTCAGAGCACGGCCGGAAGCCGGAACCGCACGCCAGTGAGGTTTTCCGACAGTTCCCAGAGGCGGCGGCCGGTGTGGGGATCGGCTGCCGCAGTGGACAGCTGTACCTGTGTCGGGGCGCCGCGCAACTCGGCGAAGCCGTCCGGCCCGATGAACTCACCGCCCTTCACCTCCGGGGCGGTGGCCGCGTACAGCTGAGAGAGTGCACCCTGCTGCGGAGGCTGGGCGAGCGGGGCGAGGAGGGGGCCGAAGACCATCTTCACCACGGCGACCGGCGTGCTTGTCTGGAGGTTGGTGGAGGTGTAGCCGGGGTGGGCGAGCACGCTGCGCACCGGGTTGCCGGCCTCGGTCAGCCTCCGGTGGAGTTCCTGCCCGAAGACGGCGTTGGCGAACTTCGACTGGTTGTAGAACCCCATGGGCGAGTACTTGCGCTCTCTGGAAAGGTCGTCGAAGTGCAGGCGCCCCTGCCGGTGGTTGGTTGAACTCACAGTGACGACGCGGGGGTCGTTCCCGTCGGTCAGCAGGTCGAGCAGTAGACCGGTGAGCGCGAAGTGGCCGAGGTGATTGGACGCGAACTGCAGCTCGTGGCCCTGGGCGCTCAGCGAGCGGGGCGGCGCCATCACGCCGGCGTTGTTGACGAGCACGTCCAGCCGCGGATGATCGGCGCGCAACTGATCGGCGAACGCCCGGACCGAGTCGAGGTCGACCAGGTAGCGCTGGCGGCCCGCCCCAGCGAGGAACGGCCTTCTGCGGCCCTGCAGCACACCGTGTGGGTCCCCATGGCCGCCTGCGCCGACCATTCCGACAGGGCACTACGCGTGGTTCAGCTGATTCTTCGCACCCCCGCCCTGCGCGCACGCTTCCTGGAGCGCCAGGACCAGTGGCGCGACGACCTGGCAGCAGAGCTGGCGCAGCGCCTGGGCCTTGACCCCGACACCGATCTGTACCCCCGGCTGGCCGCCGGAATGGCGCTGACCGCCTTCGACGCCGTGCTGCAATGGTGGAGCGGCAGCGACGGCGCCAAGGACCCGGCCGAACTGACCGATCGGGCCTTCGCCACGATTGCCCCGGCGTTGGACGCCGTGGAGTGAGCGGATACACGCCAACCGCCACCTCGGCCTGCCAAGGTCCGCTGACCCAGGTCCCGGGCAGCTTCAGGTGTGGGAGGGACTCCAGACGCCCGGGCCGCCACCGAGCCACTCGATCACTGGATCGTTTGGCCGAAACTGCTCAGGATCCAATTCGGCCTGGCGCAAGAACTCCAGCAGGTCGGCGTCTGTAGCCCGCCCGCGCACATGCAGGGAATGCCACTGACCGGCATGTATGCGTCACGTCTGTGTCGGTGCCGAACCCGCCTCTACGCTCGGCCACATGAACTGCTCGACATTCGGGAGACGGAACATGCGGCGGACGCCAGAGTTGGTGGACTGCGGCGGCGATGCGAAGGCCGGTGCGGTGCTGGTCCTGCCGGGTGGCTTCATCCGCAGCCGCGGTCGATACTGGCGCTTCGTCGAGACCGAACTGCGCGCCCTCTTCCCGTTGCTGTCCCGGGAAGGTGACGGCCCTGCCGTCTACCTGCTGCGCTACCGCTGCCGTGGCTGGAACGGCGGACGTGAGGACTCCGCCGTCGACGCTCGCTGGGCACTGGGACAGATTGAGGAGCGGCACGGAGAGGTGCCTGTCGCGGTGGTGGGCAACTCCCTGGGCGGTCGTGCCGGGTTCCGGATAGCCGGCCATCCGCACATCACCACTGTGGTCGGCGTGGCGCCGTGGCTGCCCGAGGAGGAGGAAACCGAACACCTCGCCGGACGCAAGGTGTTGATTATTCACGGGGAACGTGACCACAGCAGCGCCGGCGCCCGCCACTCCCTCGCCTACGCCGAGCGCGCCCGGTTGGCCGTACCCGACCTGGCCCGTCTGGAGGTCCCCGGGGAGGGACACTACCTGCTGCGTCGCTCTGCCGACGTCTGGACCACAACGGCCGATTTCGTCCACGACGCGCTGGGCGTCACGGCCGCCCCCCTGCCACTCGCCCAGGCCCTGGAGCGAGCTCGCGATGGCGACTTGCGCACCCCGCTGCCAACTATGTGACGCGCGGCGTCCGAATGACAGGAACGCACATCGCTACCCTCTCTGCCTCCGGACGGGCAGCTGGCCTGGTACACCGGCGATCAGGTGGTCACGCCCCCCGTCGTCCCTGACGCGCCGGACCGACCTTTGCCCACCCCTGGACGTCCTTGCCTCTGTGCTCTGGACGCACTCCGCTACTGGGGGCTCCGCTGACCCCGGTGGCGTAGACGTAGTAGGTGGCCGAGTCCGCCGTCACCGCTCCCCGGCCTGGCGCGGCAGTGGCGGCCGACGCCGGGGCGGCCAGCGCCACCCCGGCCAGCAGGGTCGCCGCGACCGCGGCGAGTGTGGTCCTCGCGAGCTTTCCGTTCACGGAATCCTCCCGATCAAATTCCCTACGGCGCACGGTACTGTTGCGAACACTGGTATTCAAATTTGACTAGACTGCTCGGCATGAGAGAGGCGACCATTCCGATCCTGCCGTGCCGGACCATCCAGCCCATTCTCGACTTTTACACCGCCCTCGGGTTCGAGGTGGCTTTCCAGCAGAAGAGCCCCAACCCGTACGCGGTCGTGGAGCGCGGCGGCATTCAGCTCCACTTCTTCGCGTTGAAGCAGTACGAGCCGGCCGAGTCATACAGCACGTGCTACGTCCGTACCGATGATGTCGATGGGCTGCACGACGTCTTCCGGGCCAGGCTCAAGGCGGCGTACGGGATAATCCCGACCCGCGGGCTGCCGCGAATCGGGCCGCTGAAGGACACCTCGCATGGCATGCGGCAGTTCCTTGTGACCGATCCGGGCGGCAACTGCCTCCGGATCGGGCAGCAGACAAGCCAAGACCAGCACCACCGGCCCGCACCCAAGGAACCCTTTTCCCGAGCCCTTCATCACGCGTCCCTGCTCGCGGACTCGAAGGAGGACCCCGAGAGCGCCGCGAAGATCATCGACCGGGTGCTGCGCACCGAGGACGAGCGGCCCACGCCCGTGCAGCTGCTTCGCCTCCTCGTGCTGCGTGCGGACGTCGCCGGGCGCCTCGGTGACGAAGAGACCGCGAGGTCCGCGCTCGCCCGAGCCGCCGCAATCCACCTCACTGACCAGGAGCGGGAGTCGGTCCATGACGACCTCGAACGCCTTGATGAGCTGAGGGTCTGAGGCTGCTGCTTCGCACGTGCTGGTCACAGCCACTCGTTGAGGACTGCGACCAGCACGGTCGCCTCGTATCGGACGGACAGCGGACAGCGGACAGCGGACAGCGCCAACGAGATCGCGCGTTCATCGACCTACAGGTCCCCAACACGGAGCACGAGCACTCGCGGCGCGGCGTGAAGGCCGCCGTCGTCCACGCACGCGAGCACGGCGATTGAGGTGCCGTTCACCTGCCACGTGCCCGGATGTCGGTGCTTGTCGGCGCTCTTTGAAAATGGTTCTGGCCGCGCTTCCGTGAATCCTCGGTTCACGATCGAAGCAGGATTCGGGTGCGGAGGAGACAGAACGAAGCCCTGCCGTATATGGCGCGTTTGATGGTCTTGACGCGGTTGGCGTGCCCTTCCACGACGCCTGAGCTCCAGGGAGGGTGAGGCCGGCGATGACGGCCTGAAAGTCGAGGCATAGGCCCTTTGCGACGGCGAGGATGGGGGCTGGCGCGTCACGTTCGGCCTTGCGCAGGGGCCGTTCAGGGGGTGCCACGGGGCCGGCCATGGAGGGAAGCAGCGGCCGACGAGGAGTTGGCTAGTTGGCCGAAGTCCGGAGCGGGGTGTCGTCGCCGCGGCCGCCGGCACCGTCGTCGGACTCGAAGGAGCAGCCAACAGTCGGCTGAACTCAGCCAAAGGCCATAGCACATGCTGGACGGACAGGTACGGCTGACGATCTACTCTCCGCCATGGGTATACAACGGCATGTGGTGACCCCGCGCGAAGACTTCTATCGCCTCTACTCGGCTGCCCAGGTGGATGCAGTCGCCGATTCGCTCAGCCTCCGCGCCGAGTTCCCCTACCAACTGACCTACCTCGGCGAGGGAAGCGAAATGTGGCGGGCGGGCGAAGTACCGTCCAACCCCGGCCTCGTGCCGATGCTGCGTGACATCAACAGCCTCCTCACCCGGCACGCCGAGCAGCTCCTCGCCCTTGCCCCGCCATCGTCCCCCATACAGATCGTCGATCTCGGGCCGGGCACCACGCGTCCGGTACGCGGTCTGATCCGCCACCTGCTGGAGGGCAACCGCCTGGCCGGCTATCGCGCCGTCGACATCAGCGCCGAGATCCTCGAACTGGCCAGGGAGAACCTGCAATCCGAATTCCCGGACCACGCGGAGAACTTCGAGCTGTGGCACGGCGACTTCACCGGGCCGGATCTCAAGCGGGTCCTGGCACCCGAGCGCACCTCCGGGCACTCCGGTGCCGATCCGTTCCGCTTCGTCATCCTGGCCGGCGGGACGCTGTACAACTTCGCCGAACCGAACCAGGTTTTACGCCAGGTGCGCAGCGCCATGAGTGACCACGACGTGCTGCTGCTGACGTTGCGCATCGACGTCGGCTCCGACAGGCCCGCGTTCATGAAGCAGGTCAGCGTCGGCGGCCCACACAAGCCGCAGCAGTTGGCGGGACTGGACCTGCTCGCCATCGACCGCTCCTGGTACGTCACCGAAACCGGGTTCGACCGGATGCGCAGCGAGATCTTCGTCCGCGCACGGTTCCTGGAGCCGGTCACCGTGACCTTCGACGCCGAAGGGGGCAGCCGAACGGTGTCGTTCGAGCCGGAGGACACCGTGGTTGTCTGGCGCTACCTCTACCAGGACAGTGCGGCGGTGGCCGACCAGCTGACCGACTGCGGGCTTCAGGTGCGCGTGCTCGAACACGGCCAGGACAGCCAGGTAGTCCTCGTCGCAGCGACTCCGGCACCCTGAACGTCCCTTTCTGTTCCCGAACTTGAGGAACGAACTCGATCCGGACGAGATCCTCTCAGTGGGGCCAGGCATCGGCTGGATTCGGCGAGAATCCGGTCCAGCACCAACCAACGTGAGCGCCCCACCACCGTCAGCGACGCCGAGAGCGGGATGGCGCGCAACGTGTCGGGAGGGGACGGAGCACTTGCCGGCCCCGTCCTCTCCCCCGACGACACCTGGCGCCCGGGTCTCCCGCAAACGGTCCGGCGCTGGGTGCACTGCGTCGGTGGCCGTAGCCTTGGAAACGATCGCTCAGGTGGCAGTATCTGCGCCGTGCCCCCGCTTCAGATGCGGATCACGATCTTTCCGCGTGTGCGTCCGCGTTCGGCGTGCGCGTGGGCGTCGGCGATCCGCTCCAAGGGGTGGGTCTGTTCGATGCGGGGTGTGTAGCGGCCTTGCCGGCCCAGTTCCGCGGCCGCGGAAAGGAGGGCGGAGTCGTTCTCCGCGTTGACCACATGCGTGCCCAGGCGCTGCCCGCCTGCGTGGTCGGCGACCGTCGCGACGTGCGTCGGGTCGCCCGTGATCGCGACGAGGTCGTCCAGGGATCCGGAGGCCGCGGTGTCGAGCGCGATGTCGATGCCGTGCGGGGCGAGAGCGGAGAGGCGCTGCGCGAGGCCGGGGCCGTAGGTGGTGGGAACGGCGCCGAGCGAGGTGAGGAACTCGTGGTTGCGTTCTCTGGCCGTCCCGATCACGGTGGCGCCTTGTGCCACTGCGATCTCGACTGCCGCGCCGCCCACGCCTCCGGCGGCGCCCTCGATGAGAAGGGTGCGCCCCGCGAGGGGGCCGAGCGCGTTCAGGCCGCGCATCGCGGTCGCGGATGCGAGGCCGGCGCCCGCGGCCTGCTCGTCGTTCCACGTTTCGGGGGCGTGGGCCCAGGCTGAGAGGGTGACCAGTTCTGCGGTTGCGTCGGTGACACCGCCCAGCCCGAAGACGCGGTCGCCGATGCTCACCCCCTGTACTCCGTCGCCGATTTCGTCGACGATGCCGGCGGCGTCGCGTCCGGGGATGGCGGGTAGTTCCAGGGGAATCAGCTGGTGCAGGGCGCCGGCGCGCAGCTTCCAGTCGATGGGATTGACGCTGGCGGCCGCGACGCGGATACGTATCTCACCAAGTCCGGGGTGGGGGTCGGGGGCCTGCTCGATCACCAGGCTCTCCGTTCCGCCGTATTCATGGAAGCGGGCTGCACGCATAATGTCCTGTCTTGTCTTTAAGGTCGAAATGGTGGTGTTCATTCGACGCCTGTTGCTCTAAATCCGACGTTGACGTGAGGTGCAGAATCGGCAAGCCGGCTGTCTTCCGGCCGGAGGAGGACGGGTGCGGATCAGTGAGGTTGCCGAGCAGTCGGGCGGCCCCCGCCCCGACAACCACGGTCCTGCCCATCGTCGGAATACCTCCCGTTGAGTCGATGCTCTGGAAGGTATCCAGAAGGTCGGTTACCAGCTGGATACCAAGACCGGCGACGGGAGACCCTCGATGACGCAACGGCCACCACTGCCAACCGACTTCTTCGACGAGCTGTGCCCGTCCTCGCTGGTGCCTTTCCGCTTCGGTGACAAATGGGCACCCATGGTCCTGCGCTGTCTGGAGGGCAGCCCGCGCAGATTCTCCGAACTCCGCGTACCACTGGGCCGCGTCACCCCGAAGGCGCTCACCCAGTCGCTCCGCGGATTGGAGCGGAGCGGATTCGTGTCACGCACGGTGCATGCCGACCCGAAACTGCGGGTGGAGTACGCGCTGACACCGCTGGGCCGCAGCATGCTGGAGCCGCTGGCCGCCGCGTGCCGATGGGCGGCCGAGCACTGGGATGAGCTGCTCGACGCCCGCGAGGGCGGCGTCTCCTCCATCGGCTGACTCGAACCTGCGTGGACACGTGCCGCACCGGACGAGCCGGACCTCTGTGTGGACTCGGGGAATCGCCGACAGCGGTGTCCGCGGCCCAGCCGTAGCCGACGCCCGCAGTGAAGATGTCGGAGGTCTCGGTGAAGCCAGCCCAGTGTGCTGAACGACGCCGACCGCCTCGTGTCCCTGACCGTGCGCCGGCCCGCCTCGGTCTGCCGCCGCCTCCACAGCTGCGCGACGACCTCCTGCTCCCGGTGCCCCGGCGCCGGGTCGGCGGGCAGCGCGACGCGTACCCGCACCGGCTCGACTGCGTCGTTGGAGGACGTCGTCGCGGGCTCACCGTGAACAGCTGGGTCCGGTCCCACCAGCTCGTGTGGTCCGGGCCCTGCGGACAAGCCGGCTACAGGAACGGCGCCCGCCCCGGGTCACATTCCCGGGGCGGGCGCCGTCGTTGTGCAGTCAGCCCACTCCAGCCCGAGGACGGCCTCTGAAGGCTTGTGAAGTCGAGTGCCGGCCTTGAGCTGGATTGGGCGCGATGTGCTCTTCGGGGGGGCGTTCAGGGCGCGGCGTAGGACGGCGGCCCCTTTGGTGTGGGGCCGCGGTCTTGGGTTGTGGTGGGTGTGCTCAGGCGGTGTGGCGGGTCTTGCGGCGGCGGACGACGAGGGCGGTGCCGCCGCCGGCGGCGATCAGTGTGGCGGCCACCGCGGCGATCGCCGCGGTGTTGTCGTTCGTGCCGGTCTCGGCGAGGTCGGAGCCCTTGGCCGCGGTCGACGGAGCGCTGTTGGTCTTCATCCCAGCCGACGGAGCGCTGTTGGTCTTCATGGTCTTGTTGATCCAGCCCGCGTAGGCGGGTGCGCTGGTGTAGAGGCCGGGGCCCTGGGAGCAGGGTACTTTCGGGGCGCCGGGTCCCGAGGTGACGCCGATCAGCTCCCAGCGGCCGTTGCGGCCCTTTTGGACCTGGGGTCCGCCGGAGTCCCCGAAGCACGCCATGGCCTTGGGCACGGTGGTGATCGTGCACAGCCGGGTCCGGTCCGCGTACCCGGGCGCGCACTCGGACTCGGCGCCCCTGCGGGTGTTCAGCTCCTGCAACCGGTCCGGGAACTTGAACGCGGTGTCGACGGTGGTGCCGAAGCCCAGGAGCCGGGTCGGCGTGCCGGGCCGCCCCGCCTGCTCGGCGATCTTGATGGGTTGCTGGGCGACCGGGCGGTCCAGGCGTATCAGCGCGATGTCGTTCTTGTTGGCGGCCTTGTTGTCGCCGTTGACATAGCCGGGGTGGACGAAGGTCCGGTCGATCTTCCGGACGGTGCCGCCGGACTTGCGGTGGTCGCTGCCGACCCGCACGATGCCGTCCAGCTTGAGCCCCTCGACCTTCAGGCAGTGGGCTGCCGTCAGCACCCACTGCCGATCGATCAGCGACGCCCCACAGTTCCCGTCGATCAGACCCTGCTCCGGGGCCGACTCCGGGATGGTCGCCATGAACGGGTACTTCTCGGTGGAGTCCGACCCGTTGACGATGGCTCCTGCGCTGCCGGCCATGACGGTGACGCAGGCCGCAGCGGCGAGAGCACCGACGGCAGCGGTGCGGGCGGCGGTACGGCGACGCAGCGGCTTGAAGCTGAACACAGAGAGTTCCCTTTTTGCTTGGTGGATCCGTATGCCTTCAGCGTCGTCGGCCGAAGCCTGCCGGACCATCCAGGCAGCGGGCCGGTTGACGGTGGGGCCAGCCCCCCTCTGTACTGGGGAAAACCCGACGCCCGGAGGGTGGCTCGCCCGGCGAAGGACCCCGAACCCTGCACCGCTACCTGCGGTGGCGCAACGCGAATGCCCGCCCCCGACGTCCTGACCGCTCAACGCCGCAAACACGCCCGCATCCGCTGGGGCGGGCGCGTACTGGCTGCCGCAGCCTGACCATCGCGCCGGACGCCACAGTCACAGCTCAGCGTTCTGCCGCGCACCTTCCCCTCAAGCGGGTGGAACCCGGCAGGCAGAGACCTCAAAGACGAGTTCGCGACCGTCCTCTTCATCCCACTGCTCTCCGACCTCGACGAAGCCGAAGCCCGAGATCGTGGCCAGGAATGCGACGTTGTCGGGGCTGATCGCCGCCCGCACGGTTGTGACTGCGGGTTCGGCTGCTGCCCGGCGGAGCAACTCGATCAGCGCGGATCGGGCGTATCCCTGGCGACGGAAGTCGGGAGCGACGGAGTAGCCGATTTCGACCCTGCCGACCTCATCGGGCGGTCCGTGGAACCCGGCATGTCCGACGACGAGACCCTTGTCGCCGACGACTGCTTGCCGCACCATCCACCGTGCCTGGTCGGGATCGGCGGCCATCTGGTCGAGCCGGAACTGCCACAGCCACCGTGCTCCGTCGGTCACGAAGTACTCGGTCAGCGAAACCCCAGTCACCGTGCTGGCTCTGGACAGGTCTCCATCCAGCAAGGCGGACATCGCCCTGCCGGACAACTCGACAAAACGGACGCATTTCGGGCCTCGCGTGAGCGGCCTCCGATGATCGGCTTCATCTGTCACCTGCGGATGCTCGCCGACTAATCCGAAGGTGTCGAGCGATTTCGAAGCGGTCGACCAACCAGCCCGCGACACCATCCACCACAACCCCACCCCGGTGAACGTTCCCGGTCACGGCACCGGTGACAGCACTTGTGCACGGGTTCCGACGGCAGTTGATGATCACCCCGACCGCAAATGTCGACGAAGAAGGGGTTCTGGCTCAACTTGTGT
>NZ_NNBP01000056.1 GCF_002803155.1 Streptomyces sp. CB02959
GCGACAGCTGGCAACTCGCCCTGGCCACCACATAACGAACAAGGGCTGCCCGGCCTCCGGCCGGACAGCCCCTCACCAAGATCTTCATGAGCCTTCTAGGAGCGCGGCACGGTGAAGGTGACCTTCTCGGTGGCCTCCCGCGCGGCCAGCGCGGCGTCGTCCAGCCGGTCCAGGTGGCGGCAGAGCACCACCGAACCGCCCGCCGCCAGCGGCGCGTACAGCCCGAGCGACAGGCCCGGCCAGGTGTCGTACGCCAGCCCCGACAGCACCCGCGGCGCCGCCGGCAGCCCCGCGGCCGCGGCATCCGCCCGCGCCCGCTCCCCGATCCCGGCACCGGTCAGCTCCACGCCGCCGACCGCCAGCGCCGGTGCGCCCGGATCCACCGGGACGAACGGTGCGAACCGGTCGCCCTGGCCCGGCACCTCCACCGCGTAGTCCGCGAACCCGGCCGGCGGCTGCGGGAACCGGCCGCCCAACGGGCGCAGCGCCAGCGCCACCCGCTCCCCGGAGCAGGCCCGCGCCGCGTCCAGGGTGTCCGGACCGCTGACGACGAGGTCGGCCGCGGCCGGATCGCCCCCCACGTCCGCGACCACGCCCACCGACGCACAGGCCACCAGCCAGACGGCGGTCTGCCAGTGGGCGGGCAGCAGCAGCGCGAGCCGGTCGCCGGGCTCGGCGGCCAGGTCGCCCTGGAGGTAGTTGGCGGTCTTCGCCACCCAATTGGCGAAGGTCGCGACGGACAGTTCCACCCGCTCGCCGGTGGCGTCGTCGTAGAAGGTCACCAGCGGGCGGGCCGGGTCCGCGGCGAGCGCGGAACCCAGCAGGTCGGCGGGGGTGCGGTCGGTGGCGTTCATCGCGGCCAGAGTACGCGTGCGGGCCTGTGACGGTCAGTCGGGTGCGGTCCGCGCGGGCCACCGGATCGGCCGATGCCCCGTCAGACCAGCGATGGCGGGCCGCTCCCGGCCGTGTCCAGGATTTCCCCATGCGCCCCTTCCTCGTGTCCTGCCTCGGCGCCGCGTGCACGGCCGCCCTCGCCCTGCCCCTGGCCCCGGCCGCCGCACACCCCGCAGAGTCAGCCTCCGGGCCCGGCGCGGTACGCGCCGGCGACCTGCCGGGCGCCACCCAGTCCCTGCCACTGGAGAACCTCGCCCCGGGCACCCCCACCCAGGACGCCCGGGACCTCACCCCGCAGCGCGTACCGGCCGTCCGCGGGCTGGCACCCCGCACGGTCCGGCCGTTCTCCCTCCTCGGCATCGTCTGGGACGACGCCGCGGCCGCCCTCCGCGGCCGGATCCAGGTCCGCACCCGGGCCCGCGGCAGCGGCCTCTGGTCCGGCTGGCAGGACCTCCAGAACACCAGCGACGACGCCCCCGACCTCGGCGCCGGCGAGGGCCGCGGCAACGCCGCGCGGGGCAGCACGGCGCCCCTGTGGGTCGGCGCCAGCGACGCCGTCCGCCTGCGCCTCACGCTCACCGACCCGCACCGCGCCGCCACCGCCCTCCCGCACGGCCTGCGGCTCGAACTCGTCGACCCCGGCCCCGACACCCCCGCCGTCCGCAGCGGCCCGCCCAGCTCTGCCGCGGCCACCGCCAGCTCCGCCGCCAACGCGCCCCTGGCACCGCTCGGCGCCACCGAGATCCCGGCCGCCGACCAGGCCACCGCCCAGGCCGACGTCACCGCGGCCGGCGGCCAGGCCACCGGACCGGTGCACATCGGCGCCCGCCCGCGCATCGTCACCCGGGCCGGCTGGGGTGCCGACGAGAGCCTGCGCGAAGCGCGCTTCGTCTACACCCACGCGGTCCGCGCCGCCTTCGTCCACCACAGCGCCACCGGCAACAACTACACCTGCGCAGAAGCCCCTTCGGTGATCCGCGGCCTGTACCGCTACCACGTCGAGAGCAGCCACTGGCGGGACATCGGCTACAACTTCCTGATCGACAAGTGCGGCACCGTCTACGAGGGCCGCGCCGGCGGCGTCGCCAAACCGGTGCTCGGCGCCCACACCCTGGGCTTCAACAACGACAGCACGGGCATCGCGCTGCTCGGCTCGTTCGGCAGGACCGCCCCGCCCCGCCCCGCCGTCGAGGCGCTGGGCCGGCTGACGGCCTGGAAGCTCGGCCTGCAGGGCGCCGATCCGCGCGGCCGCACCGCGATGACGTCCACCGGCGGCAACCTCTACCACAAGGGGAGAGTCGTCCGACAGCACGTCATTTCCGGCCATCGCGACGGCTTCAAGACGGAATGCCCCGGCGCTCTCCTCTACGCCGACCTCCCCGCGATCCGGCAGGTCGCGGCCCACCTCCAGGGCCGCTGACGCCCGACGGGAGCCCCCGCCCGGCGCCACGGCCGTGAGACGTGTCACCCCCGGCGCCCCGCACTGAACCGTTCGCCGCCACCGCACGTCCTAGGGACCGCGATACCTTCCGGCACCCGTCATCGGCCCGCCGCGTCCCGACGTCCCGCCGAGGGCGACGGACGGGCCGTCTGCCTACACTGGTCCGCCGACCAGCCGACCCCAGGAAGCAGAGAAGACCACGTGAGCGTCGCACCCGCAGCCGCCGGGCCGCGGTCGACGCGACGACTGCCGCACCGTTGCGTTGCGCGGGCGGAGAAGCGAACAAGAGGACACAAGTGACCGAAGCGATCCTCCTGGTCGGCGGCAAGGGCACTCGGCTGCGCCCGCTGACGGTGAACACGCCCAAGCCCATGGTCCCCGCCGCCGGCGTGCCCTTCCTCACCCACCAACTGGCCCGTGCCCGCGCCGCCGGCGTCGAGCACGTCGTGCTGGCCACGTCCTACCTCGCCGAGGTCTTCGAGCCGTACTTCGGCGACGGCTCGGCGCTCGGCCTGCACCTGGAATACGTCACCGAGGTGGAGCCGCTGGGCACCGGCGGCGCGATCCGCAACGTCGCCTCCCGGCTGCACTCGGCCCCCGGCGACCCGGTGCTGATCTTCAACGGCGACATCCTCACCGGCCTGGACATCCGCGCCCTGGTCGACACCCACCGCACCAGCGGCGCCGACGTCTCCCTGCACCTCAGCCGGGTCGAGGACCCGCGCGCCTTCGGACTGGTCCCCACCGACGACACCGGCCGGGTCACCGCCTTCCTGGAGAAGCCGCAGACCCCCGAGGAGATCGTCACCGACCAGATCAACGCCGGGGCCTACGTCTTCAACCGCTCGGTCATCGACTCCATCCCCACCGGCCGCCCGGTCTCCGTCGAACGCGAGACCTTCCCCGGCCTGCTCGCCGACGGCGCCCACCTCCAGGGCATGGTCGACTCCACCTACTGGCTCGACCTCGGCACCCCGCAGGCCTTCGTCCGCGGCTCCGCCGACCTGGTCCTGGGCCGCGCCCCGTCCCCGGCGGTCCCCGGCCGCTGCGGCGACCGCCTCGTCCTGGAGGGCGCCGACGTCGCCCCGGACGCCAAGCTCACCGGCGGCACCGTCGTCGGCCCCACGGCCGCGGTCGGCGCCGGCGCGCGGGTGGACGGCAGCACGGTCCTCGACGGCGCCGTGATCGAACCGGGCGCCCAGATCCACGACTCGCTGATCGGCGCCGGCGCCCGGATCGGGGCCCGTACGGTCCTGGACGGCGCGGTGATCGGCGACGGCGCGGTGGTCGGGGCCGACAACGAACTGCGCGGCGGCATCCGCATCTGGTGCGGCGCCGACATCCCCGCCGGCTCCGTCCGCTTCTCCTCCGACCAGTAGCGCCACCGGCCCCGGGCCCGCGGCGGCGTCACCCCGATCGCCTAACCTGGCGGCATGCCCGCCCGCACCTGGGTTCCGCCCGGCCCGTACGACCTGCACCGCACCCTCGGGGTGCTGCGTCGCGGTCCGGGTGACCCGGCGTGCGCGGTCCGCGGCGACGAGTTCTGGCGCGCCTGCCGCACGCCCGACGGCCCCGGCACCCTGTGCCTGGTGTCCCGCCCCGCCGACGGCCACGTCGCGGCGACGGCCTGGGGCCCGGGCGCGCAGTGGCTGCTGGAGCGCCTGCCGGAGCTGCTGGGGGAGTCCGACGACCCGGCGGCGCTGACCGCCCGGCACCGCGTCGTCCACGAGGCGCGCCGCCGCCACCCCGGCGTCCGGCTGGCCCGCACCGGCCTGGTCCTGGAGTCGCTGATCCCCTCGATCCTGGAGCAGAAGGTCACCAGCGACGAGGCGTACCGCGCCTGGCGGCTGCTGCTCCAGCGGCACGGCACGCCCGCGCCCGGCCCCTGGGACCGCCTGCGGGTGATGCCCGAACCGCGCGGCTGGGCGCTGATCCCGTCCTGGGAGTGGCACCGCGCGGGCGTCGACGCCAAGCGGTCCGCGGCGATCGTGCGCGCGGTCCGGGCCGCGGCCCGGATGGAGGAGGCCGCGCGGATGGACCTCGCGGACGCCACCCGCCGACTGACCGCGATCCCGGGCATCGGCCCCTGGACGGCGGCCGAAACGCTGCAGCGCACCCTGGGCGCCCCCGACGCGATCACCGTCGGCGACCTGCACCTGCCGAAGATCATCGGCTACGCGCTCACCGGCCGCCGCGGAACGACCGACGAGGAGATGCTCGAACTCCTCGCGCCCTACGAGGGCCAGCGGCACCGCGCGGCCCGGCTGATCCTGCTCTCCGGCCGGGTCCCGCCGCGCCGCGCCCCCCGCTTCCCGGTGGGCGACATCGCCCGGTTGTGACCGGGACGGCGCCGCCCGCCGCCCGGTCCGCCGGGTCTGTCGGCTCCGTCGGGTCTGTCGAACGGTCGCTCAGCGGACCCTGACGAAGTCGTCCACCGGCCGCGCCGGCCGCTCCCGCGGCGGCGACGCCGGCCGTCCGATGGCCACCGCCCCCATCGGCTCCCAGTCCGCCGGCAGCTCCAGCACCTCCCGGACCACGTCCCGGCAGAACATCGTCGAGGAGATCCACGCCGACCCCAGCCGTTCGGCGGCCAGCGTCACCAGGAAGTTCTGGATGCCCGCGCCGTGCGCGACGACGAACATCTCGCGCTCGGCGGCGCCGCGCCGCGCGTCCGGGTAGGCGTGCGCACCGTCCAGCACCATGCACGGCACCGCCAGATACGGCGCGTTGCGCAGCACGTCGCCGCGCCGCACCCGCTTGGCGATGGACTCCTCCGACTTCCCGTCCGCGCGCAGATCGGCCACCCAGGCGTCCCGCATCGCGTCCAGCAGCCGGGTCCGGGACTCCGCCGACTCCAGGAGGACGAACCGCCACGGCGCGGTGTGGTGCGGCGCCGGCGCGGTCAGTGCCGCGGCCACCGCGCGCCGCACCGCGCCCGGGTCCACCGGATCGTCGGTGAACTCCCGGACCGTGCGCCGCAGCGTCACCGCCTCCCGGACGGCCTCGGAGGTGCCCAGCCGGAACATGTCGTCCGCGGCGTTCCGCACCAGCGCCCGGGCCCCCGGGTCCGCGGTCCCTTCGGCGCCCGCGCTCCCGCCGGCACCCGCCTCCGGACCCGCTTCCGCGTCCGCCGGCAGGACGACGTGCGGCAACCCGCGCACCACCGCCACCGGCAGCCCGGTCGCCTTGCCCTTCACCAGGTCGCCCGCGGCGGCGAGTTCGTCGGCGGTGGCCACGACGGTGGCGACCAGCGGATTGCCGTAGGCGTCGGTGCCGCCGCGCAGGTCGTCCAGCACCCGCACCCCGGCCGCCCCGATGGCGACGTCGGTCAGCCCGCTGCGCCAGGGCCGGCCGAAGGTGTCGCTGATGATCACGCCGACGTCCACGCCGAGCGTCTCGCGCAGCCCGGCCCGCAGCGCGCGGGCCGAGGCGTCCGGGTCCTCGGGCAGCAGCAGGATCGTGCCGGACGGGGTGTTGGAGGCGTCCACACCGGCCGCGGCCATCACCAGGCCCCGGTGGTCCTCCACGATCCGCAGGGTGCCGCGGCGGGCCACCACCCGCGCCGTCTCGGCGTCGATCGCGGCCTCGCGGTCGGCGGCCTCGACGATCCGCCCCTCGGCCTTGCTGACGATCTTCGAGGTGACCAACACCACATCGCCGTCGGCCAGTTGGGGCGTGTCGGCGCCGCCCGCCGCGGTCGCGATCAGCTTGACGAGGTCGTCGCCGGACCGCACCTCGGGGAGGCCCGGCAGCGCCCACACCCGGTACCCGGGCGCACGGGTCGCCCCGGTCACCGCCGCACCTCCGCGGCGAGCGCCAGCGCCTCGCGGGCCATCGCGGCGGTGGCGTCCACGTCGGACATCATCAGCGGCACCGCGCGGCAGCGGATCCCCGCCGCCTCGACGTCGGCCACCGCGCCCGCGTCCACGTCGTCCACCAGCCACCCGTCCAGCAGGCCCGCGCCGTAGTGCCGGGCCACCGCCGCCGCGCTGGACTCCACCCCGACCGCCTCCAGCACCTTGTCGGCCATTCCGCGCACCGGGGCGTCCCCGACGATCGGCGACAGGCCGACGACCGGTGCCGCGGCCTCCGCGACGGCCTCCCGGATGCCGGGTACGGCCAGGATCGTGCCGACGCTGACGACCGGGTTGGAGGGCGGGAAGAGGATCACGTCGGCCTCGGCGAGGGCCTCCAGCACGCCGGGCGCCGGCTTGGCCTGTTCGGCGCCGACCGGCACCACGGCCAGCGCCGGCACCGACGCCCGCAGCCGCACCCAGTACTCCTGGAAGTGCACGGCCTTGCGTTCGCCGGTCTCGTTCTCGATGGCCACGTGGGTCTCGACCCGGTCGTCGGACATCGGCAGCAGCCGCACGCCGGGCTGCCAGCGGTCGCACAGCGCCTCGGTGACCGCGCTCAGCGGGTAGCCGGCGCCCAGCATCTGGGTCCGGACGATGTGGGTGGCGAAGTCCCGGTCGCCCAGCCCGAACCACTCCGGCCCGACGCCGTACGCGGCCAGTTCCTCCTTCACCCGGAACGTCTCGCCGGTCCGGCCCCAGCCCTGGTCCTCGTTGATCCCGCCGCCGAGCGTGTACATCACGGTGTCGAGGTCGGGACACACCTTCAGCCCGAACAGATGGATGTCGTCACCGGTGTTGCCGATGACGGTGATGTCCGCGTCCGGAGCCGCTGCCTTCAGTCCCCGCAGGAAGCGGGCGCCGCCGATACCGCCGGCCAGAACCACAATGCGCATGCCCGTAAGTCTGTCAGCCGCACGCCGGTTCCATGAGGGGCGGTGGCCGGATGACGGCCGTGCGTCAGCGGGCCGCGGTCCCCGGGGCCGGCGCCGCGCACCGGGCGCCGTACGGCGCGAGCGGCGCCGCCTCGGCGGAACGGAGGTGGGACGGGGCGAGCATCGGCATGGCGGTCAGACCGGGGAAGTACACGTGCAGGCTGACGGCCGGCACCAGCGCGTCGTTGACCACCTCGTGGGCGTAGCCGGGGGCGAACACCCGCTGGGCGCCGGCGCCCAGGGTGCGCGCTCCACGGGTGCCGTGTTCGGTCAACTCGCCTTCCAGGACGGTCAGTACGCCCGAGGACGGGCCGTGGTCGTGCCGGCCGCTGCCCTGCCCGGGGACCCAGCTCAGCAGCCACACCTCGTAGCCGGGGCCGGTGCGCAGCCGGTGGTACCAGCGGGTGGTGGCGTCGTAGCGGACCAGCGGGGCCCACGCGGCGCGGTCGGCGGCGACGGAGCGGGCCAGGCCCGCGAAGCCGGCGACGGTGGAGGGGTGGGCGGGGACGGGCGGCAGCAGGTGGGGGATGGCGAGCGGGTCGCCGGCGATCTGGACGTCGCTGTTCATGGCGGGTTTCCTCGGCGGAAGTGCTGGGTGACGCGCGAAAAGGGGTGCGGCACGGCGCGGGCCGTTCCTTGTGGGGGCGCGGCGCGGTGGTCGCGGTGGAGCGGTGCGCTGGCGGGATGGGGCGAGCGCGGCGGGCTGGAGCTCAGTGGCTACGACAGCTGGAACAGCGACAGCGGGCCTGCACAGCGCAGAGCGACCCGTAGGAACGGGTCAGTCGGTGCGCGGAGGTCGCTGGCATGCGGTCAAGGAGACACGGGGCGGTGGTGCGCTGTCAAACGTGCGACCGCGTATCGGACGGCGTTCACCTCATCCGGTTACTCCGTCCGGAGAAAGGTTTGTGCAGTCCATGGCGCGGAGAAGCGGTCAGCAACCGCGCCCGGCCGCCGTTGCGGTCCTGTGATCCGGCTGTGATCTTTCCCGCTCCGGTGCGTGCGGTGCAACGCGAAAGCCGTTCGTCGACGTCTCACTCGGTGAGAACGGAGCCACGGGTCGGCCGCCCGGGGAAGTGTCCTGTTTTTGGATGATTTGAACACTTTCCGCATATGCTTGGTTCCGCAGAGTGAATAAGAGGCCCAATAGCAGATCTCGGCTTGACTGGCCCGGATCAGCACACTTGTAATTTCACTCGTGTCGTTCAGCCGAATTCGATCACGGCTTGATCACGGGGACGTAAAGACAGACGAGGGGCGCACATGACCGAGCTGTTCCAGGAATTGCTGGTCGAGGAGGCGGACGAGGAGCTCGGCTGGCAGGAGCGCGCACTGTGCGCCCAGACCGACCCCGAGTCCTTCTTCCCGGAGAAGGGTGGCTCCACCCGCGAGGCCAAGAAGGTCTGCCTCGCCTGCGAAGTCCGGTCCGAATGCCTCGAATACGCCCTCGCCAACGACGAACGCTTCGGTATCTGGGGCGGTCTGTCCGAGCGCGAGCGCCGCCGCCTCAAGAAGGCCGCCGTCTGACCGTGACAGGCCAGCCCCCCGCACCAGTACCCCGCGGTTGCGCCGACCACGCCGCCGCACCACCCCAACTCCCCATATCCCCCTATACCGAACGCACCGCCTCCAGCGCCCTGTCCGCCGGAGGCGGTCTGCTGTGTACGGAGCCGACAGCCGCCCCGGCGCGAACCATTAGTGTGGGGCCCCGTCCGAGACACGCCCGCACCGCCGGCGCGGGGTGCGCGTGTCCCTCGTAGTCCGTCGCAGTGTCTTCCGGGGGCGGGGGCCTTTCAGCGACTTCGCCGTGGGCCCCGGACTCCCGGGTCCGGAGGGCCCGTACCTCGATGTCCGTGCACAGCCAGTCGGCGGCCCAGGCCGCCCCGTACGCAGCTGCCACACCAGAGTTCCCGCGGCACGTCGTCACCGCCGTGATCGTCTCGCACGACGGCGGCCGCTGGCTGCCCGACGCGCTCGCCGGGCTGCTCGGCCAGGAGCGCCCGGTCCAGAACGTCATCGGCGCCGACACCGGTAGCGCGGACGACTCCGCCCAACTCCTCGCCGAGGCGATCGGCGACGACCACGTGCTCCACCTCGCCCGCCGCTCCGGGTTCGGCACCGCCGTCGACGAGGCGGTCCGCACCGCCCCCGTCCTCGGCCCCGAAGAGCTGCCGTACCTGCGCCGCCCCAGCGGCTGGGACCCGGTCAGCCGCACCTGGCACGACGAGGCGTACGAGATGCCGGAACTCCCGCACGGGGAACCGGTCCAGTGGCTGTGGCTGCTGCACGACGACTGCGCGCCGACCCCCGACGCCCTCGCCGAACTGCTGCGGGTCGCCGACGCCAGCCCGTCCACCGCCATCGTCGGCCCCAAGCTGCGCAGCTGGTACGACCGCCGGCAGCTCCTCGAAACCGGCGTCAGCATCGCCCGCAGCGGCCGCCGTTGGACCGGCCTGGACCGCCGCGAACAGGACCAGGGCCAGCACGACCAGGTCCGCCCGGTGCTGTCCGTCTCCACCGCCGGCATGCTCATCCGCCGCGACGTCTACGAGAAGCTGGGCGGCTTCGACCGCCGGCTCCCGCTGATGCGCGACGACGTCGACCTGTGCTGGCGCGCCCAGGCCGCCGGCCATCAGGTCCTGATCGCCCCGGACGCCGTCCTGCGGCACGCCGAGGCGTCCGCCCGCGAACGCCGGCCCATCGACTGCGTCGGCCGCTCCGTCGCCAACCCGCACCGGGTCGACAAGGCCGGCGCCGTCTACACCCTGCTCGCCAACACCCGTGGCGCACTGGTCCCGTACACCCTGCTGCGGCTGCTGATCGGCACCCTGCTGCGGGTCGTCGCCTACCTCGTCGGCAAGGTCCCCGGCCAGGCCCTGGACGAACTCGCCGGACTCTTCGGCACCCTGCTCCGCCCCGGCAAGATCCTCGCCGCCCGCAAACGCCGGGGGAAGCCGGCGGTCGACCCGAGCGAGCTGCGGCCGCTGTTCCCGCCGCCCGGCGCCACCGTCCGCGCCACCGTCGAACAGATCGCCGGCAACCTCGCCGGCCGCGCCGCCCCCGACGTCGCCTCCGCCGGCCGGCACGGCGCCGTGGAGTCCGGCCCCGGCGGCGACGACGCCGACTACCTGGAGATCGAGCAGTTCGCCCGGCTCAAGCGGATCGCCCGCCGGCCCGGACCGGTGCTCTTCCTCGTCCTGCTGGTCGTCTCGCTGATCGCCTGCCGCGGACTGCTCAGCGGCGGCTCGCTCGTCGGCGGCGCCCTGCTGCCCGCACCCGACGGCCTCGGCGCCCTGTGGTCGTCCTACGTCAGCAGCTGGCACCCGGTCGGCGTCGGCGACACCGCCTCCGCGCCGCCCTACCTCGCCGTGCTGGCCTCGCTCTCCACGCTCTTCCTCGGCAGCACCGGCTTCACCCTCACCCTGCTGCTGGTCTGCTCGGTCCCGCTGGCCGGCCTCACCGCCTACTTCGCGTCCCGCCCGCTGGTCGCCTCCCGGCTGCTGCGGGCCTGGGGCAGCATCGCCTACGCCTTCCTGCCCGCCGCCACCGGCGCGCTCGCCGGCGGCCGCCTGGGCACCGCCGTACTGGCCATCCTGCTGCCGCTGATGGCCCGCGCCGCGGTCGCCGCGAGCGGACTGCGGCTGGCGCCCGGCACCCGGCCCAGCTGGCGCGCCGCCTGGGCGTACGCCCTGCTGGTGACCGTCACCACCGCCTTCACCCCGCTGGTCTGGCCGATCGCGGTGCTGCTCGGCGTGGCACTGCTGGTGCTGCGCTTCCTGGACGGCAACCGGGGCCTCGTGGTGCCGTACCTGCTGCGGTTCCTGGCCGTGGTGCTCGCCCCGCTCGTGGTGCTGGCGCCCTGGTCGCTGTCGCTGCTCGGCCACCCGTCGCAGTTCTTCCGCGAGGCCGGCCTCGACTACGGCGCCGGCTCCGCCTCCGTCCTCGACCTCGTCGGGCTCAGCCCGGGCGGCCCCAAGGCCGTCGGCGGGCTACTGCTCCTCGGCATCGTGCTGGCCGCCCTCGGCGCGACCCTGCGCGACACCCGGCAGACCGCGATCCGCACCGCCTGGGCGGTGGCCCTGACCGGGCTGCTGCTCGCGGCGCTCGGCAACGGCTCCGGCTGGACCGGCCCGGCCATGCTCGTCTACGGCCTGGCGCTGCTGTGCGCGGCCGCGATCGGCGCCGAGGGCATCCGCACCCGGATGGCCGCCCTCGGCTTCGGCTGGAAGCAGCCGGCCGCCGTGCTGATCGCGGCGGCCTGCCTGATCGCCCCGCTCTACGCCGCGGTCAGCTGGATGATCACCGGCGCGGCCGGCCCGGTCCAACGGCGCGACGCCACCCAGGTCCCGGCGTTCGTCGCCGAGGAGTCCACCACCACCGACCGCGCCCGCACCCTCGTCCTGGACGGCACCGCCGGCCACGTCTCCTACTCCCTCGTCCGCGGCTCCGGAGCCCAGCTCGGCGACGCCGACCTGGCCGCCGAGGCCGGCCCGGACACCCGCCTGGACGCCGTCGTCGCCCACCTCGTCGCCGGCTCCGGCGCCGACCAGACCGACCGGCTCGGCGGCTACGCGGTCCGCTACGTCCTGGTCCGCAAGGGCGCCCCGCGCGAGATGGGCCGCGTCCTGGACGCCACCCCCGGCCTGACCCGGCTCAGCCAGGAGGACGGCAGCGCCCTGTGGCGCGTCGACCAGCGCGTCTCCCGGATCTCGATCGTGCCCGGCCAGACCAAGGAGGGCACCGGCAACGGCGACGCCGTCGCGCCCGTCCCGGTGCCGGCCGGACCGGTCGACGCGCACACCACCAAGGTGCCCGCCGGTCCCGCCGGCCGGATCCTGCGGATCGCCGACGCCGCCGACGACGGCTGGCACGCCACCCTCGACGGCACCGCCCTCAAGCCCGTCACCGTCGACGGCTGGGCCCAGGGCTTCCAGCTCCCGTCCGACGGCGGCCGGCTCGACCTCACCCACGACAACCCCCTCGGCCACACCCTCTGGCTGTGGGGCCAGGGCCTGCTCGCCCTCGTCCTGGTCGTGATGGCACTGCCCGGCCGCCGCCGGGAGATCGACGACGACCTGCCCGAGGAGGCCGCGGCGGCCACCGCGGCCGCCGCCGCGGAGACCGCGGGGGAGGGCCGCCGGGCCCGCCGGCTGCGCGCCCAGGCCGAGGCCGCCGCCCCGGCCGACACCGGCACCCCGGCCGCCCACACCGGCGAGGAACCCCCGGCCGCCGCCCCGGACCAGGCTCCGGAGCCGGCTCCGGCCCCGACCGCCGACCCGTACGCCGCGGTCCCCCCGCAGCCCACCTACGAGGACTGGCCGGCCGCCCCCGCCCCGGCCGCCGCGGACCAGCAGCCCTACGTCCCGCCCGCCGACCCGTACGAGGCCGGCCCGTACGACGGGCAGCAGCAGCCCTACCCGCCGGCCGACCCGTACCAGTCCGGCGGCTACCAGTCCGGCGGCTACGCGACCGACCCCTACCAGGCGGGCGCCTACGACCCGTACGGCTACGGCGGCCAGCAGCAGCCCTACCCGGACGCGGGGGCGGACCAGCACCCGCAGCCCTACCCGGACGCCGGGGCGGACCAGTACCCGCAGCACCCGCAGCCCTACGACGGCACGACGTACCCCGGCGCCTTCCCCGAGCCGCGCCGTGACGGGAGCGAGCAGCAGTGAAGCGCACCATCCTGTCCCTGACCGCCGCGGCCGCCGCGCTGGCCGCCGTCACCGGCGTCGCCGCGCTGGCGGCCCCCGGCGACGGCGCGACCGCCGCCGCGGCCCCCGCGAACGGCACCCGGCTGCCCGTCCAGCGGTCCACGCTGGTGTGCCCGGCGCCCAGCTCCTCGGAGGTCGCCGACACCACCTACACGGCCTTCGCGCCCCCCGGTGCCGCGGCCGGCGCGGACACCAAGAAGGGCACCGCCCAGCTCCAGCCCGCCGGCACGGTCGCCGACAGCCACGGCAACGCCGCCGGCAAGGGCGGCAAGGACGCGAAGGACGGCAAGGGCAAGGGCAAGGGCGGCGCCGCGGACGCCGGTGGCACGCAGATCGTCCCGCCGCCCGACACCAAGCCCGTGGTGCCCCTCCAGCAGGTCGGGAAGCCCGTCACCGCGACCACCGACAGCCCCGACGCGCCCGCCCTGACCGGCTCCGCCGAAGGTCTGCCGGCCCCCGGCTGGACCGTCCAGCAGACCACCGCCATCGCCGCCGGCTCCGGCCGCGGCCTCCAGGGGCTGAGCTGCACCGCCCCCGACACCCAGTTCTGGTTCCCCGGCGTCAGCACCGCCGCCGGCCGCAACGACTACGTCCACCTCACCAACCCCGACTCGGCGCCGGCCGTCGTGGACCTCGAAATGCGCGGCAAGGACGGCTCGCTGACGGACAGCGGCGGCGGCGAGGACATCACCGTGCCGCCGCGCACCACCGTCCCGGTGCTGCTCTCCACCCTCACCAGCAGCCCCACCGACGGCGCCGCGCTGCACGTCACTGCCCGCTCCGGCCGGATCGGCGCGGCCGTCCAGGCCGCCGACGCCAAGACCGGCGGCGACTGGCTGCCGCCCGCCGCCGACCCGTCGCCCGGTGCCGTCCTGCCCGGCATCCCGGCCGATGCCACCGACGTCCAGCTGGTCGCGATCGCGCCGGGTGACGCCGACGCCGACCTCAAGGTCCAACTGGCCACCCCGACCGGTCTGATCACCCCCGCCGGCCTCGACAGCCTGCACGTCAAGAGCGGGATGACCACCACCGTCGACCTCAAGGACATCACCAAGGGCGAGGCCGGCTCGCTGGTCCTCACACCGGGCGACGGCGGCTCCACCGCCCCGGTCACCGCGGCGCTGCGGGTGATCCGCGGCAAGGGCGACAACCAGGAGATGGCCTTCATCCCGGCGACCCGGCCCCTGGAGGCCCGCGGCACCGCCGCCGACAACCGGGCCAAGGGCAGCACCCTGACCCTGGTCGCCCCCGAGAAGGGCAAGGACGCCAAGGTCAAGGTCACCGCGTCGGCCGGCAGCGACGGCGGCACCCCGGCCACCAAGACGTACACGGTCAAGGGCGGCACCAGCCTCGCCGTCCAGCCGCCGCAGCCGACCGGCCTCAAGGGCTCCTACGCGCTGACCGTCGAGCCCCAGCCCGGCAGCGGCCCGGTCTACGCCGCCCGGATGCTGGCGCTGCCGCAGGGCGGGCTGCCCGCCTTCACCATCCAGCCGCTGCCCGACGACCGCGGTTCGGTGCTGGTGCCCACCGCCGGCCAGGACCTGTCGCTGCTCACCCGCTGACCCGCCCGCCGCCCGGCCCGTCCTCGACGGCGCGGCGGCGGCACCTCCCGGACCCGCGCTGCCGGCTCACTCCTGGCCGTAGCGCGGGTCCACCGACTCCGGCGCCAGCCCCAGCAGCTCGGCGACCTGCTCGACGACGACCTCGTGCACCAGCAGCGCCCGCTCGTCGCGGCTCTTCGTGCGGATCTCCACCGGCCTGCGGTAGATCACGATCCGATCGCGATATCCGCCACCGGCCGGCAGCACCCGGCCCAGCGGCACGCCCTCCTCCTCGGCGAGCGCATCCGGCCCGTCGTCCGGCCCGAACCCCGGCACCTCCAGCACCAGGAAGTCGACCTGCGCCAGCTGCGACCACCGCCGCTCCAGCCGGTCCCGGGAGTCGTAGACGAGATCCGCGAACGCGTCGGCGCGGGACACCGACAGCGGTACCTGGGGAGGCGCGATCGGGCCGCGCATGCCACGGCCGTGGCGGTCGCGGCGGCGGGGGCGCGGCTCCGCAGGACGGGGAGGTACGGGGCTGTCCATCAGATCGAGCGTAGTCCTCCGGCGACGACCCGTACGGCGTTGTGCGACAACTCGCCACTTGTCGTCGGGTGACAGGACCGGACCCGGTTCGGTTCGTTTGTGGCCCCGTATCGGATCGTCCCGCCCCCACTCCGCACCGCAGAATGACACGAAATGCACCACCTGGGGACGGCATGCCACCCCCCGCACGGCCCCTCCTGGCGCACCCCCGACGACCCCCGGCCGACGGGTGCAGGTCAGACGCATCGGACGAAGCGGGACGACACGGTTGGGTGAGCCGGGGGAGAGTCGTCGCGGCCCGCTCAAGAGTGCGGTACCGTCCAACGTCGTGAGCCCTGTACGTCGCTGTTCGCGCACTGCGTGCGGCCGCCCCGCCGTCGCAACGCTGACGTACGTCTATGCGGATTCGACCGCCGTGCTCGGACCGCTCGCCACCTACGCCGAGCCGCACTGCTACGACCTGTGCGCCGAACACTCCGAGCGCCTGACCGCCCCCCGCGGCTGGGAAGTCGTCCGCCTCGCCATCGACTCCGGACCCGCCCGCCCCAGCGGCGACGACCTCGAAGCGCTGGCCAACGCCGTCCGCGAGGCGGCCCGCCCCCAGGAACGCGCCGCCGGCGGCACGGACACCCCCACCCCCACCGGCCGCGACGGCCACCCCATGGAGGTCGCCCGCCGCGGCCACCTCCGGATCCTGCGCTCCCCCGACTCCTGACCCGCCGCCACCTGGTCCGCTGCCGTTCACGGCTGGTTCACGGCCCCCGCACAGAACGTACGGGTAGGTTTGTCACCCCGTAGCGACTGCAGGAGGGCTGGCTGTGACTGATCTGTCGCAGATCGTGAAGGCGTACGACGTGCGCGGCGTGGTCCCCGACCAATGGGACGAGACCCTGGCCGAACTCTTCGGAGCGGCCTTCGTCCAGGTCACCGGCGCCGACGCGATCGTCATCGGGTACGACATGCGGCCCTCCTCGCCGAGCCTGTCCGGGGCCTTCGGCCGCGGCGCGGCCGCCCTCGGCGCCGACGTCACCGAGATCGGCCTCTGCTCCACCGACGAGCTCTACTACGCCAGCGGAGCCCTGAACCTCCCCGGCGCGATGTTCACCGCCTCGCACAACCCCGCCCAGTACAACGGCATCAAGCTGTGCCGGGCCGGCGCCGCCCCCGTCGGCCAGGACACCGGCCTCGCCGACATCCGCGCCCTGGTCGAGCACTGGACCGCCGAAGGCGCCCCCGAGCCGGCCGCCGCACCCGGCACCCTCACCCGGCGCGACGTCCTCAAGGACTACACCGCCCACCTGCGCTCCCTGGTGGACCTGTCCGGCATCCGCCCCCTGAAGGTCGTCGTCGACGCCGGCAACGGCATGGGCGGCCACACCGTCCCCACCGTCTTCGAGGGCCTCCCCCTCGACCTCGACGCCCTCTACTTCGAGCTGGACGGCTCCTTCCCCAACCACGAGGCCAACCCGCTCGACCCGAAGAACATCACCGACCTCCAGGCCCGCGTCCGCGCCGTCGGCGCCGACCTCGGCCTCGCCTTCGACGGCGACGCCGACCGCTGCTTCGTCGTCGACGAGAACGGCGACCCGGTCTCCCCGTCCGCGATCACCGCCCTGGTCGCCGCCCGCGAACTCGCCAAGCACCCCGGCGGCACGGTCATCCACAACTGCATCACCTCCTGGTCCGTCCCGGAGGTCGTCAAGGAGCACGGCGGCACCCCCGTCCGCACCCGCGTCGGCCACTCCTTCATCAAGGCCGAAATGGCCCACACCGGCGCCATCTTCGGCGGCGAGCACTCCGCCCACTACTACTTCCGCGACTTCTGGAACGCCGACACCGGCATGCTCGCCGCGATGCACGTCCTGGCCGCCCTCGGAGGCCAGGACGACCCGCTCTCCCAGCTGGTCGCCCAGTACGACCGCTACGCCGCCTCCGGCGAGATCAACAGCACCGTCGACGACCAGGCCGGCCGACTCGACGCCATCAAGGCCGCCTACGAAGGCCGCGACGGCATCACCCTCGACGAACTCGACGGACTGACCGTCACCGCCGCCGACTGGTGGTTCAACGTCCGCCCCTCCAACACCGAGCCGCTGCTCCGCCTCAACGTCGAGGCCCGCGACCAGGCCACCGTCGACCGCATCCGCGACGAGGCCCTGGGGACCATCCGCGGCTGACCCGCCGCCCCCCGGTGGGAGGGCCGCCCAAACCGGCCCTCCCACCTGCCGAAACCCCCGCCGGGCGGGCCCCGCCCCCCACACCGGCGGTACGCTGGCCACGCCGCAACCATGCCGAAGGAGCACCCCGATGCCGGTCGAAGCCAGCCTGATCCAGATCCTCGCCTGCCCGGCCTGCCACGCCCCGCTGGAGGACCGCACCGCGGCCGACCCGGCCGAGCTGATCTGCACCTCCGCCGACTGCGGCCTCGCCTACCCCGTCCAGGACGGCATCCCGGTCCTCCTCGTCGACGAAGCCCGCCGCCCCGCCTGACCCGGCACCACCCCGCCCACCGGCGATCGGAGGCAGCGCCACCATGCTCGACGAGTCACTGCTCGACGCACCCGAGGCGCTGGCCGGCGCCGATCGCTTCGGCCTGCTGCGGGGCGTCGCCGAATCCGGCGCCCGGGTCCGCACCGCCGCCCGCAGCGCCGCCGAATCCGGCATCCCCGAGCTGACCCCCGACGGGCGGCCGCGCGCCATCCTGGTCGCCGGCCCCGGCCCGGCCGCCGCCGGCGTCGCCGACCTGCTGCGCGCCCTCAGCGGCGGCAGCTGCCCGGTCAGCCTCATCCAGCCCACCGGCGTCGCCCCCGTACCCGGCGCGCTCCGCTGGATCCTGCCCGGCTGGGCCGGCCCCCTCGACCTCCTCCTGGTCGCCGGCCCCGACGCCGCCGACCCCGGCCTCGCCGAACTCGTCGAACAGTCCTACCGCCGCGGCTGCGCGGTCGTCGCCGTCACCCCCGCCGGCGGCCCGCTCGCCGACGCCGTCGTCCAGGCCCGCGGCCTGCCCGTCCCGCTGGCCACCACCGCCTACGACTCCGAGTTCGACGTCGAGGGCGCCCCGCCCGCCGCCCCCGGCACCCTCTGGTCCGTCCTCATCCCGCTGCTCGTGCTCGCCGACCGGATCGGCCTGATCAGCGCCCCCGCGGACGCCGTCAGCAAGCTCGCCGACCGCCTCGACCAGGTCGCCGAACGCTGCGGCCCGGCCATCCCCACCTACACCAACCCCGGCAAGACCCTCGCCGCCGACCTCGCCGACGCCCTCCCGCTCATCTGGACCGAGGGCCTGATCGCCGGCGCCGTCGGCCGCCACTTCGCCACCGAACTCGCCGGACTGGCCGGCCGCCCCGCCCTCGCCGCGGAACTCCCCGAGGTGCTCACCACCCACCGCACCCTGCTCGCCGGCGCACTCGCCGCCGGCGCCGACCCGGACGACTTCTTCCGCGACCGCGTCGACCAACCCGCCGCCCTGCACGCCAGGATCGTCCTGCTCCGCGAGGACGAGGCCGGCCCGCTCTCCGCCACCCGCGCCGCCCAGCAGCTCGCCGACGAACGCGACACCCCCCTCAGCGAGCTGGAGCCGACCGCCGGCAGCGACCTGGAACGCGCCGCGGAACTCCTCGCCATCGCCGATTTCGGCGCCGTTTACCTGGCGCTCGCCGGCACCGAGTGATCATGGCTCCGGGGTAGCCCACCGCCCGCGCCCCGACGGACCACCCACGCCACGTCAGGAAGCAGCCGTCCCATGGACCGCCTCGTCAACACCGTGCGCCCCTACGCCTGGGGCTCCACCACCGCCCTCCCCGACCTCCTCGGCGTCCCGCCCACCGGCGAGCCGCAGGCCGAGATGTGGCTCGGCGCCCACCCCGGCGCCCCCTCCCGCCTCGACCGCGGCAACGGCCCGGTCTCCCTCGCCGACGTGATCGCCGCCGACCCCGAGGCCGAACTGGGCGCCGACACCGTCCGCGCCTTCGGCCCCCGGCTGCCGTTCCTGTTCAAAGTCCTCGCCGCCGGCGCCCCGCTCTCCCTCCAGGTCCACCCCGACCGCGCCCAGGCCGAAGCCGGCTTCGCCGACGAGGAGGCCCGCGGCATCCCCCACGACGCCCCCCACCGCAACTACAAGGACGCCCACCACAAGCCCGAACTCATCTGCGCCCTCACCGCCTTCGAGGGCCTCTGCGGCTTCCGCCACCCCGACCAGGCCGCCGACCTCCTGGAGGGCCTCGACATCGGCGACCTCAAGCCGTACGTCGACATCCTCCGCGCCAGCCCCGAGGAGTCCGCGCTGCGCGAGGTGCTCACCGCCGTCCTCGGCGCCGAACCCCACGCCCTCGCCGAGACCGTCGAACGCGCCGCCACCGCCGCCGCCCACCTCGCCCCCAAGGGCGGCCCGCACGCCGAGGCGTACGGGGCCCTCGCCACCCTCGCCCACCACTACCCGGGCGACCCCGGCGTCCTCGCCGCCGCGCTCCTCAACCACGTCCGCCTCCAGCCGGGCGAAGCGCTCTTCCTCGGCGCCGGCATCCCGCACGCCTACCTCAGCGGCCTCGGCGTCGAACTGATGGCCAACTCCGACAACGTGCTCCGCTGCGGCCTCACCCCCAAGCACATCGACGTCCCCGAACTCCTACGCGTGGTCCGCTTCGTGCCCCGCGACGCCGGAGTACTGCGCCCCGAGGAAGTCGACGGCGAAGAGGTCTACGACACCCCCGTCGACGAGTTCCGCCTCTCCCGCTTCGTACTCGCCCCCGGCGCGGAACCCCGCCCGCTCCCCGCCCGCACCCCGCAGATCCTCCTCTGCACCGCCGGCGCCGTACACCTGACCAGCGACCGCGGCACCACCCGCGACCTCACCCTCACCCCCGGCACCGCCGCCTTCGCCCCCGCCGGCGAACACCTCACCCTCGCCGGCGACGGCACCCTCTTCCGCGCCACCGTCGTCGCCTGACCCCCGTCCGGGATACGGCCTCCCGACACCTCCCGCGGACCGGGCTGCAACAATGACCGCCGCACGGCATTAAAGGGGCGGTAAAGCCCGGTCTACGGAAGGGACACGGCGCACCCATGAGCGCATCAGGCGGTACCAAGGCGATCGTTGCGGCGCTGGGCGCCAACCTGGCGATCGCCGCGGCCAAGTTCGTCGCCTTCGCCTTCAGCGGCTCGTCCTCGATGCTGGCCGAAGGCGTGCACTCCATCGCCGACTCCGGCAACCAGGGCCTGCTGCTGCTCGGCGGCAAGCGGGCCAAGCGCGCCGCCACCGACGAACACCCCTTCGGGTACGGCCGCGAGCGCTACATCTACGGCTTCCTGGTCTCCATCGTCCTGTTCACCATCGGCGGCGTCTTCGCGCTCTACGAGGGCTACGAGAAGATCCAGCACCCGCACCCCCTGGACAACTGGTACTGGCCGGTCGGCGTCCTGCTCTTCGCCGTCGTCGCCGAGGGCTTCTCCTTCCGCACCGCGATCAAGGAGTCCAACGAACTGCGCGGCCGGCAGAGCTGGGTCCAGTTCATCCGCCGCGCCAAGGCCCCCGAACTCCCCGTCGTCCTGCTGGAGGACTTCGGCGCGCTGATCGGCCTCGTCCTCGCCCTCTGCGGCGTCGGCCTCACCCTCGCCACCGGCAACAGCGTCTGGGACGGCATCGGCACCATGTGCATCGGCACCCTGCTCGTGCTGATCGCCCTCGTCCTCGCCGCCGAGACCAAGTCCCTGCTGCTCGGCGAGTCGGCCGGCCCCGACCAGGTCGCCAAGATCCGCGCCGCCCTCGTCGACGGCGACGTCGTCACCCGCGTCATCCACATGCGCACCCTCCACCTCGGCCCCGAGGAACTCCTCGTCGCCGCCAAGATCGCCGTCGAGCACGACGACACCGCCACCGAGATCGCCCGCGCCATCGACGCCGCCGAGGCCCGCATCCGGGAAGCCGTCCCGATAGCCCGCGTCATCTACCTCGAACCCGACATCTACGACGAGCGGGCCGCCGCGAAGCACCCCAGCGGCAGCTGACCGACCCACTCGCGCAAGGCCCCGCCACCCCAGGAGGCGGGGCCTTGCGCATGCCGCCCCACCAGCCCACCGGCCCCTCACACCCCGCCCACCGCACAGAACAAGCCAACGAACAAACCGAAGCGGGCTGGGGCAACAGGACCGATCGGTGTAAGTTCGAGGGCAGTGCCAGACGTCGCTGCTGATGGCGGTCGGGCGGCCCGCACCGCGGACCGGCCGAGGGAGAGAGGGCCTCCGACGGACTGCGCTGCGGCAAGGGGAGAGGTGTATCGGCCTCCACGTAGGCTCAAGTGCACCCCGTTACCACTGGGGACCCCAGCCCGCGCCGCAGACTGCCCGAATTGCCCCACCGACCTCGACATCCGAGGAGCAGCCCGAATGACGACAGCAGCCACCGGCCAGGACTTCAAGGTCGCCGACCTTTCCCTCGCCGCCTTCGGCCGCAAGGAGATCACCCTCGCCGAGCACGAGATGCCCGGTCTGATGGCGATCCGCAAGGAGTACGCCGACCAGCAGCCCCTCAAGGGCGCCCGGGTCACCGGCTCGCTGCACATGACCGTGCAGACCGCCGTGCTGATCGAGACGCTGGTCGCCCTGGGCGCGCAGGTCCGCTGGGCCTCCTGCAACATCTTCTCCACCCAGGACCACGCCGCCGCGGCGATCGCGGTCGGCCCCAACGGCACGCCCGAGGCTCCGCAGGGCGTCCCGGTCTTCGCCTGGAAGGGCGAGACCCTGGAGGAGTACTGGTGGTGCACGGAGCAGGCGCTGACCTGGCCGGGCACCCCCACCGGCGGCCCGAACATGATCCTCGACGACGGCGGTGACGCCACCCTCCTGGTCCACAAGGGCGTGGAGTACGAGAAGGCCGGCCAGGCCCCGGCGGTCGAGACCGCCGAGAACGATGAGCACCGCGCCATCCTGGAGCTCCTCAACCGCACGCTCGGGGAGAACCCGCAGAAGTGGACCCGGCTCGCCTCCGAGATCCGCGGCGTGACGGAGGAGACCACCACCGGTGTCCACCGCCTCTACGAGATGCAGCGCGACGGCGTCCTGCTCTTCCCCGCGATCAACGTCAATGACGCGGTGACCAAGTCGAAGTTCGACAACAAGTACGGCTGCCGCCACTCGCTCGTCGACGGCATCAACCGCGCCACCGACGTCCTGATCGGCGGGAAGACCGCCGTGATCTGCGGTTACGGCGACGTCGGCAAGGGCTGCGCGGAGTCGCTGCGCGGCCAGGGCGCCCGCGTGATCATCACCGAGATCGACCCGATCTGCGCACTGCAGGCGGCGATGGACGGCTACCAGGTCACCACCCTCGAAGAGGTCGTCGAGACCGCCGACATCTTCGTCACCACCACCGGCAACAAGGACATCATCCTTGCTTCCGACATGGCGCGGATGAAGCACCAGGCGATCGTCGGCAACATCGGCCACTTCGACAACGAGATCGACATGGCCGGCCTGGCGAAGCTCCCCGGCATCGTCAAGGACGAGGTCAAGCCGCAGGTCCACACCTGGACCCACCCGGACGGCAAGGTCCTGATCGTGCTGTCCGAGGGCCGCCTGCTCAACCTGGGCAACGCCACCGGTCACCCCTCGTTCGTCATGTCGAACTCCTTCGCGGACCAGACACTGGCGCAGCTCGAGCTGTTCACCAAGCCCGAGGAGTACCCGACCGACGTCTACGTCCTGCCCAAGCACCTGGACGAGAAGGTCGCCCGCCTCCACCTGGACGCACTGGGCGTCAAGCTCACCACCCTGCGCAAGGAGCAGGCCGACTACATCGGCGTCAAGGTCGACGGCCCCTACAAGCCCGACCACTACCGCTACTAAAGCCACCACCGGCCCGCCCGCGGACCGGTAACCGGCACCCCAGCAGCCGCTGGCACCAGGCCCTCGCCCTCCCGGCGGGGGCCTGGCTCGCAGAATCCCCCCGACCCCGCCCGCGGCGCGCCACCCCGCCCGCCTCTCCCAAGGACTGCACCACCATGCCCCGCGGCCACTACTCCCTGTACGACCCGCACGACCGCACCCCCCTCGGCGAGGAGCACTTCCACTGCGCCACCGGCCCCTCCGGCTGGCGCTACGTCTCCCAGACCGTCGACACCGCCGGCGAGCCCACCGGATCCGTCGACCTCACCCTCGACGACCTCGGCCGCCCGATCCGCCTCGAACTCGTCCGCGCCTCCTGGCAGATCCGCGGCGCCGCCCTGGACGGTGTCACCTGGGTACGCACCGACCCCACCGGCACCCACGCCACCGAAGGCAACGTCCCCGCCCACGCCTTCACCGGCGCGTCCCCGGCCTTCCTCGTCGCCACCGCCCGCCTGCTGCGCCCCACCCTGGGCGCCGGCGCCACCCGGGTCCGCCTCGTCGCCTTCACACCCCCCGTCCTCGCCCCCCGCACCCTCGACCAGTCCTGGGCCCTGCTCTCCAGCACACCGCACGCCACCGACATCGCCCCGCTCATCGCCGACGAGTACCAGGTCACCGACCTCGAAACCGGCGAACAGCACGCCGTCCACCTCGCCGGCGACGTCGTCCTGGCCGCCCCCGGCATCGAACTCGAATCCCTCGACACGCCGCCCTCGACGTTCACCTGACGCCGACGGCGAGCGCCGGACCCCGCGCACCGCATCCCGGGCGCCGGCCCGCCGCGCTGCCACCGGCCACCTGCCGCCCGCCCCGTCTCACACGGGCGGCGCGAACCCGCTGCCACCCCGGGGCGCCGGCCCGCCCTCACCCGGCGCCGCCCCCGTAGGCCGGCTCGCCCCGCCGCCTCCCGGCACACCGCCGGCCGCCCCCTGCCCGGATGTCACCGCACCTCCGGACGTCACCGCACCCCCGGGCACCACCCACGCCCCACCGGCCACAGCCGCGCCACCCCCACGCTCCACCGAAGCCCCCGCAGGAACACCGCCCCCAGGAACGCCACCCGAGGGCGCCACCCCCATGACCGCCCCCGGCACACCGCTCGCCCCGAACACCCGCCGGGACTCCCGCCCCTGCCGCTCCTGCACCACCGAGGCCAGATACACCGCCGGGTCCAACCCCGTCGGCACCTTCGCCCCCGTGAAGCCCCGCAGATCCCCCGCGAGCCGCCAGGCCATCGCCGCACCCGCCTGCGGATCCAACTCGCCCAGCCGCCCCAGGTACTGCCGCACGGCCAGCCACCACCCGTCCGGCACCCGCGACAGATCGAGCCCCCCGAGCTCCCCGGCCAACCACACAGGCGGCGCCGGCAGCACCACATCCCCGCCCTCCGCCTCGGGCACCCGCTCCCGTATCACCAGCGTCCCGGCGAACACATCACCCAGCCGCCGCCCCCGGGCCGACACCAAGGACGCGATCGACGCCACCACCCCCATCGTCATCACGATCTCGACCGCCCCTATGGCACCCCGCACCAGCGCATGCCGGAACCGGATCGGCCCGCCGTCCTCCCGCACCACCCGCAGCCCGCAGATCAGCTTCCCCAACGACCGCCCGTGGCTCAGCGTCTCGACCGCGATCGGAATCCCCACCTGCACCAACACGAACGTGGCCACCTGGATGGCCGCCAGCACCGCGCTGTCCAACGAGGACGCGGCACCCACCATCACCAGCGTCACCGCGATGTACGTCCCCCAGGCCACCGCGAGATCCACGACCACCGCCAGCCCGCGGCTCGCCAGCCTGGCCGGCCGCAGCCCCAGCACCACCGCTTCCCCCGTCACCAGCTGACTCACACGCCCACTCCCTCTCGGCCCTGCTCCCGAACCCGCCACCGCGCGGCCACCTCGCACAAGTGCCCTCCACCCCTTGAGGTCCAGGGCCCCCGCGCCCGGCCAGTCTGCCAAGCTGGCCCGGCACCCACCCACCGCGCTACGAGGAGCGACCCCGCATGGACCTCGATGTCTTCGTCACGGCCCACAGCGCCGAATGGGATCGCCTCGACTCCCTCCTCCGCCGCAAGCGCCGCCTCACCGGAGCCGAGGCCGACGAACTCGTCACCCTCTACCAACGCACCACCACCCACCTCTCCCTCCTCCTCTCCAGCGCCCCCGACCCCGCCCTGACGGGCCGCCTCACCTCCCTCGTGGCCCGCGCCCGCAGCAAGGTCACCGGCGCCCGCACCTCCTCCTGGCGCGACACCGCCCGCTTCTTCACCACGTCGTTCCCCGCCGCCGTCTACCGCCTGCGCCACTGGTGGATCCCCACGGCGGTGCTCTCCCTGACCGTCGCCGCCCTCCTGGGCTGGTGGATAGCCGCCCACCCGGAAGTCCAGTCCGCCCTCGGCGCCCCTCAGGAACTCCGCGAGATGACCCGCCCCGGCGGCGACTACGAGACCTACTACTCCAACCACCCCGCCGCGGCCTTCGCCGCCCAGGTATGGACGAACAACGCCCAGGCCGTGGCCCTCTGCCTGGTCCTCGGCGCCTTCCTCGGCCTCCCCGTCCTCTGGATCCTCTTCGAGAACATGCTCAACCTGGGCGCCGGCCTCGGCCTGATGTCCTCGGCGGGCCGCCTGGACACCTTCCTCGGCCTGATCCTCCCGCACGGCCTCCTCGAACTGACCGCCGTCTTCGTCGCCGCCGGCATCGGCCTGCGTCTGGGCTGGACCGTCGTCGACCCGGGCCCCCGCCCCCGCCGTACGGCCCTGGCCGAGGAAGGCCGCACCGCCCTCGGCGTCGCCATCGGCCTGGCCGCCGTCCTCTTCGTCTCCGGCGTCCTCGAAGGCTTCGTCACGCCTTCCGGCCTCCCGACCTGGGCCCGCATCACCATCGGCATCCTCGCCGAGCTGGCGTTCCTCACCTATGTCTACGTACTGGGCGGCCGCGCCGTACGCGCCGGCGAGACCGGCGACGTCGCCACCACCGACCGCGCCGCCCTCCTCCCCACCGCCGCCTGATGTGCGCACACCCTTCCTGACCTGCTAATCTCCTCTTCGCCCCAGTTACCCGTTGACACGAGTGACAGGGGGAGGTAGATTCAAACGGTTGCAACGAACTGGACAAGTTCGATCGCGACGGTTAGTCTCTTCTCCGCTCAGGCCGCACTTTCAGATCGGCTGAGCGCACCGACCACTTATCCGAAGTTCCACCCGGTCATTTAGGCCGAATGACTTCTGATAAAGTCGGAAAAGTCGAAAGACAAGCCCCTTCCGACGGGTAATTCAGAACGGAATTCGAACCAGCCGCCTGGCGGTCTGGAACGGAAAGAAGATCTGATAAAGTCGGAAAGGCCGAAAAGCGAAAGCGAAGCGGCCGACCCCGCTCCAGCAGGGGGC
>NZ_NNBP01000057.1 GCF_002803155.1 Streptomyces sp. CB02959
CACACAAGTTGAGCCAGAACCAACTCGGGTTCTGGCTCAACAACTGTGGCGCCGTCACTGTCCGTCACGCCAGGAGGACTCGTTTCCGGAGGAGTTGGAATCCGGCTCGACCGAACATTTGGCGCTTGAGCATCTTGATCCGGTTGACGTGGCCTTCGACGACGCCTGAGTTCCAGGGAAGCGTGAGGCCGGCGATGACGGCCTCACGGTCGCGGTCAATGCCTGCGGCGAGGGTGTGGAGACTGGGAAGGTCATCTTGCCGGACGGCGTCGAGCCACTGCGGGAGCCGTTTGCCCTGGCGCTCGGTGAGCATGGTCGCGAAGGATCGGACGTGTCCGGTGAGGGCCTCCAGTTCAGGGCATTGAGTGAGGACCATCTTGAGCCGCAACTGCTCGATTTCGGTGAGGGTTTCGGGGCGGCTGAGGATCCACTTGGAGACTGTTCGGGGTGACGGTGGCTTTGCCGTCACCGGTTGCGGTGACGTGCGCTTTTTCCTGATGTAGGCGCTGACGATCCCGTAGGTGCCCTTGTAGCCGAGTGGCACGATCTCTTCCCATAGCTTCCAGGCGTTGGTGCAGCCCTCGTTCCAGCGGTTGTCGAGATAGGGCTTGTACTCGTCGAGGACGGAGGTTCGGTTGTTCTGCCACTGCCCGCGGAAGAGGTCTTCCGGCTTGGCGGCGTCGGCGAGACTTTTGACCGTGCGGTGCGTCATGTGCAGTTGGCGGCCGATGGATCGGCGGCTGTGGCCGGCTTCCAGCAGTGCGTGAACGGTGGCGTGTCTGGTTCGGATACGGTCGGCGAATCGGTGACCGGTTGGCCACGGCGAGCTGGAAGTCTCCTCGGGCGGTGTGGATTCGGGTGAGGTCCGGGGAGTTGGTTCAGGCACCAGGACTCGCAGGCATCCGCGGTGCTGGGCGACGCTCCGCTCGGCGGCTTCGCCCAGGTTGTGCCACAAATGCCACCTGTCTGCGACTTGGATCGCTTGGGGTGCTCCGGTGGCGGCGCCTTCCGCGAAGAATGGCGCGCGGTCGCGGCATACGACCTCGATCCCTGGTCGCTTGGCCAGCCATGCGGCCAGGCTCGAAGCCTCACGGTCGGGCAGCAGGTCCACCGGTCGGCGTGTCTCAACATCGACCAGCACGGTTCCGTAGACCCGGCCTTTGCGCATCGCATACTCATCGACGCCGACCACCCGCGGGGCCGGTGGTTCCGGTTCGGGAAGCGCCGCGACCATCCGAAGTACCGTGCTGCGGCTGACAGGGATCCCGAAGACACCGGCCATGCGGGCGCCGGCCCGGCCTGCGAGCGCGAGTCCGACAGCGGTCAGCGTCGACCACAACCCCTCGGTCCACCGACCGAACCGCCGGGTCAGCCCCGACACCTGCTCGACGAAGGTCCGCCGATCGCACGATGGGTTCCCGCAGGTGAATCGGCGGACCCTCAAGCACAGCACCACCCGTCTTCCTGCGCTGGGTGAATCAGAGGGAAACCGCAGGTAGGAGCCATGCACCCGGCTCGACCGGTCGCCACGGCCCGGACACACGGCTCCGACAGCCGTGCAGCAGGCTTCAATACGTACCGTCTCGTTGTTCATGTCTACCGACAGCACCGCGACATCCGCGATCGACGGGAACAACAGCTCCTCCAGGCGGAGCACCACATCTTCCACGAGCCGGAACTGTCAGCCCCACCAGGCCCAGGGCTGATCATTTTCGGGCAACTTCCGGGAGACCACGGCGACTGCCACCTGCCACTCACGGTGACGGCGCCACAGTTGTTGAGCCAGAACCGCAACTCGCGTACATAGCCAGCGGTGCCCAACCGGACCGGGGTGAAGTGATCTCGCTCTGACCTGATCGGCCGCCCGACCGCTGATTCTGTGCCCCTACCAATCGGGGCGCAGAGCAAGGCGAACCCCCGTCCTACCGCCCCGTTGCCAGCATGAGGCAGCGGGGCTTCACCATCTCAGTCGTGGGCGGACTCGCACTGCTATCAATCCTCTGACCTGCCGGAAGATCAGCAGACCGCTAGATATTACGTCAAGCCACCGCTTTGCCCGGCCTGCCGGGAACGGGGTTCTGCTTACCCAGGCGGGCTGGGCGCGCGGTCGACCTGGCCGTTGAGCTGGGCGAGGGTGGTGATCCGGGCCTTGAGCTGCGCGGTGGCCTGAGCGGCGCCCGGGTGCTGGGGCCGGGACGCCGCTCACGGGTCATTCGCTGGGGCAGACCGCCATGATCGCTTGCAGGGTCGAGATGTTGTTCTGCAGCCCGTCGGCGGCTGCCAGGGCTGCGATGACGTCAGGGTGAGGGGGGAATTCTACGTTCATCCGTTTGTCGTTCTCGCGCACATCGGCCGCAGTCTTGGCGTCGAGGTCGTCCGCGTGCTGGTTGAGTTTGGATCGAATGTCCGCCTTGGATGCCTCCGCAGCAGCGGCCCTGAGCTTCGAGGTCAACGCCCGAGTTTTTGCCGCCAGTTCGTCATACGTACGCGTCTTGTCACCGGTGTCGTACGCCTTCAGCGCCGCGTATGCCGGTTCGCAGCCCGCAGGCATGTTGTTCGAATTCGCCACCACGACCGCTGTAGTCGCCGCCACCACCACAGCACCGGCAGCCACGACGGCGCCCGTCTTGGTGGAGACGGCGGCGACGATCTTCCCGAAGGAGCCGAGTGCCTTGCCGCTCTCGACCGCGGCTGCCCCGAGCGCCGGGGCGAGCAGCACCGCGGCGGCTGCGGTGGTGCCTGCCTTGTCGCCGTCGAGGAGGTCGCGGGTCAGCTTCTCGGCCCGGTCGTAGAACTTGACGTCCTTGGCCATGCCGCCTCGCGCAGCCGCCATCCGGCCCAACGCGTACAGCTGAAGCGCTAGTTGGCCGTGTCCCTCGGTCAGGGCCCGGGGTCCGACGATCCGCACGAATCGTGAGGCGAGCGCCCACTGCTCCTCGCGGACCAGCGCGCGGGCGACGGCCAGGAAGAGGTACGCGTCCGGCTCCGGGCCTGATGGTCCGTCCTGCTGCACGAGCGCCGCAAGCAGGCCCTCCGCTGCGGTGGTCGCCGCGGCCGGAGCCCACTCCTGGCTGTGGACGGCCGCGGTGGCGTCTTCGGTGATCCAGTACGTCCCGTCGAAGTGCTTGACCATGCGCCGGTCGTGCAACTCCGAAGCGGCGGCGCCGTCCTGTGGATAGCCGGTGACCGGAGCGATCCAGGCAGCAGGAAGCGCCGTGCCGAACGTCGCCAGTGCGAGCAGTACGCGACGCGCAGGCTCGCTCAGGGCGACGGCCAGCGCTTCCGCCTGGCGTCGTGGACTCAGCAGCGCCGGATCGACGGGATCTGGCTCGTCCCGCGGTTCGTCGGCCCCACGGATGCGCCGCTCCCACTGGTCGGAGCTTTTGATGAACTGGGCGTATTGGCAGATCCGTTGAGGCGCACCGCCCGACTTGTCCCACACGTGGTCGAACTGCAGCTTCTGCAGCCCCGTCGGGCCGAGCTGGAGCCCTACTTCGTCGCTGAGCAGTTCGACGGCGGCGGTACGGGACAAGGGCCGGACGAGATGGGCCGCGTCGGTGTCGGGCAGCGTCGCGTAGGGAGACGTGAACAGGAACGTGCAGCCGGGGAAGGTCTCAAGGAGCCGTGTCAGATCGCTCTGCGGCAAGCCGCAGTCGACGACGGTGACGTGCGCACCGGAGAAGTCCGCGGCGGCCATGGCCGCACGCAGCTGCGTCTCGTCAACGGCCCGCAGAAAGTGCGTACCGAAGAACGCCCCGGCAAGCCGCCCGTACAGCGCCTGCAGCGACTCCTCCTCGTCCGTACCGGTGGGCGGGTACAGGACGTGGCCCCGACGCCCCTGGGCAGCCAGCTCCCGGTGCACAGCCGCGGCCACGGCTTTCTTCCCGACCCCCGGCTTCCCGTGCAACTGCACGCTGGAGCCGCCGTCGAGCTGCGCGACCACGTCGTCCACCAGTGTGTCCCTGCCGAACAGCTTGCTCCGGCCCGCGGCCGGCAGCAGCGGCGGCTGATGCGGGGTGAGGTCACGGAGGCTGGTGATCTCGACGAGGGCGTTCCCGTCGTAGATGACGTTGATGGTGTGGGAGCCGGTGGTGACGATGCCTTTCACGTCGCCGTGCACAACGACTTCTGCGTGGTCACGGTCGGCCTTCGCGCGGCCACCGGCGGCCGTGGGGCCATCGCTCCTGACCGTTGGCTCCGCGGCGCTGGGTTCGTGCGTCGGGTACAGGAGGTTCGCCGGCTCATCCGGCACCCTGCTGTCGCCCGTCACGGGCGCTGGATGTTCATCGCACCGTCTCCGGTCGAGACGATTCCTGAGACGTTCCCGCTCACCGCCACACTTCCGGCCCCGCTGCTCTGAGCCGGTCCGGACACGGGGAGCAGTGCGGCGATCTCGTCGACGAGCGCGGGGTCGGCCGCGAGGGCTCGCCTGATCTGCAGGCGCAACGCGGCCAGTGCGTCCGGATCGTCGGGATCGGCGGCGAGGTCCGTCACGGCCCCGTCGATCGCGGTCGGATCGGCAGCGCCGCCCCGAATGCGGGCGAGCAACCGCTGGCCGAGCCGCACGGTGGCTCCTGCCGCCTCGTCCTCGACCCGTTGCAGCACAGCAGCGCCGTACACGGCCACTGCCGCTCCCGCGGCCGGAACGATCTGACCGAGCATGACTTCGACGTTCGACACGTACACCCCCGATGATGCGTGCACTGAGTGCAGTTGCCCCCGGAATCAATGGTGTTCACCAGTACAGCCCCTGGCGCGTCACTGTGCCAACCGAAACGCCGAATCAGTAAAGGGAAACGGGACGACGCCAACAGCGACCCCAACGAGAGAAGCGAACGCCCACAACACGGCCGGCAGACTCAGCCCTGCGCACCCCGAGCCGCTCGTCGGCCCGGTCCGGCCACGCCTTGTCGGCCAGGACCAGGTCGGGTCTGGTGCGAGGCCGTCCTTGCGGTCGAGGGACCGGAAGGTCGAGCCGGGTCACCCTCAACGTGCCGCCCGCGTACGGCAGTTAGAGGAACAGGTCGGGCTTGGAGCGGGACGCCTTCGCGCCGCTCGCGGTGTTGGTGCGGATGGTGTCGCGGCCGACGCCGGCCAGCGGCAGCGCGTCGACCCGATCACCCGGGCGGTGGGCGCAGTTCAGCTCGCCAGCTGCCGCAGCCATTCGCGCAGCAGAGCCGTCTCCGTGTCTCGCAGAGGTACCCCGGCGGCCGCAGCCGGGGGCCCGTTGGTGAGTGCGGTTTCCAGTGCGGTTTCCAGTGCGGCATCGAGGGCGAGTGCGCGCGAGGCCAGGTCCGACCCGGATGGAGCGGGGGAGTCCGCGGTGACCGAGGCGATGACGGTGTCCCGCAGCCGTGCCGAAGTGGTCAGGTCCCGCTCCGGGGGTTCTTCGCCGATGAGCGCCAGCGTGGCACCCGTCGTCGCCGCGTGGATGACGCGGGTCGCCTGCTCCACCGGGATGCGAAGGCGCCCGGCCTGGGCCACCTGGCCCAGCAGCCTCACCAGCAGGGCGTGCGCCTCGTCCGCGGCCGGGGGCCGCCGCCCGGGCTGCACAGTGCCGTACATGAGCATGTAGAACGCGGGATGCCGCAGTCCGAAGTCGACGTGCAGGTCCCAGCCGCGGTAGAGGTCGGCCACCGGGTCGTCAGGGGTCAGCTCCAGTGCCTCCCGTTTCTCGGCCAGGTACATCTCGAATCCGTAGGCGGCCAGCTCGACCAGGAGTCCGTCCTTGTCGTCGAACATCCGGTAGAGCGCGGGGGCGGTGATGCCCGCGGCTGTGGCGACAGCGCGCGTGGAGACCGCTTCGCTGCCGCCCTCCTCCAAAAGCTTCGCGGCCACCTGCAGTACCTGGCGTCGCGCGGCGCGTCGTCCCTCGTTCATGGAACAACGATATCTCGTTTTGCGTATCGCCGCCTTATCAGTGATAACGTCGAAAGCGGAACGGCGATCCGCGCTCATGGTGCTCAGCGCCGGTCCGCGGCACCTGGGCATGCGCCACGCCCCGCCCGGGCCTCCGGTACCCGAAGCGTGGAGCAGTGCGACCGGCCGCCGCAGCGGGCGGCTCATCGTTCGCCGACACCCCACCGAGCACGCCGCCATCGCGGCAGGAGAGGAACACCCGTGCCCGATATCTCCATCGTCATCGCGTCGCATTCCGGCTACGGCCACACCGCGCAGATCGCCACGGCCGTCGCCGACGGCGCGCGCTCCATCGCCGGGACACAGGTCCACCGCGTGGACGTCGCCTCCCTCAGCGACGCCGACTGGGAACTACTGGACGCCGCAGACGCCATCATCTTCGGCACCCCCACCTACATGGGCACCGCGTCGGGGGCGTTCCACGCCTTCGCCGAGGCCACCAGCAAGCGGTGGAGCACCCGCGCCTGGAGCGACAAGCTCGCGGCGGGATTCACCAACTCCGGCTCCATGAGCGGCGACAAGATGCACACCCTGCAGTACCTGGCGCTCCTGGCCGCCCAGCACGGAATGCTCTGGGTGAGCCTGGGCCTCCTGCCGGGCTGGAACACCACCACATCCAGCCCCCAGGACGACAACCGCCTCGGCTTCTACCTCGGTGCCGGCGCACAAAGCTTCAACGACACCCCGACCGTCCACGACGCAGACCTGAACACCGCCCGCCACCTCGGCCGGCGCGTCGCCGAGCACACCCGCACCCACCGCGCCGGACTGGCCGCCGCAGCACACTGACACAACGCCCGCCAACAATTGCCTTCCAGCGCCACCCCGCCAACGTTCGCCCCGTCGCGACACCCGGCACCCCCGCTCGCCACGTTGGCCGAAAGCCCCAGCACGGCCCGGCACGAGGACATCGACCGCCTTGCGATCGCACGCGGACGCCGCCTCTCGACGGGCAAACGTTGGCGGGGGCGGCACTGGGTTCCTTCCAAGGAGCGAGTCATGCAGCACCGGACACTGGGAAGCCAGGGCCTTGAGGTCTCGGCGATCGGCTACGGCGCGATGGGCCTGACGATGGCCTACGGACCCACCGACGAGGAGGCCGGCGCCGCCGCCCTCCGCCGCGCCCACGACCTGGGCGTCACCTTCTTCGACACCGCCGAAATGTACGGCTGGGGCACCGGATCCAACGAGATCCTGGTCGGCAAGGCAGTCAGGGACTTCCGCGACGACGTGGTCCTGGCCACCAAGTTCGGCGTCGATATGTCGGTGCCTCCGGAGCAGATCGGCAGCGCTCTCAACAGCCGGCCCGACAACATCCGCAAGGTCGCCGACAACAGCCTGCACCACCTCGGCGTGGACCACATCGACGTCTTCTACCAGCACCGCGTCGACCCCGAAGTGCCCATCGAGGAGGTCGCGGGCACCGTCAACGAACTGATCGACGCGGGCAAGGTGAAGTACTTCGGCCTCAGCGAGGCCGGACCCGAGACGATCCGCAAGGCGCACGCCGTGCAGCCGGTCTCCGTCCTGCAGAGCGAGTACTCCCTGTTCGAACGGGACGTCGAGCAGCTCTTCCCCACCCTGAACGAACTCGGCATCGGCTTCGTCGCTTACTCCCCCCTCGGCCGCGGGTTCATCACCGGCACCGCCAAGCCCGCCGGCCAGTACGAACCCACCGATATCCGCAACGTCGACCCGCGCTGGCAGCCGGGCAACTTCGAGAAGAACATCAAAGCGGTCGACCAGCTCGCCGAGCTCGCGGCGGCCAAGGACTTCACCCTCTCCCAGCTCGCCCTGGCCTGGCTCCTGACCCGGGGCGAGCACATCGTGCCCATCCCCGGCACCCGCAGCCCGAAGCGCATCCAGGAAAACGCCGCCGCCGCCGACCTCACCCTCACCGACACCGATCTCAAGGCCATCGACGAGATCCTGCCGCAGGGTGGCTTCGGCGCCCGCTACACCGAGGGGCACGTGCCCACCTGGATCTGATCGCGTCCTGGCTGCGGGTGCGGAACTGGTCCCGGTGCTGCCGAGACGCTGCCGGCTTCGTCTCACCGCTGGAGCCAGCCGCCCGCCGCATCCTGGACGCGGCAGAACGGGGGTGGACCGCGGCGCTGGAGGCGGCATGCCGTCCGCCGCGCTCGCCGTCGCCGGAGAGTTCGCCGTCGTCGCCTCGCGGACGAGGGGTGGCTGCCCCTGGCCCGGCGCAGACCTACGCCGACGATGTCGCCGAACGCGCCGCAGCCCACCCGCGCGAGCCCGACCCCCTGCTCTTCGCCGCGCACCTGCTCACCCGCCCCGTGCTGGGGTCGGAGTTCCTCCAACAGGGCCGCCTGCCTGCCGTTGAGCCCCTCCAGCCGCCCCTCGAAGGGCTCGCCCTCTTGCTGCCAGGACGCCACCCGGCTCGTGTACTGCAAAGACGGCAGACGTCGCGGCTCCTTCGAGCACACGCCGTTCACCTTCCTCGGCTACACGTTCCGAGCCAGACAGAACCGGGATCGCTACGGCAAGTCATTCCAGTCGTTCGATCCCGCTGTCAGCAGGGACGCCCTGAACAAGATGGGACGGGAAGTGCGCTCCTGGCACTTGCACACCCGCTCCGATCTTTCCTTCAAGGAGCTTGCCCGCAGGATCAACCCTGTCGTGGCCGGCTGGATCAACTACTACGGCCGGTTCAGGCCATGGGAATTGAACCCCTTCCTGATGCGCATCAACGCCTACCTGGTGCGCTGGATCCGCCAGAAGTACAAGCGACTTGCGGCTGAACGGAAAGCCATCACGAAGATGCAGGAGATCGCCCGAAGGTACCCCCGCATGTTCGCACATTGGCGCTGCACCGTTGCGGCCGTGTTGACCTGACGAACAGAACGACAAGAGCCGTGTAACGGGAGACTGTTACGCACGGATCTGTGAGAGCCGGGAGGCGAGATTCCTCCCGGCTACTCGGCAGGCCGCCCCGGGAGCGTCCGAGCCCGTGGTCGGCCGGCTCGACGGTGATCCCGCCGGGCGGTTCCTTCTGGAGATCCCCCTTTTCGCCGCCCCAGCCGCGTGCTGGTGGGCCCGGCAGACCGTGGAGTCGATGTTCACGTCCCAGGTGATCAGGCCCTTGGCATCCGCCTCGGCCTGCAGCTGAGTGACGATCCGAGCCCAGGTGCAATCGCGCTGCCAGCGCCGGAACAGGTCATAGACCCGGTCCCACGGCCCGTAGCGTTCCGGCACGTCACGGCAGGGAGCACCCGTCCGGGTCCGCCACCGTATGCCGTCTATCAGCTGCCGCCGCGTCCATACCGGCGGACGGCCCGACTTGATGCCCCGCGGCAACAGCGGCTCAAGTCGGGCCCACTGGCCGTTCGTCAGATCCCCACGCCCCACAGGACGTGATCATCAACGATCGAGATCAACTTTCGCAAACAGGCCCTCGGCGGCCTACGCGGTTGTAGCGATGCCGCCGTCGACGGGGATCACGGCGCCAGTTAGGTATGCGCCTGCCCGGCTGGCGAGGAACACGGCGACACCCGCCATGTCGTCGTCGCGGCCGATCCGGCGTAGTGGGGCCGACGCCGCGATCGCCTCGCCGAACTCATCGAGGGTTGCAGCCATCATCGTCGACGGGAACGGTCCCGGCGCCACGGCGTTCACGGTGACGTGCTGCGGTCCTAGTTCCTTGGCGAGCACTCTGGTGAGTTGATGCAGTGCGGCCTTGCTGCTGGAGTACGAGTAGTTGGGCCGCTGGGGGATGTGGATGGCGGCGATGCTGCCGATGTTGATGATCCGCGCGGGATCGTCGGCGGTGCCCGCCCTGCGAAGTGCGGGCAGCAGCGCCTGGACCAGCCAGAACGGCGACTTCAGGTTGAGGTCGACGACCGTGTCCCAGGCCGCGTCTGGGAACGTCGCCAGCGGCTCGTCCCACATGGCGCCCGCGTTGTTGACGAGGATGTCGAGATGCTCCGAGTCGGCGGTGACGAGGTCGGACAGTCGCCGACACTCGTCGTGGCGGGACAGGTCGGCGGGGATGGCCCGCACTTCACCAAATGTGGACAGCTGTTCCTGCGCCTGAGCGCACGCTTCTGCGTTGCGTGAGCTGATGACCACGCGGACGCCCGCCTGGAGAAGGCCACGCGCGATCATCATTCCGATGCCTCGGGTCCCACCGGTGACGAGCGCGCGTTTTCCACACAGATCGAAAAGTTCTGCATGCGTTGTGAATTGGTTGTCTAACACTTGCCGCCATTCCAGTTGGTGGTGTGGGATGATGCGTCGACGCGTTGGGTGTTCGGTTCAGCTGTCTCAACGCTATGGCCTTGGAGTGCACTCCAAGCAAGCGGATCTCGGTCCCGACGGACCGCGTCCGCAACCGCCTCAAGCGCGGATCGCGAGGCGGACGGCCGCCCAAGTTCGACAAGGACGACTGCAAGCAGCGGCACGCGGTCGAGTTCGGGATCAACCGCCTCAAGCGCCACCGGGCTGTAGCCACGAGGTATGACCAACTCGCGGTCCGCTACGAGGCGACCTGTGAGCCTGCGGGTCCCTCCCCGTGATCCGCACACCACACTCTCGGTTCGCATGGACTGGCGACGCCTGTCGAACAACCTCCGACGGTTGTGCCTCCCGAAGCGGTGAACCCCTACTCGCGAAACTCGTGAACACGGCCACGGGCGCGCAGCTCGCACGACGACCTCGCCCGGATCGCTTCCGTCGGGGCGTGCATCCATAGGTGCTGACCGTGCTCCGTGACCCTCAGCCCGAACGCATGGATGTCCGGTCGACCGTGGGCGACGTACTCCGCCTCGACCTCCTCGACCTCCACCCACAGATCCCGTGGGCCGTACACCGTCACCGTTCCGCCACCGGCCACAGCCGCCGAGCCGTCGTCGGCCTGAAGCCACACGGTCCGGACGTCCTGGTGGAAGCCGTGTGTCATCCGTACGCCTGGCAGACGGGCGCTGCCGTACAGGGCGAAGGCCAGCGGGTAGAGCCGCTCAGGATCGAGGCCACTCTCGCGGCGCCGCGCCGTGCTGGTGTCCCGCGGCCCCAGCTTCTCCAGCCGGTGGGAGCGCATCGGCATGTAGGAAGCGCCGTGGAAGAACTGGCCTACGAGGTCCCCGTTCTCCTCGCGGACCAGGCGTACCGTGGCGCCGCCGTAGAAGATGTCGGTCATCGGGGCCACCAGGACCCCGCCGGGCGCGAGCTGGCGAGCCAGGGACTGAGGTACCTCGCGCAATGCGCAGGTGGACAGGATCCGGTCGTACGGCGCCCGGTCGGCGAGGCCCATCTCGCCGTCAGCGACCCGCAGGGTGGGGTGCAGCCCCTCGGCGTCGAGGTTGGCCTGCGCCCGGGCGCTGAGCACGCCATCGATCTCGACGCTGGAGACGTTCTCCTCACCCACCCGCCGGCACAGCAGGGCGGCCACGTAGCCCGTGGCCGTTCTGGCGTCGTCGAAGGGCACGTCAACCTGGTCAAGATGCTGAAACGCCAGATGTTCGGCCGGGCCAGCTTCGCTCTCCTACGCAAACGAGTCCTGCTCGCTTGACCTGCATGCCCTTCGGAGAGGCCCGGCGTACTTCAACCAGTCACGAGTGCCGTCCAGACCCCCGGTGGGTGCTCAGCTGGCTTCAACCACAACTGCGGTTGAGACCGCTGGTGTTGCTCGTCCACCCCCGGCTGCCAGAGGAAGCGGCCATCGACGTCGGGCCACACTGCTTGGAGTACCGGGAACGGAGGCCGACGGTAGAAGGAGATCGCACGCCCGAAGAACTCCCGGTACCAACGGAGATCCGCTGCCTTCAGGACGACGGGACCGTCCTCGATGATGCCGTGGCATTCCCTGCCCCCTACAGCACAGCCCCGGCCGCAGCCTCGTGACCGAGGGAGTTAAGCAGCACGTGCATCGTCTGGATATCGAGTCCGAACATGGCAAGCTCAGGCACCGAGTGCGTGTGCCAGAGCCCGATCGTGTACGCGAAGCCCGGCCCTTCGTCGTCGGCCGGCACCATGACCACGCTCCAGCCATGCTCCTCAACCTGCTCGACAGTCCGCAGGTCCATGCGATCGGCCTCTTCCTGATCACCGTAGTCATGGCAGATCACACAGCGACAGGAAGTGGGGGCGTTAGGTATACCGGCGACAGTACCGCGAACGCCTCCGGCCACCTTTGGGCTGCTGAGCCAACACCAACAGCCGCGCTCCAGGTGTTCACCTCATCCCACTCGGTGACCCCAGGTCGATGTGCGTGCTGTTCGGCGACAAGCACCACGGGGCGCCTGGTGGCGCCGTCCGAGGATGCGCCTGCGGCGTCGCGCCCGAGGCGCGTCCGCCTTGGGCGGCCGGGCGTTCACCTGCCTCACGGCCGCCCGGACGTGACAGAAAGGACGCTCGACCATGCAGGAACCAGGCCAGGCCATCGTGCTCACGGGCACCTCCGGCGCGGGCAAGAGCGCGACGGCCGCGGAACTCCAGAAAGTCCTTCCGGAGCCGTTCCTGGCGCTCGGGCTGGACACGTTCTTCGGCACGCTCCCGCGCCGCTGGACCAGCCAGGGCGAGAGCAGCGCCGAGGGGTTCTCGTACATCCGGGACACCGACGACGAGGGCCGTCCTCGGCTGCGCATCGGGTACGGGCCCGTGGGAGCGCGGCTGCTGGCCGGCATGCGCCGGGCGGTCGCGGGGCTGCTGAGCGAGGGCAACAACGTCATCGTCGACGAGATGCCCATCGATGCCACGGTCGTGCCGGCCTGGCGCTCCGCGCTGGCCGGCCACCGGGTGCTGTGGGTCCGGGTGAGCGCTCCACTGGCGGTGTTGGAGAGCCGGGAGGCGGAACGCTTTCCGGCCCGGTTCCGCGGCCTGAGCCGGGGGCACTACGACGTCTGCGATCCGGAGGACTTCGACCTCGTGCTCGACTCCTCAAGGCTGGCGCCGTGCGAGCGCGCCGACCGCGTCGCCGCAGCACTGCAGGCGTCCGCGCGCACCTGTTGACGCACAAGACGTGCACCCGGCGGGTGTGGCCACCGCGATCGTGGAGGGGCTCGGGTACTCCCTGCACACGGCGACCGAACTTCCGCTGCTGCGCCGGATCGTGGCCGAGGGCCAGCGACGGGCCGCGCTGTCCCGGGAACAGTCACGCAAGGCGGCGGTGCAGCTGGCCGCGCCGCCCTTGGGCGGCCTGCTGTTCTCCTGCTCCCTAGAGGCCCCGTTCCGCGCCGCCGCCGTCTTCTTCCTCGCAGTGACGGGCGCCGCCCTCGCCCTCCGCACGCCGCTCGGGCCGGACCGCTGTGGACGGGCGCGCGCCAGCCCGGCGCAAGGCCGCGGACTTGCGGGGCTGCGGTATGTGCGCGCCAGCCCGTATCTGCGGTACATGCTGGTGTGGTTCGCACTGGTCAACGGCGCGTTCGCCGGACTGGGGCTGCTCCTCGTCGTCCTCTGCCGCGGCCGAGGCGCATCCCTGGGAGAGATCGGCACGGCGCAGGCCGTCGGGTCGGCGGGCGCGGTGCTTGGCGCACTGGCCTGCGAACACCTCACCGAGCGGCTGACCGGTGCGCGGCTGCTCACCGCATCGTCCGGGCTGCTGGTGGCCGGTGCTGTGGCCATGGCCGTACCGGGCCCTGCGCCGCTGACCGGCATCGCGTACGCGGGCGCGCTCTTCCTCACGCCCGCGGTGAACGTCGCGTTCCAGCACCACCTGGTTCGTACCGTCCCGGACGAGCCGACCGGCCGGATCTCCTCGGCGAGGATGACCGCGGCGCGGAGCCTGAACTGGTTCTTCCTCATGGGCGCCGGCGCCCTGGCCGACCGGCGCGGCCCGCTGTTGCCGCTGTTAGCGCTCGCCGGACGGTTCTTGGCCCTGGCCTGCGCCAACCACGTCTGCCGGCCGGCGTCCGCCGAGCGGTGATCCGCACGCAACTCCTGCGGGCGGATCTCGACGCGCCGCGCAAGCAGCGGCACACGGTCACCTGGACATTTCACCGGCTGGCCCAGGCCCCCAGTTCGTTCAGGGAGTCGGCTGCCTTGCCGCGCCGCATCTACGGCCCGGAGTTGACAACCTCGCAGTCGATTTCCTGTTGATCAACGCACGGCCAGAATTCACCCAGCGTTGGCGCCCACTGGCTTCGATGAGCATGCTGCAGCCCCCTTCCGACTTATGAGGAGCTTCCATGGCCCCCGATCCGATCACCTCGACGCCCGAGTCCGAGTTCGGCGACAGACTCGAGACGACAACCGGCGCCACCCGCCGTCGGTTCCTCCAGGGCGCGGGGGTGGCAGCCGGGACACTGATGCTCGGCGGGACCGCCGGGGCGGGCGGCGCGTACGCCGCTCCGAACCCCAGGTACATCTTGCCAAAGGGCTTCAAGGGCAACATGTCCGACCTGAAGCATGTCGTGATCCTGATGCAGGAGAACCGGTCCTTCGACCACTACTTCGGCACGTTCCCCGGCGTGCGCGGCTTCAACGACAAGCAGGCGCTGCGGTTCCAGGACGGCACCACCGTCTTCCAGCAGAAGGACCGCAACGGCAACATCGTCACCCCGAAGGTCGACGACGGCACCTGGGGCAACGACCACGGAGCCTGGGGCGACGTCGACCATCGCAAGTGGGATCTGTGGGTGCAGCACAACGGCGCCAGCTGCATGAACCACCACAGCGACGCCTACATGGGCTTCTACCATTCGGTGGCCGCCGAGTACACCATCGCCGACCAGAACTTCTGCTCCGAGTTCGGGCCGACCGACCCCAACCGAAAGTACCTGTGGAGCGGTACCGCCAACAGCGAGACGGGCAACACCGATGAGTCCAACTACTCCCGTCCCTGGATCACGGTGGCCGAGCAGCTCCAGCAGGTCGGCATCGACTGGCGGCTCTACTCCGACAACAGCGGCAACGGGCGACAGGGTTACCTCAGCACCTGGGTCGGCGACTACGGCGACAACGAGCTGAAGTACTTCAAGGGGTTCGACCCGGAGGGGCTGAGCGCCGACGATCCGAAGCTGCGGCCCGGCACCGGGCTGATCTGGCGCGGCAACGCCACGTACTACTCCGGTATGACCTCGCCGAACGACGACTCCGACGAGAACCTCGACGCGGTCCTCAAGAACCTTCATGACGCCTGCCAGCCGGGCGCGGAACACCCGCTGCCGGCAGTCTCCTGGATCGTGGCGCCGTATGGCTGGTCCGAGCACCCGGACGCGGACAGCCTGCACGGCGAGCGCTACGTCAAGAAGACGCTCGACATCCTGCAGAGCAACCCCGATATCTGGAATCACACGCTCTTCATCCTCAACTATGACGAGAACGACGGGAAGTTCGACCACGTGCTGCCGCCGTGGCCCGAGCCGGGCACGTCGCGCGAGTACGCCGGCGACTACCCGCTCGGTTTCGGTGCGCGGGTGCCGATGCTGCTGGTCTCGCCGTGGAGCCGGGGCGGGTACGTCGCCTCGGAAGTCTTCGACCACACCTCGACGATCAAGTTCCTCGAAACCTGGGCGGCCCACCTCGGCAAGCCGTTCCGTAGCCCCAACATCAGCGACTGGCGGCGCTCGATCGCGGGCGACCTGACCAGCGCGCTCGACTTCGCCCACCCGCAACCGGGGCCGGCCACCTTCGCGGACCCGCTGGCCGAGCAGTCGGTGTCGATCGCCGCCGACCACATGAAGGCACGCCCGCTGAGCTTCCATCCGCACGCGACGATCACGGAGGACCGCGCCTCGGGGACGGTCACCGCCAGGATGACCCTGACCGGCGGCCCCAAGGACAAGGCATTGAGCTTCCAGGTCTTCCCCGACAAGTACCAGGCGTTCTCCAACACGCCGTTCACCGTCACCGCGCGCAAGCCGCGCGAGTACACCTGGGACACCAAGGCCACCGACGGCAAGTACGCATTCTCGATCTACTCCAACGACGGCTTTGTGCGCTCCTTCGCCGGCCAGGTCGCGCCCGCCGGAAAGAGGGACGGTGGCCTCCCGCGCGTCGAGGTCGACCTGCTGAAGGGCGCGGGCACCAACCAGGCTCAGGTGAAGCTCACGTTCCACAACGACGGCACCAAGCCGCTGGCCTACACGCTCACCGCCAATGACTACCTCAGCCGCAATCAGAAGGTCACGGTGGCCCACGGCGAAACGAAGGTCGTCATGTGGCCGGCCCAGGAGGGCTACTACGACGTGGTCGTTACCGTCAACACCGACACCACTTGGACGCAGCGCTACGGCGGCCGGATCGCCACTGCGGCAAAGGACTGATCGGCCAGAACATCCGTGGTGACGGTGGTCGTCCCGGGCCGGGTCGGTGTGGTTTCGGTGCTCGGGCGGGACAGGGCATGTGCTGGCGGAGGTTCCGAAACGTGCGGCGGACCCGGGCCGGAGTGAGTCGGCCGGGTGGGGCCGGCTTCTCCCGCGGGTGCCGCAGGTCACGGGCCAGTGGGCGGGCGAGTCTGAGCCGGGTGTATGCGGCGATGATCAGCCAGGTCCATCAGTCGGCCGCTTCGGGCTCCCGGAGCCGGGGCTTGGTCCAGCCCAGCGTCCGCTTGAACAGGCGGAAGGTGTGCTCCAGGTCGGAACGCCGCAGGAACGCCTGCCAGGCCTGGTCGGCGTCGGCGTCGGTGGCACCGGTCTTCGAGGACCACGACCACACCGCCGGCGCCTCCCGGTCCTTCGACAGGTGCTCCACCTCCAGCCGGATCAACGTCGCCTCGATCAATGGGAGTTCACCCTCGTGATCGAGCCAGGCGGCCCGATGGGTCAGCCGTGGGTGGACCCGGTCCCACGCCACGGTGACGGCCTTGCCGTAGTTCGCGGTGGCGGTGCGGGTGGAGACCGTCGGTTCGGGCCAGGTCTCGGGCTTGGCGAAGCGGAATTCCGGCCCGTGCTCCGGCGGCCGGCCGTTCGTCCCGGGCAACCGCGCAGGCCTCGGTAACCGCATCACGCGGTCGCTGCGGATGCGCCCGACCAGTTCGACCGGGAGGTCGCGCAGGGCCCAGGCCAGGCAGGTGACGTCATAGCCGGCGTCGGTCACGATCAGGATGTCCGGCTCGTTGCCGGAGTGCCACTGGCCTCCGGCAACGAGCCGGTCGACGACATCGCGGAGCTGGGCGGCGGTGACCGCGGTGGCGTCGTCGGCCGGGCCGAGCCGGACAGCGTCCAGGATCTGGGTCCAGGACGTGGCACCCGTCTCCATCACGGCGACGAAGGAGTACGGCCAGCCGGGGATGAACTGCGAGGCCGCCTTGCCCGGCCGTAGACGTGACAGAACAGGCGGTCCGGCGAGCATGGCGCGTCCGACCTCAGCCACGGTGAGACGTCCACCGCCAGGACCAGGCGTCCGTCGGGAAAACGCGGTAGCGGCAGGCCGGCCAGCACCGTTCTCCGCCGGTCGGCATCGATCCGGCCTTGGTTGAGACCGTCGTACATCGCCCCGTGCCCACGCCGGTGCTCGGGCAGGGGCGTCAGCTCGACTGCCGAGTGCACCGCACCAGGCGCACACAGCACCGCGTCCGCCAGCTCGCACAACTCATCGCCCCGCGCAGTCAGACACGCATACAACTCGTCCCGAAAGCGTGACGCTTCCGCGAACGCTTTCCCCGCAACAGTTTCAGGCAGCAGGCTCACCCTCATGGCCTTCGTCATGGTTGCGTGCACCTTGGTCGGAGCACATGATCGGCCGGAGGCCGCCTCGGCGTCCGGCACATGACCAAGCGGGCGAAGCAGATCGAGACGCCGTTCGAGGGACGGCGGAGCGGCTCAGTCGGGCAGCGCGACGGTGAGGTCCACCTCGACCAGTTGCCCTGAGAAGCCCAACTGTGCGACACCCAGGAGCGTGCTGGCGGATTCGAACGCCGGCCCGAGGGTGGAGGCGGTGAGCCGACGCCATGCGAGGCCCAGGACATCTCTGTCCTCGCTCCGCACGTAGATCACCGAACGCACCACGTGACGGGGCTGGGCATTCACCGCCGCGAGAGCAGTGAGCGCGTTCACGACGACCTGATCGATCTGCAACTCAACGGAGTCCGGGCCGACAAGTGAACCGTTCCGATCGAGCGGGCACTGCCCTGCCAGGTAGGCCGTTCGACTGGCCTCCACCACAGTGATGTGGTGGTAGCCAGGCGTTTCATGCAACTGCTCAGGGTTGATACGCGTGATCTTCGCTGTCATGCCCGTGAGTCTGACCGGAAGGCCGCCCACGTGCATCGCAATTTGCCTCCTCGCGCGACCGTCCGACACGGCGCGAGGTTAAAGAACAAGCTCAGTAGGTGTTTGGAACCCGCTGTGGCTGGGCGATCCTGAAGGCCATGCTTGATCCCTGGCCGGTGGCTGTCGCATCTGTGCCGCTTGCCCACGTCGTGCGGGCCGTGCCCCGACGTCATGTGCTCGCGGGACTGCTGGCCGCGCTTGTCGTGTCCAGTCTCGTTGCGGCGGTGGCCACCACCTACTGGCTGCTCCTCATGGCGCGGCTTCTGGCCGCGCTCGCCCAGGCGCTGTCGTTGTACCGTCAGGCTGCGGCCCACTCCAGACCGAGGTCAGCGAGCGCCGCGCTTCGACCCCGCACACCCCGTGCAGGGGTGAGGTCGAAGCCTAGGGGCGGGCCGTCCGACGGATTCCGGGTTCCTGACCTGACGGACACGCTCTGGGTCCTGCCAGGCATGTCGTCCGGTTGTGCCCTGTTCGGCTCTCACCGGCTAGCCCACCCCCATCGGACGCTCCCTGGAGCAATACCGGGGGTGTCGTCAGCCTGGGCCGTCCTCTTCCAACCGCTGTCCGGTCACCTCGCCGTCAGGCGTCAGGGCGAACCGGGTGGGGGCCATCAGCGTCGTGGCGCTAGCCGGCATGCCGTACGCCTTCATCGTGAAGTCCTCCGCCTTACCCATGTGCACGTATGCTTCGGCGGCTTCGCTCCACGAGTTGACCCGCACCCGCACCCCCCAGCCCTCCACTTGTTTGTCCCGCCACGGCCCCCAGCTGCTTTCCGGCAGCAACCCCGCACCCCGGCCCGAGAACACGTACCAGCCCCCGAGACCAAGCAGGAGCACGACGGCCACGAGCAGTACCGCAGTCGACCGACGACGGATACGAGAGAGAGGCACAGCGGATTCCTCCTCGATTCGAGGCGAGGGCTTCGACGCAGTCAAAGACGGCCCCTGGCCGGGCCACGTTCCCCCAGAGCCGAAGCGCCTCACATGCGAACGCGGCACCAGCTATGGCGCCCCCAGGCGGGCCATCGGACGACCCGGACGCCCGCAATCAGACATCAACCTGTAGCCACAATCGCTAGTCGCCGGTAGTGCCGTCGAGCATCTCGCGCAGGATGTCCAGGTGGCCGTTGTGGCGGGCCGTCTCCTCGGTGAGGTGGAAGAGGATCCAGCGCAGGTCGACGTGGAGGCCGTTGCGGACGGCTCGCTGGGCCTGCTTGTCCAGGCCGTTCCCGGCGACCAGTTCGCGGTAGTGGGCGCTCTGTTCGGCGTATTCGTCGAGCAACTGCGTGAGCGGGAAGTCGACGGCGATACGCATCTCGCGGTCGGGGTCCTCCTCGGTCCAGGGGCCCCGGTCTTCCTCGCCGAGGAAGACCACTTGGAACCAGTAGTACTCGACCCAGCGGAGATGGTTGATCACTCCGCTCATGGTCATCAGAGGTGAGCCCGGCAGGAGCGCCTTGCGTGCGTTCTCCGCAGAGACGCCATCGCACTTGGCGCGGGCGGTGTCACGTGCGTAGTCGAGAAACGTGGTGAGCTGGGTGCGCTCGTCCCACGCGGGCGGCGTGTCGTCGATTCTGGTCATTGCGCGAAGCGTCCCCGATCACCGCGACCGATGTCGAGGTATTTATCGACGAACTCAACCCGCACCACCCAGCTCCTTGTCCGGCGGGTCGCTACAGCGATTCAGCGCCGATGGGCCGCGCCGGCATGTGTGACTGCATAGGTTCGCCGGGTTGGGTCAGGCTGCAACTTCGAGAGGGCGTCCACCCCGGCGGATGCCCTTCTCACTGCGGATCAGCGAGATCTCGTGCGCGTGAGGCACATGGGCCGATCACCGATCGGTGAGTTCCGCGAGTCTGCGGGCGAGCGTGGCTCGCTCTGGTTCGTTGCCGACGAGATCGAGGGCGGCTCGATAGGCAGCGGCCGCCTCGGTGGTACGGCCCAGTCTTCTCAGCAGGTCGGCCCGTGTTGCGGGAAGTAGGTGGTAGCCGCGCAGTTCGCCGGCATCGGTAAGGCCGTCCAGCAGGGTGAGGCCCGCCTCGGGGCCGTCGCGCATGGCGATGGCCACGGCCCGGTTCAGTGCGATGAGCGAGGATGGCTCGATCTGGAGCAGCACGTCGTAGAGCGCGACGATCTGCGGCCAGTCGGTCGTCTCGAAGTCGGTCGCCTCGTCGTGCAGCGCCGCGATCGCCGCTTGCACCGCGTACGGTCCGACACCGGGACCGGTCAGGGCCGGCACGACGAGCCGGTGCCCCTCGGCGATGAGGTCGGCGTCCCAGAGAGCGCGGTTCTGGTCTTCGAGCAGCACCTGGCTTCCCGATGCGTCGATCCTGGCCGTGCGCCGGGCGTCGGTGAACAGGAGTAGCGCGAGCAGCCCCGTCACCTCTCGTTCCCGGGGGAGCAGCCGGTGCAGGATCCGAGCGAGCCGGATCGCTTCGTCGGCGAGGTCGGGGCGGAGGAGGTCGTTGCCGGAGCTGGCGGCGTACCCCTCGGTGAAGACGAGGTAGATGACCCGGAGCACGCTGGGCAGCCGCGCGGGCAGTTCGTCCGGGCCCGGGACGCGGAACGGGATGCGCGCAGTGCGGACCTTGCGTTTCGCGCGCACGATGCGCTGGGCCATCGTCGCGGTGGGCACCAGGAACGCCCGGGCGACCTCGGGTGTGGTCAGGCCAGCGAGATAGCGCAGCGTCAGCGCGGTGCGTGCCTCCGGTGAGAGCGCGGGGTGGCAACAGGTAAAGAACAGTTGCAGCTGCTCGTCGGGGATGTCGTCGAATCCGGGCTCAGCGGGGACCGCGGCCGCCCGGTCGCTTTCCACCTGCAGCACCGCCAGCCGCTGCGCGTACGCGCGGTCGCGCCGGATCCGGTCGATGGCCTTGCGGCGTGCCGTGGTGAGCAGCCATGCCAGCGGCTTGTCCGGCACTCCGTCGACCGGCCACCGCTCCAACGCGGCCTCGATCGCGTCGGAGGCGGTCTCCTCGGCAAGGTCGAGATCACCGAACCGGGCAGCAAGCAGAGCGAGCAGCCGGCTCCGGTCCTCGCGGAACACCGCCTCCACGGAGCGGGCCGCTCGCTGCTCGTTCACGACTGGTCAGGCTCCCAGACCGTGCGGACCTCGACGGTGCCGTACCGGGCGCCAGGGCACCGGGCCGCCCAGTCGAGCGCCGCGTCCAGGTCCGGGACATCGATCAGGTAATAGCCGCCGACGATCTCCCGGGTCTCGGCGAACGGCCCGTCGGTCACCACACGCTCGCCGTTCACGCGGACGCGTACGGTGGTCGCGTTCGAGGTGTCCAGGGCGTTGCCGTCCAGCTTGACGCCGGCACCGGAGACGGCCTTCTCGAACGCCATGAACTCTTCCACGGTCGGTCCTTCGGCCGGTCGCTCTTCGGTGGAGTCGGGCGACGGGGTGTTGATCAGCAGCAGGTACTTCACGGTGCGCTCCTCGTGCATCGGGTTGGTTGCGCAGGCATGACGAATGGCCGGAGGGAGAATCGACAGGACGACCAGAGAAATTTTGTCAGGGCGCCCCAGGCACAACGACCGGTAGTTGGCCCCGCCGAGGAGCTGGTGCTCTGACCGGGGGTTCGCCGGGTTAGCGGATGGGCGATGCTCCGCAGATGATCGGTGCCCGGCACGTTGCTCGCTCCTGCGACCGGGCCCGGCCCAGCGCGGCCGGTTGGGGGAGATCCGCGGCAACCTCTTCGCCCGCATCGCCGAGGCCGAGCGTGAGGGCTGGCTCGGTGAGGTCGAAGGATTCAAGGTCAGCCTCGCCGGCGCCGAGGATGAGCTCGCCCAGATCGACAGGCAGTCCCAGAAGGCCACTATCAGTCTCGGCGTGCCTACGACCAGGAGTGGGCTTGAGTAGCGACGGACATCAAGAAGAACCGGGCCGCGATCTGAGCACGTGGACGCTCGACCAGTTGCAGACGTTCATTCATGACGCCCGCGGCCAACAACTTGGGACGGCGCGCGTCGCCGCGCAGGGACAGGCCTACAACTCCAGTCATCCCCGAGAAGCCCGTCGTCAGTGGGCGAAGCTGTCGCTGCTCGGGAACGGGCGCATGCTCGATAACGCCGAGGGAGGCTCTGCGCGGGTGGCCCAGCAGGACTTCATGCTCCGGATGTGGGTGATCGACCGGCTGGGCCCCGACAACACGGACCCGGACTGGAGTCCCGAGGCGCTGGCGTCCGACACGCTCAACCCGATGGCGGCGTCGAGCACGGCCTTGGCGAAGGTGACGGCGGCGTGGGCGAACGAACCCAGCTCACCGATCAGAGTGTCGAGTCCCTGGTCGACCAGGGCTTCCGGTTGCGTGAGCATCGGCTCCAGCTTCCCGAAGGCGTCCGTCGCGGCCGGGAGGAACGCTTCGGCGGCGGTGGCGAGTTTCTGGGCGAAGGTGCCTGCCGAGGCCGAGGCCGAGGTCGTACTGGTGCCCATCGCCGGGACCGTCGGGTTGGCGGACTGCACCTTGTCCATGATCCAGTTGTGGTGGACGCCGGTGGCGGAGGTGGAGGTGGTGCCGGCGGAGCCTCCGCCGAGTGCCGGGTTCGCGTTGTCGCGTTTCAGCTGGTTCAGGCTGGTGCCCTTCACCTTGCCGGTGAGGGTGTCCAGGGCGTTGTCGATCTTTCCGTCGAGGTCGGTCAGCCAGGCGTCGGCGTTGGATTTGAACTTTTTGAGGCCTCCGGAGACGGTGGAATCGATGCCCTTGAGCACTGCTTCCAGGGCCATCTTGGTTTCCCAGATGTCCTTGAAGTTGAACATGGCCTTCAGCCAGTCGATCACTTTCTCGATCGCGGCCTCGACCTGGTGGAAGACGTTGGTGATGAAGTGGCCCGCGGTCTCCAGGCCCTGTTCCACGAGGGTGAATTCGTGGTCGATGTCTTCGCCGGTCCTGACCGTCAGCTGCCACAGGGCCGTCGCCTGGTCCCACGTCCACTGGGCGATGGTCGTGACGCCGTTCCCGATGCCGCGCACCGTGCTCCCGACCCAGCGTTTGAAGGAATCCCAGCCGTCGGACCAGTCTCGCAGGGAAACGGCGCGGGATGTCTTCGTGTGCGAGGTGATGAGACCGGAACCCAGTTCGTCGTCGGTCATCGCGCGGCCGGGGTCCATCCCGAGCAGGGCGGCCTTCTGGATCGAGGTGGCCGCCTTGTCGGCCAGATCCTGACTCTCCCGCGCCCGGGGGGCCAGGGGCCCGGAGGCGGAATCCCGTGTGGTGGCGTTCGCCAGCACCTTGCCGTTGAAGGCGTGCAGGCCGCCGCCCGGGTCGGTGGGATTCAGGCGCCCCTGTCCCGCCAGGTAACGGTGGACCGCGAGCGCGGGCTGGACTGTGAACGGCGTGTCGAGCCGTCGGCCCGCATCAGCAGGCGGGGTGCCGCGAGACCGGTGGGGACCAGGGTGAGGGTGACCCGGCCGCCCGGGTCGGTCGTCATCCTCGTGGGCTCGCCGCTGAGACGGTAGGCGTGTCCGCACCAGGTCACCTCGACCGGGGCCGTCTGCGGTGCCGTGGTCACCTCGACGGCACAGTTCGGCACGGGCACACCCTCGGCGGTCAGCACGACGGCTTCCACCCGGTGGCGGGTCACCTCGAAGGCCGTACTGCCGGGAGAGCGGACCTCGTGCTCGCGCCATGTCCCGGTGGTGTGGTCCTGGACCTCCAGCCGCAGCTCCGGGTCCTCCCGGCCGATGTGGTAGTGGAACAGCGAGCTGCAGTCGGACGTGTCGTGTGCCGCCCCGAACCCGACGACGTCCCGGTGGATCGGGACCGGCGGTGACCAGTTGGGTGAGCCGTCCTCCAGGAAGGGTGTGGTGTCGTGCTGGTAGATCGCCCACAGCCGGTTCCGGTCGTCGAGCGCGTACACGGTCCATAGCGGCTTGCCCGGTACTCCGGCGTTCTCGACGACGGCGTGCCGGAAGCGGACTCCGGGGACGTTCAGCGGCCGCGGCTCCAGGACGCCTTCGCCGTTGTGCGTCAAGGCCCAGCTGAACAGCGACCCGGATGTCTCCTGGACGATCGGGATAGGGAATCAGGCACGCCACGTTTCCGTCCCCGGCGAATTCGACTGAGACGACGGGCAGAACCTCGTTCATACCGGGTGAACCTACGACGGTCGAGTGCGTCACGGTCAGGCCGGACGCCCCATCCAAACCGTGGACCGTGACCGGAGTATCCCACGTGCGGCCGTCCGACGAGAGGTACGAGGCATAGACCTTCCCCCCCCGCTGAGGAACACGCACACATGTCGCGGCGCGCCCTGAACGTTCCACCGTGGTGCACGCACCACGACCACATCGGTGGGCGCCTCGTCCACAGGAAACGCCTGCGTCGATCTCCACCGGGGACCCTTGCCGTCCGGGATCTGAGCCAGGTGGAGCATTTGCGCTCCATCCTGGGTCGGGGCGATCACCAGGGCCGCGTGACGCAAGTCCTCCCGAGGCGTCGTGACCGCGGAGTTGTGGAACGGCGCGACCAGATGGGGCCCGCCGGAGCGGGCGTCCACATGGACACCCGTGGTGGTCACGACGTCTCGGCTGAGGGAGTCCGTCACCTCGATCCGTGCGGGAACCAGGTGCGTCAGCGTGTCGGTCATACGGTGCCTCCATGGCAGCGGCTGGATTGCCGTGATGGATTGCCATGGCCGTCGTTGTGGCAAACGCGGCGTCGGCCCAGCAGCTCAGCCCCGCCGCCGCTCCCCTGGCACTCCGGCCGCGCTTCTTCGTTCCCGCTGGTCACCGGCTCGGGAGCAGGAAGCAGGGAGCAGGGAGTCGGGAGGCTGACCGCGACGAGTCCATCGCCAGCGATGGACGCTCGCCCACCGCAGCATCGCGAGACCCGACGAAACCTGCACGTGGCCCGCATCTGCGCACCGCCACCGACGAGTGGTCCGGATTCGAGCCGACGCAGCCACCTTCCGACCGCCCACGCCACTGGCCACGTTCCAACCAAGAGGCCTACGACTGCCTGTCACCTCCGGAGCAGCCCGGACCAGCCCGCACAACCACGCACCGTCGGGCGAAGGCGAGGATGATGTCTGACCACAAGGCGGCGCCGAGCCCGACAGCCGTGTGGCCGGCCCCACGGCGGGCAGTTGCGCGCGAGGCAGCCTTGAGCTGGCGGTTCATCCGCAACGACCCGTGGGCCGGGCTCTACCCGGGGGGTGTTCACTATCGCCGTCGCCTGGCACTACCAGCTGTCACCGGAGCGGTTCGTGCTGACCGTCGCAGGTTCGGTGCTGTATTTCTGGCTCTACCTCTACAACTTCTGCCTGACCAACCAGCTCACCGGCCGACTCGAAGACCGCGTAAACAAACCCTTCCGGCCAATACAACTAGTGGCGCGTCGCTGCTTAGTTGTGGCATGACTGGTTGGGAGACTGGCATCTGAAAAGTTCCAACCCT
>NZ_NNBP01000058.1:0-25714 GCF_002803155.1 Streptomyces sp. CB02959
GGGCCTGTCCATCGTCCGCTCCGTGGTCCGGGCCCACGACGGCGCCATCACCGCCGAGCCACGCGAAGGCGGCGGACTCGACATGCGGGTGGTGCTACCCCTCTGACACCGGCGGCAAGGCCCCTGTGCGGCCGCTGGAGGGGCCGCAGGGGCCGCCGGGAACTTCCGGCTACCCGCGCGTACGGTCGCCCGCCCGGCGGCCGTACACCCCTCCTCCGTTCGTTCCCGTCCGGACTTTCGGTTTGACGGAACGAGGGGTCTCCAGGGATCCTTCGCCGAGTTCGCTTTGCGCGGAATTCGGCGGGTCCGCCCGCTGCCCCGACCATGTGTGATCCCTCACAGAGGCCCCTTTCCGGCCATCCACCCTCCGTGATCGAAATGGCTGGTGGAAAGCCGGGAAAATCCGGGTTTCCCAGGCCCCTGATCACGGGAAGTACACGTGATGGGCTGCGCGAGGTGCGACATTCGGACCGTGTACGGTCCTGATCGCCATCCAAACCGATCACCTCTTCAGGGGTGCGGTTGGGTGTCGATTGAGTAACAGACCTTGATGTGAGGCAAAATCTCCGCCTCAGGTCGGGCACAAGTCCGGCCTCTCACGCGTTACGAGCGCTGAGACACCGCAGACACCCAGAGGGGGAGAGCGACCATGGCTACGGATTACGACACTCCACGCAAGACCGATGACGACCTCAACGAGGACAGCATCGAGGAACTGAAGTCGCGGCGGAACGACAAGTCCGCCTCGGCCGTCGACGTCGACGAGTTCGAGCAGGCCGAGGGCCTGGAACTCCCCGGCGCCGACCTGTCCAACGAAGAACTCGCGGTCCGCGTCCTGCCCAAGCAGCAGGACGAGTTCACCTGCATGAGCTGCTTCCTGGTCCACCACCGCAGCCAGCTGGCTGCCGAGGACAAGAACGGCAACCCGATCTGCCGCGACTGCGCGGCCTGACCGGTTACGCCGTGCCAGGCGTGAACCCGTTCCGTAAGGGCCGCAAGGGCGGCAGCGGTCCGGCGGCCGGCGCACGATCACGCGAGGAAACCGCGCCCGTGCCCGCCGACCCGGCCGCCCTCCCTGAGGAACGGACGGCCGGTGGACTTCAGCGGCGAGGCCGCCCGGCCTCGCTGGCGGGCGCGGCCGTCCGCGGCGCCAGAAAGGGCCGTGACGGCGTACGGTCCGCGCTCGGCGTGATCGCCGACCGGATCATCGCCACCGCTCCCAGGATCCCGGTACGCGACCTCGCCACCTTGCGCGCGCACTTCCCCGGACTGACCCCCGAGGAACTCGCCGACAAGCTGGTGGCGGGCGCCTGCGCGGGCACCGCCACCGTAGGCGCGGGCGTCGGCGCAGCCGCCATGCTGCCCGTCCCACCCGCCCTGCCCGCCGAACTCGCCGCCGAGGTCGCGGGCGTCGCCTCGGTGGAGATCAAACTGATCGCCGAACTCCACGAGGTCTACGGCCTGCGGCCGGCGGGGAACCGCACCCAGCGCGCCACCGCCTACCTGACGTCCTGGACCCAGGAACGCGGCATCGACATCGCCAAACCCGCCTCGCTGAACATCGCCCTCGGCGGGCAGATGCGACGCGAACTGCGCCAGCAGATCATGAAGCGCACCCTGCGCAACCTGCCCAACCTCACGCCGTTCCTGGTCGGCGCCGCGGTCGGCGCGTTCCTCAACCGCCGCGACACCCGAAGACTCGCCGACAAGATCCGCACGGACCTCCGCCGCCGCCAGACCCCCTGGGACGCCCTCCCCGCCCCGACCGGTCAGCCGCGCGCCGACGCCAGCGCCGAGACCAGCCGCTCCGGCTCCCGCGTCGACAGATAGGCGTACGGCGTCGGATCCTCGGGATCGGTGATCTCCACCCGCACCGCCGTCGGGACGTAGCTCCGCAGCAGCATGAAGGCCCGTGCATCGGCCTTGTGCGTCCGCCAGGCCAGCGCCTCCGCCGCGTCCAGCACCTGCGCCTCGCCCAGCGCCGACACCGGGATCTTCGCCTCCCCGGCGATCAGCGCGCCGCCCACCACCCGGATCCGCACCGAGCCGTACGAGCTCACCGCCACCGCGGACAGCGCCGCGCCGCCGATCAGCCCGCCGAGCATCGGGAGCGTCCCCAAGGGGAGCAGCATCAGGGCGCAGGCGACGCCGATGAGCACGGCGATCACCCACCAGGAGCGGGGCGCGGTGAGACGTTCTTCGTACGGCTGCATGCCCTCAGCTTGGCACGGCGGCACTCGCCCCTTATCCGCGCGGGTAGGGTCTGCACTCGTGAGTGGAACTGACCAACCCAGGACGCGGCTGACGCCCCCCGAGGACGCCACGGCGCCGGTCCGGCACCCGGACGCGCCGGCCCCCGGAGAACTCCTCGGCGCGCACTACGACCGGTGCTTCGGCTGCGGCACGGGCCAGCCCCACGGGCTGCACCTGGAAGCCAGGGCGGGCGACGGCGTCCGCGTCACCGCCGAGTTCACCGTCAAGGAGGCCCACCAGGGAGCGCCGGGCCTGGCACACGGCGGGGTACTGGCCACCGCGCTCGACGAGACGCTCGGCTCGTTGAACTGGCTGCTGCGCGTGATCGCGGTGACCGGACGACTGGAGACCGACTTCGTCACGCCCGTGCCCCTGGGCACCGTGCTGCACCTGGAAGCGCAGGTCACCGCCGTGCACGGCCGGAAGATCTACTCGACGGCCGTCGGCCGGATAGGCGCCCCGGACGGCCCGGTCGCGGTCCGCGCCCAGGCCGTGTTCATCGAGGTCAAGGTCGACCACTTCATCGACAACGGAAGGACCGAGGAGATCCAGGCGGCGATGTCCGACCCGGACCAGGTCAAGCGCGCACGTGCCTTCGAGGTGAACCCGTGAGTCAGCTACGGAATCCGGTGGACGTACTCCTGCGCCGGCTGGACCCGGACGTTCCCCTTCCGTCCTACGCACACCCGGGCGACGCCGGAGTCGACCTGGTCACCACCGAGGCCGCCGAACTGGCACCGGGCGAGCGCACCGTCCTCCCCACCGGCGTGTCCATCGCGCTGCCCGACGGCTACGCGGCGTTCGTGCACCCCCGCTCGGGGCTGGCGGCCCGCTGCGGACTGGCGCTGGTGAATGCCCCCGGGACGGTCGATGCCGGGTACCGTGGAGAGATCAAGGTGATCGTGGTCAATCTCGATCCGCGCGAGAGCGTGCGGTTCGAGAAGTACGACCGGATTGCCCAATTGGTCGTCCAGCAGGTCGAGAAGGTGCGCTTCCACGAGGTGGCGGAACTTCCCGGCTCGGCACGGGCCGAGGGGGGATTCGGGTCCACCGGCGGTCACAGGGCGGTGGACGGCTCCACGGGCGGGAATGAATACGCATCGGTCGGTGACGACCGGGAAGGACAGTGACGTGTTCGGACGTCGCAAGAAGAACGAGGCTCCTGTAGAGCCGGCCGAGGACACGGCGCTCGCCGACGAGGCGGAGACCGGCGAGGACGACGCGACGCAACAGCGGCTCAACCTCCCGCCCGCGCCGCGCCCCGACGGCCCCTGGGACATGTCGGAGGTCAAGGAGCCCGGCGAGGGCCGGGTCGACCTCGGCGGCCTCTACGTGCCCGGCGTCGAGGGCATGGAACTGCGCGTCGAGGTCGCCGGTGACGCGATCGTGGCCGCGACCGTGGTCCTCCAGGACAGCGCCGTGCAACTGCAGGCGTTCGCGGCCCCCAGGAACGAGGGCATCTGGGGCGAGGTCCGCGAGGAGATCGCCGCGGGCATCACGCAGCAGGGCGGCGTCATCGACGAGGTCGAGGGCCCGCTGGGCTGGGAACTGCGCGCCCAGGTCCCCGTGCAGCTGCCGGACGGCACCAACGGCGTCCAGGTCGTGCGGTTCATCGGCATCGACGGCCCGCGCTGGTTCCTGCGCGGAGTGATCTCCGGACAGGGCGCGGTGCAGCCGCAGGCCGCGGGTGTACTGGAGCACATCTTCCAGGACACCGTCATCGTCCGCGGCGAGGGCCCGATGGCACCCCGCGACCCGATCGTCCTCAAGCTGCCCGACGACGCCCAGATGGTGCCCGACGGCGTGCAGCAGGAGCCGGCCCAGGGGTCGCGCTTCGGCGGCGGCGTGGAGCGCCTGGAACGCGGACCGGAGATCACCGAGATTCGCTGACCCGCCACGGCGCCGCACGGCGCAAGCCCACACGGTGCATAAACACCGCCGCGGCGGCTCAAACGCGACGGTCACAAGGGGCCGTACTCCCGCACAGGGGGTACGGCCCCTCAGCGTTTACGCAGGTCAGGTCCGGAAGCGTAAGAAAACCGTCAACAGAACGCTAATGGCCGTAAGGGAGGCGTCAACAGCGTTCAAGCGGCGGAAGAACGACGGTTTGCTCTAGGGGTCCCATTCCGTCTGCCCATCTAGGAGCAACGATGGCCGACGTGGCCTTCGTCGTCGTCACCCTCGCGGTCTTCGCAGCGGTGGCTCTCGTCGCCAAGGGGGTGACGAAGCTGTGACCATCGAGAACATCGTCGGCCTCATCGTGGCCGTCGCCCTCCTCGGCTACCTGGTCCTCGCCCTCGTCTTCCCGGAGAGGTTCTGAGGTGTCGACAGCTGCCACCGCAGCGGGCCACATGAGCCCCGCTCTCGCGGGCGTCCTCCAGCTCACAGCGCTCATCGCAGCGCTCGCCCTGGTGTACCGCCCCCTCGGCGACTACATGGCCGCCGTCTACAGCTCCCCACGCCACCTGCGCGTGGAAAAGGTCATCTACCGCTGCATAGGCGCCAACGCAGACACCCAGATGCGCTGGCCCGCCTACCTCCGCGGCGTCCTCGCCTTCTCCCTCGCCGGGATGCTGTTCCTCTACCTCATCCAGCGACTCCAGGGACACCTGCCACTCTCCCTCGGATTCGCCTCGATCAGCCCCGACCAGGCGTTCAACACCGCCGCCTCCTTCGTCGCCAACACCAACTGGCAGTCCTACAGCGGCGAACAGGCCATGGGCCACGTCGTCCAGACCGCCGGCCTCGCGGTACAGAACTTCGTCTCCGCCGCCACCGGCATGGCCGTCGCCATCGCCCTCGTCCGCGGCTTCGCCCGCTCCCGCACCGGCGAACTCGGCAACTTCTGGGCCGACCTCGTACGCGGCACCATCCGCGTCCTGATCCCCATCGCCGTCATCGGCGCCCTCATCCTCGTCGCCTGCGGCACCCTCCAGAACTTCGCCGGCATCCACGAAGTCGGCCAGTTCATGGGCGGTGCCCAACAGACCAACGGCGGCGCCGTCGCCTCCCAGGAAGTCATCAAGGAACTCGGCACCAACGGCGGCGGCTACTTCAACGCCAACTCCGCCCACCCCTTCGAGAACCCCAACGCCTTCACCAACCTCTTCGAGATCTTCCTGATCCTCGTCATCCCCTTCGCGCTCACCCGCACCTTCGGCAAGCTCGTCGGGAACGTGAAGCAGGGCTACGCCATCCTCGCCACCATGGTCATCATCTGGCTGGGCTTCACCGCCCTCATGATGTGGACCGAATTCGCCCACAGCGGCCCCGCGCTCCAAACCGCCGGCGCCGCCATGGAAGGCAAGGAAAACCGCTTCGGCGTAGGCGCCTCCGCGATCTTCTCCGTCGCCACCACCCTCACCTCGACCGGAGCCGTGGACTCCTTCCACTCCTCCTTCACCGCATTCGGCGGCGGCCTCCAACTCCTCGGCATGATGCTCGGCGAAATCGCCCCCGGCGGCGTCGGATCCGGCCTCTACGGCATGCTCGTCATGGCCGTTATCGCCGTCTTCATCGCCGGACTCATGGTCGGCCGCACCCCCGAATACCTCGGCAAGAAGATCGGCACCCGCCAGATCAAACTCGCCGCCTGCTACATCCTCATCACACCGACACTGGTACTCGGCTTCACCGCCGCCTCCATGGTCCTCCCCGACGCCCTGGGCTCCATGCTCAACACCAAGGCACTCGGCGCCGGGCCCCACGGCTTCTCCGAAGTCCTCTACGCCTACACCTCAGGCGCCAACAACAACGGCTCCGCCTTCGCCGGACTCAACGCCAACACCCCCTGGTACAACACCACGATCGGCCTGGCCATGCTGCTCGGCCGCTTCCTCCCCATGGTGTTCGTGCTCGCCCTCGCCGGCTCACTCGCCGAACAGCAACCGGTCCCCGAGACCGCGGGCACCCTCCGTACCGAAAAGCCGCTCTTCGCCGGGCTGCTCGTCGGCACGATCCTGATCATCACCGGTCTGACCTACTTCCCGGCGCTCGCCCTCGGGCCGCTGGCGGAGGGCCTGTCATGACCGCCCCCGTGAAACCGGAGGAGCACGGCTCCATGTCCACCGCCACACCGACCCGCGCTCCAGAACAGGACGCCAACAGCGGCCAAAAGCCCGGCGACGGCCGTGTCGGCGGCGGCCTCTTCGACCCCAAGCAACTGCTCGTCTCACTGCCCGACGCCCTGCGCAAACTCGACCCGCGGGTGATGATCAAATCCCCCGTCATGTTCGTCGTCGAGGTCGGCTCCGTCCTCACCACGATATTCGCCTGCGCCTCACCCACCGACTGGTTCGGCTGGGCCATCGCCGTCTGGCTCTGGCTCACCGTCATCTTCGCCAACCTCGCCGAAGCCGTCGCCGAAGGCCGCGGCAAGGCACAGGCCGACACCCTCCGCAAAGCCAAGACCGACACCGTCGCCCGCCGCCTCAACGGCACCGACGAAGAACGCGTACCCGGCACCGAACTCCGCGTCGGCGACCTCGTCGTCTGCGAAGCCGGCGACATCATCCCCGGAGACGGCGACGTCGTCGAAGGCGTCGCATCCGTGGACGAATCCGCGATCACCGGTGAATCGGCTCCGGTCATCCGGGAATCCGGCGGCGACCGCTCCGCCGTGACCGGCGGCACCAAGGTGCTCTCCGACCGCATCGTCATCAAGATCATGACGAAGCCCGGCGAGACCTTCATCGACCGGATGATCAACCTCGTCGAAGGCGCCGCACGCCAGAAGACCCCCAACGAGATCGCGCTGAACATCCTCCTCGCGTCCCTCACCATCGTCTTCCTGCTCGCCGTCGTCACCCTCCAGCCGTTCGCCATCTACGCCGGCGCCGAGCAGCCCATGATCGTGCTGCTCGCCCTGCTGGTCTGCCTCATCCCCACCACCATCGGCGCACTCCTCTCCGCCATCGGCATCGCCGGAATGGACCGCCTCGTCCAACGCAACGTCCTCGCCATGTCCGGACGCGCCGTCGAAGCGGCAGGCGATGTATCGACATTGCTGCTCGACAAGACCGGCACCATCACCTACGGCAACCGCCGCGCCGCCGAGTTCGTCCCCGTCCACGGCGCCACCGAAGAAGAACTCGCCGACGCCGCCCAACTGTCCTCACTCGCCGACGAAACCCCCGAGGGACGCTCCGTCGTCGAACTCGCCAAAGAGAAGTACGCGCTGCGCGAGGGTGACTTCAACGCCGACACGTTGACGGGCGCCGAGTGGATCCCGTTCACCGCACAGACCCGCATGTCCGGCGTCGACGTCGACGGCCGCAAGATCCGCAAGGGCGCCACCGGATCCGTCCTCGCCTGGGTCCAGGAACGCGGCGGCAACGCCACCGACGACGCCCGGGAACTCGCCGACACCATCTCCCAGGCCGGCGGCACCCCCCTGCTCGTCGCCCTCGAAGACGAAAGCGGCCCCCGCGTCCTCGGCGTCATCCACCTCAAGGACGTCGTCAAGGACGGCATGCGCGAACGCTTCGTCGAACTCCGCAAGATGGGCATCAAAACGGTCATGATCACGGGCGACAACCCGCTGACCGCCAAGGCCATCGCCGACGAAGCCGGCGTCGACGACTTCCTCGCCGAAGCCACGCCCGAAGACAAGATGGCACTCATCAAGCGCGAACAGGCCGGCGGCAAACTCGTCGCCATGACCGGCGACGGCACCAACGACGCCCCCGCCCTCGCCCAGGCCGACGTCGGCGTCGCCATGAACACCGGCACCTCGGCCGCCAAGGAAGCCGGGAACATGGTGGACCTGGACTCCAACCCGACGAAGCTCATCGAGATCGTCGAGATCGGCAAGCAACTCCTCATCACCCGAGGAGCCCTGACGACCTTCTCCATCGCCAACGACGTCGCCAAGTACTTCGCGATCATCCCCGCGATGTTCGCCGTGGCCTACCCCGGCCTCGACACCCTCAACATCATGCGGCTGCACAGCTCCCAGACCGCGATCCTCTCCGCGATCATCTTCAACGCGCTGATCATCGTCGCCCTGGTGCCGCTCGCCCTCAAGGGCGTCCAGTACCGGCCCGTCAGCGCCGACAAGATGCTCCGCCGCAACCTCGCCGTCTACGGCCTCGGTGGCCTCATCGCACCCTTCATCGGCATCAAAGTCATCGACCTGCTCATCTCCCTCATCCCCGGAATCGGGTGACCGCCATGAACAACTCCGTACGCAACACCGCCCGGTTGCTGGCAGCGGGCCTGCGCGCCCTGCTCGTCCTGACCGTGGTCTGCGGCGTGATCTACCCCCTGGTGGTCACCGGAGTCGCCCAGGCCGCCTTCCCCGGCAAAGCCAACGGATCCGAGGTCACCTCCCACGGCAAGGTCGTCGGCTCCTCCCTCATCGGCCAGCGCTACGACAAGGGCACCGACAAGAAGGGCAACCCGATCCCCGACCTCCGCTACTTCCAGCCCCGACCCTCGACGGGCCTGGGCAGCAACCGCACCAACGGCGTCAACACCCAGTACGACCTCCAGGTCTCCGGCGCCTCCAACCTGGGCGCCACCAACACCGACCTCATCAAGGCCATCAAGGAACGCAAGCAGTGGGTCGCCACCACCTACGGCGTCCCCGAGTCCCAGGTACCGGCCGACGCCGTCACCTCCTCCGGCTCCGGCCTCGACCCGGACATCTCACCCGAGTACGCACTCCTCCAGGTCAACCGCGTCGCCAAGGAGAACCACCTCCCCGCCGACAAGGTCGAGCAGCTCGTCCAGGACCGCATCCAGGGACGCCAGCTGGGCTTCATGGGAGAGCCCCGGGTCAACGTCCTGGACCTGAACGTGGCGCTCCGGGACCTGGCACAGACACACCGGTGACGGACGACGCCTTACGGAGACACCACACGCGGCGCACCACCGCCACACACGAGGGCGGCCCCGGGGATGACCTTCCCCGGGGCCGCCCCTTTGCGCGCGCCGCGAACCACCGCTACCCGTCGCTGACATGCGAACCCACTACGGCGAGGCAGGTCGGGCACACGGCCCGAGGGCGGCCTCCGACGCCCGGCCGTGACGGCACATGGGTCGACCGCACCACGCCTGACCTGCCCTTCCCCGAGTTATCCACATGCATTGCCGGCCCGCACGCCCCCTCCTCATACTGATTCACGACAGGCAGACAACACACCGACGAAAACAACCGGTTGGCCCTTCAGTGAAACCAACCAAAGTGAAAACAAAGCAAGTTGGAGGGCTCCAGCGCCACAGGGGCTGAGACCAGAGCGGGGGAACCACCCACCATGAACGGGAACAACGAGGCGAACGGCGCGACGACGACCGCGGGTACTGCCGCCGCCGACGCGGCACCGGCGCAGGCGATGGTCCTCGTCGAGGACGTGCACCGGACCTACGGCACCGGAGCGGGCGCCGTACACGCCCTCCGCGGGGTGACATGCCGCGTCCCGCGCGGCAAACTGGTCGCCCTGCGCGGCCGCTCCGGATCCGGCAAGACCACCCTCCTCAACCTCATCGGCGGCCTGGATACCCCGGACTCCGGACGGATCACCGTCGACGGCACACCCCTGGCCGACCTCGGAGAGAACGACCTACTGGCGAAGCGCCGCGACCGCATCGGCTTCGTCTTCCAGTCCTTCGGACTGATACCGATACTCAGCGCCGCAGAGAACGTCGGGGTACCGCTGAGGCTGCGGAAGGTCCCACCGCGGGAGCGCGAAGCGCGCGTCGCACTCCTGCTGTCCCTGGTGGGCCTCGCCGACCATGCCGCCCAGCGCCCCGGGGAGCTTTCCGGCGGTCAGCAGCAGCGCGTCGCCATAGCGCGCGCCCTCGCCAACCGTCCCGCCCTGCTCATCGCCGACGAGCCGACGGGACAACTGGATGCCGAAACCGGCCTGGAGGTGATGGAACTGCTCCGCGCCGTCGTCCGCAGCGAGGGCGTCACGGCGTTGGTCGCCACACACGACACCACCCTCCTCACCCTCGCCGACCGGGTGCTGGAGCTGGACGACGGGGTGGTCACGGTCGAGGGGGAGGGGTGAATGGAGGGGGAGGGACGTGACGTGGGGGTGGGGATGGGGGCGGGGGGGGGAGCCCCCAGGGGCATCCGGCGGCGGAGGGATCCTCTTCCCTCACCAACCCCCAACCTCCAACCCCCGCCCCCTCACCACACATCCCCCTCCCGCCAGTCGCACGTCAGATCGCCTCCGAGGTCCAACGACGCGGACGTGGCCAGGACGTAGAGGGCGCCGTCCTCGTCGGGTGTGCGTTGGATGCCGTCGGGGGTGAGGGCGGCGGACGGGCCGCGCCATAGTTGCCAGCCGCGGGTGGCGTAGAAGGCGGCGGCGTCGTCGGCGGCGCCGAGTGCGCCGAGGTCGTAGGCGTTGTGGATCACTCGTTCCAGGGCGGTCATCATGGCGGCGCCGTGGCCGCGTCCGCGGCGGTCCGCGCGGACGCCGACGCCCTCCACGTAGCCGCAGCGCAGCGCCCGGCCGTTGTGCAGCAGCCGGCGTTGGACGACGGCGGCGTGCCCGATGAGTTCGCCTTCTTCGTGGACGAGGGCGTGCAGGCCGCCGAGTGCGTGTTCCCAGTCTTCGGCGGTCATGTCGTCGAAGACGTCGTAGAGGAGGATCCGGGCGGCCGTGAGGGTGGCGGCGTCCAGGTCGGCGGTGTGGGCGAGACGCACTCGGGTCGTGCCGGCGGGGTGTTCGGCGGGGGTGGGGGTGCGGGTCATGGGAGGCATCGTCGCAGGGGCCGGTGGTGGGAGCGATGGCTTTGTTTCGGCCAACGGGCGGCCATCGGGAGGCCGAGGCGCGGCCGGTTCACGGCCGAGATGCGCCCTGTGGTGCCGGGCACGGGTAACGCTTCCGGGGGAGGCCCGGGGCACCCGTGTCGTGCTCGCCTCGGCGCCCGCGTCGTGCCTGCTGCGCGGCGGCGTCGCGGTGGTTTCGTGCCCGTATCGGATGGTCCGCCACCCCCGATCGGCCCCCTTCCGCGGACCTGTATCAGAGTCGCGTCAAGACCGGGTGGAAAGCCGCTACCTGGGCGTTTTTCGGGGTGAGCGGTCGGTAGGGTCGCATCAGGTCAAGCCCGGTGGGGGCGACCTTCACGTAAGACAATGGGGCCATGGCACGCGGCAAGCTACGGATATATCTCGGCGCGGCACCGGGCGTCGGCAAGACGTACGCGATGCTGTCCGAGGCACACCGGCGTGTGGAGCGGGGTACGGACGCCGTGGTGGCGTTCGTCGAGCACCATGGCAGGCCCCGTACGGAAGTCATGCTGCACGGGCTGGAGCAGGTCCAGCGGCGGGAGCTGGAGTACCGTGGTTCGACGTTCACCGAGATGGACGTTGATGCGGTGCTGGAGCGCAAGCCGGCGGTGGCGCTGGTCGACGAGCTGGCGCACACCAATGTTCCGGGGTCCCGCAACGGCAAGCGCTGGCAGGACGTCGAGGAGTTGCTGGAAGCCGGGATCACGGTGATCTCGACGGTGAACATCCAGCACCTGGAGTCGCTCGGGGACGTCGTCGAGTCGATAACGGGTGTGCGGCAGCGTGAGACGGTGCCGGACGAGATCGTTCGGCGGGCCGATCAGATCGAGCTTGTCGACATGTCGCCGCAGGCGATCCGGCGGCGGATGGCGCACGGCAACATCTACCAGTCGGACAAGGTCGATGCGGCGCTGTCGAACTACTTCCGGCCGGGGAACCTCACCGCGCTGCGGGAGCTGGCGCTGCTGTGGGTGGCCGACCGGGTCGACGAGTACCTCCAGGAGTACCGGGCGGAGCATTCGATCCGTTCGACCTGGCAGGCGCGGGAGCGGATCGTCGTCGGGCTGACCGGTGGGCCGGAGGGGCGGACGTTGATCCGTCGGGCCGCGCGGATGGCGGCGAAGGGCTCGGGCAGTGAGGTGCTCGCCGTCTACATCGCCCGTAGTGACGGGTTGACCTCGGCGTCGCCGAAGGAGCTGGCCGATCAGCGGACGCTGGTGGAGGATCTCGGCGGGACGTTTCATCACGTCATCGGCGACGACATACCGAGTGCGCTGTTGGAGTTCGCGCGGGGGGTGAACGCGACCCAGATCGTGCTGGGGTCGAGTCGCCGCAAGGCGTGGCAGTACATCTTCGGGCCGGGGGTGGGGGCGACGGTGGCCCGGGATTCCGGGCCGGATCTCGACGTGCACATCGTGACGCACGACGAGGTCGCCAAGGGCCGGGGGCTGCCGGTGGCGCGGGGGGCGCGGCTGGGGCGGACGCGGATCATCGCCGGCTGGCTGGTCGGGGTGGGTGGTCCGACGTTGCTGTCGCTGCTGCTGACCAAGCTGTCGAACGGCCCGGGGCTGGCCAACGACGTGTTGTTGTTCCTGTTCCTGACGGTGGTGGCGGCGCTGCTCGGTGGGCAGTTGCCGGCGTTGGCGTCGGCGGCGGTCGGGTCGCTCCTGCTGAACTTCTACTTCACTCCACCCACCCACACGCTCACGGTCAGCGATCCGAAGAACATCGTGGCGATCGTGATCTTCTTCGCGGTGGCGGTGTCGGTGGCGTCGGTGGTGGATCTGGCTGCCCGGCGGACGCATCAGGCGGCGCGGTTGCGGGCGGAGTCGGAGATCCTGTCGTTCCTGGCGGGGAGCGTGCTGCGTGGCGAGACCACGTTGGACGCGCTGCTGGAGCGGGTGCGGGAGACGTTCGGGATGGACACGGTGGCGTTGCTGGAGCGGCGCAGCGATGTGGATCCGTGGACGTGCGCGGGGCGGGCGGGTGGTGGCAGTGGGCCGCCGCTGGCGCGTCCGGAGGATGCGGACGTGGACATGCCGGTGGGTGACCACATGGCGTTGGCGCTGACGGGTCGGGTGTTGCCGGCGGAGGACCGCCGGGTGTTGGCGGCGTTCGCCGCGCAGGCCGCGGTGGTGCTGGATCGGCAGCGGCTGGTGGGGGAGGCCGAGCGGGCCCGGGAGCTGGCGGAGGGGAACCGGATCCGGACGGCGCTGCTGGCGGCGGTCAGCCATGATCTGCGGACGCCGTTGGCGAGCATCAAGGCGTCGGTGACGTCGTTGCGGTCGGACGATGTGGCGTGGTCGGAGGAGGACGAGGCGGAGCTGCTGGAGGGGATCGAGGCGGGTGCCGACCGGCTCGATCATCTGGTGGGGAATCTGCTGGACATGTCCCGGTTGCAGACGGGGACGGTGACGGCGCTGATCCGGGAGATCGACCTCGACGAGGTGGTGCCGATGGCGCTGGGCGGGGTCCCGGAGGGCAGTGTCACGTTGGACATCCCGGAGGAGCTGCCGATGGTGGCGGTGGATCCGGGGCTGCTGGAGCGGTCGGTGGCCAATCTGGTGGAGAACGCCGTGAAGTACAGCCCGGACGGTGAGGTGGTGCTGGTCGCGGCGAGTGCGCTCGGTGACCGGGTGGAGTTGCGGATCGCGGACCGGGGGCCGGGTGTGCCGGACAGTGCGAAGGACCGGATCTTCGAGCCGTTCCAGCGGTACGGGGATGCTCCGCGGGGCGCCGGGGTGGGGCTGGGGTTGGCCGTGGCGCGTGGTTTCGCGGAGGCGATCGGCGGGACGTTGGCGGCGGAGGACACTCCGGGGGGTGGCATGACGATGGTGCTGACGTTGCGGGCCGCCGCGGGTGTTCCGCCGGTGCGTCCTGATCTTCCGGCGCAGGCGACGACATGAGTCGAGATCACGGCGGGCGTGTCCGCGGCGGGACGCGGTCGTGTTCCGGTGCCGGCGCGGGTCCGCCGCGCGGCCCGGGAGGGGGCCATTTCACCGGCCGGGCGGTCCCGGTCGCATTCATGACGTGGTCGGCGGGTGTTGCCCGTCGGCGACCGACACCGCGAGGAGAACGCCAGTGAACCGGGTGCTTGTGGTTGATGACGAGCCGCAGATCGTTCGCGCCCTTGTGATCAACCTGAAGGCGCGCAAGTACGAGGTGGACGCGGCCCCCGACGGGGCCACTGCCCTGAAGCTCGCTGCGGCCCGCCATCCCGATGTGGTGGTCCTGGATCTGGGGCTGCCCGATATGGACGGTGTGGAGGTCATCAAGGGGCTGCGCGGCTGGTCGCGGGTGCCGATTCTGGTGCTGTCCGCGCGGCAGACGTCGGACGAGAAGGTGGAGGCGCTGGATGCGGGGGCGGACGACTATGTGACGAAGCCGTTCGGGATGGACGAGCTGCTGGCGCGGTTGCGGGCGGCGGTGCGGCGGGCGGAGCCGACCGGGCCGGCGGATGACGAGGTGATCGTGGAGACCGAGGGGTTCACGGTCGATCTGGCGGCGAAGAAGGTCAACCGGAGTGGTCGGGATATTCGTCTGACGCCGACGGAGTGGCATCTGCTGGAGGTGCTGGTCCGCAATCAGGGGCGGCTGGTCAGCCAGAAGCAGTTGTTGCAGGAGGTGTGGGGGCCGTCGTACGGGACGGAGACGAATTATCTGCGGGTGTACATGGCGCAGCTGCGGCGGAAGCTGGAGGGTGATCCGTCGCACCCGCGGCACTTCATCACGGAGCCGGGGATGGGATATCGGTTCGAGGGGTGAACGCGGGGCGGTCGGGGGATGGCGGCTCGTGGGGGCTGCCCTGGGGGTATGGCCTGGTGGGAGGGGTGGGGGCGGGGCGTCGTTTCGAGGGGTGAACGCGGGCGTCGGGGTGCTGGTGCGGGGTGCGGGGGAGGCCGTGCGGGCCCCGGTACGCTGGGGTTATGAGTGCTGGGATCCGACCCGAGAAGCCGGCCGGCCGGTTCCGCCGGATGCTCGACAGGCTGTCGTCCTCCGAGGAGGAGCTGCAGTCCGCCGAGTTGCAGGAGGACGCGCAGGCGACGGGGTGTACGCGGATATGCGACTGCGATGACCGTCAGATAGTGAAGGTCTCCGGCACCCTGCGGCATGTGACGCTGCGGCCGCGTGCCGGTGTGCCCGCGCTGGAGGCGGAGCTGTTCGACGGCTCCGCGGCGCTCGACGTGGTGTGGCTGGGTCGCCGTTCCATCGTCGGGATCGAGCCGGGCCGTAAGCTCATCGCCTCGGGCCGGGTCTCGTTGAGTCACGGGCGCCGGGTGCTCTTCAATCCCAAGTACGAACTGCGACCGCTCGGACAGGAGTAGCCGGTGACGTCGTACGACCGACCGACCACTGACCCTGAGGCTTCCACTTCCGCTTCCGTTGACCGTCCTGTGGGGGTGCCGGCTGCCGCCGGGGCGCCGCTGGAGTCCGGTGCGGGGTCCGGAGCCGAGGGCAGGCAGGTGACGGAAGCGGCGCTGTTCGAGGCGTTCGGTGGCGTGCGCGGCATGGTGGAGACGGTGCTGCCGGGTCTGCTGTTCGTCACGATCTTCACGATCAACAAGGATCTGCACGTTTCGGCGATCGCGGCGCTGGCGGTGTCGTTGGTGCTGTGTGCGGTGCGGCTGGTGCGGAAGGACACCGTCAAGCACGCCTTCAGCGGGGTGTTCGGGGTGGCGTTCGGTGTGGTCTTCGCGATGATGACCGGTAACGCCAAGGACTTCTACCTGCCGGGGATGCTGTACACGCTGGGGCTGGCGGTGGCGTACATCGTCACGACGCTGGCGGGTGTTCCGTTGATCGGGTTGATTCTGGGCCCGGTGTTCAAGGAGAACCTGTCGTGGCGGACGCGTAATCCGGGGCGCAAGAAGGCGTATGCGAAGGCCAGCTGGGCGTGGGGGCTGATCCTCCTCGCCAAGTGCATGATCTTGTTCCCGTTGTACTGGTGGGCGGACACCACCCAGCTCGGGTGGGTGCTGGTGGCCCTGAAGATTCCGCCGTTCCTGTTGGCGCTGTATCTGACCTGGATGTTCCTGGTGAAGGCGCCGGCGCCGATCGATGTCTTCGCGGAGATGGAGGCGCAGGAGAAGGCGGAGGAGGCCGAGCGGCAGCGGGGGCTGTCGGCGGCGGCACCGGAGGCGGCTGCCGCGGATCGTCCGCACGAGGGGCCGCGGCATCGTCGCTGACCTGCGGCGCGAGGTGTGACAGGGCGAAGGGCCCGGGAGCTTTGCGGCTCCCGGGCCCTTCGTGTGCGGTGTCGGCTGGGCCGGTGTGTCGGCTCAGCTGTCGTTGCGACGGACGGACAGCAGGTCTTCCAGCTGTTCCTCGCGGGACTGGGCGGCGACGAAGAGCAGTTCGTCGCCGGCTTCGAGGGCGTCGTCCTTGTTGGGGGTGAGGACCCGGGTGCCGCGGATGATCGTCACCAGGGAGGTGTCCTCGGGCCAGTCCACGTCGCCGACCCGGGTGCCGGCCAGGGCGGCTTCCGGGGGGAGGGTGAGTTCGACGAGGTTGGCGTCGCCGTGGCTGAAGCGCAGCAGTCGGACCAGGTCGCCGACGCTGACGGCCTCTTCGACCAGGGCGGACATCAGGCGCGGGGTGGAGACGGCGACGTCGACGCCCCAGGCTTCGTTGAACAGCCATTCGTTCTTGGGGTTGTTGACGCGGGCGACGACCCGCGGCACGCCGTACTCGGTCTTGGCGAGCAGGGAGACGACGAGGTTGACCTTGTCGTCGCCGGTGGCGGCGATGACGACGTTGCAGCGCTGGAGGGCCGCTTCGTCGAGCGAGGTGATTTCGCAGGCGTCGGCGAGCAGCCATTCGGCGAGCGGGACCCGTTCGACGGAGATGGCGGTGGGCGCCTTGTCGATCAGCAGGATCTCGTGACCGTTTTCGAGCAGTTCTCCGGCGATGGAGCGGCCGACCGCTCCTGCGCCCGCAATGGCGACCCTCATGCGTGCGCCTCCTCGGGACCCTGGGCGAATGCCGCCTCGACCTTTTCGACTTCGTCGGTGCGCATCATGACGTGCACCAGGTCGCCTTCCTGGAGGACCGTCTGGGAGGTGGGCAGCATGGCCTCGCCCAGGCGGGTGAGGAAGGCGACGCGGACCCCGGTCTCCTCCTGCAGTTTGCTGATCTTGTGGCCGACCCAGGAGGAGGCGGTGTGCACCTCGGCGAGCTGGACGCCGCCGCTGGGGTCGCGCCAGAGGGGTTCGGCGCCCGAGGGGAGGAGCCGGCGCAGCATCTGGTCGGCGGTCCAGCGGACGGTGGCGACGGTGGGGATGCCGAGGCGCTGGTAGACCTCGGCGCGGCGCGGGTCGTAGATCCGGGCCGCGACGTTCTCGACGCCGAACATCTCGCGGGCCACGCGGGCGGCGATGATGTTGGAGTTGTCGCCGCTGGAGACGGCGGCGAAGGCGCCGGCCTCTTCGATGCCGGCTTCGCGGAGGGTGTCCTGGTCGAAGCCGACGCCGGTGACGCGGCGGCCGCCGAAGGCCGAGCCGAGGCGGCGGAACGCTGTCGGGTCCTGGTCGATCACCGCGATGGTGTGACCCTGGCCCTCCAGGGTCTGTGCGAGTGCGGAGCCCACGCGGCCGCATCCCATGATGACGATGTGCATGCTGATTACCCCGTGCCTTGCACTAGCGCGCTGACCTGCACAAACACCCTGCTCACTACTTTCTTCTCCGACGTACCGGCGACACGGAGCCGCTGCCTTGTGACAGTGGCCGGGTGCGTCAGACGGGAGCGCCGACCGCACCGTGGTCCGGTACAACCGTAGCCGTAATGGCGTGTCCGGTAGGGGGCGCGGTGGGTGCTGGCCCGTTGTGTACGGGTGCCGGGGCGCGAGGGGATCGCGCGCTGCGCTGCGCGGGGGCGGGCCGGTAGGGCACGCTACGACGTGTGCCACAACTGCCACATCAGCCCCAACAGGGCTCTCTCGCGCCGCACATGGTGGTGTGCGGCGATGACGCGCTGGCCCACCGGCTCGCCGCCGAGCTCCGCGACGTCTACGGCGAACGGGTGACGCTGATCGTGCCGTCCGCGCGGGAGCCGCAGCGCCCCCGTGTTCCGTCGCCGTCCCGCGGCCTGGGCCGCGCCACCGCGCTGCTCGGCCGGGTGTCGGCGGCGGTGGCGCGCGGCGGGCCCGGCGCGCCGCCCGGACCGCCGCCGCCCGCGCCGGCGCGCGAGGACGGGCAGGCGCCGCCGGATCCGCTACGGGTCCTGGTGGCGGAGCAGGTCGACGACGCGGCACTGACCGAGGCGGGGATCGCCGAGGCGGGCGCGCTGGCGCTGGTCCACGACGACGACGATCTCAACATCCATGCCGCGCTCCGGGCCCGCCGCCTCAACCCCCGGTTGCGGCTGGTGATCCGGCTCTACAACCGCAAACTCGGCCAGCATCTGGAGGAGTTGCTGGACCAGGCCGCGGCGGTCGCCGCGAGTCGCGGGGCGGACGGCGCGCAGCCGCCGCGTGTCGACGCCTCCACCACGGTGCTGTCCGACGCGGACACCGTCGCGCCGGCACTGGTGGCGACGGCGGTCGCCGGGACCAGCAAGGTCATCGAGGCGGACGGGCTGATGCTGCGGGCCGTGGAGCGTGCGCCGGGGCAGTCCGGTCCGGCGGGGGCGCGGCGGCTGTGCACGTTGGCGTTGCTGTCGCCGTCGCCCGGTGAGGCGTCCGGTGGTTCCGCCGGTGGCCCCTCGGCCGCTCCGGCCGGTGCGCCCGGGGCGGTGCCGGGCGACGAGGGGCCGGTGCTGCTGCCGGACGACGCAGCGGCCGCCGCGGCCACCGGCTGCGGCCGGGTCGTCCTGGAGACCGTCGCCTATACGGGGCGGACGGTGCGGCCGCGCCGGCTGCGGGGTCGGGGTGCGCCGCTCGCCTCCCTCTTCTCCCGGCGGCTGCGCTGGTCGCTGGCGGGGATCGTCGGGGCGGTGCTGGCGCTGGCGGTCGCCGCGTCCCTGGCGACGGGGGAGAAGCCGTTGCACGCGGCGTACCTCACGCTGCTGGACCTGTTCGCGATCAACGAACCGGCGCTGAACGCCCCGTTGGCGCGCAAGCTGCTCCAGCTGTTGTCCGGGTTGGTCGGGCTGCTGTTGCTCCCGGTGCTGGTGGCGGCGGCGTTCGAGGGGCTGGGGACGTTCCGCAGCGCCTCGGCGCTGCGACGTCCGCCGCGCGGGCTGTCCGGCCATGTGGTGCTGCTGGGGCTGGGGAAGATCGGTACCCGGGTGCTGGCGCGGTTGCACGAGATGGGCATCCCGGTGGTGTGCATCGAGGCCGATCCGGAGGCGCGCGGGATCGCGTTGGCGCGCCGGCTGCGGGTGCCGACCGTCGTGGGGGACGTGACCCAGGAGGGGGTACTGGAGGCGGCGCTGGCCGACCGGGCCCGGACCTTGCTGGCGCTGACGAGCGAGGACACCACCAATCTGGAGGCGGCGCTCTACGCACGGTCGGTCAATCCGCGGCTGCGGGTGACGCTGCGGCTCTTCGACGACGGGTTCGCCGCCGCCGTCTACCGGACGTTGCGCGCGGCGCATCCGGGTGCGCGGACCCGTAGCCGCAGCGTGTCGTTCCTGGCGGCGCCGGCCTTCGCCGGGGCGATGATGGGCCGCGAGATCCTCGGGGCGATCCCGGTGGAGCGGCGGGTGCTGCTGGTGGCCCGGGTGGAGGTGCGCGGCCATGCCGCCCTGGAGGGGCGGGCGGTCGGTGAGGTGCTGCGGCCGGGCCGGCTGCGGGTGCTGGCCGTCGACAATTCGGCGCCCGACGAGCCGGTGGCGGAGCCCGCGGCGGGCGCGCCGCAGTCCGGGGACGGCCCGGCGCCGGCGCATCTGGCGGACGAGTTGGACGACTACGTGCTGCGGTCGCAGGACGTGGTGCTGCTGGCGGCGACCCGGGAGGGGCTGGGCGATCTGCTGTCCCGGCGGCCGCGCTCGGCGGTGCGCGCGGAGTGAGGCCGCGCCCCCCGACACGCCCGGCGGCGCGCGGCGAGTGACGTCACGCCCCTGCGACACGCCCGGGTTCGGTGACATCCACCACGAAGTTCGGGCCCGCGGAGTTCCCCGTATCGACGGTGCCGCAGTGTGCTTAGCGTGCAGATGCTGTGGAGATGCCGCGTAGTGGATGCGGAGTCGGGTGTCTCTGTGCATGGTGGCGCATTCGGGTGTTCCCACCCGTCCGGGTGGCGGGTGGGCGAGGACCTTGACGAAGGCTTAGCATCCTCGGGTGTCCAAACTGACCGACGTGCCCAAACGGATCTTGATCGGGCGCGCACTGCGCAGCGACAGGCTCGGCGAGACCCTTCTCCCCAAGCGCATCGCACTCCCCGTCTTCGCCTCCGACCCGCTCTCCTCCGTGGCCTACGCGCCCGGCGAGGTGCTGCTGGTCCTGTCCGTGGCGGGGGTCTCTGCGTACAACTTCAGCCCGTGGATCGCGGTCGCGGTCGTGGTGCTGATGTTCACCGTCGTCGCGTCGTACCGGCAGAACGTGCACGCCTACCCGAGCGGCGGCGGCGACTACGAGGTCGCCACCACCAACCTCGGGCCCAAGGCCGGTCTGACCGTCGCCAGCGCACTGCTCGTCGACTACGTCCTGACCGTCGCGGTCTCCATCTCCTCCGGAGTGGAGAACCTCGGCTCCGCCGTCCCCTTCGTCGTCGAGCACAAGACGCTCTGCGCAATCGTGATCATCGTGCTGCTGACCTTGATGAACCTGCGCGGCGTCAAGGAGTCCGGCAAGCTCTTCGCGATCCCCACGTACGTCTTCGTGGCCGGCGTCTTCATCATGATCTTCTGGGGCGCGATCCGCGGCCTGATCCTCGGCGACACCATGAAGGCCCCCACCGCCGACTACACCATCCACGCCGAGCAGGGCGGCCTCGCCGGCTTCGCACTGATCTTCCTGCTGCTGCGCGCCTTCTCCTCCGGATGCGCCGCGCTCACCGGCGTCGAGGCGATCTCCAACGGCGTGCCCGCCTTCCGCAAGCCGAAGTCGAAGAACGCCGCGACCACCCTCGCCCTGATGGGCGGCCTGGCCGTCACCATGTTCTGCGGCATCATCGCGCTGGCCATGAGCACCCACGTCAGGATGGCCGAGAACCCCGCCACCGACCTGCTCAGCAACGGCAAGCCGATCGGCTCCGGCTACACCCAGAACCCGGTCATCTCACAGGTCGCCGAGGCGGTCTTCGGCAAGGGCAGCTTCCTCTTCGTCGTGCTGGCCGCGGCCACCGCACTGGTCCTGTTCCTGGCCGCCAACACCGCCTACAACGGTTTCCCGCTGCTCGGCTCGATCCTCGCCCAGGACCGCTACCTGCCGCGCCAGCTGCACACCCGCGGCGACCGGCTCGCCTTCTCCAACGGCATCGTCCTGCTGGCCGGCGCCGCCACCGTCCTGGTCTACCTATACGGCGCGGACTCCACCCGGCTGATCCAGCTCTACATCGTCGGCGTCTTCGTCTCCTTCACGCTCAGCCAGATCGGCATGGTCCGGCACTGGAACCGCCACCTGACCAGCGAGAAGGACCTCGCCAAGCGCCGCAAGATGCACCGCTCCCGCGCCATCAACGCCTTCGGTGCCTTCTTCACCGGCCTGGTCCTGGTCGTCGTCCTGCTCACCAAGTTCACCCACGGCGCCTGGGTGGCGCTCCTCGGCATGGTCATCTTCTTCGTGACCATGACTGCGATCCGCCGCCACTACGACCGGGTCGCCGACGAGATCGCCGCCCCGGACGCCCCCGACGACGACGTGGTCCGCCCCTCCCGCGTCCACGCCATCGTCCTGGTCTCCAAGCTCCACAAGCCCACCCTGCGCGCCCTGAACTACGCCAAGCTGATGCGCTCGGGGACCCTCGAAGCGGTCAGCGTCGACGTCGACCAGGCCGACACCCGGGCCCTGCGCGCCGAATGGGAGCGTCGCGGCATCGAGGTCCCGCTGAAGGTCCTCGCCTCCCCGTACCGCGAGATCACCCGGCCGATCATCGACTACGTCAAGTCGCTGCGCCGGGAGAGCCCCCGCGACGCGGTCTCCGTCTACATCCCCGAGTACGTCGTCGGCCACTGGTACGAGCACCTGCTCCACAACCAGTCCGCGCTGCGCCTCAAGGGACGCCTCCTCTTCACCCCCGGCGTCATGGTCACCTCCGTGCCCTGGCAGCTCGACTCCTCCGAGGCCGCCAAGAAGCGCGCCCGCAAGCGCGCCGAATGGAACGCCCCCGGCTCGGTCCGGCGCGGCCCGGTCACCGCACCGAAGAAGGAATCCGCGGCCACCAAGAAGTGACTGCGACGGCCGGGGGCACCCCCGGCACGCCGTAGAATGGACGGCTGGCCTCCGCCCGGAGGCCGGCCGTCACGGTTTTCTCCCACCCCACTCAGGAGCTCCCCGCCATGCAGCCGGACACGCCGCCGGAACCCAGGAAGTCACTGGTCGGCGAGGAGTACGAGGTCGAGATCGGCCCGGTCGCGCACGGCGGCCACTGCATCGCCCGCACCGACGCCGGCCAGGTCCTCTTCGTCCGGCACGCACTGCCCGGCGAACGGGTCCGCGCCCGCGTCACCGACGGTGAGGAAGGCGCCCGCTTCCTGCGCGCCGACGCCGTCGAGATCCTCGACCCCTCCAAGGACCGCGTCGAGGCGCCCTGCCCGTTCTCCGGCCCCGGCCGGTGCGGCGGCTGCGACTGGCAACACGCCGCGCCCGGCGCGCAGCGCCGCCTCAAGGCCGCGGTCATCGCCGAGCAGCTGGCCCGGCTCGCCGGCCTCACCCCGGAGGAGACCGGCTGGGACGGCACCGTCGAACCGGCCCCCGGCGACAAGGTCGCCAAGGGCGAGGTCCCGGCCTGGCGCACCCGCGTCCAGTACGCGGTCGACGCCGACGGCCGCGCCGGCCTGCGCAAGCACCGCTCGCACGACGTCGAGCCGGTCACCCACTGCATGATCGCCGCCCCCGGCGTCTCCGAACTCGGCATCGAGCAGCGCAGCTGGCCGCAGATCGCCACCGTCGAGGCGATCGCCGCCACCGGCTCCCACGACCGCCAGGTCGTCCTCACCCCCCGCCCCGGCGGCCGCCTCCCCATCGTCGAACTCGACAAGCCGGTCTCCGTCCTCCGGATCAACGAGAAGGACGGCGGCGTCCACCGCGTCCACGGCCGCCCCTTCGTCCGCGAACGCGCCGCCGGCCGCACCTGGCGGGTCGGCAACGGCGGCTTCTGGCAGGTCCACCCGAAGGCCGCCGACCTCCTCGTCGAGGCCGTCATGCAGGGCCTGATGCCGAAGAAGGGCGACATGGCCCTCGACCTCTACTGCGGCGTCGGCCTCTTCGCCGGGGCCCTCGCCGAACGCGTCGGCGACAAGGGCGCCGTCCTCGGCATCGAATCGAGCAAGCGCGCCGTCGAGGACGCCCGCCACAACCTCGCCGACCTCGACCGCGTACGCATCGAACAGGGCAAGGTCGAGCAGATCCTCCCCCGCACCGGCATCACCGACGTCGACCTCGTCGTCCTCGACCCGCCCCGCGCCGGCGCCGGCAAGGCCACCGTCCACCACCTCGCCTCCCTCACCCCCCGCCGCATCGCCTACGTCGCCTGCGACCCGGCCGCCCTCGCCCGCGACCTCGCGTACTTCCGCGACGCCGGCTACGGGGCGCGCCGCATGCGCGCCTTCGACCTCTTCCCGATGACGCACCACGTGGAGTGCGTCGTCATCCTGGAGCGGACAGCAAAGGGCGCCTGAGCTGCGCTTCCGCACGCGGATACGGTGCGGTGTGGGCGCCACGGGCGATATCTCGATGCTGAAATAACGCTCATGGCGCCCCTATGGCGCCCATGCGGTGTCGATTCCGGACCCATTCCGACGGCGCGACACCTCGCTGATCCTCCAGGCCGCGCATGGCGGCGGTTCCGGTTCCCGGGATCCCGCCACACGGAAACCCGGCAGACGGCCGCCGGCAGCCGCCTATGTGGTGAGCGCGCGCCGCAAACCCGTGGTGCGGCGTAGTTCCGCGGTGTGCGTCCATCAGGGGCCCGACCCCCTCTCCGGCGGCTGTACCACTGCAGGAGTGCCGGGCCCGGGGCAGACCATCGGAACGCCTGCTTCGGGGGCGAACCGGCGCCCTGATGACCAGGCGCTGCGGAGATCAGGTGGACCGGCGGTTCGGCGGTCCGGTGGCCCGGGACAGCTCGATCTGCCGAGTACGGACCCCCGATTCGTGCCGCACCCATATGATCGTGTAAGTTCTTCGAGTTGCCACGGAGCCGACAGGCCCCGAGGCAGCCATCCCGCCGCTTCGCGGCAACTCACTACTGCACGGCTCCTCAACGGGACTGAATTCCGCATGCCGAAATTCATTCCGGGCGTCTGATTAGGCGTCACCGAGGAATTCCGCTAACGTAGTGAACACCCCGCCGACGGGGAATCGGATCGAAATTCGAACCGACCGCAACTCGCTGAGATGCGGACCGGAACGGAAAACAGATCTGATAAAGTCGGAAAGGCCGAAAAGCGAAAGCGAAGCGGCCGGACCCCGCTCCAGCAGGGGGCCAGAGACGGAAACGGATCTGGTAAGGTTGGAACCGCGAGAAAGCCGAAAGGCCGGATCGCACCGGCGAAAATCAGAGCCGAAAGGATCTGATAGAGTCGGAGACGCAAGACCGAAGGGAAGCGCCCGGAGAGCCTGGTGAAACAGGCACAAAGGAAGCGTCCGTTCCTTGAGAACTCAACAGCGTGCCAAAAGTCAACGCCAGATATGTTGATACCCCGTCTCCATCACGGAGATGAGGTTCCTTTGAAAGCCCTCCCAAAGCTTTGGGAGGCACACACAGCGAGGACGCTGAGAACCGCGAGGATTATTCCTCCTCACGGTTCCGCTCAACGCGAGTGTGAACCGGATTACCGGTAAACATTCACGGAGAGTTTGATCCTGGCTCAGGACGAACGCTGGCGGCGTGCTTAACACATGCAAGTCGAACGATGAACCTCCTTCGGGAGGGGATTAGTGGCGAACGGGTGAGTAACACGTGGGCAATCTGCCCTTCACTCTGGGACAAGCCCTGGAAACGGGGTCTAATACCGGATATGACACACGGAGGCATCTTCTGTGTGTGGAAAGCTCCGGCGGTGAAGGATGAGCCCGCGGCCTATCAGCTTGTTGGTGAGGTAATGGCTCACCAAGGCGACGACGGGTAGCCGGCCTGAGAGGGCGACCGGCCACACTGGGACTGAGACACGGCCCAGACTCCTACGGGAGGCAGCAGTGGGGAATATTGCACAATGGGCGAAAGCCTGATGCAGCGACGCCGCGTGAGGGATGACGGCCTTCGGGTTGTAAACCTCTTTCAGCAGGGAAGAAGCGAAAGTGACGGTACCTGCAGAAGAAGCGCCGGCTAACTACGTGCCAGCAGCCGCGGTAATACGTAGGGCGCGAGCGTTGTCCGGAATTATTGGGCGTAAAGAGCTCGTAGGCGGCTTGTCACGTCGGATGTGAAAGCCCGGGGCTTAACCCCGGGTCTGCATTCGATACGGGCAGGCTAGAGTTCGGTAGGGGAGATCGGAATTCCTGGTGTAGCGGTGAAATGCGCAGATATCAGGAGGAACACCGGTGGCGAAGGCGGATCTCTGGGCCGATACTGACGCTGAGGAGCGAAAGCGTGGGGAGCGAACAGGATTAGATACCCTGGTAGTCCACGCCGTAAACGTTGGGAACTAGGTGTGGGCGACATTCCACGTCGTCCG
>NZ_NNBP01000058.1:25788-29929 GCF_002803155.1 Streptomyces sp. CB02959
GCCGCAGCTAACGCATTAAGTTCCCCGCCTGGGGAGTACGGCCGCAAGGCTAAAACTCAAAGGAATTGACGGGGGCCCGCACAAGCAGCGGAGCATGTGGCTTAATTCGACGCAACGCGAAGAACCTTACCAAGGCTTGACATACACCGGAAAACCGTGGAGACACGGTCCCCCTTGTGGTCGGTGTACAGGTGGTGCATGGCTGTCGTCAGCTCGTGTCGTGAGATGTTGGGTTAAGTCCCGCAACGAGCGCAACCCTTGTTCTGTGTTGCCAGCATGCCCTTCGGGGTGATGGGGACTCACAGGAGACTGCCGGGGTCAACTCGGAGGAAGGTGGGGACGACGTCAAGTCATCATGCCCCTTATGTCTTGGGCTGCACACGTGCTACAATGGCCGGTACAATGAGCTGCGATACCGCGAGGTGGAGCGAATCTCAAAAAGCCGGTCTCAGTTCGGATTGGGGTCTGCAACTCGACCCCATGAAGTCGGAGTTGCTAGTAATCGCAGATCAGCATTGCTGCGGTGAATACGTTCCCGGGCCTTGTACACACCGCCCGTCACGTCACGAAAGTCGGTAACACCCGAAGCCGGTGGCCCAACCCCTTGTGGGAGGGAATCGTCGAAGGTGGGACTGGCGATTGGGACGAAGTCGTAACAAGGTAGCCGTACCGGAAGGTGCGGCTGGATCACCTCCTTTCTAAGGAGCATCTAGACGGTCGTAAGATCGTTCAGAGCCACTACGTCGGCGAATGTTCGACGGTGGTTAGCTCATGGGTGGAACGTTGACTATTCGGCACGATCGGTTGGGATCGCTAGTACTGCTTCGGCGTGGAACGTGAATTGTCAACTGGTCGGGTCGGGCGCGCTGTTGGGTGTCTGAGGGTGCGGACTACGGTCTGAACCTTCGCGATGCCGGCCCCGGTGAAGGACCTCTTGTGGGTGTGTGACGGGTGGCTGGTCGTTGTTTGAGAACTGCACAGTGGACGCGAGCATCTGTGGCCAAGTTTTTAAGGGCGCACGGTGGATGCCTTGGCACCAGGAACCGATGAAGGACGTGGGAGGCCGCGATAGGCCCCGGGGAGCTGTCAACCGAGCTTTGATCCGGGGGTGTCCGAATGGGGAAACCCGGCAGTCGTCATGGGCTGTCACCCGCTGCTGAACACATAGGCAGTGTGGAGGGAACGCGGGGAAGTGAAACATCTCAGTACCCGCAGGAAGAGAAAACAACCGTGATTCCGGGAGTAGTGGCGAGCGAAACTGGATGAGGCCAAACCAGTCACGTGTGATACCCGGCAGGGGTTGCGTGGTTGGGGTTGTGGGAGTTCTCTTGATCGGTCTGCCGGCCGGTCGGCGAGTCAGAAACCGTTGATGTAGGCGAAGGACATGCGAAAGGTCCGGCGTAGAGGGTAAGACCCCCGTAGCTGAAACATTAGCGGCTTGCTTGAGAACCACCCAAGTAGCACGGGGCCCGAGAAATCCCGTGTGAATCTGGCGGGACCACCCGTTAAGCCTAAATATTCCCTGGTGACCGATAGCGGATAGTACCGTGAGGGAATGGTGAAAAGTACCGCGGGAGCGGAGTGAAATAGTACCTGAAACCGTGTGCCTACAAGCCGTGGGAGCGTCGCGCATCGAGCTTGCTCGGTGCGTCGTGACTGCGTGCCTTTTGAAGAATGAGCCTGCGAGTTTGCGGTATGTTGCGAGGTTAACCCGTGTGGGGAAGCCGTAGCGAAAGCGAGTCCGAATAGGGCGTGGAGTAGCATGCTCAAGACCCGAAGCGGAGTGATCTAGCCATGGGCAGGTTGAAGCGGAGGTAAGACTTCGTGGAGGACCGAACCCACCAGGGTTGAAAACCTGGGGGATGACCTGTGGTTAGGGGTGAAAGGCCAATCAAACTCCGTGATAGCTGGTTCTCCCCGAAATGCATTTAGGTGCAGCGTCGTGTGTTTCTTGCCGGAGGTAGAGCACTGGATAGGCGATGGGCCCTACCGGGTTACTGACCTTAGCCAAACTCCGAATGCCGGTAAGTGAGAGCGCGGCAGTGAGACTGTGGGGGATAAGCTCCATGGTCGAGAGGGAAACAGCCCAGAGCATCGACTAAGGCCCCTAAGCGTGTGCTAAGTGGGAAAGGATGTGGAGTCGCAGAGACAACCAGGAGGTTGGCTTAGAAGCAGCCACCCTTGAAAGAGTGCGTAATAGCTCACTGGTCAAGTGATTCCGCGCCGACAATGTAGCGGGGCTCAAGTACACCGCCGAAGTCGTGTCATTGCGATATTACCCCCAACGGGGATCGTGATGGGTAGGGGAGCGTCGTGTGCCGGGTGAAGCAGCCGTGGAAACGAGTTGTGGACGGTTCACGAGTGAGAATGCAGGCATGAGTAGCGATACAAGAGTGGGAAACTCTTGCGCCGATTGACTAAGGGTTCCTGGGTCAAGCTGATCTGCCCAGGGTAAGTCGGGACCTAAGGCGAGGCCGACAGGCGTAGTCGATGGACAACCGGTTGATATTCCGGTACCCGCTTTGAAGCGCCCAATACTGAATCAGGCGATGCTAAGTCCGTGAAGCCGCCCTGGAGCCTTCGGGCAAAGGGGAGTGGTGGAGCCGACGGACCAGACTTGTAGTAGGTAAGCGATGGGGTGACGCAGGAAGGTAGTCCAGCCCGGGCGGTGGTTGTCCCGGGGTAAGGGTGTAGGCCGTGTGGTAGGTAAATCCGTCACACGTTAAGGCTGAGACCTGATGCCGAGCCGATTGTGGTGAAGTGGATGATCCTATGCTGTCGAGAAAAGCCTCTAGCGAGCTTCATGGCGGCCCGTACCCTAAACCGACTCAGGTGGTCAGGTAGAGAATACCGAGGCGTTCGGGTGAACTATGGTTAAGGAACTCGGCAAAATGCCCCCGTAACTTCGGGAGAAGGGGGGCCATTTCCGGTGATGACATTTGCTGTCTGAGCTGGGGGTGGCCGCAGAGACCAGCGAGAAGCGACTGTTTACTAAAAACACAGGTCCGTGCGAAGCCGTAAGGCGATGTATACGGACTGACGCCTGCCCGGTGCTGGAACGTTAAGGGGACCGGTTAGCTCCATTTCGGTGGGGCGAAGCTGAGAACTTAAGCGCCAGTAAACGGCGGTGGTAACTATAACCATCCTAAGGTAGCGAAATTCCTTGTCGGGTAAGTTCCGACCTGCACGAATGGCGTAACGACTTCTCGACTGTCTCAACCATAGGCCCGGTGAAATTGCATTACGAGTAAAGATGCTCGTTTCGCGCAGCAGGACGGAAAGACCCCGGGACCTTTACTATAGCTTGATATTGGTGTTCGGTTCGGCTTGTGTAGGATAGGTGGGAGACTTTGAAGCGCCAACGCCAGTTGGTGTGGAGTCGTTGTTGAAATACCACTCTGGTCGTGCTGGATGTCTAACCTGGGTCCGTGATCCGGATCAGGGACAGTGTCTGGTGGGTAGTTTAACTGGGGCGGTTGCCTCCTAAAGAGTAACGGAGGCGCCCAAAGGTTCCCTCAGCCTGGTTGGTAATCAGGTGTTGAGTGTAAGTGCACAAGGGAGCTTGACTGTGAGACTGACGGGTCGAGCAGGTACGAAAGTAGGGACTAGTGATCCGGCGGTGGCTTGTGGAAGCGCCGTCGCTCAACGGATAAAAGGTACCCCGGGGATAACAGGCTGATCTTCCCCAAGAGTCCATATCGACGGGATGGTTTGGCACCTCGATGTCGGCTCGTCGCATCCTGGGGCTGGAGTCGGTCCCAAGGGTTGGGCTGTTCGCCCATTAAAGCGGTACGCGAGCTGGGTTTAGAACGTCGTGAGACAGTTCGGTCCCTATCCGCTGCGCGCGTAGGAGTCTTGAGAAGGGCTGTCCCTAGTACGAGAGGACCGGGACGGACGAACCTCTGGTGTGCCAGTTGTTCTGCCAAGGGCATGGCTGGTTGGCTACGTTCGGAAAGGATAACCGCTGAAAGCATCTAAGCGGGAAGCCTGCTTCGAGATGAGGGCTCCCACCCACTTGATGGGGTAAGGCTCCCAGTAGATGACTGGGTTGATAGGCCAGATATGGAAGCGCCGTAAGGTGTGGAGTTGACTGGTACTAATAGGCCGAGGGCTTGTCCTCAGTTGCTCGCGTCCACTGTGT
>NZ_NNBP01000059.1 GCF_002803155.1 Streptomyces sp. CB02959
GTCCGGCTCGACGTGCCGACCCCCACCTTCATGCGCGCGCCGGGCGAGGCGCCGGGCTCGTTCGCGCTGGAGTGCGCGCTCGACGAGCTCGCCGAGAAGTGCGGCATCGACCCGATCGCCCTCCCCGAGGCTAAAGGCCCAGCAGAAGGAAAGGGGCGGCCAGGAGCCAGACCGCGAAGAAGGTGCATATGCCGCGCAATGCCGGCCACCATCGTCGGCCCATCTTCAGCCCGAGCGCCGGGGGTACGACCCGCCCCAGCCGAGAGTTCCACCGTCCGGTTGCCCGCAGCCACCACGCCAGGAACGCCACCGCGGAGAACGCCAAACCGGCCAGCAGATCCCAGCGTGGAAACGGTGCGATCTTCCGCACCAGCAGGCAGATCAGGAACGCCGCGGCACCGGCCCAGGCCAGCACCGATGCCGCAGCGGTTCCAAGGTCCCGCTCCCTCACCCGAAAACGTCCTTCACTGAACCCTTCCTCGGTCCCTGCGGTGTGTCGGCGGATTCGCTCTTCGGCCCGTCCGGCTTCGGCTCGTTTGGTTCCTGCGGCCAGATGGCGTCGTGCAGCGGTTTGGCGATCGCCCTGCCCCCGCCGTAGACGACTCCCTGCGCCGGACCCTCGACCGCGAAGTTCGGGCTCCGGCCAGCTGGCACGTGCTTGTTCGCGCCGTGGACGGCAGCCCCGCCGGTGGCACCGGTAACTCCGTTGACGAGGCTGTCCCAGCCCATCTCGACGTCTTTGTCGCCGCGGGCCCTTTTTGTCGCGTTCTTGTCGAATCTCTTAGGCTCACCTGTTCGCGACTTCCCCTTCTGCTGATCTTGATGGATGGGGTGACTCCCGCTCATACGGAACCTTGATGCCGAACTGTTGTGCGTGACGGAACCGCGTGTCATGTACCGGCAATCTTGCTGTTGTGACGTCAACACTCCAACTGCGCATGCCGTTTGGGCAGCGTTCTCAGCACATGGTGATCTGTGGGGACGACGGGCTCGCGCACCGGCTCGCGGCGACCCTGGACGCGGTGTGCGGCGAGGCGGTCACCGTCGTGCTGCCCTCCAGACGCGAAGGGCACGCACCGGAGATCGCCGCGTTGCACCGCGATCCGCGGTCACCCGTCGAGCTGTTGGTTGCCGCCCGCCCGGACGAGCAGACGCTGCGGGCGGCAGGCGTGGAGCGGGCGGCCGCGCTCGCCCTCACCTACCGCGACGACCAGGTCAATCTCACCGCCGCGTTGCTGGCCCGGAGTATCAACCCCTCGGTCCGCCTGGTCATCCGCATGTACAACCGACAGCGCGGTGAGCACCTCGAACGGCTCCTGGACCGCGCCGTGTCGGCGCTCGGCCGGAGCGGCGACACGGCGCTCGACATGTCCACCACCGTGCTGTCCGACACCGACACCGCGGTCCCCGAGCTGGTGGCCGCCGCCGCGGTCGGACGGGGCGATACGTTGCAGGTGGAGGGCCAGGTCTTCCGCGGCGTCGTGCGCCCCGCCCGTACCCCGCCGCAGGCCGCCGATCTGGCCACTCTCGCAGTCCTCTCCGGCGCCCACCGGGACGACCCGGCGAGCGAGGACAGCCCGGAGACACCGGGGGAGGAGGGCACCCAACTACTGCCCGACACGGTCACGTCCTACCACCGGCAGTTCACCCACGGCCGGCTGATGCTGGAGGAGGTCACCCACCATCATCGGCCCGAGACACCGCGGCGCGACCGGCGCCGCTACGGCGCATGGCTGCGCGGGCGGCTGGCGCATCTGCCGTGGAAGGTCTTCCTCTCCCGTGAGGTCCTTTCGGTCTTCGGCGTGCTGGCCGCAATCGTGCTGGTGCTGGCCGTGGCCACCGCGTTGGCCGAGCCGGGCCCGCTGTGGAAGTCGGTGTACCTGCCGCTGCTGGACATCTTCACCATGGGAGACCCGGCGACCGACGAATCCCCGGCCCGGCGTGTCCTCCAACTCGTCGCCGGATTCGTCGGTTTGGCGGTCCTGCCGCTGGTGGTCGCCGCAACCGTGAACGCCACCGGAGCGTTCCGCCAGGCGTCCGTCGGTCACCCGCCGGCCGATGACCTGCGCGACCACATCGTGTTGGTCGGGCTGGGCAAGATCGGCACCCGCGTGCTGGCGCAACTGCGCACCACCGCACATCAGGTGGTGGCCATAGAACGGGACCCGCACGCGCGTGGCGTCGCGCTGGCCCGCGAACTCGGCGTGCCGCTGCTGCTGGAGGACGCCGGCGCCCCCGGTGTCCTCGACCGGGCGCGCATCCGCCAGAGCAAGTCCCTGCTGGTGCTCACCCGCGACGACGGCGAGAACCTCGACATCGTGATGGCGGCGCGCGAGAGCAACCCCCGGGTTCGGGTGGTGATGAGGCTCTACGACGACGACTTCGCCGCCAGCGTCTCCCGTACGATGCGCGCCTCGTACCCCGATGCCGCCACGCGCAGCCGCAGTGTCTCGGCGCTCGCCGTGCTTCCCTTCGCCGCCGCCATGATGGGCCGTCATGTCCTGGGCATCATGCCGGTCGAACGCGGCTCCCTCCTCTTCACGGCGGTGGACGTCGCCGGCCACCCGGAGCTGGAAGGGCGCTCCATTCACCAGGCGTTCCGTCAGAACGAATGGCGCGTCCTGGCGGTGGGCGCCGCGGTCGAGGCCGTATCCCCCGGACCGACGGACACGCTCGGCGGCCTGCGCCTGGACCGGCCGGGCTTCGACTGGCGTCCCGCGCACGGCAGGATCCTGTGCGCCGGCGACCGGGTCGTGGTGGTCTCGACCCGGCGCGGTCTGGACTTCCTGATGACGGGGGTCCAGCCGCATCCGGCGGACCCGCGCACGTAAGGGGCGCCCGGCCCTTGCCGAGCACGCGGTCACGCAGTCCGCCGGATGTCCGTGCCGCCTACGACGTGACCGCGTCGGGTAGGCCGGGCGCGGCCGGCAGGTGACCGGCGGCGGTGGGAACCGTGAGGACCATGGTCATCCCGCCGCCGGGGGTGTCCTCGGCGGTGAGGGTGGCTCCGATGGCCTCGGCGAAGCCCCGGGCGACGGCCAGGCCGAGGCCGACGCCCGCGCCGCGCGGGGCGTCGCCGTAGCGCTGGAAGGGCTCGAAGATGCGGTCCTTCGCGTCGTCGGGGACGCCGGGGCCGCGGTCGGCGACGCGCACTTCGACGCGGCCGCCCAGCGTGCTGGCCGAGACGCGGACGGTCTCGCCCTCGGGGCTGTACTTCACCGCGTTCTCGACGATGTTGGCGACCGAACGCTCCAGCAGTCCCGGATCGACGGCGATCATCGGCAGTTCCTCGGGGATGTCGAGGACGACGCTGTCCTCCGGCACCCCGACGAGGGCCATCGGCACGACCTCATCGAGGTCCACCTCGCGGATCAGCGGCGTGACGGTACCGGTCTGGAGCCGGGACATGTCCAGGAGGTTGCCGACGAGGTGATCGAGGCGGTCGGCGCCCTCCTCGATGCCCGCGAGGAGTTCGGCCTGGTCCTCGTCGGACCATTCGACGTCGTCTGAGCGCAGGGAGGTGACGGAGGCTTTGATACCGGCCAAGGGCGTCCGCAGGTCGTGGCTGACGGCAGCGAGGAGGGCGGTGCGGATGCGGTTGCCCTCGGCGAGCTTCCGGGCGTGTTCGGCCTGGGACTGCAGGCGTTGGCGGTCCAGGACGACGGCGGCCTGGGCCGCGAACGCCGCCAGCACGCGGCGGTCCTCGGCGGGCAGGACACGGCCCGAGAGCGCGAGTGCCATGTGGTCGCCGACGGGCATGTCGACGTCGGCGTCCTCCGGGCGCGCGAGCGGGCCGGGATCGCCCACGCTGCCGGAGCAGGTCCAGGGGGTCGTCTCGGACTCCCGCTCCAGCAGGACCACGGCATCCATCGCGAAGGTCTCGCGCACCCGCTCCAGCAGGGCGTCGAGAGTGGTCTCACCGCGCAGGACACTGCCCGCCAGGAAGGAGAGGATCTCCGACTCGGCGCGCAGGCGGGCGGCCTGGTGGGTCCGCCGGGCCGCGAGATCGACGACGGAGGCAACCGAGACCGCCACCAGCACGAAGATGACCAGCGCCAGGATGTTCCTGGGGTCCGCGATGGTGAGGTGACCCACGGGCGGGGTGAAGAACCAGTTCAGCAGGAGTGAGCCGACCACGGCCGATGCCAGTGCCGGACGCAGACCGCCGAGCAGCGCCGCCGCCACGGTCAGCGTCAGGAACAGCAGCACGTCGTTGGCGAGGCCGAGTCCCGTCTCCCCTTTCAACAGCAGCAGCGTCAGCAGCGCCGGCCCCGCGACCCCGGTCAGCCAGCCCCAGATGATGCGCGACCGGCCCAGCCGCGCAGCGCGGGCGACGGGCAGGCCACGCCCCTTGGCGGCTTCCTCGTGGGTGACGATGTGGACGTCCAGGTCGGGTCCCGAGTCGCGGGCGACGGTGGATCCCACGCCGGGGCCGAAGACGTACTGCCAGGTCTTGCGGCGGGAGGTTCCCAGGACGACCTGGGTGGCGTTGACGCCCCGGGCGAACTCCAGGAGTGCGGAGGAGACGTTCTCACCCAGGACGTGGTGGAAGGTGCCGCCGAGGTCCTCGACGAGGGTGCGCTGGACGGCGAGTTCCTCGGGCGATCCGGAGACCAGGCCGTCACTGCGGGCGATGTGGACGGCGAGGACTTCGCCACCGGCGCCCTTCTCCGCGAGGCGGGCGGCACGCCGGATGAGCGTGCGGCCCTCACTGCCGCCGGTCAGGGCGACGACGATGCGCTCACGTGATCCCCAGATCTTCGAGACCTGGTGTTCGCTCCGGTACTCCTGGAGGTACTCGTCGACCTGGTCGGCCACCCACAACAGCGCCAACTCGCGCAGCGCGGTGAGGTTCCCGGGCCGGAAGTAGTTGGAGAGCGCCGCGTCGACCTTGATCGGTTTGTAGATGTTGCCGTGGGCCATACGGCGGCGCAGCGCGTGGGGAGACATGTCGACCAGTTCGATCTGGTCGGCGCGGCGCACCACCTCGTCGGGGACGGTCTCCTTCTGCCGTACCCCGGTGATCGACTCGACGATGTCGCCGAGGGACTCCAGGTGCTGGATGTTCACCGTCGAGATCACATGGATCCCGGCTTCCAGTAGTTCCTCGATGTCCTGCCAGCGCTTGGCGTTGCGCGAGCCGGGGACGTTGCTGTGTGCCATCTCGTCCACCAGCGCCACGGCCGGTCTGCGTGCCAGGACCGCGTCCACGTCCATCTCGGTGAACACCGCGTCGCGGTACTCCAGCTCCCGGCGCGGGGTCTGCTCCAGGCCGTGCAGCATCACCTCGGTGCGCGGTCGGTCGTGGTGCTCGACGAAGGCCACCACGCAGTCCGTGCCGCGCTCCATGCGCCGGTGGGCCTCCGACAGCATCGCGTAGGTCTTGCCGACGCCCGGTGCCGCGCCGAGGTATATCCGAAACTTGCCGCGTGCCACGTGGTCCCGCTCTCGTGTCGAATCGTGATGAGGGGGTGAAAGCCCGGGGTGTCAGGGGTCGAAGCGGTAGCCCATACCGGGGGTGGTGGAGAAGTGCCGCGGACGTGCCGAGTCGGCTTCCAGCTTGCGCCTGAGCTGCGCCATGTAGACGCGAAGGTAATTGGTCTGCGTGCCGTAGGAAGGACCCCATACTTCCTCCAGCAACTTCTGCTGGCTGACGAGTCGGCCGCTGTTGCGCACCAGCACCTCGACCAGATGCCATTCGGTCGGGGTGAGCCGCACGTCGTGCTCGCCGCGCCGGGCCTTCTTGGCCGCGAGGTCGAGGGTGAAACTCTCCGTGACGATCACGGCGAGTTCGCAGGACGGTTGCGCCGTATCGATTCTGCGCGCCGCCGCCCGCAACCGGGCCAGTAGCTCGTCCATGCTGAACGGCTTGGTGATGTAGTCGTCGGCGCCCGCGTCGAGCGCGGCGACCTTCTCCTCGGAGGTCCGGCGGGCCGAGACCACGAGGATGGACGCCCGGCTCCAGCCGCGCAGCCCCGTGATCACGTCGATGCCGTCCATGTCCGGCAGGCCGAGATCGAGCAGGACGACGTCCGGTGGGTTTGTGGCCGCCAGAGAAAGGGCGTGTGCCCCGTCGGGCGCGGTCTCCACCTCGTAACCGCGTGCCTTGAGATTGATCTCCAGCGCCCGCACGAGTGGTGGTTCGTCCTCGACCACCAGCACCTGAGTCATCGGTGTCCCCCTTCTGTTGTGCGGTGCGAGTGTCGCGGGTGGCCGCCCTCCCCAGGCGGGCCACCCGCGATACGGCTTCTCACTTCACGGCGAGTTCTTCGACCGCGATGTCGAGCTTCATTACGGAGTTGTTCATGGCCGTCACCACGCCTTTCGATCAGTGCAGCCCGGGGATCAGGGAGATGAGCAGGTCGATGATCTTGATGCCGATGAACGGGGCGATCAGGCCGCCGAGCCCGTAGATGGCGAGGTTGCGCCGCAGCATCCGGTCGGCGCTCATCGGCCGGTACTGCACGCCCTTCAGGGCGAGCGGGACCAGCGCGATGATGATCAGCGCGTTGAAGATGACCGCCGACAGGATCGCGGACTCGGGCGAGGCCAGGCCCATGATGTTGAGCTTGTCCAGGCCCGGGTATGCCACCGAGAACATCGCGGGGATGATCGCGAAGTACTTGGCGACGTCGTTGGCGATCGAGAAGGTGGTCAACGCGCCCCGGGTGATCAGGAGTTGCTTGCCGATCTCGACGATCTCGATGAGCTTGGTCGGGTTGGAGTCGAGGTCGACCATGTTCCCGGCTTCTTTCGCGGCGGAAGTGCCGGTGTTCATGGCCACGCCGACGTCGGCCTGGGCCAGTGCCGGGGCGTCGTTGGTGCCGTCGCCGGTCATGGCGACGAGTTTGCCGCCGGCCTGTTCGCGCTTGATGAGTGCCATCTTGTCCTCGGGCGTGGCCTCGGCGAGGAAGTCGTCCACGCCCGCCTCGTCGGCGATGGCCCTGGCCGTCAGCGGGTTGTCACCCGTGATCATGACGGTCTTGATGCCCATGCGGCGCAGCTCGTCGAAGCGTTCGCGCATGCCCTCCTTGACGACGTCCTTGAGGTGGATGACGCCCAGGACGCGAGCGCCCTCGTCGTCCTCGACGGCCACCAGCAGCGGAGTACCGCCGGCCTGCGAGATGGCGTTGCTCAGCGTGTCGGCGTCCTCGGTCACCGAGCCACCGCGCTCCTGGACCCAGGCGACCACGGAACCGGTCGCGCCCTTGCGGACCTTGCGGCCGTCCACGTCCACGCCCGACATACGGGTCTGGGCGGTGAAGGCGATCCACTCGGCGTCCACCAGCTCGCCCTGATGGCGCTCGCGCAGGCCGTACCGCTCCTTGGCGAGGACGACGATCGAACGGCCCTCGGGGGTCTCGTCGGCGAGGGAGGACAGCTGGGCGGCGTCCGCCACCTCGGCCTCCGGAGTCCCGCGCACGGGGACGAACTCCGCGGCCTGGCGGTTGCCGAGCGTGATGGTGCCGGTCTTGTCGAGGAGCAGCGTCGACACGTCACCGGCGGCCTCGACCGCCCGCCCGGACATGGCCAGGACGTTGCGCTGCACCAGACGGTCCATGCCCGCGATACCGATCGCGGAGAGCAGGGCGCCGATCGTCGTCGGGATGAGACAGACCAGCAGCGCCGTCAGCACGATCAGCGACGTCTGCTTGTCCGCACCCGCGTAGAGGGCGAACGGCTTGAGGGTGACGACCGCGAGCAGGAAGACGATGGTGAGCGAGGCGAGCAGGATGTTCAGCGCGATCTCGTTGGGGGTCTTCTGCCGTGCGGCACCCTCGACGAGGTTGATCATCCGGTCGATGAAGGTCTCGCCGGGCTTCGTCATGATCTTGATGACGATGCGGTCGGAGAGCACCTTGGTCCCGCCGGTGACAGCCGAGCGGTCGCCGCCGGACTCGCGGATGACCGGCGCCGATTCACCGGTGATCGCCGACTCGTCCACCGAGGCGACGCCCTCCACGACATCGCCGTCACCGGGGATGATGTCGCCGGCCTCGCAGACGACCAGGTCGCCGATGCGCAGCTCGGTGCCCGGGACCTGCTCCTCCACGTCGCCGTTGAGCCGGCGTGCCACGGTGTCGGTCTTGGCCTTGCGCAGGGTGTCGGCCTGCGCCTTGCCGCGGCCCTCGGCGACCGCCTCGGCCAGGTTGGCGAAGACGACGGTCAGCCACAGCCAGGCCGCGATGACCCAGCCGAACCACGCGCCCGGGGACTTGAGAGCCAGGGCGGTGGTGACCACCGAGCCGATCAGGACGACGAACATGACCGGGGACTTGACCATCACCCGGGGGTCGAGCTTGCGGAAGGCGTCGGGCAGCGACTTCAGCAGCTGCTTCGGGTCGAACAGGCCGGCGCCGACGCGCCCGCCTTCGCTGTGTCCGGTGGGGATGTCGCTGTGCGGCGCCCGGGTCGGGGAACTCGTCGAGTCGGCGGCCATGCCGTCCTCTTGTTGCCTCTGTGCGTTGGTGGTCATGACGACAGCCCTTCGGCGAGCGGTCCCAGCGCGAGTGCCGGGAAGAAGGTCAGGCCGGTGACGATCAGGAGCGTGCCGACCAGCAGCCCCGTGAAGAGCGGCTTCTCGGTGCGCAGGGTGCCCGCGGTGACGCCCATGGCCGCCACGATCGCGTAGCCCTGCCGGAGCGAACCCACCATCCTGCCGAAGGTCCTCGGCTTCGAGAACGGGATGACCAGCAGCAGGAAGATCTCCAGCAGGTCGGAGAGGCCGTTGGGGTTCTCGAAGGGGTGCGGGGAGTTTCGGCAAGAACGGGGCTCATGTGTGCGGCTCAGAACCTCTCCGGGAACACAAGGGCGAGGACGGGATAGCCCAGCAGGGCGACAGTCGCGATCAGGCCGACGAGGTTCTCGGCGGTCACAGCTTTGCCACCCCCTTGGCGACGAGGGCCACCAGCGCGAAGACAGCGATCGTGGTGACCACGAAGGCCGGATCGGCCATGGTGAACTCCTGGGGAGAGGTTCGGGCGAGCGGACCAGGAGAGAGAACCGCGCCGGTGGCTCGATTTCGCCCGTCATTGACGGGGTCCTTACGGCCACCGGTGCGACCTTGACGCGTCCCTAACACCCGCGAGGCAACCCGGGAAGGGAGCGCATGGCTGCGGGAGAGCGCCAACCACCGGCAGCGACCGCCAGCTCAGTTGCGCTTTCCGACCAGCCGAGCCGCCCGGGATTCCGCCGTCTGCGCCGCTCCGCCACGCCACCGTACCGATTCGGCCGTGCCGGTGGCCCGGGCAGGACCACGGCTGCCCCGACGGGCCGGGCCGCGCCACGGCGTACCCCCGGACGGGACGGTCAGCTCGTCAATTCCCCCGTGCGGAGCGGGAGTTTCCACACGTTGCGGCGGTGTACGGAGGCCAGGTCGTGGTGCAGCGGAGACGGGGGGACGGCCAGTACTGTGCAGCGGGCGCGTGCCACGCAGTACCGGGAGACGGAGGGCCGGACCGCGCGGCGCAGCCTGCCGCGCGCCCCGGCACCGATCACCAGAAGATCGTCGCTCCGGTCGGCAGCCGCCAGCAGCACTGTGCCCGGCTTGCCACGTCCGACCAGGGGCTGGAGCGGGACTCCCGGCCCACCGCTGCCGAAGGCGGTGTCCAGCGCCTCCATGAGCTGCTCGCTCGCCATGCGGTGCCAGTTGGCGACCAGCGACGGGGGGAGGGATCCGCCGCGGGTGGGGAGGTCACCGCCGGGCGGCTCCCAGGCCAGTACGGCCCACAGCTCCGCACCCCGCACGCGGGCCTCGGCCGCTGCCTGGTGCAGAGCCGTCAGGCTCCCCAGCGAACCGCTCACGCCGGCCACGACGCGCTGGCCGAGGGGACCGGCCATGGGTCACGCTCCTTGTCTGTGCTGTCTGTGCTGTCTTCGCGTGACCTGAGCCGTGAATCCGTGTCGCGACTGTGTTCCGCGTGTCCGTCCAGTTCATCGAAGCGTCGCCGTTGGAGCGGTCGCGCCTCATTGGTGCTTCCTTTACGCAGACGCGGGAGACCCTGACGGTGCCATGACGCCGGCCGGCCACCGGGTGAGCCGGGGCGGACGGGAGCGGCACGTGGACTGGCGCCCTCCGTCGGGCGGACCGCGACGTAGTACCGGCGGACGGGTCAGGGTTGTGTCAACGTCTCCGAACTCCCGCACGGTATTTGCCGGCGCGAAGTGATGATGCTCGGAAGAACCTTGCACGCCGTCGATCGCCATGCCGTGAGCTTCCCTCCGCCATGCCGCGCCGGCGTGCCACTTTCCCGAAGAGGGGTACGTGGAGGAGTACGCGATGGCGCGGGGCGGCGATACGACCGACGGTCCCGGGACACGTCCCGGCCGGCTCAAGGTCTTTCTCGGGGCCGCACCCGGAGTGGGCAAGACGTACCGGATGCTGGACGAGGCGCGGCGCCGGTCCGCACGCGGTACGCACGTGGTGGTGGCCTTCGCGGAGTGTCACGGTCGTCCACACACCACGGCGATGCTCGACGGGCTGGACGTACTGCCACAGGTGACGCGCAGGCACCGCGGTGCGGACGTCGCCGAGGCCGACCTGGACCGGGTGTGGGAACTGCGACCGCAGGTGGTGCTCATCGACGAACTCGCACACACCAACGCATCGGGCGGCCGCAACGCCAAGCGGTGGCAGGACGTCGAGGAACTGCTCGGCGCCGGGATCGACGTCGTGACCACCCTCAACATCCAGCACCTGGCCTCCCTCAGCGATGTGGTCGAGAAGATCACCGGTGTGCCGCAGTACGAGACGGTGCCCGACGAGGTGGTCCGCCGCGCCGACCAGATCGAACTGGTCGACCTGCCGGCCGAGGGCCTGCGGCGACGCATGGCGCACGGCAACATCTACCCGCCCCAGAAGGTCGACGCGGCACTGTCGCACTACTTCCGGCTCGGGAACCTCACCGCGTTGCGGGAACTGGCGCTGCGGTGGGTGGCGGGCCGGGTGGACGAGGCGCTGTGCAAGTACCGGGACGAGCACCGCATCGGGCGAGTGTGGGAGACCCGCGAGCGGGTGGTGGTGGCCCTCACCGGCGGGTCCGAGGGTGCCACGCTGATCCGCCGCGCCGCCCGGATCGTGGACCGCGTGTCCGGTGATGCGCTCCTGGCCGTCCACATCACCCGCAGCCACGGCGTGGCCGGCTCGTCGCCCGCGGCGCTCGCCGAACAGCGGCAGCTCGTGGAGAGTCTCGGGGGCAGTTACCACGCGGTGGTGGGCGACGACGTGCCCGCCGCCCTGCTGGACTTCGCACGATCGCAGAACGCCACCCAACTGGTCATCGGGGTCAGCCGCCGGGGACGGTTGCGACGCGTGCTGACCCCCCGGGGTGTCGGGGAGGCCGTCGTCGAGCTCTCCGGCGACATCGATGTGCACACGGTGACGCACGAACGTGCCGGCGCAGGACGGAAGTGGGCCGTGCCCGGGAGTGGCCTGCCGCGTTCCCGGCGGGTGGCCGGACCGGCGGCCGGCCTGGTGCTCCCCGTGCTGCTGACCCAGATACTGCGCGTCGTCTCCGAACCCCTGTCGCTCAACCTGACCAGCGAGGCGCTGCTCTTCCTGCTCACGGTGCTGGGGGTGGCCTGTATCGGTGGTGTGGTCTCCGCGCTGCTCGCCTCGGTGACGACCTCGCTGCTGCTGAACTACTACTTCGTCCCACCCGTCGGCCACTTCACCTTCGCCGGTACCAATATGGTGGTCGCCCAGGCCGCGTTGACGACCGTCGCCGTCACCGTCGCCGCCATCGTCGACCGGTCGATGCGGCTGAGCCGGCGGGCCGCGCGGGCGACCGCGGAGGCGGAGACCCTCACCTCGTTGACGGGCGGCATCCTGCGCGGGGAGCGGACGGTACCCGTCCTTCTGGAACGGACCCGGGAGACCTTCGGTATGGGCGGCATCGAACTGCGTCGGCGACGCGGAGAGACGGTTTCCGGTGCTGTGGGCAGCCTGTCACCGGACCATGGTGGCGAGGGTGACGATCACGAGACCAAGGTCGCGATAGGGGACGACAGTGTGTTGGTGCTGACCGGTCGCCGCCTGCCCGCCTCCGAGCATCGCGTCCTGACGGCCTTCGCGGCGCATCTGACCGCGGCCGTCGAACGCGCCCGGCTGGCCGAGGCCGCCGCCGAGGTCGAACCGGTCAAGGCGGCCAACCGGATGCGCACCGCGCTACTGGCCGCGGTCGGCCACGACCTGCGGACGCCGATGGCCGGTTGCTGGGCCTCGATCAGCTCCCTGCGCAGCCGTGACGTCGAATTCTCCGACGAGGACCGCGAAGAGCTCCTGGCCACCGCAGAGGAATCCCTGGCCAAGCTCAGCCGCCTGGTCGACAACCTCCTCGACATGAGCCGGCTGCAGGCCGGCGCGCTGACCCTGCGCCTGGAGCCGGTCGCGCTCGCCGACGTACTCCCGGCAGCGCTGGACACCCTGCCCGACTCGCCCCCGCAGACGCGCGTGAACGTGGTGACCCACAGGCTGGACGACGCGCCCGACGTGCTGGCGGACCCACCGCTGCTGGAGCGCGTCCTCGCCAACCTCGTGTCCAACGCGATACGTCACTCACCCGCCGGATGCCCGGTGACGATCGGTGCCAGTACGCTGGCCGGGCGGGTGGAGCTGAGGGTCATCGATCGCGGGCCTGGAATCCAACTCCCCGACCGCGAGCGGGCGTTCGAGCCGTTCCAGCGGCTCGGCGACACCGACAACACCACCGGACTCGGCCTCGGGCTCGCCCTCTCCCGCGGCCTCACGGAGGCGATGGACGGCACCCTCACGCCCGAGGAGACGCCCGGCGGGGGGCTGACCATGGTCGTCTCCCTGCCGGCCGCCGCGGCTCCGTCCGTGCCCGATTGACCGAGCGGTCCGGGCAACGTGCCGTCACCCTCCGGGATGCTGTCCCACCGGCCATCCGCAGGCCGGGTCGGTGGTATGGCGCCAGTACGGCCAGCCGTCCTCGCCGCCCGACGCGAGACTCACCCTGTGCCGGTGCTCGCCCCGGCACACGCGCCGGGCACGGTGCTCACAGCAGCCCGGAAGCCTTGAGGACGCCGCGTGCTTCCTGCCCGTCGATCCGGTCCGCCAACTCCCCGAGCGCGTGCGTCCCATGGCGCAGCGTACCGAGGGCGAGGGAACGGCGGGCACCGGCGTCGAGCAGGTGCCAGATGAGCGGGTTGGCGTCCAGGACGCGGGCGTCCAACACCAGCCGCTGACCGCGGACGTCGCGCAGGACCAGGCGTGCGGCGATGCCGCCGTACTGTCGCACCGTGATCAGCGCGTCGGTGCGCACTTGGCGTCGGCCGACAAGGCCCCGAACCGCCAGCCAGCCCTCACCCGCGCTGACGCGCGCAGGCAGGAGAACGGCGAAGGCCGCGGCCCCGAGGAGGGTCCAGAGCCCGGCGCGGGCGGGAGTGAGGCCCCCCGAGCCCCAGTCGAGCAGCATGAGCAGACCGACGAACGCCAGGGAGCAATGAAGGGCGCGGCGCGCATGGACATGCCAGTGGCGGTCGACGACTGTTTCCGGCCGTCCGGAGTGAAGCGCCGCGGTGGCAGCGGATCGCCGTTCCATTTCGCTGACACTAGGTAGGAGGCCGACGAACGCCCGGGTACCTGACGACATTTTGATGCCGTGTCGCTTGTCCTTATCGCGCTCTTGACAGGGGTCTGTCGGGGGAGTGGTCAGCCCACGTGGACGCGGGGGCGGCGCTCGCGGTCGGGTTCGGCCACGCGGAGGACCTCACGGGTGACGGGGGCGACTTCGCCCTGGCCGAAGAGGAAGAAGCGGAGGAACTGGGTGAAGGGATTGCCTTCGGTCCACTCGAAGTAGATGTGCGGTCGCTGGCCGGTCTCGTCGCGCACGTGCAGCAGCAGGGCGGCCAGGGCGTTGGAGATGGCGGAGCTCTCCACGCACAGCACGCGGTAGCGGCCGTGCAGCACCTCGCCCCGGACCTGCAGCTCGCTCTCGAATTCCGAGGGGTCGCCGACGGTCACCTCGACGAAGACGAGGTCCTCGGGTTCGGGAAGATCGTTGTCCGCGCGGATCTGCTGGAGTTTGTCGCGGTACTGGGCCACATCGCGCCGCTCGGGTTCGTTGGCGATGAAGCGGATCTTGCGGTGGGCCGCGTCACGGACGAACCGCTCGGCGATCTCGTCGAGCACGACCCTCGTCACGCGCAGTTCGAAGGCGCGGGCGAGGCGGGAGAGGAACGACAGCAGGACGATGCCGGCGATGAAGCAGGCGCCGATCTTCACTCCGTCCGGCCGCTCGATGACGTTGGCCACGGTCGTGTAGAGGAACACCACGGACACCACCGCGAAGCCGATCGTCCAACCGCGCTCCCCGGCCCGCCGGGCGGCGATCGTCACGGCGATCGCCGCGGAGCTGATCAGGACCAGCACGCCGGTCGCATAGGCGCCGCCCTGGGCGTCCACGTCGGCGTCGAAGATCCAGGTGACCAGGAAGGCGACGGCGGTGAAGACCAGGACCATGGGGCGGACGGCGCGGGCCCAGTGGGGGGCCATGCCGTAGCGCGGGAGGTACTGCGGCATCAGGTTGAGCAACCCGGCCAACGCCGAGGCGCCGGCGAACCAGAGGATGGCGATGGTGGAGACGTCATAGACGGTGCCGAACGCGGAGCCCAGGTACTCGTGCGCGAGGTAGGCCAGGGCGCGGCCGTTCGCCGATCCGCCGGGCTTGAAGGCCGACTCGGGGATCAGCAGAGTGGTGATCAGGCTGGTGACGATCAGGAAGACACTCATGATCACGGCGGCGGTGGTAAGCAGCTTCTTCGCGCCCCGGATCCGCCCGGTGGGGCGCTCCTCGGTGTCAGTGGGGTCGCCCTCGATGTGCGGCATGACCGCCACGCCGGTCTCGAAGCCGGACAGGCCCAGGGCGAGTTTCGGGAAGACCAGCAGGGCCACGCCGACCATCGCCAGGGCGTTGCCGTGTTCGGTGGTCAGCGTCCGGGTCCAGTCGGTCACGACATGCGGTGCGGTGAAAACGTGCCACAGGCCGACGACGACCACGGCAACGTTGAGTGCCAGGTAGAGACCCACCAGGGCCACGGCCACACCGATGGCCTCCAGGAAGCCCTTGAGGAACACCGCGCCGAGCAGCGCGACGAGGATCAGAGTGATGAGCATCTGCTGGTTGTGCAGGACGCTGCCGGCGTGGGGGTTCTCCACCAGGTGGGTGGCGGCGTCGGCGGCGGAGAGCGTGATGGTGATCAGGAAGTCGGTGGCCGCGAATCCGAGCAGGGCCAGTACGAACAGCTTGCCCTTCCAAAAGGGGAGGAGCCGCTCCAGCATCGCGATCGAGCCCTGGCCATGGGGGCTTTCCCCGGCAACCCGCCAGTAGACGGGCAGGGCGCCGGCGAGCGTCACGACGACCAGAACAATGGTGGCGACCGGCGACAGCAGTCCCGCCGCCAAGGCAGCGATACCCGGCTGGTAGCCGAGGGTGGAGAAGTAGTCCACACCGGTCAGGCACATCACGCGCCACCACCGCTGCCCTCGATGGGCGCTCTGCGGGCCGGCGTGGGGGCCGGGATGGTGCTTGGCCATGTCGGTCAGCCCCTCCAGCAGCCACGTCCGCAAACGATGCCGTACGGCACCCCCGGATGCGGAACCGGCAGGGGTGGAGGCGGCCATGGTGAGCTCCCGTCGTACCGTGAGCGGATCCAGCCATCGACGCGCTGGCCAGGTCAGGCTATGCAGGCACGACGTGCATTCCACCGAGGTGTTCGCCGATGCGGCGGCGGCTGTCCCCCGAACGGTCGCCAGGACGCCACGGACAGGGTGCGCGCTGTGTCAGGGATTGGTGGCCCAGGTGCGCAGCATCAGATGGCAGGGGTGTTCCTCGCCGTTGCCGAGGAAGGTCAGCCGTACGAGGATCTCGCAGGCCCTGGGTGCGAGGGCGGGCTGTGCGGAGATGCTGCCCCGGGTGTAGGTGCGGTCTCCGGAGTCTCCGTAGGCTCCGCCCCAGTCGAAGTACTCGTTGCCGATGTCGTCGGTTGCCTCAAGGGACAGCAGTACGGGAGTCGCGTCGCCGGTGTCCGGCAGGGGCGGGGCGATGGTGTAGTCGAGGGTGAAGGAGTCGTCTCGCCGCTTCAGGCCGTGGACGGACAGTTGGTGGCCGTTGTTGAGGATCTTCGCCGACGCGAGAGGGGCGCGGGGGATGCGGCGTGGCTTCACGGGGACTCCTTGGTGTCGGTGGTGTTCAGGCGGCGAGCCCCGCGGCACGGCGCGCGGGCTGCCCGGTGAGGTGGTGCACGTACTCGTGCTCCAGGCGGAAGCCGGCGGTCCAGGCGAGGAGCCGGCTGGGGCGGTTGTCACGTGAGCAGGTCCAGCTGGGGGTGTGGCCGCGGGCGGCGATGTCCTGGCACAGGGCGGTGACGCAGGCCAGTGCGAGGCGTTGGCGCCGGTGTCCGGGAGCGGTGAGGCAGGCGACGTCCTCGTATGCGCTGCCGCGGAAGTACGTGCAGGCCAGGGCGAGCACACGGTCCTTCGCGAAGGCCGCCCAGCCGTGTCCGGAGGCGGCGAGAGCCGACGGTCCGCCCCAACTGGCATGAATCCAGGCCGACTCGGGTGCCAATGCGGCCACCGCGGGGGCGTCCGCGGGAGTCAGCCGGCGCACCGTCACCCCACGGGGCGGGTGCGGCGGCGACACGGGAACGCGGTGGACGTACGCCATGCGTTCCCACGGCACGAGGCCGTCGAACGCGTTGCCCAGCAGGGGGAGGAAGCGGGCCGGTGCCTGGACGTAGTGCGCGGCGAAAGGGGCGAGCGCGAGCGGGGACAGGGCGGTTGGTTCGCCGTGCAGCAGCAGGTGGCCGGCGCAGGCCACGGCGACGGCTCGGGGGGCGACGGGGCGGTCGGCCCACCAGTGGCCGGCGCCAGGGGTCAGGGCGTGTTCGGCCAGTGCCCGTGTCCCGGGGGGTGCGGCGGCGAAGCAGTGGGCCACCGCGGTGGCTTGTGTGGCGGTGAGCTCGATCACGGGGGTTCCTTCTGACGCAAGAGGGGTGGGCGGGCGGGGCGACCGGGCGTCGCCCCGCCCTCTGGTTCAGCCCTGGTTGGCCTTGCCGCCGTGGTTGGCTTTCTTCTTGCGACGGGCCTTCTTCTTGCGGGCGCGCTTGGACATGGTCGTACGGGCCTTTCGTCTTGCCGGCGGCCGCCTGATGGCGCCTCGGCCGGTGGTGTGTCTCAGGCGTGCTGGCCGACGAGTTGGTCGGCGAGCTTGCCGAGGCGTTTGACGGTGCGGTCTTCGGTGGCGGCGGGTGCGGGGTCGACTCGCTGGTCGCGGTCGTAGTAGGCGCCGTTGACGACATCGATGGCCGGGTCGCACAGCCGGACAACGTGGGCCGCGCCCTGCGCCGCGGTGCCGCCCTCGACGCCGTAGAGAGGGAGCAGGTCCGTATCGCAGACGCCCGGGTGGACGGAGACGGCGGTGACCCGGGGGTCGGCGGCGAAGACGGTGAGCGCCAGCTGCGACTGGGCGTAGGCGGCGAGCCTGGAGTAACGACGGGCGCGCTGTGGGTCGTTCCACTGGATGGAGGCGGTGCGGTGCAGTGAGGAGGAGACATTGACGACGCGGCCGCCGGGCCTGCTGGTGAGCGCCGGTTCCAGGAGGCAGGTCAGCAGGTAGTGGGCGAGGAAGTTGACCTGGAGGGCGATCTCGTTGCCGTCGGCGGTGAGGGTGTGGCGTTCGGGCGCGGCGATGGCGGCGTTGTTGACCAGGACGTCCAGGCGGGGGTGTTCGGCGATGACGCGCCGCGCCATCGCCTCGACCTCCTCCAGGGCTGTGAAGTCCGCGGAGAACGCGCACAGTTGCGAGGCGTCGATGCCCGCGGTGGCGATGAGCCGGTCGGTGGCGGCCTGCGCCTCCTCGGCGGTGCGGCCGTGCACGAGGACGGTGGCGCCGCGTTCGGCGAGCCGGCGGGCGGTCTCGAAGCCGATGCCGGAGGTGGCGCCGGTCACCAGGACGGTACGGGAGGAAAGGTCGAAGACGGACATGATCCATTCACGGGACGAGAGGAGAAGAGGGCGAGTGCGCCGTACTGGCTGCTCAGAGCCATGGCGTACGGGCGCATGAAGAACGGGGCGCCTGATCAGGTCAGGGCGCCCCGTCCGAATGCCGGAGAGGTCTCAGCGCGAGGGGGAGCTCTCCGTGCAGCGCGGCGCACGACACAGGGCCGCCGGATGAGGCGGACGGTCGAGAAGGAGCCAGGCGCTGTTCACAGGCCCATCAAATTCCGCCCCGCGCCCGCCTTCAAGAGGACCGCACCGCTTTTGACGCACCTCTGATGAGCCGGGCTTTTGCGGACACCCGCCCTGCCCCCGTGTGCTCAGTTCGCGGGCGCGCGCCGGTCGCGTATCGCGGCCGCCACCGTCCCGGCGGTCCCGGCGAGGAGCGGCAGAAGCATCGCGGCGAACAGCCAGCCGGGTACCTCGCGATCGGCTGTGGAGCGCCACAGCACTCCACAGCCGATCAGGAGCGAGATTCCCGTGCAGGCGTTGAGCACCAGCAAAGCCCGGGCCGTACCGAGTGCCGAAGCGCGGGTGCGGGGCCGGTTGAGCGAGGAACTGGCCAACCCGTGGCCGAACGACGCCGCCTCCCTCGGCAGTTCGGCCTGGGGAGTCACCCGCAGCGCCAGCTCGGCACAGGCGGTCAGTAGCACCGTCACCCCGATGTACACGAACACCAGCGCAAACGCGCTGCCGATCGACCGCTCCGTCCAGGCATCCACCCCGTCGCTGCCGAGGTGCTGAGGTATCCGGCTCGGCAGGTGCGGGTAGCGGAGGATGCCCCAGAGGGGCAGCACGGCGAGCAACGCGGCATTGGGAAGCAGCCACAGCCGGACGGGGCGTGAGAAGACCATGAGGTCGATTGTCGGGCGGGGAGGAGTTCGTTGCAGGCGAACCGTGCCGTAAGGGGCACGACAATTCGAACCTGGGGCGTGGGCGGTGAGCGGACCAGAGGGGCCAGTGGGAGTTCAGCTTCGGTTCGGCCGGGGCGGTGCGCCGTTCGCGGCCCGGTACCGGTGGACGAGCGCCACGGCCATGGCGCCCTCGCCGACACTTGAGGCCACGCGTTTGATCGACTGGGCGCGGACGTCGCCGGCGGCGAACACGCCGGGCATGCTGGTCTCCAGCAGCAGCGGGGCGCGGTCCAGCGGCCAGGTGGCGGGGGGTGCCATGTCGGCCGAGGACAGGTCGGGGCCCGTGAGGACGAACCCGTGGCCGTCGCAGCGGACGATGTCACCGAGCCAACCGGTGCGGGGACGGGCGCCGATGAAGGTGAAGACGAAGCGTGCCGGTTCCACGGTTTCGGCGCCCGTGAGGGCGTCCCGGAGGGCGATGTGTTCCAGACGGTCGTCGCCGTCCAGGGCGAGGACGTGGGTGTTGAGGCGTACGTCGATGTTGGGGGTCCGGTGGATTTCGTCGACGAGGTAGCGGGACATTCCGGATTCGAGGGAGTCGGCCCGGACGAGGAGGCTGACCTTGGCCGCGTACCGGGCGAAGTGGATCGCGGCCTGGCCCGCGGAATTCGCGCCGCCGATGATGAAGACGTGGTGGGAGACGCAGGAACTGCTCTCGGTCGTCGCGGCACCGTAGTAGAGGCCCTCGCCCTCGAAGCGGTCGGCGCCGGGGACGTCCAGGCGGTTGTACGAAACGCCCGTGGACAGCAGGACGGTCTCGGTGCTGATCTCCGAGCCGTCCGCGAGGGTGAGGATGCGGGCCGGGTCGGCGGATCGGAGGCGGACGACCTCCACGGGGTGGAGGAGTTCCGCGCCGAAGCGACCGGCCTGGCTCACCGCGCGCCTGGCGAGGTCGCCGCCGGAGAGCCCGGCGGGGAAGCCCAGGTAGTTCTCGATGAGACTGGACGTGCCTGCCTGTCCGCCGGGCGAGTCGGCGTCCAGGAGGAGCGTGGTGAGCCCCTCCGAGGCCGCATAGACACCGGCGGCGAGTCCGGCCGGACCGGCGCCGACGATGGCCAGGTCGTAGTGGGGGCGGGAGGCGGTGGTGGACAGTCCCAGGCGTGCGGCAAGTGCGGCGTTCCCGGGTGCGGGGAGGAACGTGCCGTCGGGAAAGGCGACCAACGGCAGCTCATCCGTGGGGTGTTCGGCCAACAGCTTCCGGGCTTCGGGGTCCGTGGCGGCGTCGAGGAAACGGAACGGCTGACCGTTGCGCGTGAGGAAGTCCCGCACCGCGTGGGTGCGCGCCGAGACGGCGTGGCCGGCGATGCGGATGCCCTGGTAGGCCGGGCGGTAGGCGGCGAGCCAGTCGGAGAGCAGGTCGTCGAGGACGGGGAAGAGCCGTTCGGCGGGCGGGTCCCAGGGTTTCATGAGGTAGTAGTCGAGGCGCACCTTGTTGATCGCGGTGATCGCGGCATCGGTCTCGGCGTAGGCCGTGAGCAGCACCCGGCGGGCGTCGGGGAACCGGCTCACCGCCTCCAGGAGGAAGTCGACGCCGGTCATACCGGGCATCCGCTGGTCGACGAGGAACAGCGCCGGGTCGTGGCCGCGTTCGTCCAGGGCGTCCAGGACCCGCAGGGCCTCTTCGGCGGAGGCGGCGCCCAGGACGCGGTAGCGGTCGGCGTAGGCGGTGCGCAGATCGCGGCGTACCGCGCGCAGGACCTGCGGGTCGTCGTCGACGGCGAGGATGACCGGCTTGGGCGGCGTTGTGGGTGGGGCGTCGGTGGCGGCCGGTGCCGACGCCGCGGCCGGTGTCATCGGGACGGTCCCGCGGTGGGATCGGCGGCCTCGCCGGGCTCCGTGGGGCAGGGGGGTTCGGCGAATTCCAGGAAGAACTGGTCGGGGAAGCACCAGCCCCAGTTCTCGCCGGGGTGGTGGGAGACGACGACGGGGTGGCGGGTCGACTGGTAGTGCCGGCTGGCGTGGCGGTTCCGGGAGGAGTCGCAGCAGCCGACGTGACCGCAGGTCAGGCAGCGGCGCAGGTGGATCCAGCGGTCGCCGGACCGCAGACATTCCAGGCAGCCGTCGGACGTGGCCGGCGCGGCGGCCGTGAACTGGGAGGCGTGTGGGCAGTCGGACATGGACATGGGTGGGTTCCTCCGTCGGGGCACGGGATCGGGGCACAGCGACGCGAGGGGCGTCCGCTGTGCCCCTGCCGGGGTGCCGCGTTACGCCAGGGTCTTGGCGAAGTGCCGGGCCGCGATGCCGGCGGCCTCGTCGACCTTGGCGTCCTGGTCGTAGAAGTCGAACTGGGTGCCGCTCGTCCAGATGAGCCGTTTGGGGCCGGTGAGCGCCGAGTGAAAGCGCTCCGCCCCGTGCGGGATCGCCCCGTCGCGGCTGTGCACGAGGACGGTGGGAGCCTTGATGCGGGCGGCCGCGGGGTGCGGGTCGAAGGTCAGCCACTGGGGCCACGACATCACGGCGAACCGGTTGTCCCAGGAGGGTATGGCCCCGCGCTTCTCGTCCAGGTAGTAGTCGAACGGACCGAACATCGCGGCGTCGGGATCCGTTGTGCTGACGGCGGGCACATACCGTTCGGCCGCGCCGCTCTCGTATGCGGCGAGGGCCGCCAGGCCGAGTTCGGTCTTGCGTCGCACCTCATCGGCGCCTCCATAGATCTCCTGGACGAGTTCGGCATCGTGCAGCCACGGTGCGATCAGTGCCAGGCTGCGCACCCGCGAGTCGTCCGCGGCGTTCACCGCGGTGTAGCCGCTGCTCGCGCAGATGCCCAGGGCGCCGATCCGGCCGGGGTCCACCAGCGGGTGCCGGGCGAGGAAGCCGATGGCGCTGTGGATGTCGCCGATCTTGCGTGCCGGCGACTCCAGTTGGCGGGGCCGGCCACCGGACTCCCCGAAACCGGTGAAGTCGAAGGCGAGCGCCACGAAGCCGGCCTCGGCCATCCGCCGGGCGTAGGTCGCGGCCATCTGTTCCTTGACGGTCGTCCAGGAGCCGGTGACGACGACGCCGGGCCGCAGACCGCGCTGCGCGGGACGGTACACGGTGCCGACGAGGGTCTCCCCGTCGCTCTCGAAGGTGACCCGGTCGGTGGGGACGGTGCTCATGCCGCCCTCCCGTCGATCGCGCGCAGGATCGAGGACGGGTCGGTGTAGGACTTCCAGTCGACGATCCTGCCGTCGCGCACCCTGAGCCGCTGGACGAACTCGACCTCGAAGGACTGGCCGGTCTCCTTGACGACGGACTTCTCGTACAGGATGCCGATCGCCAGGTCGCCTTCGACGACGAGGTCCATGAGCTCCTCGGTCCCGACCTCGACCATGCCGAGGAAGACCTTGAGGCTGTCGAGCACCTGCGCCGGGCCGTGGTAGGTGCCGATCCAGGGCATGCGGTCGTTGTAGCCGGGCACCGGTGTGTAGTTGACCCACTCGACGTCGTCGGCGAGGTACTCCCGGGCACGGTCCGCGTCCCCGCTGGTGAGTGCGGAGAACCAACCGGTGGCGGTCTCTCGTGTGGTGCGCGTCATCGTGTCGTCCCTTCCATGATCTGGCGGTTGCCCTTGGCCCAGTCGGTGGTCATCGTCAGCCCGTCGATCCGCCAGCCGCGCAGGGTCCGGTGGAGGGAGATGCGGTAGTGCCCGCCGAGGGTCCAGTGCGGACCGCCGCGGGCGTTGGGCTGCCAGTGGGTCGCCTGGAAGTCGGCGGTGGCGACGGCGGTGTCGCCGTAAAGGCGTACGAGGTGGTTGGTGAGCAGGTGCTGGGTGGAGGCGAGGCCGCTCAGCAGGGCGCGCCAGGCGCCGATCACCTCGTCCGCGATCAGTTCGGCCGGTTCGCCGCCGTTGAGGCTGGTGTAGTCGAGCTGCACCTTGTCGGCGAAGACCTCGGTGCGCAGCTGGTCCCACTCGCGTTTGTCGGTGTGCCAGCACATCCGGGTGCAGACGTCGACGATGTCGAGGCGGTCATGGAGAGCGGCCTGGTTCATCGGGCGCCCTCGCGGCCGAAGATCCAGTTCTCCTTGAGCAGCAGGGTGTGGACGTAGCGCGGTTCGGTGAACAGGCTCAGGTCGGCGAGCATCTCGGAGTACTCCGGGGTCTCGCGGGCGATCTCGAAGGCGGTCACGTCGTCGAACCAGAGCTGGTAGGCGGCGTCCAGCACCGCCTCGCCCACGCCGTAGAAGGCGTCCCTGGTGTGGTTCTGGGTGTACTTGCGCAGGCCCGGGACCTTCTCGGTCAGCCGGGCGTGCCGGGTCAGGCTCTGTCAATCCCCTCGAACTGT
>NZ_NNBP01000006.1 GCF_002803155.1 Streptomyces sp. CB02959
AGCCATCAGAAACGGCCTAGTTGAGCGCACCGTCGCGCCATCGCTCTGGGCGGTCGCCGGGAAGCCGCCGGGGGCCTGCGGGCGGGGCGGCACGGTGCGGCCGTGTCGCGATCTTCGCATCGATTTCTCATCGTTCTCCGAAGTTCATTGCCGTGGGGCGCACTCCAGCACAGAATGCGCATGACAAATCCGGAGCGGCGGAAGGGAACTGACGCCGCGCGACTTCCGGACACAGAGCTGAGAGGACCCCCACATGTATCGACCTCTCGTCGGCACCCTGGCCACCGCCGCACTGGGAGCCGCCGCCCTAATGACCGCCACCCCGGCGGGCGCCGCCCCGGCCGGTGCCGCCGCGCACCACAAGCCCAAGCCCCCGCAGACCAAGGCCGTCGACTTCGCCGGCACGGTGGCGCTGGACAACTGCTCCGGTTCGATCGTCAAGATGCCCACCTCGCAGCCGAACGACCCGGCGCTGGTGATGACCAACGGGCACTGCCTGGAGACCGGGATGCCGTCCGCGGGCCAGGTGATAGTCGACCAGCCCTCCAGCCGCAGCTTCACCGTCCTGGACAAGTCCGCCGGCGACCTGGGCTCGATCCGGGCCACCAAGGTCGTCTACTCGACGATGACCGACACGGACGTGACGCTGTACGAGACCGGCTCGACGTACGCGCAGATCGAGCAGAAGTACGGCATCAAGCCGCTGGAGGTATCCACCGACCACCCCGCCAAGGGTGCCGCGATCACGGTCGTCTCCGGCTACTGGAAGAAGACCTACACCTGCGGCATCGACGGGTTTGCGCCCACTCTCAAGGAGGGTGACTGGACCTGGAAGGACTCGGTCCGCTACACCCCGGAGTGCAAGGTGATCGGCGGCACCTCCGGGTCGCCGGTGGTCGACAACGCCACCGGCAAGGTCACCGCCATCAACAACACCATCAACGAGAACGGTGAGCGCTGCACCGTCAACAACCCGTGCGAGGTGGACGGGAGCGGCAACGTCACCGTTCACGACGGGATCGGGTACGCGCAGGAGACCTACACCATCCCCAAGTGCTTCGGCACCGGCAACAAGCTCGACCTGAACGCCGCGGGTTGCACCCTGCCCAAGCCGTCCGGCATCCGCCACTGACGGCAACGCGAACCTTCGCGGCCGGGCCACCCAGGGAGGCTCGGCCGCGGCCGTCCGTGCCGTCGGTGACGTACCGGCGGCGTCAGCCTCCACGGGTGGCGTAGCCGAGCGTTCGTTCGCCCAGGGTGTCCTCGACGATGTCGAGGAGTTCCAGTAGGGCCTCGGCGATCGTGGCGGGCTTCTCGCCCGCCACGATGCGCCGGCCGATCTCGCTGTAGACCAACGAGTGGAACCAGCCGATCTGGCTGGCGACCACGCGCGGTGCCTGGTCGCCGGGCCCGGCGGCGGTCTCCTCGGCCAGGACCGCGGCGAGGGCGTCGGTCATCTGACGGCCGAGGTCCTCCAGGCGGGCGGTGAGCGTGGGGGCGGCCCGCATCATCTCGAAAACGGGGCCGAAGCCCGTGGTCAGGCCCACCTTCCGGTCGCGGCGCCGCAGTTCGTCCCGCAGCCGGCCGAGCACGGCCCGGGCGGCGGACTCGCCGGGCCGGCGGGCGCGCACGATGTCGGCGAGCCGCTGCGGGGACGCCTCGTCCGGCGGCAGGACGAGGTCCTCCTTGGCCTCGAAGTAGTTGTAGAGGGTGTTGATCGAGACGTCCGCCGCCGCCGCGACCTCGGCGATGGTGACGTTGTCGAAACCCCGCGCCACGAACAGCCCGAGGGCCGCCTCGGCGATGCGCTGCCGCGTCTGCCGCTTCTTCCGTTCCCGCAGACCTTCGCTCACGGCATGTCCTTGGGGAGCCACCGGGCGGACTCCCGTGCGCGGGAGGCGAGGTGGGTCACGTAGGCGTCGCGGACGTCGTCCGGGGTGCCGAACCCCGGCTCGTCGGCCAGCCATGCGTCCGGTACGGCGGCGACGACCCGGCGCAGCAGCTGCGGGGTCACCTGGTGCGCCAGCTCGGCGTCCGCCGCCGCCAGGTCGAGGCCGGGCGAGCCGAGCGCGTGCGACCGGAAGTCGTACGCCTTGCCGACCGCGTCCGGCGCGCTCTCCCACCGGTGGTGGAACACCAGCGACGCGCCGTGGTCGATGAGCCACAGACGGGGCTCCTGGTGGCCGGAGGTCGGCCACGTCATGAGATTCGAGCTGTGCACCGTGCGGTCCACGTTCGCCGTGAACGCGTCCAGCCAGAGGATTCTGGCGGACTCCACCGGGTCGACGTCCGACGCACCCGGTACACCCGGCGCGTAGTCGGCGGCTCCCGGCAGGTAGTCCATGCCGAGGTTGAGTCCCGCGCTGGCGTGCAGCAGGTCCTGCACCTCCTCGTGCGGTTCCCCGGCGGCGACCGACGGATCGAAGTGCACCAGCACCAACTCCGGTACCCGCAGCCCGAGATGACGTGCCAGCTCGCCCACGATGATCTCGGCGACGAGTGCCTTGCGCCCCTGTGCCGAGCCGGTGAACTTGACGACGTACGTCCCCAGGTCGTCGGCCTCGACGACGCCCGGCACGGAGCCGCCGCTCCGCAGCGGGGTCACGTACCGGACGGCCGTCACCGTGCGCAGCCCGTCCGAGGGTGTCTCCATACGTTCCTGCCCGCCTCTGCCCCGGTGGCTCGCGCCCCTCGCCAAAAAGTGAAATGCATTGCAAATATACAACGCGCTATATTTTTGCGGACCGAGCTTCCACGGGAGGGGACGATGACGGTGATGACGGACGGGCACGATGCCGCGGTGGGACGCGCCAACGCGGCGCTGGAGACGTACACGCTCTCGGGCGACGGCTGGCAGCGCAGTCCCGGCGAGACCCTGCGGCACGTGCTCGCCGACCTCCTGCACTGGTGTGACGACACCCAGCGCGACTTCGACGCCGCCCTGGAGCAGGCACGCGCCCGGTATGCCGGAGAGCGCCCGCCACGCGGGTAGGCCGCGGGGCGCGCGCCGCCAAGGCGCGAGGGCTTACGGGTGGTACTTCTCCTCGACCGTGTTGGCCGTACCGGACTTGCGGTCCATGGTGACGCGGACGGTCACGCTGCTGGTCTTGGCGGCCTTCTCCAGCTGGTCCAGGGTGCACTTCGAGGAGCCGTAGCCGTCCTTGCCGACCGTCACGGTCCCGTCGTCGACGGAGCAGATCGCGGCCGCGCCGAGGATCTTCGTGTCGTCGGCGATGAAGAATGCCTGCTCCATGCCGCCGCCCTGGGGCTTGACGGTCAGCTTGCCGGGCGCGAGGTACTGCAGCTTGCCGATGAGCGTGCGGTGGTTGCCCGCGTGGGCGACGCCGCCCCCGCCGGAGGCCGAGCCACTGCCGGTGCTACCGCCGGAGGCCGAGCCACTGCCGGTGCTACCGCCGGAGGCCGAGCCACTGCCGGTGCTACCGCCGGAGGCCGACCCGCCGCCGGTGCTGCCGCCGGTCCCGGAACCCGCGCCGTTGCCGGTGGAGGGTGCCGTGGCGGACTGGCCGCCGTTCTGGCCCTGCGCGCCGGAGTTGCCCGAGGAGGAGCCGTTCGTGGGCTGGACCGAGGGCGAGGAGCCGGCGGCGCCCGCGGCCCCGGAGTCCGGCCCGCAGGCGGTGACTCCCAGGCCCAGTGCCGCGGCGGCGACGAGCGCTGCGGCGACGCGGCGACCGGCGCGGCCGCGGAGGCGGTTGGTGGTGTCGGTGTTGGTGTTGGTGGTGTTGTTCATCGGGTCTCCCGTTGCTCTGTTCTCCCGTGTCGCTCCCGGGCAGCACCCAGCTTCGAAGACCGGGTTGGCGTTCCGCTAACGGACGGCTAATGCGGCGCGTCGGCGCACGGCGCACCGCCCGCACGGCGGCGCGCTCGCCGCCGACGACATCGGCGACACGCCCCGACAGCCGTGCCCCGCAGGAAAATCGCTTGCCTGTCGGACCGCCGCTCAGAATCATGCGCATGATGAGCGACATACCCGAGCGGTGGACCCAGGCCAGCGTCTACCCCGACATGTGGGCGGACCCCGACGACGACCCCCGCGACAGTGCCGAAGCCGTCGTGGAAGGCGAGTTGGCGACGCTGCAGGACTACCTGACCAACTATCGACTGACCCTGCGGATGAAGTGCGAGGGGTTGAACCCGGAGCAACTGGCGCGCCGGTCGGTGCCGCCGTCGACCATGTCCCTGCTGGGCCTGGTCCGCCATCTCGCGGAGGTGGAACGGGACTGGCGCAACTGGATCGCGCCGGGAGATCCGGAACCGAAGCTGTACGGTGCGGGCGACGGCGACTTCGAGGGCGCCGCCGCGGAGCAGGCGCTCGTGGACGGCGCGTTCGCCGACCTCGTCCGCGAACAGGCGGCAACCGATGCGGCGTTGGCCGAGCACCCGGATCTGGGCGCGCGGGTGGGTCGCGAGGACACCGTGATCCGGGAGCTCCTGGTGCACCGGGTCGAGGAGTACGCCCGCCACTGCGGACACGCCGATCTGCTGCGCGAATGCATCGACGGCCGGGTGGGGCAGTAGCACACCCGGCTCACCGACTGAGGCCACCACCCACGGCGCGCCGCGACATACCCTGATGGGTCGTCAGATTGATCTAGCTGACGACCCATCAGATATTTGCTCAAGCTGCACTGTTGTGATTTCTTTCGCCGATTCCCCTCGCTCATCCCGGTCGCCGACCAACCACTTCTCGCGGCGGCGAACCTCTCTGCCGATATCGCTGGACGGTTTTCGCCACAGGGGTTTTCATTGTGGCTCCTCGCCGCCGTCCCGGTCGCCGCCGCCGTGCTGTACGCCATGGCCCACCGGGAGCGGAACGGCTGAGGGCACGAAGACGCGTGCCGCCGACATGCCTTCCGCGGTGCCGGCGGAGCCGGACCCGGCCCCGCCGACAGGACCGCACCCCGTCGACGGCGGGCAGCCGTGCCCACGCCGCGAGTTGGCGGCGTGGGCACGGCTCGCGGCGCGCTGGCGGGAGCCCGCTCCCGGGCTACGGCCTTTCCGGCAGACTGCTGCGATGGACGTCTACGAATCCCTTGTCGACGTGGTCGGCAACACCCCGCTGGTACGCCTCAACCGGATCACCGCGGGCCTCTCCGCGCCGATCTACGCGAAGTTGGAGTACGTCAACCCGGGCGGCAGCGTCAAGGACCGCATCGCGCTGTCCATGGTGCGGGCCGCCGAGGACGCCGGGCTGCTGCGGCCGGGCGGCACCATCGTGGAGACCACCTCGGGCAACACCGGGGTGGGCCTGGCCATGGTGGCGGCGCAGCGCGGCTACCGCTGCGTGTTCACCCTGCCGGAGAAGAGCAGCGCCGAGAAGGTGGCGGTGCTGCGCGCCTACGGGGCCGAGGTCGTGGTCTGCCCCGGCGACGTGCCCCGCGAGCACCCCGACCACCCCAGGGCGACAGCGGCGCGGATCGCCCGGACCACTCCTGGCGCGTGGCTGGCCGACCAGTACAACAATCCCGCCAACCCCCGTGCGCACCACGGCAGTACCGGCCCGGAGCTGTGGCGGCAGACCGAGGGCCGGCTCACGCACCTGGTGGCGGGCGTCGGCACCGGCGGCACCATCAGCGGCACCGGCGGCTACCTCAAGGAGGTCAGCGGCGGCCGGGTCCGCGTGATCGGCGCCGACCCGGAGGCCTCCGTCTACTCGGGCGGGCCCGGCACCGCCTACGCGGTGGAGAGCATCGGCCTGTTCCGCCATCCCGAGACGGTGGACGACTCCTGGCCGGAGTCGTTCCACACCGATGTGGTGGACCGGTTCGAGCGGATCAGCGACCGCGACTCGCTGCTGACCGCCCGCCGACTGGCCCGCGAGGAAGGGCTGTTGGTGGGCGCGTCGGCCGGCACCGCGGTGGCCGCCGGACTCCGGGTCGCCGCCGGACTCGGTCCGGACGACCTGGTCGTCGTGGTGATCCCGGACTCCGGCCGCAACTACCTGAGCAAGGTCTTCGACGACGCCTGGCTGCGCGAGCAGATCGGCGAGGAGCGCCCGGCCGGCGGGGCGTGATCGGCCGGCACATCGAGAATCCGGTGCGAGGAGAGCACCGAGGGCGGCCGCCGACGCGGCGATCGAGACGTGACGGGTGCTGTCGTCGACCTCTGAACTGGCAGCATGCCGTGTCATGGCAGACGACAGCACGAGTCGGTTTCAGGCGGGTCGGACGGGGCTCATCGTCAGGATCCCGGAGGCGGAGCCGGCCGTCCGCGCATGGCGTGAGCGGTTCGATCCGTCAGCCCGAGCAGGGGTTCCGGCGCATGTCACGGTGCTCTTCCCGTTCCTCGACGCGAGCCGGATAGACGCGCGTGTCCGGGGCGCCCTCGCCGACCTGCTCGGCAGGCACCACGCCTTCGACCTTCGGTTTGAGGGCTGCGGGCGTTTCCCGGGAGTGCTGTATCTCGCTCCTGAGCCGGACACGCAGTTGCGGCGGCTTACCGAGGTGGTCGCCGACCGGTGGCCCGAAGCTCCGCCCTACGGCGGCAGGTTCACCGACGTCGTGCCCCACCTGACCGTCGCCGACGGTCAGGACGATGCGGTTCTGGCGGAGATCGAGGCCGGCCTGCCGAGCAGCCTCCCCTTCACCTCCCGAGTCACGTCGGTCGACCTCATGGTGCATGACGGCGCGACATGGCAGGAGAGGGCATCGTTCGCACTCCTTGAATGACCGGGGCGTGAGCCCGACCGGTGGTGTGCCCGCTCGTACACCAGGCCGGGGCGAGGTCCGCAACTTTGTGGCTTCTGCCAGTACGGCGGTCCGCGGGGGTCCGGAGAGACTGCCCGCCAGAGGCCGCGGCGTGCCCCGGGCGCGGGTGCCGGGGCCGGGGACGTCGTGAAACACAGGGGAGGTCAGCACGGTGAGCGTGCAGCAGTATGACGAGATCGGTGAGGCGTTCGAGGGCTTCAAGTCCCTTCCGCTGGCGCATTACGCCGAGGTGCCCGGGTTCCTGGCCATGGTCGGGGACGTGCGCGGGAAGTCGGTCCTCGACCTGGCCTCCGGCACCGGCTTCTACAGCAGGGAGTTCAGGCGGCGCGGCGCCACGGAGGTGCTCGGAGTCGACATCGCCGGTGAAATGGTCGCCGCCGCAAGGGAGTTCGAGGAGCGCGAACCGCTGGGCGTGCGCTACGAGGTGGGCGATGTCGCCGAACTCCGGCCCCTCGGGCGGCGCCTCGACGTGGCCACGGCGGTGCAGCTGCTCAACTATGCGGATGCTGCGCTGCCGCGCCTGACGATCGACCGGCCGGCCCGGTGCCGGGGGTGCGGCCGGGCGGTGCGGTGACCATTCCGGCGGTGTTGCGTTGGTCTTGGAAGCCGGTTGGTCCCGGAGACCACTGGGTGAGGTCGGGGGCGTGCGTCGCCGTGGTTGGGCCCGGCGTGCGTCCCCGACAGACGTCGGCGGGCGGCGCGCCCCTCGTGTCCGCGGATGCGCTCGGCCTCCGCGGACACCCGGCCCTTCAGATCTCGGTGACCGCCTGCGCCCGTAGGCCGCCCGCGATCCGCTGCCACTTCGTGAAGACTTCCAGCAGTTCGTCCGCCGGCGCCCGATCCAGCTCCGCGTCGAATCGCCGGGCGAGGGACGGGCTGGCGAGCGCCTCACGAATACGCTCGATGGTCCATGGCACGGTGCTCATACCTTCCTCCCGTTCCGGGATTGTGAAGCTGTCAAAGATAGCGGGCCGGTCGGGCCCTTGAATGCCTTTCCGTCCGCGGCAACCCGAAGAGGCGAACAGGCGGACGCGTGCCGCTCGCGGGGCAGGCGAGCGGGGCTCGGGCGTTGCGACGGTTACCCGCCGGTCGGCCGCCGTGGTGGACTCCGGCGGCGGGCCCCGGTGTGCGGCAGTGCGGCGCTCGGGTGACGCCGCGGGCGAGCCTTGCCGGTCGGGGCCGGGATCGCCGTTCGGGGGAGCCGTCGGAGGTCCGGCGCGGGGTGGCGTGGCGGGGTGGCTTGTGCGGGCGGGTGCCGTGGGCGGCCGTCGGGGGTGGGCGGGGACGCGCCGGAGGTGCGAACGGTCCCGGTGGCGTTGATCCTGAAGCAGAGGAGTCGCACGTCGCGGCGACGACGCACCGGGCGACGGCACAGGGAATGAGTACTGCGTACCTGACGAGGCAGCGTGTCGCGGCACCGTCGTGACAGCGGAACGGACGCACATGAGCAACGGATTCACGGGCCCGGAGAGTGACGGCCCGGACTCGTTCGGCGACTTTCTCGCGCGGTTCTTCGGGCGTTCGGCACAGTCGCCCGGCGAGGAGGGCGGCACCTCGATGCCGCGGCAGGCCGACATCGCGCGGCTGATGAGCGGACCGGCCCGGGACCTGGTGACCTCCGCCGCCGCGTACGCCGCCGAACACGGCAGCCCCGAGCTGGGCACCGAGCACCTGCTGCGGGCGGCGCTCAGCTCCGAGCCGACCCGGAGCCTGATGCGGCAGTCGGGGGCCGATCCGGATGCGCTGGCGGCCGAGATCGACCGCAATGCCGGGACGGGGCCGCTGCAGAAGAGCGTCGCGGTGACCCCGGCGGTCAAGCGGGCACTGCTGGGGGCGCACGAGCTGGCGCGGGGCACGGGGGCGTCGTACATCGGGCCGGAGCATGTGCTCGAAGCGCTGGCCTCGAATCCGGATTCGGCGGCGGGGCGGATCCTGCACCTGGCGCATTTCGATCCGCAGGCGGCCGCGGGCGGGCACGGCGGGGCGGGCGCGCACCAGCCGTCGGGGGCGAGCGCCGAGCACGGTGCCGTACCGCACCACGAGACGCCCACGCTGGACAAGTACAGCCGGGATCTGACGGACCTGGCCCGGGCCGGCCGGATCGATCCGGTCATCGGGCGGGAGGAGCAGATCGAGCAGACCATCGAGGTGCTGTCGCGGCGCGGGAAGAACAATCCGGTGCTGGTCGGCGACGCGGGCGTGGGGAAGACCGCGATCGTGGAGGGGCTGGCGCAGCGGCTGGCGGACGGGGAGGTCCCCGAGACGCTGGCCGGGCGGCGGATCGTGGCGCTGGACCTGACCGCGGTGGTGGCCGGGACCCGCTACCGCGGTGACTTCGAGGAGCGGATGAACAACATCATCGAGGAGGTCCGGGCGCACTCCGACGCGCTGATCGTCTTCATCGACGAGCTGCACACCGTGGTGGGGGCCGGCGGCGGCACCGGGGACGGCGGCGCGCTGGAGGCCAGCAACATGCTCAAACCGGCGCTGGCGCGCGGGGAGTTGCACGTCATCGGGGCCAGCACGCTGGAGGAGTACCGGCGGTACATCGAGAAGGACGCCGCGCTGGCCCGGCGCTTCCAGCCGATCCTGGTGCCCGAGCCGACCGTGCCCGACACGGTGCAGATCCTGCGCGGGCTCCAGGACCGTTACGAGGCGCACCATCAGGTGCGGTATGCGCACGAGGCCGTGCGGGCGGCGGTGGAGCTGTCGGACCGGTACATCACCGACCGGTTCCTGCCGGACAAGGCGATCGATCTGCTCGACCAGGCGGGTGCCCGGGTCCGGTTGCGGTCGGCGACCAAGACGCCCAATGTGCGCGATCTGGAGCGCGAGGTGGAGCAGTTGGTCCGGGACAAGGACCAGGCGGTCGCCTCGGAGCAGTACGAGCGGGCGACCGAGCTGCGGGACCGGATCACCGCGCTCACCGAGCAGATCAGGACCGTCCAGGATTCGCAGGGCGAGCGGCCGGTGGGCGGCGACGGGCGGATCGTGGAGGTCACCGCCGAGGACGTCGCGGAGATCGTGTCGCGGCAGACCGGGGTGCCGGTGAGCAGTCTGACGGAGGAGGAGAAGGACCGGCTGCTGGGGCTGGAGGAACGGCTGCAGACGCGGGTGATCGGGCAGCGGGACGCGGTGACGGCGGTGTCGGAGGCGGTGCTGCGGTCGCGGGCCGGTCTGGCCGATCCGAACCGGCCGATCGGCAGCTTCCTCTTCCTCGGCCCGACCGGGGTGGGCAAGACCGAGCTCGCGCGGGCGCTGGCCCAGGCGCTGTTCGGCAGCGAGGACCGGATGGTGCGGCTGGACATGAGCGAGTACCAGGAGCGGCACACGGTGAGCCGGCTGATCGGCGCCCCGCCCGGATACGTCGGCCATGAGGACGCGGGCCAGCTCACCGAGGCGGTCCGCCACCACCCGTACTCCCTGCTGCTGCTGGACGAGGTGGAGAAGGCGCACCCGGACGTCTTCAACATGCTGCTGCAGGTGCTCGACGACGGTCATCTGACGGACTCTCAGGGGCGCACGGTGGACTTCAAGAACACCGTGATCGTGATGACCAGCAACCTCGGGTCGGAGGCGCTGAGCGGCGGCCGCGGGGTGCTCGGCTTCGGGCCGACGGAGGCGGGTGTGGACGACGGCGCCCGGGAGCGGGCGCTGGCGGCCCTGCGCGGGCACTTCCGGCCCGAGTTCCTCAACCGGCTCGACGAGATCATCGTCTTCCGCCAGCTGACCGACGAGCAGCTGCACCGGATCACCGGCCTGCTCCTGGAGGGCACCCGCCACCGGTTGCACGCCCAGGACATCTCCGTCGACTTCTCCCCCGCCGCCGTGGACTGGATCACCCGCCGCGGGCACCAGCCCGAGTACGGGGCCCGGCCGCTGCGCCGGACCATCCAGCGGGAGATCGACAACCGGTTGTCGCGGATGCTGCTCGACGGGGCGCTGTCGTCCGGGGACCGGGTGCAGGTGGACGTCGCGGACGACGAGCTGGCGTTCCGGGCGAGCCCGGCGGCACGGATGCAGTGAGCGGCACGGACGGACTGAGCGGCGCGGACGCGGGGACCCGGAGGAGTTGAACTGAACGGTCAGCGGGATGACGGCAGCGAGTCGGAGCTGATCTGGCCGCGCGGCCGCAACGAGACCGAGGAGCAGCGCGCCGACCGCCGGTGGAGCGAACTCCTCCAGGAGGTGCGGGTCATTCAGACCGGCGTGCAGATCCTGTTCGGCTTCCTGCTCACCGTCGTCTTCACCCAGCGGTTCACCACGCTGACCACGGCGGACCGCACCATCTACGTGATCACCCTGCTGTTGGGGGCGTCGACGACCGGTGCGCTGGTGGGGACGGTGACCTTCCACCGGCTGGTGGCCGGGCACCGGCTCAAACCGCAGACCGTGCTGTGGGCGTCGCGGTTGGCGCTGGTCGGGGTGGTGCTGCTGCTGGGCACGGTGGCGTCGGCACTGCTGCTCATCCTGCGGCTGGCGCTGAACGGGACCGCCGCGCCATGGGTGGTGACGGGCCTGGTGCTGTGGTTCGTGGTGTGTTGGTTCGTGCTGCCCGCGTGGGTGCTGCGCCGCTACTCGTCGTCGGAGTGAGTGCCCTGCGAGCCGGCGGGGCCGGTGCGACGATGGAGGAGGGGTGTGGGGCGCGCCGGTGGGCCGGCGGGCGGCTCCGCGGGCCCGGCGCCTCCCACGGAGCCGCGGAATGGAGGCATCACCATGACGGTCTGCGAGGTCTGCGGGAACGACTACGCGCGGGGATTCGAAGTGCACATCGACAGCGAGGTACATGCCTTCGACTGTGTGGAGTGCGCCGCGCACCTGCTCGCGCCGACCTGCGAGAACTGCCAGTGCCGGATCCTCGGGCACGGGTTGGAGGCGGGCGGCCGCTCCTTCTGCTGTGCGCACTGCGCGCGGATCCGGGGTGTCAGCGAGCTGGCCGACAGCGTGGCATGAGGGTGCGAGGGGCCGGGCGACTGCCGCCCGGCCCCGTCCTTCCCGGCCGGTTACCCGGACTTGACCGGGGTGTCCGAGACCGGGACGAGTTTCCGGTGGAGCGGTTCGAAGGTGCCCGCATTCCAGCGGGGCGGTTCGAAGGTGTCCGCCGGACCGTCGGCGCCTTCGTACGCCGGCCGGAGCGCGCCTTCGCCTTCGGGGCGGTCGGTGACGGTCATGAGGAGTCCTTCGCAGCGGTAGCCGCCGGTGAACGGCCGTGGGTCTACGGCCGGTTGCTCCCGCGGCGGCGCGAACTCCGGCATGGTGACCCGGGCGAGTTCGGCGGTGCTCGGCGAGGTGGGCAGGGCCCGCCACGCTCGCCCGCAGCGGGCAGCGCGAGCGGACACGGTCGGGAACCGGGCCGGACAGCCGGGCGCCCCCGGTGGGCCACCGGGGGCGGGTACGCGATGCGGCGGCCGCCCCCGAGGGACGGCCGCCGCATCCGCGCGCTCACGCACCGGCCGTCGCGGGGCTCACCCGGCGCGGCCGCAGCAGCAGCGCGGCACCGGCCAGGCCGGCGCTCATGATCGCGAGCCCGACCGCCAGCAGCTCCGGCCACATCGAGGCGGTGCCGAGGCTGCTGCGCAGCTGGACCAGGACACCGGCCCGGGACAGCGCGTGCAGGACGATCACGGTGACCGCGGCCGCGGCGCTCGCCGTCCAGACGGCGGCCGTGTCGCGCATCGCCAGGCAGCCGGCCAGCACCAGGTAGACCACGGCGATGGCCATCGACAGGACGTCCGACGCGCCACCGGGGGTCTCCGCGGCCCCCACCGGCAGGTGGCTCAGCCCGCACAGGGCGAGCGTCGCCGCGGCGGGCCAGCGCAGTACGGACCGCAGGACACCGCCGACCGCGTACGCCGGCTGTGCGGGCGACCCGGCCGTGTGCCAGCCGCCCTCCTGCGGCGCGTTGGCGCCCGGCCAGGGGGCGCGCTGGGGCCGCGGCGGGGCGTCCCAGTGGGTGGCGTCCCGCATCGCCGGGTCGCCGGCAGCGGCGGCCGGCCCGTGGGTGGCGTAGCCGTGGTCGGGCCCCGGGTAGCCGTAGGGGTCGGGGTAGGGGTCGGCGTAGGGGTCGCTGAGCGAGGGCAGGGCCGTGGTGGCCAGGTTCGCGGTGTCGGCGTGGCCGTCGGGGAAGTCGCCGCCGTCCGACGGTTCCACGGTCGGGACGCGGCCTTCGTGGGCCCGGTCGAACAGCTTGATCAGCTGGGCGACCTCGTCGACGGATCTGCCGACGGCCGCGGCACGCAGCGCCTCGTAGCTCGCCTCCGCGGTGTGCGGGGCCTGGCCTAGCAGGGCGAGCAGCGGCCCGACCTCGCTCACCGGGCGGGTCATCGCCGCCACCCGCAGCGCTTCGTCCCCGGGGTTGGGGTCGTCGCCACTGCGCTTGAGCAGTTCCACGAGAGCGGCGACTTCCTCTACGGGGCGCGTGGTGGCCGCCGTCCACACGAGGGTGCGGAACGAGACGTTCTCCTGGCTGGTGGGCGGAGTGTGTTCGCCGTGTTCCGTCAGGGACGGATCGGCTTGGCCCCCACGAGGAGCTGGTTCAGGTGACATGTAGCTACTCCACTGAACTAGGTGGGAGCGTCCGCACCGGAGGTGCCGGCGCTCATCGGGCGTTGTACGTGCTGGTTGTGCCTGCTGTGGTTCAGCCAACGTCCCTCTTGGCCGCGGGCGCCAACGCAGGCGGGCCATCCGGTGGAGACACGCCGCGGGGCCGGGGAACGACCGGGCGTGTCGGCGGGGCGGAATCAGCCCTGGAGGGGGCCCCGCGCGGTGGCGACGGTGAAGAGACCGCCCTGGGGATCGCGGATCACGGCCTCGCAGCCGCCGCCGTCCACCAGCGGGGTCACCGGTAGCGTGAATCCGCCCGCGGCCACGGCGGCCGCGGTGACCTGCTCGATGTCGCGCACGGGGAAGTACACGTGCCAGCGGGGGCGGACGTGCGGGTCCGGGGCGGCCTCGACGGCGCCGCCGCGCAGCGCGGCCACGGTGTGCCCGCGGTCGTCGCGCACCACCACCTCGTCGTGCTCGTAGGTGATGTCGCAGCCGGGCCGGTCGGGGGCCCAGCCGAAGACCTCGCCGTAGAAGATCGCCGACTCGAAGGCGTCCCGGGTGCGCAGCTCCAGGCACATGGGTGCGCCGCCCTGTCCGACGGCCCAGGAGAGCGTCTGCCCCTCCCAGAGGCCGAACACCGCACCGTCCCGGTCGGCGGCCAGCGCCGCGCGCCCCTTGCCCACTTCGAGCGGGCCGACGGCGACCGTGGCGCCGCGCTCGCGGATCCGGGCGGCGGTCTCGTTCACACTCTCCACGGCGAAGTACGGGGTCCAGGCAATGGGGACGTGCCACTGGGGGGTCAGCGCGCCGATCCCGGCGACCGGCCGGCCCTCGGCCAGTGCGATGGAGAACCCGGCCCCCACGGTGCCGGGGCGGAACTGCCAGCCGAGGACCCTCCCGTAGAAGTCCTGCGCGACCTTCGGATCGTGCGTCATCAGGCTCACCCAGCACGGGGCGCCGCCGATGGCCGCGGTGATGTTGCGGGCTTTGGTGGCAGGCATCGGACTGCGCCTACCGGGGGTGGCGGCGGCTCCGGGTGCCGCGCGGGCCAGACGGGTGGCGGAGGAAGCCGATCAGCGCGACGGCGACCAGGGCGAGGACGACGAGCCAGAGCAGTTTCATGGCGACAGCGGCACCCGCGAAAAGCAGCACGAGGAGCAGGACGAGGAGCAGAGGGGCCATCGGGATCCACCTCCGGGCGGGCCGGTTCCCTATCTGGCCACCATTATGCGCTTCCGTCGTCGGCCCCTCTCAGGGGCGGATCCGGCCCGCTCCGGCCTCCGTGACCGGGGTGACGGCACAGCGTGACGCTTCGAGGTGCCGACGGCCCCGGGCCCTGTTTGGCTGGTAGCAGCGGCTTCCCGGACGGGCGCCGGCCACGGCGCGGCACCGGGAACACCGGGATACGGCACGCCGGGCACCGGCACGGGACGAGTAAGGAACGGTCATGGGATCCGAAGAGACACGCGAACGCCTTCAGCACATGCGGGAGAAGGCCCGGGAGCTGGCCGAGGCCGCGGAGCACACCAGCGATCCCAAGGAACGGCAGCGGCTCCAGGAGAAGTCCCGCCGGCTGCAGAGCCGGAGCGAGCAGGAGAGCGCCATGCGGAGCGGGGACATCTACCCCTCGGAGTGATCCCCCGCCCGGTGCGGGCCTTCAGTCGGCCGGGCACCGGCCGGGCCCGGCCGGTGCCCGGACGGCTGATCGCGCAGCCGGGCGCCCGGCTGTTCGAGTGGCTTACGGACGGGTGCCGGTGCGCCGCCCGCACCACCGGGAAGGTGGTGCGGCGGAGGAACGGCGGCAGGAGGCGGAGATGCACCGCAGGCGGCCCACCGTGGTCTATGTGCACGGCAACGGGAACAAGGTCCGTTCGGGACTGCTCAAGTCGCAATGGGACCAGGCGCTTTTCGGCAGGGATATGGCGGACGTGTCCAGGATGGCGTACTGGGCCGCCGTGCAGTACGAGCACCCGCTGCCGGACTTCCACCTGGACGCGCTGGACGGCGGGCCGGTGATCGAGGCGGAGTCGGTGGGCTCGGGGGCGTCCGGGATGTTCGACGCACCGGAGGACTTCGTGGCGCGGACCGTCGGGGAAGCCTGGCGGGAATCCGGTGACGCGGGGCTGGAGGGCCGAACCCCCGAGGGCCCGGGCGAAGTGGCGGTCGAGGGCGCGCTGGTCGGCTGGCTGCGGGAGATGACGTATCTCGCGGAGACGCTGGGCGAGGCGGAGACCGGCGGTGCCGACCCGGGGGCCGGGGACGGCGGGGCGCTGCCGCTGGAGGTGCTGCCGCTGCCCCGGCCGCTGCGGACGGCGGCGTTCCGGGAGCTGGTCCGGCGTACTTTCAAGGATGTCCACGCGTACTTCTTCGGTGGCCGGGGACCGGCGATCCGGCAGGTGGTCGAGGAGGCGCTGCCGCCGACGGCGGACGGGCCGCTGGTGGTCGTCGGGCACAGTCTGGGGTCGGTGGCCGCCTACGAGGTGCTGCGGGAGCAGGAGCGGGACGTGGAGCTGCTGGTCACGGTGGGGTCGCCGTTGGCGATCACCGAGGTGCAGGACCAGCTGGCGCGGCCGCCCGCGGTGCCGGACGGGGTGCGGGCCTGGCGCAACGTGTCGGACCTGCGGGACCTGGTGGCGCTCGGGCACACCCTGCGGCCGGAGTACGCCCCGTCGGAGTTGATCACCGATGCGCTGGTCACCAACAGCAGCGAGAACCACCACGGGATCAGCCAGTACCTGGCGCAGCCGGCGGTCCGGGAGCCGGTGGACCGCACCTTCGGCCAGCTTGCCTGAGTGGGGACTTCCGGCTCCGTGCCACGCCTTGCACCGGGGTAGACCGGGTGTAAGCATGACAAACAGGAGGCAGGACAGGGAGCCAGGGAGCGGCCCTGCGTACTCTCCCGCGGGCCGGCCGGATAGGTGCGGCATGCCGTTGAGCGAGACGGAATGGGAACTCGTCACGATGTGGCTGGAGAGGTATCTCCTCGACACCGTCGACCCGCACACCCGACTCGTCCAGTACGGGTTCTCCGAGGAGTTCATCGGCGCGCTCCCCCTCACCCACGTCAGCGGGGACAACGCCCGGTCGCTGGTGTACGCCTCGCGCCGGACCATCCAGCGGCAGGTGGAGCTCGTCGAGGTGGTCACCGCGATCGACGAGTTGGTGGTCCGCCCGGAGATCCGGCGGGCCAGGGAGTTCCTGGGCCGCCTGCGCGAGGACGCCCGGGTCCACACCACTCAGGACACCTTCCGCACCTGCGTCCTGAAGGGCGGTACGGAGGCGTTCATCGACCGCGAGGACCTGCGGGAGACGCTGCGCCGCTTCCTCGCCGACCCGGAGAAGTCGGTGCTGCTGGTGGACGGCGAACCGGACAGCGGACGGTCGTACACGTACCACTTCCTGCGCCACGTCGGGCAGCACCACGGGTTCCGCCCGGCCCGGGTCACGCTGTCGCGCACCTCCACCGCCCGGCAGGTGCTCGCGCGGTTGGCCGAGTTCGTCACCGATGCGCGCACCGGGGCGCAGCCGTTCGACCCCACCGCGCTCAACGATCCGTTACCGTCGCTCGGCGACGCGGTGCACTGGGTGGTCGGCCGGGCCACCGCCGCCGACGAGCGCTACTGGCTGGTCCTCGACGAGTGCGACAAGCTCGATCCGCACTCCGATGTCTGGGACTTCATCGGCCAGTTGGCCCTGGCGATCTACGAACACGCCGCCATCCGCGGCGACCAGGCACCCCGCCTGGTGCTCCTCGGCTACGGCCGGGCGATGCGCCAACTCCCCTACGACCTGCGGGGCAGCCTGTGCTGGGACACCGCACGGATCGTCGAACCCCGAGACCTGCGCAGCTTCTTCGACCAGCTCTTCCGCGAGGCGCCGCCCGCCCGCCTCGACGACGCCGACCCCGCGGAGATCTCCGGACTCGTCGAGGAGGCGGTGACGGAGGTGCTGCACGCCGCGCGGGCCCGGGACGACGACGAGAGCTATATGCGCAGGGTCTGCACGGCGACGGAGAAGGCGATCCATGTCTTCCGCTCCCTCTGACCCCGGCCGCCTCGCCCACTCCCGCCTGCGGGAGGAGTTCGGCGCCCGGCTGCGGCGGGAACTGCGGACGGCGGAGCCGGCCCCTGAGGCCGTCCCGGACGCCCGCCGGGCCTACCGGGAGGCGGCCTGCCTGCTCGCGTCGTTCGATCCGCGGCGGCTGCGGCTGCCCGGTGAGGACCGCCCGACCGGCGGCGCGGTGCTGGCGCTGCTCGACGACTGCACCACGCTGGGCGTCCGGGACCACGCCAGGTGGGCGCTGAAACCCGAGGTCAGGGAGGCCGCGTTGCGCGGCATGGCCGGGCCGGAGGCGGCCCGGCGCGCCCTGGAGGCCAACCGCGAGCAGTTCCCCGCCGAACCCGGCGGCCCGGAGGCCCTCTGCCTGGCCTACCTCCAGGGCAACCTGCCGCCGACGGCCGACCGCCCGGCCCGCTGGTCCGCCGACGAACTGGCCGACACCCTCCAGGCGGTGCTCTGGCTCTCCCGGCTCCCCGGCGTCAGCGGCCTGCCCGACCCCGCCGAGCTCCAGGCGGCACTGGAGCGGGCCAGGCTGCTGGCACCGCTCCGGCGGCTGGTGGCGTCGCCGTTCCAGGGGCGTTCCGAGGAGCTCCGCCGGCTGCGCGCCTATGTCGACGTGTCCGGGACCGACGCGGGGACGGCACCGGCCGACCGGCCGCGCGGCGCGGACTCCGGTGCGGCCTTCGTGCCGCCGCTGGTCGTCCACGGACCGGGCGGCATGGGCAAGAGCACGCTGCTGGCCAAGTTCCTGCTGGAGCACGTGGCCGGGCCGGCCGGCGGGCCCCCGGGCGGCGGGCCGGGCGCGTTCCCGTTCCCGTTCGCGTACATCGACTTCGAGCGGCCCACCCTCTCCATCCAGGAGCCGGTCACCATGATCGCCGAGGCGGCGCGCCAACTCGGCGTGCAGTACCCGGCGTTCCGTGCCGAACTGGACGCGCTGGCGGACGAGTGCCAGCAGGCGGCCGCCACCCAGCGCGAGGAGCAGGAGCGGTGCGCCCAGCTGCACCGGCTGGCCACCACCCGGGTGCTGGGCCGCAGTTCGTCGCAGGAGTTCCAGCTGCTGGCCACCGAGCGGGAGACCGGGCTGGTGCGGCGGGTGGCCGACGTCCTGCTCCGCGCGGTGGCCGCGTCCGGTCAGCACGATCCGCCGTTCGTCCTGGCCGTCGACTCCTTCGAGGCGGCGCAGTACCGCGGCTCCCCGGTGCTGGGCCGGATGTGGGCGATCTGCACCTCGCTCCAGGGCGGCTATCCGCGGTTCCGGATGCTCGTCTCCGGGCGGGCGCCGGTCGACCACCCGGCCCGTAGCGTGGCGTTGGGCGAGATCGAGCTGCGGGAGCTGGAACGGCCGGCCGCCATCGCCCTGCTGCGCTCCCTGGGGGTCGACGACCCCGATGTGGCGACGGCGTTGGCCGAGCGGGTCGGCGGGCATCCGCTCAGCCTGCGGCTGGCCGCTCGGGCCGCCACGCTCGCCGGCGGCGAGTCCGAGCGGACCGGCGACCTGATCCGCAGCCTGCCCGAGCGCCACCAGGAGGTCTTCCACCGGGTCGACCAGATGCTGGTCCAGGGCATCCTCTACGACCGGATCCTGAGCCATATCGCCAACGAGGACGTGCGGCGGCTGGCGTATCCGGGGCTGGCGCTGCGGGTGATCACCCCCGAGATCATCCGGGAGGTGCTGGCCGGGCCGTGCGGACTGCCGGTGGCGACCGAGGAGGCGGCGCACCGGCTGTTCGCCGAGCTGAGCCGGCTGGACATGGTCGAGCCGGCCGGGCCGGCGGCGGTGCGCTACCGCGGCGATGTGCGCGCGATCATGCTGCGGCTGCCCGGCGGGGACCGCACCGAGGTGATGCGCGAGGTCGAGCGGCGGGCGGTGGCGCACTATGCGGCGCGGGACGGGGTGGAGGCGCGCGCCGAGGAGATCTACCACCGGCTGCGGTTGGACGAGGATCCGCGGTCGGTGGAGGAGCGCTGGCTGCCCGGCGTGGAACGGTTCCTGGCGGGCGCGCAGCAGGACATGTCGGCGCGGGCCGCGGGGCTGCTGACCGCCCGGCTCGGCGGTGGGGCGCCCGAGCGGGTGGCGGCGGGCGCCGACCAGGAGGACTGGGAGCGGATCGCGGCCCGCGAGGCGGAGGACCTGTTGGCGCAGGGGTTCGCGGACGCGGCGCTGGCCCGGCTGGGGCAGCGGCGGCCGTGGACGCCGTGCAGCCCGCTGCACTCCCTGATGGCGGACGCCCTCAACCGGCTCGGGCGGCGCGACGAGGCCCGGCGGGCGGTGGCGGACGCCGTCGGGCAGGCGGAGCGGGCGGGGTGCGCCGAGCGGCGGCTGGAGCTGCTGCTGCTCGCCGCGCGGCTGGCCGAGGAGGCCGGCGATCTGGCGGACGCGGACCGTCGGTTGCGGGTGGCGGAGGACGTCGCGGTCGGCCTCGGGCAGGACCTCGAAGCGATGGGCGCCCGGCTGGCGCGGGCCCGGCTGCCGGCCGGCACCGGCGACACCGCCCGCTCCGGTGTCCAAGCCGGCCATCAACTCGCCACCCAGTTGCGGGAGTTGCCCGACCGGGTGCTGGCCGATCAGCCGGCGCTGGTCCGTGCGGTCGCCTCGCAGATCTACGGCCAGGACCCCGGGGCGCTCACCCACGCCCTGGACGTCGTGGGACTGCCGACGGACGACGGGACGCTGGACACGCTGGGCGCCGCGATGTGCCGGGCGACCCGCCGGCAGCCGGCGCTGCTGGGGTCGGTGATGGAGATCCTGGACGATGCCGCGGGGCCGTCGGGGCCACCCCCGTGGGCCGGACCGGCGGCGCACCCCGCGCCGGCCCCGACGCCTCCGTGCCCGCCCCCGCCCCGGCCGGACCCCGGGACGGCGGCAGGGGCCGGCGCAGGCACGGAGGCAGGCGCCGCGGCCCCCGCCCGCCCCGCCCCGGAACCGGCCTCCCACCCCACCGGCATCGCGGGCATCCTGCGCCTGGCACGCGACCGCGGCACCCTCGACGCGCTCGCCCGCCGGCTGCTGTCCGTCCCCGACCGCAGCGGCGAGCTGGTGTCCGGGGTGGCCGCGGCGATGGGCGTGGGCACCCGCGGCCGGACGACGCCGCAGGAGGTCGCGGCACCACGGGCCGGGCGCCACCGGCCGGACGAAGGGAGCGGCCCGGCCGGGCCTGACCACCGATGACCTGCTACCTCTCCCAGGACGAGATCCTCCGCCTGCGGGACGCCGCACTGGAGAGCGGGCTGACCGACCCCACCGTGCGCCCGCTGCTGCTCGACGGCATCATGCCCAAGTACCGCGGCACCCTGCCGATGCTGGCCGCGCCGATGCGCCAACTCCACTCCGACCTGGCCCAGATGAACCAGGTGGAACGCCTGGTGGACGGTTCGGTCCCGCTGGAGATCTGGCTGCGCAACGCGGTGGCGCAGACCACCGAGGCCGAGCCGCTGAAGGTCTTCCAGCGCGCCCTGGACGAGGTGGCCCGGCACGCCGGCGGCGAACCCGACGTCCTGGCCGACCGCCCGGCCCCCGAGCTCAAGGAGCAGATCGTCCACCGCGACGACACCGTGCCCATCGGCTTCCTGCGCGGCGGCGACCTGGCCGGCACCGCGGTCGCCCGGCTCAAGGTGCCGCCGTACGAGGACGGCGCCCCGCTCCAGCCGAACGGCTTCCCGCACGCCGGCACCGGCTGGCTGATCGCCCCCACCCTCCTGATGACCAACCACCACGTGGTCAACGCCCGCACCGGGACCGGCGCCGAACGGCCCCTGGCGGCCCCCGAGGACCTGCGACTGCAGGCCCGGCACACCCGCGCCCGGTTCGGTTACGACAACGACTCCGGCGACCCCGACGACACCGGCGTGGAGGAGGCCGAGGTCACCGAACTCGCCGCTGCCGACGAGGAGTTGGACTACGCGGTGCTGCGGCTGTCCGCGCCGCCCGACCGTCCGGTGCTGAAGCTGGCCCGGCGGCCGCTGAGGGTCGCCGACGGCGACTACGTGGCGGTCAACATCATCCAGCACCCCGGCGGCCAGCCCAAGCGGGTGGCGTTGCGCAACAACCTGGTCTACGAGGCGGACGAGAACGACGTCCGCTATTTCACCGACACCCGCGGCGGCTCCTCCGGCTCCCCGGTCCTCACCGACGACTGGCGGGTGGTGGCCCTGCACCGGGGGACCCGGCGGGTGGAGGACGTGATGTTCCAGGGGCGGACGACCGCGTTCGTCAACGTCGGCACCCAGATGACCAGCGTGCTGCATCACCTGGAGACCCATGCCCCGGACGTCCACGCCGAGATCACCGCGGCGCAAGGCGGCGGAGGGGGCTGAGCCGGCCGACGGGCCGCCGCACGGCCCCGCCGACCCGACCGAGGAGGACGAGATGGACAAGCGGAGCCGATCACCGGTGGCGACCGGGCCCGAGCGGGTCTTCTCCGATCTGCGCGCGGTGGCGGCGCGGGTGCGGGACCAACTGTCCTGGGAGGAGCCGGAGTCCGCCGTGGCACTGCCCGCGGCGGAGCTGCCGGCCGGGCAGATCTCGCAGTACGCCCGGCAGGAGCGCACCCGGGTGCTGTCGGCCGGCGCCGGCGGCCTGGAGAAGCTCGCCGAGGGACGGGCCGACGAGATCAGCGACGACGAGTCGTTCGGGATGGAGGCGATCGTCCTGCTGGAAGGGCGCCCGGCCATCCTCGTCCGGCACCAGGACTTCGCGCCGCAGCAGGGCGACTGGGCGGTGCTGGACGCCCACCGTGAGGCGATCCGGGAGTCCCTGGCCCGGGTCGGCCGGGTGGAGGTCTCCGGTCACCTCAGCCTGGACTGGCTGGGGACGGGGTTCCTGGTCGGGCCGGAGACGGTGATGACCAATCGCCATGTGGCGGTGGAGTTCGCCCGGAGCGCGGGCGAGGACTGGGCCTTCCAGCAGGGGCTGGGCGCCGCCCTCGACCTGGGCGAGGAGTACGGATCCGGTCCGGAGCCCGCCGACGGCGGACCGTCGTACGAGGTCACCGAGGTCCTGGGGATCCACCAGGACGTCGATCTGGCGCTGCTGCGGATCGCCCCGTACCTCGGCGGCAGTGCGCTGCCCGCTCCCCTGGCGATCGCGGCGGACGCGCCCCCGGACGTGCCGGGGCACCCGGTGTACTGCGTCGGCTATCCGGCCTGGGACGGGCGCCGCAACGAACCGGAGTCCATGCGCCGGATCTTCATGGACGTCTACAACGTCAAGCGGCTCCAGCCGGGGACGACCACCGGCCTGGAGCCGGAGGGGAACGTACTGCGCCACGACTGCTCCACCCTGGGCGGCAACAGCGGCTCACCGGTCATCGACCTCACCGACCACCGCGTCCTCGGCCTGCACTTCGGCGGCCGGTACGGCCTGGGCAACTACGCCGTCCCGCTGTGGCAGTTGGTGGCGGACCCGCTGCTGGTCCGCGGGGAGGTCAACTTCGTATGAGCGTTCTCGGGGAAGGTGCGGACGGGGTGCGGGGCGGGGCGCGGCCCGGCCGGCGGGCCCTGCTCAAGGCGGCGCCGGCCGTCCTGTTGGGGGTCGCGGGGTGTGCGGGCGGGGGCTCCGCGGGGGCGCCGCCGACGGCCCGGCCGGGGTCGACGGCGACGGGGCCGGTGTCCCGGTTGCCGGATGTCGGGGTGTGGCGGCCGAGCCCCGGGGACGTGCGGCCGGAGGTGAAGGAGCGGGCCGTGGAGCTGGTCCGGGCGATCGGGGCGTGGCCGGCCGGGGAGCGGGGCGCGGCGCGGGCGCGGGTCGGGGCGCTGAGGCTGGCACCGTCGCTGGTCGACCAGGCGGGGCCGCTGCGGCCCGCGGGCGCGGAGGCGGTCCTGGAGGTGGTGGTCGCCCAGTACGGGGGGATCCTGGCGGACACGGCGAGTGTGCTGGTGGTGTGCCGGCAGTGGGTGCGGCGGGACGACGGGGCGGTGGTGGCGGGCGGGACGACGGTCGACGTCCGGCTGCGCCGGGCGCGGCCGCGGTGGGAGGTGACGGCGCTGCATCCGGCGGCACTCGGGGCGCCGTCGGCGGCGCCGGGCGAGGCGGCGCGGCGGGTGCTGGCGGCGGGGCCGGCGATCGAGCTGCCGCCGGCGGCCGCGGCGGACGTGCGCAGCGGTGCGGTGCACACCAGCGTGCTGGAAGCGCTGCTGGAGCTGGCGCGGAAGCACCGGTTGGGGGTGAGCGTGGTGCGGTCCGGGCATCCGCTGAAGGTGTTCGGGACCGACCGGCCCAGCGACCATCCGCGGGGGCGGGCGGTCGACGTGTGGCGGATCGACGGGCGGGCGGTGGTCGATCCGGCGACGCCGCGGCGGCTGGTCGAGTCGTTGATGCGCGCGGCGGCGGCAGCCGGGTCGTACAACGTCGGCGGGCCGTACCTGCTGTCGGGCGGGACGGCCGGCCAGTTCTTCTCGGACGACACCCACCGGGACCACGTGCACATGGGTTTCGGCACCTGATCCCGGCGGAGTTCACGTCTGCGACATCTGCTGACGTGCCGTCACTTCTTGACGAACTCGGTGGTGTAGGTCTTCTTCAGGTCGATGGTGGCGTTCTTGAGGGTGGGGTTGAACGCCTTGAGGACGCGTTCGACGGTGGCGGGGCCGTCGGCCGGCATCACCCCGTCCTTGGTGAACATCGGCAGGGTGTCCTTGATGGCCTGGACGTAGAGCTCCTTGCCGCCCTGCGCGTAGTCCGCGGGCATCTTCGCCGCGATCTGCTCGGGGGTGTGGGTGGACATCCACTTCAGGGTCTTGACGAAGGCGTTGGCGAGCTTCTGGACGGTGTCCTTGTGGCTGTTCACCCAGTCGGTGTTCATGTAGAGGCTGGAGGACGGGTAGAGGCCGCCCAGCGCCTCCTTGGAGCCCTCGGGGGTGCGCATGTCGACGAGCACCTTGCCGATCTTCTTGTTGACGACCTGGGCGACGGTCGGGTCGGTCGTCATTCCGCCCTGGATGGAGCCCTGCTGCAGCGCGGAGAGGAAGGTCTGGCCGGCGCCGACCGCGACCGGGGTGAACTCGTTGACCTGGACGCCGTTCTTGACCGCCAGGTACTTGGTGAGGAAGTCGGTGGACGAGCCCAGCCCGGTGACGCCCAGCTTCTTGCCCTTGAAGTCCTTCGCCGAGGTCAGCTCGGACGCGGCCTGGTTGGAGACCACCTCCACCTCGCCGGGCGCGTGGGCGAACTGCACCACCGATTCGACCTGCTTGTTCTTGGCCTGGAGGTCGAGGGTGTGGTCGTAGAAGCCGACGACGCCCTGGACGTCGCCGGAGACCAGGGAGGTGGTGGCCTGGACTCCGGCGGGTTCGGTGAGCAGGGTGACGTCCAGGCCCTCGGCCTTGAAGTAGCCGAGCTGCTGGGTGAGTCGGGCCGGCAGGTAGATGACCTTGTCCAGGCCGCCCACCATGATCTGGATCTTGCCGTCCTTGGCGTCCGCGGACGAGCCGCCGGTGGAACCGCCGCCGCAGGCGGTGAGGCCGGTCAGGGCGAGCGCGGTGGCGGCGACCGCGGCCGAGATCTTGAGTGGGGTGCGCATGGTCACGTCCTTGTGAGGTGAGGCGGTGCGGGTGTGGTGGGGGGCGGCGGCAAGGTCAGCGGTCGGCGCCGCTGTCGGCCGGCTTCCAGCGGAAGAGCCGCCGTTCGAGGAAGGCCAGCAGTCCTTCGGCGAGCAGGGCGACGACGGCGAGGATCACCATGGCGGCGTAGACACCGGCGGCGTTGAAGGTGCCCTGGGAGGCCGAGACCAGCAGGCCCAGGCCCTTGGTCGCGCCGATGTACTCGCCGACGATGGCGCCGATCAGGGCGAAGCCGAAGCTGACGTGCAGGCTGGTGAAGATCCAGGACGTGGCGGAGGGGATGACGACCTGGAGGGTGACCTGGCGGTTGCTGGCGCCCAGGATCCGGGAGTTGGCCACCAGGTTGCGGTCGACCTCGCGGGCGCCCTGGAAGGCGTTGAAGAACACCGGGAAGAAGACCAGGACGACGGCGGAGGCGACCTTGGAGGCCGGTCCGAGGCCGAACCAGATGAGGAAGATCGGGGCCAGCACGATCCGCGGCAGCGCGTTGAGGACCTTGATGTACGGGCCGAGCACATCGGCCAGGAAGCGGATCCGGCCGAGCGCGATGCCCAGCACGACACCGCCGATGACGCCGATGACCCAGCCGAGCAGCGCCTCGTAGAGCGTGTACCAGACCTGCTCCCACAGGGTGCCCTGCGGGGTGCCGTCGACCGCCCACTGGGAGATCTGGTCCCAGATCTTCGAGGGCATGGAGAAGTTGAAGGGGTCGATGACGGCGGCGCGGGCCAGCCACTCCCACAGGGCGAGCAGGCCGACCAGGAGCGCGGCCCGGGTCCCGTAGACGAGGAGCTTGTGGTTGCGGGCGGCGCGGGCACGGGCCTGGCTGCGCTCCCCCGCGGGGCCGGCCTTCGCGGTGGCGGCCGGTGCGGTGACGGTCTCAGGCGACATGGGCGGCACCCCTTTCGCGGGTGATCCGGACCTCTTCGCCGAGCGAGGACCAGATCTCCCGGTAGATCTCGATGAACTGCGGCTCCAGCCGCACCGACTCGACCCGGCGGGGCCGCGGCAGGTCGATGGTGAAGACCTCCTTGACGGTGGCGGGGCCGGCGGTCATCACCACGACCTTGTCGGCCAGCGCGATGGACTCCTCCAGGTCGTGGGTGACGAAGACGACGGAAGCGCCGGTGCCGGACCACAGGTCGAGGAGCTCGTCGGACATCAGGGCCCGGGTCTGCACGTCGAGCGCGGAGAACGGCTCGTCCATCAGCAGGATCTCGGGGTCGTTGACGAAGGTCGCGGCGAGCGCGACGCGCTTGCGCTGACCGCCGGAGAGCTGGTGCGGGTAGCGGTCCTCGAAGGCGGCGAGGCCGACCCGGGCGAGCCATTCGCGGGCCCGCTCCCTGGCCTCGGACTTGGCGACGCCGCGGAAGCGCGGGCCGGCCATGACGTTGGAGAGCACGGTGCGCCAGGGGAAGACGGCGTCCTGCTGGAAGACGAAGCCGACCTTGTCGCCGATGCCGCGGACCGGCTCGCCGGCCACCAGCACCTCGCCCTCGGTGGGCTCTTCCAGGCCGCTGACCAGGGTCAGGGTGGTGGACTTACCGCATCCGGTGGGCCCGACCACGGCGACGAACTCGCCGCGGCCGACGGTCAGGTCCAGGTCCCGGACGGCGGTGTGCAGTCCGCCCGAGGGGGTGCGGAAGGTTTTGCTCGCCCCCCGTAGCTCGATGGCGGGGCTCGTGTGGCTGTTCATGGATCGGGAGGCTAGGAGCGAGCCGGGCCACCGCGGCAGCCTTGTGGGCGCAAGCCGTCTTTCTGCGCGCAAACCCTGTTGTGCCCATTTTGCTCACGCTGGAACAACAAAAGTTCGACGGGGTCTGGGCAGCCGGGCCTCGGGGACTTACGTTGCGTAAACACGAGATCAACAGGCAGCATCACTAACAGGAAGTGTCGGTTCCGCATCGCGCGCAGGGCCGCCGAGACAAGGGGGACCGTATGCGGATCCACTGGCCCCGTCGCGTCTTCGCGCAGGTCCTCACCGCACAGCTGGCCATCACCACCGGTGTGATGGTGCTGGCCACCGGCCTGTTCCTGGCCCCGCTCAGCCACGCCCTGGACGACCAGGCGATGCGCCGGGCCCTGGCCATCGCCGAGACCACCGCCGCCGACCCGGACCTGGCCCGCAACGTGGAGGCCACCGCGCCGGCCCCGCGCGGCCCGGTGCAGACCACCGCGGAGCGCATCCGGCGGGCGACGGGGGCGCTGTACATCGTCGTGATGGACACCCGCGGGGTCCGCTGGTCGCACACCAACGTCGCCGAGATCGGCCACCACGTCTCCACCGACCCCAGCCGGACCCTGGCCGGCCAGGAGGTCCGCCAGATCGACACCGGCACCCTGGGCCGGTCGGCCCGCGCGAAGGTGCCGCTGCGCGACGACGGCGGCGACATCGTCGGCGCCGTCTCGGTCGGCATCGCCTACGACAGCGTGCACGGGCTGCTGCTGAGCGCCATCCCGGGGCTGCTGCGGTACGCGGGCGCGGCGCTGGCGGCCGGGGTGCTGGCCGCGGTGGTGGTCGCCCGGAGCCTGCGCCGCCGTACGCACGGCGTCGCCACCGCGGACATCTCGGCGCTGCTGGACGAGCGGGAGGCGATGCTGCACGGCATCCGGGAGGGGGTGGTGGCCTTCGACCGGCGGGGCCGGATCCGGCTGGTCAACGACGAGGCAGGGCGGCTGCTGGGCCTCGACGCCGGTGCCGCGGGCCGGGACCTCGACGAGGTGCTGCCGCCGGGCCGCACCACCGACGTGCTGGCCGGCCGGGTGGCCGGCGGCGACCTGCTGGCGATCAGCGGCGGCCGGGTGCTGGTGGCCAATCGCGTCCCGACCCGGGACGGCGGCGCGGTCGTCACCCTGCGGGACCGCACCGAACTGGAGCTGCTGGGCCGGGAGCTGGACAGCACCCAGGGCCTGCTGGACGCGCTGCGCGCCCAGGACCACGAGCACGCCAACCAGCTGCACACGGTGCGCGGGCTGCTCGAACTGGGCCGGTACGACATGGCGGTGGAGTTCGTCGCCGAAGTGGCCAGCGCCCACCGGGCGTCCGCGGAGCAGATCGCCGAGCGGGTGCACGACCCGCTGCTGTCCGCGCTGCTGGTCGGCAAGGCGGCGATCGCCGCCGAGCGCGGCGTCTCCCTGCGGGTGTCGCCCGCCACGCTGCTGCCGGACGCGGTGGTGGACCCGCGCGACCTGGTCACCGTCCTGGGCAACCTCATCGACAACGCGCTGGACGCCACCGCCGAGCGCCGCGGCGTCGAACCGTTCGTCGAGGTGGAGCTGCGCGCCGAGGGCACCACCGCGGTCGTCCGGGTCAGCGACACCGGGCCCGGTGTGGCGCCCGAGATGCGCGAGCGGATCTTCGCCGAGGGCTGGTCCACCAAGCGCGCCACCGTCGCGTCCCGGGGCCGGGGCATCGGCCTGGCACTGGTGCGCCGGCTGTCCGAGCGGTACGGCGGGATGGCCCGGGTCACCGCCCGTGCGGGCGGCGGCGCGGTCTTCACCGTCGTCCTGCCCGAAGCACTGGCACCCGAGGGGCTGGCGCACGCCCTCCCCCTGTCCGCCCTCCACCCCCGGCAGACGGCGCTCCGCGCCGGCCCTCCCCCTCGTCAGCTCACGGCCACAGGAGAGTCACCGTGATCGATGTCCTTGTCGTGGACGACGACTTCCGCGTCGCGGAGATCAACGCCGCGTACGTCTCCCAGGTGCCCGGCTTCCGGGTCGTCGGCCGTGCCCACACCGCGGCCCACGCGCTGGCCACGTTGGAGCGCCACCACGTCGATCTGGTGCTGCTCGACCACTACCTGCCGGACGAGACGGGCCTGACCCTGGTGCGGCGGCTGCGCCAGATGGGCCACCACTCCGACGTGATCATGGTGACCGCGGCCCGGGACGTGACGACGGTGCAGGCGGCGATGCGGTACGGCGCCCTGCAGTACCTGGTCAAGCCGTTCGGCTTCTCCGGGCTGCGGGCGAAGCTGGAGGGCTACGCCGCGCTCCGCCGCACCGTCGAGGGCGTCGGCGGTCGGGGCGAGGCCGGTCAGGAGCAGGTGGACCGGATCTTCGCGGCGCTCCGCACCCCGGACACCCCGCACTCCGAACTCCCCAAGGGCCACTCGGCGGCGACCGTCGACCTGATCCGCCGCATCCTGGACGAGGCCGGGCTGCCGCTCTCCGCCCACGAGGTCGCCGAGCGCGCCGGGGTCAGCCGCTCCACCGCCCAGCGCTACCTCAAGCACCTGGAACGCACCGGCCACATCAGCCTCACCCTGAAGTACGGCGACACCGGGCGTCCGGAACACCGGTACGCCTGGGCGCGGGCGAGTTAGGCCCCTGTCGGTGGCGCACGGCCCGGGCGGGCCCGCGGCCGCCGGACGCCGTCACCGGCCCTCCCCGGCCGCACCGTCGCCGTCGGCGGCCGCATAGGCGGCTTCGATCAGGGCGCGCAGACCGGCCCGCGGCGGGCCGGACCGCACCGCGAGGTAGGCCCGCATGGTGGGCGTCGGCTCGCACAGCGGGCGGAACACCACACCGGGGACCGGGAGCTGGTCGGCGTGCGGGGCGTAGAAGACCGTCCAGGACGGTCTGCCGTGGCCGATGGCGGCGAGGGTGTCCTGGGCGTTGGTGAACTCCGGTCCCGGGAGCGGCTCGTAGCCGGCCTCCCGGCAGGAGCGCATGACCAGGTCGTGGAGTGCGGCGTTGCGGGAGGGCGGGGAGATTCGCAGCGGCAGCTCGGCGAGCCGGGCCAGCTCGACGGTCTCCCGCGCGGCGAGTTCGTGGCGCGCGGGCAGCGCCGCCATCAGCGTGTCCTGCCACAGCGGGAGGAACTCCAGGTCGGGGTCGGTCCGTTCGCCGCGCAGCAGGGTGGCGTCCAGATCGCCGGTGCGCACCTTCGCGAGGCGTTCCTCGGTGCTGCCGGTGACGAGTTCCAGTTGGGCCTGGTCGTCGAGCCGGGCGAACGCGGCGAGCAGGGCGTCCAGCCGGGCGCCCAGTCCGGAGCTGGTGCCGAGCCGCACCGTCGCGGCCTGCTCGGCGCGCAGTTCGTCGATGGCCTCCCGGGCGCGTGCCTGGAGGGCGAGCATCTCCCTGGCGTAGGGCAGGAGCCGGTCGCCGGCCTCGGTGAGGCGGACGACGCGGGTCGAGCGGGCGAAGAGCTCCGTGCCCAGTTCGCGTTCGAGCCGGCGCAGCTGCTGGCTGACCGCGGACTGCACGATGTGCAGGCGCTCGGCGGCCCGGCCGAAGTGCAATTCCTCCGCCACGGTGAGGAAGTAGCGCAGCTGTCGGATCTCCATGGCCCGTGGTCCCCCCTGTTCGCCGTGACCGGCAATTGATCACCGTTCGCGATCAGTGTAGGCGCGGATCGCTCATTGGTCGGCGGGCGTGATCGCGCTTGGCTTGGCACATCACGAACCGCGGGCCCGCCGGGACCCACGAGGCGAGGGGAGACCGCCATGCCCAACCTGGACGTCAACGACACCACCCTCTACTACGAGGACGAGGGCAGCGGCCCCGCGCTGCTGTTCCTGCACGGCTGGGGCACCAGCGCCCGGACCTGGGGTGCGCAGCTGCCCGACTTCACCCGGGACCACCGGGTGGTCACGGTCGACTGGCGGGGCTGCGGGCGGTCGGCCCGCCCCGTCCGCGGCAACACCACCGCCGGCGTCGTCAACGACCTGGTGGCCCTGATCGGCGCGCTGCGACTGGACCGCCCGGTGGTCGTCGGCTCGTCGGTCGGCGCGACCTTCGCCACCGAACTGGGCGTCCGCCGACCCGAGTTGATCAGCGGCGTGATCGCCGTGGACGGACCGGCGTACTGGCCGTCCACCGGAATGCCGATGGCGGAGCTGAGGGAGGGTCTCCGCCTGGACCGGGCCGGCACGCTCGCCGGCTGGGTGCCCGGCTGGTACGCACCCGGCACCTCGCCCGCCCTCGTCGACTGGACGATCCGGCAGATCCTCGACTCCGGCGTCCACATCGACCAGCACTTCACCGCCGCCACCACCTACGACCCGCGGCCGATCCTGCCCGCGCTCCAGGTGCCGATCCACTACATCCACGGCGAACTCGACACCTCCATCCCCCTTCACGTGGCCGGGACCTGCGCCGCCCTCACCCCCGGCGCCGAACTCGACGTCGTCCCCGGCGCCGGCCACATGCCGCACCAGGAACGCCCCGACCGGTTCAACACCCTCCTGCGCGCCGCACTCGCCCGGACGGCGGCCGCCGCCCGCGCCACCGCCTGAACATCCGCACCACCCACCCATGAAGGAGACCGCCATGCCCCTCACACGCGTACCCCTCGGCAGCGGCGCGGCCGACGTCGCGTACGACCGCACCGGGACCGGCCCGGGACTGGTGCTGGTACACGGCACCGGCGCCACCCGCGAGCAGTGGCTCCCGCTGACCGAAGCCGTCGCCGACCGCTTCACGGTGGTCGCGCCGGACTACTCGGGCTCCGGCGGTACCACCGACCACGGCGGCCCGCTCACCCTGGCGGACCTCGCCGACGAGGTACTGGCCGCCGCCGACCACGCCGGGCTGGACCGCTTCCACCTGGTCGGCCACTCGCTCGGCGCCGCGATCGCCACCCACCTCGCCGCGCATCACCCCGAACGGGTCCGCTCGCTGGTCCTGCACGCCGGATGGGCGCACACGGACAGCCGGCTGCGAGCCCAATTCACCTACTGGCTCGACCTGTTGCACGCCGACGCCGCACACGGCACCGCGCACTTCGCCCGGATGCTGCCGCTGGCGGCGTTCGGCCCCCGCTACTGGGAGCGCACCAGCACCGCGGCCAACGAGGAACTGGTGCGGGGGCTGGCCGCGGCCCTGGCGCCCGGCATCGCCCGGCAGGTCGAGGTGGACCTGTCGGTGGACCTGCGTCCGCTGCTCGGCCGGGTCACGGCACCGACGCTGGTACTGGCCGGCGCCCACGACCAGATCATCGGCGCCGATCAGCAGCGGGCGCTGCTGGCCGGGATCCCCGACAGCCGCTATCAGGAGATCGACGCCGGGCACGGGGCGCCGGGCGAGGATCCGGCCGGATTCGCGGCCCTGATCGCCGGGTTCCTGGACGAGCGCCGCGCCGCGGAGGAGGTCCCTGCGGCGGGCGCCCCGGCCGAGCCGGCGGTCGCGGCGCGGGCGTAGGACCCCGTGCCGCGGTGCGGGGCGCCCGCGCCCGGTCCGCTCCCCGCCCCCGATTCCAGTCCACTTTCCCCGCATTGGCCCAGGAGGCGGGGCCCGCCCCCGGCTAGCGTCGTCCGCGAACCGGTCCCGAACCGACGAACGGAGAGCACCGTGCACCCCCCTCTCGCCGCCGACCTCGCCACTCTGCCCGACCTGTTGGAGACCACCCGGCAGCAGGCCGCGGCCCTCCTCGACGGGCTCGCCGAGGCGCCGGTCGTACCCGCCCGGCCGACCCCGGAGCCGCAGCCGCTGCCCGAGCGCGGCACCGGACTGCGGGACGCCCTGGCGGACTTCGGGGAGCGCTGGCAACCCGGGCTTTCGGCGAGCGCCGGCCCGCGCTACCTCGGCTTCGTCACCGGCGGTGTGACCCCGGCGGCCCTCACGGGCGACTGGCTGACCGCCATCGCGGACCAGAACTCCATGTCGTCCCTGGACGCCACCGGAGCGCATCTGGAACGGGAGACGGTGGGCTGGCTGCGCACGCTCTTCGGACTGTCCGGCGCCCACGAGGGCACGCTGGTCAGCGGCGCCACCATGTCCAACACGGTCGGCCTGGCGATCGCCCGCGAATGGCTCGGGGAGCGGCGCGGCGTCTCCCCTGCCGAGGACGGGGTGGCCGCCCTCGGCCCGGTGCGGGTGCTCTCCGGCGCCCCGCACTCCAGTGTGGCCAAGGGGTTGTCGATGCTCGGCCTCGGTCGGTCCGCGCTGGTCACCGTCCCCACCCTCCCGGGCCGGGAGGCGGTGGACCCGGCAGCGCTGGAACGCGCTCTCCAGGAGGCCGACGGCCCCTGCGTCCTCGTCGCCAACGCCGGCACCGTCAACACCGCCGACTTCGACGACCTGCCCGCCCTCGCCGCGCTCCGCGACCGCTACGGCTGCTGGCTGCACATCGACGCCGCGTTCGGCGCCTTCGCCGCGCTCTCCCCGCACCACGCCCACCTGGCCGACGGCCTCGACCTGGCCGACTCGCTCTGCATCGATCTGCACAAGTGGCTGAACGTCCCGTACGACAGCGCGGTCCAGTTCACCCGGCGCCGCGACCTCCAGGCCCGGGTCTTCCAGAACGCCGCCGCCTACCTGGGTCCGCTGGGCGACACCCCCGACCTGGTGCACCTCACCCCGGAGAACTCCCGCCGGCTGCGCGCCCTCCCCGCCTGGTTCACGCTGCGCGCCTACGGGCGGGAGGGCCACCGCGACATCGTGGAACGCTGCGCGGACGGCGCCCGCACCCTGGGCGAGGCGGTCGCCTCCCTGGACGGCCTGCGGCTGCTCGCCCCGGTCCGCCTGAACGTCGTCTGCTTCACCCTCGCCGACTCCCCCACCGCCGCACGCCTCGCCACGCTGGCCGACGCCGTGGCCCACGAGGTCTTCCTGACCCCCACCGTGTACGCCGGACTGCCCGCCCTCCGCGCCGCGTTCAGCAACTGGCGGACCACCGCCGAGGACGTCCGGCGGATCGTCGCGGCCCTGGAGACCGCGGTCCGCAAGCTGCCCGCGCCGTGACGGAAACCCAGGGCGGGCGGCGGGCGCCGCTCGGTGCGGTCCGCCACCTCGGCACCATCCAGCGGGCACGCCTTAGGCTGCCGCCCATGCGACCCCTCATGATCAGCGACCCCGACAACGCCCCCGAGCCCGTCGTCCTGGACGCCCGCGCGGTGCTGGCCGACCCCGAACTCGCCGCCGGGCTCGCCGAGTCGGCGCACCGGATACTCGCCGATCTGGTCGCCGCGGGCGCGCCGCTCGGCTGGGTGGACCCGCCCGGTCGGGAAGAGGTGGCCGAGCTGGTCGAGCGCGTACTGGCCGCGGCCACGTCCGGCGAAGGGGCACTGCGGGCCGCCTACGCCGGGCGGACCCTGATCGGCCTGGGCTACTGGCTGCGCTACAGCCGCCCGACCCACCGCCCGCACGCCGATCTGGAGAAGCTCGCGGTGGCCGGTACCGCCCACGGCCGCGGCACCGGCCGGGCGTTGACCGCCGCGCTGGTCGACGACGCCCGGCAGGCCGGCGTCGAGGTGCTCACCCTGGACGCCCGTGCCGACAACGCGCACGCCCTGCGCCTGTACCGGTCGTTGGGGTTCCGGGAGTACGGACGGCTGCCCTCCTTCGTCGCGGTCGGCGAGCGCCGCTGGGACAAGGTCTTCTACCTGCTCGACTTCCGCGCGGAGCCGACCGGCCCGGAGGCGTCCCGCTGAGCGGACGGCACGGAGCCCCGGCGCCCCGTCGTACACGGTGCGCCGGGCCCCGGGGCCCGGGGCCGGAAGGCGGTCAGCGGCGGGCGGTGACGTTCCGCTCGAAGGAGGCGAAGGCCGCCTCCTGCCGCCACTCGACGGCCGCCTTGGGGCTGGACGCGAGCAGGTGCCGGCAGGCGAGGCCGGGGGTTCCGCTGCCCGGGAGCTGTCCGCGGCAGGCGGCGACCGGATGGTAGCCGGACGCTGTCGGATTGCCCTGCCACAGGCTGCGGCCGGAGAGGAAGGAGTACTGGAGGGAGGCGCGGGCCAGGTCCTTCAGCTCGCCGTAGCCGAGGTGGTACGTGGTGGCGGCGTACTGGTACTCGTGGCTGATGTCGATGCGGGAGATGCCCGGGTCGTCGGTGGCCAGCACGATCGGCACCCCGTACGCACGGTAGGTCGAGAAGGGGTGCTCGGCACCCTTCACGCCGAGGATCTGGGCGTTGCTGGTGAACGGGACCTCGACGGCCACCTGGCGGGCGGCCATGGTCCGCGCCAACGACCGCCAGTCGTCCTCGTGGACGAGGTCCACGCCGTGCCCGATGCGTTCGGCGTGGCCGACGTCGACGGCCTCGTTGATGTGGAACTTCAGGTCCGCCGGCTTGGCCAGGCCCGGCCACAGCTCACCGGCGTGCAGGGTGATGTGGGCGCGCGGGTAGGTGCGGTGCAGGTAGTCGAGCATCCGCATCTGGAGGCTGTAGTCGCGCAGGGCGGTGGCGCCGTCCTCGGGCTGGACCAGGTTGACGGCGGTGAACCGCGGGTCCCGCTCGGCCAGCCGCAGTCCGACCTCCATCTGCGTGAAGACCCGCTCGGGGGTGCTGCCGCGGGAGACCTGGGAGTTCCACCGCACCGTCAGCCGGCAGCCGGGCGCGGCGTGGGACGTGCCGCAGCGGGAGGTCTTGCGGAACTCGGTGTCCGCGTCGTCCGCTTCCTTGCGGGCGGTGGCGACCAGGCGGTCCAGCTTGCCGTCGGCGACCAGCGCGCGGTGCATGCGGTCGAAGTCGCCGTTCCAACCGAGCGCGTCGGCAACCTTCTTGGCTTCCTCGGAGGCGGGGGTGACCAGCGTCTCCAGGTAGAACTGGTTCTGCCCGACGATGTCGTCGGCGACCCGTGACAGCAGCTTGCCGCGGTGGCGCCAGGTCACCTCGCCGAACTTGCCGAAGGTGTCGAAGAAGTGGTCGTGCCCCGACTCGCCCGCCGGGAAGTCCTCCATGGACCAGGCGCGCACCAGGGCGTCGTGGAAGGCCCGGTCGGTCCGGGCGTCCGCCGCCGGTCGCTTGCCCGGTCCGCACGGCGGCGGAACCGCCGTCATCGTCTTCTCCTCGATGCACAGCCCGTCCTCGGCGGCGAGGGTGATCAGGTACTCGGTCGGTACCGCGCCGGAGAGGTGGTTGTGGAGGTCGCCGCCCTTCGGCAGCTTCCGGAAGAAGCCTTGCAGTCGCGCCGGATCCTGGCGGACGGAGTCCAGGTAGGCGGCGGTGCGCGCCTCGGCCGAGGTCAGCGGCCGGTCGGCGGGCGACGGAGGAAGAGGGGCGTTGGGCGACTGGGCGGCCGCGGGCAGTGCGGATATCAACGGCAGGATACTGAGGGCGGCCAGACCGGTCCGGAGAACCCGGCGACGGCGGGTGGCACGACGATGATCACGATTCACGTTCGCATCGTCACTGTCTGACAAGGTTCTGGCCAGGCACTTTTCGGCAATTCCGGCGGACGGCTGCGCCCGGCGCCGCACGAGGGTGCCGCCGAGGTCCGCCGCCGGACCGCGGCGACGCTCAGCCGGTGCCGGTCCGGGCCGCCTTGAGATTGGCCTTCTTCACCTTGTTCCCGCAGGTCGCCATGGAGCACCAGCGGCGCCGCCGACCGCGGCTGGTGTCCACGAACAGCCCGTCGCAGGTGGACTGTTCACAGCGTTTGACGACGCCGTCGCCGCTGCCGAGGGTGGCGACGGCGTCCACGGCGACGACCGCGAGCGCGGCGCGCGCCGGGTCGGTCTCCGGCAGCCGCCACCGCGCCCGCCCGCCGGTGAGCACGAGCCGGGCCCGGTGCCGTGCGGTCCAACGATTGAGCAGGGCCTCGTCCGCCGGGTCGGGCGCCTCGTCGGCGGCGACCGCCGTACCGGCCCGGTGGACGGCCTCGCGCAGCACCCGGGCGTCGCGCAGCAGGGCCTCGGACACCGGCAGGTCGGGGCCGCCGAGTCCGTTGAGGGTGAGCCAGGCGCGGAGGTGTTCCGGGGTGGGGATCCGTTCCACCGGGTTGCCGCGCCGCTCGCTGAGGGTGGCGACGAAGCGGAACGCGAGGATCTCGTTGCCGAGCCGGAAGTCCTCCGGGCCGGGCGGCGCGTCGGCCCGGGACGAGGGGCCTCGGAGAGCAGGTGAACCGGTCATGGTGGTTCATGCTACGCGCCCGGACGGCCCGGCGGCCAGCGCTTGACACTTTCCACAGGAACCGTTTTAAGTGGTTCATGCGAACCGATTTAAACGGTTCGCACGGAGAGCGTGGGAAGGACAGGCATGAGCGCGACGACCCTCCGGCCACTGGCCGGTTTCGGCACCGTCACCGGCGTCCCCTGGCTGCCGGACGGCTTCACGGACGTCTTCGAGAGCAGCCTCGTCCAGGTCGGCAGGGTCGGACTGCACACCGTGCAGGGCGGCACCGGAGCACCCCTCCTGCTCGTCGGCGGCTGGCCGCAGAACTGGTACGTGTGGCGCTTCGTGATGCCGCGCCTGGCGGAACGCTTCCGCGTGATCGCGGTCGACCCGCGCGGCGTGGGACGCTCCGACAAACCCCACGGCGGCTACGACAGCGGCACCGTGGCCGCCGAACTCCGTTTGCTGATGCGGCAGTTGGGCCACGAACGGTTCGCCATGGCCGGCCACGACGTCGGCATGTGGCTCGGTTACGCCCTCGCCGCGGACCACGGCGACGCCGTCACCCGCCTCGCCCTGCTCGACGCCACCCTCCCCGGCCTCGCGCCCGACCTCCCCCTCTTCGGCTCCGAGGCGCAGAACGACCTGCTGTGGCACTTCGCCTTCAACCGCAAGCGGTCGATCAACGAACTGCTCGTCCGCGGCCGCGAACACCTCTACTACGGCGACCAGTTCCGCCTCAAGGCCGCGCGTCCACTGCCGGAGTCCGCCGTCGACTTCTACGTCGAAACGCTCGCCCGCGACCCCGAGGCGCTGCGCGCCAGCTTCGACTACTACCGGGCCACCGACGAGAACATCGCCCAGAACGGCCGGCGCGGGCGGCGTCCGCTCCCCATGCCGGTCCTCGGCGTCGCCGGCGCCCGCGGGCAGGGCGACCGCCTCGCCGCCCTCCTCGGCCCCGTCGCCGAACGGTTCACCGGCGCCGTGCTGCCCGACTGCGGGCACTACGTTCCCGAGGAGTGCCCCGACGCCCTCCTCGACCACCTCCTGCCGTTCCTCGGCCACTGAACGGCGAAGGGGCGGCAACCGGTCCGGATCGGATCGGTTGCCGCCCCTCGGGCGCTCGGTCTGCCGGGCCGCGGCCCGGGCAGACTGCCGGGATCAGGCCACCGGCGCCGGGTAGGTCGGGTACTCCACCCCGGAGACGTACTGGACGACCCGGATGACCTGGCAGGAGTAGCCGAACTCGTTGTCGTACCAGAGGTAGAGGATCGCGTTGTCGCCCTCGACCTTGGTGGCGCCGGCGTCGACGATCGACGCGTGGCGGGAGCCGATGAAGTCGTTGGAGACCGCGTCGGGGGCGCTGGTGAAGTCGATCTGGCGCTTGAGCGGCGAGGTCAGCGACACGTCGCGGAGGTAGTCGAGGACCTCCTCGCGGGTGGTCTCGCGCGCCAGCTGGAGGTTGAGGATGGCGATCGAGACGTCCGGCACCGGGACGCGGATCGAGCTGCCGGTGATCTTCGCCTTGAGGTCGGGCAGCGCCTTGGCGACGGCGGACGCGGCACCGGTCTCGGTGATGACCATGTTGAGCGGCGCCGAGCGGCCACGGCGGTCCGACTTGTGGTAGTTGTCCAGCAGGTTCTGGTCGTTGGTGAACGAGTGGACGGTCTCCACGTGGCCGCGCAGGACGCCGTACTCGTCCTCCATCGCCTTCAGCGGCGGGACGATCGCGTTGGTGGTGCAGGAGGCGCAGGACAGGATCTGCTCGTCGGGCTTGATCATGTCGTGGTTGACGCCGTGCACGATGTTGGGCACGTCGCCCTTGCCCGGGGCGGTCAGGACGACCTTGTCGACGCCGGGGCGCAGGTGCTTCGAGAGGCCCTCGCGGTCGCGCCACTTGCCGGTGTTGTCGACCAGGATGGCGTTCTTGATGCCGTACGCCGTGTAGTCGACCTCGCTCGGGTCGTTGGCGTAGATCACCTTGATCGCGTTGCCGTTGGCGATGATCGTGCTGTTCGCCTCGTCGACGGTGATTGTGCCCTGGAACTGGCCGTGGATGGAGTCCCGGCGCAGCAGCGAGGCCCGCTTGACGAGGTCCTCGTCGGCCCGACCGCCACCGCCACGGACGACGATGGCACGCAGGCGCAGGCCGTTCCCGGAGCCGGCCTTCTCGATCAGGAGGCGGGCCACGAGGCGGCCGATGCGGCCGAAGCCGTAGAGGACGACGTCGCGCCCCTCGCGGCACTCGATCTTGTTGGCGCCGGTGGCGCCGGCGACGGCCTCGGCGGTGAAGTCCGCCACCGACAGGCCGCGGTCGTCGGACCGGTAGGTCGCGGCCAGCATGCCGAGGTCGATCTGGGAGGGGCCGAGGTCGAGGGCGGTGAGCGCCTGGAGGAACGGCAGCGTCTCGGTGACCGAGAGCTCCTCACCTGCGATCTGCCGGGCGAATCGGTGCGTCTTGAGGATGCTGACCACCGACTTGTTCACCAAGGAGCGGCTGTGGAGGAGGACGGTGACGTCCCGCTCCCGGTGCAGCTTCCCGATGATCGGGATCATCGACTCCGCGATCTCCTCGCGGTTCTTCCAGTTGGTGAACGAGTCGTCGTTGACAGTCACAGGCTTATCTCTCGATCGAGCTAGGCGGTGCTCATATGCTAACCCGACCCCGCTTTTACGGTTCGGGGGGTGCCCTCCGAGGGACCCGGGCCACACCCGCCCACACCCCAACTGGCCAGGCGATACACGGGAGTTCACGCCCCTTCGGGCCGTCCGTCCGGCCGTCGGCCGGGCAGCGGGGACCGGTACGGGGTCGCTGAGCGCCACCGCTCGAACGCGCCGCGCACTCGGGGCGAACCCGTCGCGTCCGCTCCCTTGACAGCTCCCCCGCCCGCGGCCGACGATCCCCGGGTGAACCTGTCAGACAGCCAGACAGCTGGCGACATACCCACCACCCCCGTCCCCCGCCGCGTGACCGCGATGGAGGCCGTGCTGAGCCATCTGCGCGGGGCCATCGAGCGGGGCGACTACGCCGTGGGCGACAAGCTCCCCTCCGAAGCCGAGCTCTGCCGCCGCCTCGAAGTCAGCCGGCCGGTGCTCCGCGAGGCGCTCCGCGCGCTCCAGACGATGGGGCTCACCGTCTCCCGCACCGGCAAGGGCACCTTCGTCGTCTCGGACGGCGCGGTGGCCGATCCGACCTTCGGCGACTACGCGGCCAGCGACCTGCTGGAGGTCCGCCGCCACGTCGAGATCCCGGTCGCCGGGTACGCGGCGGTGCGCCGGACGCCGGAGGACCTCGACCACCTGACCCACCTGCTGGAGCGGATGGAGCGGGAGACCGACACCACCGCCTGGGTCGCCATGGACACGCTCTTCCACCTGGCGGTCGCCCAGGCCGCCCGGAACCCGGTCTTCCGGCGGGTGATCGAGGAGATCCGGGACGCCCTGGCCCGCCAGTCGGCGTTCCTCAACGACGTCGGCGGGCGGCGCGAGCAGGCGAACCGGGAGCACCGGGCCATCGTCGAGGCCCTCGCCGACAGCTCCGAGCACGACGCGGTCGAGGCGATGAAGCACCACCTCGCACGGGTCGAGTCGACGCTGTCCACCATCGTCGGGCCGGCGCACCGGACGGCCCCCGCCACGGACGGCGCCGAGGGCGGGGAGCGCGGATGAACGAGCCCTCGGTACGCGAGACGGACCCACCGGGCTCGGAGCGGCGGGCGCATACGGGCGGCGGGCACGTGGACGCCGGCGACGCCGGCTACCGCAAGTCGCTGACCTCCCGGCACATCAACATGATCGCCATCGGCGGCGCCATCGGGACCGGCCTGTTCCTGGGGGCCGGCGGCCGGCTCGCCACCGCGGGACCGTCGCTGGCCCTGGCGTACGCGCTGTGCGGCGTCGTCGCCTTCCTCGTCGTCCGGGCCCTGGGCGAACTGGTGCTGCACCGGCCGTCGTCCGGCGCGTTCGTCTCCTACGCCCGGGAGTTCCTCGGCGAGAAGGGGGCGTTCGTCGCGGGCTGGATGTACTTCCTGAACTGGGCGACCACCGGGATCGCCGACATCACCGCGGTCGCCACCTACACGCACTACTGGGGCATGTTCGCCGACGTCCCGCAGTGGGTGATCGCGCTGGTCGCACTGGCGGTGGTGCTCACGGTGAACCTGATCTCGGTGAGGATCTTCGGTGAGCTGGAGTTCTGGTTCGCGATCGTCAAGGTCGGTGCGCTCACCCTGTTCATGCTGATCGGCATCTATCTGCTCGCCACCCACCACCCGGTGGGCGGCCACTCCCCCGGGCCCGCGCTGATCACCGACAACGGCGGCGTCTTCCCGACCGGTTCGCTGGCGATGCTGCTGGTCATCCAGGGGGTGGTCTTCGCCTACGCCTCGGTGGAACTGGTCGGGGTCACGGCCGGCGAGACCGCCGAGCCGGCGAAGGTGGTGCCCCGGGCGATCAACTCGATCATGTGGCGGGTGGCGCTGTTCTACGTGGGCACGGTGGTGCTGCTGACCATGCTGCTGCCCTGGAACGCGTACTCGTCGGGCGAGAGCCCCTTCGTCACCGTGCTCTCCCGGCTCGGGGTCCCGGCCGCGGGCGGGGTGATGAACCTCGTCGTGCTCACCGCCGCGCTGTCCAGCCTCAACTCCGGCCTCTACTCCACCGGGCGCATCCTGCGCTCGATGGCGCTGTCCGGGTCCGCGCCGCGGTTCACCGGCGTGATGAGCCGCAGCCAGGTGCCGTACGGCGGGATCCTGCTCACCTCGGGCTTCTGCGTGCTGGGCGTGGGGCTCAACTACCTCGTGCCGAGCGAGGCGTTCGAGATCGTGCTGAACTTCGCGGCGATCGGCATCCTCAGCACCTGGGCCATGATCATGCTCTGCCACCTGCTGTTCTGGCGGAAGGCGCGGGCCGGGCAGCTGAACCGCCCTGACTACCGGCTGCCCGGCTCCCCGTGGACCGAGCTGGTGACGCTGGCCTTCCTCGCCCTGGTGCTGGTGCTGATGTGGGCCGACGGCGGCGCCGGCCGCACCACGGTGCTGTCGTTGCCGGTGATCGCGGCCGCGCTGGTCGGCAGCTGGTTCCTGGTCCGCCGCCGGGTCGCCGCGCTCCAGGACGGAGCCGGGCCCGGGAGCGGCGGATGAGCACCCGCCACGGCACGGGCGGCACGCTTCCCGGCGCCGCCGCGGGGCGGGTCGCGGGCGATCCACCGCCGGTCCGCACCCCGCTCCACGTCCCGGTCGCCCATGTCGTCCGCGACGGTCTCGTCGAGGGCGTCCACCACGGTTCGGTGGTGGTGCTGGCGGCGGACGGCACCGTGGCGTACCGGCGGGGCGACCCCGAGGCCGCGTTCTACCCCCGTTCGGCGCTCAAACCGCTCCAGGCGGTCGGCCTGCTGCGGGCCGGGCTGCCACCGCTGGACGACGCGGCGCTGGCCCTGGTCGCGGCCAGTCACTCCGGCGAGGAGCGTCACCTGGCGACCGCCCGGCGCATCCTGCACGACGCCGGTCTGACCGAGGACGACCTGGGCAACGTGCCCGACCTGCCCTACGGGACCGCCGAACGGAACGCCTGGCTGGCCCGCGGTCTGGGCCCCGGCCGGCTCGCGCAGAACTGCTCCGGGAAGCACGCCGCCATGCTGGCCACGGCGCACAGCCGCGGCTGGCGGCTGGACACCTACCTCGATCCCGGGCACCCGCTCCAGTGGGAGCTGGCCGCGACCGTGGAGGAGCTCACCGGGCAGGGCATCGCGCGGGTCACCGTCGACGGCTGCGGCGCACCGCTGTTCGCGGTGTCGCTGCTCGGTCTGACCCGGGCCGCGGCCAAGCTGGCGACGGCCGCCCCGGACACCGACGAGGGCCGGGTCGCGCACGCCGTGCGCAGCCACCCGGAGATGGTCTCCGGCCGCGACCGCGATGTCGCCCGGCTGGTCCGGGCGCTGCCCGGGCTGCTGGCCAAGGACGGTTTCGAGGGCGTGCAGATCGCGGCGCTGCCGGACGGCCGGGCGGTCGGCGTGAAGATCGCCGACGGCGCGGACCGCGCCCGGATGCCGGTGACGGCCGCGGCGCTGGCCCGCTGCGGCGTGCCCGCCACCGTGCTCGCCCCGTTCGCCACCGCCCCCGTTCTGGGCGGCGGTCGGGAGGTCGGCCTCCTCCGGGCGCTCGATCCGCCGCCCGTCGGCCCGTCCGACGCCCCTCCCCGTCCACGGCAACCGGCCGCGTGACCCGCCCCTCCCCTCACACCCCTCATCCCACCGCACGAAGGAACCTCCCGTCATGACGTCCGGCCACCGCCTCGAACACGACCTGCTCGGCGACCGCGAGATACCCGCCGACGCCTACTGGGGCGTGCACACCCTGCGCGCCTCGGAGAACTTCCCCATCACCGGCACCTCGATCTCCGGCTACCCGCACCTGATCGACGCGCTCGCCGCCGTCAAGGAGGCCGCCGCCCGCGCCAACGCCGACCTCGGACTGCTCGCCCCGGAGCTGGCCGACGCGATCGCCGCCGCCTGCCGGGAGATCCGCGCCGGGCGGCTGCACGACCAGTTCATCGTCGACGTGATCCAGGGCGGCGCCGGAACGTCGACCAACATGAACGCCAACGAGGTGATCGCCAACCGGGCGCTGGAGCTGCTGGGCCACGCCAAGGGCGACTACGCCCACCTGCACCCCAACGAGCACGTCAACCTCGGCCAGTCCACCAACGACGTCTATCCGACGGCCGTCAAGGTCGCCACGGTGAGCGCGGTGCGGGAGCTGCTGGCCGCGATGACCGTGCTGCGCGAGGCGTTCGCCGCCAAGGCCGAGGAGTTCCGGGACGTCCTCAAGATGGGCCGCACCCAGCTCCAGGACGCGGTGCCGATGACGCTGGGCCAGGAGTTCTCGGCGTACGCGGTGATGCTGGAGGAGGACCAGAGCCGGCTGGCCGAGGCGGTCGCCCTGGTCCACGAGATCAACCTCGGGGCCACCGCCATCGGGACCGGCCTCAACGCGCCCAAGGGCTACGCCGAGGCGGCCCGCCGGCATCTCGCGGAGATCACCGGGCTGCCGCTGGTGACCGCGGCCAACCTCGTGGAGGCCACCCAGGACTGCGGGGCGTTCGTCCACCTGTCCGGCGTCCTCAAGCGGATCGCGGTCAAGCTCTCCAAGGGCTGCAACGACCTTCGACTGCTCTCCTCCGGCCCGCGGGCCGGGCTCGCGGAGATCAACCTGCCGCCGGTGCAGGCCGGTTCGAGCATCATGCCGGGGAAGGTCAACCCGGTGATCCCGGAGGTGGTCAACCAGGTCGCCTTCGAGGTGATCGGCAACGACGTCACCATCACCATGGCCGCGGAGGCCGGGCAGCTCCAGCTCAACGCCTTCGAACCGATCATCCTGCACTCCCTGTCGGAGAGCATCACCCACCTGGGAGCGGCCTGCCGCACCCTCGCGGAACGCTGTGTCACCGGCATCACCGCCAACACCGAGGCCCTGCGGGCGAGCGTGCAGAACTCCATCGGCCTGGTCACCGCCCTCAATCCGCACATCGGCTACACCGCGGCGACCGCGATCGCCCAGGAAGCCCTCGCCACCGGGCGCGGGGTCGCCGAACTGGTGCTGGAGCGGGGGCTGTTGCCCGAGGAGCGGCTCACCGCGCTGCTCCGCCCGGAGGAGCTCGCCGGGGCGGGCGGCAGCCCGTCCTGATCCAGCCCGGCCGGGGCGGCCGCCGGTCGCCCCGGCGCTCCACCGGAAGCCCGGCCCGCGTCCGTCGCGGGCCGGGCTTCCGCGTCCTGGCGGGGGGTGCTGTGGCGCGGCGGCCGCACGGCGTACCGTCCTGGTCAGGGCGGCCCGCACGATCACCGCGCGGGCCGCGGGACCGGACACGACGGGAGAAGGCTCCGATGCGTATCGCGCTGTGCCAGATGACCTCTTCGACCGAACCGAAGGAGAACCTCGCGCAGGTCGCGGACCTGGTGCGGCAGGCCGCCGCCGAGGGCGCGCGGCTGGCGGTGCTGCCGGAGGCGGCGATGGCGCGCTTCGGGGGGCCGCTCGGCGCGGTCGCCGAGCCGTTGGACGGGCCGTGGGCCGAGGGGGTGCGGGCGGTGGCCCGGGAGACCGGGGTGACCGTGGTGGCGGGGATGTTCACCCCCGCGCCGGACGGCCGGGTGGCCAACACCCTGCTGGCCACCGGCCCCGGAGTGGAGGAGTCCTACGACAAGATCCACCTCTATGACGCCTTCGGCTTCCGCGAGTCGGACACCGTCGCGTCCGGCGAGCGGGTGGTGACGATCGACGTGGACGGCGTCCGGGTGGGCCTGGCGACCTGCTACGACCTGCGGTTCCCGGAGTTGTTCCGGGCACATGCGGACGCCGGGGCGACGGTGTCGGTGCTGCCCGCTTCGTGGGGTGCCGGACCGGGCAAGCGGGAGCAGTGGGACCTGCTGGTGCGGGCCCGGGCGCTGGACGCGACGGTGTGGATGGCGGCGGTGGACCAGGCGGCGCCGGACCGGGACGCCGATCCGGAGGCGCCCACCAAGGCGCCGACCGGGGTGGGGCGCAGTGCGCTGGTCGGCCCCGACGGGACGGTGCGGGCCCGGCTGGGCGATGTGCCGGGGCTGCTGCTGGGCGAGGTGGACCCGGCGGAGGCCGAGCGGGTCAGGCAGGCGGTGGCCGTGCTGGACAACCGGCGACTCTAGACGGGCCGCGCGGGCCCCGGTCGGAAGGTTCCGGCCGGGGCCCGCGGCGTTCAGCCGGCCAGTGGCTCCGCGGTGGTCGACGGGGCGTCGCGCAGGCCGAGGCGGAGGTGCTCGACGTGGTAGAGGGCCTGGTCGAGGAGTTCCGCGACGTGGTGGTCGTAGAGGGCGTAGACGATCGAGCGGCCGTTGCGTTCGCCGGTGACCAGGCCGAGGTTGCGCAGCAGGCGGAGTTGGTGGGAGCAGGCGGACTGCTCCATGCCGACGGCGGCGGCGAGGTCCCCCACCGAGCAGGGTCCCTCCTGGAGGCGGGCGAGGATGCGCAGCCGGGAAGGGGTGGAGAGGGCCTGGAGGGTGGCGGCGACGTCGGCGGCCCCTACGGCGTCCAGGCGTTCGCGGGTGGTGGCGCTGCTCTTGTCATCAATTCCGTGGCCCATGGGAGCCATCCTAGGGATCCCAGTCACCAGAATGAATGAAGAGTTGTTCATCTGTTCCTGTACGGTGGTGGCGTCGCCTTCCCTGCCCGCGAAGGGTTGTTCCGTCATGCCTGCAGCCACCGCCCTGCAACCACCGCCACCGGTCACCACCGCACCCCGGACCGCCCCACGGCGCACCCGCGTATGGGCACTGGCCGAGGCCCGCTGGGCGGCCCTGGCCACCCTCGCGTTCCTGCTCGCGCTGCCGCTCCAGCTCACCGGCGCCCCCGCCTGGACCTGGGGCCCGCTGTACGCCGTCGCCTACGCCGCGGGCGGCTGGGAGCCGGCCTGGGCCGGGCTCCGGGCGCTCCAGGAGCGGACCCTCGACGTCGACCTGCTGATGATCGTCGCGGCGCTCGGGGCGGCGGCGATCGGCCAGGTGATGGACGGCGCGCTGCTGATCGTCATCTTCGCCACCTCCGGCGCCCTGGAGGCGCTGGCCACCGCCCGGACCCAGGACTCGGTGCGCGGGCTGCTCGACCTCGCGCCCGCCACCGCGACCCGGCTGACCGCCGACGACGGCGAGGAGACGGTGGCCACCGCGGAGCTGGTGGTGGGCGACACGATCCTGGTGCGGCCCGGTGAGCGGGTCGGCGCGGACGGCCGGGTGCTGACGGGGGCCGGCGAGGTCGATCAGGCCACCATCACCGGTGAGCCGCTGCCGGTGGTCAAGGAGCCCGGCGACGAGGTGTTCGCGGGCACCCTCAACGGCCTGGGCGCGCTGCGCGTCCGGGTCGAGCGGGACGCCGGGGACTCGGTCCTCGCGCGGATCGTGGCGATGGTCGCGGAGGCGTCGGAGACCAAGGCGCCGACCCAGCTGTTCATCGAGAAGGTCGAGCAGCGGTACTCGGTGGGCATGGTGGCCGTGACGTTGACGGTGTTCGCCGTTCCGCTGCTGCTGGGGGCGGAGTTGACCGGTGCGCTGCTGCGGGCGATGACGTTCATGATCGTCGCCTCGCCGTGCGCGGTGGTGCTGGCGACCATGCCGCCGCTGCTGTCGGCCATCGCCAACGCCGGACGGCACGGGGTCCTGGTCAAGTCGGCCGTGGTGATGGAGCGGCTCGGGCAGGTGGACGCGGTCGCGCTGGACAAGACCGGAACGCTGACCGAGGGCACACCCCGGGTGACCGCGATCCGGCCGCTGCCCGGCGCCGGACTGTCGCCGGACGCGCTGCTGACCTGCGCGGCGGCCGCCGAGCATCCGAGCGAGCACCCGCTGGCGCGGGCGATCGTGCGGGCCGCCCGCGACCGCGACGGCGCGCTGCCCGGCGCCGAGGACTTCACCGCCGCGCCGGGCACCGGCGTCCGGGCCCGGGTCGGCGGCGTCCTGGTCGAGGTCGGCGCACCGGCCCGGCTGCTGGCGGGCGACGGACCGCTGGACGGCGAAGTCCGGTCGCTGGTGGGCGAGTTGGAGGAGTCCGGGTACACCACGGCGCTGGTGGTGCGGGACGGCGTCCCGGCCGGGGTGCTGGGGATCGAGGACCGGCTGCGGCCGGACGCGGTGGCGACCGTGGGCGCGCTGCGGACCTTGACCGGGCGGGCGCCGATGCTGGTCACCGGCGACAATCCGCGGGCCGCCGCCCGGCTCGCCGAGGAGGCCGGGATCGACGACGTCCGGGCCGGACTGCTGCCGCAGGACAAGGTCGCCGCCGTCCGGGAGCAGGAACGGGCCGGGCGGAAGGTGCTGGTGGTGGGCGACGGCGTGAACGACGCCCCTGCGCTGGCCGCCGCGCACACCGGCGTCGCGATGGGGCGGGCCGGGTCGGATCTGGCGCTGGAGACCGCGGACGCGGTGATCGTGCGGGACGAGCTGGCCACCGTGCCGGCGGTGGTGACGCTCTCCCGGACGGCGCGGAAGCTGGTCGTACAGAACCTGGTGATCGCCTCGGTGTTCATCTCGGGGCTGGTGGTCTGGGACCTGGTCGGTGAACTGCCGCTGCCGCTGGGCGTGTTGGGGCATGAGGGGTCGACGGTCATCGTGGGTCTCAACGGGCTGCGGCTGCTGCGCGAGGCGGCGTGGCGGCGGGCCGCCGGCCGGGCCGGGTGACGGACGGCGGCCCGGCCGGGGCGCTCAGCGGACCGCGTCCTCCTTGATCATGTCGGCGCAGCCGTTCTCCGCCCAGGAGTCGAGGTCCTCGGCGGGGGCCCAGAAGGCGATGCAGGAGTTGTGCGAGGAGCAGCCGCCGAGGACCCTGGCGCGGGCGTGCCGCATCATGCTGTTGCCGTTCTCCTGGGGTTCGACGGGGTAGTCCCAGTCGTCACCGTGTGGAGTCCACGACCCATACGTCGTCGCTCCACACCGAGGTGGTGGCCAGGATCCGGTTGACGCTTCGCATCAGACCGGCGGCCTTGCGCAGCCGTTGTTGTAGCCGGGCTGCTGGGGCAGGTAGGGGAAGAGGCGGCACAGGTGGGCACGGGCATGGCGGAGCCATTCGGCCTCGGAGGCGTAGCCGAGTACGGCCTGCATCGTGGCGAGGGTGTCCACGTCGTTCGTCACAAAACGGTCTTGGGCACCCTCGTTCTCGTCTCCGCAGGCACCCCTTGGACCACACCAACAGGAGGAACCAGTGTCATACCCGCAACCGCTCACCCCCGAGGAGAAACTCGCCGACGCGAAGAAGCAGCTGAGCCTCCCGCGTATCGTCGTGATCTGCGGCTCCACCCGCTTCATCACCGAGATGACCGAGGCCGATCTGCGGGAGACCGAAGCCGGAAAGATTGTCGTCAAGCCGGGATGCGACATGAAGTCGCCGCACGAACTTTGGTCCGATCCTGTCGAGGCCGAGGCGCTGAAGGTTCGACTCGACGATCTGCACCGGGCGAAGATCCGGCTCGCTGATGAGGTGCTCGTAGTCGGCGACTACATCGGAGACAGCACCCGAGCCGAAGTCGCCTACGCCCGGTCGCTGGGCAAGCCCGTGCGGTTCACGCACCCCGAAGTCGACCCTGACGCCTGACCGCCCGCTGCCACCTCGACAACCAGGGCCGGCAGCCCGCCGCCTGGCCGTCTCGCGGTGGCTTCGGCCGCCGCCCACCCACACCCTCCGCAGGCATCCCTTGGAATTGATCATCCAGCAGCATCAACCCGTTTCGGTTGAAGGCGCGCAGCCGCTCGGGGCAGCGCCCCTCCGGCATAACTCGGTGCGGGGTGCTACCCCAGGTCGAAGGTGTTGGGCAGCCCCAGCCGATAGCGCACCTGGTCGACCCGCTTCAGGGGCTCCATCTCCGGCGGCCGGAACAACTCCCAGATGCGACACCGCTCGGCGCCCGAATTGTCCGCATCCAGGAGTGCGTTCACGGCGCGGCGCGCGGACTCGTTCGCGCCCTCCATGGTCGCCAGGTCCACATCCGTACGAACGTAGTCACCCGCGAGGAAGAAGTTCGGCACCGCGGTCCTCGCCGACGGGCGGTGGTAGAGGGTGCCGGTGGGGTGGATGAGGAGCTGTTCGCGGTTCTGCGGGTTGGGGCCGCCAAGGCCCGTCGCCGCCGGGTCCATGAACCAGCCGAGCCGGTCCTCGTCCCTGAGCGTCGCCTTGCCGGAGTCGTTCAGCCCGTCCTTCAGCTGGGCCCACAGTTCGGCGACGATCTCGTCCTTGGCGCACTCACGGGCCGTCTTGCCGTACAGGATGCCCGGCTTGTCCCACTCGGAGATGATCGTGGACAGGCACTCGTGAGCCTGCCCGTCTCCGTAGTCGCGCGAAAAGTCTCGTACGTCCCAGAACTGCGTCTGGCCGATTCCGGTGACCGCCCATGGTGAGTCGAGGCAGTTGATGTGGCCGTGCACGACGGGGGTGGGAGTGCGCAGGTAGAACATCACGCCGGTCATCCAGTCCGTCTTCAGCGCGTCGCACCGCCCCAGCTGCGGGTCGGCGGCGCGCAGGGCCGGGCCCCAGGTCACACGCGCGTGCTCGACGGGGAGGGCGGAGACGTAGTGGTCGGCGGTGATGGTGCGCTGCCGACTACCGTCGCGCGCCGCCACCCGTACGCCGGTCACCCGGCCGCCGCCGTACACCACCTCCCGGACCTCGGTGCCGAGCACGAACTCGACACCCAGGGAGCGCAGATGCGTCTCCCAGGGGTCGATCCACGCCTCGCTGGTCGGGGCGTTCAGTACCCGGTCGATGTCCGCGTCGCCATCCATGCCGCGGCCGAGCAGGCCCCACAGGAGGAGGGCCTCGATGATGACGCGGCCGACGGTGCGGGTGGAGGCGATCTCGGCGCGGGTGGCGACGAGGTTGCGGGTCTGGCCGATGCCGAGGAGCACCTGGTACTCGCGGCTCATCTCGCCGGCCCGGATGAAGTCCCACCATGCGACTTTCTCCCACTGGTCCTCGCGGCGGGCGTCGCAACTGGTGAGGTGGACCAGGAGGCGGTCCGCGAAGTAGGCGGCCTCGTGGGCGGGCAGGTGAGTGGCGAGATCCAGCACCGACAGGATCTGGTCACGGATCCAGGACGGGGTGAGGTCGCCGGGGGCGGGCGGAGTGGTGACCCGGCGCAGTGGGAAGTGCAGGTCGGGGCGGCCCGAGCCGCGCGCGAACAACTCCTCCGTACCGTTACGGAGGTTGCCGTGGACGCCGTTCTCGTTGCCGGGGAAGGGGATGCGGCGCATGGTGTCCGGCAGATTCCGGTAGAAGCCGGGGAAGAAGCGGAAGCCGTGCTCGCCGGGAAGCGGCTTGCGGCCGCCGGTTCCGGTCCCGGGGACGTCCATTGAGCGAGCCTTGCCGCCGAGGGCGTCGTAGTACTCGTAGACCGTGACCTCGTAGCCACGTTCGGCGAGTTCGTGGGCGGCGCTGAGGCCGGAGACTCCGCCGCCGAGGACGGCGACGCGCTTGCCGGAGGAGGCCGCGGCCGCGCTGCCGGCAGCCCCTAAGGTGCCGACCGCTCCACCGCCGACGACTCCGGCGACCGCTCCCCCGGTCGCCGTCAGGAAGCGTCTGCGGCTGTGTCCGTTGTGCCCCCGGGACTGCTGCGCGTGTTCTGTTGTCATGAGTACCCGAGGGTAGGGAGGGGCTCCGGAAGCCGGAAGCCCTATTTCCTGTCACCCACAGCATCCTCACAAACACAAGGAGACGGCGTCGGCGCCATCGCACTGGGGCCGCGTGGCCGCACCCGGTACACCGAGCGGGGCGCCGGCTTCGACGACGGCGACCAGGCTGCCGTCGGCGGGGCAGCGGATCTCCCGGGTGCGTCCGTGCCGTGCGGACCGCCAGTGCCCGCCGATGAACAGGTCAGCCACGCCCGCCCGCCAACCGCGCGGTGACCCACGCGTGGAACGCACCGATGTGGTGCTCGCTGGGCACCAGGACGCCGCCGTCGCGGTAGGCGCGGGAGTCCATGGCCGGCTGGGTGCGCTCGCAGGCGTCGAAGTCCTGGGTGTTGACGCGGTGGAAGAGTTCGACGGACCTGGCGGTGTCGGCGCCGGAGTCGACGACCTCGGGCAGGTACAGCCAGTCGCACTCGACCAGGGTGCGGTCGGCGGCGAGCGGGAACATCCGGTGCAGGATGACGTGGTCGGGGACGAGGTTGACGAAGACCTGCGGGCGGACGGTCACCGCGTAGTACCGCCGGTCCTGGCTGTCGTCGATGCCGGGCAGCCGGCCGAAGCCGGCGCTGCCGTCCACGGTGAAGCCGGCGGCCTCCTCGGCGAACTCCGCGCCGTGTCCCACGTAGTACTGGGCGGCGAAGCCGTCCGCGAACTCCGGGAGGACGTCGGTGAGTTCGGGGTGGATGGTGGCGCAGTGGTAGCACTCCATGAAGTTCTCGACGATCAGCTTCCAGTTGGCCCGCACGTCGTAGCGGATGCGGCGGCCCAGGGCGAGGGTCTCGGTGCGGTAGCGGTCGAGGGCCGCGGCGTCGCCCAGCCGCTCGACGGCCGCGCCGATCACGCTGTCCTCGAAGGACGGCGGGTCGTCGGCCAGGCACACCCAGGCGTAGCCGAGCCATTCCCGCAGCGGGACGGTGACCAGGCCGCGTTCGGTGCGGTCGATGTCCGGCATCTTCTGCAGGTTGGGGGCGGCGACCAGGCGGCCGTCGAGGTCGTAGGTCCAGGCGTGGTAGGGACACTGGAGGTTGCGGCGGACCTCGCCGGACTCCTCGGTGCACAGCTGGGCGCCGCGGTGCCGGCAGATGTTGAGGAAGGCGCGGAGTGCGCCGGTGCGGTCGCGGGTGATCAGGACGCTCTCCCGCCCGACCCGGACGGTGCGGAAGGCACCGGGCCGGGCGAGGTCGGCGCCGCGGACGGCGCAGAACCACAGCCGTTCGAAGATCGCCTCCTGTTCGTGCCGGAAGACGTCCGGGTCGGTGTAGGCGCGGCCGGGGAGGGTGGGGATCAGGCTGGGCGCGGCGGGGGCGGGGGCCGTCGGTTGCGTCTCGGCGGGTGTGGTCGTCATGGCTGCTCTCCTCAGGCGACCGGGGTTGCGGGCCGGCCGGGGGTCTCCCCGGCGAAGCCGCGGGACGGGGCGAACAGGTCGATGGGGTGCGCGGTGGTGCCGGTGAGCGCGAGGTCGGCGACGATCTCGCCGACGACGGGGACGAACTTGAAGCCGTGGCCGGAGAAGCCGCAGGCGACGGTGACGGTCTCCGGGTGCGCCGGATGCCGGGTGATCACGAAGTGTTCGTCGGGGGTGTTGGAGTACATGCAGGTGGCGGCCTTCAGGAAGCGGCCGGGGAGGGTGGGGATGCGGGGGCCGAGCTGGTCGGCCATGGCGCGCACCTCGTGGTCGTACACGGTGCGGTCGATGGTCTCGGGAGTGCAGGGGGTGCCCTTGCGGAAGAAGGCGACCTTGGCGCCGCCGTCGGGGCCGTCGATGGCGGGGAAGCCGTAGATCTGGACGCCCCGGGGGTCCTCCCAGATGTAGATGGGGTGGCGTTCGGGGACGAAGGGGGCGGTGCCGCCGTCGGGGGCGAACCAGTACATGATCTGCCGCTCGACGGTGACCGGTACGCCGAGGTCGGCGAGGAGTCGGGGCGCCCAGGCGCCGGGGCAGATCACCAACTGGCCGGCGGTGTAGGTGTTCTCGTGGGTGTGCACGCGGACCCCGGCGCCGCCGGGCAGTTCCTCCCAGCGGGTCACTGGCTCCTCGAAGTGCAGGTCGGCGCCGTCCTGGGTGGCCAGTTGGACGTGGGCGGCGACGGTGTTCTCCGGGCGGACGAGTCCGGCGCGCGCCTCGTAGAGGGCGACCTCGTCGGGGGCGGGGGTCAGGGTGGGGAAGCGGCGGCGGACCTCGTGGGCGTCGAGCATCTCGTGCGGGAGGTTCCACTGCCTGGCCGAGGCCAGGCTGCCGCGGACGGTGCGGCTGTCGGGGCGGCCGACCATCACGCCGCCGCAGAGGGTGGCGATCTGCCGGCCGCTGTCGCGCTCCACCTTGTCGTAGAGCTCGTAGGAGCGCAGCAGCAGCGGGACGTAGGCGGGGTCCTCGAAGTAGGACTGGCGGGTGATCCGGGAACCGCCGTGGCTGGAGCCGCGGTGGTGGACCGGGCCGAACTTCTCCAGGCCCAGGACCCGGGCGCCGCGGGCGGCGAGGTGGTGGGCAGCTGCGCTGCCCATCCCGCCGAGGCCGAGGACGATGACGTCGTAGGTGGGAGCCATGCGGTCGCTCCTTCGTCGTGCGGACGGGTGCGGAGGGGGCGCGCCGGCCGGCGGAGGTACGCGGGGCGGTCGGCCGGCGCGGGAGTCGGACGACAGGGGCTGGACGACGGGGGCTGGACGACGGGGGCTGGACGACGGGGACGGCAGTCGGGACTTTGCGGGCACGGCCTAGCGGCGGATACGGGTCATCTGCGGGTCGAAGAGGGGTTCCTGGGCGACGGTCGCGGCGATCTTCTCTCCGAAGTACGCGATGTGGACGGCGGTGCCGGGGACCGCGGCGGCGGCCGGCAACCAGGCGTAGGCGACGGTCCGGCCCAGGGTGTAGCCGTAGGCGGCGGAGGTGACGTAGCCGGCCGGGGCGCCGTCGACGAGGACCGGTTCCTTGCCGAGGACGTTGGCGGCGGGGTCGTCGAGGGTGAGGCAGGTGAGTTTGCGGGCGGCGGTCTCCTCGCTGCGGCCCGCCAGCGCGGCCCGGCCGAGGAAGTCGCCCTTGGCGGGGCGGACGGCGAAGCCGAGTCCGGCCTCGTAGGGGTGGTGTTCGGTGGTCATGTCGTGGCCCCAGGAACGGTAGCCCTTCTCCAGGCGGAGACTGTTGAAGGCGCTGCGGCCGGCGGCGATCACGCCGTGTTCCCGGCCTGCTTCCCAGAGCGTGTCCCAGAGCCGGAGCCCCAGGTCGGCGGTGGTGTAGAGCTCCCAGCCGAGTTCACCGACATAGCTCAGGCGCAGCGCGGTGACCGGGACGTGGCCCAGGTAGGTCTGCTTGGCCTTGAAGTAGCCGAAGGCGCCGTGGGAGAAGTCGTCGCGGGTCAGCGGCTGGACGAGGTCCCGGGCGAGCGGACCCCAGACGCCGATGCAGCAGGTCCCGGAGGTGATGTCCCGGACGCCGACGTCGTCCGGCGCGTGCCGCAGCAGCCAGTCCAGGTCGGCTCCGCTGTTGGCGCCGACCTGGAAGCGGTCGGGGGCGAGCCGGGCCACGGTGAGGTCGGAGCGGATGCCGCCGGCCTCGTCGAGCAGGAGGGTGTAGGTCACCGAGCCGGGCTTCTTGGCCAGCTGATTGGTCGTCATGCGCTGGAGGAAGGCCAGCGCGCCGGGCCCGGTGACCTCCAGGCGGCGCAGCGGGGTCATGTCGTAGAGGGCGACCCGCTCGCGGGTGGCGGCGGCCTCGGCGGCGGCGATCGGCGACCAGTGGCGGGCGGACCAGGCGTCCCGTTCGGGGAGCCGGAGTCCTTCGGCGAGCGGGGCGTTGGCCTCGTACCAGTGGGGGCGTTCCCAGCCGCCGGCCTCCAGGAAGTACGCGCCGAGTTCCTGCTGGCGCGGGTAGAAGGGGCTGGTGCGCAGCGGGCGGGGTTGCGCCATGGGTTGGAGGGGGTGGATGACGTCGTAGACCTCGATGAAGTTCTGGGCGCCGCGCTCCTGCGTGTAGGCGGGTGAGCGCTGGGCGTCCTCGAAGCGGGTGAGGTCGCATTCGTGGACGTCGGTGGCGGGCCGGCCGTCGGTCATCCATTCGGCGACCGCCTTGGCGACGCCGGCGGAGTGGGTGACCCAGACCGCCTCGGCGAGCCAGAAGCCGCGCAGGGCGCGGGTTTCGCCGAGGAGCGGCATCCCGTCGGGGGTGAAGGAGAAGACCCCGTTGAAGCCGTCGGCCACCCGGGACGCGCCCAGTGCCGGCAGCAGTTCGACGCTGTCCTGCCAGCTGGGGGCGAAGTCCTCCTCGGTGAAGGGCAGCGAGGACGGCATGACGGGGGCGTCGTCGAAGGCGGGGACGGTGAAGGGGTCGACGGGCATCGGCCGGTGGGCGTAGGAGCCGATCCCGATGCGGTCGGTGTGCTCGCGGAAGTAGAGGTCGCGGTCCTGGAAGCGGAGGATCGGCCTACCGGCTTCCGTGCGCGGGTCGTTGGCGCCGTCGAGTTCGGGGAGCGGTGCGGTGGTGGCGTACTGGTGGGCCAGCGGGAGCAGCGGGACGTCCACTCCGGCCAGGGCGCCGATCACCGGTCCCCAGAAGCCGGCGGCGGAGACGACGTGGTCGGCGGGGAAGGCGCCGCGGTCGGTGACGACGCCGGTGACCCGGCCGGCCGCGCGCTCGATGCCGGTGACGGTGTGCCGGGCCAGGAAGCGGGCGCCGCGGCGCTCGGCGCGGGCCCGCTGCGCGCGGCAGGCGAGCAGCGCGCGGGCCAGGCCGTCGTCGGGGGTGTGGAAGCCGCCGTGCAGCATGCGCTCGTCGAGCATCGGCCAGAGCTTCTTGCACTGCTGGGGGTCGACGAGTTCGCCGCGGACGCCCCAGGACGCGGCGAGGCCGGCCTTGCGGTGGAGGTCGGCCCAGCGGGCCTCGGTGGTGGCGACCTCCAGGCCGCCGACGGGGTTGAAGCAGGGCAGGCCGTCCACGTCGAGGGAGCCGAACTTGCGGACGGTGTAGGCGGCGAACTCGGTCATGGTCTTGGACGGTCCGGTCTGGAAGACCAGGCCGGGGGCGTGTGAGGTGGAGCCGCCGGGGGCGGGCAGCGGGCCCTGGTCGAGGACGGTGACCCGGCGCCAGCCGCGGGCGGTGAGCTCGTCGGCGAGCGAGCAGCCGACGATGCCGGCTCCGATGACGACGACGCGGGCGTCGGCGGGGTTGGGCAGCGGGCCGGTCACAGGACCACCACCGAGCGCAGCACCCGGCCGTCCCGCATCTTGTCGAAGGCGGCCTCCACGCCGTCCAGGGCGATGGTCTCGGTGACGAATCCGCCGAGGTCGAGCCGGCCGCTGAGGTAGCGGTCGATGAGGACGGGGAAGTCGCGACTGGGGAGGCAGTCGCCGTACCAGGAGGACTTCAGCGCGCCGCCGCGGGAGAAGAGGTCGATGAGCGGCAGTTCGATCTTCATGGCGGGGTCGGGCACCCCGACCTGGACCAGGGTGCCGGCGAGGTCCCGCATGTAGAAGCCCTGGCGGTAGGTCTCGGGGCGGCCGACCGCGTCGATGACCACGTCGGCGCCGTGCCCGCCGGTCAGTTCCCGGACCGCCTCGACCGGGTCGGTGCGGCGGGAGTTGACGGTGTGGGTGGCACCGAAGCGGGTGGCGCCGTCCAGTTTGCGTTCGTCGATGTCGACGGCGATGACGCGGCGGGCCCCGGCGATCGAGGCGCCGGCGATGGCGGCGTTGCCGACGCCGCCGCAGCCGATGACGGCTACCGTGTCGCCGCTGCCGACCGCTCCGGTGTGGACGGCGGCGCCGTAGCCGGCCATCACCCCGCAGCCGATCAGCCCGGCAGCCTCGGGCCGGGCCGAGGGATCGACCTTGACGGCCTGTCCGGCGGCGACCAGGGTCTTCTCGGCGAACGCGCCGATGCCGAGGGCGGGGCTGAGCGGGGTGCCGTCCAGGAGGGTCATCGGCTGGGCGGCGTTGCGGGAGTCGAAGCAGTACCAGGGTCGGCCGCGCCGGCAGGACCGGCACCCGCCGCACGGCGCCCGCCAGGCGAGCACCACGTAGTCACCGGGCGCGAGGTCGGTGACACCGTCGCCCACGGCCTCGACGATCCCGGCCGCTTCGTGGCCGAGCAGGAAGGGGAACGCGTCGCCGACGGCGCCCTCGCGGTAGTGCAGATCGGTGTGGCAGACGCCGCAGGCCTGGACGTCGACGAGCACTTCTCCCGGGCCGGGATCCGGGACCAGAATCATCTGGGGACCGACGGGTGCGCCCTTCTTCGCCGCGACGACGGCATGGACTCGGTGTGGCATGCCCTACCCCTCAGTGTTGCGCCCTGCACGACTGGTTGCGCGATGGGAGACATACTGGGAACGGCGTATCGGCACCGTCAAGAGGTGCGCGCTAGCGGTTTGTAAAGGGCTGGTTACGCATCCGAACGCGGGGCGCACCGCCCGCGCACGCCCCGTGCACACGGAAGCGGGGCCGGATGGCACCACCCGGCCCCGCCGCGGACGACCGTCACCCGGCGGTCAGCGGGCGCCGCGCCCGCTCCGCCCGGATCCCGTCAACAGGCGTACCCCATCCGCCGGGAGAGCTCCTCACCAGCGGCGACGGTGCGCTTGACCACCTCCGGCAGCCGCTCGTCGTCCAGCCGGTACGCGGGCACCGACACGCTGATCGCGCCGATCACCGAACCGTCGTGCGCCCGGACCGGTGCCGCGACCGCGCGCAGCCCGAGTTCCAGCTCCTCGACCGCGACCGCGAAGCCCCGCTCGACGACCTCGGCCAACTGGTCGCGCAGCGCGACCGCGGAGGTCACGGTCCGCTCGGTCAGCCGGGGCAACTTCCGCGCCAGTACGGCCTCCTGGACCGGAGACGGCTGGTACGCGAGCAGCGCCTTGCCGCTGGACGTGGCATGCAGCGGCGTCCGCCGGCCGAGCCAGTTCTGGGCGGTGACCGACGCCGGTCCACGGGCCTGCATGATGTTGACCGCGGCATCGCTCTCCAGGACCGCGATGTTGACCGTCTCGCCCAACTCGTCGGCGAGCGTCCGGCAGACCGCCGCACCCTCCTGGGAGATGTCCAGCCGGACGGCCGCGGCCCCGGCCAGCCGCAACACCCCGGCGCCGAGGTAGTACTTGCCGCGTTCCTGCTCCTGGGCGACCAGTCCGCGGTTCTCCAGCACGCCCAGCAGCCGGAACGCGGTCGACTTGTGCACGCCCAGCTCGTCGGCGATCTCGGTCACCCCGGCCTCGCCGAGTCTGGCCAGGATCTCCAGCACGGTCACCGCCCGGTCCACCGACTGGACCGCGCTCACCGCACCTCTGGGCGGCTTCTCCGCCACGGTGTCGTGCGGCTTCGGGTCCGGCCCGCCCGCCGGCTGCCGCTCCCCCCGCGCCTCCGCCTTGGCCGTTTTCGTCATAGGTCCGTGTCACCACCCAGCTCGCTGCCACCATCCAGCGGCCCGATCGGGCCGGCTTTCCCGGGGAACGCTTGACGCGCCGCGCCCCCGTCTGGATTCTGTTGCGCATAACGCTCTGTCGTGCGGATTGCGAAACTCGATAGTACCGAACAGTAACAGGGGGGCCCAGTGATACCCGTCTGCCACCTCGCTGATCTGCCCGCCGGCGAGTCCGTTCGCCTCGACACCACGCCTCCGATCGCCGTTTTCCACGCCGACGGAGAGCTGTACGCCATCGACGACACCTGCACCCACCAGGACGCCTCACTCGCGGACGGCTGGCTGGAGGGGTGTCTGGTCGAATGCCCGCTGCACGCCGCTTCATTCGATCTCCGCACCGGAGCGCCGACCTGCCTGCCCGCCCGCCGCCCCGTCCGCACCCACCCCGTGACGGTCGAGGACGGCATGGTCTACGTCCACCTCACCGCCGAGGAAGGCACCGCCGCATGAAGTCGGTCACCGTCATCGGAGCCTCACTGGCCGGGCTGTACGCCGCACGGGCCCTGCGCGCCCAGGGCTACGACGGCCACCTCACGATCGTCGGGGCGGAGCAGCACCTCCCGTACGACCGCCCGCCGCTCTCCAAGGGATTCCTCACCGCACCGGCCACCGCACCGGACACCGCCCCGGACACCGGGACCCCGTCCGCAGAGACCGCGTCCGCAGAGGCCCAACTCGCCCTCACCGACGCCGAAGAGATCGCCGGACTCGACGCGGCATGGCTCCTCGGCACCCGCGCCACCGGCCTCGACCCCCACCGGCGCGCCATCCGCCTCGACACCGGCCGCACCCTCACCACCGACGGTGTCGTGCTCGCCACCGGCGCCGCCCCGCGCCGCCTCCCCGGCCCCGCTCCGGCCGGCTCGCACACCCTGCGGACCCTCGACGACGCCCGGGCCCTGCGCGCCGACCTGACCGGCGGCGGCCCGGCCCGGGTCGTGGTCATCGGCGGCGGCTTCATCGGCGCCGAGGTCGCCGCGTCCTGCGCCGCCCTCGGCCACCAGGTCACCGTCGTCGAGGCCGCACCACTTCCCCTCGTCCCCCAACTCGGGCACACCATGGCCGAGTTGTGTGCCCGACTGCACGGCGACCACGGCGTCGCCCTGCTCACCGGCACCGGCGTCCGGGGGCTGCGCAGTGCGGGCGGCGACGACCGGGTCACCGCCGTGGAACTCGCCGACGGCCGGCTGCTCCCCGCCGACGTCGTCGTCACCGGCATCGGCGTCCGCCCCGCGACCGGCTGGCTCGAAGGCTCCGGCCTGCCGCTCGGCGACGGCGTCCGCTGCGACGCCGGCTGCGTCACCCCGATCCCCGCCGTCGTGGCCGCCGGCGACGTCGCCCAGGTGGCCGGCGCCCGCGCCGAACACTGGACCAACGCCACCGAACAGGCCGCCACCGCCGTACACAACCTCCTCGCCGGCCACACCGCCCGCACCCACCACGCGCTCCCCTACTTCTGGTCCGACCAGTACGGCGTCCGCATCCAGTTCGCCGGCCGGTACCGGCCCGGCGACGTGCCCCGCATCGTCGAGGGCTCCCCGGACGACCGCAGCTTCCTCGCCCGCTACGAACGCGACGGCCGCACCACCGCCGTCCTCGCCCTCAACCGCCCGCGCCCCTTCATGCGCCTCCGCCGCGAACTCGCCCGAGCCGTCCAACCCGCCGCCACCGCCTGACCCGCCCGAGCCACCGCTCCCCGCCGTCCGTACGAAGCCACCACCCACCACCGCGCCCCCGCACGGAAGTTGGGAGCTTCCCCCGATGCGGGTCGCGGCCCCGACTCGCTACCGTCGGGCGCAGGATCCGTCGGGTGCTCCGCCGCGGCCTTCCGGGCCGCGGATCCTGCCCGGCACGTCGGAGCGAGGACCATGACGGCGGACGGCGGAAACCGGCTCGGCGGAAGCGTGCCCGTAGCGGCGGCGGCGGTGTTGTGGGGCACCGTCGGACCCGCGCAACTCCTGGCCGACACCGGGGTGTCACCGGTGAGCCTGGGCGCCTGCCGGATGCTGCTCGGCGGCCTGGTCCTCGGCCTGTGCACGGCCCGGCCCCCGGGCCTGCGGACGCTCCGGCACCCCGCGGCCCGGGGCTGGACCGCGGTGGGCATCCTCGTCACCGTGGCCTTCCAGATCTGCTTCCTGGAGGCGGTGGAGCGGATGGGGGCGGCACTGGCGACCGCGGTCGCCTTCGGGTCGGTACCCGTGGTGTCCGGGCTGTGCGCCCGGCAGTTCATGCGGGAGCGCCTCACCGCCAACTGGTGGTGCAGCACGGCCTGTTCCGTCGCCGGGATCGCCCTGCTCCTCGTCCCCGGCGCGGCGGCCCGCGCCGAGCTGCCCGGGGTACTGCTGGGCATCGGGGCCGGCGCCGCCTTCGGCCTCTACATCACGGCCACCAAACGGCTCGCCCGCTGCGGCGCCGACACCACCGCCGCCGCACCGGTGAGCGTCCTGGGCGCCGGCCTCCTGGTCTCCCCCTGGCTGCTGGTGGCGCCCGACGGACTGGCCACCCCCCGCGCACTGCTGCTGATCGGCTGGCTGGCGCTGGGCACCACCGCACTGGGCTACCTGCTCTTCACCCGCGGCGTCACCCGGATCAGCGCCGCCACCACGGGGACACTGAGCCTGGGCGAACCGCTGGTCGCCACCGTCCTGGGCATCGCCCTGCTCGGCGAGCGGCCGACCGTACCGGCGGCGCTCGGCGCGGCCCTGCTGCTCGGCGGTCTGGTCGTGGTCTCGCTACCGGCCCGCGGCAGCCGCTACCGCCGGCCGGCGCCGCCCGCCGTCGAGTCCGGCGGCATCCGTTCGCGCAGCACCGCCTCCATCGCGTCCGGATCGTCGGGGGTGAGGAACGGCCGGACGTAGCGGCCGACGTCGAGGACGAGCGCGGTGGTCTTGGCCATCCGCCGCGGGTCCAGGCCGGCCCAGTACCGGGGATGCCCGCTGCCCCAGATGCGACCCTGCCCCGTCAGGGCCCCCATCTCCACCCGCCGCACCGATCGGATCGCGCTGTACGGGATGGTCTTGGTGCCCCACGGGAAGTAGTAGCCGCGGATCCGCAGCGCGTCCGGGGTGCAGGTGATCCAGCGATCCTGGTAGTAGGTGGTCGTCATGTCCGCCTTCCTCCCTCCGGAAGTGGTCGGCTCCCGGCTCCGGTAGGGCGAGCATACGGAGCCCGGCCGCGGCCGGGCGGACCGGGTGCGGGAGCGTCGGAGTGTCCCCCGGCGGCCGCCTTCGGCGGGAGAAAATCGCGGGACCGGCGGGGCGGCGGCGCACATAATCGGCGTCATGACCGCGAACGTTCCCGACACCGCCCGCGGGCGGGTCACCCCGCAAGGCCCCTGGCTGGCACCCGGAATCGTGGTGATCACCGGCATCCAGGCGGCCGGCAAGTCCACCGTGGCGCAGGCCCTCGCCGAGCGGCTGCCCCGGTCGGTCCATCTGCGCGGTGACGGCTTCCGCCGCAACATCATCCGCGGCCAGGTCGGTATGACCCCGGACGCGGGGGGGGAGGAAGCCCTCGCCCAACTGCGGCTGCGGCACCGACTGACGGCCACCAGCGCGGACGCGTACGCCCGGGCCGGTTTCACCGTCGTCGTGCAGGACATCCTCCTCGGCGAGCACCTCGCCCAGCTGGCCGGCGACATCGCGACCCGCCCGCTCGCCGTCGTCGCCCTGCTGCCCGATCCGGAGACGGTCGCGGCACGGGAGGCGGCCCGCCCCAAGACCGCGTACGGACCGGACTGGAGCGTCGCCGACCTGGACGTGCTGCTGCGGGCCGAGACGCCCCGGGACCTCGGGCTGTGGCTGGACACCTCGCGGCAGACCGTCGACGAGACGGTGGACGCGATCCTCGACCGGGCCTGGACCGAAGGCTCGGTGGCCTGACGCCCGCCGACTGTGCGCCGGCAATGACATCGTCCGCCCCGCACCGCGGCGTTGCGCGGGGCCGGGCGGACCGGCCGCCACCGTCGTGGCGGTGGCCGTGGACGGCCCGGGGGCGACGCCGTCCACGGCCACCGGACCGTCAGCGCAATGCCATCACATTGGTGGCCTTCGCGCCGTGCACATCGAACACGACCTGCTGACCGACGTCGGTGGTCTGGGTCTCCATACCCGAGAACGGGAGCCGTTCTCCGCGCTCATCGGCGATGATGCCCACACAGTCGCTCTTGTTGAACAGCACGATGGTTCCCTGCGGCATCGCTTCCTCCGTGGACGGACAGATCTCGGCGGCGGGCCTGCCCCGCCGACTGCGGTGAGTAGGAAACCTATTACGGAACGTGCGCCAAGAGGGAAGGCGGCGACGGCCCTCCGGCCACACTTCGCCGAAGTCGACCGAAAGTCAGCCCCCTTTGTTTCACTTTCGCGACGCAGCAAATGCCCGCGGCAACGCCGACCGCACCCATCATCGGCTCAGCAGCCGTACCGGTCCTCCGTCAACTCCCCCTGCACCGTGGCCAACGTCCGGTCGTAGCAGGAGCCAGGACCGTGCAGGCGGTAGCGCTCGCGCGAGACTCCGGTGGCGTGCCGCTGATCGCGGGGCACGTTCTGGTTGTACGCGGCGTCGCCGGTGTAGGTGTCGTCCAGCAGCGACCAGTCGGTGCGCCGTCCGCCGCGCAGGGTGGCGAGGTCCGCGCGGTCGCCCATGGTCATGGTCGTACGCAGCCGGTTGCCCGCGTCCACGGTCGTCGCGCCGTCCATGGTGTAGGTGCGCTGGGTACGGGTGGTGGTCGCGGGCCCCCGGCCGCCTACCGTCACCGTTTCCGCGTCGTGCCAGCGTGCCCGGAGCGCGTCGGTCGTCTCGTCCGCGTTCCAGCGGTGGGTGGAGTTCGCGGCGAGCCGGCGCGTGACGGTCGTGGTGACCCGGCCGTGCGAGGTGTCGAGGTATCCCGCGACCGTGAGCGCATGCCCGCCCTCGGCCGTCAACCGGCGCTCGGCGCCCGGCTCGTAGGCCGTCTTGTCGACCGGATCGCCCGCCTGGTTCGTGACCAGCGCGCCGGTCACCCGGGCCGCCCCGGCGTCCTGCCAGACGAGGATGTTGGTGGGGGTGCTCCAGCCGCTCTGCCCGGCCGGCAGCCCGGTGACCGACACCGCGACCTGGTGCGGACGCCCGTCGTTCAGCACCCCGGCGAACGGCGTGAGGTCGTATTCCAGCGGCCGGACGTCGAAGGCCCGCGGGCCGGGGATCACGTACCACAGGAAGGGATTGGACCAGCCGCCGGTCCACACGGTCGGGAAGGGCGCCGCGATACCGGCGAGCCTGCCGTCGATCCGCACCTGCACCTCGCGGTACGGGCCGTCCTTGGTGCGGCAGGAGTACGGCGCCGCGTCCGGCACGGTCAGGTACCAGAACTCCTCGCAGCCGCCGCCGGATCCGGTGGCGTACACCTCGGCGACGATGCGTTCACTGTTGCGCGGCGTGGTCAACTGACCCTGGTACACCGCGTCCTGGGTGTGGGCGCCCTGGAGGGTGAGGACCTTGTCGGGCGCGGCGGCCGCCTTCACGCGGCCCTGCGCCGCGTAGAAGGTCAGCGTCACCTTGACCTTGATGACGCCGGTGTAGGTGCCGTCCACGGTGTTGCCGATCAGCATCTCGACGGGCTGCCGCGCACGCAGCACGGAGGCGTACCGCGTGACGTCCTTCTCCACGTGCCAGGCGATGCCCTGGGGCGAGGGTTCCGGGGTCGAGGTGCGGAGGACCTCCACGCCGCCGATGTGCAGATAGCCGAGGCGGTCGAACTGCCGCCCGGCCACGGATCCTTCGAGCCTCAGGACGACCTTGCTCCAGCGGTGGCCGCACTTTTCGGCGTTTTCGGTGGTCTTGGGGCTTCCGGGGTCTCCGGTGTCGCCGGGCGGTATGTAGGTGCCCTTGTAGGGCGTGTAGTCACGGAACGCGGTGTCGGCGACCGTGACGCTGCAGGAAGGAGTGTCGGGGACGGACACGGGTGGACCCGCGGTGATCGGGTCGTGCCAGTCGTTGCCGAACTCGGTGGGCGGCGTCGCGGCCCCGGCCGGGACCATGCCCAGCACCAGTCCGACGACGGCGGCACACAAAGCGAGAAGCGCTCGTCTCATGGATCAGGAGTCAAGCGCCTCGTACTGCCGTGCACCAGTGCCCTGTTGGCCTGATCCCCCGCGCGGTGCCGCACTCGCCGCACTCGCCTCGGCCGTCGCGGCGCGCGAGCCGGGCCCGGACCGCCGGCGCGGCGGCCCGGGCCCGTCCCGTCAACTCCGGTCGGGAGAGCCGTCGACGGCCCCGCACAGCTCGACCTGGTGGCGGCGGACGGCCTCCGCCGCCCAGTCGCACATCGTCAGCCGGGGCAGCGTCCCGACGTCGAACCAGTGCAGCAGCACCCCCTCGGTGAGGGGCAGCACGGCCGCATCACCGTTCCAGTGCCCGAGGAACACCTGGATGCACCCGCGAACGGTGCCGTCCGGCCCCGAAAGCCGCAGCAGCGCGAACGGCACCAGGTCGGGCACCGTCAACCCGGCCTCCTCGCGCAGCTCCCGGGTGACCGCCTGGTAAGCGGTCTCGCCCGCTTCCGGGGCGCCGCCCGGCAGCGACCAGGTGCCGGGGTCGTAGATCACCTTGTGCGCGTCCCGGAGGTGGAGGAGGTACTGTCCGCGGTCGTTGACGAGCAGCGCCACGGTGCTGGTCACCTCGGGCCGGCGCGCCCCGTCCACGGCTTCCGCCGGATCCAGCGGGACCACCTCCGTGGCGAACGGGCCGTCCCCCTCGGGCCGGTGCACGTCCCGCGTGTGCTGATAGGTCCACAGTTCACGGAACATCCCCGGCTGCTCGACCAGTTCGGGGAACGTGCCGTGCTGCACCACCCGGCCCTTGTCCAGGACCAGGATCCGGTCGGCCACCGCCACATTGGTGAGCCGGTGGGTGATCAGGACCACCGCTCGGGTCTCCGCGACCTCCCGCAGACCGGCGAAGATGCGGTGCTCACCGAGCGGGTCCAGTGCGGAGGTCGGCTCGTCCAGGACGAGCAGTCCGGCCGGCCGGTGGAACGCCCGGGTGAGGGCGATCCGCTGCCACTGCCCGCCGGAGAGCTCCTGCCCGCCGAGCCAGTCGCGGGCCAGCACCGTGTCGAGCCCGGACCGCAGTTCGGTGACCACCTCGTCGGCACCGGACCGGGCGCAGGCGGCGTGCACATCGGCGTCGCCGCCCTCGGTGGACCGGCCCAGGGTGATGTTCTCGCGGGCGGTCAGCGGCCAGCGCGCGTATTCCTGGGGCACCAGCGCGACCTGCGTCCACATGGCGTGCGGATCGAGGTCGCCGGTGGGCACGCCGTCCCAGGTGACCGCCCCGGTGGTCGGCAGGTACAGCCCGCTCAGCAGCTTGGCCAGCGTGGTCTTGCCGCTGCCGTTGTAGCCGACCAGGGCGACGACCTCACCGCGCCGCAGGGTGAACGAGACGCCGCGCAGCGCGTCCTGAGCCGCCTCCTCGTACCGGAAGACGAGATCCCGCACGCGGATCTCGCGCGGGGCCGCGGGCACGGCGGTGCCGCGGCGCATCCGGAATCCGCCGGCCTCCGCCAGGAATTCCGACCAGTCGTCCATGTAGAGCCCGGTGCGCATGATGCGGGCGCCCCCGGCGACCAGGCCGCGCAGCGCCGACCCGACCGTCTGCAGCGCGAACACCGCGGTACCGGCGTGCCCGACGCTCATCCGGCCGGTGGCCAGCAGCCACACCACCGCGCCCCAGACCGCCGTCGACGCCAACCCGCCGCAGACCGCGCCCACCGCGGACATCCGCGCCCCGGTGTTCGCCGCGCGCCGGTCGGCGCGGTTGATGCGCTCGGTGATCTGGCGGTAGCGCCCGACGAGGAAGTCGGCCATGGTGCCGGCCCGGACCTGGTCGGCGGCGTACCGGTCGCAGACGTGCCAGCGCAGGATCGACAGCAGGCGGTAGTCGCCACCGGCGCGCAGCCGCGCGAGGTACCGCACCCGGGCCGCGCCCACCTGGGCCACCGCCTGGGGCAGGCTGGCCAGCGCCAACAGGGGCAGCAGCGCGGGGTGCAGCGCCGTCAGCACCGCCGCGCCGGCGGCCAGGGAGGCGACCGAGGCGATCAGGTCCTGCCCCTCCGCGACCAGGTCCTGGACGATCTCCGCACCCCGGTCCGCCGCCTCCTTGCGGTGGGTGAACCCGGGCGCGTCATACGCCGTCAACTCGACCTCGGTGACCGCCTTCAGCAGCCGGAGTTCGGCCTCCCGGGACATCTGCGGCCCCAATCGCGACGACAGCCAGACCACCACGATCCCGAGCGCGGCCCGCACCCCGGCGGCGACCGCCAGCAGGAGCACCGACGGCCAGGCCCCGAGCAGCCGTCCGTAGATGTCCCCGCCGGACAGCAGCGCCGTGATCGTCCCGCTGACCGCCAGCAGACCGAGCGCCTGCATCGCGCCCGAGGCGGCCTGGCAGAGAAGCAGTCCCAGGGCCGCCCAGCGGTCGATCCGCCAGGCCAACGCGACCGACCGCCGCACCAACTGCGGCAGCCGCCGCGCCATGTCCACCAGCCGGATCTGCCGCCCGGCCCGCTCCCGGCTGCCGGTCCGGTCGACGTACTGCAACTCCTCGCCGCCGGTCGGCTCCTCGCCGGTCACCGGCCCGGGTTTCTCCTTCCGTACCGGGTCGTCTCCCCCAACGCGTTTCATCCGCATGGTTCTCGTTCCCCTTCCACGGTCATCGGCTCGTGCCCGCCGCCGGCGCGGCACCGCCGGGGCGGCCGACCCCGTGGGGCGGGCCGCTCCGGATCCCGCGGTGTCAACCGCGCGCCGCGCCCGGACGCGCCACCGGAGGGGAATTCGAACGGAACCGGGCCCCGCTCAGGCACGGGCGTCCCGGCCCGCCCTCCTCCTCCGAGGCACACGAGGGGCACAGGTGCCCTAAAGAACGGCCCGCACGGGCCCCCGTAACGGGCAATCCGGGGGCACACATTGAACAGACGTTCCCCCGCTCGCGGGAGGCCGTGGGGGACCTGACCTCCGAGCACCTCCGACCACTCGAACAGCTCGGGTCACTCGTGCGGGGTATTGCGGGCGGGGCCCGGCAGGCGGCTTGCGGGCGGGTGCCCCATGGCCTCCGGCAGCGCCCGGCCGCGCCCCGCGGCCAGCGCGTAGCGGACCCGGCTGATCTCCTCCCCCATCGCCTCCGCGGTGTCCTCCACCGAGTGGCCGAGCACATCGTGCAGGACGAACGCGTCGTATTCCAGGGCGGGATGGCGTAACGCCGGCTGCGCACGGTGACGTAACGCCAGGTCCGCCAGGTCGCGCCCCGGCCCCTCGCTCCGCTGCCTTATGCGGGCGCTCACCAGGATCCAGGCACAGGCGGCCGGGTTGGGCCGGCGGACGATGTCGGCCCACCGGATGACGACCTCGCCCATCGCCTCTCCCAGGACCCGGGACGCGGCCGGTTCCGGCACGTGGGCCAGGGCATAGCCGAGATAGCAGGCATAGTGCAGGGCGTAGAAGGCTTCGAAGGCGGGCGGCAGGGCGACCGCGGGCGGAGCAGCGGGCGTCGCGGGCCGGCGGTCGCCCCGGGCCGGCGCACGGGAGACGGCCGGCGTCATCCGAACGCCTCGGCCCGCGGCGTACGGCGCTCCGGCGCCAACCCGTAGGAAAGACACGAGAGTTGGGTGAGCCTGGCGTGGTCCCAGAGCGGACGGATGTCGTCCGGACGGCCGTGCAGGACGCCGACGACCGCACCGACGGTCTCCCAGTCCGGGACCAGGGAGCCGTGCAGCAGCCCCTTGACCTCGCGCTCGGTGAGGGCGTTTCCACTGGAGAGGCAGATCTGCGTGGCGTCCGGGCAGGCCGCGGACAGGTACAGCCCGCGCAGTGCCGCGTGCAGGCTTCCGGCGCGGGCCGGGCGCCGCCCGTGGGCGGCGTCCCACAGGGGGCGGACGGCCTCCGGGTCGCCGCCGCAGGCGTGCACCATCCGGCGGGTGATCTTCCAGGAGGGGCTGCGCTCACCCGAGAGGATCCGGGAGATGTACGAGGCGCTCACCCGCACCTCGTCCGCCAGCGCCCGGAGCGTCTTGTCGCCGGCGCGCTGGAGGTGGGACAGGGCCGAGGCGAGCGCGGTGCGGGAGTCCTGGCCCGGTGGCCCGCTGTCCGGCCCGGCCGCGTCGCCGCCCGCTCTGCCCCCGCCTTCGCCACCCTCGCCCTCCGGGTGCGCGCGGCGCGACGGGGAGGTGCGGACGACGACGGCCCGGCGCCGCTCGGCATCCGTCCGGACGGCGGGCGTCAGCGGGTCCGGGCGGCCCGGGACGGTCGGCTGGTCCGGGCGGCCGGGGACCGGCGGCGGCTCCGCGCGGCCGGCGGGCGGCGGCACCGCCGCGGTGGCGGCGAGCGCGGCGCGCCGCGCCCGCCGCTTGGTGATCTTCCGGGCGATGCTCTCCGCCGTGTACGCCCGGCCGACCTTGTCCACCGTGACGTGCAGGGCCTCGGCGATGGCCGGGCCCCTGTGCCCGCGGTCGCGGGCCTGCTGCACCACGGCGGCGGTCACGCAGTCCAGGTCGCTGCTGAGCTCGACGACCTGCCGCAGTCCGGCGAGCGCGTCGCCGTCGCGTATCTGGGTCCGCAGCACGGCGATCCGGCAGGCCATGTCGTCGGCGACCTGGCGGGCGTCCTCGTCGTGGGACTTGGTGTCCGGCGTCCGCTGCGAGCTGCGGATCTTGCGGACGGCCCGGCCGCAGGAGTCGCTGCAGTACTTCCGGCGCCGCCCGGGACCGGACCCGCTCTCCACCTCGTTGGGGCAACCGGTCCTGGCGCAGGGGACCGGTCCAGGATCCTTAGGAGTCATCAGCTGTAATCCTTCTGGGGGATGTGCCACCGTGAACTCGCCGCAGAATTGGGCGATTTGCGGTTTGCCGGCCGGCTTCGCGGCCGTGCGCCGCGGGCCGTCCGGCGCCGCGGCGCGGCACCGGCACCGCGCCGGGTGGCCCGCCGCGGCACCGGAAGGACCTCCGGTGCCGCGGCGGGCCCGGGTCTCGGACCACCGTCCGCGCGCAGTCCGCCGGGACGGGCGGCTGCGCCCCGTACCGCGTCAGCCGGCTCGTCGGCGCTGGTGGCGGAGACGGGGGCGGCAGGCGGCGATCAGCACGGCCAGCGCCACGGCCGGCACCCAGTGGGCGTCGGCACCGCGCACCAGGATGTTCCCCAGATACGGAATCGCGAGGAACGCGCCCAGCGGTGCGGTGAGTTGGACGTCGCACCGGATACCGAACCGGACCGCGGACCGGCCGCCCACCGGGTCGTTGACCGGGAAGTCACGCCGGTCCTCGGTTTCAACCGGGCCCCCGCGAGGGATGTTAGCTTCGTAGCGCTTCAACTGGGCTGCCTTCAGGCGCCAGTGAGGTGTTCGGTCAGGGGGCATCTGTCGCTCCTTGAACGAGATGGATGCGAATGAGTGGCCCTGGCACCGGTTCCCAGCCTTGCCAGGGCCACCTCGTGTCCCGGGACGGTACATCGTCACAGAACCGATCCACCAACGCTACAGTCGGTTAATGGCACGATTGCGGTTGCCGTTGCCTTTCCAGTTGCGAATCCAACCTCGCCGCAACACCCGTTCGACCTCTTCCCGCGGGCGGGCGCCCCTTCCCCCGACTCCTCGACTTCCCGCCCAACTCCCCCTCCGGAGAACTAGGGTGAACGGGTGCGCGAGACCTGGAACGCCACCGACCCCGGAGTCCTCCAACTCCCCTCCGGCCGACTGATCCGCGGCCGCGGCCTGCGCCGGCCGCTCCCGGACGGCCCGACGCCCGCCTACGCGGTCTATCTGCTCGGCAAGCAACCACCCCAAGTCCCTTGGGAGACACAGTGGTTGCGCTGGCCGGACTTCCGCCTGCCGAGCGACCGCGCGCAGGCGCGGCGGGTGTTCCGCGAAGCGTGGGACCGCTCGGCGGCGGAACGCGTCGAGCTAGCCTGCGGCGGCGGCCGCGGCCGGACCGGTACCGCGCTGGCCTGCCTCGCCGTCCTCGACGGCGTGCCCGCCGATCGGGCGGTGGAGTTCGTCCGCCGGCACTACGACCGGCACGCCGTGGAAACCCCTTGGCAGAAGCGGTACGTCCGCGGCTTCGCACCATGACGGGTCCGCTGCACCGCAGGACGAGCCAACGCCCGGACGACGAGGAGGACGGTGCGCATGGACAAGGCGAAGGCGCTCAAGGGGCTGGCCTGGGTGATGGGGGTGGCCTGCGTCGCGATCGGCGCGTACCACCTGGTGCTCGGTATCGCCTCGGTGCCGGGCGAGGAGCTGACCGGTGCCACCGTCGACAGCCGGGAGCGCTTCTACAACGCGATCTTCCTCGGGTTCGGGCTGGCCTGGCTCTGGGCGGCCCGGCAGTCCCCGATCCCGTCGGCGGCGGTGCGGCTGCTGACCGCGGTCTTCCTGCTCGGCGGGGTCGGCCGGGTGCTGTCGCTGCTCGCCCACGGCTGGCCGCACTGGTTCCAGATCCCCCTGTCGGCCCTTGAACTCCTGCTCCCGCCGCTCTACTTCTGGCTCGCGGACGCCGACGAGAAGGCGGCCGCGGCGGGACGCGGCTGACGCACTTCGCTGGTGCGAAGGCGGGGCCGCTGCCAGTGCCGGGTGGTATCCCTGGGGACACGGAGAACGAGCCCGCCGATCCAACCGATCCCACCGATCCCGTCGATCCCGTCGATCTCACCGGTCCCGCCGGCCTCGCCGTGGTGCGCGCCGCGCGGTCCATCGGGCACGGGTCATGGGTCATGGGTCATGGGGCATGGGGCATGGAGCACGGGGGCCGCGACCGTTCGGCCGGGCCCCCGTCGGGGTGTCCGGTGGGCGCCGGCGTCAGGGACGCGGGGCGGTACCGGGCATCTGGGCGGCACCGCCGGCGCGCACCGCCTCCAGCGCCGCCCGGTGGAGCGCGTCGATGCCCCCGGGCGGAATCCGGACAGAGCCGCCTTCGAGGTCGTAGGACTCCTCGGCGCCGGTGTACTGGATGACGACGCCGGCGGTCCCGTCGCCCCTGGCGGTGGTGGTGACGGTCAGGTCGCCGGTGATGACGCCGACCTGAACCGTCATCGCGCCACCGGGGCCGGCCGTGACCCGGTCGGTGAGTGCGTGGTGCTCGGGGGTGGTCACTGTTCGCAGGTGTCCAGCATCTCGGTGAGCTTGTCCTTCTCCGGTTCGGTGATGTTCAGGTGGTAGAGGTGTTTGACGTCGGTCCAGGCGCGGGCGTAGGTGCACCAGTAGGCGTGCCGCGGCGGGGACCACTGGTCCGGTGACTGGTCGCCCTTCTGCCGGTTGGAGGAGGCCGATACGGCGATCAGCTGGGCGTGCACGAGGTCGTTGGCGAACGCCCGGCGCTCGGGGGTGGTCCACTCGTCGGCACCGGAGCGCCAGGCGTTGGCCAGCGGCACGATGTGGTCGATGTCGAGCTGGCCGGAGACGTGGAAGACCTTTGCGTCGTACTCGCTGAACCACGTGCCGGAAATGGCCCGGCACTTCTCGTCCTGCTTGACGTCCTCCCCGTCCCGGGCGAGGACCACCTCGCGGGTGTCGCATTCCCCGTACTGCTTGATCCAGTGCGGGAATTTCGCGCGGCTGTAGCCGTTCATCGAATGCGGGGCCGCGATGTGCAGTCCGGCGAGTTCGGCGCGTGCCACCGCCTCGGACGGTGGCTCGGGGAGTTTCAGCGGGACGGTACCGAACGCGGCCTCGGCGGGCCGCAGTTCGGGGGCTGGGGCGGGGGCAGGGCGCGGAGCGGGATCGGCTATCGCCGGGGTCGAGGCGACGGGGAGAACCGCTGCGATGATCAGGGCCGTTGTGGTGGCGGCGCGGCGCCACCAGGTATGGGTCGACACCCGGAGAGCATCACCAGGCGAAACGATTCCGCATCCCGGCATTCACTCCTTGGTGGGTAAATTCGGGAGTCTTGCATTCCGATGCGAATGCGGCCGGTACAAAGCGCGCCCCGCCCACGGGAAATGGCCGCGGCCCGGCACCGGGAAGTACGGATTTCCGGCGGCCTTCCGACGGCTTTCCGGCAGTTTTCCGACGGCCGGCCGCCGTCCCCGGCAGGGCACGCCGCCGGGCAACGCGGTCCCGTTCAGCGGCGGTTGGGAACCCGTTCCCACCAGGTCACACAGCGCAGGCACCACTCCACCGGGCCGTACCGGAAGCGGGCCAGCCACCAGCGGCCGAAGAGCGTCTGGACGGTGAGGATCACCGGGGCCGACGCCATGGCCGCGCCCCAGTGGAGGGAGTGCCGCAGACCGAGCACCGGGGCGGCCGCGACGACCAGGAGGGTGGCGGTCAGGTAGTTGGTGAGCGCCATGCGGCCGAGCGGTTCCAGCACCGCGGACAGGGGGGTGCCCAGCCGGGTGCGCAGCAGCAGGAGCAGGGTGGCCGCGTAGGCGACGGCGGCCAGCAGTCCGGCCCCGGCGGCGACCCGGGTGGCGTGGGCATCGGCACGATCGATGGCGTACTGCCACCAGACCGCCGCCGCCGCGAGCGGCGCGGTCACCGCGAGCACCGCGGCGAGCCGGCCGGTGCGGTGCTCCAGGGCGCGCGGCAGGCCCAGACGGGCGCCCGCGAGGCCGAGGAGGAACAGGCCCGGGATCGTGGGGATGCCGCCCGAGGCGAGCGTCACGGAGGCGAGGGTGAGGGCGGCGCCGGCCCCGAGGACGAGCGGGGTGGGCAGCCAGGTGGCGGGCAGCAGCACGATCAGCCCGATGACGGCGTAGGGGGTGAGCGCCTCTCCGGGGTGCAGCAGTTGGTGTGCCGCCCCGAGGACGCCGAGCGCGGCCAGGCGCCGTACGAGGAGCAGCCGCGGCCGGTCCGAGCGGCGGGCGGCACCGTCGAGGAAGAGCGCGAAGCTGATGCCGAAGAGGAACGAGAAGATCGGGAAGAAGCGTTCCTGGACGGTGAGGTCCAAGAGGGCGCGGACCGGGTGCAGGCCCCCGGTGCTCGGCCCGAAGCGCATGTCGGTGATCTGCGGGACGTTGACCAGGAGGATGCCGCACAGCGCGAACCCGCGGAGGGCGTCCAGGGCGCGGATGCGGTGCCGGCCGGGCGCCGGGGCCGGTGCGGGCGGTGCCGGGGTGGAGGTCTGCTGCATGCCTCCACGGTCGGCCGGCGGGGGCGCCCGTGGCCTCTGCCGTTCGGCCGAAATCGCCCGGTCGCCCTCGGCCGAACGGCCGACCCTGCGCCGGGCCCGCGGCCGGGTAGGGCGGCGGCCGGTGGTCAGCGGGACCGCACGGCGCCCGTTTCCCAGGCCCAGGCGGCGATCTCCACGCGATTGCGGACGCCCAACTTGGTCTGGATGCTCCCCAGGTGCGTCTTCACGGTGCCGAGGGAGAGGTGGAGCTCCTGGCAGATCTCCTGGTTGGTGCGCCCCCGGGCGACCAGTCCGGCCACGTCCATCTCACGGTCCGTGAGCGGTCCCGCGGGTGGTCCGCCGGTGTCCGCGCCGGGGGCCGCGCCCTGGTGCGGGCCGAGCCGTTCCAGCAGCCGCAGCGTCACCGACGGCGAGACCAGCGCGTCGCCGCGGGCCGCGGCCCGGACCGCCTCGACCAGCAGGCCGGGGCCGGCGTCCTTGAGGAGGAATCCGCAGGCACCGCCCTGGAGGGCGCCGTAGACGTAGTCGTCCTGGTCGAAGGTGGTCACCACGACGACCCGCAGCGGATCGGTGGCGTCCGGTCCGGCGAGGATCCGGGTGACGTCCAGGCCGTCGAGCTTGGGCATCCGGATGTCCACCAGGCAGACGTCGGGCCGCAGCCGCCGGGCGACCTCCACGCACGCCGCGCCGTCGGCGACCTCGGCGATCACCTCGATGTCGGGTTGGGCGTCGAGGATCAGCTGGAAGCCGGTACGGACCATCTCCTGGTCGTCGGCGATGAGCACGCGGGTCGCGGGGGCCCGGTGCGCGGATTCCGGCGCGGGTGGGGACGTCGGGTAAGGGCTCACGGTTCCGATCGTGCCATGCCGGCGTCGGCGTCCGGGCCCTGGTCGAGCACCGGGAACGTCGCGGTCAGCTGCCAGCCGCCCTCCGGCGTCGGCCCGGCGGTCAGCGAGCCGCCGACCGCCTCGGCACGTTCGCGCAGGCCGACCAGTCCGAAGCCGCCGCGGCCCCCGGCGGGTGCGGCGGCGTGCTCGGCGGACGGGCCGTTGCTCACCTCGACGGCGAGTTGCCCGGTGCGGAGGGCTGCGCGGACGGCCACCGTGGACGCGCCTGACGCGTGCCGCCGCACGTTGGTCAGGGCCTCCTGCACCGCGCGCTGGACGGAGGTCTCCACTTCGGGTGCGAGGCGGGCGCGGCGGGCGGCTGCGCCGATCCGGACCGTGGCGTCCGGTCCGCCGCCCCGGGAGAAGTCGGCGGCCAGTTCGGCCAGCGCGGCGTAGAGCTCACCGGGGCGCACCGCGCGGCCCTCTTCCTCGCGCAGGACCCGGACCAGGCGGCGCATCGAGTCCAGCGTCTCCAGTCCCGCCTTCTCGATCCCGAGCAGCATGGTGTCGACGCGCTCGGGGGCGGTCTCACGGATCGTCCGGGCGGCCTGGGCCTGGATGACGATGCCGGTCACGTGGTGGGCCACGAAGTCGTGGAGGTCGCGGGCGAGTTCCCGCCGTTCGCCCTCGCGTACGGCGACGACGGCGCGGGCCCGGCGGGCATCCAGGGCCCGCAGGTAGCAGCCCAGGCCGAGGGCGGCGCCGACGGCGAGGGTGAGGAGGAAGGCGAAGTTCACGAATTCGCCGCGGTGCCAGAGCCGCAGCGGGGCCGCGACGACGGCGGTGCCGAGTGCAGCGCACAGGACGACGGCGACCCGCGGTGGTTCGACCCGCCGGGCGGTGAGCACGAGCAGGCCCAGCAGCGCCCCGGTCTCCGGCAGGCCCCACGTCCCGGCGGCGCTCCGGCCGGGCACGAGAGCGAGCGCCACGGTCACCGCCCACGAGCCGGCCGCCGCGACCGCCGACCGGCGTCCTGCGGTCGACCACCCGTCGGGCATCAGCAGCAGCGTCGCGAACAGCGGCGCGGTGGCCAGGGGGACGAAGTCCGCCGCGCTGTGCGGATAGCCGGTCAGTGGTTGGACGCTCGCCCAGTCGGCCAGCCAGAACAGGGCGAGGACCAGGGACAGCGAGCCGGTGGCCATCCACCGGGCCCGGCGCGGGAAGGGTGCGTGACGTTCCACTCCGGCAGGTTACGCAGGCACCGGCGCGCGACGGGTCGGCCGAACGGCCGACCTGCCCGGCCGCCCGCGGTGGCAGGTCACGGTGCGGGCGGGCGTGCGCCGAACGTCGTCAGCGGCGGGAACGATGCGGGGCCCGCCTTCACCGCGTACGTGGTCGACGACCGGTGCGGGGGGGGCGGATGACGCGGGGTCCGGTTGTCAGTGGCCGCCCGTAAGGTCGTCTCATCATCCTGCTTCGGTTTCGACAGTGACGAGGGACCATGTTCGAAGAGCGGCTCGCCGAGTTCTCCCGCGAGCGACTGGACGGCCGTCCGATCCCGGACGACTTGCGCGCGATGCTGGAGGCGGAGTGGGGCGGCCGCACGGAGATAGCTGACCTGCTGGGCCTCACCTTCTTCGAACCCGGGCAGCTCCACCCGCTCCTCGACACCAGCTACCTCAGCGAGAAGGAGCGCGCCGACCCCGAGATGCAGGCCGTCAACGCCGCGGCCGCGGAGATGGCCCGGTACGTCAAGCTCGTCGCCGAGGGCGGCAAGGGCTGGATCGGCTACTGGCACCACCCGGACGAGCCCGCGGACGGCCCCACGCCCCTCATCGAGCTCGACACCGAGTTCACCTACTGGAGCATGGCCGGCCGCACCCTCGCCGAGGCATGCGCCGCCGACCAGGCCGAATACCATGACGAGCCCGATGAGCGGCGGGCGTTCGCGCTGCTGTCCGCCCAGCTCGCCGAGTTCGGTCTGCCGCTCGGCGTGACCGACTACGACGCCCTCGACGAGCTGGAGTTCACGGTGGACCCGGAGGAGCTGACCGACGACCTCATCGACGCCGAGCGGGCCCGCCGCGGTCTCGGCTGAGCGGTGGTGCGGCGCGGGGTGTGCGGGCCGTGGCGGCCGTGGTCGCCGGTGCGGGCGGGGGACGGCGCGCAGCGGGCGGCAGGGCGGCGGCGCCCGGGTGCCTGATCGTCGCGGGGGTGCCGGAGGGGAAGTCGAGGGTGCCGACGCCGAGGGCCGGGCTCGCCGGGGCTCAGCTGTCGTAGTGGAGCGTGCCGTCCTCGTCCATGGTCGGGTGGATCTTCGTCGGGCCGTAGTCGTCGACGTCCGACGGACGGGGCGACTCCGGGCCGTCGGGGCCGGTGCGGACCATCCGCTCGATGCGGCAGATCTGGAACGCCTTGTCGCCCACCCGCACCTCGTTGGCGCGGCCGGCGGCCTTGAACTCCTCGGCGGCCTGCGCGTAGCGCTGCCGTTCCGCGTCGCTGAACTTGTAGACCTCGGGCCAGAATTCGACCATGGCGTCGGCGAGCAGCCGCCGTGCCTCGTGCGGGGTCGGCATCAGCGCTCCCCGCGGTTGCCAGCCCCCGTGGCGGCGTTCGGCCACGCCGAAGCCGACCGGCAGCAGGACGACGTCCGGGTAGGCCGTGCGGGCGCGTTCGGACTCTTCGCGGACGGCGGTGGGGAAGCGCGTCCCGGAGTAGGCGAAGCCCTGGAGCGCGACCTTCATGGCCGCGGCCATGGGGCTGGTCTCGCGGCCGGGGACGAGGGCGAAGTCCCGGTCCGGTGACGGGGTGGTGCCGCACCGGCCCTCCCAGGTGCGGTCGACCGGTTCGAGGTCGGTGGGCCGGGGTGGTTCCAGACCGCTCCGGCCGGTGCGGGCGAACTCGTCGCCGCGGACGACCCGGTAGCGGGCGTCGCAGACCGTCAGTTCGTCGAGCGGTTCGCTTTCCAACCGCGCGACCGCGGCCAGCAGTTCGCGCCGCACGGCGGGATCGTCGGTCTCGTCCTTGGCCTTGAACCACAGGTGGGAGTTGAGGGTGTCCCGGGTGTCCTGCGGGGTTCCGTCCGTGACGGGTTTCAACAGGCGCCATTCCGGCTCGTGTTCGGGCTTCCGCGCGGGGTCCGCGGGGTCGAGGACGGCGAGACCGAAGACCGGGCCGCGGAGCGCGAGGTCCGGATAGCGGCGGGAGGCGTCCACGGCGTCCGCCTCCGCGACCCACTCGGCAGGGTCGTCGCGCCGCATCAGGTCCTGGTGCAGCCGGTCGATCTGTCGCTTCCAGTCATCGGTCATGCGCGCATTGTGGCCGCTGTACGCGCCGGGTTCGGCCTGAACGGTGGATGTGACCCACTCCTGTGGGTGAATGTGCGGGAAAGTGTTGCCGCCCCGGGATCGGGGCAGGTCGCCAAAGAGCCGAGAAAGGCACGGGATGGGCAGCGGAACGGGCATGGATACGGGTGCGGTGACCAGCCGGCAGCGGGGGGACCGACCGCCGCAGGCGCAGACGGTGTTCGGGGTCGGCGTCATCGTGCTGGACGCGGACGGGCGGGTCCTGCTCGGTCTGCACCGCGCGGGGAGCTGGGAGTTGCCCGGCGGCAAGGTCGATCCGGGCGAGGGCGTGCGGAGCACCGCGGCCCGGGAGCTCCACGAGGAGACGGGTCTGCGCACCGCACCGGACGATGTGCGGGTCTTCGCGATGCTGCACGACGACGTCCAGGGGCTGAACCGCATCTCGATGGCGTCCCTCGTCACCCGCTTCGAGGGGACGCCGCACGTCGCGGAACCGCAGCACATCAGCCGCTGGGAGTGGCACTCCCCCACGGCGCTGCCCGGGCCGCTGTTCACGCCGTCCGCGCAGATCCTCAGCGTGTGGCGCCCGGAGTTGGCGATCGCCGCTCCGGCTGCGCACCGGCTCGATGTGATGTGCGTCGGGACGACCTGACGGAGCCCGGGCCGGTCGCCTGTGGGCCGGACGCCGATGGGGCGGGCGCGGCCACCGTTGACCGTGGAGTCGGCGGTGGCCGCCGGAAAGCGGCTGCGGACGGCCGGCCGGTCCGGCGACCATGGGGGCATGCAGACGACCTCAACGCATCCGGCGGTGCACCGGCTCGACCTGGGCTACTTCGTCCGACCGGCGTCGGAGACCGGCGGCCCGGAGCCCCGGGTGGAGCCCGCGCTCGCCTACCTCGTGAAGCACGACCGGGGGCTGCTCCTCTTCGACACCGGCATCGGAGCCGCCGACCCGGAGACCGAGGCGCACTACCGCCCGCAACGCCGCCCGCTCCAGGCCGCGCTGGCCGGTGCCGGCGTCTCCCTGGCCGACATCTCACTCGTCGTCAACTGCCATCTGCACTTCGACCACTGCGGCGGCAACCCCCTGCTGGCCGGGAAGCCCGTCCTGGTACAGGACGTGGAGCTGGCCGCGGCGCGGCGCGGCGACTACACCATCGACGAGCTGATCGACTTCCCCGGCGCGTGCTACGAGGAGCTCGCCGGGGAGGCCGAGATCTGGCCGGGCGTCCGGATCGTGCCGACGCCGGGCCACACCGACGGGCACCAGTCACTGGTCCTCCACCGCCCCGACGGCACGGTGGTGCTGGCCGGTCAGGCGCATGACTTCGCGTCCCACTACGCCTCCGACCAGCTGGCCCGCCGAGCCGCCCTGGACGGCATGGCGCCGCCGCTCCCCGGCTACCGCCGCTGGCTTGACCGGCTCGCCGCATTCGACCCGCGCCGGGTGTACTTCGCCCACGACTGCTCGGTCTGGGAGCCGCCGCGCGCCGGATGACGGGGGCCACGGGGACGGGTGCCGCAGCGGGGAAGCCGAGGCCGCCCGGCCGCGTTCAGGCGACCGACTCCGCTGCCTCGTCCCATCCCGGCACCGGTGGCAGCGGCCACACCGGCGGGACCGGCAACCGCCCGACGGACACCGCCGTCCCCTCGGTGGCACCCTCCGCGGCGGGCCCCTGCGCCGGTGCGCAGCCCGGCCCGGCGCCGGTCACCACGACCGTGGCGTCCGTGGCCCGGCCGCTGAGCCAGCCGAGCAGGACCGGAGCTCCGCGGCCAGTGCGTCCGCCGGGCGCGCCGCCGCCTCCGCCACCGCCCGCGCCAACGCCTCGCTCCCGGCCCCGGGTCCGGGCTCAACTCCGTTGCGGGCGACGGCCAGCAGCCAGGTGTACGCCTCGGCACCGCGCGCCACGTGGGCGAGGACCTGGCCGCGGGTCCAGCCGGGGAGCCGGGACGGTGCGCGCACCTCGGCGTCGCCGAGTGCGGACAGGGTCGCGTCGAGGCGGGCGCCGGACCGGGTGAGTTCGTCGATGAGCCCCGCCGGGTCCGCCGGTCGCACGGGGGGCTCGGGCCGGTTCGGGTCGTCGGGCTGCGGCATGCTGCGGGACACCTCGTCCCCTCCTGATTCGGCGCGGTCGGTCATCGGTACTCTGCACCATGACCACCGACGCCACCCTCGTCCACCCCGTCCCGTACCACTCCCAGTGGGCCTCGCCCGAGCTCGTCCCCGCGATCCTGGCCGGGACCATGTCGGCCGCCGAGGACCCCCGCTGGCCGGAATACGGGGCCGAGAGCCCGGCGGAATACGCCTGGTGGTCCTGGCGCCTGTGCGGGATGGCCTGTCTGCGGATGGCGTTGGAGTTCTGGCGGAAGTCGGCTCCGCCGGCCATGCACCTGGCCGCCGAGTGCCTGGACGCCGGGGCCTACGTGCGCCGGGCGGACGGCCTGGACGGCCTGATCTACGCACCGTTCGCCGCCTATGCGGAGCGCCGTTGGGGCCTGATCGCCGAGTCCCGGCCCACCCTCCCCCGGACGGAGCTCCCCGCGCTGATCGGCGCCGGCCGACTCGTACTCCTCTCCGTCCACCCCGCCATCCGGGACGCCGACCCCGAACCGCCGCAGCGGGGCGGGCACCTGGTCCTGGCCGTCGGCGTCACCCCGGACCACGTGGTGATCCACAATCCCTCCGGACTCCCCGGCCGTTCCCAGGAGTTCGCGCACGTCGCGTGGCAGGCGCTGGACCGGGTGTACGCCGGGCGCGGGGTCGTTCTGGGGCAGCCGGAGTAGTTCGGCCGGTTGCCCGCCCGCCCTGGTGGTTGCTTGGGCAAGCAGTCAGGTAGCTGCCGCCGGGTACGCGTTCGAGTCGATGCCGGACGGCACCCCAGCCGCGCCCGCGGACGATGCGGATCCCGCACGCCGTCAAGCCGTGTCACGACCTCGCGGGCGCGCCGCTGCCCCCGTGTGGGTGATGGTCAACTCCCCTTCCCACCAGGGAACATGGAGCAAGGCACGGAGGGAGGGGTGGCGGATATGCGGGAGAGCGGCAGCGCACGGGACGGGCGCCGGTGCGTCCCGTTGGGGGCCATCGGTCTGACGCTCGCGCTGGCCGCCAGCGTCGCCGGGATCGCCTGGGCGGTCGGCCTCGACGAGACCGGCGTGGAGGTCGCCCCGCCCAGCAGCGACACCCTCCGCCCCGCCACCACCGCTCCGGCGCCGGCACCTGCCGGCTTCCCTCCGGCCCGCCCGTAGCGCCCGCGGGGCAGTCGGCGCCCGGCCGCGGCACGCCCGGCGCGGCGTGCCTGCTCTCCTCTCGGCCGTCCTGAAGTATTGGGGCAAAAGGGACGTGTGCCCGCTCAGGCCAGCGGGCGCATCGTCACCCGACGCACCCGACGCAGCAGAACGAGGGCACGCCCCATGCAGATGCACCAGCCGCCCGCACCAGCCGCGCCCCGCAATCCCGGTCTGAAACGGGAGATCGGGCTGATCGGGCTGATCTGGACCTCGGAGGGGTCCATCATCGGATCCGGATGGCTGTTCGGGGCGCTGTTCGCGGCGCAGGCGGCGGGCACCGCGGCGTTGGTCTCCTGGGGCATCGGGGCCGTCGCCATCGTCATCCTGGCGTTCGTCCACGCCGAGCTGGGAGCGATGTACCCGGTCGCGGGCGGCACCGCGCGCTTCCCGCACTACGCGTTCGGCAGCGCGGCCGGCGCGTCCTTCGGCTGGTTCTCCTGGCTCCAGGCGGTCACCGTGGCGCCGATCGAGGTGATGGCGTCGCTGAACTACCTCAGCGTGCACGCCCCCTGGGTGCAGACCGGCAAGAACCACCTCACCCCGGCCGGGTACGGGCTCGCCGTCGCCTTCATGGCGTTCTTCGTCCTCGTCAACTTCTTCGGCATCAGATGGCTGGCCCACACCAACAGCGTGGCCACCTGGTGGAAGGTGGCCGTCCCCGTCGTCACCATCATCGTGATGGGGGCCGCCGCCTTCCACCCCGGCAACTTCGGGTACCAGGGGTTCGCGCCCTTCGGCGCCAAGGGCATGCTCTCGGCGATCAGCACCAGCGGCATCATCTTCGCGCTCCTCGGCTTCGAGCAGGCCGACCAGCTGGCGGGCGAGAGCCGCAATCCGGCGCACGACATCCCGCGGGCGGTCATCGGCTCGATCCTCATCGGCGTGCTGATCTACGTGGCGCTCCAGGCGGTGTTCATCGGGGCGCTCCCGCGCAGCGCGTTCGCGCACGGCGGCTGGGCCGACCTGTCGTTCACCGGCAAGGCGGGGCCGTTCGCCGGCCTCGCCACCTCCGTCGGACTCGGGTGGCTGGCGACGCTCCTCTACATCGACGCGGTCATCTCGCCGTCCGGGACCGGCCTGATCTACGTGACGGCCACCTCCCGGGTCTCGTACGGGCTGTCCCGCAACGGCTATGTGCCGGAGGTCTTCGAGCGCACCACCAGGCGCGGTGTGCCGTGGTTCGGTCTGCTGGTCGCCTTCGTCATCGGGCTCGTCGTCTTCCTGCCGTTCCCCACCTGGCAGAAGCTGGTGGGCTTCGTGACCTCGGCGAGCGTGCTGATGTACGCCGGCGCCCCGCTCGCCTTCGGGTGCCTGCGGAAGCAGGATCCGGACCGGCCGCGTCCGTACCGCCTGCCCGGTGGGCTGTTCTGGTCCCCGGTGGCGTTCGTCGTCGCCAACTTGATCATCTACTGGGCCGGTTGGGACACGCTGTGGCGCCTCGGCGTGGCGATCGTCCTCGGCTATCTGGTCCTGGGCGGCTCGGCGCTGCTGAAGCTCAACCCCAGGGCACCGCACCCGGACTGGCGGCACGCGCAGTGGCTGCCGGTGTACCTGCTGGGCATGGGGGTGATCTCCTGGCAGGGCGGCTTCTGCAGCACCGGTCCGGCGTCCAAGGTGTCCTGCGGTGCGACGGACGCCCTTCCGCTGTGGTGGGACATCGCGCTCATCGCTGCGTTCAGCCTCGTCGTCTACTTCTGGGCGCAGGCGGTGCGGCTGCCGGACGAGCGGACGCAGGAGTACATCGGGTCGGTCGAGGTGGTCTCCGGGGCGTGAGCCCTCCAGGCGGGCCGGCGGCACGGAAACCCGTTCGGAAACCGGGCCCGGCGCGGCGGGGAACGGCCCCGTGGCGGGGTGGGGCGGGGTGGTGGGCGGCGGTTCCGGTGGAGGGTGGCGGGGTGGGGCGGCGGGCCTGGGCGCGGTGCGGCAGACGGGCCGCGGGGCGCTCGGGCCGACGGGTCCGACCTGGCCGTTCGGCGCGGTCCCTCGTACTCTCGGCCGGCAGGACCGAGCCCGTGAACGGGGCTCGGCGACGCGGGGACGGGGTGGGTGGATGGGCGAGGCAGAGGGGTTCGCGGAGCCGGGGCGGGAGGCCGGCGGCGACGGGCGGGTGGAGCGGAACATCCGGACGGTGGAGGACGTACTCCGGCTGCTGGACGGGCTGTTCGCGCCGGGGGCCGACCGCTGGACGGCGGATGCGGCGGCCTGGTGGGACGGCTTCTACGCGGACCGCGACCGTCCGGTGCCGTTCTTCGTGGCGAAGCCGGACGAGAACCTCGTCGAGTACCTCGACCGCGGGCTGGTCACCGCCGGCCGCGCACTCGATCTGGGCTGCGGTCCGGGGCGCAACGCGCTGCACCTCGCCGCGCGGGGCTTCGAGGTGGATGCCGTCGACCTCTCCCCGGCGGCCCTCTCCTGGGCCGAGGACCGCGCCCGCGAGGCGGGGGCGGCGATCCGCTTCCACTGCGGGGACGCGTTCGCCGCGCTCGCCGACCCGGGCGGCACCGCGGGCAGCGGGCTGAGCGGCCCGTACGACCTGATCTACGATTCCGGCTGCTTCCACCACCTGCCGCCGCACCGCCGCGTCAGCTATCTCGCCCTCCTCGACCGGGCGTTGGCCCCCGGCGGCCACTTCGGTCTCACCTGTTTCGCGGCCGGGGCGATGGGTTCCGAACTGCCGGACGCCGACCTCTACCGCGGGTCCGGCCTGCACGGCGGTCTCGCCTACACCCCCGAGGCGCTCCGCGCGCTCTTCCCCGAGCTGACGGAGGTCGCACTGCGCCGGATGCGGGACGAGCCGCCGGAGTCCCCTTCGTACGGGGCGGCTTTCCTGTGGACGGCCCTGTTCCGGCGCGGCGCGGGCTCCGCCGGGGCGAACGCACCGACACACCGCACGTTTTCATAGTTGCGCAACTTAGCGGAGTACTGTCCTGCCTGTCGTGGCTCCGTCCGGACAGGAGGCCCTGGTGAGCGTCGTCAGCTTTCCCGTGCGCGGGACCACCCGCGCCAAAACGGCCTGGGGCCGGATCCTCGGGCGGGGGTCCCTGCTCCGCCGGCTCGACTGGATGTTGTTCGGAGCGGCCTTCGCGCTCTCCGCCCTCGGTGCGCTGCTGGTCTTCTCCGCGACCCGCGGCCGGATGCAACTCAACCAGGGCGACCCCTACTTCTTCGTCGTACGGCACCTCGTCAACACCGGCATCGGGCTCGCCCTGGGGGCGCTCACCCTCTGGTACGGGCACCGGCGCCTGCGCGACACCGCGGCCATCCTCTACGGCGTCACCGTGCTACTGGTGGCGCTGGTGCTGACACCGGTCGGCGCGACCATCAACGGCTCCCGGCGGTGGATCGTGATCGGTGGCGGCATGTCCATCCAACCCGCCGAATTCGTCAAGGTCGCGATCATCATCGCGATGGCGGTGGCGCTCACCGCCCGCGTGGACGCCGGCGACCTGAGCCAACCGGACCGGCGGGGCATCGTCCGGGCGCTCGCCCTGGGCGGGTTCCCGGCGGTACTGATCCTGCTCACCCCCGACCTCGGGCAGGTGCTGGGCGTCGCGGCGATCGTGCTGTGCATGCTGATCGCGGCGGGCGCGCCCAAGCGGTGGATCCTGGGCCTGCTGGGCATCGGCGTGCTCGGCTGCCTGGCGGTGTGGCAGTTCCACCTGCTGGACCAGTACCAGCTCAACCGGTTCGCGGCGTTCGCCGATCCCGCGCTCGATCCGTCCGGCGTCGGCTACAACACCAGCCAGGCGCGGATCGCCATCGGCGCGGGCGGACTGACCGGCTCCGGGCTCTTCCACGGGGCCCAGACCAACGGCCAGTTCGTGCCCGAGCAGCAGACCGACTTCGTCTTCTCGGTCGCCGGGGAGGAGCTGGGCTTCCTCGGAGCGGGCCTGATCATCGCGCTGATCGGGGTGGTGCTGTGGCGGGCCTGCCGCATCGCACGGCAGTGCCCGGACCTCTACGGCACGGTCGCCGCGGCCGGGATCGTCGGCTGGCTGGCGTTCCAGGCGTTCGAGAACATCGGGATGAACCTCGGCATCATGCCGGTCACCGGCCTGCCACTGCCGTTCGTCAGCTACGGCGGGTCGTCGATGTTCGCCGGGTGGGTCGCCATCGGACTGCTCCAGTCGATAAGGACCCAGCGGGTGATGTCGGCCTGAACGTCGGGGCGGTGCGCCGCGGCCAGGCGGCACCGCGATGATGACGGCGGTGTCGGCCGGGAGCCGCCCCCGGTCCGGGCCCGTGTTGCCGGGTCGGGCCGGACCCGCCGGGCGGCTCCGGTACCGCCGGAGATCCAACAGCCTCGCTTTGCAGCAGCGTTGAGACATTCCACGCCTCTCTCCAGGCGCGGCTGCCTCTAGAATCCTGCGGTAACGCGAAAGGTGGCCCATGACGATCACGGGGGACGTCATCGTCGTCGTGCACGACGAGCACGCCGACGACCAGGAACTCGACGAACTGATCCGGCAGTTGCACGAGGAACTGCTGCGCCTCGACCTGCCCGACGTCGAGCGCGGGCAGAGCACCGGTGCCACCGGTGGCAAGAGCGGACTGCTGGCATCGCTCGGCACGCTGGTGCTCAGCGGCGGCTTCTCGGTCGCCGTGCTGCGCTCGGTCACCCGCGTCGTGCGGGACGTGGTCCAGCGCAGCGGAGCCCGCAAGGCCGTCCTGGTCAGCGGGAAGAACCGGCTGGAGATCCAAGGGGCGTCGAAGAGGACCACCGACGCGGCGGTGGCGGCCTGGATCCGGGCGGTGGCCGACGGCCCCGACGCCGTGCCGGGCGGAGCGGCATCCGGGCCGTCGGCACTGGAGGGCACCACGGGGGACGCCTGATGGCGCGGCCGGACGGCGCCGGGGCGCGCCCGGAAGCGCGGACCTCGGGAGACTGCCGTGGGTGAGCGCCGCGCCCTGCTGATCGCCACCGAGCGCTACCTCGACGACTCGCTGCCCCAGCTCCGGTCGCCGGTCCACGACGCCCGCAAGCTGGCGGCGCTGCTCGAAGACCCGGACCTCGGCCAGTTCGACTCCGTACAGGTCCTGGTCGACGAGTCCAAGGCGGTCATCGAGGAGGCCGTCGAGCGGCTCTTCACGGACCGTGAGGTGGACCTCGCACTGGTCTACCTGTCCTGCCACGGGCTGAAGGACAGGCGGGGGCGGCTGCACTTCGCGACGGTGCGGACCAGCCGCGAGATGATCCGGGCCAGTTCGGTCTCGGCGGAGTTCATCAAGGAGTCGATGGAGTACAGCCGGGCGCAGCAGAAGATAGCGCTGTTGGACTGCTGCTTCTCCGGCGCGTTCGGCATGTCGAAGGGCGACCCGGGCCTCGACGACATCCCCCGGCAGTTCGTGGACCACCGCGGAAGCTATGTGATCGCGGCGGCCAACTCCGTCCAGGAGGCCATCGAGGACGAGACCCCGGGCGGCGGGCCGGCCGAGTGGAGCTCGGTCTTCACCCGCGCCGTGATCGACGGCCTGAGCAGCGGGCGGGCCGACCTCGACGAGGATGGCTGGGTCACGGCGCAGGAGCTGTACCAGTACGTGTCCGACACGGTGGCCCGCACGCACGAGCAGCGGCCCACCTTCTTCGGCAGCGACATCCAGGGCGGCACCCGGCTGCGGCTGTCGAAGGCGTCCCCGCACGCGCACCGGCCGTTCCCCGGCCTCGCCGAGACCGACGGCCCGTCGCCGCTCGCCACCGTCGACCAGCTGCTGCCGCCACTGGCGGTGACCCCCGACCGCGGCCTCACCGCCGAGGACTGGCGGAAGAACGGGCAGTTGATCACGCCGATCGGGCGGTCCCATCGGACCGAGGGCCGCCGGGTCCAGATCCATCACGTGGACCTCTCCGGCGGAGCCGGACACGTGGCCGTGGCCGGCGGGCCGCGCAGCGGAAAGACCCTGCTGCTGCAGACGCTGGTGACCTCGCTCGCGCTGACGCACACCCCGTACGAGGTCGAGTTCCACTGCGTCGACTTCGGCGGCGGCGGACTGCGCCGGCTCAGGCACCTGCCGCACGTCCGCGGCTTCGCGCAGCGCCAGGACCCGGACGGGGTGCACCGGGTGGTCGCGCAGGCGGTGGCGCTCGGCACCCGCCGGGAGCACGACTTCGAGCGCCTGCCGGCGATCGACTCCATCGAGGCGTACCGGGGCGCGCGGGCCCGCGGCCTGCTCGCCGACCAACCGGTCGGCGACCTCTTCCTCGTCATCGACGGGTGGGCGGAGTTCGCCGAGCACTTCCAGGACCTGGCGGTGGCGCTGCGCGGCATCGGGACCACCGGTCTGCGCCACGGGGTGCATCTGATGGTGAGCACGTCCCGCTGGGCGGCCCTCCCGCGGCCCCTGCTGGAGGTGATGCTGACCCGCTTCGAACTGGCGCTCAGCTCCCCCGAGGAGTCCCTGATCCACCCGGAGCTGGCCGCCCGGCTCACCCCGGCCACACCCGGTGTGGCTCTCTGCAACGACCGGGCCGAGAAGCGGTACGTGCACATCGCGCTGCCGCGTACGGACGGGGCGGCATCGGTGCACGACCTGGCGACGGCCGCGGCGGAGCTGGGCGCGCGGGTGCGCGGTGGCTGGGCCCGGTTCGCGGCGGAGGAGCCGGCTCCGCCCGTGCCGCCCGCTTCCCCGGACACCCTGCCGTTCACCGAGCTGCTGGCCATCGAGGACCCCGGCAGCTTCGACGCGACCCGGTCCTGGCGTCCGCGCAGCCCCGAGCAGCGGCTCCGGGTGCCGATCGGGATCGACCAGGAGGGACAGCCGGTCTTCCTGGACCTCAAGGAGGCGGCCCAGAACGGGATGGGTCCGCACGGACTGTGCGTGGGTGCCACCGGCTCCGGCAAGTCCGAGCTGCTGCGCACCCTGGTGATGGCGCTCGCCGTCACGCACTCCTCGGAGCACCTCAACTTCATCCTGGTCGACTTCAAGGGCGGCGCGACCTTCGTCGGCCTGGCGGAGCTGCCGCACGTCGCGGCGGTGATCACCAACCTCGCCGAGGACACCACGCTGATCGACCGGATGCGGGACTCGATCAGCGGCGAGCTGCAACGCCGCCAGGAGCTGCTGCGCTCCGCGGGGAACTACGCCAACCTCACCGACTACGAGCGCGCCCGGGCCGCGGGGCTGCCCCTGGAGCCGCTGCCCTCCCTGGTCGTCGTGGTCGACGAGTTCAGCGAACTGCTCACCGCCAAGCCGGACTTCATCGAGATGTTCGTCCAGATCGGGCGGATCGGCCGCTCGCTGGGCGTCCACATGCTGCTCGCCTCGCAACGCCTGGAAGAGGGCCGGCTGCGGGGCCTGGACACGTACCTGTCGTACCGGATCGGGCTGCGGACCTTCTCCGCGGCCGAGTCGCGGGCGGCGATCGGGGTGCCGGACGCCTACCACCTGCCCGCGACGCCGGGCAGCGGCATCCTCCGGTACGGCGGCGAGGTCGTGATCCGGTTCGCGGCCGCGTACGTCTCGGGCGTCTACCAGGCGCCGGGGGCGGCCGCCGGCACCGGGACGGCCGAGGACCCCGCGGACGCCCTCGCCGACCGCGTGCTGGACGTCCTCATCCGGCGGCTGGCGGGCCAGGGCCCGCCGGCGCACCCGGTCTGGCTGCCGCCGCTGGACGACTCGCCGACCGTCGACCAGCTGCTGCCGCCGCTGGTGACCACCCCGGAGCGCGGTCTGCACCCGGCCTCCTACACGGCGCTGGGCCGCCTGGTGGTGCCCGCCGCCCTGGTGGACAAGCCGTACGAGCAGCGCCGCGACGTGATGTACCTGGACTTCTCCGCGGGGGCCGGGCACGGGATGGTCGTCGGCGGTCCGCAGACCGGCAAGTCGACCGCGCTGCGCTCGATGATCGTCGCGTTCGCGCTCACCCACACCCCCCGCGAAGTGCAGTTCTACTGTGTGGACTTCGGCGGTGGCGGGATGCTCGACCTGGCGCGGCTGCCGCACGTCGGCGGGGTCGCCACCCGGCTGGAGCCGGACCGGGTGCGCCGTACGATCGCCGAGGTCAGCGGGATCCTGGAGCGCCGGGAGGAGTTCTTCCGCGCCCACCGCATCGACTCCGTCGCCACCTACCGGCGGCGCCGGGCCGCCGGGGAGTTCCCGGACGAGGCGTGGGGCGACGTCTTCCTGGTGATCGACGGCTTCTCCGCGTTCCAGGCGGACTACGAGCGGCTGGACGGCACCCTCCTCGACCTGGCCGGGCGCGGTCTGGGCTTCGGCGTCCACCTCGTGCTCAGCGCCGCCCGGTACACCGAGATCCGGCCGGCCCTGCGCGATCAGCTGCTCAACCGGATCGAACTGCGGCTGGGCGACCCCTCCGAGTCGGAGTTCGACCGGCGGGAGGCGCAGAACGTGCCGGTCGGCCGAGCCGGCCGCGGGCTGTCGCCGGAACGGCTGCACTTCCTCACCGCGCTGCCGCGGATCGACGGCGTCGGCGAGACCGACGACCCGGGCGTCGCGCTGGGCAAGCTGGCGTCGTTGGTGCGGACGGAGTGGGTGGGGCCGGTGGCGCCGCCGGTGCGGGTGCTGCCGGCGGTGTTCCCGGCCACCGAACTGCCGGCACCGGCGGAGGGCCTGCCCGGTGTCGCGTTCGGCATCGACGAGGCGGACCTGGCGCCCGTCCGGATCGACTTCGAGAGCGACCCGCTGCTGGTGGTCTACGGCGAGACCGAATCGGGCAAGTCGGCGCTGCTGCGGCTGCTGCTCGCGCAGCTCGCGGCGCGCTACCCGGGCAAGGAGGCCCTGATGGTGGTCGCCGACTACCGCCGGGACCTGCTGGGCAGCCTGCCCGACGACCACGTCACCGACTACTGCACCGCCGCCCCGCGGCTCCACGAGGCGGTCGCCGGGCTCGCCGAATCACTGGGGCGGCGGATGCCCGGACCGGACATCACCGCGGAGCAACTGCGCAACCGCAGCTGGTACGACGCACCGGACGCGTTCGTGATCGTCGACGACTACGACCTGGTGCCGACCCGCGGCGGCAACCCGCTGCAGCCGCTGCTGGAGTACCTGCCGTTCGCCCGCGACGTGGGGCTGCGCCTGATCCTGGCGCGGAGCACCGCGGGCGCCGGCCGGGCGGTCTACGAACCGCTGCTGCAACGCGTCACGGAGCTGGGTGCGCAGACCCTGCTGTTCTCCGGCGACCCGGCGGAGGGCGCACTGGTCGGGCCGCACCGCCCGACGCAGCTGCCGCCGGGCCGGGCGCGGTTCATCGGCCGCAAACGGGGGCCGCGACTGGTGCAAACGGCCTGGTTGCCGCAGGGTTAGGGCCCGGCGGCGGCTGTCCGGCGGGGGCGATTTGCCCCCTCCCGGGGGCGGTGTGCGAGAGTGGGTTTTCCGGTCGGCCGGGCGTTTCGCCCTGTGCGGCGATGGCCGCCGGAACTCCCGCTGGACCCCCTCCGTGCCCCGCACGGTTCCTGCCCGTCCGGCCTCCCCTCCCCCGAGCGACTTCTTCCCCGAGAGCGATGCAGGCGACGACTCTTCTCCCCCGGACCGCGGATCTGTTCACCCAGGGCCTGGAGCGGCAGGCCGGCTCCGCGCTGCTGCGCTTCGGCGCCGCACGGCCGCGGCCGGTCGGCCGGGTCAGTTGGTCCGGCGACGGTGCGGTGGCCTGGCTCGACGAGCCGCGCGGCCATGTCTGGAGCGTCGGCGAGCCGATCGCGGCGGCCGGCCTCGTCCTCCGTGCCGCCCATCAACTCCCGGACACCATAAGGGAGTTCACCGGCCCGCGGGGCACCGACGCGTTGCTCGGGCGGCATCTGGCGGTGGCCGACCCGATCGCCTGGGTGTTCCGGTGGACGCTCGACGAGCCGCCGGTCCATCCGGCGGAGGAGCGGGTGGTCGCGCTGGACGCGACGCACCACGACGAGCTGCTGGACTTCCTCACCGAGCACAGCCCGGCGTACTCGACCGGGCCCGGCTCCGCGGACGTCAGCCTGTGGGCCGGGATCCGCGGCGCGGACGGGCGGCTGGTGGCGTGCGGTGCGCTGAGCACGCTGCGGGACAACGGCGCCCCGCTGATGGCGTCGGTCGCCACCGACGCGGCCCAGCGCGGCCAGGGGCTGGGGGCGGCGCTGACCTCGTGGCTGACCCGGTACGCCGTCCGCCGGTACGGGTTCTGCACCCTGTGGCAGCTCGCCGACAACGCCCCCGCCGAGCGGCTCTACACCCGCCTCGGCTACCGCAACGAGGATCCGTGCGTGGCCGGGCGGTTCACCGCGCGGTGACCACCGGGGGGTGCCGGTGGTGGAAGCGGTTCCACAGGCGGCCGGCGCTGCGGCCGGCGCTGCGGCCGGCGCGCTCCGGCCGCAGCGGCGGGAGCGCGTCGGTCAGGAAGAAGAGGTAGGCCAGGATCTGGAGCACCCAGCGGTTGAGGGCGAGGAGGCCGCGGAACTGGCTCCGGGGGTAGCGGCCGGTCCGGAGCAGCGCGGCGGCGGGCGAGCTCAGGACCAGGATCGTCAGGGCGACCAGCGCCAGGATGGCCGACAGTCCGCCGATCCACCACACCAGGCGGAAGACCAGGCCGACGAGCACCAGCAGCAGGAGCTCCGGGAGGGCGCGCAGCCTCGACAGGAGCAGCCCCGGGCCGCGGGGCAGGTGCTCCGGACGGTCGATGTACAGGCGGGCGGGGTAGTCGGGCACGTCGCGGAGGGTGAAGGGCGGGTAGCGGTCGGTGGCCAGCGCCCCGTAGGAGTAGTAGGCCACGCGCCAGACCCAGCGCAGCACGCCGGTGGTGAAGCCGAACAGCCACCGGGGGTAGCGCCCGGTGAAGAAGATCACCGGGAAGGCCAGCACGGTGGCCAGCAGGAAACCGATGCCCAGGACGGTCAGCATGATGTGGTGCGGGACGAGGAGCAGCCACTTGACCGCCCAGAGCCAGCGGGACAGCGGTTCGTCCAGCTCCGCCTCGACCCGTACCGGCTGGTAGTCCGCGGCGAGCGTCGACATGGCCGTCAGCTCCTTCCGCCGTAGTGGCCGGATCCGGCCGGAGCGGGCCCCCTCTCCTCCAGCTTGACCGAGTCGGGCCGGTTTGGCAGCGGTCCCGGGCCGACATTCTCGCGACGGGCGTCCCCCTTCCGGCTCCGGCCCACCGGCCCGGGGCACCGGGCCGGGGACGGGACCGGCTGCGGTCAGTCGCGGACCTTCTGCTCCGGGATGGCCGGGCGGCCGGCCTGCTTGGTCTCGGCGCCGTGGGCGAAACCGCCGGCGTCGGCGGCGTCGCGGTGCGGGCGCTGCTGGGCCTGGAGGCGCGGCAGGACACGGCGGAGGTCTTCGAGGAACAGGTCGCCGAGGTCGTGGCCGAAGCCGTTGCGGACGACGACGCGGAGGGCGGCCAGGTCGGTGCGGTTGGCGGGGAAGGTGTAGGCGGGGACCTGCCAGCCGCGTTCGCGGAGGGCGGCGGAGACGTCGAAGACGGTGAAGTTGGTGACGTCGTCGCTGATCCGGAAGGCGAAGACGGGGAGCTGGCTGCCGTCGGTGAGCAGCGTGAAGGGGCCCATCCCGGCGATCTCGGCGGCGACCCGGGTGGCGACGTCCCGGCTGGTCTGCTGGACGGCGCGGTAGCCCTCGAAGCCCAGGCGCAGGAAGTTGTAGTACTGCGCGATGACCTGGGCGCCGGGCCGGGAGAAGTTCAGCGCGAAGGTGGGCATGTCACCGCCCAGGTAGTTGACGTGGAAGACCAGGTCCTCGGGGAGCGCGTCGGCGTCCCGCCACAGGGCCCAGCCGACGCCGGGCATCACCAGGCCGTACTTGTGGCCGGAGGTGTTGATGGAGGCGACCCGCGGGAGCCGGAAGTCCCAGACGAGTTCGGGGTCGAGGAAGGGGGCGATCATCGCGCCGGAGGCGCCGTCGACGTGCAGCGGGACGTCGATGCCGGTGCGCTCCTGGAGGGCGTCCAGGGCCGCGGAGATCTCGGCGACCGGCTCGTAGGCGCCGTCGAAGGTGGAGCCGAGGACGGCGACGACGCCGATGGTGTTCTCGTCGCAGAGTTCGACGGCCTGCTCCGGGGAGAGGATGAAGCGGTCGCCCTCCATGGGGACGTAGCGCGGCTCGACCTCGAAGTAGTTGGCGAACTTCTCCCAGCAGATCTGGACGTTGATGCCCATCACCATGTTGGGGCGCTCGGCGGACTTGCCCTCGGCGCGCCGGCGGTGCTGCCAGCGGCGCTTGAGCGCCAGCCCGGCGAGCATCGCGGCCTCGCTGGAACCGGTGGTCGAACAGCCCACCGCGGCATGGGAGTCGGGGGCGTGCCACAGGTCGGCGAGCATGTGTACGCAGCGCGCCTCGATCTCGGCGGTCTGCGGGTACTCGTCCTTGTCGATCATGTTCTTCTCGGCGCACTCGGCCATCAGGCGCTGGGCCTGCGGTTCGGCCCAGGTGCTGACGAAGGTGGCGAGATTGAGCCGGGCGTTGCCGTCCAGCATGAGTTCGTCGTGGACGATCTGGTACGCGGTGTCGGGGTCCATGCCGTCGGCCGGCAGCTCGTACCGGGGGACGTGGACCGGTTCCCGGCTGAAGACCGGGTTGACGGCGAGGTTGCGGCTGGCGTCGCGGTGCTGGTGCGGGCGCTTGAGTGGCATGGTGAGCGTGTCCTTCTCGGGTACGTGCCGGGCCGTGCGGCGGACGGTCCGGTCGGCCCTCCCGCCCGGCCGGGCCGGTCCGCACGCGGCGGCCAGGTTAACGGGTGCGGGTGTGCGGGGGCGGTGGGTTGTGCCACCCCGGTGCGACGATCGGCCACCGGGATATCGCCCCGAAGGCCGCGCGGGATGGCGAGGGCGGCGATCGGGAACTCGTCCCGCCGACCGGCATGACGGTGGCCGAGACCGCCGAAACGCTCCGCTCCCAGCAGGACGCCTACGCGCGGAGCAACCCCGTCTGCTGGCGGAAGCTGCTCCGGCAGCGCACCGCCCCCCGCACCCGCTCTTCCTCAGCGCCCGGGCCGTCAGCGGCGTGGACTACGAGGGCCTGCGGGTCAAGGAGGGCGTCACCCACCTCGACGGGCTGCACCGCATGATCGCCTGGGCGGCCTGGCACCGGCTCCCCGAGGGCGAGGAGACCCCCGCCTACGTGGCGTTCGCCGCGCCCCGCTGAGCCGCGAACGGCGACCGGGCGTCGGATGGCGGGTGCGCGATGCGGCTTCCAGCGCGCCCGAATTCCTAGGACGTCCGAGTAGTTGCCGCGACTTTCGGACAGTTCCGGAGAGGGCTGGCGACCGCCCGTGGGCCGCGTCTCCCGGCAGGGCCCGGCGCCGGACCAGGGCAGGTGAGGTCGTGCCACCGGACCCGGGACCGGCCGATCCGGCGTGCGCGTTCGTCCGGTTTTCGCCTCCCTGTCCCGTGTTACCACGGTGAAAGGTGGGCCTACCGAGCCCCTTGGGGTGCTCGGGTTGATTCGACCGGTTGTGTGGCTCGACAAACCTTTTGGAGGGAACATGCGTACCGAGATCGTTCTTCAGGAATTCGACGACGCCGACCTCGACCTGGATCTGCGCATCTCCGATGTCTCGGACCAGGCCCAGGAGTTCGGCCAGGGCACCTACACCTCGCCGAGCAGCTATGCGATCGGCACCCGGTGTCCCACCTGCTGCTGACCTCCGGGTGAGCTCCCGAGCGGGGCGGGCCCGGCCCGCCCCGCTCTCCCGTACACCGCAGTGAATCCTGTGCCGCCGGCGACGTGGGGAACGAACCAGGTGCGACCAGATCTGGATGTGTTCGAGGTCCGAGAGCCGGTGCTGGTGCGGATGGCCAGTACGCCGCGGGGCCGGGACGACGGCCGCGTCGACCCCGGCGACCCGGCCACCGGGGTGCGGCAGTTGGTCGGCGACCCCCTGCTGCGCCAGGCCGTCGAGGTGGCCAGCGGCAGCCTCGCGCACAGCCTGGACCGGCTGGACACCGCGGACGGCGCGGCGACCCTCGGCCGGAAGCGGACGCTCAGCGCGGCGCGGACCCTCACCCGGTACGCCCGGCGGGCGGGCGGCCGCCCCACCCCCTTCGGCCTGTTCGCCGGCGTCGGCCGCGCCCACTTCGGCCCCGCGGCCAAGGCGGAACTCACCGGTCCGGGCGAGGTGGCGGCCCGGCTCGACGGCGGCTGGCTGCACCGCCGCGTCCTGGACTGGCTGGCGGTCCCCGAGGTCCGGCGCCGGGTCGACGTGGTGCTCAACGACCTGTGCGTCCGCCGGGACGGGCGGCTGCTCCTGCACTCCGGCGAACGCGAGGCGTCGGTACGGGACAACGCGCTGGTGGGCGTGGTCCGGGCGGAGGCCGCCCGACCGGTGGCCTACGCCGCACTGCTCGACCGGTTGGCCGCGCGGTTCCCCGCCACCGCCCCGGAGCGGATCGACACCCTGCTCGCCGGACTGGTGCAACACGGCTTCCTCCTCACCTCCCTGACCCCGTACCGGATCGACGACGCGCTCCTCGACCGGATCGAGTCCGCGCTGGCGGGGGTCGTGCCCGGCGGCTCCGAGGGGCTGCGGGCGGTCCGCGCGGCAGCGACCGCCTACGCGGCGGAACCACCGGGCGCGGGCCGCCGGGCGTGGCAGGCCCTGCTGGCGGGCGTCCACCGCCTCGACACCGCCGGGGAGGAGAGCGGGGGCACCACGGCCGGCGGCCCGGACGCCGCGGCCCGCCGCTCCGGACGGCGCGCGCCCGCTCCCCCGGCCGCGGACGGCGCCGGACGGCCGCCGGTCCAGGTCGACCTGCGGCTGACCGGCGACTTCGTGCTGCCGGAAGCGATCGGCGCGGAGGTCCGGCGGTACGCCGCGGCGATCTGGGCGATGACCCCCGAGTGGGGGACGCTGGCGTACATGCGGGACTACCGCGACCGCTTCATCGAGCGGTACGGAACCGCCTGCGCGGTCCCCCTCGCCGACCTGGTCGATCCGCACCGCGGGCTGGGGCTGCCGCCGGAGTACCACGAGGGCGGTGCGGTGGCGCCCGGATCCCCCGGGCCCGGCGGCGGCGACGCCGACCGGGCGCGCCGGACCGCCGTCGCCGAACTCGTCCAGCAGGCGGTACTGGACGGCGGCGACATCGAGTTGACCGACGACGACGTGGCGCGGCTGGCGGCCGCCGCCGGGCACGCACCGGGCGGGCGGCCGCCCCGCACGCTCGAACTGTGCTTCCAGGTGCTGGCCGACAGTCCGGCCGCGCTCGACCGGGGTGACTTCCTGCTCCTGGGCAGCCCGCACATCGGGTCGTGGACGGCCGGCGCGACGGCGGGCCGCTTCGCCGCCGGCACCGGGCTCACCGGCGCGCTGTCCCAACTGGTCGGCGGGCAGGGCGAGGAGGCCGACGACGTCCTGCCGGCACAGGTGGAACTGGCGCCGCGGGACCCGCGGTCGCTGAACATCGTGCAGGTCCCGCCGCTGCTCCCGTACCGCATCCCCGTCGGGGTCGCCGACGACCGCGGCGACCCGCACTGCCTGGACTGGCGCACCCTGCTGGTCGCGGCCGGGGAGGATGGTCTGCGCCTGCTGCATGGCCCGACGGGCCGTCAGATCGCACCGGTGATACCGCACATGCTCGCGCTCGACACCCAGGCGCCCCCGGTGGCCCGCTTCCTGGCGGACCTGGCAGCGGCCCGGCCGCGGGTCTGGTCCGGCTGGGACTGGGCGGGCCTGGACGTGCTGCCGTACCTGCCGCGGGTCCGCTACGGCCGGGTGCTGACCTCTCCCCGCCGCTGGCTCGCCGGGCGCCGGCTGCGGGACGCGGCCCGGACGCCGGGCGCCGCCGCCTGGGAGGACGGCCTGCACGCCTGGCGCCGCCGCAACCGGGTGCCGGACCGGCTCCAGATCGCCCGCAACGACCAGATGTTCCCCATCGACCTGCGCGAGCCGTGGGACCGGTCGCTGCTACGGGCCGAACTGACCGCCGTGGAACCCCGGTTCGTCCTGTACGAGGACCTCACCGCCGACGGCCGCGGGCTCGGCTGGAACTCCGGGCACAGCACCGAGATCGTGGTGCCGCTGGCCCGCGCGGGCCGGACCGGGCCGAGCGGCCCGCCCGCCACGCCGCGCTCCGCCGCCGCACCGGAAGCGTCTCCTCCGGCGCGCCGCGCGGCGGACGCGGGTGCGCCGGCTGCCGCCGGGCCGCTCCGCCCCGCCCCCACCCGGGTCCATCTCCCCGGCGAGGACTGGCTGTTCGTCAAGCTCTACGCCGACCCGGCGGCCCATGACGCGCTCCTGGCGGACCGGCTGCCCGCGCTCCTGGCCGAGGTCGAAGCCGCTACCGACCGCTGGTTCTTCCTGCGCTACCGGGACCCGGAACCGCATCTGCGGCTGCGTTTCCACGGCGCGCCCGCGGAGCTGACCGGCCGGGTGCTGCCCGCCGTCGCCCGGCATGTGCGGGAGCTGATCGGGTCCGGGGCGGTGCGCACCATGACGCTGGACGCGTACCGGCCCGAGACCGACCGGTACGGCGGCCCGGCGGCCCAGGCGGCGGCCGAGCGGCTCTTCCGCACGGACAGCCGGTCGGCCCTGCTCCAGCTGCGGGCGCGGCGGGCCGGGGCGGCGACGGTACCCGACGAGGTGCTGGCCGCGGCCGGCCATGCGGTCCTGCTGGACTCGCTCGACGACTGGGACTGGTGCGCCTGGGTGGACCGCATGTTCACCAAGGGCCCCGACCACGAGGTCTACCAGCGGCACCGCGCACTGGCCGACCGGCTGATCCGGCCCGGCGAGACCGCCGGGGACACCGCCCGGCACGCCGCCCGGGCACTCGGCATGCCCGCCCTGGCGGACCTGTGGACGGAGTCGCCGGAGCCGCGGGCGTACGGGGAACTGCTGCGCGCCGCCCCGGAGGCGGACCGCGACGAGGCCGTCCTGTCCCTGCTGCACATCCGGCACAACCGGCTGTTCGGCATCGACCGGGCGGCGGAGGGCCGCGGCTACGCGGTGCTCCGGGGTGCGGTCCGGTCGCTGCGCGGCCGCCGGGCGCACGGGGTCGGACCCGGTGGTGCGCCACCGGACGGCACCGGCGGCCGGGCCCCGGCTCCGGACGGCGGCGCCGTCGCCGCGGGGGCGGCCCGATGACCACCGCCGACCCGACCGCGACCCGCGCACGCACCGCCCTCCGCGACCGCGCCGGAGCCGTGTCGGCGGAGCTCCTCGACCGGCTCGCCGACCCGGCCGCCACCATGGCCGCGACCCGGATACCCGCCGAAGCGGCCGACGACGGCCGCCCCGAGGGCATCTGGGCGGAACTGACCCTCGGCAGCGGCAGCCCCGGCCTCTCCCTCGCATTCAGCGGCGGCACCGGGCCGGCCACCGACCGCCCGGCCCGCGCACACCGCTACCTCGCCGTCGCGACCCGGGCAGCGGCCGACGGCGGCACCGTTCCGAGCGGGATCTTCAAGGGCCCCGGGGCACTGGCCTGCGCGGTCCTCGTCGCCCACCGCGCCACCGGCGGCTACGTCTCCGCGCTCCAACGGCTCGACGCGTACCAGCGCGACCTGGTCCGCACCGCACTGCCCGACGTCCCCGACGGCCCGCTGACCACCATCGGGCACTACGAGGTGGTCCGCGGGATGACCGGCGTCGGCCGCTACCTCCTCGCCCGCGCCGACACCTGCACCGACGAACTCACCGCCGTCCTGGGCTACTTGACGCGGCTGGCGCTCGGGGACGTCGCCCACCCCCAGGGCCACCGGGTGCCGCGCTGGTGGGCCCTCGACGCCCCGCGGATCGGCGCCGAGGCCACGCTCCCCGGTGGGCACCTCAACCTCGGCCTGTCACACGGTGTGGCGGGGCCGCTGGCACTGCTCTCCCTCGCCTGGCAGCAGGGCGTCCGGCTACCGGGTCAGCGGGACGCCATCGCATCCGCGGCCGACCTGCTGACGCGGTGGGCGGTGCGGGACGCGCACGGGGTGTACTGGCCGGGCCATCTCAGCCTCGCCCAATGGCTGGCCGGCCCCGAGGCGTACGCCGAACCGGCCGGCTGGCCCTCCTGGTGCTACGGCGCACCGGGCGTCTCCCGCGCCCTCCAACTGGCGGGACGCGCCCTCGGCAGACCGGACTGGACCGCACTGGCCACGGCTTCGGTCGAACGGCTGCTGGCGCTCCCCCTGGACCAGTGGGGCGTCACCGACCACGCGCTCTGCCACGGCTGGGCCGGCGCGCTGCACCAACTCGGCCGGCTGGCCGAGGACTTCACGGTCGGCGACCACGAGGCACCCGCCGCCCGCCGCACCGGCGGGCACGCGCACCGCGCGCTCACCGACCGCCTCGCGGTCCGGCGGGACGAGGTGGCGACCCGCCTCCTCGACGCCTTCCGGCCCGACGCGCCCTTCGGCTACCGCTTCACCATGACGCGGGTGCCGTTCGCCTCCGACGTCTCCGGCTATCTGGACGGCGCGGCGGGCGTCGCCCTGGCCCTGGACGCCTATGCGACGGGCGGCGCCACCACGGGCTGGGACCTGCCGCTGCTGCTGTCCTGAGCCCCCCGCCCCGGGCGGTCCGCGCCCGCTGTGCGGGGGCGCCGCGGACCGCCGTCGCCGCTCGGCGCGCGTGATCGGCCCGGAGCTGCTGTGCTGGTTCAAGGAGGCCGTTGCACCGGCAGCCGACGGCGCCGGCAGGTATCCGAGCCGCACGTACGCGGGAGCACGGACACGGGAGACACGTACACGGGAAGCGCGCAGGGAAGCCGGGGCGGACCCGACGCGGGGAACGGCCGCCACGCGGGCCAGCGGGCACGCGGCGGAGCGGGTCCCCGGCGTGCGGGAGCCGGTACGAGGCGCCGCCGCACCGGCTCGCGCAGGTGGGAGAGGTCCAGATGAGCAGCTACCGAGTCGCGCAGGTCGGCGCCGCCGGCGCGCCCTTCGAGATCGTCGAACGTGAGGTGCCGCGGCCGGGTCCCGGGCACGTGCGGATCGCCGTGGACGCCTGCGGGATCTGTCACAGCGACGCCATGTTCGTCGGCGGCGCGCTGCCGGACATCTCCTTCCCCCTGGTCACCGGCCATGAGATCGCCGGGCGCATCGCGGAGGTCGGCGAGGGCACGGACAGCCACTGGAAGGTCGGCGAGCGGGTCGCGGTGGGCTGGTTCGGCGGCAGCTGCCACCACTGCACCGCCTGCCGGCAGGGCGACTTCATCGTGTGCGAGCAGCTGAAGGTGCCGGGCTGGGCGTACGACGGCGGGTTCGGCGAATCGGTGATCGCCCCGGCCGACGCGCTGGCGCGGATCCCCGACGGCCTGGCCGCGGCCGACGCGGGGCCGATGGCCTGCGCCGGGGTCACCACCTACAACGGGCTGCGGCGCAGCCCGGCCCGGCCCGGCGATCTGGTCGCCGTACTCGGCCTCGGCGGCCTGGGGCACCTGGGCGTGCGGTTCGCCACCGCGATGGGTTTCGAGACGGTCGCGATCGCCCGCGGCGCCGACAAGGCGGACTTCGCCAAGCAGCTCGGTGCGCACCACTACATCGACAGCACCGCCGGAACGTCCGTCGCGGACGCGCTCCAGTCCCTCGGCGGCGCCCGGGTGGTGCTGGCCACCGCCGCCAACTCCGCCGCCATCTCCGCGACCGTGGACGGTCTGACGCACCGCGGCGAGCTGGTGGTCATCGGCGCGGACACCGAACCGCTGGCGATCAACCCGACCCAGCTGCTGATGCGCGCCCGGGTCGTCCGCGGCCACCCGTCCGGCACCGCGCAGGACGTCCAGGACGCCATGGAGTTCTGCGTGCTCCAGGGGATCCGCCCGATGATCGAGACGATGCCGCTGAACGACGTCAACGAGGCGTACGGGAAGATGCTCGCCGGGACGGCCCGGTTCCGGATGGTGCTCACCCACACGGAAGCCGGACGCGCGCACTGACACCGGGCGTCCGTGCCCGGGTGGTCCTCCGACCGTCCCGTCCCCCGGAGCCCTCGCGGTCGGCGCCGTCACGCCCCCGTGCGAAATGCCCGACGGTAGGCCCCCGGTGTCGTCCCCAGCGCGCGGAGGAAGCGCCTCCGCAGGTTGGTGGCCGAGGAGAGGCCGACGCGGCGGGCGACGGCGTCCAAGGGGAGGTCGGTGGACTCCAGTAGCTCCCGGGACGCGGCGATGCGCTGGGCGAGCAGCCACTGCCCGGGGCTCGCACCGAGCTGGTCGGCGAACCGGCGGGCGAGCGTGCGCGCCGATACGCCCTCGTGCGCGGCCAGTTCCTCGACCGGGAGCGGTTCGTCGAGCCGTGCGGTCATCCACTCCAGGAGGGGCGCCAGCGAGCCGTCCATCTGGACGGGGCGCGGTGGCGCCGTGTACTGGAGCTGGCCGCCTTCCCGGTGCGGTGGCATGACCATGCTCCGGGCGACCTGTGCGGCGTAGCCGGCCCCGTGGTCGGCGCGGACCAGGTGCAGGCAGAGGTCGATGCCCGCTCCGGAGCCCGCGCTGGTGGCGACGTCGCCGTGGTCCACGTACAGCACGTCCGGGTCCACCTGGACGGCCGGGAAGAGTTCGGCCAGTTGGCCGGCGCGGGCCCAGTGGGTGGTCGCCCGCCGCCCGTCCAGCAGCCCGGCGTGCGCCAGCGCGAACGCACCGGAGCAGATGCTGACCAGCCGCGCCCCCCGCTCGTGCGCCCGGCGCAGGGCGCGGACGACGGCGGGTGCGGGCGGCTCCTCGGGAGGCAGCCACCCGGGGATGACGACGGTGTCCGCGCCGTCCAGCGCGGCCAGCCCGTCCGGCACGAGCATGTCGTACCCCGCGAGGGTGGCCACCGGGCCCGGCCGTTCCGTGCACACCCCGAAGGCGTACCGGACCGGGACCCCGCGCCGCTCGATACCGAACACCTCTGCCGCACAGCCGAGTTCGAAGGTCGATTGCGGTGTGCGGACGAGCGCGACCACACGATGGACGGCAGACATGACAGGAAAGTACCTCAGGATGTCTTTTCTGACACTCGGCCGGTCGGCACCGTTCCACGAGGCTGTCCCCATGGCAACGAAAGAGAACACGGACGACGCGATGGCCGGTTACGTGTGGTCCGCCGTGGCGGACGCACCGGTGCGCGAACTGTTTCCCGGCATCCGGCTGCGTCCGCTGTGGAGCGGGGAGAACGGCGCCAAGGCCCAGGTCGTGGAGCTCGACCCGGACACCTCCTGGGAGGGCATAGACGTGCACGAGCCGGGCCCCGAGGAGGTGTTCGTGGTCTCGGGCGTCTTCAACGACGGCGAACGGGACTACCCGGCCGGCTCGTTCATCCACGCACCCGCCGGCTCCTGGCACGTCCCGCAGACGAAGACGGGGTGCACGCTGTTCGTGTTCTACCCGGAGGGGTAGCGCCCCAGGGGCGCCCCCGAGCGGCGGAACGAGCTACGGAGCGGCGCCCTGCGGGAGGACGCCCGTCACCACCCGACGACCAGCAGCCCCGCCCGCCGCCCCACCCGACATCCCAACGCCCCGGCATCCCGACATCCGTCCAAGCCGCCGTCCGAGCCGTCGCTCGGACGGCGGCTCCGTCGTGTTCGCCGCACACCGGTGACACCAGTGGCGTCAAGCATGGCGCCACAAGGTGCCGCACATGACACCATCGGCACCACCGAGACGCCACCACCGCATACCCCAGTCACCGCAACCCTTTTACGGCCCTCCGGGCGCCACTCCACACACCCCCGGAGCGCCGGGCGAAACACCCACCGACGCACCGATCGACACCATCACGACACACACATGACGCCACGACGCTCGCCATGGCACCAAACATGTGCCACTATGGCGCCATGGACCTGACGCCCTACGTCGGCACCTTCCGGCACGGCCACGCGGCCGCCTCGTACACGGCGACACGTCCCTCGCAGACGCATCCCCATCCCGAGAACGGACCTGCCGTCATGGCACGTATGACCGCGGCGCCAGCCGCCACGAACCGGACCGCACCCGCCCCGACCCCCACCCGCCCCGCGGCGATCTCGGCCGTCGGGCTGGCCAAGTCCTACGGCGACAAGGTGGTGCTCGACGGGATCGACCTGACCGTCCCCGAGGGCACGATCTTCGCCCTGCTGGGGCCGAACGGCGCCGGCAAGACCACCACCGTCCAGATCCTCTCCACCCTCATCCCGGCCTCCGGCGGCCAGGTGCGGGTGGCCGGCCACGACGTCTCCCGCGATCCCGACGCGGTACGCACCGTGATCGGCGTGACCGGCCAGTTCGCGGCGCTGGACAACCTCCTCAACGCCCGGGAGAACCTCCTCCTGATGGCGGATCTGTACCATCTCGACCGCCGCGAAGGCCGCCGGCGGATCACCGAACTGCTCCGCCGCTTCGACCTCACCGATGCGGCGGACAAACCGGTCGCCACCTTCTCGGGCGGTATGCGCCGCAAGCTCGACCTCGCCATGACCCTGGTCGGCGATCCGCGGATCATCTTCCTCGACGAACCGACCACCGGACTCGATCCGCGCAGCCGGCGGACGATGCAGGAGATCATCCGCAGCCTGGTCGACGACGACGGCGTCACCATCTTCCTGACCACCCAGTACCTGGAGGAGGCCGACCAACTCGCCGACCGCATCGCCCTCCTGGACCACGGCAAGCTGGTCGCCGAGGGCACCGCGGACGAACTCAAGCGCCGGATGCCCGGCGGTCATCTCCGCCTCCGGTTCGCCGACCTGCACGGCCTGGAAACCGCGGCCGCCCTCTTCGGCACCGCCACGCCCGACCGTGACGCGCTCACCCTGCGGATCCCCGGCGACGGCCGGATCCCCACCGTGCGCGCCGTTCTCGACGCCCTGGACGCCGCGTCGGTCGAGGCCGCGTCCCTCACCGTGCACACCCCCGACCTCGACGACGTCTTCCTCACCCTCACCGGCCGGCCGCAGCAGGGGCAGCGGTCCGCGCAGTCACCCCAGTCGCCCACCGCCCGGACGGAGCAGGACCGATGAGCACCCCCTCGTACGCGCTGCGCGACTCGATGACGATGCTGCGGCGCAACCTCAAGCACGCACAGCGCTATCCGTCCATGACGATCTCGGTCGTCGCCATGCCGATCCTGATGCTGCTGCTGTTCGTCTACGTCTTCGGCGGCGCGCTCGGCAACGGCATCGGCGGCGCGTCCGCGGCCAACGGCCATGGCGGGTACGTCAATTACGTCGCGCCGGGAATCATTCTGATGGCGGCGACGTCGGGAGCGGTCGCCACCGCGGTGTCCGTGTGCACCGATATGACCGAAGGGATCATCAACCGCTTCCGCACCATGGCGATCTCCCGCGGTTCGGTGCTCACAGGGCATGTGGTCGGCAGCGTCATCCAGACCATGCTCAGCCTGGTCCTGGTCATCGGGGTCGCACTGGCGGTGGGCTTCCGGCCGCACGCCACACCGCTCGGCTGGATCGCCGCGATCGGCCTGCTCGCCCTGCTCGCCTTCGGCCTCACCTGGCTGGCGGCCGCGATGGGCCTGGTGGCCAAGACCGTCGAATCGGCGAGCAACGCTCCGATGCCGCTGACCTTCCTGCCCTTCCTGGGCAGCGCCTTCGTCCCGCCGGAGTCCATGCCGGCCGGAATCCGCTGGTTCGCCGAGTACCAGCCCTTCACGCCGATCAACGAGACCCTGCGGGGCCTGCTGATGGGCACACCAATCGGCAACAGCGCCCTGGCCGCCGTCGCCTGGTGCGTCGGCCTCGCCCTGGCCGGCTACCTGTGGGCGCGCGCCGCCTTCCGCCGCAGCGTCCAGCGCTGACCCGGCAGCTCCGCCCCGCCGCACGGCCCCTCGTCCCGAAGCCGCGCGGCCCCTCGCACCACACCACGATCACTCTCAGCCATCGCCCAATCGCCTTATGCAATGGAGGACTTGCACCATGTCGCACGAATCCTCGGCATCCGCGAACCCTGCGCGGCCCGCGGCCCCCTCGTCCGCGGAGACCGGACGGCAGGAGCCGGAGCCGCTCACCGAACTGCCGCTCACCCGCCCCGAGGGATGCCCCTTCGATCCGCCCGCCGAGCTGGCCGGACTCCGCGCGGAGCAGCCGCTGCGCCGGATGCGGTACCCCGACGGGCACCTCGGCTGGCTGGCCACCGGGCACGCGGTGGCCCGCGCGGTGGCCGCCGACCCCCGCTTCAGTTCGCGCTACGAGCTGATGCACATACCGTTCCCGGGCATGGCGGACGCGACGCTTCCGCCGGCCCCGGTCGGCGACCTCACCGGCATCGACCCGCCCCACCACACCCGCTACCGCCGGCTGCTCATGGGGAAGTTCACGGTCCGCCGGATGCGCGAGCTGACCTCGCGCGTCGAGCAGATCACCGCCGAGCACCTGGACGCCATGGAGCGCCAGGGCCCGCCGGTCGACCTGGTCACGGCGTACGCACACCCCGTCCCCGCGTTGATGATCTGCGAACTGCTCGGTGTGCCCTACGCCGACCGCGAGCGCTTCCAGCACCACGTCACGGCGATGACCGACACGAACGGGACGCTGGAGGACCAGTACGCCGCCATGGCCGCGCTCCAGGAGTTCGTCGGGGAACTGGTGCTCGCCAAGCGCGCCCGGCCCACCGACGATCTGCTCAGCGACCTGACCGGCTCCGATCTCACCGATGAGGAACTGGCGGGCATTGGCAGCTTCCTGCTGAGCGCGGGCCTGGACACCACCTCCAACATGATCGGCCTCGGCACCTTCGCCCTGCTGACCAACCCCCGGCAGGCCGCCGCCCTGCGCGCCGACCGCGACCTCGCCGACGGGGCGGTGGAGGAGCTGATGCGCTACCTCACCATCGCCCACACAGGGGTGCGGGCGGCGCTGGAGGACGTCGAGCTGGACGGACAGCTGATCAAGGCCGGCGAGTCGGTCACCGTGTCACTCCAGGCCGCCAACCGCGACCCGGAGCGCTTCCCGGACCCCGACCACCTGGACCTGCGGCGCAAGGCCACCGGCCATCTGGCGTTCGGCCACGGCATCCACCAGTGCCTGGGCCAGCAGCTGGCCCGCATCGAAATGCGGGTGGCCTTCCCCGCGCTGCTGAACCGCTTCCCGACGCTGCGCCTGGCCGTACCGCCGGAGGAGGTGCCGCTGCGCACCGACCCGACGATGCACGGTGTGCAGCGGCTCCCCGTCACCTGGGACGCGTAGCGGCGCCGCCCGGAGGCCCGGCGGGAACCGCACGGAAAGCCCGCAGGCCCCGCCGCAGCCCCGCCGGACACCCGTCAGACGCCGAACGCCGCCGCGTACCGGATCACTCCGCCCGGCACGGGGCGGGACGCGTCCAGGGTGAGGGCCATCAGCGCCTCGTCCGGCGCGTCGAACGGCGCCCGGATGCCGAAGCGGGAGGCCGGGACGAAGCCGAACCTCGGGTAGTAGTCGGCGTGGCCGAGGACCACCACCAGGCTTTCCCCCTGCGCCCGGGCGGCGTCGAGCGCGGCCCGGATGGCGGCCGCCCCGGCGCCCTGGCGCTGGTACGCCGGCACCACCGCGCAGGGGGCCAGGGCCAGTGCGGGCCGATCGTCGATGTGGCAGCGGGTGAGCAGGGCGTACCCGGCGAGGGTGCCGTCCGGTGCCTGGGAGACCAGGGAGAGGCCGTCGATCCAGGCATCGGGGTCCGCGCGCAGGGCGTCGACCAGGTCGGCCTCGTAGGCGGTGGGGAACGCCGCGAGGTTGATCGCACGGACCGCGGCGATGTCCTCGGAGGTCTCGGTGGTCCCGGGCGTCCCGGAGATCTCGGGGCGGGTGGTCCAAGTGGTGTGCATGGCAGTTCCGTTCAGGAGTGTGGAGGGCGGCGCGGTGGTGGGTGCGGCGGCCGGGGCGGGACGCGGGCGCAGCTCGTAGCAGCCGGCCCGGTGCGCCTGTGCCTGTGCCTGTGCCTGTGCCTGTGGGGAGGGTTCGGAGCCGCCCCCTTCGTTTTCGGTGGCGACCTGGACGCCGCCGGGCGCGGGCAGCCGTCGCCGGTTCCGCGGGGCGATGTCGAGGTCGATGGCGCAGGCCGGGTCCGCGGCCCAGAGGACGTCGGAGCCACCGTCGGAGAAGGGCGGGCTGCCCGTCGAGCGGTGCGGCGCGGTGATTCCGTCGTGCACACCGCGGTGCGCGGCGGCTCGCGGTCCGTCGAGGACGGGATCAGCAAGAGGGTGTGGGGACAACGGCGAGACCCTTGGAAGAAGGGGCCCCGATGTGCGCCCGAGCAGGACCGCCCGATCCGCACGCGGTCGGGCGGCCGCCGGCAGGCGGAGTGCTCAGGTCAGACCCGGGGCCCGGGAGAGGAGGATGGTCCGGGCACCGCACATGGCGGTGGGCTCCGTGACAGTCATCAACTCATCTCCCCTTCGGTCCGTGTCGTCCTGGCCGCGTGCCTGGGCGGTGCGGCGGGGCCGACGCTAACACGCGCGCCGAAAGCCCCACCAACACTTTTCCGGCCCGATGCGCCCCTCAGCAGTCGCAGCAGCAGCCATCGCAACAATCGCAGCCGTCGCAGCACCCGGAGCAGCAGTCGCAGCCATCGCAACAGTTACAGCAGTCGCAGGAATCGCAGCCGTCGCAGTTGTAGCAGCAGCCCTCCCGCTTCTTGCCGGACCACGGCCCCTCGAACTCCGATGCGCAGCAGACTTTGCAGGTGCAGCACAGCCCGATGGCGAGCGCACAGCCCGCCCAGAAGCCGCGGGGCTTCCTCGGCTCCGGGGAGATGAACCGCGGCAGCCGGCCGTCACCGCCACCCGCCCCGCCGTCGCCCCCGTGACCGCCCCCGTATCCGCCGCCCGCCCCACCGGGTGGCACCGGTCCGCCGCCGGACGGGGCCTGCGGGGCGTTGAGGTACTGCTGCCCGTTGGCGTACGGGCCACCGGCCGGCGGTCGCCCGTACGCGGGAGCCCCGTCGGCCCCGTTCCCGTACGGGTTTCCGTAGGGGTTGTTCCCGTACGGGTCCTGCGCGTACGGATTGCCGCCGTACGGGTTCCCGCCCTGGGGGTCGTGGGGACCGGGGGCCTGGTGGGAGCAGGTGGACGTACCGAAGGCGCGGTCCACCGAGCGCCGCAGTTCGTGCACCAGCAGCACATGGACCAGTGCGGAGTCGGTGAACTCCACGTCGCGCAGCGCGAGCCGGATGCCGTGCAGCGCGTCGTCGCACAGCCTGCGGGCCTCGGCCAGGCCGGCGCCGGTGGCGGTGAGCGGGTTCCAGGCGCCCTCGGCGGCGTCCGCGGTCCGGTCCTCCACGGCGTCGAGGAGGTGGGCGAGCCGGCCGAAGAGCCGGCCGGCCTCGGCCAGCGGCGCGGCGTTGCCGGGGCGGCCGGACAGCACCGCGGTGTGCGCGAAGGCGGCCGCGGTCGCCGTCTCGGTCGGCTCGGTGATCACCGTCAACGGCGTTCCGGGCCCGGCCAGTTGCTCGATGCCGACCTGCCGGTCGACCGCGTCGACGAGGACGGCGGTGTCGAAGCCGAGCCTGGCGCCGCTGCGCGCACCGGCCCGGTCCCAGCCCGCGGCGACCCGGCGGGCCGCGGCGGCCATCGGGCGGCGGCGCAGCATCCCGTTCCCGTCGGCGACATGGTCGCGGATCTTCGCCGAGGCGAGGACCAGGGAGACCGAGGCGGCCAGTCGCGCCCCCTCGCCCCGGGCGACCGAGGCGGTCCGCATCCCCCGCAGCGGGCACGGGCCGGCGGTACGGCGTCGCAGCTCGGCCCGGCCGGACTGGGCGTCCGTCAGCACGGACACGATCAGCCCGTCGTAGTTGGTGACGATCCGGGCGAACTGGCCGTGGTCGGCGCGCAGTGCGAGGCACAGGCCGCACAGATGGGCCATCCACTCGGTCTTGAGCCCTTGGGACAAGCGGTGGGTACAGGGCCTGACGATTCCGAACATGTAAGAGCAAACCCCCGTGTGTCATGAACATGCGCCGATGGCAGCGGCGGCAGGGAATGCTACCCATCGGGCCGTTGACCTGCGCTCTCACCCTGCGCACCGAGCGCCATCCACGGCGGCACAGGGCTCCGACCGGGGACCGGAACAACTGCCTCTGCCCCCGTTTCACCCTTTCTGCTGATACCGCGGCCGCGGCCCGGGTGGAAGCATGACCGCGCCGTCGCGCGGGTGGCCGGGCCACGAGCGCGTCCGGCGCCCGACTCGCAGCCGTTCGAAGGATCGTGGAGCGTCATGAAGGCGATGAGGCAGCTGACCGCGGTGTGCGTCGCAGGTGCGGCGCTGGTCGCGGGAACGGTCTGCGCCGCGGCACAGACCGCCCCGGCCCCGGCCGCCCCCGGCAGGGGCCCGGTCCCGACCGCCCACCGCGTCGTGCTCGCCGACCAGGACACCGGTCGGGCGCTCACCGCGCGTCCCGGAGACGAGATCGAGGTCCGGCTCACTGGCGTCCGCGACCGCGGCACCACCTTCGCCTGGAGCCAGCCGGTATCCGGCGCCCCCGCGGTGCTCAGGCGGTCGGCGGCCGGTACGACGCCGACCGGGAGCGCCACGGGCCGCTTCACCGCGGCCGGGCGGGGCACCGCCGCGCTCACCGCGCGGCGCACCTGTCACGCCGCGCCCGGCGCCCGCTGCCCGCACGTGGTCGTGGTCTGGAAGGTCACGGTCACGGTGCGGTGAGGGGGCGTCAGCCCGCCGCCCCCGCCTGCCGGGTCGCCGCGTCGACGGTCTGGGCGAGGAGGGTGGCGATGGTCATCGGGCCGACGCCGCCGGGCACCGGGGTGATCAGGCTCGCGACCGCGGCCGCCGACGCGAAGTCCACGTCGCCGACGTTGCCGGCGTTGTAGCCGGCGTCGATGACGACGGCGCCGGGCTTGAGCTGGTCGCCGTGGAGGAACCGGGCACGGCCCACCGCGGCGATCAGCACATCGGCCTCCCGGGTGTGGGCGGTGAGGTCGGCGGTGCGGGAGTGGCAGTACGTGACGGTGGCGTTGCGGCCCAGCAGCAGCATCCCCACCGGCTTGCCGAGGATCGCGCTGCGCCCGACGACCACCGCGTGCTTGCCGGTCAGGTCGACGTCGTAGTGGTCCAGGAGGCTCATGATGCCGCCGGGGGTGCAGGACGCGAAGCCCGGCATGCCCAGGCTCATCGCGGCGAAGGAGTGCGCGGTGACCCCGTCGACGTCCTTCTCCGGCGCGATGACCTCGAAGGCCGCGCGCTCGTCGATGTGCGGGCCGACCGGGTGCTGGAGCAGGATGCCGTGCACGCCGGGGTCGGCCGACAACTCCCCGATGGTGTCGACGAGTTGGGCGGTGGTGGTGTCGGCGGGGAGCGCGATGTGCCGCGACTGGATGCCGGCCTTGGCACAGCGGTTGCGCTTCATCCGGACGTAGGTCACCGAGGCGGGGTCGTCGCCCACGAGGACGGTGGCCAGGCAGGGGGCCTGCCCGGTGCGCGCGGTGAGCGCCGCGGCGCGTTCGGCGGCCTCCTCGACCATGCGGCGGGCGAGCGCGCTGCCGTCCATCAGGCGGGCGGTGGGGGACGTGGTCTGCGACATGGCGCCTCCTGAGCGTCGTACGTCGTACGGGATCGCCCAGGCGCACGGCATTGACCAAGCAGGTCGAGCCGCTCCCCGGTGGTAACCCACCCAAGCGCCAGTCACGGCTCGCGCACCACTGTAGGCGATGGCCGCGCGGCGACGGGAACGGGCGTTCGTCCGCGGTGGTGCCGGCCCCGGGCGTCAGGGCGACTGCTGGCCGGGGCTGGAGGTGTACGGCGAGGTGGCGGCCTCCCACTGGCTGAGGATGCCGTCCCAGTCGTGCTGGGCGACGGTGACGGCGCTGGGGTCCCAGGCGGGCGCCTGGGCCACCGGTGGCGGATGGGGCGCCCAGGGGTTGTGGGGCTCCTGTGGCGCCCAGGAGGCGTAGGGGTCCTGGGCCGTCGCCCAGGGAGCGGGATGGGTCGGCGACCCCCAGGTCGCGTGCGGCTCGTACGGGGGCGGGGGCGGCGCCGACTCGGTGCGCGCGAGGTGGCCGGGGTCCGAGGGGGCCGCTGGTTGGCCGTCGGTCATCCGTCGGTGGCGGCCGATCCGGTCCGGGGAGGAGGGGCGGGCGGTGTGGGACTCGACGGCTAGTTGGTGCGCGCGGGCGGCCAGGAGGGCCACGTCCAGGCCCAGTTCGGCGGCGAGCGCGCTGAGGTCGGCGCCGGTGTGGTGGCTGTGCACCAGGACCGCGTCCAGCGCCGGTGACCAGGCAGGTTCGGTGACGGGTCCGGGCATGGGGGCAGGGGCGGGGGCGGGCGCGGGTGGAACCGGGCGGGGCGGAACCCGGGGGACGGCGTCGGCCGGGGCGGCCGGGGCGGCGGGAACGGAGGTCACGCTGCCGGCGGTGGTGGCCCGGGGCCAGCCGTTCCCGATCGCGGCCGCCGCCGCGGCGGCGGCCGCGGCGGCGACGGCCGGCGGGGTGGGGCGGGCCGGCTCGGGCCTCTCCGGCTTCTCCTGGGCGTCGGACCGGCGCGCGGCCCGGCGCTCCCGGGCCGACTCGTCGAGCAGGCTCTTGGCCACCGCGCGGGCGTCGTCCTTGCCGACGGTACGGCGGGCCAGGCGCACCTCGCGGGCGTCGAGGCCGAGCAGGTCGGCGACCACTTCGTCGCTGCCCACGGTCACCGCGAAGGCGGCCAGGGTCCGCGAACGGCGGGCCTCGGCCTCGTCGAGGAGTCCTTGCGTCCGGCGGACCTCGTCATCGCTGATGCAAAACGCCTGTGCGAGTACCGCGTGGCGCTCCCACAACTCCCTCGGTTCCATGTCAGCGACAACGGTTTTTGGCCGGTGTTGGTCCGGTTCTCAACGAGAGATCACTGTAAGAGGTGATATTCCCTGCATCGCGCGCAGTACTTTGGGATGTTATGAGAGGGAGCGCTAGGGGCCGACCGGGGGCGTGCGCAGTGACCGATCGACCGGACACATCGTTTCTACGGCCATGAGTGCTCCGTCTTCCGTCACCGTTGCCGGCCACGGCCGGACCGCTTTCGTCCCGCGCCCGCCGGTGGACCGGCCCGCTCGCCCCGGCGCGGAGGTCATCCCCGCACCGCCGCGGATCAACGCAGAAGTCGTCCGGCAGACGCCCCTGTACGCGGGGCTGGTGAAGATCTGGACGGAACGGGCCGCGACGGTGCCCGGGGTCGCCGATCCGGAGTGGCAGCGGCTGGTGTCGTACCGGGCGCTGATGGAGGAGACCGAGCTCGCGCTCACCGCGCTGCGGCCGCACCGGGCCCCGGACGTGCTGCCGGCGCGCCGGTCGATTCCGGTCCCGACCGCCCCGTACGGGACCGAACTCGCTTCGGCGCACGGCGGGTTGAGACCGGTGGCCCATCCGTAGCGCCCCGGGGCGTTGCGCCGACATGCCGGTGGGCCCGGGTACCAGCCCCGGGCCCACTGAGGTGGCGACGCGGCCGAGCGCCTAGAGGAGCCCGAGGAAGTCGAGGCCGAGGAGGCCGTTCCGGCCCAGGCCGTCGGCCCGGTGCTCCTCCTCGGTGCCGCGGCGACGCGAGTCGTCCTTGCGGCGGTCGTCGTTCTTGCGGCGGCCGTACGTCTCGTCGCCCCGGCCGGAGTCATCGTCGTCGTAGCGGCGGTTGTCGCCGCCGCGCCCGTAGTCGTCATCGTCGCGGCGGTTGTCGTTGCTGCGCCCGTAGTCGTCGTCGTAGCGGCCATGCCCGTGCCGGCCCTCGTGAGCGACGCGGTGCGCCTTCCGACCTCCGTGGCTGCCGCCGTGGGCGTGGCGACCGTGGTGGCACTGGCCGTGTCCGGAGCACAGCGCGGCCGGGGCGTTGCCGGGGGCCGCGGTCGCGGCGCCCGCCGCCGGGACCACCAGGGCGGCCGCGGCGAGACCGGCCACCGCGAGCCCGCGGGGAATCGAACGAAGCATTGTTCCACCTTTACTCAGCTGGGCAGAAAAGGAACCTTCTCCTGCAAGCGCGACAATAGGTCGGCCATCCGGCCCCGCACGGCGACCCGCCGGAGGGTCACCGGAACGCAGCACGGGCCGGGTCGCACCGCGGCACCGCGCCCCGGCCCGGACGGTGTCACTCCGGCTTCGGCAGGCTCTCCAGCAAGGTGCCCAGCGCCTCCCCCACCAGTTGGCAGACGGTGTCCGGATCGGCGCTGGCCAACGGCTCCTTGCCGACCACCACCCGCATCAAACCGATGCCCAGCAGCCAGGACAGCGCCAGATCGCCGCGCAGCGCGCCGTCGTCGGCCCGGGAGAGGGTGGCCAGCACGTCGGCGTACTCGTCGCCAAGTCCCCGCAACGCTTCGGCGATTTCGTCGCTGCCGCCGATGGAGCGGAGGCAGACCTCCAGCGACCGGTCGGCGCCGGGGCCGCGGCCCTCGGCGAGCATGCCGCGCAGCGCGACGTCGAAGAGCCGCTCGGCGGGGGTGCTGCGCAGCTGCTCGTGGCCGCCGCGCGCCATCACCTCGCCGAACAGGGCCTTCTTCGAGCCGAAGTAGCGGAACAGCAGGGCCTGGTTGACGCCGGCCCGGGACGCGATGTCGCGCACCGTCGCGCGTTCGTAGCCGCGTTCGGCGAAGAGTTCCGAGGCGGCGTCGAGCAACAGCCGCCGGGTGCCCTGTGCGTCCCGGCGGTGTTCGCCGGCGGTGCCGCTCCGCGAGGTCTCCCCCACCGCGTGCCTCATTGCCTCCGCCATCGCCACTCCCTTTCCGTCGGTCCGTCCGAGGGTCGTCATACGCCGCCGCGGCCGGTCACGACGACGGCCGCAATCCATCGTTGACCGCCCCGGGCGCGCGTCCTACGGTAGGTATGTAAGCAGGTGCTTACACAAGGGAGGTCACCGTGACCACAGTCGACACAGCACCCCTCTCCTACCCCTTCAACATCGCTGAGAGCCTTGATCTTTCGGCAGAGTACGAACGGGTCCGCAATCGCCCCGGCCTGCTCAAGGTCCAGCTGGCGTACGGCGAACCGGCCTGGCTCGTCACGCGGTACGCCGAGGCCCGGTTCGTCCTCGGCGACCAGCGGTTCAGCCGGGCCGAGGGCATCCGGCGCGACGAGCCCCGACAGTCCGAGGGCAGCCGCAACAGCGGCATCCTGAGCATGGATCCGCCGGACCACACCCGGTTGCGCACCCTGGTGGCCAAGGCGTTCACGGTCCGCCAGGTCGAGAAGCTCCGGCCGCAGGTCAAGGAGCTGACCCGGGAACTGCTGGACGAAATGGAGGCGGCCGGGCCGCCGGCCGACCTCGTCGACCTGTACGCCCTGCCCATCCCGGTGGCGGTCATCTGCCGGCTGCTCGGAGTACCGGCCGAGGACCGGCCGCAGTTCCGGGCCTGGAGCGACGCCGCCCTGTCGACGAGCTCCCTGACCGCCGAGGAGTTCGACGCCAACCGCGAGGAACTCCGCGCGTACATGGGCAAGTTGATCGACCAGCACCGGCAGGATCCGCAGGACGACCTGATGACCGCGCTGATCGACGCACGCGATGTGAACGACCGGCTCACGGAGCTCGAACTGATCGACCTGTGCGTGGGGATCCTGGTCGCCGGGCACGAGACCACCGCCACCCAGATCCCCAACTTCGTGCTGGCGCTGCTGGACCACCCCGACCAGCTGGCCGCACTACGGGAGCAGCCCGAGCTGATCGGGGGCGCCGTGGAGGAGTTACTGCGCTTCGTCCCCCTGGGCAGCGGTGCCGGCCAGCCGCGGTACGCCACCGAGGACATCGAGGTCGGGGGCACGCTGGTACGGGCCGGCGAACCCGTACTGGTCGCGATGGGGGCGGCCAACCGCGATGCGCTGCGGTTCGACGGGCCGGGGAAGCTGGACGTCCGGCGGACCGGCAACCAGCACCTCGGCTTCGGGCACGGCGTCCACCACTGCCTGGGGGCGCCACTGGCCCGGCTGGAGCTCCAGGAGGCGCTCTCGGCCCTGATCACCCGGTTCCCCGGGTTGCATGTGGCCGGGGACGTGGAGTGGAAGACCGAGATGCTGGTGCGCGGTCCACGGGTTCTGCCGGTGGGGTGGTGACCGCGGTGGCGTGGAAGGTGGAGATCGATCCGGGGCTGTGCATCGCCTCGGGGTCCTGCCCGGCGATCGCGCCGGACCTGTTCGTCCTGGACGGGCCGCACGCGCGGGCGGCACAGGACGAGATCGCGGAGGACGAGCGGGCGCTGGACGCCGCCGAGGTGTGTCCGGCGATGGCCATCACGGTGCGGGACGCGTCCGGGCGGGTGGTCGGGCCCCGGCCGTAGGGATCCAGGGGCGGTTGGCGGGGCGCGGCCGGGGGCCGCGCCCCGCTTCGCGTGCCCGGGCGCGGACCGGGCGGCGGGGGCCTCGATGCCGACGGTTGCTCGGAGATCTGGGCGAACTCGGCGCGCACCCCTTGCCAAGCCGAGATCGTACGTGTTCGGATTATCTCTGCCGGGATGCCGAGCGCCATCGCACCATCGCATCGCACCATCGCATCACCGCTGATCAGAGCATGTCCGCAGACCAGAGCACGTCCGCAGACCCATGGTGACGGACCGGCAGCACGCCACCGGACGCGGGGAGGCACTTCTCCCCCGGCCGGTTCCCCGCACGCGGCAACGACCACCCAGCCCCCGAACTCGTTCTCCGGAGGGTCCTCGTGTTCGATCTCTCGTCCGTCGATCTGCTCGACGCCTTCACCCGGCAGCTGCGGCTGTGCAAACTGCGCGGCGGCGAACACGTCGTGGTGCTCGCCGAGCCGGACAGCCGCGGCGACTACGTCGCGGCCGCGTTCGGCGCGGCCAAGGCGTGCGGTGCGCACGTCATCGCGGCGACCGTACCCGGCGGCACCCCCGCGCCGATGCCCAGTACGCACACCGGTGCCGGCCCCGGCCTCACCTCGGTCCTCAACGACACCACCGCCCAGGGCCTGCTCAAATCCGCGGACCTGGTGGTCGATCTGACCCGCGAGGGCTTCATCCACGCCCCGGTCCAGCAGGAGATCCTGCGGGCCGGCACCCGGATCCTCTTCGTCTGCGACGCGCCCGAGGTGCTGATCCGCAACCTCCCCAAGGAGGAGGACAAGGCCGAGGTGCTGCGCGGAGTCGAGCTGCTCGAACGGTCCTCGGAGATGCGGGTGCGGTCCGCCGCCGGCACCGACCTGACCGTCCGGCTCAGCGGCTCCAGGCCGGAGTTCCAGTGCGGCTTCGCCGACGATCCGGGCCGGTGGGACCACTGGCCGAGCACCATGGTGCTGTGCTGGCCGGAGATCTCCGACGGGCAGATCGTGCTGGCGCCGGGCGACATCCTGCTGCCGTTCAAGGAGTACGTCCGCGAGCCGGTGACGCTCCAGGTCGCCGGCGGGCACATCGAGAAGGTCAGCGGCGGCGCCGAGGCCGACCTGCTCGGCACGTTCTTCGAGGACTCCGGGGACACCTGGGCGCGCAGCCTGTCGCACATGGGCTGGGGGCTGATGCGGACCGCCGACTGGTTCGCCACCGCGATGTACGGCAAGGACCAGCTGATGGGCATGGACGCCCGGGCCTTCGCCGGCAACTTCCTGTGGTCGACGGGCCCGCACCCGGTGCTGGGGCGCGAGTCGTACGCCCACCTCGACATCGCGATGCGCGGCTGCTCGGTGGCGGTCGACGGGACGGACGTGGTGGTGGACGGCCGGCTGGCCTTCGACGGGCGGCTCGCCGGCGGCTGACCGAGGGCCGCGTCCGCCGTCCCGTCGTGTGCGCGAGGAACGTCCTGGAGGAAGAGTGGCGCCCAGTCAGTCCTACGAAGTCATCATCGTCGGCGGCGGTCTCGGCGGCCTGACCGCGGCACTGGCCCTGCGCCAGCGCGGTCTGCGGGTCACCGTCCTGGAGCAGGCACCGCAGCTCGGCGAGATCGGCGCCGGCATCCAGACCGCGCCCAACGCCAGCCGGATCCTGCTCGGGCTGGGCCTGCGCCGGCAGCTCGAAGCCATCCGCACCGAACCGCTCGACCAGGTGCGGCGCCGCTGGCAGGACGGCAGCGTGGTGGCACTCACCCCGCTCGGCCAGTCCTGCAAGGACCGGTTCAACGCCCCGTACTGGCACTACCACCGGGCCGACTTGCACCGGGTGATCATGGAAGCGTGTCTCGATCCGGACGGTCCGGGCCCGGTGGTGGCGATCCACACCGCGAGCCGGGTCGTCGCGCTGGACCGCGCCCGGCCCGAACGGCCGGTGGTGGCAACCGACGACGGGCGGCGGTTCGCCGGCGACGTGCTGATCGGGGCGGACGGTGTCCGTTCGCGGGTGCGGGAGCTGATGGGCGCGCCCGACACCCTGCTGTTCTCCGGCGAGATGGCCTACCGGGCGCTGATCCCGGGCGAACTGATCGCCGCCGACCCGGCCACCCGCTGGCTGATGGACCGCTTCCAGAGCACCATCTGGTACGGGCCGGAACGGCACCTCGTCCACTACCTGATCCGCGGTGGCGCGTACCTCAACGTGGTGGCCTGTGTGCCGTGCACCGACGAGGTCGCCGAGAAGTGGACGGTGAACGCCTCCCCGCAGGACCTGGTGGACGCCTTCCCCGACTGGGACGACCGGGTGCCCGCGATGCTCTCCAAGGCCAAGGAGGACGTCGGCTGCTTCGCGCTGTACCACCGGCGGCGGGATCCGGTCTGGACGGACGGGCACGTGGCGCTGCTCGGCGACGCCTGCCACGCCATGCTCCCCTACCAGGCACAGGGCGCCTCGCAGGCGATGGAGGACGCCGCGGTACTGGCGGAGGAACTGGGGGCGGTCACCGTCCCGGGGGTGCCGGACGCGCTGCGCCGGTACGTCGACCGGCGCGCCAAGCACGCCGGGATGGTTCAGGAGGCGTCCTTGCAGAACAAGACCTTCTACCACTACCCCGACGGCCCCGAGCAGCGGGCCCGGGACGCGCGGCTGCGCCGCTTCGACGGGGAGTCCGACCTGTCCTACGACTGGCTGTGGCGCGGCACCCCGCTCAACGACCCCGACCAGGTCGCCTTCTCCTACCCGTTCGCCCGCTGAGGCCCTTCCGAGCCCCTTCGCACGCCCGCCGGGCCCCGCCCCGGTGTCCCCCGGGTCCCCACCCCGGTGTCCGCACGGCCGCGGGCATGCTGTCCGCGTCCGGTCCGTACACCCACCTGGAGCGCACGTGAAAACCGGCGATCAGATCGTCCAGGAACTCCCCTGGAAGTGGGGGGTCCAAGGCAGGATCTTCCTCATCGGTGGCCTCGGCTACCTCTTCGACGCGTACGACATCGCCCTCAACGGCTTCCTGATGCCGCTGCTGGGCGAGCACTTCCACCTGGCGCCCGCCGACCGCGGGCTGGTCGCCACCGCCAACCTGGTGGGGATGGCCGTGGGCGCGGTCGCCTGGGGCGCGGTGGCGGACCGGATCGGCCGGAAGCGGGCGTTCGGCGTCACCCTGCTGATCTTCGCGCTGTTCTCGGTGCTGGGCGCCCTCGCCCCGTCGTACCCGGTGTTCCTGGCGCTGCGGTTCGCGGCCGGGGTGGGGCTCGGCGGGTGCATCCCGGTGGACTACGCGCTGGTGGGCGAGTTCGCGCCGCGCAGGTACCGGGGGCGGGTGCTGACCGCGCTGGACGCCTGGTGGCCGATCGGGGTGACGCTGTGCGGGCTGGTCTCGACGGCACTGCTGCCGGTGGCGGACAACTGGCGCTGGATGCTCGCCGTGATGGCCCTCCCGGCGCTGCTGCTGTTCTGGGTGCGCCGAGGCGTACCGGAGTCGCCGGTGCACCTCGCCGAGCAGGGCCGGGAGGCGGAGGCGCGGGCGGTCATCGACGCACTGGTGGCCCGTACGGGGGCGACGCCCGAGCCGTACGCGATCCCGGCGCCGGTGGCCGTGGCGGAGGCCCGCGGGCCGCGGGCGGTGGCCGAACAGCTCGGCCGGATCTGGGCGTTCAGCCCGCGGATCACCTCGGCCGCCTGGCTGCTGTCCGCCGCCGTGATGCTGGTGTACTACGCGGCGCTGAGCTGGCTGCCGTCGATCCTCAAGGACCAGGGGCTGGGCGGTACCGCGGCGTTCATGGGCACCACCGTCATGAGCGGGGTGGGCATCGTCGGGGTGCTGGTGTCCACGGCGCTGGTGGACGTGATCGGCCGCAAATGGCTGATCGGGCTCTCGGCGCCGGCGGCCGCACTGGCGCTGGTGGTGTTCGCCCTGGTGATGAAGGTGCCCGCGGCGTCGGTGGCGGCCCTCGCGGTCTTCGGTTTCCTGATGCAGCTGGCGATCCCGGCGCTGTACGCCTACGTCGCCGAGTTGTACCCGACGCGGCTGCGGGCCAGTGGCTTCGGGTGGGCCTCCTCGGTCAGCCGGGTGCTCACCGGCTTCGCGCCGCTGGCGTTCGGCTCGGTGCTGTGGCCGGTGCTGGGGCTGCCGCTGACGTTCGGGGTGCTGGCGGTGGTGGTGGCGGCCGCGGTCGGCTGGACGGCGGTGGCGGCACCGGAGACCAAGGGGCGGGCACTGGGCGGCGAGCCGGAAGCCGGCCACGCCCCGGACGTCCGCTCCGCCGCGCCGGACGCCGCCCCCGGCACGGCGGACCGGCCCGCCCCGTCCGGCACCGCCCTGGCCGCGCGCCGCCGGCAACCCTCCTGACCACGCCCCGACGGGACCCGCCGCACGACACGAACAGGAAGCCCATGAAACCCGCCCCCTTCCGCTACCACCGGGCGCGCGACGTCCACGGCACCACCGAGCTGCTGGCCGAACTGGGCGACGACGCCAAGGTCATCGCCGGCGGCCAGAGCCTGGTCGCGATGATGAACTTCCGGCTGGCCCGGCCCGACCACCTCGTCGACATCGGCGCCCTGCACGAGCTCGACCACCTCGGCGTCGGCCCCCAAGGCGCCCTGCACATCGGCGCCCTGACGACCCATCACACCGTCGAGACCGCCCCGGACGACGTGCTCGGCCCGGGGTTCGCGGTGCTGCGCCGGGCCATGGGGTGGATCGGCCATCTGCCGATCCGGACCCGCGGCACGGTCGGCGGCAGTCTCGCGCACGCCGACGCGACCGCCGAATGGTGTCTGCTCGCGGTCGCCCTCGGCGCCCGGCTCGTCGCCACCGGGCCCGCCGGACCACGGCACATCCCGGCCGGGGAGTTCTTCCTCGGCCCGTACACCAGCGTCCTGGCACCCGACGAGTTGCTGACCGAGGTCGTCTTCCCGCGACCCGCGCCGCACGCCGCGCTCACCGAGTTCGCCGCACGCAAGGGGGACTTCGCGCTGGTGTCGGCGGTGGTGGACCTCGATGTCGAGGGGGGCCGGGTGTGCGGCGGCCGGGTGGGGCTCGGTGGGGTGGCGCCGGTGCCGGTGCGGGTGCCGGAGGCCGAGGCGGTGCTGGCCGACGGCGGGTCGTTCGCCGACTGCGCGGCCGCGGCCGCCGCGGCCGCCGACCCCCCGGACGACGCGGACGGCAGCGCGGCCTACCGCCGGCAGCTCGTCCGGTCCCTGGTCGAGCGGGCGTGCGCGGAGGCCGGCGGAACGGCGGAGCCGAGGGAGGCGGGGTCGCGATGAGGCGCGTCGAGGAAGGTGCACAGGAGGACGCGGGGAAGCTGGTCGGGCGGTCCGTGCCGCGGCGGGAGGATCCCCGGCTGCTGACCGGACGCGGCCGGTTCGTCGACGACATCGCCCTGCCGGGCATGCTGCACGCGCAGTTCGTCCGCAGCACGGTCGCCCACGGCGAGCTCACCGCGATCGACCTGAGCGGGGTGCGCGCGGTGCCGGGCGTGGTGGCCGCGTACACCGCGGACGACCTCCCGATGGGCGACATCACCGCCGAACTCGCCCGCCCGCCCGAGGAGTTCGTGCCGACGGCGATGCCGGTGCTGGCCCGGGACCGGGTGCGTTACGTCGGCGAGCCGGTGGCGATCGTGGTCGCCCGGGACGCCTACGCCGCCGAGGACGGGATCGAGGCGGCCCGGGTCCGCTACGCCGTCCGTCCGCCGGTGACCGGTGAGGCGGCGGCGCTGGCCGACGGCGCGCCGCTGCTGCACGCGGCGGCCGCGCGGAACACGCTGGTCAACGTGGAGCTGTTCGCCACCGACGGCATCGACGAGGTCTTCGCCGCCGCCGACCGCGTCGTCCGGGTCGAGGCCCGCACCGGCCGGCAGAACGCCCTGCCGCTGGAGACCCGGGGCGCGGTCGCGCACTGGGACGACCGGGAGGAGCAGTTGGTCCTGCACACCTGCAGCCAGGTCCCGCACCAGGTGCGGACGGTGGCGTCGCGGTGCCTGCGGCTGGACGAGCGGGCGGTGCGGGTGGTGGTGCCCGACATGGGCGGCGGGTTCGGGCTGAAGTGCGTGGTGGGGCGGGAGGAGATCGCCGCGGCGGCGGCCGCGCTCCGGCTGCGCCGCCCGGTGAAGTGGATCGAGGACCGCAAGGACGCGCTCTCGGCGTCCTTCCTGGCCCGCGAGCAGCACTACGACGTACGGGCCGCCTTCGACGCGACGGGCCGGATCCTGGCGCTGGACGCGGACGTGGTGTGCGACATGGGCGCCTACTCCTGCTATCCGTTCACCGCCGGCATCGAACCGCTGATGGCCGCGGCGGAGATGCCGGGGGTCTACAAGGTGCCCGCGTACCGGGTGCGCGGACGGGCCGTCGCCACCAACAAGGCACCGAGCGCGCCGTACCGCGGGGTCAGCCGGCCGCAGTACGTGATGGTCGTGGAGCGGCTGTTCGAGCGCGCCGCCCGGGAGTTCGGCCTCGACCCGGTGGAGATCCGCCGCCGCAATCTGATCACCGCGTTCCCCTATACCGGGGTCAACGGCATCACCTACGACCCTGGCTCCTACCGGGAGTCGCTGGACCTGTGCGAGCGGACGCTGCGCGCCGAGGGCTGGTACGAGCGGCAGCGCACGGCCCGGGCCGAGGGCCGGCACCTGGGCATCGGCTACTCCTGCTTCAGCGAGCGCACCGGCTACGGCTCGGCCGCGTTCGCCCAGCGGAAGATGGCGGTGGTGCCCGGCTTCGACCTAGCCGAGGTGCGGATGGATCCCGGCGGGGCGGTGACCGTCACCACCGGGACGATGAGCCACGGGCAGAGCCACGAGACGACCATGGCGCAGATCGTCGCCGAACGGCTCGGCGTGGACCTGGACAAGGTGCGGCTCCACCAGGGCGACACCGACCGGATCGCCTACGGCTGGGGCACCTTCGCCAGCCGGTCCATCGCGGTCGGCGGCAGCGCCGTCCGGCTGGCCGCCGGGCGGCTCGGCGAGAAGCTGCGCGCGATCGCGGCGGCCCGCTGGGACGTCCCTGTGGCGGAGACCGTCCTCGGCCACGGTGCGGTGCTGCGCCGGGACGCCCCCGGCACCGCGATCGGCTACCCCGAGCTGGCCGAACTCGCCTACCTGCGCGCCGATCTGCTGCCCAAGGACATCGAACCGGGACTCACCGCGACCGCCTCCTTCGACGTCTTCAACGACGGGACGTTCTCCAACGCCACCCACGGCACCGTCGTCGAACTCCACGAGGACACCGGCCGGGTGGAGATCCTGCGCTACGTCTGCGTCGAGGACTGCGGGGTGGCCATCAACCCGCAGGTGGTGGAGGGCCAGTGCCGGGGCGGGATCGCCCAGGGCATCGCCGGGGCGCTGTTCGAGCAGGTCACCTACGACGCCCAGGGCGAGCCGTCGGCGACCAGCTTCATGGACTACAAGGTGCCCACCGCGCACGAGATCCCCGACGTGGCGATCCACCATCTCCAGACGCCGTGCGCGTTCACCGAGACCGGCGCCAAGGGCGCGGGCGAGGGCGGCACGATCGGCGCCCCCGCGGCGGTGCTCAACGCCGTCAACGACGCCCTGCGCCCCACCGGGGTGGAGCTGGACGACATCCCGATCACCCCCGAGACGGTGCACCGCGCGCTGCACCGCCGGCACTACGAGGAGAGCGCCCGATGACGACCCGCCCCCAGCCGCCCGCCGCCGCTCCGGACGCTCCGCCGCCGGCGGAGCGGGAACTCCAGCTGATGGTGCTGGACGTGAACGGCGAGCGGCACGAGGTGATCACCGAACCGCGCCGCACGCTGGTGGACGTGCTCCGGCACGAACTGCGGCTGACCGGCACCCACGTCGGCTGCGAGCACGGCATCTGCGGCGCCTGCACGGTCCTGGTGGACGGGCGGCCGGTCCGGTCCTGCCTGATGTTCGCGGCCCAGGCGGAGGGGGCGCGGATCCGCACCGTCGAAGCGCTGTCGGCAGAAGCGCCGGACGCGCCGGAGGCACCGGACGCGCCGGACGGTGCGCGCGATCCGGTTGGCCGACTGAGCGACCTCCAGCGCGCGTTCCGGTCCCACCACGCCCTGCAGTGCGGCTTCTGCACGCCGGGGTTCCTGATGCTCGCCGAGGGGTTCCTCGCCGAGCGGCCGGACCCCGGCAAGGAGGAGATCCGCGAGGTGGTGGCCGCCAATCTGTGCCGGTGCACCGGATATCAGCCCATCGTCGAGGCGATCGAGCACTGCGCCGCGGCCCGGCGCGCCGAGCGGGCGGCCCGGTCGGACGCCCGGAAGGAGAAGTGATGCAGCTCAGCAACACGGTGCCGGTGCAGGCGCCGCCGGATGCGGTGTTCGCGCTGGTCAACGACGTGGAACGGGTGGCGTCCTGCATGCCGGGGGCGGTGCTGGACGGCCGGGACGGCGACGCCTGGCAGGGCCGGGTCCGGGTCAAGGTCGGGCCGGTCACGGCCGCGTACGCCGGCACGGTGCGGTTCCTGGAGACCGACGCCGGCCGTCGGCGGCTGCGGGTGCAGGCCCGTGGGGCCGATGCCCACGGGAACGGTGACGCGGAGGCGGAGGTGACGCTGACCGTCGCGGAGGCGCCGGAGGGGGCGCGCCTGGAGCTGGTCACGGATCTGGTGATCCGCGGCAAGCTGGCCCAGTTCGGGAAGGGCGCGATCGGGACCGTCTCGACGCGGATCCTGGAGCAGTTCGCCCGGAACCTGGGCGGGCTGCTGGAGACGGAACGGAACGGTGCCGCGCCGCCGCCGACTCCCGCACCCCCGCCTCAACGGGCAACCACCCCATCCGCACAGGATCTTGACGGTCTATCAGTTCTGCTCGGGCCCGCCGTCGGTCCGGTGCTTGCCAAGTACGGGCCGCTGGCCGCCGCGTTCGCGGTCGGGGTGTGCGAGGGGTGGCTGCTGGGGCGGCTCGCCGGGATGCGGCGGGAGCTCAGGGCGCTGCGGCGGGGGCAGGCATGAGCCACTACGGAGCGGCCACCGACCGCACCTACGAGCGGGCCGGGTTCGGTGCCCCGGTCCGCCGCGGCCGGCGGCCCGCGCTCATCGTGGTCGATCTGACCCGGGGGTTCACCGAGGACCGCTTCCCGACCGGGGCCGATCTGAGCGGGGTCGTCGAGTCCACCGCCCGGCTGATCGAGGCGGGCCGGCCCGCCGGTGTGCCCGTGGTGTTCACCGCGATCGCCTATGCGCCCGCCGAGGTGGCCGGTGGCCATTTCACCTGGCTGCGCAAGGCGCCGGGGCTGGGCGCGCTGCTGGAGGGCAGCGAGGCGGTCGCGGTCGATCCGCGGCTGCCGCGGCGGGAGGCCGACGCGCTGGTGGTGAAGAAGGGCGCCTCGGCGTTCTTCGGCACCTCGCTGGCCGCCGCCCTGACCGGGCTGGGCTGCGACACCGCGGTGGTGTGCGGCGCGACCACCAGCGGCTGCGTGCGGGCCACGGCGGTCGACGCGGTGCAGTCCGGCTTCCCGGTGCTGGTCCCGCGGGAGTGCGTCGGGGACCGGGCGGCGGGCCCGCACGCCGCGGCCCTCTTCGACATCCAGGCCAAGTACGGCGACGTCATCGCGCTGGAGGACGCGGTCGGCTATCTGGGCGGGCTGGTGGGCGATTGAACCGACCCACCCCGTCCCCTCCCCCGTCCCCTCTCGTGCCCCGTCAGGAAGGTGCCCCCATGCCGCAGCCCCCATGGTCCGCCCCGCCCGCCCGGTCGGTGCGGCAGTCCGCACTCGCGGATCTGGCCGACGTGCCCGCCACCAGCCGATGGGTGCGCTCGGGGACCACCCGGCTGCACGTGCTGGACTACGGCGGGGACGGACCCGCGCTGGTCGTCCTGCCGGGCATTACCAGTCCGGCCGTCACCATGGACTTCGTCGCCCGCGAACTCACCGATCTGGTGCGGCCGTTGGTGGTCGACGTGCGCGGGCGCGGACTGTCGGACGGCAGCGGCGACGGCCCGGAGGGCGACGGCGGCGGGCGCGGCTACGGACTGGAGGTGTACGCCGAGGACACCGAGGCGGTGATCGAGGGGCTCGGGGTGGCTCGACCGCTGCTTTTCGGGCATTCCATGGGCGCGCGGATCGCGGCGGTGGTCGCGGCGCGCGGCAGGGTGCCGCTCGGCGGCAGCGTACTGGCGGATCCGCCGTTGAGCGGGCCGGGCCGCGGCCCGTACCCGACCCCGCTGGCGGCGTTCCTCGGGCAGCTGGCGGAGGCCGAACGCGGTACGGACGCCGACGAGGTGGCCCGGTCGTGGCCGCGGTGGCCGCGCCGCGAACAGGAGCTGCGGGCGCGGTGGCTGTCCAGTTGCGACCGGCGGGCGATCACCGCCACCCACCGCGGTTTCGAGACCGAGGACTTCTTCGACTGGTGGCCGGGGGTCGCCGGTCCCACGGCCCTGTTGTACGGCGCGCAGAGCCCGGTGGTCACGGCGGCGGGGGCCGCGGAGGCGCGGGCGGCGCTGCCGTCGGCCACGGTGACCGCGGTCCCGGACGCGGGCCACATGATCTTCTGGGACAACCCGCCGGCCGCGCTGGACGCACTGCGCGCGGCCCTGCGTCCCATGCTGGCGTGAACCTGGTGACCATCCGCGGGGACCGGCGCGGCGCACCGTGATTGAGTTGCCCCATGGCTGACGAGACCACATCCTCCGCGACCGGTTCCCCCGCGGCTTCCCGCACCGCCGACTCCGGGGTGGCGATTCCGCACGCCCTGACCGCGGCGCCCGGCTATCAGGTGCGCCGGCTCTACCAGGCGTACCTGGCCGTGTGGGTGCGCGCGGTCGATCCGACGCTCACCGGACCGCAGTTCGCGGTGCTGACCGCGGTGGACGCGACGCCGGGGCGGGACCAGCGGTCGATGGCCTCGGCGGTGGCGCTGGACACGTCCACGATGGCGGACGTGGCCAGGCGACTGGAGAGCCGGGGCCTGATAGTCCGCCGTACCGACACCGCCGACGGCCGCCGCAAGCTGCTGTTCCTGACCGAGGAGGGCGAGCGCACGCTGCGCGCCGCCCGCGACCGGACCCGGCAGTTGGACGAACGGCTGCTGGCGCCCTACGAGGCCGGGCAACGCGCCGACGTGATGCACCTGCTGACGTCCCTGGCCGATCACTGGGAGGGCCTGGCCGGGGAGTTCTGACCGGCACCCGGCCCCTCGCGCGGGTGCCTCACCCTGGTATGTCCGCGTACGTCCGCGTACGCGGCACGTCCTGAGGAGGACCCGTGACGGACCATCACATCGGGCTGATCGTGCCCAGTTCGAACCTGACCATGGAGACCGAACTGCCGCGGATGCTGCAGGCCCGGGAGGCCGTGCACCCCGAGGACCGCTTCGTCTTCCACAGCAGCCGGATGCGGATGCGGCACGTCACGCCCGAACAGCTGCGGGAGATGAACGCCCAGACGGAGCGGGCCGCGGCGGAACTCGCCGACGCCCGGCCCGACGTCGTCGCCTCCGCCTGCCTGGTCGCCATCATGGCGCAGGGACCCGGCCATCACTGCACGGCCGAGGCGGAGATCGCCGGTGTGCTGCGCGCACAGGGTGCGGCGGCGCCGGTGGTCTCCAGCGCGGGCGCACTGCTGGACGGCATAGCGGCCCTGGGCGCCCGCCGGATCGCGGTGGTCACGCCGTACGTGAAGGAGCTGACGGCGCTGGTCACCGCATACATCGAGGACGCCGGGGTGGAGGTGGTGGACGCGCTGAGCCTTGAGGTTCCGGACAATCTGGCGGTCGCCCGGCTCGATCCCCGCGCACTGCTGGACCACTGGCGGCGACTGGATCTGCGGCGGGCGGACGCGCTGGTGCTGTCGGCGTGCGTCCAGATGCCGTCGCTGGCCGCGATCCAACCGGTCGAGGAGGCGGCCGGGCTGCCGGTGCTGTCGGCGGCGACCGCGACCACCTACCGCGTGCTGGGCGAACTGGGCCTGGCGGCCCGCGTTCCGGGGGCCGGACGGCTGCTGAGCGGCGCCCTGGGCGGATAGCGGCGCGGGGTGCCGGGCGCGGCGGTCGCCCGGCACCCCCGAATCGCAGGCGGCCCGGTACCGCTCCGCGGACACGACATCGTCACGCCATGCCCACGTGGCACAATGCGCCAGCCATCGTGTGCGGTTGTCCCGTCCACCGGCTCCGCCCGGCAGCACGGGCGGCGCCGGCAACCCGCCCGGTGGGCTGGTCCGACCTTCCGCAACGCAGGTATGAGGTGACAGCAGCAGTGCGTCGACGGGTCTTTCTCTCCCGTACGGCCGGTATGGCGGGCACGGCGGCGCTCGGGCTCGCCGGGTGCGGGTCCGGTGCGGCGTCCGGCGGAACCGTCCGGCTCACGGTGCTGGCGGCGAGCTACGGCAGGACCGTGGGCTCCCCGATCGTGGACCGGTGGCACGAGTTCATCGCCGCGTTCGAGAAGGAGCACCGCAACATCGGCATCGATCTGGAACTCGCTCCCATCGAGAAGATCGACCGGACGCTCGCCGAACGGGTCGCGGCGGGCCGGGAACCCGACATCGCGCAGTCCTACACCTTCGCCGACTACGCCGAGGCCGGCCGGCTCTACAGCGCGGACGACCTGTTCGACCTCTCGGCGCAGGCGGACTTCCTCACCCCCTTCGCCCGGGCCGGCGAACTCGGCTTCACGGAATACGGCATTCCGTTCCTCACCAGCACGCCGCGGCTCTTCTACCACACCGGCCACTTCGCGCGGGCGGGCCTGAGCGGGCCCCCGACGTCCTGGGCCGAACTGCGCACCGCCGCACGGGCACTCAAGGCAGCAGGCGTCACCACCCCCTACGGGCTACAGTTCGGCCCTGAGGCGGCGGAGGACGAGGCACTGGCCTGGATGCTGGCGACCGGCGGCGGCTACGGCGGCCAGGCCGGGTACGACTTCCCCAAGGACGCCAACGTCGAGGCGCTCACCTGGGTCAAGGAGCAGTTGGTGGCCCCGGGGCTGGCCGGTGACGACCCGGCCCGGTTCAGCCGCACCCCCGCCTACGCCGCCTTCCTGAAGGGCGAGGTCGGCATGATGCTGGCCCATCCGGTCCTCATCAAGGCCGCCGACCGGGCCGGGGTCCCGTACGCCGACGCCGCCTTCCCCATGAAGGACGGCGGCGCGGCACCACCGGTCGGGCTCAGCGACTGGCTGATGGCGTTCAAGCGGAACGGGCACCGTCAGGAGTGCGCCGCCTTCCTGGACTTCCTCTACAGCGAGCGGGCGACCACCCGGTTCGCCCAGGGGCAGGGGACGCTGCCGGTCACCGTCTCGGGCTCGGAGGCGCTGCGGGCCCAGCGGTCCGCGCGGGCCCTGTGGCCGTTCATCGACCAGATGCCCCGGGCCGAGTTCCATCCCGTCGGGCGAAGCACCTGGCCGAAGGTCCGGGACACCCTGCGGCAGCGGATCGGGGCGGCGGTCGGGCCGGGCGGCGATCCACGGGCGCTGCTGAAGACGCTTCAGAAGGCGGCGGAAGCGGCGGAGGCGGCCCGGCCGGCGGCGGCGCAGCCGGAGGACGTGGCCCCGTAGGGGTGCCGATGCCCCGTTGTGCGCCTCTTCCGCCCCTCCCGGTTCGCTTCCGGCGGCGAGGTGCGACGATGGGGCCTGTCATGGATGCGGGGCACGTTCTCAGGGGGCTGCGCGCCGCGGTGTTCGCGGCGGTCTGCGTGCTCCTGGCTGCACTCGGGCACGCGGTGATGTCGGATGCCGCGGTGCCCGGCTGGATGCTGCTCGCGGCCGGTGCGGCGACGGCGGCCGGTGCCTGGTGCCTGGCCGGACGTGAACGCGGTCCCGTCGTGGTGGGTTTGCTGACCGTCGGCGCCCAAGCCGCCCTGCACAGCGCGTTCTCGCTGGCACAGGCGGTGGCCGACGCCGGCCCGGACCGGGCGTCCCTCGCCCGTGCCTGGGCGGACACCTGGCTCTGCGGCGCCCAGGGGCTGTCCCTCGCCGACATCGACGCGGCGCGGGCACTGTCGCCGATGGGCCGGATGAGCCCGGCGGGCGAGATGGACGCGACCGGTTCGATGGGGTCCATGGGATCCATGGGGTCGATGGCTTCCATGGGCTCCATGGACCCTTCGGCCGGTATGCCGCACATGGGCATGCACGGCAGCTCCGGCGGCATGCTCGCGGCGCACCTGCTCGTCGCCCTGCTCAGCGCCTGGTGGCTGTGGAGCGGGGAGCGGGCGGCGTTCCGGCTCGTCCGGAGCGTGTCCGCCTGGCTGTTCGCGCCGCTGCTCCTGGTGCTGCGGGTGGCGCTGCCCGCCTCCCGCCCGGTCCCGCGCCCCGCCCGGCAGGAGCCGCGGTGCGCGGTGCGGCAGCTGCTGCTGGCCCATGCGATGTCCTTGCGGGGTCCCCCGCGCGTACCGGCTGTCGTCTGACAGCACGGTCGAATTCCCGAGCCGGACCGACGGTTGGCGCAGGGGCTGTTGCCTCCTGCCCGGTGTCCCGGCTCCGACTTCACCGGTCGTCCGCGCCGTCGCGCGGTGACCGGATCACGCGAAGGACTCCAGAGGACTCCAGATGATGATTCCTGTCCGGATGCCGGTGGCGCCGCTGCCCGTGTCCGTTCCCCGTCAGCGGGAGGGCCGCGGCGGGCGCCCGGCGCTTCCCGGCCGCTCAGCCCGCCTGTCGTCCCGGCCGGAGGCGGGCGAGCAGCGCCTCCACGGCCGCGGGGTCGCCGTCGGCCGGGGACGCGGTGGTGTTGCCGAGGGCCGCGGTCAGCGCTTGCGCGCGGGCCTCCCAGCGGCGGCAGTCGTGACAGCCCGCGAGGTGGTCGTCGAGACGGCGGACCGTGAACCCCGGGGGCAGCGCCTCTCCGTCGAGGCGGGCGGAGAGTGCCGTACGGATGCGCGAGCAGAGCATGCCCCCATCCTCCCCGAATTGGTCCGGACCGGCGAGGGGCGGTTCCGGCATGCGTGACGACGAGACGGTGACGGGCTGGGCGCTGGCCGCCCGGGACGGCGACGAGCGGGCCGTCGAGCAGTTCGTCCGGGCCACCCAACTCGATGTGCGGCGGTATGTGACGCACCTCAGCGGGGAGGCCCAGGCCGCCGACGACCTGGTGCAGGACACCTATGTGCGGGCGCTGCGCGGCCTGCCGCGGTTCGAGGGCCGGTCGTCGGCGCGGACCTGGCTGCTGACCATCGCCCGGCGGGTGGTGGCGGACCGGATCCGCACCCATGCGGTCCGGCCGCGGCTGTCGGCGACCGACGATTGGCAGTCCGCCGCCGAGCGGGTCCAGCCGCGCGGGGTGCCGGGCTTCGAGGAGGGCATCGCGCTGGCCGAGCTGTTGGCGGCACTGTCCTCGCAGCGGCGGGAGGCTTTCGTGCTGACGCAGTTGCTGGGGCTGTCGTACGCGGCGGCGGCCGGGGTGATGGGCTGTCCGGTGGGGACGGTGCGCTCGCGGGTGGCCCGCGCCCGGGAGAGCCTGATCGCCCTGCTGGCGGAGGCGGAAGCGGGGGCCGGCGGCGGGACCGGCGCCGGGTCCGCGGTGCGGGCCGACGGGGACGGCCGGCAGCGGGCGGCGGCCGCGGCCCCGCGCGACGTACCGCACCGGAGACCGGGGCCGGGTGACCGGCAGCCGCGCCGGCTCGCCGCCGCCGTGGCCTGACCGGCCGGACACGGCGGGCCGACGGGCCCCTGGGTGGACGGTGGTCCGCCCAGGGGCCCGGTGGCGGCGCGACGCGCTCCGGTCCACTACTGGCCGGGGCGTACCGCTCGGGCGTCGACGGTCAGCGGCGGGCTGTCGCGGAAGTGGAGGGTGAAGGTCAGGCGGTCGCCGGGGGCGAGCCGGGGCGGCGGGCTGATCATGATGTCGAGGGTGGTCGGGGTCATCGTCAGCGTGCCGCCGGCGGGGACGGTGACGCCCTCGACCATGGACATGGACCGGGCGTTGCGGCCGATGGCGACGTCCCGGCTGAGCATCGTGCGGTGCCCGGGCGGGCCGGTGACGCCGGTGAGGACGTCGTTCGCCGTGCCGGTGTTGCGGAGGGTGAAGAAGGCGGCGGTGGCGTCGTTCCCGGCGGGGATCAGCACCCGGCCGTCGGTGGCGGTGAGCCGGGCCGGGGTGCCCGCGTTGCCGGTGGCGGTCCAGGCGGTGAGGGTGCCGAGGGTCGCCAGGCAGGTGAGCAGCGGCACGGCACCGGCGAAGAGACGTGAGCGGTTCATACGGATTCCCAAGTGCCTTGAGAGTGGCGCGAGTCGGCGCGGCCCCGGGGGGCCGGGCGGCGGGTGGTGCGGGTGGCGGACGGCGGCTGCCAGGCGCGGAGCCGCAGGCTGTTGCCGACGACGAGGAGGGAACTGGCGGACATGGCGGCCGCCGCGAGCATCGGGTTGAGCAGCCCGACGGCGGCGAGCGGCACGGTGACGAGGTTGTAGCCGAAGGCCCAGAGCAGGTTGACGCGGATGGTGCCGAGCGTGCGGCGGGCCAGCCGTACCGCGTCGGCGATCGCCTGGAGGTCCTCGCGGACGAGGGTGACGTCGGCGGCGCCGATCGCCGCGTCGGTGCCGCTGCCCATGGCGATGCCGAGGTCGGCGAGCGCCAGGGCCGCCGCGTCGTTGACCCCGTCGCCGACGACCGCGACCCGGCCGCCCTGCTCCTGAAGGGTCGTGACCAGCGCGGCCTTGTCGTGCGGGCGGGCCTGGGCGTGGACCTCGGTGATGGCGAGCTGTCCGGCGACGGCGCGGGCGGTGGCCTCGCGGTCCCCGGTGGCCAGCACCGGCCGCAGCCCCAGGCGGCGCAGGTGGTCCACGGCGCGGTAGCCGTCGGGGCGCAGGGTGTCGCCGAGGGCGAGGACGGCTTCCGGGGTGTCGTCGACGGTGACCAGGACCGCGGTGCGGCCGGCGGATTCGGCGGCGCGGACCGCGTCCGGCAGGGGTGCCGGGAGTCCGGTGGGGTCGTCGGGCGGCCGGACGACGGTCACCATGCGTCCGTCGGTCACGCCGCGGACGCCGAAGCCGGGTGTGGCGGTGAAGTCGCGGACGGCGGCGGCCGGTTCGAGCGGTGTGTCGGGCCGGCGGTCGCGGGCGTAGGCGAGGAGGGCGCGGGCCACGGGGTGCTCGGAGCCCTGCTCCACGGTGGCGGCGAGCCGCAGTACGTCGTCGGGGTCGCGGCCGTCCGTACGCGGCGTGAAGTCGGTGACGGCCATCCGTCCGGTGGTGAGGGTGCCGGTCTTGTCGAGGACGACGGTGTCGATGCGGCGCAGGCGTTCCAGCGCCTGGGGGCCGCTGACCAGGATCCCGAGCTGGGCGCCGCGGCCGGTGGCGGCCAGCAGCGCGGTCGGGGTCGCCAGGCCCAGGGCGCACGGGCAGGCGACGACGAGCACGGCGACCGCGGCGGTGACCGCGGCCTGCGGGTCGGCGCCGGCACCGAGCCAGAACCCCAGGACGGTGACCGCGATGGTCAGGACGGCGGGGACGAAGACCGCGGCCACCGCGTCCGCGAGCCGCTGGGCCCGGGTCTTGCCGGTCTGGGCGTCCTCGACGAGCCGGGTGATCCGGGCGAGTTGGGTGTCGCCGCCCACCGCGTCGGCCCGGACCTCCAGCAGCCCGCCGGAGTTGACCGCACCGCCGACCACCGCGGCGCCCGGACCGACCTCGACGGGATGGCTCTCGCCGCTGATCAGGGAGAGGTCCAGGGCCGAGTTGCCGGTGACGACGGTGCCGTCGGTGGCGACCCGTTCGCCGGGCCGGACCAGGAACCGGTCGCCGACCCGCAACCGGCCGATGGGGATGCGGCGTTCGGTGCCGTCCGGCCCGGGCACCGACACCTCCTTGGCGGCGAGTTCCGCCAGCGAGCGGAGCGCGGCGCCGGTGCCGCGCCGGGCCCGGGCCTCCATCCGCCGTCCGGCCAGCACGAACAGCGCGACGGCGACGGCGGCCTCCAGATAGAGGTGGTCGCTGCCGTCGCCGGCCGTGGGCAGCAGGCTGAACGGCATCGTCATGCCGGGCGTTCCGGCGCCGCCGAGGAACAGTGCGTAGGTCGACCAGCCGAACGACGCGGCGACACCGAGGGACACCAGGGTGTCCATGGTCGCGGCGCCGTGCCGGAGGCCGCGCAGCGCGCGGGCGTGGAAGGGCGCCGCGCCCCATACGGCGACGGGGGCGGCCAGCACGAAGCAGAGCCACTGCCAGTTGCGGAACTGCCAGCCCGGCACCATCGACAGGGCCAGCACGGGGAGGGAGAGCGCGGTGGTCAGCAGCAGCCGGCGGCGCTCGGCGCGGATGTCGGCGTCCTCGCCGTGCGGCCGGTCGCCGCGGGGGTCGTCGCCGTGGCCGTTGCCGGTGGTGGGCTCGCCGGTCCGGTCCGGGTGGGGTGCGACCGGGGCGGGTTCGGGGAGGCGGGCGGTGAATCCGGCGGCTTCGACGGTGGCGATGAGGTCGTCGACGGAGACCGCCGCGGGGTGGCTGATCCGGGCCCGCTCGGTGGCCAGGTTCACCGAGGCGGTGACGCCGTCCAGCCGGCCCAGTTTCCGCTCGACGCGGCCCACGCAGGCGGCGCAGGTCATGCCGCCGACGATGAGGGTGGTGGTGCGGCCGGGGTCCGCCTCCGGGGTCGTGGCGGGGGCCGGCGTCGGGGCGGGGTGACCTGCCGTGGAGGGGCGGGGTGCCTGCTGGTGCTGGGTCATCGCCGTGCTCCCCGTGCCGCGCGGACGGGTGCGGGGTGGGCGGCGGCCGTGGAGACCGTGGTCGCCGGTACGGCCCGCGCGGCTCCGCGTGCACTCATGCCCGACATGCCCGGCATCCCGCCGGAGTCCCCGCCGCCGGGCGCCTCGGGGTTCCCGGTGCCGGGGCGGTCGGCGGGATGCAGTCCGGGGGCGACCGGTCCGACGGCGCCGCCCACCGCGTACGAGAGGGCGAACAGCAGCGCCAGGAGCGCGGCGAAGCCGAGGACCGAGCGGGCCGGCAGCAGCCGCCGGAACGGCAGGAGGGGGGCCCAAGAGCCGGGGCGCCGGGCGCGGTCGGGTGGCAGGGCGGAGAGCGCGGGGGTGGTCATCGCGTCATCGTGGCAGGTGGGCACGGGGGTGATCGGACGATCGGGGTCCGTTCGGGGCGTGAGGTTTGTCCCGTCCGCCCGGCGGAACTCGACGCCGTCGCGGACCGACTAACTGGGTTTGCCCGCCGTCCACTTCACCGTGCCGCGGCCCCGGGCGCGGGAATTTCCCCGTTTCGCCGGGAACTGGCGCCGCCTTCCGCCCGACCTCTCAGACACCGCCGTGCCGGACCGGTGCTGTGGGTCCGGGTCGAGGAGAGGACGGGCCGATGTCACGGGACGCGGCGGGAGCACAGGGGGAGCGGTGGGGGCTGGTGGCCGTCGCCGGGATCTGCTCGTTCCTGGCCATGTTCGACATGAGCGTGGTGACGGTGGCGGTGCCGGGCATCGCGTCCGACTTCGCCGTCCCGGTGTCCGTCGCGCAATGGGCGGTGCTGGGCTACCAACTTCCGGTAGTGGCCCTGCTGTTGCCGGCCGGGCGGTGGCTGGACCGTGCGCCGCTGCGGCCGGTGGTGCTCGGCGCCCTGGCCGGTTTCGGGCTGTGCGGTGCGGCGGCGGCCACCGCACCGGTCCCGGCGGTGCTGCTCGCGGCACGGCTGCTCCAAGGGGCCTGCGGCGCGGTGCTGTTCGTGCTGATGCCGCTGCTGGCGGTCCGCGCCGTACGCCCCGAGCTGCGCGGGCGGGCGATGAGCGTGCCCGCCACGCTCGGGCCGCTCGGTGCCGTGACCGGACCGGCGCTGGGCGGGGTGCTGCTGGACCACTGGGGCTGGCGGGCCGTCCTGTTGGTGAAGCTGCCACTGTGCGCGGTCGCCTGGTGGCTGGCCCGGCGCGGGCTCGCCCCGGGCGGGCGGCCGACCGCGCCGGGCCGTGCGGAGTGCCGGGACGCGGCGCTGGCCGGCACCGCCGTCGGGGCCCTGCTGCTCGGACTGACGACGCTGCCCGAGGGCTGGGCCGGACCGGTGCTGTGCGCGGTCGCGCTGGTGCCGGGCCTGGTGTGGGCGCGGAGTGCGGGCGGGCGCCGGGTGCGCGAGGCGCTGCGGGCGACCCGTACGGGCGGGGCCCACGGCGCCGTCCTCGGACTCGCCGCGGCCTTCGCGGCGGTGCACTTCCTGCTGGCGGTACAGCTCCAGCGCGCGGCGGGCGTCTCGGCCTCGACCACCGGGCTGACGCTGCTCGCCTTCCCCGCCGCCATGGCGGTGGCGGGTCCGGTGGGCGGCCGCCTCGCCGACCGCTACGGGGCCCGGCCGGTGGCGGTGAGCGGAGCGGCGCTGGTCGCCGTGGGCTTCGGCCTGCTCGCCACGGCAGGTGCCTGGCCACCGCTCCAGGTCGGCTGGCGGCTGGCGGTGGCGGGGCTCGGCATGGGGCTGTACGGCGGGCCGGTCCAGCTGATGGTGCTCGACGCGGCGGGGCCGGAGCGGAGGGCCACCGCCGGTTCGACCGTGCAACTCGCCCGCAGCGCCGGCTTCACGCTGGGGCCGGCGGCGGCCACCGCCCTGGGCGGCCTGGGCGGTCCGCGCACCGGGCCGGCACTGGCCACCGCGGCGGCGCTGCTGGCGACGCTGCTGCTGGCCCGACGGCCGGTGCGGGACGAGGCCGCACCGGCGCACCACTCCCCCGCCCCGCCGCCGTGAACGCAGGCCCCACACCCTCCCCTCCCCACTCCACCTCCCTGGAAAGGCAACCCCATGTGCGGCATCACCGGTTGGATCTCGTTCGGCGCGGATCCCGCGCACCGGCCCCACGTCATCGAGCGGATGACCGCCGCCCTCGCCTCGCGCGGGCCCGACGGCTGCGGTGTCTGGCGCGGTCCGCACGCCGCGCTCGGGCACCGGCGGCTCGCCGTGCTCGACATCGAGGGCGGGGCGCAGCCCATGACGGCGGGCACCGCCGGCGCACCGCGGACCACCGGCGGCCCGGCCCCCGCCGGGGTCGTCCTCAGCTACAGCGGCGAGGTCTACAACCACCACGAACTGCGGTCCGAACTCCGCTCCCTGGGACGGGAGTTCACCACCGGCAGCGACACCGAGGTGGTGCTGCGCGGCTACCAGGAGTGGGGCGCCGGGCTCGCCGAGCGGCTGGAGGGCATGTACGCGTTCGCCGTGTGGGACGCCGAGGCGCGGCGGCTGCTGCTGGTGCGCGACCGAATGGGCGTCAAACCGCTGTACTACGCCCGCACACCGGACGGCGGACTGGTCTTCGGCTCCGAACCCAAGGCACTGTTCGCGCACCCCGACTGCGCCCCGCGGGTCGACGCGCAGGGACTCCGGGAGGCGTACGGCCTGGTGTTCGGGACGGGGGCGACGCTGTGGGCGGGCGTCCGGGAGGTACCGCCGGGCGGGCTGCTGCTCTTCGACCGCGCGGGGCCGGCCGAACGGCTCTACTGGCAGCTGACCGCGCGTCCGCACGACGACGCCGACCTCGCCGCCACCACCGCCGGTGTCCGGCAGCGCCTGGAGCACGCGGTCCGGACCCAGTTGGAGGCCGACGTACCGCGGTGCAGTCTGCTCTCCGGCGGGCTCGACTCGACCGTCGTCACGGCGCTGCTCGCGGACGAACTCCGGCGCCGCGAAGGGCCCGGGGCGCGGCTCCGCTCGTACGCGGTCGACTACAGCGACCAGGCGGAGCGGTTCACCGGCGATGTGCTGCGCACCGGGCACGACGCCCCGTACGCCGTCGAGGCCGGCGCGTTCATCGGCACCGATCACCACACCGTCGTCCTGGACCCGCAGACGCTCCTGGACCCCGGGCACCGCGCGGCCGTGGTCGCCGCCCGCGACTCGCCCATCGGCGTCGGCGACATGGACACCTCGCTCTACCTGCTCTTCGGCAAGATCAAGGAGCACTCGACGGTGGCGGTGTCCGGTGAGGCCGCGGACGAGGTGTTCGGCGGCTACCCGTGGTTCCACGACCCCGCGGCCCTGGCCGCGCCGACGTTCCCGTGGCTGCGGGTCACCAGCGACGAGGCGGCCATGCCGCTCCACCCCGATCTGGCCGCGACGCTGCGCATCGGGGAGTTCCAGCGCGACACCTACCGCACGGCGCTGGCCGCCGTCCCGCACCTCGACGGGGAGAGCCCGGCCCGGCGCCGGCAGCGCGAGATGCAGCATCTGTCGCTGACCCGCTGGCTCCGCCAGCTCCTGCACCGCAAGGACCGGCTCAGCATGGCGCAGGGCCTGGAGGTACGGGTGCCGTACTGCGACCACCGGCTGGTGGAGTACGCCGTCAACACGCCCTGGGACCTGCACCGCCACGACGGCCGGGAGAAGAGCCTGCTGCGCGCCGCCGGTGCCGGGCTCGCCCCGCGGTCGGTGCTGTGGCGGGCCAAGAACCACTATCCGGCCACCCACCACCCCGACTACAACCGCGGGCTCCAGGACCTCGCGCGCCAGGCGCTGGACGCCGCCGGCGGGCGGGTGCGCGACCTGGTGGACGTGCGCGTCATCACGGCCGGCCTGGCGACGGAACCGGAGCGGCTGGAGTGGGGCCACCGGTTGCGGCTGGAGCGGGTGGTGGACCTCGCGCTGTGGCTCGACCGGTACCGGCCGGAGATCACCGTGTGAGCCGCCCCGCCCGTACGGGCCGCGCCGCACCCCGCCCTCGGACCACCCACCCCTCGCAAGGAGACCCCATGCAACCGATCACCGGCATCCCGGACACCCCCGGCACCCCGGTCACCGCCGACCCGACCAGCACCAAGGGCCCCATCAGCACCACTGACATGACTGGCATCAATGACACCACCGGCACCACCGATCCGAACGAAACCCCGCATCCCAGCAGAACCACGGACCCCATACCCCTGTACGGCGCCGACTACAAACGCGACCCCTATCCCCTCTACGCCGAGCTGCGGGCCCGCGGGCCCGTCCACCGCGTCCGCTTCCCCAGCGGGGTGTGCGCCTGGCTCGTCACCGGGTACGACGCGGCGCAGCAGGCGCTGACCGACCCGCGCCTGGGCAAGCACCACTCGCGCGGCAACGCGGCCTGGCGGGCCCGCGCGTCGATCATGCCCGAGCCGCAGCACTCCCAACTCCAGGTGCACCTGCTGCACCAGGACCCGCCCCGGCACACCGCGATGCGCCGGATGGTGACCGACGCCTTCGCCCCGCAGCGGGTCGAGGCGCTCCGCCCCCGCTTCCAGGAAACCGCCGACGCGTTGCTGGACCGGTTCGCCGGGTCCGGCCGGGCCGACCTCGTGGCGGAGTTCGCCGCGCACTTCCCGTTCCGGGTGCTGGCCGAAGTGATCGGCCTGCCCGAGGCGTTCGCGGGGCGCTTCGACCGCGACTGGGGGAAGGTGGTGCAGCCCGTCGGGCCCACGGATCCCGGCCGTCCGGCGTACGAGGCGCGGCTGCGCGGGCTGCAGCAGTACATCGCCGATCTGGTCGTGCACAAACGGCGGGCTCCGGGCGAGGACCTGCTGTCCCGTCTGGTGGTGGCGCGCGACGCGGGCGAGCTGACCCCGGCGGAACTGGACTCGATGATCTTCCAGTTGCTGGTCGCGGGGCAGGAGCCGGTCACCAACCAGATCACCACCGCGCTGGTCACCCTGTTGCGCCACCCCGACCAGCTCGCCGCGCTCGCCGCCCGTCCGGAGCTGCTGCCGCGCGCCGTCGAGGAGTTGCTCCGCCACGACGCCGCCTTCGAGCTGACGACCTGGCGGTTCTTCGCCGAGGACAGCGAGCTGCACGGGACCCGGATCCCGGCCGGCGACTCGGTGATCGTCTCGCTGTGCGCGGCCAATCGCGACCCCCGGCGCTTCGCCGACGCCGACGTCCTCGACTTCGACCGCTCACCCAACCCGCATCTCGCCTTCGGTCAGGGCAGCCACTTCTGCCCGGGGGCCGCGCTGGCCCGCGCCGAGCTGCAGATCGCCCTGGGCACCCTGGTGCGGCGGCTGCCCGGCCTCCGGCTGGCCGTCCCGGAGGACGAACTCGCCTGGATTCCGGCGGTGTTGGCCCGCGGCGTGAACCGCCTCCCGGTGACGTACGCCCCGGATCCCCCCGGCTGCCCGATGGCCGCGTCCCGCACCACGGACGCAGCACACACCACACCCCCGGCAGACGCACCGAGCGCACCGCAGGCACCGCAGGCACTACAAGCACCGCAGGCACCGCAGGCACCGCAGGCACCGCAGGCACCGCAGGCACCGAGCGCACCGGACGCGGCATGCTGACCCCGTCCGTCACCGCGGCAGCTCCCACCGGCCCCACCAGCCTCGGCACACCCGGCCCCACCTCCGCGACCCGCACCACCCGTGGGACCCACACCACCTGTGAGGAGATCCTCCGCGTCCTCCTCCCCTACCGGCGCACCCTGGACGACCCCCACGGGGACACCCCGGACGCCTTCCCCGTCCAGGTGCGGCAGCTGTCCCACTGGGTCGCGGCGGACCGGCCGATCCTGTTCACCCTGCCGGGATTCCCCTGCAAGTCGCCCAATCCCGCGAAGGTGCTGGGCCCGCTCCCCGACGAGGGCGAGCGGCTCGCGCTGCGCTTCCTGGACCGGCTGTGCGCCCGCATCACGGCCGTGTACCCGCCCGGCGCGCGGATGCTGATCTGCTCGGACGGGCATGTCTTCAGCGACCTCATCCGGGTGCCGGACCCCACCATCGACGCCTACGCGGACGGACTGCGGGCGCTGATCGACGACGAGGGGCTCGCGGCCCGACTGGGCGTCTTCGACCTCCGCGCGGCGTACGGGGACCTGACGTACGACGAGAAGCGGGCCAGGATCGAGGCGGCGCACGCGCCGACCCTGGAGGCGCTGCGGGCCGAGACGCGGGCCGACGGGACCGCCCGGCGGCTGTACCAGGGCATCACCCGGTTCCTCTTCGAGGACACCGACCTCCGGACGTACCCCGGCACCCGTTCGGCGCTCCAGCGCGAGTGCCGGGCGCGGGCCTACGGCGTGATCCGGCGGAGCCGGGCCTGGGGGGAGCTGATCGCCGACCACCATCCGGGGGCGGTGCGGCTGTCCATCCATCCGCAGCCGAGGGGGTCGGCCAAGTTCGGCATCCGGCTGCTGGCCGCGCCGGACGCGTGGATGACGCCCTGGCACGCCTGCGTACTGGAACACGCCGACGGGCGGCGGGAGTTGATGCGCCGGGCGGACGCCGAGCGGCTGGGCCGACCGGTGCTGCGGGACGGGCGGCCCAGCCACTTCGCGGCGGACCCGGCGACGGGGTGAGCAGCGGGCCCGCGCCCCGAGGTCCCTGAGGACCTCGGGGCGCGGGCCCGTTCGGCGGCTCCCGTCAGGGGTGGCTCCGCCGGTGGTCGAAGGCGATCAACAGGTCGCCGGTCAGCGGGTGTTCGGTGACCGCGGCGCGTACGCCGAACACCTCCGCCAGCAGCTCCGGCGTCAGCACCGCACGGGGCGGGCCGGAGGCCACCAACCGCCCGTCGTGCAGGACGTGCAGCCGGTCGCAGAGCGATGCCGCGGCGTTCAGGTCGTGCAGCGAGATCAAGGTGGTCCGGGCCTGCTCCCGGAGCAGGGCGAGCAGGTCGACCTGGTGGCGGACGTCGAGGTGGTTGGTGGGTTCGTCCAGCACCAGCACGTCCGGGTCCTGGGCGAACGCCCGGGCCAGCAGCACGCGTTGGCGCTCGCCGCCCGAGAGGGCGGAGAACCGGCGGGCGCCCTGGTCGGACATGCCGACGGCGGCGAGCGCGCCGCCCACCGCCTCCCGGTCGGTGGGGTCCTCGCCGGCGAAGGCCCGTTTGTAGGGCGTGCGGCCCATTCCCACCACCTCACGGACCGTCAGTTCGAAGTCGGCGGCGCGTTCCTGCGGCAGCGCCGCGATGTGCCGGGCGGTCCGCCCCAGGGACAGGGTGCGCAGGTCGGTCCCGTCGAGGAGGACCCGGCCCGCGGTGGGCCGGAGGTGGCGGTACACGGTCCGCAGGACGCTGGACTTGCCGCTGCCGTTGGGGCCGACCAGCCCCACGATCTCCCCGGCGGCGGCCATGAGGTGCACCCCGGCGACCACGTCCCGCCCGGCGTAGCCGACCCGCAGCTCCTCGATGTCGATCCTCATCGCTCCGCCTCCAACCGCCGGTCCAGCACGAACAGCAGGGCCGGGGCGCCGATCATCGCCGTGACGACCCCGACGGGCAGCTCCTGGCCGTCCATCGCCGTACGGCAGACGACGTCGACCACCACCAGGAGCAGCGCTCCGGTGAGGGCCGCCAGCGGCAGCAGGCGGCGGTGGTCGCCGCCGAGGACCAGCCGGCACAGGTGCGGCACCATCAGGCCGACGAAGGCGATGGCGCCGGAGACCGCGACGAGGACACCGGTCAGCAGGCTGGTCACCACGAACAGTTCGCGGCGCAGCCGGGTCACGTCCACGCCGAGCCCAGCCGCCGTCTCATCGCCCATGAGCAGCGCGTTCATCCCCCGGGCGCGCGCCTGGAGCACCAGCAGACCGGCCGCGACCGCCAGGACCGGCAGCCACAGCGCGCCCCACGTGGCCCCGCTCAGGCTGCCCATCAGCCAGAACAGCACTCCCCGGGTCTGCTGTTCGTCGCCGGCCTGGAGGACGAGATAGCTGGTGAAGCCGGACAGGAACTGGCCGATGCCCACCCCGGCCAACACCAGCCGCAGCGGCGAGAAGCCGCCGCCGCGGCGCGCCATCGCCCAGACCAGGGCGAAGGCGGCGAGCGCCCCGGCGAAGGCGGCCGCCGACAGTCCCAGCCCCAGCGCCCCGCCGGCACCTGCGCCCAGCACGATCGCGGCGACCGCGCCGAGCGAGGCGCCGTTGGAGATGCCCAGCAGGTACGGATCGGCGAGCGGGTTGCGCACCAGGGCCTGGGTGGCGGTGCCGACCAGGCCCAGGCCGGCTCCGACGCAGGCCGCCAACAGGGCTCGGGGAACCCGGAGTTGCCACACGATCAGCTCGTCGGTGCCGGGCCGGGGCGGGGCCCCTTCGAGCCGGCGCAGGACCACCGACCAGACGTGTCCGGGCGCGATGTCCGTGGCCCCCAGGGACACCGCGGCGGTCAGTGCCGCGACCAGGGCGACGGCGAGGAGGAGGGCCAGCAGTCCGGTACGTGGGGTGTGTGCCCGTTCCCCCACTACCGCGCCGCCTTGAAGCGCGTCGGGTACAGGGTGTGCGCGATCTCCTCGACGGTGTCCGCGGTGCGGGTGCCGGGCAGGGTGGTGCGCTCCGAGCCGATCCGCAGGAACCTGTCGTTCCGGACGGCCGCCAGGCCCTGGGTGGCGGGGAAGGTCTTGAGGAACCGGGCGGCCTCGTCGAACGCCTTCGCGTTGGCTGCCGCGTCGCCGCGGTCGCGGACGCCCAGCTGGATCCAGTCGGGGTTCTTGGCGACCACGTCCTCCCAGGACACCGGCTTGAAGTCCCCGTCGCAGTCGGCGAAGACGTTGCGGGCGCCGGCCTGGGTGATCACGGCGTTGGCGATCTGCTTGCCGCAGAGGGCCATCGGCTGCTTGGTCCCGGCGTCGAAGTCGAAGAAGAAGTAGCCGGGCCGCTTGCCGTCCGGGACGTCGGCCAGCGCCTTGTGGACGGCGGCGACCTTGGCCCGCATGCCGGCCACGAGCTCACGGGCCCGCGGTGCGGTGCCGGTGACGGCGCCCAGCCGGGTGAGGTCGCCCTCGACGCCGGACAGGTCGCGCTGCGGCCCCTTGGCCATCGAGGCGCAGGCGGTGGAGGCCAGGTAGATGTGGCGGATGCCCGCCGCCGCGAACTCCTCCTCCGTCGGGGTGTCGCCCGCCCCGCCCATCGAGCCCATGGCGGCGAAGGTGTCGAGGTAGAGGTCGGCGCCCGAACCCAGCAACTTCTCCTTCGGGATGACGGCCGTGCCGAGCACCGGCACCTTGGCGGCGCGGGCGCCGAGGTCGCCCGGCAGGGTCCCCTTGCCGGGCGGGAACCCGGTGCCGATGACGCGGTCGCCGGCGCCGAGCCGCAGCAGCATCTCCAGGGCGGTGGCATTGCTGGTGACGATCTTCCGGGGCGGGGCGGTGAAGGTGGTCTCGGCGCCCTTGCAGTCGGCGACCCGCACGGGGAAGCCGTCGCCGCCCGGCGGGCCGCCGCCCGCCCCCGTTCCGCGCTCGGTGCCGCCTCCACCGCACGCCGTGGCGGTCAGCGCGACGACCATCGCGAGTCCGCACCATTTCCCTGGGCGCATGGGCCTTCTCCCCTACCACTGTGCCGCTCCGGCCGGTCGACCGGGCGCGGGCCACCCTCGTGGCCCGGCACAGGTAGTCGTGCGGATACCGCATCCGGTTCCCGGGATCCGCACAGGTCGTCCCTCGGGTGGCCGCCGGATGCCGCTCAGGCCCCCTCGCCGCTCCCTTGGGGGCCGTAGAGGTCGAGGAGGCGGGTGCGGGTGCCGTGCAGGCGTTCGGCGACGGTTTCGGCGACGTAGCGGTAGACCGCGCGGCCCAGGAGCGGGTCCTCCTCGCACAGGGTGCGGACCGCGGCGGCGTCGAACTCGTCGGCCTCGACGGGGCCGACGGTCTCCGCGCCGAGGTGCCAGGTGTAGGGCGGGAACAGCCAGGACCAGCCGAGGAGTTCGTCCCGGCCGAGGGTTTCGACGATCGCCGCCCGGCGGCCGGGGACCCGCTGGTCGAGCGCGACCCGGCCGGAGCGGATGATCCAGAACCGGTCGGCCCGGCGGCCCTCCTCGAAGAGGCGGGTCGCGCGGGGCAGCGACACCTCGTGGGCGAGTTCGGCCAGTCGACGGCGCCGGTCGGGGGGCATCGCGTCGAACAGGTGCTTGGCCTTGGTCATGGCATCCTCCATCCACCGCTCTCCAGTGCCTCGAACGATATGCGGCGGATTGCGGGGATTCCGGGATGGTCGGCCCGGCGGCCGGGGTGCGGTCAGGCCATCTGACGGCGCACCAGGTCGTGCAGTCGGCCGCCGGTGTCGGCGAGGAGTTCGGCCGGGGCGCCCTGTTCGACGATCCGGCCGTCGGCCATGACGAGGACCCGGTCGGCGTCCAGCACCGTGGAGAGGCGGTGCGCGATGACCACCCGGCTGGCGCTGAGCGCGCGGGTGCTGTCGATGACGATCCGCTGGGTCTCGTTGTCCAGGGCGCTGGTGGCCTCGTCGAAGAAGAGGATGCGGGGGCGGCGGACCAGCGCCTGGGCGATCATCAGCCGCTGCCGCTGGCCGCCGGAGATGGCACCACCGCCGGCGATCATGGTGTGCAGTCCCATCGGCATCCGTTTGATGTCCTCGGCCAGCCCGGCCATCTCGGCCGCCGCCCAGACCTCTTCCTGGGTGAACGCCTCGGCGCCGCAGATGCAGTCGAGGATCGAGCCGGTGAGCGGCTGGGCGTTCTGCAGGACCACGCCGCACTGGCGGCGGACGGCCGCCTGGTCGAGCGCGCCGAGGTCCTGGCCGTCGTAGAGGACACCGCCGGACGACGGCCGGTCGAAGCCGATGAGCAGGCGGAGCAGGGTCGACTTGCCGCAGCCGCTCGGGCCCACGATCGCCACGAACTCGCCGGGCCGTACCTGGAGGGAGACGTCGTCGAGGACGAGCGGGCCGTCCTCGCTGTAGCGGAAGGAGAGTTTGCGGGCCTCGATGGCACCGGAGAGCACCCCGGGCTGGGAGCTGCCGCCGCGGACCTCGGGGGCCTCGTCGAGGACCGGTTTGATCTGCTCGAACATCGGCAGCGCCGCGGCGGCCGAGAGCAGCGCGCCGGTGATCTGGGTGACCGAGGTGAGCAGCATGGTCACCGAGGTGTTGAAGGTCAGGAAGGCGCCGGCGGACAGGGTGCCGCGGGCCGGGCCGGCCAGCAGCACGAAGAGCGCGAGGGAGCAGAGCGGGAGGTAGACGGCGTTGAGGACGGTGGTGAGGTTCTTGACCCGGCCGGCCTTCTGCTGGAGCTCCCGGGAGCGGGCGAACTCCCGGGCCCAGGCCGCGTACGCGAAGGACTCCGCCGCCGCGACCCGCAGCTTGGGCAGCCCGCGCAGGGTCTGGAACGCCTGGTTGTTGAGCTTGTTGCCGAGCTTGATCAGCCGGCGCTGCCAGCGCAGTTCCCACAGGCCCAGGACGAGGAACACCGCGCCGATGACGAGCAGCATGGCGACCGCGGCGAGGGCCAGCGGGACGCTGTAGAGGAGCAGCAGCACGAGGTTGACCGCGCCGACCGTGGTGGCCTGCACGGCGATCGGGCCGACGCCGGCCAGCACCTGCCGGATGGCGCTGATCCCCATCGCGGCGCTGGCCAGCTCGCCCGTGGAGCGGGCGGCGAAGAACTTGGTCGGCAGGCGCAGCAGCCGGTCCCAGACGGCGGGCTGGAGGATGCTCTCGATCCGGCCTTCGATGCGCAGCACGGTGAGGTTCTGGAGCAGGGTGAAGGCGGCCGCGACGATCCCGGAGATGATGACGGCGAGCGCGACCTGGACGATCAGGCCCCGCTCCGCCGCCGGTACGTAGACGCCGAGGACCTTGCCGGTGGCGAGCGGGACGAGGGCGCCGAGGGCGACCGTCACCAGTCCGCTGAGGGCGAGGTTGCGCAGGTCAGTGCGGGTGCCGCGGAGGCTGAAGCGCATCAGCCGCCACAGCGTGAGCCGGCGGTCCGGGAGCGGCCGGTAGAACATCACCGCCCGCGGTTCGAACTCGTCGGCGTTGTCCTTGCCGATCCGGATCCGCAGCCCGGAGGACGGGTTGACCGCCTCGTACCGGCCGCGCCGCCACAGCAGGGCCACCGGGGCGCCGGACTTGGCGCGGTGTCCCACCAGCGGCCCGGCGTCGTTGCGCCACCACTGGCCGTCGAGGCGGACCGCGCGGGTGCGGATCCGGGAGGCGAGGGCGATCCGTTCGACCGGGCTGATCCGGTCGCCGGCCGCGGCGCCCTTGGGGGGCTCGGTGAGCGGGATCCCGGCGACCTCGGCGACCTTCCGGCAGACCGCGAAGGTGAGGTCGTCGCCGGCCCGGTCGCGGCCCGCGCCCGCGCGTCCGGAGCGGTCCTTGCCGATGGAGGCCAGCAGCGCCTGGTCGGCGCGTTCCCGGACGGCTTCGCCGGCCTTGATGCCGGCCGCCGCGCGGTCCTCGTGGGCGCGTTCGAGCTGCTCGATCCATCGGTCCACGGCGGACAGCAGCCGGAACTGCTGGTTGACCATCCGCTGCCACAGCGCCCCGTCGACGAGCAGGTCGGCGGCGGCCTCGGCACTGTAGGAGGCGCCGTACTGGACGCTGCCGGGCGGCACCGGCATCCACAGGACGTCGTCGTCGGCGACCGCTTCGTCGGTGGGGCGGCCGTCCAGCGGCGCCTCGAACAGCACGCCCAGTCCGCGGGCGGTGCCGAGCGCGAAGGCGTGCTCCAGGGGGCTGGCCGCCGGTGCGCCGTGGGCGTCGTCGTACCCGTACGCGTCGGGGTGCGCGCCCTGGTCGCCGTAGCCGCCGTGTTCGGGGCGGGGCAGTTCGCGCAGGGCGATCCGGCGCAGTCCGCAGTGCTGGGACGGGCGGCCGACGAGGGTGTGCTGGGGGCCTTGGACGGGACCGAGCAGCAGGGTGCCGGCTTCGAGGCGGCCGAGGAAGTGCCAGTGGCCCTCCTGCGTGGCGTCGACCGCGAACAGGTCGAGGGTGCCGCCGGTCACCAGCCACAGGACGTACGGCCCTTCGAGGGGGACGTTGCGCTGCCCGGTGCAGTCGACGGGGGCGCCGAGGCCGCCCAGGGCGTGCGTGACCGCGTCGGCCGCGCTGGGTCCGGCGGCCGGTGCGGTGGCCGGTTCCATGGCGGATCCGGCGTCCGGGGACGGGTGTACGGATGCCACGTCAGTGCTCCTTGACCAGCTCGGCGTAGGCGCCGCCGGCGGCGACCAGTTCGGCGTGCCGGCCGCGTTCGACGATGGCACCGTGGTCGAGGACCACGATCTCGTCGCTGTCGCGGACGGTGCTCAGCCGGTGGGCGATGATGACGCAGGCGCAGCCGCGGCGCCGCAGGTTGTCCATGATGACCGCCTCCGTCCCGGCGTCCAGTGCGCTGGTGACCTCGTCGAGGACGAGGATGCTGGGGCGGCGGACCAGCGCCCGGGCGATCTCCAGGCGCTGCCGCTGGCCGCCGGAGAAGTTGCGGCCGTCCTGCTCGACGCGGCTGTGGATGCCGTCGGGGCGGCGGGCGATGACGTCGTCGTAGAGGGCGGCGTCCTGGAGGGCGGCGATCACCGCGTCGTCCGGTATGGAGGGGTCCCACAGCGCGACGTTGTCCCGGACGGTGCCCTCGAAGAGGAAGACGTCCTGGTCGACGAAGGAGACCGAGGCGGCCAGCGCGCTGCGCGGGATGTCCTGCAGGCGCTGCCCGTCGATCCGGATGGTGCCTTCCCAGGGGGTGTAGAGGCCCGAGATCAGTCGGGAGACGGTGGACTTGCCGCTGCCCGAGCCGCCGACCAGGGCGACCTGCTGGCCGGGGCCGACGGCCAGCGAGAAGCCGGTCAGCAGTGGTGCGTCGAGCGGGCTGTAGCCGAAAGTGATGTCGTCGAGGGTGACGTGGCCCTTGAGGCGGCGGGTGCCGGCGTCCGCGTCCGGGCGGGAGTAGTGGGCGTCGGCGGGGAAGCTCTCGACGTCCTTGAGGCGGGCGACGTCCGCGGCGAAGTCCTGGATCCGGCCGGCGACGCCGTTGAGGCGGGTGACCGGGGCGGTGAAGCGGGTCACCAGCGCCTGGAAGGCGACCAGCAGGCCGATGGAGAGGTGCCCCTCGACGGCGCGCAGGCCGCCGATCCAGAGGATCAGCGCGCTGTTGAGGGTGGCGAGGGTGGGGGCGACGACGGCCAGCCAGGCGCTGGGCACGCCGAGCCGCTGCTGCTCCTCCAGGGTGGCGGCGTGCTGCCCGGCCCAGCGGCGGAAGTAGCCGTTCTCGCCGCCGGTGGCCTTCATGGTCTCGATGAGCTGGAGGCCGGTGTAGGAGGTGTTGGTGAGGCGGGCGGTGTCGGCGCGCAGTTTCTGGGTGTGGGTGGCGCGCAGCCGGACCACGATCCGCATGGCGACGACGTTGAGCAGGGCGATCAGGACGCCGATGACGGTGAGTTGCGGGTCGTAGGTCCACAGCAGCACGGCGTAGAGGACGACGACCACGCCGTCCACGGCGGCCGCGGCCAGGTCGCGGGCGAGGGTTTCGGCGACCGCGTCGTTGGACTGCAGGCGTTGGACGAGGTCGGCGGGCGCGCGCTGGGCGAAGAAGGTGACCGGCAGCCGCAGCAGGTGGCGCAGGAAGCGGGCGCTGCTGAGGGTGGAGGAGATGATCCGGCCACGGAGCAGGTTGGCCTGCTGGAGGCCGGTCAGGACGGCGGTGAGGGCCACCATCGCGGCCATCGCGGCGAACAGCGGCCCCAGCAGCGAGGTCTGGTTGCCGATCAGGAACATGTCGATGTAGGTGCGGCTGAGCGCGGGCAGCGCGGCGCCGACGCCGACCAGCAGCAGGCTGGCGAGCAGGGCGGCCAGCAGGGTGCCGGTGGTGCCGCGCAGCCGGGCCGGCAGGGCGCTGAGCACGCTGGGGCGGCGGCCGCCGGCGCGGAACGACTCGGTCGGTTCGAAGACCAGGACGACGCCGGTGAAGCTGGTGTCGAAGTCCTCCACGGGCACGAAGCGGCGGCCCTTGTCGGGGTCGTTGACGTACACGCCGCGACGGCCGAGGCGGCGGCCGGGGCCGTCGTAGACGACGTAGTGGTTGAACTCCCAGAAGAGGATGGCCGGTGCCTGGACCTCGGCGAGGGCGGCCGGTTCCATCTGCATGCCCTTGGCCGACAGGTTGTAACTGCGGGCGGCCTTGAGGAGGTTGCTGGCGCGGGAGCCGTCGCGGGAGACGCCGCAGGCGATCCGCAGCTCCTCCAGTGGGACGTGCCGTCCGTAGTGGGCGAGCACCATCGCCAGGGAGGCGGCGCCGCACTCGACCGCTTCCATCTGGAGCACGGTGGGGGTACGCACGGACTTCTTCGCCTTGCGGGCGGGGGCCGGCGGACGGCGGCGACGGGCGGCCGGGGCGCCCTCGGGCCGGTGGCGGCCGCGGCCGGCGGGGGGCAGGTGCTGCGGGGGCGCCGCGGAGGCGTCGGGGGCGGTCACGAGAGCAGCCAATCGATCGGGTGCTGCGCGGCCAGGTGGACGGCGGCGGTGGCCTGGGTCATCGAGTCGAGGGCGAACGGCGGGCCGCCGGAGGTCGACCAGGCGTAGCCGGAGGCGGTGGGTGCGGCGTCGAGCCGGACCAGGACGGCGACCGGCTGACCGGCACGGGAGAACTGCTCGCCGAGTTGGGCGCTGCCGAGGAACGCGGAGATCCGCTGGCGGCTCTGGGCGTTCCGGCCCACGGCCGCGACGTGGCCGCGCAGTACGCCGAACCGCTGGGTGGGCGCGGAGGCGACGGTGAGGTCGACGGTGGCGCCGGCGGGGAGGATGGCGGCGCTCTCGGCCGGGACGTAGAGGGTGGCCGTCAGCGGGTCGCGGCTGCCGGTGGTCTTCTCCACGGAGGCGAGGTCGGTGCCGGTGGTGACGACCGCGCCGATGGTGGCGACCAGGCTGGTCAGCCGGCCGGCGGCCAGCGCGCGGACGACGGTGGTGGTGCCCTGTGCGGTGCGGATGCGCACCAGTGGGGCGTCGGCGGCGACCTGCTTGCCCTCCTCGGCGAGGACCGCGGTCACCTGGCCGGCGACCGGGCTCTGCAGGACGTAGCTGCCGTGGCCGTGGGTGAGGATGCCGGGGGCGGTGAGGGTGGAGGAGACGGTGCCGGTGATCGCCCAGACGGTCGCGGCGATCATGACGAGGACGGTGACGGTCAGCACCAGCCAGCCCTGGGGGCGGGCGAAGCGCACCGGCAGGTCGAGTTCCTCGGGCGATTGCAGCTTGGAAAGGGCCTGTTGGCGGAACTGCACGACACTCTTCCCTCAACTGCTGCGGATGGTACGGGAGTACGAGGGTACGGGAGTGCGCCACCGGCGCGAAGATCCGGCGGCGGACAGCCGGGTGCCCCGGAACCCGGCCGGAACCGGGTTGTCCGGGGCACTCGGCACGGCAGATCGGCAGGGAGGGGGCGCCGATTGCCGTCGTGACCGTTCGATGCCGGCTGCGCCGCTCGGCGGCACAGGGTCGGCTCGGGGTCAGAGACCGGCGGTCAGGCCGCCCGCGACGCCCGTGACGTTGAGGCCGGTGGTCTGCTGGACCAGGCCGGTGGCGGTGCCGAGGACACCGGAGACCGGGGCGACGGAGTCGACGGTGGTGGTGACGGTGCTCAGCACGCCGCCGACGAGGCCACCGGACACGTTGTCCAGGTCGGCGTCGGAGATTTCCTGGGTCTGCACCTGGGCGTTGTTCATGATGTTTCCCTTCGGATCAATATCAAGAAATAACTGCGTACGGGCCGTCCGGTGGGTTGACCCGGCCGCGACCACGGCGACCGGGATCCCGGAATCGGGAATCCCCGGTGACTGCCGCGGTGCGATGGATCAAAGCATGCAGGTGGGTTGCGCTGCTAATCGGATGAGTGGCGATCCCGGCGCAACTGCTCCACGAAATTACCGGACGTGTACATGTGTCCATGGCATGGTCGAAGCATCTTCACAACTCCCCCGGTTTCTTTTCCGCCGCACCGTCGTTACGGTTCCCGCGGAATGGGGCATTCCGGAACCAAGCCACTGACCAGCGCGGCAGCGTAGGCACGCAAAACCCCGGCCCGTGTGCCGGCTGCGCATTCGGTGTGCAGATTTCCTGGAGGCGATCGAACTCAACGCCCGGCCGGCGCGCCGCGCGGTCGAGAAGTCCGATTCGTGTTTCCGCAGTACAGCCGGGATGTTGCACAGGTTTTAACCGAACATGATTGCTCTCGACTTCCCGTGCACTAATGCCCGGATTCATCACCGCTATCGCCCCGTCATTCCGATGGAAAGGGATCGACCGCCCAGAGAACGGACATATTCGCATAACTGCGGTAGGGGCCGTTCGCCGGCCCGGTCCAGGTGGCAGCCGCCCCCCGCCCGGTGCACGGTGGGTGGGTGGATCCCGTAGCGGCGCTGGAGCGGATCGCGTTCCTGCTGGAGCGGCAGGGGGCGGTGACCTACCGGGTACAGGCGTTCCGCACCGCCGCGTCCGTGATCGCCGGACTGCCCGCGGACGCCCTCGCCGAACGGGCCCGGAACGGGACACTGGGGCGCCTTAAGGGACTGGGCCCCAAGACGACCCGGGTCGTCGAGGAGGCACTCGCCGGACGACCGCCCGCCTATCTGGCCCGGCTGGAGGAGGAGACCGGCGGCCCCCTGGTCGAGGGAGAGGAAGGGCGGGCCCTGCGGTGGGCCCTGCGCGGCGACTGCCATCTGCACTCGGACTGGTCGGACGGCGGCAGCCCCGTCGAGGAGATGGCCCGCACCGCCCGCGACCTCGGCCACGCCTGGTGCGCCCTGACCGACCACTCCCCCCGGCTCACCGTCGCCCGCGGGCTGACCGCCGAACGGCTGCGCAGGCAGCTGGACCTGGTCGCGGAGGTCTCCGCGCGCCTGGCGCCGTTCCGGCTGCTGACCGGGATCGAGTGCGACATCCTCGACGACGGCTCGCTCGACCAGGAACCGGACCTGCTGGCCCGGCTCGATGTCGTGGTCGCCTCGGTCCATTCGAAACTGCGGATGGACAAGGGGCCGATGACCCGGCGGATGCTGGCCGCGGTCCGCAATCCGCTGGTGGACGTCCTCGGCCACTGCACCGGGCGGCAGCTCACCGGCAAGCCCCGCCCGGAGTCGGAGTTCGACGCCGCGGAGGTCTTCACCGCGTGCGCCGAGCACCGCACCGCGGTGGAGATCAACTGCCGCCCGGACCGCCTCGACCCGCCGCGCCGCCTGCTGCGCCAGGCCCTGGACGCCGGCACCCTCTTCGCCGTCGACAGCGACGCGCACGCGCCCGGCCAGCTGGACTGGCAGATCTACGGCTGCGCCCGCGCCGAGGAGTGCGGCGTCCCGGCCGACCGGGTCATCACCACCTGGACGGCCCGCCAGCTGGCGACCTGGAAGCGGACCGGCCGCCCACCGCGCGGCACCGCGGCCTGACCGCCACCGGCACCGCCACCGTCCCGACGCACCGTCAGCCGGGCGGGCGGTTCCGCCGGCTCACCCCTGCTCGGCCGCCGCCGTCCGCAGTGCCGCCAGCACCGGGCTGAACAGCGGATGGTCCTCCGCGCCCCGCCGGACCGCGGCGAAGACCCGCCGGGTGGGCGCCACCCCGTCGACCGGCCGCACCACCACACCCCCGAGGTCCATCCCGCGCAGCGCCGAGCGCGGCACCAGGGCCACCCCCACCCCCGCCGAGGCCAGCGCCACCACCGCCCGGAAGTCGTCCGAGGAATGCGTGAGCCGCGGCCGGAACCCGGCGTACTCGCAGGCCAGCACGACCACGTCATGACACGGATTGCCGGAATAGGGCCCGATCCAGGGGTCCTTGGCGAGCCCGGCCAGCGGTACCGCGGCCGCCCCGGCCAGCGGGTGGCCGGGCGGCAGCACCGCGTCGAACGGCTCGGCGTAGAGCGGGACGCGGGTCAGCCGCGGGTCGTCCGCGTCCGGCGCGCCCCGGTACTCGACGGCCACCGCCACGTCGACCTGCCGGTCCAGCACCATCAGCAGGCTGGCGTCGCCCTCCGCGTCCTGGACCCGGACGCGGATGCCGGGTGCGGAACCGGCCAGTTCGGCGAGGGCCGGGGCGAGCACCAGCGCGATGCCGGTGGCGAACGCGGCCACCGTCACGGTGCCCGCCTCACCCTGGTCGTACGCGGCCAGCTCCGCCTCGGCACGCTCCAGCTGGGCCAGGACGGCGTTGGCGTGGCCGAGCAGGATGTCGCCCGCGGCGGTCAGCCGGACGCCGCGGGCGCCGCGCTCCACGAGGCGGTGGCCGGTCTCCTGCTCCAGTGCGGCCAACTGCTGGGAGACCGCCGAGGGCGTGAGGTAGAGCGCGGCGGCCGCGGCGGTCACCGTGCGGTGGTCGGCCAGCGCACGGAGGATGTGCAGCCGACGTGCTTCGATCATGGTTCCAGTTTCGCAGGGTTCGACCGGGTCGTACCCCGCGGCCGTCCGGTCGGTCCGGTCAGCTCCCCAGCGCCGCGCGGGCATCCACGAAGGCGTCCACCGCGCGGTGCACGTCCTCGGTGGAGTGGGCGGCGGACAGCTGGACGCGGATCCGGGCCGCACCCTGGGGGACCACCGGGTACGAGAAGCCGATGACGTACACCCCGCGCTCCAGCAGCAGCTCGGCCATCCGGCCCGCCTCGGCCGCGTCACCGATCATCACGGGCGCGATGGGGTGCTCGCCGGGCAGGATCGCAAAGCCCTCCTCGGTCATCCGCGAACGGAACAGCGCGGTGTTGGCGTGCAGGCGTTCCCGCAGGTCACCGGCGGACTCCAGGAGGTCCAGGACCTTGAGCGAGGCGGCCGCGATCACCGGCGCGAGCGAGTTGGAGAAGAGGTAGGGGCGGGAGCGCTGGCGGAGCAGCGCGACGATCTCGGCGCGCGCCGCGACATAGCCGCCGGAGGCGCCGCCCAGCGCCTTGCCGAGGGTGCCGGTGAGGATGTCGACCCGGTCCAGCACCCCGCACAGCTCGGGGGTGCCGCGGCCGCCGGCGCCGACGAAGCCGACCGCGTGCGAGTCGTCGACCATGACCATCGCGCCGTAGCGGTCGGCCAGGTCGCAGATCTCCCGCAGCGGCGCCAGGTAGCCGTCCATGGAGAACACGCCGTCGGTGACGACGAGGGTGCGCCGGGCGCCCTGGGCCTCCTTCAGCTGCTTTTCCAGGTCGGCCAGGTCGCGGTTGGCGTAGCGGAAGCGGCGGGCCTTGGAGAGCCGGATGCCGTCGATGATGGAGGCGTGGTTGAGGGCGTCGGAGATCACCGCGTCCTCCGGGCCGAGCAGGGTCTCGAAGACACCGCCGTTGGCGTCGAAGCAGGAGGAGTAGAGGATGGTGTCCTCCTGGCCGAGGAAGTGGGAGATCCGGCTCTCCAGTTCCTTGTGCACCTCCTGCGTGCCGCAGATGAAGCGGACCGACGCCAGTCCGTAGCCCCAGCGGTCGAGGGCCTCGTGGGCGGCGGCGACGACCTCGGGGTGGTCGGCCAGGCCCAGGTAGTTGTTGGCGCAGAAGTTGAGGACCTCGCCGGGGCGGCCGCCGGCGGTGACCGCGACGGTGGCGGACTGCGGGGTGCCGATGACCCGCTCGGGCTTGTGCAGTCCGGCGGCACGGATCTCGTCGAGGGCGGTGCGCAGGTCGTCGCGTACGGCGTCGAACATCAGGGGTGTCTCCTTAGGGGTGCGCGTCGGGGCGGCGGCGTCGTCTCGGGGTGGCGGCGGGGAGTCAGACGCTCCAGTCGAGAATGACCTTGCCGCCCTGGCCGCTCGCCGCGTCGGCGAAGGCGGCGTCGAACTCCTGGTACGGGTAGCGGCCGGTGATCACGGGCGCCAGGTCGAGGCCGCCTTCCAGCAGCACGGACATCGCGTACCAGGTCTCGAACATCTCCCGGCCGTAGATGCCCTTGATCGTGATCATGGAGGTGACGATCCGGGACCAGTCGACCGGGAACTCCTCGGCGGCCAGGCCCAGGATGGCGATCCGGCCGCCGTGCGTCATGTTGCCGATCATGTCGCGCAGCGCCTCGGGGCGGCCGGACATCTCCAGGCCGACGTCGAAGCCCTCGCGCAGGCCCAGTTCGCGCTGACCGGCCTCGATCGAGGTGGCGGAGACGTTGAGGGCGAGGCTGACGCCGACCTTGCGGGCAAGGTCCAGGCGCTGCTCGCTGACGTCGGTGATCACCACGTTGCGGGCGCCGGCGTGCCGGGCGACCGCCGCCGCCATGATGCCGATCGGCCCGGCGCCGGTGATCAGGACGTCCTCGCCGACCAGCGGGAAGGAGAGCGCGGTGTGCACGGCGTTGCCGAACGGGTCGAAGACCGCGGCGATGTCGAGGTCGACCGGGACCCGGTGCACCCACACATTGGTGGCGGGCAGCGCGACGTACTCGGCGAACGCGCCGTCCCGGCCGACGCCCAGGCCGACCGTGGCGCGGCACAGGTGGCGCCGGCCGGCCAGGCAGTTGCGGCAGCTGCCGCAGACCAGGTGGCCCTCGCCGCTGACCAGGTCGCCGGCCTTGATGTCGGCCACGTCCCGGCCGGTCTCGACAACCTCCCCGACGAACTCGTGGCCCACGGTCAGCGGGGCGCTGACGGCCTGCTGCGCCCAGCCGTCCCAGGCGCGGATGTGCAGATCGGTGCCGCAGATGCCGGTGCGCAGCACCTTGATCAGTACGTCGCCCGGGCCGATCTCCGGCTCCGGCACGTCCGTCAGCCAGAGTCCCGGCTCCGCCTTCTGCTTGACCAGTGCCTTCACCGCAACGGCTCCCGTACGTGAATGAGTGTTGTGACGTTCACGGGACCCGTGCGGGCCGCCGATCTCCGGCCAGAAATCTTCCGTACCGCGGCCGTCCGGTCCATCGAGGTTTTCTTAACCGCGCCCACAGCTCCCCTTTACGCCCCACCGGCACCAGGAGCGCACTGCCGTCCCGTGCGGCACCGGGGCGGCAGACGGTGAGGGCGGTGGCACGCCCCGGGCCGTCGCCGTCGTGCGCTTCGGCGGCCTGCGGCCGGACCACTGCGCGTACGGTGCCGCCGACCCGGACACCACCGGGATGCCGCGCCGGACCGCGGTCGTCGATGCCGGTGCCGCGGTTCCTCGGCAGGCGGGCGGCGCGCGGCCGGGAAAGGCCCGCCAGGCGCATGGGCACAGGAGTCCGAACCGTAGCTTCCGGCCGCGCGGCGGTGGCACAATACCGGCCTTATTCGGAACCGGCCTCAGGGGCACCATGGCGCCGAACGAACTCGATTCCCAGATTCCCGTCTTCCACGGGGCCGGACATCTGCTCCGGCTGATCGCCGATCTCGTCCGCCGGCCGCGCCGCAGGGAGTGTCCGGAGCCCGTGCGGCACCGGGGCGTGGCACAGGGCCGCGAGGGACTCCCGGTCCTCTGCCTGGTCGCCGGCGACGACCACTCCCAACTGGCCCGCGGCATCAGCTACTTCCTCACCCACGCCGACCCCCGGCGGGTCCCGCACTGCCTGCACGATCTGACGAACGAGCCGTCCTCCGGCGACCCCGGGTCGGTGGAGGCGGTCCGGCGGACGCTGGAGCGGCTGGCGCAGGGTTTCGCCCGCAGCGTCAACGGCGCCGACGGACGGGTCCGCTTCCGCCGGTTCGGTCTGGTCAACTGGCTGGTGCAGACCGGCGCCGGCGGCGATCCGGACGGAGCCGGCGACGTCGAGGGCACCGACCACAGCCTCCTCCAGGGCCTGCGCGAGCGGGAGTTCCGGCGCCGCCGCCTGTTCGGACTGCTGCGCGCGCCGGAGACCGAACTCGCGGTGGACGGCCATGTGCCCTGGTGGGTCTGGCTGTTCGCGGTGCACGTCTTCCCGCTGGCGTGGTTCCGGGTCCGCCGCGGCCTGGGCCGCGAGTACCGCTGGCTGCTCAACCAGCCCTACCTCGCCCCGCGCGACCCGGGCACGTTCATCGGCTTCGCGGAACGGCTGACCGTCCCGCACAACCAGGTCGAAGACCCGGAGCAGTTACGGAAGTTGATGGTCAACGCCTTCCTGGAGGACCTGCGGATCGCGTTCCGGCGCCGCCCGTGGCGCCCCCGCTCGGCCCGCCGGACCGCGTACTGCGTCGCCCTGCTGGCCGGGGCGGACGCCGGCAACTGCGGCTATCCGCTGCTGCGCACCGTCATCGACGTCCGCAACGAGACCGGCGCCTTCGATCCGCTGCTGGTCATCAGCTGCGGCGCACAGCCGCCCGCGGAGGGCACCGGGACCCGCGCCGACTGGGGGCACACCTCGCTCTGGGAGCTCTCCGACCGGCTCTACGGCGGCTGGCGGGACACCTTCCTGCACACCGGCCGGGCCCGCAACCGGGCCCCCTGGTACCTGCCGGTCACCGTGCCCCCGCTGATGCCGCCCTCCGACGACCCCGCGGCCAGGGCCCGCTACGAACTGACGCGACGTCAAGAAGTGGCGCAGGACGCCAGGTTACGCCTGCCCGAGCCGCCGCTGTGGGCCCGGCGGGTGGTCTCCGTCGCGGCCGCCTGCGCGGTGACCGCGGCCCTGCTGGGGGCGGGCGGGCTGCTCTGGGGCCAGGAGGGCGCCTACCGCAAGGCGCACTGCGGACTCGACCGCTTCCAGGACGACGCCGACACCCTGCGCACCGTGGAGACCGGCGAGTGCGTCGGCGTCTCCCGGCACGGCTTCACCTTCCACTCCCCCGACGCCGAACTGAACAAGACCCTGCGCACCATCGCCGACCAGAACGCCCGCGCCGACCAGATCCACCAGGCGTCCCCGGAACGCCCGCTGGTCACCCTCGTCCACCTCTCCGCGCTGCTCAGCAGCACCGGCAAGTCCACCGCCCAACTCGCCTACGGACGGGAGGCGCTGCAGGGCGCGGCCAGCGTCCAGTCCCGCCAGCTGCGCACCACCGGCAGCACCGAACCGATCCTGCGGATCTTCCCCGCCAACGCCGGGTCCGGCATGCGCTACGGACCGGAAGTCGTGCAGATCCTCCAGGAGTTGAAGGGCCAGGACCCCTCCATCGTCGGCGTCACCGGCCTCGACCAGAGCCGCGAGGCCACCAACCTGACGATCCGCAAGCTGACCGATGCGGGGCTGCCGATGGTCGCCACCACCCTCTCCGCGGACTCCCTGGTACGGCAGTCGCCGATGTACTTCCAGGTGTCACCGCAGAACAGCCGGGAGGCCGAGGTCGCCGCCGCCTACGCCGACCACCTCGTCGCCGGCCGGGCCAAGCCCACCCGGCAGGTCCGCGTCATCAGCTCCGCCGACCCCACCGACACCTACAGCAGGACGCTCAGCGACGACGTCGCCAAGCAGTTCCGGGCCCGCGGCTTCACGGTCGAGCCGACCACCTTCATGCCCCCGCCGCCCCCGGGCGACGAGCCGTCCGCGGTCGGGCCGGGCGCCGGCTCGGTCGGCCAGCGCAGCTGCTCCTACCCGGGGCTGGTGTTCTACGCCGGCCGCGCGGAGGACTTCGAGACGTTCCTCGGCGGCATCAACGAGTCCTGCAACTCGGCCCCGCCGACCGTCATCGGCGGCGACGACGTGGCCCGGCTGGCCGCCGACCCGGTCCGCCGCGCGCAGTACCCCGGAATCCCCTACGACTTCCTGGACTTCACCCTCGGTTCGGCACACTGCGCCGACTCCAGCGAGCTGTACTCGGAGATGTCCCGGCTCTTCCCCGAGGAGTGCGTCAAGGTCCCCAACTCGTCCCTCGACGGCCACGCCGCACTCGGCTTCGACGCGGTGAAGCTGTACGTCAACGCGGTCCGGCAGCTGCGCGAGGACGCCCCGGGGATGCCGCTGAGCCCGCCCGCCGTCTGGCACGCGATCAGCGGGGTGCACGGGGACGGGGCGCTCGACGGGGAGAGCGGGATCATCAGCTTCGGCGGCGAGGTGGACCGCCAGGTCCCGCTGGACAAGCTGCTGTCGGTGCAACACATAGACGGCGTCGGCAAGCCCACCCAGGCCGGCTACTGCGGCCGGATCGGCGGCCGCACCCAGTCCGCGTGGTGCCCGCCGCTGCGACCTGAGAAAGGCGGATGACCGGAGAAGGGCGGATGACCGGAGAGGAGCGGGCGACCGGAGAGGGGCCGGTGACCGGAGCCGGGCCGACGCCGGAAGAAGGGGTGGGCGACCGGCGCCGGACCCGCGTCAGGACGACATACTGGGCCCCGTCACCGTGAACAACCCGCCGTCCGGGTCGCGCACCATCGCCCGGCTCCCGTGCCCGTCCCGGGTCGACGTCACGGGCGTCGCGGTCCCGCCCGCCGCCACCGCGGCGTCGATGGCGGCGGCGACGTCCGGCACCCGGAAGTGCACATGCCACTGCGGCCGCACCCGCGGGTCCGGGGCGGCCTCCACCCCGCCTCCGCGCAGCGCCGCCACCACGTGCGTGCCGTCGTGCACGATCACCTGGTCGTGCTCGTACGTCACCTGGCAGCCACCCGGTTTCTCCGAAGCCCAGTCGAAGACCTCGGCGTAGAAGATGGCCGCGGCGAACGCGTCCCTGGTCCGCAGTTCCAGGATCGCCGGGGCGTGGCCGGTCCCCACCGACCAGGACAGCGTCTGCCCCTCCCAGAAGCCGAAGGTGGCGCCGTCCCGGTCCGCGGCGAGGGCGGCCCGCCCGGGGCCGAGCTTGAGCGGTCCGACGGCCACCGTCGCGCCCCGCTCGCGGACCCGGGCGGCGATGTCGTCGGCGTCCGTCACCGCGAAGTACGCGGTCCAGGCCACCGGCACCTGGAAACTCGGCGCCAGCGCCCCGACCCCGGCGACCGGCTCCCCGTCGTGCAGGGCGACTGAGAACTCCTCGCCCAGACTGGCCGGCCGGAAGTGCCAGCCCAGCACGGCCCCGTAGAAGCGCTGCGCGGACCGCAGGTCGCTGGTCATCAGGCTCACCCAGCAGGGCGCACCGCGGACCGGTGCGGTCGGGCGTGGGGACGGCATGGACATCGGCCTCCTGTGGCGACCGGGCCGGGCCGGTCCGACGGGTGAGCGGGGAGCAGTCCGCGCGGGTCGGCGCGGAGCACGGCCGGGCCCCCGGCGCCCCTCCCACTGTGCCAGCGACCGCCCGGCCCCGCACCAAGGGAGACCCGCCCCGCCGGTCGCCCGCTCGGGGCAGGGCCGGTTGTGCGGGTGGGGACCGGGCTCGATGCTGGAGGTACTGAACCGGGCTGGATTGATGCCATGAACGCATGGAGCGCGGCGACGAGCGCCGACTTCCGTGGTCCCCTCGACGTCACCAGGGCGGCCACAGCGGTTCTGGACGCCCGGGGACGGGTCATCGGGTGGAGCGCGGCGGCCCGGAAGCTGCTGGGGTACGCACCCGAGGAGATCATCGGCCGGCCGGCCGACACGTTCCTGCTGGAGCGGACTCCGGACGGCGCGGGACCGCCGACCGTGGAACCGACCACCATCGAGACCCGTACCGCCCGGCACGCCGACGGCCACCAGCTGTCGGTGGCGATCACGACGTGCCCGCTGGCCGACGCGCCCCAGGGCGCCGGGCCGGGACCGGCCCGGGTACTGGTGGCGACGGCACTCGGCGACCTGCGCCAGTGGGAGGCCCGGCAGGCGATGCTGCACGGCCTGGCGACCCAGTCGCCGGTGGGCCTGGCCATCTACGACAACGACCTGCGGCTGACGTGGTTCAACACCTCCTACGGGCGGGAGGTCGGGCTGCCGCTGCGGGAGTTGAGCGGCAAGCTGGCGGACGAGATGTATCCGGGCGAGTTCGTGACGGAGGGGTACCCCTCCAGCCTGGACACGGTGATGCGCCACGTGCTGGCGACCGGTGAGCCGTTCCTCGACCTGCACTTCGTCGGCGAACAGCCCACCGACCCGGGGACCGAGCACATCTGGTCCTGCTCCTACTACCGGCTGCAGGACCCGGACGGGCGGGTGCTGGGGGTGTGCGAGGACTCCTTCGACATCACCGACCGCTACCAGGCGCAGCACCGGCTGAACCTCCTGGTGGAGGCCGGCCGCCGGATCGGCACCACCCTGGACATGGTCGGCACCGCACGGGAGGTGACCGAGGTCGCGGTACCGGAATTCGCGGCCACGGTCACCGTCGACCTGCTGCGGTCGGTGCTGGAGGGCGGCGATCCGGATCCGGGCGAGGGCGGCGTGCCGGACCTGGTCCGGGTGGCCTCGCGCTCCCGGGACGACCCGCCGGACCGGCCGGCGGACCCGCCGTACCCGGTCACGTACGAGCGGGGCACGCTCCCGTACCGGAGCCTGTCGTCGGGCGGGTTGATCCGCACCGAGCGGACGATCGTGGTACCGCTGCGGGCCGGCGGCACCCCGCTGGGGCTGGTGACCTTCGACCGCGAGGACAGCCCGGCGGTCTTCGACAGCGGCGAGGTCGAGCTGGCCGACGAGCTGGTCATCCGGGCCGCGGTCTCGATGGACAACGCCCGCCGCTTCGCCCGGGAGCACGCCGCGGCCCTCACCCTCCAACGCAACCTGCTGCCCCAGCGCCTGCCGCCGCAGTCCGCGGTGGACATGGCCTACCGGTACCTGCCCAGCGACGACCGGGCCGGGGTGGGCGGCGACTGGTTCGACGTCGTCGGACTGTCCGGCACCCGGGTCGGACTGGTGGTGGGGGACGTCGTCGGACACGGCCTCCAGGCCGCGGCCACCATGGGCCGGCTGCGGACGACCGTACGGGCGCTGGCCCGGATGGACCTGGCGCCCGACGAGCTGCTGAGCCGGCTCGACGACCAGGTGGGGCAGACCCCGGAGGAGCGCGCGGCGGGCGCCGTCGCGGAACCCGCCCCGGACGACGTGGCCGCCGGGGTGACCTGCCTGTACGCGGTCTACGACCCGGTGTCGCGGCACTGCACGATGGCCCGGGCCGGGCACCCGCCGCCGGCGATCGTCGGCCCCGGGGGCGAGGTCTCCTTCCCCGACCTGCCGGCCGGTCCGCCGCTGGGGCTGGGCGGCCTGCCCTTCGAGTCGTGGGAGACCGAGCTGCCGGCCGGCAGCCTGCTGGCCCTGTTCACCGACGGACTGCTCCGGGGCGGGAACCGTGACGTCGACGCCGGACTGGCGGTCCTGGGCGACGTCCTGCGGGAGAACCAGCGCCCGCTGGAGGAGCTGTGCGACCGCGCGCTGGCGGCGCTGCTGCCCGGCGGGGCGGCACCGGACGACGCGGCGCTGCTGCTGGTGCGGACCCGGGAGCTGGACGCCCGGCAGGTCGCCGCCTGGGAGCTGCCCGCGGAGCCGGCCGCGGCGGGCGCCGCCCGTGAGCTGGCCACCCGGCAGCTGGCGGAGTGGGGCCTCGCGGAGCTGTCGTACGCGACCGAGCTGATGGTGAGCGAGCTGGTCACCAACGCCGTGCGGCACGCCTCGGGGCCGGTGCACCTGCGGCTGCTGCGGGATCTGGCCCTGGTCACGGAGGTCTCCGACACCGGGCACACCTCGCCGCACCTGCGGTACAGCGCGAGCGACGACGAGGGCGGCCGGGGGCTGTTCATCGTCGCGCAGCTGGTGGAGCGCTGGGGGACGCGGTACGCGCCGTTCGGCAAGACGATCTGGACGGAGCAGGCGTTCCCGCCGCACTATCCGGGAGCTCCGCGGCCGGTGGGCTGAACAGGTGGGCCGGGGTACGCCGTGCGGGTCTCCGGCGCCGGTCCCATGATGGAACCAGCGAGGTCCCGGCACTCGGCGGGCGCGGACAGAGGAGGACCTGTGACGACCAATGGCAGTAAGACCCCGGCCGTGCGCCGGCCGGCGGAGCTGTACACCGGTAGCGAGCGGCCCTTCGACGCGGAGGACCTGGTCAGGGCGTCCGGGCGGGAGCCCACTCCGGAGAGCCTCCAGTGGGCACAGCGCCTGATCGAGGAGAAGGGGCGGGCAGCCCTCGAACGGTATCTGCCGTAGCGGCGGTGCTCCGCCGCCACACATCCGTACGGCCCGGGTGCGACGGCCCCCGGGCCGCGACGTACCCCGCGGGCCCCGCCCCGTCCCCCACTACGCTCTGCGTGCATGACAATCGAACGCATCGATCCGCCCCGACGTGCCGGTGAGCGGGAGACGCTGCGCGCCTATCTCGACTTCCACCGCGCCACGCTCGCCATGAAGACCGAGGGACTGACCGACGAGCAGCTGCGACAGCGCGCCATGCCGCCGTCCACGCTCTCCCTGCTCGGTCTGGTCCGGCATATGGCCGAGGTGGAGCGCACGTGGTTCCGCCGGGTGGTCAACGGCGAGGACATTCCGCTGGTCTGGTCCGACGAGGGCGACTTCCAGGCCGCGTTCGACGACGCCGGCACCACCGGCGCCTCGGCCTTCGCCGCCTGGCAGGAGGAGGTGGCCCACTCCCGGCGCATCGAGCGGGCCGCCGAGTCCCTAGACCTCACCGCGTACCAACCCCGGTGGGGCGAGGACGTCTCGCTCCGCCTGATCATGCTGCACATGATCCATGAGTACGCCCGGCACAACGGCCACGCCGACTTCCTCCGCGAGGGCGTCGACGGAACCGTAGGCCCCTGACCCCCAACGAAAAGAGGTCCCTTTCCACCACGGGAAGGGGACCTCTGCGGAGCGCCCGGCCTGCCTTGCACCTGCATCTCCCACCGGTTGGTGGACGTCTTGCCTTGGACCACGGACGCGCGAACTCCCGCCCGGAGGGCCGGATTTCGATCATGATCACACGGGAATTGCGGGGCGCCTCCCCTCGATGACCGCAGGCCGATCACGGCAGCGGATCCCGCCGCAGGAACGCGGAGACCACGGAGGACACGACCGGAAAGTCCCGGTCGGCAGCGACCCGTGCGCAGTTGGCCGCGGCGGGGTGCGAAAGTGTCCGTCGAGCCACGACGGGCCGCGGGGGCCCGTCCTGACGAGGAGGAACAGGCATGGCCGCGCCGCACGAAGAGACCGACGGACGAGGAGGACTCCCCGGTCATCCGCCGGACGACACCCTGCCGCTCCGCATGCCCGCACGGCACGCCCCTGCGTCTCCCCGCACGGCGCCCACGTCCGAACCCGAACCGAAGGGCGGCACCGCCCGCCTGGCCAAGTCCAGCGCCCTGATGGCGGCGGGCACCATCGTGTCCCGGATCACCGGGTTCCTGCGCACGCTCGTCATGGCGGCCGCGATCGGCGTCGGCACCCTCAACGACTCCTACCAGGTCGCCAACACCCTGCCCACGATGATCTACACGTTGGTCGGCGGCGGGGCGCTGAACGCGGTGTTCGTGCCCCAACTCGTCCGCGCCGTGAAGAACGACAAGGACGGCGGCGAAGCGTACGCCAACCGGCTGCTCACCCTCGTCGTCGTGGTCCTCGCCGGCGCCACCACGCTCTGCGTGCTGGCCGCGCCGCTCCTGGTCCGCATGATGTCGCCGGACATCGCCGCCGACCCCCAACGGATGGCGCTCACCGTCGCGTTCGCCCGCTACTGCCTGCCCACCATGTTCTTCATGGGGATCCACGTCGTGCTCGGGCAGATCCTCAACGCCCGTGACCGCTTCGGCGCGATGATGTGGACCCCGGTCCTCAACAACGTCGTCACCATCGCCGGCTTCGGCGCGTTCATCTGGGCCTTCGGCGGCTTCACCGACTCCGGCGTCGGCCCGGCGACCATCACCCCCGAGGGGGTCCGGCTCATCGGCCTGGGCACCCTGCTCGGACTGGCCGTACAGGCGCTGGCCATGCTGCCGTATCTGCGGGAGGCCGGCGTCCGGCTCCGCCCCCGCTTCGACTTCCGCGGACACGGCCTGGGCAAGGCCGTCGGCCTGGCCAAGTGGACGCTGCTGTTCGTGCTCGCGAACCAGGTCGGCTTGACCGTCGTGACCCAACTCGCCACCAAGGCGGGCGCCACCGCCGAACGCGCCGGCCACACCGGCGCCGGCATCACCGCGTACAACTTCGCCTACCAGATATGGCAGATGCCCCAGGCGATCATCACCGTGTCGGTCATGACCGCCGTCCTGCCCCGCATCTCCCGTGCGGCCCACGCGGGCGACGCCACCGCCGTCCGCGACGACATCTCCTACGGTCTGCGCACCTCCGCCGTCGCGATCGTGCCCTGCGCCTTCGCCTTCCTCGCCCTGGGCACGCCGATGGCCACGCTGCTCTACGCCAGCTCCGGCACGGAGGGCGCCCAGGGCATCGGCCACGCCCTGATGGCCTTCGGCCTGGGCCTCATCCCCTACTCGGCCCAGTACGTCGTCCTGCGCGGCTTCTACGCCTACGAGGACACCCGCACGCCCTTCTACAACACCCTGGTCGTCGCCCTCGTCAACGCCGCCGCCTCGGCACTGTGCTTCGCCCTCCTCCCCGCGCGCTGGGCCGTCACCGGCATGGCCGCCTCCTACGGTCTGGCCTTCGCCGTCGGCATCGCCGTCGCCTGGCGCCGCCTGCGCAAACGGCTCGGCGGCGACCTGGACGGCGCCCGCATCCTGCGTACCTACACCCGTCTGTGCGTCGCCGCCGCTCCGGCCGCGCTCGCCGCCGGCGCCGCATCCACCGCCCTGCTCCACGCCGTGGGCACCACCGCCCTGGGCTCCCTGACCGCCCTCCTCGCCGGCACGGTCGTCCTTCTCGGCCTCTTCCTGGCCCTCGCCCGCCTCCTCAAACTCCCCGAACTCAACGCCCTGTTCACCATGGTCCGCAGCCGACTCGGACGTTGAGCCGACCGGGCACACCGCCTCCGACCGGGACATCGAGCCGAAGGGCGACAGCCCCTCCCCCAGAGGCGGAACACGTCCTCGGCCATGCCCTTTCCCCACTCCCGGCCCGGGCCCGTCCCTCCCCCTGTGCTCCCTCCGCCGCCGTGCACGGCGTCCGTCCCGCACCACCAACCGGGCCTCGGCCACTCCCTCGCCCCGCAATGACGGCCGGACTCGATCGGCGACCGCTCCGGGCCACATCTGACAGGGCGTCATGACCGGTGCCCCTCCCCGGTCATTTCCTTCAGTGCCCTCCGGGCGGCCGGTGCATGGCCGGGGATATCTGCCCAGTAGGGGTGCGTGGCGATCTGCACGGAGAGCCGCTGGAGCCGACGGCGCAGCACGGTCGTCTGCGCGGGGCTCCGCTCCGCGGCGAGCTGTCGATAGGCGGCGTACCAGGCGGATTGAGCCTGTACGAGGTCGGGAGGAAAGGTGTAGTGCGTCATGAACCAAATTGCATCACATGTTCGAATTACGGTGCAGCACTCACAAGAGTGAAAGAGCCGGCGAGGTGTGGTCGGGTAGCCGGAGACCATTGCTGATCCCCGGCTACCCGACCACACGAAGAAGCCATCCAACGGATCGCCACCGAGAACACCACGCCCAAGCAGCGAGTCGCTCGCACCCAGGTCTCCGCTGCCTCGACGATGCCGCAGTGGCAGCCTTTCGGCTCTCGCCGACCGTTCAGGCGACGATGTCGGCGAGCCGGGTTACTTCGTCGAGGTCGTCTGTGGCGGGGACGAAAATGATCTCGTCGACACCGAGGCCGGCGTACTCCGCGGTGGACTGCTCGACCATGTGCGGCGTAGTGCAGAGCACCACGTTGCCGGCGATGTCTTCGGGCGCCAGCCGGTAGAAGTCCCGGATGTTCGTCCGGCCGGTCTCGGGGTCGCCCAGTGCGAAGTAGGCGAGTACGACGAGTTTCGGAGCGCCCTGGCGGCCTGCCTCCCGCCAGGCTCGTTTCGCCGCCTCGAAACTGGGCGCCGTCATGGCCACCGGCAGCGAACCCCCGATGTAGCCCTCACCCCAGCGCACCATGCGGTCCAGCGCGCGAGCCGAGTACCCGCCGAACAGCATGGGGACTTGCCGGGTTCCCGTCGGCACGGCCGGGTTCGGTCCGTCGCCGACCGGCGCGCCGCCCCAGACCTCGCGGTAGGTCGCCAGGTCGGCTTCCAGCCGCCCGCCGCGACCGCGGAGTCCATGCCCCGGCACGGTGAATTCGTCCTCGCGCGACCCGACCCCGACGCCGAGCGTGAGGCGGCCGCCGGAGGCACCGTCGATGCCCGCGATTTCCTTGGCCAGCAAGGCAGCGGGCCACGTCGGGGCCAGCAGGACCGCGCTGAGCAGTCCGATCGTGGTGGTCGCCCCGGCCGCGACGGCCAGCGCGACGGTGTCGCTCACACCCGGGTACGCGTAGCGCCCGGTCGTGGCGAGGGTGGAGAACCCCGCTTCCTCGGCCCGGACCGCCCAGCGTGGAATGGTCGACGCGGTGACGTCGCGGACCTGATTCGGAAGTCCGATGCCGATCTGCACAGTGATTCCTCCCTGCGGCGGGGTCGATCCTCAAGTCAGGGTCTGCCGGGAAGGGACTCGAAATAGAGACGTGCCGCCGAGCCCGCGGTCCTGCGCCCGCCGCAGGTCTCGCTACGGGCGGGCCAGCCGGGTGGGGCCGACTCGGCTGGTCGGTTCAGACGCCGTTCTCGACCAGTGCCTTGAGCCGCGGCAGAGTCTTCTCGATGCCCTCGGCGTTCCGGCGCGGCAACGGTGTGCGCACGAGCAGTCCGCGCATCGGCGAGGTGGAGAGGTCGCAGGTCTCGGTCACCCGCGTGCCACCGTCGACCTCTTCGAGTTCGTAGCGCCAGCGGTGTTTGCCGGGGTTGCACCACGCGATGCGCCGGTCCGCCTCGAACTCGACGACCGTGTTGACGATCTGGTAGCGCACACCGAACATCTTCATGGCCGTCTTGAACGTGGCGTTCAGGCCCAGCCGGTCCGGTCCCGAGACCGCGTTCTTCACGGTGCCAGAACCGTCGAAATCGGCGTGGCGGTGCGGATTGGCGACTATGGAGAACACCGCCGAAGGTGGTGCGGCGATGACGATGTCGCGCGAGATCCGGAGTGGACGGGGCGTGGATGACATGCGGTCTCCTGGTTCGCCTGTTGCGGGCCGAAGCACTACATGACAGCATGCTGTCATGTCCGACAAGCTAACGACACGACAGCATGCTGTCAAGAGTGCCGATCGAACCTGTGACGCCTACAGCGCACTGATCGACCAGGTCGGCAGACTCACCAACGTCGTCGAGGCGATCGGCAACGGCATCGCCCGACCCACTGGCCAGAGCCTGGCGCGCTGGCAGGTCCTCGCCGAGGTCGAAGAAGAAGCCGCCCCCGTCGGGACCATCGCCTGCCGGCTCGGCCACACGCGCCAAAGCGTCCAGCGTGTGGCGGACCTCCTTGTCGCCGACGAACTCGCCCGCTACCGCCCCAATCCCGCGCACCAGCGGGCCAAGCTGCTCGAAGTCACCCCGACCGGCCGCGCCGCCCTGCACAGGATGCAGGCGGCCTACGCCCAACTCGCCCTCCGCACCACCGAAGGGCTCGACCCCGAGAGGCTGGAGCTCGCACGCGAGACCCTCGGCGAACTGCAACGCCGCCTCGAATCCGAACTACCCTGACCCGCCAGGCTCTCGAACCCACGCCGCCGACCGATGGAGACCAGGAACTCCAACCCGGGCCGGCGCCTCTCCGTCACCATCCCGAACGCGGTCCCACCCCCGCGCCGCCTCGCGGACTCGCGCACGTCAAGATCACGTACGGATCCGCGGTACCACCGTCAGGACCCTTGGCGGACAGCGGATATAACGCAGGGGTGGAAGAAAAGCCCGCCCTGCCGCCCAGCCCGTCGCTGACCGCCTTCGGCCTGCTGCTCGCCGCGGGTGTGCTCGCGCTGGCCGTCTGGCTGGTGTCCTTGCTCTGGGGCCCGTTCGCCTATCGCGCGGCGCTGGCCGGCACTCCGGGCACCCTCACCGCGCCCCACTGCCACATCACCGGCAGCGGCAAGTACAGCAGGCGCGACTGCACCGGCACGTTCGTCGCCCTGGAGGGCCCGTTCACCGATGCCTCGGCACACGCCTACGAGGTCGCGCGCTTCGACGACAGCCCGATCAGGCTGCAGCGCCGGTCCGACGGCGGTTACACCCAGCCCCTTTTGCCGCGCGCCGCGACGATCCTCGCCGTCGTCTTCGGCGTCGTGAGCGGCGCGGCGGCACTGCTGCTCTTCCTGTGCCTGCTGCCCCTGCGGGTCTCCTTCGGCAAGGGCGCACGGCTCAGCGCGAATCCGCAGCCCTGGGGTGCGCTGCTGTGGCTGCTCAGCAGGGTGTCCGCGGGTGCGGCGGCCGCGGCGGCCGTCTGCCTCATCATGGTGGCCGTGCTCGCGGTGGCCGAACGGTTCCTGTGATGCCGGACGGCCACGACGGGCCGACCTCCGAGCGGCCGTTCAGAGGTCGGTCTTGATCTTCTTCATGGTCAGGTGCGACTCCACCCGGAGGACGCCGCGCAGGCCCGTGAGCTTGCCGGTCAGGAACGCCTCGTAGGCGGCGTGGTCGGCGACCGTGACGCGGAGGAAGTAGTCCGGGCGACCGAAGAACCGGCGCAGTTCGATGACTTCCTCATAGGACGCCACGGTGTCCTCGAACTCCTCGACGGTCTCCCGATCGGTGGCGTACACCTCGACGTCGACCAGGACCTCCAGGCCCCGACCGACCGCCGCGGGATCGATGACGGCCCGGTAGCCGGCGATGACCCCGACCTCCTCCAGACGCTTGACCCGGCGCAGGCACGGCGGCGGAGTCAGCCCCACGCGCTTGGCCAGCTCGACGTTGGTCAGCCGCCCGTCCTGGCGCAGATGAAACAAAATTTCGCGGTCGATGGCATCGAGGTCAATTTCATTGCTCACAGATTGATTCTACGGGCATAATCAGCAACCATATAAGATCCATTTGGTCGTAAAATTTCGGCATGGCAATACCCTCGGCCGCCGTCGACGCTCCCGCTCGGCCCGCGCCTCCCGCACCCTCGCCCCGGCTGCCGCCCCAGGCCCGGGCCGCCTTCAAGGACTCCACCTCCGTGGGCCTCGGCCTCGTCCCGCTCGGCCTCGCCTTCGGCGTCCTCGTCGCCCACTCCGGTCTGGCCTGGTGGTGGGCGAGCCTCTTCACCACCCTGATCTACGCCGGATCGTTCGAGTTCCTGCTCATCGGCCTGGTCACCGCCGTCGCGCCGCTGGCGACGATCGCCCTGACCGCCTTCCTCGTCAACATCCGGCACGTCTTCTACGCGCTCTCGTTCCCCCTGCACCGCGTCGAGGGCCGGCTCGCCAAGACCTACAGCACCTTCTCGCTCACCGACGAGGCATACGCGCTGTCCACCGGCGAGCGGGCCCGGTCCTGGCCCAGCCGCCGCATTCTGTGGCTCCAGTTGTTCATGCACCTGTACTGGGCCGGCAGCGCCACTGCCGGGGCACTGCTCGGCTCGCTGATCCCCGACGGCGTCACCGGACTGGACTTCGCCCTGACCGCCCTGTTCGCCGTGCTGGCCCTCGACGCCATCCGGGACCGTCGCGGCGATCTGCCCACCCCCGCCCTCGCCCTGATCAGCGCCCTGGTCGCCCGCCTCGCCTTTCCCGAGCAGCTGCTCCCGGCCGCGTTCGCCCTGTTCACCGCTGGGCTCCTGGCCCGCCACTTCGTCACCGGCAGGAGGGCCGCCCGTGCCTGACACCCCGTACCTCATCGCCGCGGTGGCCGTCTCCGCCGCCGTCACCTGGGCCCTGCGCGCCCTCCCCTTCGCGGCCCTCGCCCCGCTGCGCGCGAGCCGGACCGTCCGGTACCTCAGCCACCGCATGCCCGCCGGCGTCATGGTCATCCTGCTCGTCTACTGCCTGCGCGACCTGCCGGTGACCGAACCGCGGGCGCTCGCCCCGCTGGTGGCCCTGGCCGTCACGATCGGTCTGCACCTGTGGCGCCGCAACGCCCTGTTGAGCATCCTCTGCGGCACCACCGTCCACGTCGTCCTGGCGAGCACGCTCTTCGCCCACTGAGCGCCCACCGGAGCCTTGCTGGGCGGGTGCCGGCTTCGTCGACGGGCTTGACCCTCCGGTTACCGGAGGCCCTACGGTCCTGAGACATGAAGATCGTTGTTCACGACACGGCGTCCGCGATGCTCGACCTCCTCCAGCGCCCGCAGGAGGAACGGCCGGACGCCCTGCGGAAGATGCTCAGCCCGCTCCAGGGCCCCCTTTCGGTGATGGGCGACGTGGATCAGGTCCAGTGGCACCAACAGGGCAGTGGTTTCCGCCTCGACCGGGAGGACCCGCGGTACGTGGCCGCCCTGCACCAGATGCGGGACGCGCGGGTGTGGGACCGGGTCGAGGACTCGCTCACGGCCGCATGGGAGCGGATCGACGCCGCGGTTCCCGGGATCAAGCACGCCGAGACCGTGCATGTCGTCCTGGTGCTCGGCGATCCCGACGACCACCACCTGACCGTCCGCAGCGCCGGCTATTTCGGTCTGGGCGGGTTCCCCGGCGCGATCCACCTGCTGATGTGGCCCACCGAGACGAGCCTGGCGAAGATCGGCCACGCCGCCGCGCACGAGCTCCACCACAACGTGCGCTACGCGAACGTGGTCTGGAACCCGGCGACCGTCACGGTGGGGGAACAGGTCGTCGCGGAGGGGCTGGCCGAGGCGTTCGTCCGGGAGTTGGCCGGTGAGCAGGCCATGGGCCCGTGGGCGACGACGCTGTCCGGCACCGAACGGGACCATGCGTACGAGAGGGTCACCGGCGCGATCGACCTCGCCGGTATGCAGAACCTCCCGCCGTACGTGTTCGGCGACGCGACCGCAGAGCTCCTGGGGAGCGAGCCCGTGGGGTTGCCGGACTTCGCCGGGTACGCGACCGGGCTGCGGATCGCGGACGCCCACCTGGCGGCCTCCGGCCTGACCGCCGCCCAGAGCGTCGCCCTGCCGGCGCGCGAGGTCCTCCGCAACGCCGGTGTACCGACCGACGCGTGACCGTCCGGGTGCGCGCGCACCCCTCGCTCACGGGCATCCACCGCTCGCGGGCGGACCCGCGCCGCCGGCGTGGCGTACGACGGCGCTGCCGCGGACCTCCCGAGGACTTGATCTTCGGAAGGTCCGCGGCAGTGGTCGGCCGGGCGCGCGCTGCGGGACTCCGGTCAGCCCAGTTCCAGGCTGGTCACACCGAAGGTGCGGGACGCGTCCACGGGCGGGACCGGGCCGGTGTACATGCGCACGGTGTGCGAGCGGGGCGTCAGGCCACGGCTGGTGGCCAAGGTGTGGGCGGGGGTGTTGGGTTCGGGGATGTCGAGGCTGACCTCGTCGGCGGGGTCGAGGCAGGTGGTGAGGGCGTCGAAGAGAGCTCCGGCGGTCTGCGGGGTGTCGGCGAAGAGGGGGCCGACGCGGTAGCCGGAGTGCGCCGGGCGGAGCACGCCGTATCCGGCGACCTCGCCGTCGCGGAGGTGCACCCGGGCGGTGTGGCCGGGGGCGGTCAGCCAGCGGGCGACGAAGCCGCGCCGATCGGCGGGGAAGCAGCAGCGGTCGTAGGCGGCGATCGCGTCGAGGTGGGCGGCGGTGACCGGGTGGGTGTCCGGGGAGGGCGGGGCGCCGGGGGTGGGGCGGCCGGTGTACCTCAGGGTGTCGTGGGCGGTGGTGAAGCCGGCGCGCCGGTAGGTGTCCTGCTGGGAGGGGACCCCGTCCAGGCCCACGGTCCGGGCCCCGGCGTGCGGGAAGGCGGTGCGCCAGGTGGTGAGGCCGAGGCCCTGGCCGCGGAGGCCGGCGGCGACGAGGTAGTAGCCCAGGAAGGCGTAGTCTGCCGAGTAGTTGACGATCGAGAGGGCCGAGACGGTGCGGTCGCCGAGGCGGCCGAGGTAGAAGCCGTCGGGGTCGGTGGGGTGGAAGCGGGCGATGTCGTCGTCGCCGGGGTTCCAGCCTTCGTCGGCGGTCCAGCCGACGATCTCGTGCCACTGGTCCAACGGGGCCGCGGTGACGGTGAGTTCGCCGCTCGCCGGGGTGGTGTGGATGGTCGGTCGCATCGGGGGTGCGTCCCTTTCTGGTGGGGCCGGGTCAGATCAGGTCCATCGCCGCGACCTCGTCGGGGCTGCCGTAGCTGACCGGCCCCTGGAAGCGGCGGCGGGCGGTGGCGAACCACCAGACCGTGGCGATCACGAGGACCACCGCCAGTGCGATCGGCGCGTAGTTGAAGGAGTCCAGGGTGACCGGGTACTGCTGCGGCAGCATGAAGAGGAGGTTGCTCACCACGATCCACAGGACGGCGATCGCGGCGACCGGCCTGCCGTAGCGGCCCAGGTTCCACGGTCCAGGCTGGAAGTCGTCCAGTCGCAGCCGGAGGAAGATCGGCACGCCGTAGGAGAGGAAGAGGCCCACGACGTTGACGCTGACGACCGCGGTGAAGGCGGTGTGCGACCACCAGCCGGGGATGACCAGGACCAGCGAGCAGGCGGCGGCCAGCCAGACGGCCTTGACGGGGGTGCGGGTGCGGTCGGAGACCGAGTGCCACCAGCGGGAGCCGGGCATCGCGCCGTCGCGGGAGAAGGCGAAGATCTGCCGGGTGTTGCTGGTCATGTTGGCCAGTCCGCAGAACAGCATGGCGCCGATGACGATCAGCAGCAGGAGCTTCGCCGTCTGTACGCCGAGCGCGTCGATGAGAATCTGCACCGGCGGGGCGTCGGCCTTCGCGGCGTGGCCGTAGTCGCGGATGGCGTACACCAGAGCGAGCATGAGGATCAGTCCGGTGATAGCGGAGCAGCTGATGGCCCACATGATGCCGCGCGGGGCGGTGACGGTCGCCTTCACCGATTCCTCGGACATGTGGAAACTTCCGTCGAAGCCGGTGAACGTCCAGCTGCTGACGAGCAGACCGAGCATTCCGCCGTAAATGGCGTTGGTGAAGCCCGTGTTGTTGGCGAAGTGGGTGATGAAGGACGGTTCTTGATGATGCGTCGGAATCAGGGCGAGCGTGCCGACGATGACCACCATGCCGACCAGCAGCCACCACACCGAAATACGGTTGAGTACCGCAACCAGTCGCACGGTGTAGGTGTTCGCGAGGGCTTGCACCAGCAAAATCGCCGCGGTGATGGCGACGGTCTGCGGCGCGGTGGGCTCGTACGAAGGCCATTGCATGGCGATGAACGCCTGGATGAAGGTGGCGGCGGCGAAGTTGGTGGCGGCGGTGCCGCCGACCTGGCCGACGAAGTTGAGCCAGCCGGTGTACCAGGACCAGGCACCCTGGTGGCGCTTGGCGAGCTTGCCGGCGGAGAAGTAGAGCGCCCCGCTGGTCGGGTACTTGGAGGCGATCTCGCCCATGGCGGCGCCGACGAACAGCACCATGACGGAGACCGCGATCCAGCCGAATATCAGGATGCGCGGGCCGCCGGCGTTCAGGCCGAAGCCGAACGAGGAGAAGATGCCGGAGATGATATTGATGATGGTAAAAGAAATGGCGAAATTGTCGAAGGCCCGGAATCTCCGGGTGAGTTTCCGCGGATAACCCATGGCATGCAGGGTCGCGTCATCATCGAAGGCGGCGGGGTCCACACCGTGCGGGAATTTTGAGCGGGCTTTGGCGCGGACTGGGGAGGACGTACGATCGGACACTACCGAAACCTTTCTGTTGGTGGGGACAACGGTTCGGTGGGGATACGGTCAGTGCGTCACAGATCGTGCGGAACGGGGAGTCCGCACGCTCTTCGTGCTTTGGTCAGTTGNGCTCTGCCGGATCACCGAAGACACTCCAGGGCATCCGTGACGCATAAGGACCCATGGCCGTCAGGACTTCACGGGACTCGAATTCGCACTTCGCCATGAACAGCGCATGGGCGAGATAGGCCAGATCCACGACCGGGGTGAAGCGGTAGTCGGCCACGGTGGGGAACCAGTTGCGGTGGACGCCCGACGCGGCGGTGATCCACTGCGGCTGCTCCCAGGTGCGGTCGGCCAGCAGTGCGGCGGGGTTGTAGTCCTCGACGAGCGCCACCAACGGCAGCAGCCGGAGCGGCGAGGAGGCCGCGGCGCGCTGGCTCAGGAAGGCGGCGACGTCCCAACTGGCACTGGACGAACCGCCGTAGCGGGTGAAGAAGAAGGACAGGAAGCGGTGATGGGCCTCGCGGTGCCAGGGGTCGAGCCGGAGGATGTGCGCGAAGAGATACCAAGGCCCGGTGGGTGAGGTCAACAGCCCCTGGGGAGCGGGATCCTGAGGGCGGTCGAGCCGGGCCAGGGCGAGCTGGGCGACCCACGGCGTGGGGTCCTCGGGCGCCAGTTTCGCGGCCCGTTCGCAGGCGGCGCGCGCTATCCGGTCCAGGGCGCCGGCCCGCCGGTCGCCGGCGTCGGCCATGCGCAGTGCCCGTAGCATCGCCACGCGGGCCCATAACAGGGCGGCGTCCGGCCCCGGTTCTTCGGCGAGCCATCGTTCGGCCAGGTCGGTACCGGCCGCTTCGGAGGCCAGCACGAGTGACCGGTGGGCTCGTAGTTCGAAATCCTGACGGGTCTCCCGCAGTACCTCATGAACGCTGAAGTAGCGCCCGACGCGGACATCCATACACGCTCGCGCCAGCGCCCGGTCATCGGCTGCTGGACTCCATACGTACTGCCCCTCGAAAGAGCCGGACGGCATGTTCCCCTCCTGGTGCACGCGGGTGCCTTGCGGCACCTGCGCATTCGTCCATGCCGAATTCGGCCGGACCGCCACCGCTGGTCAGTCGGCAGCGGGCCACACCCTACTCATTTCCTCCTCTTTACGAAAACAGTCGTCTGGAATATCTGGTTCCGCACCTTTTCGCCACAAGGAGTTTGAAACGCAAACCTCTGCGTCAGCAGCTTATGGCTGGCATATTCACTCGATCTGGCGGACCAGTCGCGCCACCGGCAGGGCGCCGCCGGCGACGCTCCACCGTGCGGGCGTCCGGCGCGGTGCGCCGCCGACCGGCGCGAAGACGGCGGAGAAGGCGGCGGAGGAGGCGAACACCGGTACCACACGGATGCGGAGGCGCAGCAGGGTCGAGCCATCGCCCCGGACCGGGAACGCGCGGGACCGAGCGCGCAAAGGAGTCGGCCGAGCGCTCCGTCGCGTCCGGCATGGTCCCGGAACGGCCGGTGACGGACGATCATCTGCGCCGAGGCACCGGCATACGCCGACCGCCGGGCCGCCGCGGGCGGCGGCCGTCTTCGGCACCGCACTCGATCCGGCCGGGCCGGGCACCCGCCGACCGGACCGCCGCACATTGGTTGAATGCCGCAATGCCTTAGTACTGCAATCACAGTTACTGGTAGGACAGTTGTGAGCTCTGCCGGTGACTGTGGTTGGACGACCGTGAGCGGTGCCGGGCGGCCGGTATCCCTGACGAGGTGCCGTTCGCGACGAAGAACGAGCACTTCCGGTGGATGCTGCAGCGTGCGATCGACGCCGGGGTGCCGTTCGCGTGACCGCGGACGAGGCGTACGGGCAGGTCAAGCACTTGCGTGTGTGGCTGGAACAGCCCGGGGTCGGCTATGTGCTGGCCACCAGGGTCAACGACACCGTGATCACAACCGGCTGGCGTGAAGTCCGGGTGGACGAGCTGGTCGCCGCCTCGCCCCGGCAGGCCTGGAAGCGCCTGTCCGGTGGCCGCGGCTCCCACGGCGAGCGCGTCTACGACTGGGCTCGGGTGACGATCCGCCCCGTGGGGGAGGACGGTGTCGGCCACTGGGTCCTGGCCAATCGCTCGGTCAAAGACCCCACCGACATCGCCCACTACGTCTGCTACGGCCCCGTCGGCACCCGCCTGAAGGACCTGGTCAAGGTCGCCGCGGCCAGGTGGGCCGTCGAGGAATCGTTCCAGGTCGCGAAGAACGAGTGCGGCCTGGACCACTACCAAGTCCGCCGCTACGACGCCTGGTACCGGCACATCGCCCTCGCCATGGCCGCACTCACCGCGATCCGCTCCCGCGAGCTGGAAAAAGGGGCTGCCGATTAGGGCAAACCGCCGCCCTGATACCCCTGTCCGTCGCGGAGATCCGCCGCCTCATCGGCCTGGTCCTCCGCCCGCACCGCCTCACCCCACAGCACCATCTGCGCTGGTCATGGTGGAGACGCCTCAGCCGAACCCGCGCTCGCCGCAGCCACTACAAACGCCGAGGCCACATCCAGCAACTGTGATTGCAGTACTAGGCGAAGCGTCGCCGCCGTGAGGCGTCGCGCCGGCCGAAGACGAACCACAGCAGGCTGCCCAGGAACGGGGCGATGAAGGCGAAGACGATCCAGACCAGCTTCATCCCTCCGCTGAGGCGCGAGGCGGTGATGCTGATCAGCGCACCCACGAACAGGGCCGCATAGAGGAGGATCGGCAGGATGATCAACCCGGCCGCCATCAGATGGTTGGCGTGGACGGAGTTGGCGGCCAGGAGGGTGTGCTGCGTAGTCAGCGTGCGCATGGGAACTCTTCCTTTCCGATTGCGCCGAGGCGCGAGGTGAATCCGGCTGCCTCCATGCTGTGCGAGCAGCCCTGAGGGGACGTCCCTCTTTCCGCCGCTCCCAGTTGGACAAAAGTCGTAGGCGGGGCTGACCGGTCGCGTGATGCGGCGACCCGTGAGACCGGCGCAGTCTTGAGGAGTTCGTCAGGGCGGGCGCACTGATACTCCGCCCACCGCTTTTTGCGAGGAGAGCGATGATCACTGTTCAGGGACTCAACAGGCGCTACGGGGAGACGGTCGCCGTCGACGACCTCTCCTTCACCGCGCGACCAGGTGCCGTCACCGGATTCCTCGGCCCCAACGGCGCCGGGAAGTCCACGACTATGCGGCTGATGCTCGGCCTGGAGCACGGCGGCGGCCGGACGACCTTCGGCGGCCGTACCTATCGTGAACTGGCTGATCCGGTGGGGACGGTGGGGGTGCTGCTTGATCCGGGGGCAGTGCATCCCGCCCGCAGTGCCTACCAGCATCTGCGGATGGTGGCGTCCGGGGCCAGAATCGGCGAGCGGCGGGTGCGGGAGGTGCTGTCGCTGGTCGGCCTGGACGACGTTCGCCGCCGCCGGGCCGGCGGCTTCAGCCTTGGTATGCGCCAGCGGCTGGGGCTGGCCACCGCCCTGCTCGGCGACCCCGAGTACTTGGTTCTGGACGAACCGGTGAACGGCCTCGACCCGGAGGGAGTGCACTGGACCCGCGCCCTGCTGCGCGATCTGGCCGAGGAGGGTCGTACCGTCTTCGCCTCCTCCCATCTGCTCTCCGAGATGGCGCTTACCGCCGACGAACTGGTGGTGATCGGCCGGGGCAGGCTGATCGCGGCGCAACCGGTTGAGGAGTTCATCGCCGCGTACACCCGATCGGAGGTGGTGGTGCGCACAGCAGGTGCGGAGGCTCTACTGGCAGAGCTGGGCGCGCAGGGCGCAACCGCTCGCCGCGAGGGACCGGACACCGTCGTCGTCGAGGGCCTGGATGCCGACCAGGTGGGGGAATTGGCGACCCGTGCCGGAGTGCGGGTGCGTGAGTTGCACACCCGCCAGAGCAGTCTGGAGGATGCCTTCCTCGCCGCCACCGCCGAGGCCGGCCAGTACACCGGGCAGCGAGAGCACGGGAGGAAGGCGGCATGAGCGCCAACGTGTCCAGTTCCTCGGGCCCCGCCCTTCCGGCCCTGCGCTACGCCTGGGCGGGGCTGCGCACCCTGCGGTCGACCTGGGTGCTGAGCGGCCTTATGGTCCTGCTCCAGCTCGGCTTCGCTCTGACCGACAACCGGACCGGCAGCACCGGAACTGAGCAGTTCACCAAGGGTCTGTCCCTGATGCCCCTGCTCACCGCGGTGCCGATCGCGGCCCTCGGAGTGAACGCCTTCGGCATGGAGTACCGCCATCGGACGATCACCACAACGGTGCTCACCCTCCAGTCCCGGGCCTGGATTGTTGCCGCGAAGGCCCTGGTGGTGGCCGCCCTGGGCGCGGTGACCGCCGCGGTCGCCGCCGCAGTGGACTACCTGGGCGTGCTGATCATCGGCCAGACCACCCCCGACTCGGGTCCGGCGCTCGCGGCGGCGGGCGCTACCGTGCTGTATGTCACGCTGACCGGGCTGGTCGGCCTGGCGCTCGCAGGGCTGACCAGAAGCGCCGTGGCCGCGCTCAGCATCACCGTGCTGTGGCCGCTAGTGCTGGAGCCACTGCTGGCAAACGCCCTCAATCTCGATTCGCGGATGGTACCCTTCGCCGCGGCCAAGCAGCTGGCCGCAGCGACGCCGGGCGCACACGGCTACGAGGCCTTGCCGCTGCTGGCACTGACGGCCCTTCTGCTGGCCGGAAACGCCCTGGCCCTCTCCCGGCGGGACGCCTGATCTGAACGGAAAGTCGGGGCGGAAGGACAAACACATGGAGAATCCGGGAGCGGCGCCGGGCCCTGCCCCGACCCGGCGCCGCTGGTGGCTGGCCTGGTGGGACGGCCGATTCCGGTCGCTCTGCTTCGACTTGCTGGTCACCGCCATGATCCTGCAGGGCGTATCCGTCCACCATGCGGCGCCTACGCTGCTCGTCGTCTGCGCCCTGGCCGTCTGTGCTCCCGCGCTGCTGCTGCGCAGGCGGTTCCCGTGGCTGCCGGTCGCCGCGACGGTGCTGGTGGCCTTCACCGGTGCCGCGAGCTGGGTGTCCTGCGTCGCCGGGTACACGGCGGCCCGCCGCTGGGGGCCATGCCGACGGCTCTGGATCGCCGGCTCAGTCCTCGTCTTCGCGATCATCCCCGGCTACTACCGGGGACTCGCCGGAAGCGCGGACCGGCTCGCGTACATCGCGGTCGTACCGCTGCTCGCGGTGGCGGCCTCGGCGCTGCTCGGGCTGTGGGTCTTCCAGCGGGGCGCACTACTCTCCAGCCTGCGGGACCGGGCCGAGCAGGCGGAACGCGAACGGGATCTGCTCGCCGAACGCGCGGTCGAAGCCGAACGGCGGCGGATCGCAAGGGAGATGCACGATGTGGTCGCGCACCGGGTCAGCGTGATCGCCCTGCAGGCCGGCGGCCTGTCGGTGAGCGCCCCGGACGAGCGAACAGCGGAGATCGCCGAGGTGATCCGCCATTCCAGCGCCAGTGCCCTGTCCGAGCTCCGTGACGTGCTCAAGGTCCTCAGGGACGATCAGCCGCCGGCCTCCAGTTCCGGGCCGCCCGCGCTGGACGGTATCGCCACGCTGGTGGACGACGCCACCACGGCGGGGGCGAACCTCCGGGCGGACCTCCCCGATCCCCTTCCGCAGGTCTCCGGAGCCGTGGGCCGGGCCGCCTACCGCGTGGTCCAGGAGGCCCTCACCAATGCCGCCAAACACGCCCCGCACGCAGCGATACGCATCTCGCTCGAAGTGGCGCAGGACCAGCTCCAGGTCACCGTCGCCAACCGGCGCGGAGCCGTCCGAGGCACCGCCGTCCCCGGCTCCGGCTACGGGCTGATCGGTATGCGCGAACGCGTCACCCTGGCCGGAGGAACCCTGCGTACCGGCGGGACCGACGACGGCGGGTACCGTGTCCGGGCGGTCTTCCCCCTGGGTACGGATGAGGTTGCGGCGTGAGCGTCAAATTGGTGCTGCTGGACGACGAGGAACTGGTGCGCGAGGGCATCCGGCTCATCCTGGACGCGGACCCGCAGGTCGAGGTCGTCGCCGAGGACGGCGATGGATCGGCCGTCATGGAGCTCGTCGCCCGCCACCGCCCGGATGTGGTGCTCACCGACATCCAAATGCCCCGGGTCGACGGACTTGAGGTGACCCGACGCGTCACCGCGCTGCCCAACGCCCCGGCCGTGGCCATCCTCACCACCTTCGACCTGGACGAGTACGTCTACGCCGCCCTTCAGCACGGCGCAGCGGGCTTTCTGCTCAAGGACACCCCGCCACGCGAACTCGCCCGCGCCGTCCACGTCCTGGCCCGCGGCGAGGCGATGCTCTCGCCGAGGATCACCACCAAGCTCCTCTCCGAGTTCTCCTCCCGCGCCCCCGCCAAGGCAGCGAGGTCCCGGCTGGAGGCCCTCACCCCACGCGAGCGCGAGGTCGCGGTGGCCGTCGCCCAGGGCATGAGCAACGCGGAGATCGCGGGCCACCTCCATATGAGCCAGTCCACGGTGAAGGTCCACATCGGCCGCATCATGACCAAACTCGACGCTGCCAACCGCACCCAGGTCGCCATCCTCACCCACGAAGCCAACCTGGCCTGACGCAACGTCTCCCGATTTTGCTCCGCCACCGCCTTCTCCTCGGCCAGTGCCTCGTGATTCCCTTCGTGTCCCTCACGTTCCGACTGAAAGCGCTGGTCAGCGCCTCGCGTAGCGCCAACTGGCTTGACGGCAACGGGATCACGAGACGCCAGTACTGCAATCACAGTTGTGGGGTTTGGTGTGGTTGGGTGTGCTGGTGTCTGTGGATCTTGGTGCGCGTCAAGTCGAGTCATGGCGTGAGGTGTTGGCGGGGTTACACGCGCGGTTCGCTGCGCGGTTTGCCCGCTCGGAGCCGCGGGGCCGGGCGTTGGAGTACATGGCCGGGCTGGTCGCGCCGTTGGAACGCAAGAACGGCTGGTCGCTGGCGGAACGAGCCGGTGAGGCACATCCGATCGGGATGCAGCGGCTGTTGGGCGTGGCGGACTGGGATGCTGACGGGGTCCGCGATGACGTGCGGGACTTCGTCGTGGAGAGCATCGGTGACAAGGACGCGGTGCTGATCGGTGACGACACCGGGTTTTTGAAGAAGGGCACCAGGTCGGCCGGGGTGCAGAGGCAGTACTCCGGCACTGCGGGGCGGACGGAGAACTCCCAGATCGGCACTTTCCTCGCCTACGCCTCCGGGCGGGGGCGGGCGTTGATCGACAGGGAGTTGTATCTGCCGAAGTCCTGGACGGATGACCGGGAGCGGTGCCGGGCGGCCGGGATCCCGGACGAGGTGCCGTTCGCTACGAAGATCGAGCACTTTCAGGCCATGCTCCAGCGGGCCCTGGACGCGGAGGTGCCGTTCGCGTGGGTGACCGCGGACGAGGCATACGGGCAGGTCAAGCGGCTGCGGTACTGGCTGGAGCAGCGCGCGGTCGCGCATGTGCTGGCGACCAAGGTCAACGACACCGTCATCACCACCCGGGGCGCCGAGGTCCGGGTCGACGCCCTGGTGGCCGGGCTGCCGCGGCAGGCGTGGAAACGCGTATCGGCAGGGGCCGGCGCCCACGGACAGCGGTTCTACGACTGGGCCCGGGTTCCGATCCGGATCTGGTGGGAGAACGGCTTCGGTCACTGGGTACTGGCCCGCCGCAGTCTCACCGATCCCGCTGAGATTGCTTACTACGTCTGCTACGGCCCGGTCGGCACACGGCTGAGGAACCTGGCCCGGGTGGCCGGGGCCCGGTGGCAGGTCGAGGAATGTTTCCAGGCCGCGAAGAACGAGTGCGGCCTGGACCACTACCAGGTCCGCCGCTACGACGCCTGGTACCGGCACATCACCCTGTCCATGGCCGCACTCGCCGCACTGACCGCCATCCGTGCCCAGGAACTGTCAAAGGGGGCAGCGATCTTGGACAAACCCGCCTGATACCCCTGTCCGTTGCGGAGATACGCCGCCTGATCGGACTGCTCCTCCGCCCACAACACCTCACGCCGACCCACCATCTGCACTGGTCATGGTGGAGACGGCTAAGCCAGACACGCGCTCGCTGCAGCCACTACAAACGCCGAGGCCAAACCCCACAACTGTGATTGCAGTATTAGGGGACTTCGGCCGCGCGGGCCGACCGCGGCGCTCCTCCCCCACCTGCGCCCCTCGCGATGCGGTACGGCGCCGTCGCGGCGGGTGGGAGAACGAGAGGGGTTCATAAGGGAGTCGTAAAGAAATCGGTGCGCAATACACCGCTTCTCGACCGTCGACGACTCGACACATGGGGCCGCCGTCCACCCCGAAGCGGGCAAACATGAAATCGGCTCAAGAGCAACTGTGATTAGCGGAAGCTACTATCCGGAAGCGCGCGATCACATGTAGCGTTCGGTCAGACCGGTGACGTGACGGTTGTTCACGTCACGGCCGAGTACGGGCACGGGCGCGAACACCCTCCCTAACAGGGACGGGAGGGTGAGGGGCCCGCCGGGCGCACCCGCATCACGAGTGCCGGTGCACCCGCCCGACTCCTCACCGGCCTGCGCAGCGATTGCGGCGTCATCGAACCGCGCGCCGCACGTCGAGCACCGCCATGTCTGTCCGAACACGCCTGCTTTGCAAGAGGAATGGGCCCAGATCATGTTTATGAACGCGTCGACGACCCCCCTTGCGTTGCGACCGGATGCCGATTTCGGCCGGCCGGCAAAGGCCGGCCCCGGCGGAGGGCCACCCTTGGCGGTAGACCGGCTCCCCGACGGCAAGTGGCAACTCACCTTGCACGATTTGGAGCCCGTATCGGTTCACCGATTGACCTCCGACAAGCTCCACATCATCCTCGCCCCGCCCTGCGCGCAACCGCCCGCCCCGGCCTCCGGCGCGCAGCCGCCCGGAGAGGCCGCGTCGGACCCGATCCAGATCGACACCGCGGCCCGCACCGTCGCCATCGACGGCCGGCAGATCGACGTCCCCCGGCTGGAGTTCGACCTGCTGGCCCACCTGGTGCTGAACCCTCGGCGGGCGTTCACCCGGCCGCAGCTGATGGCCGCGGTCTGGCCCGACTGCCGGTCCAGCGACCGCACGGTGGACGTGCACATCGCCCGGCTCCGCCGGCGGCTGGGACCGGGGCGGCGGAAGCTGATCAGCACCGTCTTCGGCATCGGGTACAAGTACCTGCCGACGCCGTGAATCCGGCCGGGTAACCGCTACGGGAGGAACGGTTCGGCAGCCGGCATCCGCGCGGCCGCCGGCCCGTTCCGGCCCGTCAAGGGGATACCTGCGCCGTGCCGCCCGCGTGCGCGGCACCGGCGTTCAGGTGTGCCGGTGTGCCGGGCGGGGGCTCCTTGCGGACGAAGGCGCGGCGCAACGCGTGGTACGGGGCGTCCGGATCGAAGAACGTGCGCCGCATGCGGGCGAGTTCGTCCGCCCGGTAGGCGGCGAGCGGCCGCCGCGCCTCATCGCTCTCCCGGCGTTCCTTCTTCGCGGCGATCCGGGGCTGGATGCCGGGCGCCGCGGCGAGCCGGCGGGCGAGCCGTCCGGTGTGGTCGCCGAACTCCTGCGCGGTGCAGTCGAGGATCCGGTCGACCAGGCCGAGCCGCTGCCCGCGGGCCGCGGTGACCGGCAGGGCGCGGGCCGTCAGGTGCCCGGCCGCCTCCGGCCCGACCCGGCGCGGCAGGGTGTACGTCCAGTACTCCGAGCCGTGGAGGCCCATCAGCCGGTAGTGCGGGTTGAGGACGGCGGCCGAGCGGCACCAGACCTCGTCGGCGGCGAGCGCCAGCATCGCGCCGCCGGCCGCCGCGTTGCCGCCGAGGGCGGCGATCACCAGCCGGTCGGTGGTGGTCAGCACGGCGTGCACCAGGTCGTCGATGGCGTTGATGTTGGCCCAGGATTCCGCGGCGGGGTCGGCGGCCGCCTCGATGACGTTGAGGTGGATGCCGTTGGAGAAGAAGTCCCGCTGTCCGCCGAGGACCAGGACGGTGGTGGGCCGGGTGCAGGCGTAGCGGTAGGCGGCGAGCAGCCGCCGGCAGTGGTCGGTGCTCATCGCGCCGCCGGGGAAGGCGAAGCGCAGGAATCCGGCCGGTCCGTCCTCGTGGTAGCGGATGTCGGTCCAGGTGCAGGGGCCGTCGCCGGCCTCCAGTGGGGCCGGGGCCTCGGGCAGCGGCAGGAGCCGGTCGCCCAGGGCGAGGGTGGCGGGCAGTTTGACGGTGGCGGGCTCTCCCGGGGCGCGGGCCGGGCGGAGTTCGGGGATCCAGACGGCGCCGTCGACGGTGGCCCGGCAGAGCGCGCCGTGGCGGGTGGCGAGCAGTTCGCCGGGGCGCCCGGTGAGGGTGTCCTCGGGGTGGCCGCCGTGCAGGAACCAGGTGCCGCCGAGGAGTTCGTCCCGTACGCCGGGGCGGGAATCGGCGGCCCGGAGGGTGCGCAGGACGGTCTCGGTCGGGTCGGCCGCCCAGTCGATACGGCGGTCGGCCTGGCGGAGCGGGGGCCGGGGGCGGCCGAGGAGCCGGGTGGCAGGGAGGGTGTGCTGCGGTTCCGGGCGGTGGGTGCCGGAGGCGAAGCGGGCGACGGCGGTCAGCAGCGCCTCGATGGCCGCGTCGGCGATCTCGTTGCGGTAGAGGTCGCTCTTGCCGACGGCCGGGACCGGGCACTCGGCCGTCGCCCAGATGTCGCCGGCGTCCATCGCGTCGTTGGCCTGGAGGACGGTGACGCCCCACCGTTCGGCGCCCAGGTGGACGGCCCAGTCGACCGAGGACGGCCCGCGGTCGCCGAGCGGGCCGGGGTGGACGATCAGGCACGGCCAGGCGGACCAGACCTCGCGGGGGACGGCCGTGGTGAGCATCGGCGCGACGATCAGGTCGGGGGCGTGCCGCGGCACCAGTGTGGCAAGTGGGGTCCCGCGGGTGACCAGTTCGACGCCGAGGTGGTGTCCGCGGTCGGCGAGTTCGGCGTGGGCGCGCTGGGTGAGGCTGTTGAACGCGCCGGCGAGCAGCAGGATGCGCACAGCGGGCTCCCTGGGGTGGGGGAAGCGGTGGACGGTCGTGATCGTTCCCCGTGCGCGGCGGCCGGACGGCGGACCCGCTGGGGAGGTCACCCGAACGCACCCGGCCCGGGGCCGCCGGGCGGCGGACCGTCGCGGCATGGCGCCACATGTCCTAGCTGACTACCCGTCAGAGAGTTCCGCGGCCGGTCATCGCGGTGCAATCCCGCCAAAGTTGGCGCACCGCCCTGCATTACCAAGCCCCTGACATTGCCTTTCGTTGACATCCACTTGGCGAGCCTTTTACCTTCATGGAGTCGGCATCGGCGCAGGTCATCACCGCACCGCCGGGTGCCGCCCCCCTTCCCCACACACATGGAGGTCCCCATGGAGCAGCTCATCAAGAAGATGGCCCAGGACGACGTCTGGCAGAGCTGGGTGGCCGCCAACTCCGCGGGAGCGGACCCGCGGGCGGCGAAGAACGGCTGCGTCAGCGCCGCCCCCAAGGCCGGCTGCATCAGCGCCGCGCCCAAGAGCGGCTGTATCTCCTGACGCCCGGCTGACGGCCCCGGCGGGCCGGCGGCGACCGCACCGCCGCCGGCCCGCCGACCGGCCCACCGCACCCGACGTCCCGGGCGGCCCCCGTCCGCGCACACACCCGAGGGATCCCATGGAAGGCCAGCCGACCGCCGAGGTCATCGAGCAGATCCGCGACATCCCGATCTACCGCGCGTCACTGGCGAAGGGCCACTTCCCGGTGCTCGACAAGCCGGAGATCGCCCGCGGCTTCCCCGACAACTGGATGACGCCCCGGCTGGCCGCCGCTCTGGAGTCCGGCGAGGCCGAGTTCGTGCTCTCCACGGGCACCAACCACGCCCGGATGCAGCTCATCCGGCCCCCGTACTTCCTGCTGCACTCCTACTACCGGCTGTGGAGCGAGCACCCCGACCTCGCCGCCACCTGGGAGGCGGGATGCCGCCGCGTCTCGCTGACGACCGTCCTGGCGACGGAGCACGTCGCACGGGTCAACGCCGCCAAGCGCGGCACCGTACCCGACCCCGTACCCGCTCTCGACGACCGCCGGCTCGACGACCGCACGTGCTACCTCAACCTGCGGCTCGACCCGGCGCTGTGGAGCCGCGACGACGTGGTCCGCATGCTCGACGAGATCCGCACCGCCCGGCAGGCGCACCCCCAGGGCTGGTACCACCTCGACTGCTCCGGCTACCACCTCGCGCATCTGGTGCGCAAAGTCGGCGAATGGGGGTTGTGGGACGACTTCCCGCCGCCCGCCAGCATCATCCACGCCTACGAATACACCCCGGTGAACGTGCAGCGCTTCCTGCACCAGCACTTCGCCTGCCCGATCATCGACCTCTTCGGCAGCACCGAACTCGGCTACCTCTACTCCAGCGACCGCCGCGGCAACTACCGGCCCCACCTGGACAAGATGAGCGTCGAACTCCACCCGGTCGCCCCGGGCAGCGCCCTGTACCACCTGATCGTCTCCAGCGTCCGCAACCCCTACATGCCGCTCATCCGGTACCGCTCGGGCGACTGCGTACGGACCACGGACGGCACCCCCGACCCGCAGAAGATCGCCCGGTTCTCCGGCCGCCAGAAGGAACTGCTGGACACCCGGCACGGTCCGGTGGCCCAGGGCGACCTCGACCGGTGCATCAGCGAGGCGACCCCGCAGATCTTCGTCCACCAACTGCGCCTGATGGGTGCCACCGAGGCACTACTGGCCTACACCACCTTCAGCGGCGCGCCCCTGGCGGCGGCGGACACCGCCGCGCTGGAGCGGAGCATCGCCGAACTCACCGGCCGGCACTGCCGGCTCGACCACCGTCCGCACATCCCCATCGGCCGGTCCGGGAAGTACTCCTGGCTGGCGAGAGGAGAGGCATGACCCACCGGACCGCGCCGGCGACCGCGGGCACCGCACCCGCCGTGGCAGCCCCGCACCGGTTGATCTCCGTCGAGGACCTCCGGGACCTCCTCGGCGCACCGTTGCACACCGAAGTCATCGCCCACTTCGAGGAGAAGACCGGCGCGCCGCGGGAGTTCGTGGCCCGCCAGGTCACCGAGTGCCTGCGCTACCTCTATCTCGTGTCCCGCTACCGCGACCGGCTCAGCGGGCTGTTCCTCCCCGTCGAGCAGGACATCGACGAGATCTGGCACTACCTCATCCTGCAGACCCGCGAATACCGCGCGCTGTGCCGGGAACGGCTCCCGGGCGGCTACTTCATCGAGCACCGCAGCATCGGCTACGAGGCGTACCAGCAGGAGCCGGGCCGGGAGCGGGCGCTCGACGAGGCGCTGCGCTGGATCCCGTTGTACTGCCGGGAGTTCGGCCCGTTCGAGGAGGACGCGCTGCCGCACTGGACCATCGTCCGCTTCCTGCACCAGCGGATGGGGCTGTCCCTCGCGGAGATCGCGGCGCTGGAGCCGCTGGCCGCATGACCGGTACCGCGCCGCGGCGGCTGCTGGCCGTCCTGGTGTTCTCGCAGGTGCTCAGCGGGGCGGGCCTGGCGGCCGGGATCACGGTCGGGGCGCTGCTCGCCGAGGACATGCTCGGCTCGACCGGGCTGGCCGGCGTGCCCAGCGCCCTGTTCACCGCCGGATCGGCGGTGGGCGCCGCGGGCATCGGCCGGCTCTCCCAACGCCGGGGCCGCCGCTCCGGACTCGTGCTGGGGTACGGGGCCGGGGCGCTCGGCAGCCTGGGCGTGGTGGCCGCCGCCGCCCTGGACAGCGTCCTGCTGCTCTTCCCGTCCCTGCTGGTCTACGGCGCGGGCACCGCGACGAACCTGATGGCGCGCTACGCGGGCGCCGACCTGGCCCCGCCGGACCGGCGCGGACGCGCGGTGAGCACCGTGCTGTTCGCCACCACGCTCGGCGCGGTGGCCGGTCCCAACCTGGTGACCGCGACCGGGAATTTGGCCCTGGCCTGGGGCGTGCCCCGGCTCGCCGGGCCGTTCCTGTTGGCCGCCGCCGCGTTCGCCGCCGCGGCCGTCGTCCTGGCCTGCCTGCTGCGGCCCGATCCGCTGCCGGCGCCCCGGACACCGGCACCGACCGGTGCGGGTGCGCCACCGGACGACGGGGCCGCCTCTTCCGCGGCCCCCGGCCTGACGGCCGTACAGCGGCGCGGTCTGGCCGCCGGCACCTCGGTGATGCTCCTCACCCAACTGGTGATGATCGCGCTGATGACCATGACGCCGGTGCACCTGCGCGCGCACGGCCACGGCACCCAGGCGGCCGGCCTGGTGATCGCGCTGCACGTCGGGGCGATGTTCCTGCCGTCCCCGCTCACCGGACTGTGGGTCGACCGGGTCGGGCCGCACCGGGTGGCCGCGGCGTCCGGGGTGACGCTGCTCGGCGCCGGGCTGCTCGCCACGCTCACCCCGCCGCATGCGGTGGCCGGGCTCGCCGTGGCGCTGGTACTGCTGGGCGTCGGCTGGAACTTCGGGCTGGTCAGCGGCACCGCGCTGGTCACCGAAGCACTGCCGCCGGCCCGTCGCGCCGGCTCCCAGGGGCTGGTGGACGTCGGGATCGCACTGGCCGGCGCGACCGGCGGGATGGCCTCCGGACCGGTGCTGGCCGCGGGCGGGTTCCCGGTGTTGGCCCTGGCCTGCGGGGTGCTCGCGGCTGCGGTGGTCCCTGTGGCCGTACTGGCCGCCCGGGGAGCCGGCGACGCCCGATATCCCTGAGAAACCCCGCAACATGGCGTCATTTCTCGTTTTCATACTGGAAACCTGGATGCTGCACTATGGGAGCGAGGTTCCGGACCACGCGGTCGGCGCTGAGCGCACGCGACCGGAACCGCGTCCCGACGACGACAGCCGTGCACCACCGCGGTCGCCCGCGCCGAGCGCGCGGCGGCCCCACCCCCTGCCGAACGACCGAACGGCCCCCACACCACGGGGCGATGCGGAGGACGACGATGCGGAAGGACACCGGGATACCGGGGGCGCGCCCCCGGATACCGGCCCCGTGCCGTCTGCCGCTGACCGCGCTCGCCATCATCCTGACGATCCTGCTCGGCGCGGCGGCACCGGCGTACGCGCTCAAGTCCGCGCGCCCGGCCGCCTCGGCGTCGAAGTCCTCCGGCGCGGCGGCGGCCGCGAACTCCCTTTCCGAAGAGGAGAAGCACTCCAAGCGCGAGATCGAGCGCAGCCGCCCCGGGCGGCTGACGCCGGCCGCGGAGGGGGTACCGCCCACCCGGCGACCGCTGCCGCCACACCTGAGCGGTGCGGCCGGCGACGACGAACCGACGGGACCGGTGCCGGCCGCCGACGGTGGCCCACAGGCTCCCAGACCGGCCCAACTCCCCGTACTCCACTGCGTCTTCCGCTGCTGATCGGCCCCGTGGCGGGCAACGGCCCCGCGTCGCGCCCCGCCTCCTGAGTGCCGCACGTCCCCGCCATCCCCACGATGGCATCACTCTTCAGCAGGAGACCTCCTCGTGGAGACCTTCATCCAGCATGCCCGGGGCCTGACCGCCCGCATTGCCGCACAGCAGGAAGAACAGGAGACCTTCGGCCGGCTCGCCGCCGGGCAGTCGCCCCTCGCCCTGTTCATCACCTGCTCCGACTCCCGGGTCATCCCGTCCCTGATCACCGGGGCCCGGCCCGGCGAACTCTTCGAACTCCGCACGGCCGGCAACGCCGTGCCCGTCTACCAGGAAGGCATGGCGGCCAGCGCGGAAGCCGCCACCATCGAATACGCGATGCGGGTGCTCCGGGTCGCCGACATCGTCGTCTGCGGCCACTCGCACTGCGGCGCGGTCGGCGCCCGGGCCCGCGGCGAGGACCTGACCGGTGCGCCCGCCGTCCGTGACTGGCTGGCGCTCCAACTCTCCGACGAACTGCCGGGCGACGACGGGCCGGCCGTCACCACGGCCGTGCAGCGGCACGTCTGCCGGCAACTGGACCGACTGGGCGGCTACCCGTGTGTACGGGAGCGGCTGGACGCCGGCGAGGTGCGACTGCACGGCTGGTTCTACGAGGTGCACACCGGGTCGGTGTCCGTGCACCAGCCGGCCGCCGACGTGTTCCTCCCTCTGTGAAGGCGGGCTGTACGTGATGAAGCGATTCCCTTTCCTCCGGGCGGACTTCACCGCCTCCCTCGTGGTCTTCCTCGTCGCCGTCCCGCTGTGCGTGGGCGTGGCGGTCGCCTCCGGCGTACCGGCCGAACTGGGGCTGGTCACCGGCATCGTCGGCGGACTGGTCACCGGCCTGCTCCCCGGCAGCAGCCTTCAGGTCAGCGGCCCGGCCGCCGGTCTGACGGTGCTGGTCTTCGAAGCGGTCAAGACGTACGGCCTGGGCGTGCTGGGTGCCCTGGTGCTGGCCGCGGGTGTCTTCCAACTGGCCATGGGCGCCCTGAAGTTGGGGCGCTGGTTCCGGGCGATCTCGGTCGCGGTGGTGCAGGGCATGCTGGCGGGCATCGGGCTGGTCCTGATCGCCGGACAGCTCTACGCCCTGGCGGACGCCAAGGCACCGGGCAGCGGCCTGGCCAACATCGGGGCGCTGCCACGGCTGGTGCTGGACACCGCACGGTCCGGCACCGCCCTCGCCGCGCTCGCCATCGGCGCCGGCACCATTGCCGTGTTGGTGCTGTGGCCGCGCTGGCGGCGTGCGGCGCGGATCCTGCCGGCCCCGCTGGCGGCGGTCGCACTGGCCACCACCTCGGTCTGGGCACTGGATCTGCCGGTCGCCCGGGTGCAGGTCAGCGGGCTGCTGGACGCGATCCAGCCGCCCGGTCTGGCCGACATCGGCCGGCTGACCGAACTCGGGGTCCTGGGCACGGTGTTGGCCTTCACCCTGATCGCGTCCGCGGAGTCGCTGTTCAGCGCGGCGGCGGTGGACCGGCTGCACGACGGGGCGCGGACCGACTACGACAAGGAGCTGATGGCCCAGGGCGCCGGCAACGCGGTGTGCGGAGTGCTCGGCGCGCTGCCGATGACGGCGGTGATCGTGCGCAGTGCCGCCAACGTCCAGGCGGGGGCGCGGACCAAGGCGTCCCGGGTGCTGCACGGGGTGTGGCTGCTGCTGTTCGCGGCGGCGTTCCCGGCGGCGCTGGGCGTGGTGCCGGTCGCGGCGCTGGCCGGTGTACTGGTGCACGCGGGCTGGAAGTTGATCCCGCTGCGGGAGCTGCGGCCGTTGTGGCGGGCGCACCGCGGCGAGGCGGTGGTGCTGTGCGTCACCGCGATCGCCATCGTGACGGTGAACATGTTCGAGGGCGTGCTGATCGGTCTGCTGCTGGCCGTGGCCAAGACCGCGTGGGAGACCTCCAAGGCACACCTGGAGGTGCACATCCCCAGCGTTCCCGGCCCGGTGCGGGTGCGGGCGGTCGGCAACGCCACCTTCCTTCGGCTGCCCAAGCTCCTCGACCAGTTGGAGTCGCTGCCGGCCGACCGGGACGTGGAACTCGACCTGAGCGGGCTGCGCCACCTCGACCACGCCTGCGAGGCGGCGTTGGCGAACTGGGCCGAGCAGCACCGCCGCAGCCGGAGCCGGGCGGTCGAGCTGGTCTCCTGAGCGGCCGCTCCGGACCGTGCTCCCGGCGGTGGCCGAAGACGTTCCCGGCCGGGAGCCACGGCACCGGACGACAGCTGCCGGCCATCGATGCGGCGGAGCCGGAATGATCGCGCCGGCTCCGGCGTTCTCCCAGGACCAGGAGTCTTCGACGAGAGGGCGGACGCCATGCCCCTGCAGGGAGAGTACGAGCCGAGCCCGACCGCGTGGGTCCGCGATCAGGTCGAGTTGTACGAGGGATCCGGCGGCACGGAGGGCACCACGCTCCGTGGCCTGCCGGTGATCGTGCTGACCACACGCGGCGCCAAGTCCGGCAAGCTCCGCAAGAGCCCGCTGATGCGGGTGGAGCACGAGGGGGCGTACGCCGCGGTGGCGTCCCAGGGCGGCGCGCCCACGAATCCGGTCTGGTACCACAACGTGCTCGCCGATCCGCGGGTGGAGCTCCAGGACGGTCCGGTCCGCCGGGACATGACGGCCCGTGAGGTCACCGGCGAGGAGAAGGCCGCGTGGTGGGCGCGGGCGGTCGAGGCGTTCCCCGACTACGCCGACTACCAGCGCAAGACGGACCGCCGGATACCGGTCTTCGTACTGGAGCCGGCGGGCACCTCGCACTGATCACGGCGCGACGCCGGGACATGCGGCGCAGACGGCGACCTGCCGCCCGTGGGCTCCGGCCACAGAGCTGACGCATCGTCAGAGTGTCACCAGGGTGACCTCGGTGGCCTTGACGCTGGTCCAGACGGCGGCGCCGTCGGCGAGACCGAGTTCCAGGGCCGCCGCCGGAGTGATCTCGGCGACGAGATCGGGCGCCTCGGGAGAGGTGACGACGACCCGCAGCCGGCTGCCCGCGGCGGTGATCTCCCGTACGGTGCCGGGCCAGACGTTGCGCGGACTGCCCGCGGGCTTGGCGACGTGCACCGAGACCGCCTCGGGGGCGATCACCGCGAGCGCCTGGGTGCCGTCGGGGAGCGGGTCGGCCACGACCAGGTGGCCGCCTCCGGTGAGCGCGAGTCCGTCGCCGGCCGCGGTGCCGGACCAGGCGTTGCGGCCGAGCATCCGGGCCACCCAGGGCGAGCGGGGGTTCCGGGTGACCTCGGCGGGCGGGGCGTCCTGGAGGGCACGGCCACCGTCCAGGACGAGGACCCGGTCGGCGAGCGAGACCGCCTCGACGGGGTCGTGGGTGACGATCAGGCAGACCCCGCCGAAGCCGGCGAGATGGCCGCGCAGGGTGTGCCGGACGTGCGCCCGGGTGGTCTGATCGAGAGCGGCCAGCGGTTCGTCGAGCAGCAGCAGACGCGGCCGGGCGGCCAGCGCCCGGGCCAGGGCGACGCGCTGGGCCTGGCCGCCGGAGAGTTGGGCGGGCCGACGGTGGGCGAGCGGGCCGACGCCGAGCCGGTCGAGCCACTGCTGTGCGGTGCGCCGGGCCTCGGCGCGCGGGACGCCCTGGGCACGCAGCCCGTAGGCGGTGTTGGCCAGCGCCGTCAGATGCGGGAAGAGGGCCCCGTCCTGGGGTACCCAGGCGACGCCCCGGCGGTGCGGGGGCAGTGCGGTGACGTCGGACTCCCCCAGCCGGAGGGCGGCGCGGGCGCGCGGGGTGAGCCCGAGCAGGGCGCGCAGCAGGGTGGTCTTGCCGGCGCCGTTGGGGCCGACGACGGCGATGGTGGTTCCCGGGGTGGCCTGGAGTGCGAGTTCGGTGAAGCCGGTGACGTCGGCGTGCAGCGGCCAGCGTTCCCCGAGGGACGGGTCCGGCGCGGACGCCTGCGGATGCCCGGTGGCCGCGGTGCCGACCGCCTGCGGCACGACGGTCCCCTCCGTCCCGGCGGCCGCGGCGCCCTCGCCGATGGGTGCGCCACCCGTCGCCCGCTCACCACCGCTGCCGGTGTCGGCACCGCTGCCGCTTCCGATGCCGTCGGCGCCGTCGCCACGACCGGCACGCCCGCGGCGGCCGGCGCGGCCGGACCGGTCCGCGGGCCCGCCCGTCCACCGCCCGCGCAGGCACACCAGCACGGCCATGGCGATGGCGAGCAGCAGCAGGGAGACGGAGGTGGCCGCTTCCGGGGAGTCCTGGAGCAGCAGATAGACCTGGAGCGGCAGGGTCTGGGTGGTGCCGGGCAGGTTTCCGGCGAAGGTGATGGTCGCGCCGAATTCGCCGAGCGCGCGGGCCCAGGTCAGCGCGGCGCCGGCGGCCAGGCCGGGGGCGACCATCGGGAGGGTGACGGTGCAGAAGACCCGTACCGGCGAGGCGCCGAGGGACGCCGCGGTCTCCTCGTAGCTGGGGCGGAGCCCGGCGAGGGTGCCCTCCAGGCTGATCACGAGGAAGGGCATCGCGACGAAGGTGGCCGCGACCACCGCACCCGAGGTGTGGAACGGCAGCACGATGCCGAAGGTGTCCTCCAGCCAGGGACCGAGGAGTCCGCGACGGCCGAAGCCGAGCAGCAGGGCGACACCGCCGACGGTCGGCGGCAGCACCATCGGCAGCAGCACGAGGGAGCGGACCAGCACCTTGCCGGGGAAGTCGACCCGGGCCAGCAGCCAGGCCAGCGGGACGCCCAGGAGCAGCGACAGGCCCAGCGCCCAGCCCGACACCAGCAGCGACAGCCGGAGCGCTTCGAGCACTCCGGGGCTGGTCAGATGGGTGCCGAGGTCGCCCCAGCTGGTGCGGGCGAGGATGCCCAGCAGCGGCATCAGCAGGAACGCGATGGCGAGCAGCGCGGGGACGGCCAAGGCGACGGGGGTGCGGGCACCGGGCGTGCGGCGTCGACCGGCCGGCGCCGGGCCGGAGGGGCTGGGGCGGCTCATCGGGAGTCCTGGGATCGGGGCGGGCGTCGGGTCCGGGCGGACGGCGGCGGGGACGGCGGCGGGGTGGGGACTGCCCGCTCCCCCGAGCCGGACAGTCCCCACCCCGCACGGGTCACGGCTTCTGGAAGCCCGCGTCCTGGAGGAGCTTCTGCGCCTCCGGGGTGCTCAGCCACTTCACGAACGCGGCGGCCGCGGCGGAGTGCTGGGAGGACTTGAGGGTGGCCGCCGGGTAGGAGGCGACGGCGTTCTGGGCGTCGGGGATGTCGATGGCGTCGACCTTCTTGGGCGCGGTGGCGGCGTCCGTCTTGTAGACGATGCCGGCGTCCGCCTCACCGAGTTCCACCTTGCTGAGGACGGCCCGGACGTTGGGCTCCTGCGAGACCGGCTTGACGGTCAACTTCTGCGCGTCCAGGACCTTCTTGCTGTAGCGGCCGACCGGCACCTCGGGGGCGGCCAGCACCACCTTCAGCTTGCTGTCGGCGAGGTCCGCCAGGGCGCCGACCTTCTTGGGGTTGCCCTTGCCCGTGGCGATGACCAGGCGGTTCTTGGCGATGACGGTGGGGGCACCGGTGTCCGCCTTGAGCCCGTCCATGGTCTTGGTGTCGGCGGTGACCAGGGCGTCGGCGGGGGCGCCCTGCTTGACCTGGGCGGCGAGCTCCTGGGAGCCGGCGAACGAGAAGGTGACCTTGGCGCCCGGGTGCTCCTTCTCGTAGACGGCGCCGGCCTTCTGGAAGACGTCGGTGAGCGAGGCGGCGGCGAGCACGGTGAGCTTCGTGGTGCTGCCGGACCCGCCGTCGCTGTCCTTCTTGGCGTTGTCACCGCTGCCGCCGGAGCAGGCGGCGAGCGGGACGAGGAGGGCGGCGGTGACGAGCGCGGTGGCGGCGCGGCGTCCGGTGAGGAACGGGGACATGGTGCGGACTCCTTGGTGCGCAGGGCGATGCGGTCGCCCGAGCGGATGGGGACATAGCCGCGCCGTGGACGGGCGACGCCGCTGGGTGTGGCGGCCGGCCCGGAGGGGACGTGGGGGCGGATCTCCGGGTGGTGGCACGCGGGGGTTCAGGTGCGGTCGATGTGCACGCTGGTGGATTTCACCCGTGCGACGGCCTGCATGCCGACTTCCAGTCCGAGTTCCTCCACCGCTTCACGGGTGAGCAGGGACACCAGACGGTGCGGGCCGGCCTGGATCTCGACCTGGGCGGCGACATCGCCGAGTTTGACGGCGGTGACGATGCCCGGGAAGGCGTTGCGGACGGAGGTGTAGGTGTCGTCCTCCTCGCCGCCGGCGGACTGGCCCACCTCGATCGAGAAGGCGGCCAGATCCCGGCCGTCGATGAGGCGACGGCCGCTGTCGTCGCGGTGGGTGGCGACCCGTCCGGCATCCGCCCAGCGGCGGGCGGTGTCCGGACTTACGCCGAGGAGCCGCGCCGCCTGGCCGATTGTGTAGGACTGCATGTGCGACAAGATATGAGGTATTGGCTCGCATTTACAATCCTTTTGGCATTCCTCCACAGCAGATGCAAGGTCCGTTGGAGGAAGGGACAAGCGCAAGTTCCGGCCACCGGAAAACCGGGCGTCATGCACGGGGGCCGCACCCGGCAGGCCGAATCCCGCGAGGAATCCGCGCCCGGAGCCGATTACAGTGCGAGGGACAGGAAGAGCATTACGGATATCCCAGCCGTAATGCGCATTGCGCCTCATTGCTCTCTATTGCGCTCGTGTTGCTCTTGATTGCTCCGGATTGCTCTGAGTTGCACTGGGGTGCTCTGTGTTGCTTTGGATTGCCCCGCATTACGCGGCTTTCCGCTCGCGGTGCCGCGTCGTGCCGTACCGCACCTCTCGTACCCGAGGAAGTGGTCTCCCATGAGCCTCAGCATCCGCAACCAGCTCCCCGGCACGGTTCTCGCCGTCACCGCCGGGGAGGTGATGTCGACCGTCGCGGTACGGCTGTCCGGCGGCCAGACGCTCACTGCCGCGATCACCGTGGAGGCCGTCGACGACCTCGGCATCACGGTCGGCTCACCGGTGCGCGCGCTGGTGAAGTCCACCGAGGTCGCCCTGGCCACCGGCGCGGTGGACGGGCTGAGCATTCGCAACCGGCTCCCGGGGACCGTCGTCGCGGTGACCACCGGCGGCGCGATGGCCGGGGTCAAGGTGGCCGTGGCGGGCGGGGAGCTGACCGCCGCGATCACCAAGGACGCGGCGGCCGCCCTGGGTCTGGCCACCGGTTCCGAGGTGACCGCGCTGATCAAGTCGACCGAGGTCGCGCTGGCCGCCGAGCGCTGACCGATCCGGCGCGCGGCCGGCGGCCGCCCCGGCGCGGCCCGCGGCCTACTGCTCCCCCGGCGCCGGGCAGGTGCCCACCCAGATGCCGGTGATGGCGCTGATGTACCGCGCGCCGCAGCGGTCGGACGGCACCACGAGCTGGCTGCCCGCCGCGTCCAGCGGCTCCCCGTCCATCGCCGTGGCCAAAAGGATCGGGGCGTCGCCGAAGTCGGCGTCGATCTCCGCCCAGGACAGCACGGTGTGGTGGCCGTCCCCGCCGGTCACGGTCAGCAGGAAACGGGAGCGGTCCTTGCGCCGCCGGGCGTCGAAGACGGGACCCGCCTCGTCCAGGACGTCCCGCAGCAGCGGACCGTCGAAGGTGTGGTGCTGCGGGCCGTTGGTGGCGCAGTCGAAGACCACCGGAGCGTGCCGCTGCGGCCAGCGCTCCCGCAGGTCGGCGACGGTCAGCGCGAGCGGGCGGCGCAGCTGGCCGCTGACCTGGAAGCACCGGGCGGCGGGCGGGGCGTCACCGGGCGTGCCGCGGACGGCGACGGGGCGGGGCGGCGGGCTGAGTCGACTCATCGGTGTCCCCCTGGAGACGATCCACGCGGCGGCTGCCTCCCTGTGATGCCCCGGCGGCGTATGGCTCAATCACATCTGCCAACCACCGACCCATGTTTCCCTTGCGTAAGTGAGTCGAATAGGGGCAAGAGGGTGGCAGTTCCGGGACCTCGCAGTGCCGTCCCGGAACCGCCGCCCCCGTCCGGGCGACCGGGCGGTGGTCACACGGAGCCCTCCCGCGACGGGTGCGCCCGGGACGACCAGCCCTCCTCGCCGCCCTCCGCGCGGTGCTCGGAGAGGGCCAGCCACACCTTGTCCCGGAGGAAGGGCACCTCGGTGAAGCGCACCCCGGTGGCGTCGCGCAGCGCGTTGCCGAAGGCGGGGGCGACCGGGTTGAACGGGCTCTCGCTCATCGACTTGGCGCCCAGTGGGCCGATGGCGTCCGAGGTCTCCATGAAGTGCACCTCGGTGCGCGGGACGTCCGCGAAGGCCGGCAGCCGGTAGCGGCGGAACGCGGGGGTGAGGACCTTGCCGCCGGCGTCGACCAGGACCTGTTCGAAGAGGGTGGCGCCGAGCGCCTGGGCGACCCCGCCCTCGACCTGGCCGCGGCACTGCATCGGGTTCATGACCTTGCCCGCGTCGGCCGCGTGGACGCTGCGCAGGATCCTGATCTCGCCGGTGTCGGGGTCGACGGCGATCCGGAACCACTGGGCGTTGAAGGCCACCGAGCGCGGGGAGCCGCCCCAGTGCCCGTCCGTCGCCAGTTCCACGTCGCGCTCGCGGGCGGCCTCGTGCAGTTCCTTGAGCGGGACCGTCCGCCCGGCGCACTCCACGGCATCGGTCAGCAACTGGCACTGGCTGCGCGGGGTGCGGGCGTATTCGGCGGCGAACGACAGGATCCGCTCGGCCAGCCCGTTGGCCGCGCGCATCACGGCCTTGCCGGCCACGACGGTGCCCGCCGAGCCGAAGGCGCCGGTGTCGTGCCGGACCACGTCGGTGTCGGACTGCCGGATGACGATCCGGTCGACGGTGGTGCCCAGTGCGCCGGCGGTGATCTGCTTGTGGACGGTGGTGGTGCCGTTGCCGAACTCGGCGGTGCCGACGGCGATGTCGTAGGTGCCGTCCTCCAGGAGCGTCACGGTGGCATCGGCGTAGTGGCCGCCGGGCGGGCCGGTGGCGATCATCGACATCGCGGTGCCCTGGCCGACCAGCCAGCCCTCGGGGGCGTCGTCGGCGCTGCGGTCGGCGGCGATCGCGTCGCGGACGACCTGCAGGCACTGGTCCAGGCCGTAGCTGGCGATGTGCAGGTCCTCCTCCTCGCCGCCGGGGCTGATCATGTGCTCCCCGGGGCCGATGATGTTGCGTTCGCGGAAGACCAGCGGATCGATGGCCAGGCGGCGGGCCAGTTCGTCCATGGTCGATTCCACGGCGAAGGTGACCTGGCCCAGCCCGTAGCCGCGGAACGCGCCGGCCGGTACGCAGTGGGTGTAGACGGAGTAGGCGTTGACCTTCTTGTGCGGCGCGCGGTAGACGGCCATGGACTCGCCGACGCTGTGGAACATCACCGCGGGGCCGTGGTTGCCGTACGCGCCGGTGTTGGAGACCACCCGGAGCTGGAGGGCGGTCAGGGTGCCGTCCCGCTTGGCGCCGGCCTTGATGCCGATGGTGAAGGGGTGTCGGGTGGTGGCGCCGAAGAACTGCTCGGCGCGGGTGAACTCCAGCTTGACCGGCCGGTGCAGGCGCATCGCGGCCAGCACCACGACGTCCTCGGTCAGCATCTCCTGTTTGCCGCCGAAGCCGCCGCCGACCCGGCCGGCGACCACCCGGACCCCGTCCTCCGGCAGGTCGTACAGGGCGCACAGGGCACGCCGGGTCAGGAACGGGACCTGGGTGCTGGAGCGCACCACGATCCGCTCGCCGTCGCCGTCCTCCTTCTCCTCGAAGTAGGCGACGGCGCCGTGCGTCTCCAGGCTGGCGTGCTGCACCCGCTGGGTGCGGAAGGTCTCCTCGTAGACCAGGTCGGCCTCGGCGAAGCCCTGCTCGACGCTGCCGATCTCGCCGTGCACCTCGCCGACGACGTTGTCCTGCGGGCGGGAGATCCGGCAGTCCGCGGAGTCCTTGGCGTGGACCACCGGGGCGCCGGGCCGCATCGCCTCCTCCGGGTCCAGGACGTGCGGCAGCACCTCGTACTCCACGGCGATCCGGCGGCAGCCCTCCTCGGCGGCGCCCTCGGTGTCGGCGACCACGGCGGCCACCCGCTGCCCGACGAAGCGGACCGTGTCGTCCAGGACCCGGGTGTCGTCGGGGTCCTCGGTGGGGTGCTCGTGGCGGGCGGAGGAGAACAGCCGCTCGGGGGCGTCGTGGTGGGTGAGGACGAGGTGCACGCCGGGGACGCGCAGCGCGTCGGCGGTGTCGATGGAGACGATCCGGGCGTGCGGGTGCGGGGAGCGCAGCAGTTTCATGTGGAGCAGTCCCTCGACCTCGATGTCGAAGGTGTAGCGGGCCGTTCCGGTGACCACCTGGGGGCCGGCCGGGGCGCCCAGGCTGCGGCCGACCGACTCCCCGGGGCGGGGCTCCTCGACGTGGCTGACGCCGCGGATCGCGTCCTCGATGGCGCGGTAGCCGGTGCAGCGGCAGAGGTTGCCCTTCAACGCCCTTGGGAGGTCGGTGAGTTGTTCCTCGTCCAGCTTGGCCGTGGTCATCAGGAAGCCGGCGGTGCAGAAGCCGCACTGGAAGCCCTGGGCGCCGAGGAACTTCCTTTGGACGGGATGGAGTTCGCCGTCCGGTTCGGCCAGGCCCTCGACGGTGGTGACGCGGCGGCCGTCGGCGCGTACGGCCGGGTAGAGGCAGCTGTGCACCGGTTCGCCGTCGACATGGACCGTGCAGGCCCCGCAGTCACCACCGTCGCAGCCCTTCTTCACCCCGAACCAGCCGCGGTCCCGCAGGTAGGTGCGCAGGCACTGGCCGGGGCGCGGTTCGGCGTCGAAGTCCCGGCCGTTGACGTGAAGGGCGTAGCTCATCGGACAGCCTCCCTGGGGGACGGCGAGTGGGTGGTGAGTTCGGCGCGGACCTCCTCGGCGAGGCGGAGCGCCATGTGCCGCCGCCAGGCGGGCAGGCCGTGGATGTCGTCGAACCACTCGGGGTCGGTGACGGCCTTGTCGAGGGTGCCGCGCAGCACGGCGGCGCCGGGCGGGGTGGGGAACCAGAGGCGGAAGGGCCGGACGGTGGCGGCGGTGACGGTGATCGCCAGCGAGCCGTCCAGGGGGTCGAGGGCGCCGATGACCAGGGCACCGGAGCGGCCGAGCCCGTAGAGGGAGACCTGGCGGAACGCGGTCCGGCAGGTCAGCGCGCGGGCGGGCAGGGTCACCGAGCGGAGGAGTTCGCCGTCGGCGAGGTCCTTGCGGCCGGCGCCGGTGATGAAGTCGGCGACCTTGACGCGGCGCCGGGAGCCGTCCTGGGCCTGGAGCAGGCAGCTGCCGTCGAGGGCCGCGGTCAGCGAGATCATCGGCCCGGCGGGCAGGCCGTTGCAGAGGTTGCCGCCGACGGTGGCCATGTTCCAGATCTTGAACGAGGCCAGGAAGGCGCGGCAGCACTGCTCGAAGAGGGGCGCGGCCGGGGCCGGGAAGGTCGCCGCGAAGCGGGAGAGCTGGGCGATGGTGCAGGTGGCGGCGATCTCCACGGAGCCGTCCGGGAGTCGGCCGACCGGCTCCCAGCCCATCCGGCTCAGGTCCACCAGGCGCCGGAGGTGCGGCTGCGGTTCGGAGAAGAGGTAGGTGCCGCCGCCCAGCCAGGCATCGCCGGTGCGCCAGGTGGCGCGCTGCCGGGCGTCGCGCACCTCCAGCACGGTGTTCAGGTCCATGCCGCCGAGTGAAGCAACCCGGCGGCCTGGCGCACGACTGGTCCGCAGCACGGAAAACCCACCAACGCCCGGGCCCGGAACTGGATGATCAACCAAGAGGTATATCCGCAGGAACGCCTGGCATTTACGATGCCAGGACCCACATTCGCCTCGTGAATGTGAGATGCCGGGGTTCCGTGCCCGGTAGCCGTCCAAGGAGCCACCACATGCACGTCCACGACCTCCTCCAGCTCGACGCGCTCGACCTGACCCTCCTGTGGGGCGAGGACCCCCTGCTCGCCCAGGAGGTCAGCGGTGTCACCGCCACCGACCTGGAGGACCCGGCGCGGTTCCTCCAGCCAGGAGAGCTGGTGCTGAGCGGACTGGTGTGGTGGGCACCCGGGGACGACCGGGAGAAGGTGGACCGCTTCGTGGCGGCGCTGGCGGACGCCGGGGCCGCCGCGCTCCTGGCCGGGGAGGAGACCCACGGGAAGATCCCCGACGTCCTGGTCGAGTCCTGCCGCGCGCACCGCGTCGCCCTGCTCACGGTGCCCGCGCACACCACCTTCCGGGCCATCACCGAGGCGGTGTACCTGCGCCGGTGGGGCGACCTCAGCCGCCGCCCCGCCGGCCACTACGCCCTCCCCGAGAACGTGCGCACCGAACTCGCCGGGCTGCTCGCCGGGGACGCCGCCCCCAACGCCCTGCTGGACCGGGCGTTCGCGCATCTGGGCGGCCCGGCCTGCTACCTGCTGACCGCCACCGGCCGGGTGATCGCCCGCACCCCTGACGCCCCCGAAATCACGGCCCGGCAGGCCCGGCGGGACCTCGCCGCCGGCGTCGGCAGCACGCTGCGCGTCGACGGGGACGCGGGGCCGTACGACGCCTGGTTCCTGCACCTGCGCGGCGCGGACGACGCGCCGCCGCGGGTGCTGCACGAGATCGCCGAGGTCATCGCGCAGTACCGGCACCACGACGCGGCGCGCGGGACGGCCGCGCGGCGGGCCACCGACGCGCTGTTGGCCCTGGTCGCCGCGAGCACCGCCGAGGGGGCGGCGCTCGACGCGGCGCTGCACGCCTGCGGACTGCCCGCGACCGGCACGTTCCACGTGGTGCTGGCCGCGTCGGACGGCGCGGAGCCCGAGCAGGCGGTCCGGGCGCTGGCCGAGGCGCTGCGGCACTCGCCCGGCGAGCCGTTCACGGCCGGGCTGCTGCCGGGCGGCGAGGCGGCCGCGGTGGTCGTCGCCGGCGCCGGCGAGGAGGGCCGGCCGCCCCTCGGCGAGGTGTGGCCGGCGCTGCACGCCTGCCGTCCGCAGGCGCCACTGCACGCCGGGGTGAGCGGTCCGGCGGCCGCCGGTGACCTCAACCCGGCGCTGGACCAGGCCCGTTACGCGCTGGCCGCGGCCCGGTCGGCGACTCCGGAGGGCGCCGAGGTGACCTCCGTCGACGAGCTGACCACGTTGGGCGCGCTGCTCTCCGGGGTGCCGGCCGAGGTCCGGGCGGCGTTCAGCAGCCGGGTGCTCGGCCCGCTGGCGCGCGGGGGCAGCGCCTCGCACCGGATGCTGCTGGAGACCCTGGAGGTGTTCCTCGCCCAGCACGGTTCATGGGCGCGGACCGCGGAGATCCTGCATCTGCACGTCAACACCGTGCACTACCGCGTCCAGCGGATCGAGACCCTGACCGGCCGCGACCTGTCGCGGCTCGACCACAAGCTGGACCTGCACGCGGCGCTGCTGTGCCGCTGACCGCCGCGCTCCGCGGGCGGGTTCAGCCGCGCTCGTCGGGCCGGTCCACGTGCACATGGGTGGACTTGATGCGGGCGGTGGCCTCGACGCCGACCTCGATGCCCAGCTGCTCGACGGCCTCCCGGCTGACCACCGACACCACCCGGTGCGGGCCCGACTGGATCTCGACCTGGGCGATCACGTCGTCGAGGGTGACCGCGGTGACGATCCCGGCGAAGGAGTTCCGGACGGAGGTGCGGACCTCGCCGGGCACCGGGTGCGCGCCGGCGGCCCGTTCCTTGGCGAACGCGGCCAGGCTGACCCCGTCGATCACGCGGTTGCCCGCCCCGTCCCGGTCCATCCGCAACTGCCCGCCGTCGGCCCAGCGACGGACGGTCTCCGAACTCACACCCAGCAGCCGCGCTGCCTGACCAATGCTGTACGAGGGCACGTCGGCACTCTAGGCCCTGTCGCCCCGGTCCCGTCTGCCGGTCCGCCGGGTGGGGGCCGCCCCGCGCCCCTCGGACCGGTCCGCGGCGGCTCCGGGCGCGGGACGGCGCCGCAGCGCCTCGGTCAGCTCCTCCAACGCCGGCAGCGCGTCCCGCAACCGGCGCTGCCGTGCGGGGGCGAGCCGGCCGATCTCCTCGGCGAGGACACCGGCGGTCTCCCGCCGTACGGCGCGCAGCAGCGCCTGCCCGGCGTCGTTCAGGCTGATCAGGCTGGCGCGCTGGTCGGCGGGGTCGGGGCGGCGGGCGATCCAGCCGCTGGCGTCGAGCTGGTCGACCATGCGGGAGGTGGTGGAGAGCGTGATGGCCATCCGGGCGGCGAGTTCGCCGATCCGCAGGGGGCCGTGGGCGGCGAGCGCGGCCAGCGCCGCCAACCGGCTGGGGGTGAGGTCCGCGTGCGGGCTCTGGCCGCGGAGCAGCGGCACCAGCTGCTGGAGCACCGCGCGCAGCCGGCCGGCGAGTTCCGCCGGCCGGTCCGGCGGGCCCGTGGGGCCTGGACGGTCAGCCATCGGGGGCTCCCCGTGGCGTGGGGCCCGGTGGCGGGGCGGTGGGCGGTGGGCCGGCGGCCGGCGGCGGTGCGAGGGGGCGTTCCGGGACCGCGGCGGGGGCCGGTTCCGGGCGCCGGGTCCGGCGTTCCGGTCGGGCCCGGTCGTCGTGGACGTAGCGGCCGCCGCGCAGCAGGGAGGCGACGGCGGCGACGAGGCAGGCGGCGATGGCGAAGTTGAAGGCGACGGCGAGTCCGTGGGCGAACGGCGCGGAGATCAGCTGCGGGAAGAACTCCCGGCCGGTGAGGTACCCGGCGTGGCCGGGCGGGAGCTGGCCGAGGACCTGCGGGCCGAGCAGCGTGCGGACCGGGTTGTAGCCGAGCAGGGAGGCGAAGAGCACGCCGACCGGTGGGAGCGCGGCGATCCGGGCGGCGTCCGCGGTCGGAACGCCCTGGGCGGTGAGGCCGCCGGTGAGCGTGTGGGGCAGGGAGCCGGCCAGGCCGGTGATCATCAGCGAGAAGAAGATGCCGATGGACAGCACCATGGCGGAGTTCTGGAAGGTGGTGCTGATGCCCGCGCCGACGCCGCGCTGGTCGGGCGGCAGGCTGTTCATCACGGCGGCCCGGTTGGGCGCCGCGAACAGCCCCATGCCGATGCCGTTGAGGAGCAGGATCACCGCGAACGCCGGGTAGTCGAAGTCGACCGGCAGGGCCTGGAGGGCGGCGAAGGTACCGGCCGCCAGGAGCATCCCGCCGGTGGCGAAGGTGCGCGCCCCGAAGCGGTCCGAGGCCCATCCGGACACCGGGCCGGCCACCAGGAACCCCAGGGTCAGCGGCAGCATGTAGATGCCGGCCCACAGCGGCGTCTCGGCGAAGCCGTAGCCGTGCCGGGGCAGCCAGATGCCCTGGAGCCAGATGATCAGGATGAACATCAGGCCGCCGCGGCCCAGCGAGGCGAGCAGGCTGGCGAGGTTCCCGGCGGTGAAGGCGCGGATCCGGAACAGCCCGAGCCGGAACATCGGCTCGGCGACCCGGGTCTCGACGAAGCAGAAGAGGACCAGCAGCGCCGCGCCGCCCAGCAGTGCGGCGAGCACGGCCGGGTTGGTCCAGCCCATGGTGTGCCCGGCGTAGGGCTGGATGCCGTAGGTGATGCCGGCGAGGACGGCGATGAGGCCGGCGGCGAAGGTGAGGTTGCCCCACCAGTCGGGGCGGGCCGGGGTGCGGATGCCGGTGTCCCGCAGCTTGAGGTAGGCCCAGACCGTGCCGAACAGTCCGAAGGGCACCGAGACGAGGAAGACCAGCCGCCAGTTCAGCGGGCCGAGCAGTCCGCCCAGTACCAGTCCCGCGAAGGATCCGGCGATCCCGGCCACCTGGTTCAGGCCCAGGGCGAGCCCGCGCTGGTCGGGTGGGAAGGCGTCGGTGAGGATCGCGCTGGAGTTGGCCATCAGCATCGCGCCGCCCACGCCCTGGCACAGCCGCATCGCGATCAGCCAGAGGGCGCCCGCGGTGCCGTGCAGCCAGGTGGCCGACAGCAGGAGGGAGAAGAGGGTGAAGACCGCGAAGCCCAGGTTGTACATCCGGGTCCGGCCGTACATGTCGCCGAGCCGGCCGAAGCTGACCACCAGGACGGCGGTGACCACCAGGTAGCTCATGATCAGCCAGAGCAGCAGCCCGGTGTTGCCGGGGTTGAGGGGGTTCACGCCGATGCCGCGGAAGATGTCCGGCAGGGCGATCAGCATGATCGACATGTTGATGGAGGCGATCAGGACGCCCAGCGTGGTGTTCGACAGGGCGACCCACTTGTTTCCCACGGGGCACCACTCCCACCGGGAGATGTTTGCTTGGCCGCAACCAAGTTTTCCACCATCCAATCTAGGACGGCCCGGGGCGCCGGGCCAGGGCACGGGAGCGTCCGCGGGCGGGATGAGATGGCATCGGCCGCTCCGACCGGCCGGCACCTGCGGCTCTATCGGCAATTGCCACCGAACAGAGCAGTCCGGTTAGCGGCCGGCGCGAACTTCGGCACCTTGCCCCAGCGCTCGGCGGACGCCCGCGGCCCGTGGCGCGCGACCTTCTCAACTCCCTTGCCTGGAACGGTAGTTGTGGCGTTCCATCCCAACACTTCGCCCAACGGGGCGTAATCGGCGCCCCCTCGACGAACCCACACCATCGGAATAGCCCGGTTTGCGGCGATTTCTGGCGAATGCCAGCCTGGAGACTCATTCGTCGAAGGAGTTGATCGCATGGTTACGGATCGCACAGCATCGATCGAGACCACTGCTCTGTCCGCCGAGGTCGAGGGGCTGCTCAGCCCCGCGGAGCCCGACGGTGTCTACCGCGATACCCGCGAGTGCGGGGGCGGGCTGCTGCTGCTCGGCCTGCTTCTGATCTCGCCCCCCACCCCCCGCCCGAAGACCGGCGTTCGCTGAGGGGAATCGCGTTGGCTGAACAGACGCAGCGAGCAGTCCCGCTCAGCGCTGTGATCGCCGATGCCGCAACCGGGGTCGCCCTCGCCCTTCAGGGTGGGGGCGACCCCTATGCGCTCTCCCGGATCCTGCGTCAGGGCGACCCGCTCGCCCCGGCCGCGGTCCGGGTTCTGGGCGCCGACGCGCTCGCGCCGTACGCCCTGGAGCACCGGGCGGTGCCGATGGGTGCGGACGACGAAGCGGTGGTGCGGCAGACACTGGCGACCTATCCCCCGGGCGCGGACGCCTCCGAAGTATCGGCATGGAGCTATCGCGGCCTGGTCGAGGCCACGCACGCCTACCTCCCCTCGGGCGCGCGGCCCTGGCCGCGGCCCCCCGAGACCGGTGCCGAGTGGACCGGCACCGACCCCTGGCCACGACTGGCCCACCGGGTCTCCCAACTCGCGGCACTGGCCCTCCCCGGGCTCGCCGCCGATCTGGAGGAACAACTGACCGCACGCACCGACGACTTGGCCCGCGGCTTCGTCCGGGCGGTACGCCGCCGGGACTGGCTCCAGGCCGCCGGGGTGGGCCGCTGGCTGGCCCGGCTCCCCAACGTGCCCCCCACCCTGGGGCTGGACGCGGGCCTGGCCTTCGTCCGGCAGATGGGTGGCGGCGTCCCGCGGGTGGCCCTGCATGTGGTGGCCGCCCAGCGGTTCTTCGGGCGGGGCTGGTGACCGCCGGCCGGGGCGACCCGGAACTGCTGGACCGGATGGTCGGGGGCAGTCTGCGCTGGCTGACGGAGCAGCGGGACTTCTTCCGCCTGCCACCGGACGCGACCACCGACGCCGACCCCAACCTCACCCTCAAACCCCTCGGCGAGCTGGCCGAACTGACCCAGCTCATCGCCTCCGCGCACCCGCACGCGGACCTCCGGGCCGCGGCGGGGCGGCTGTTCGCCTTCGCCTGGCAGGAGACCCGCGAGGGCGAACTGTTCGCCGAGCTGATCCGCGGCGAGCCGTACGCCACCTACCCGGTGGAGATCTACGGCGCCTTCGCCCAGGCCGGGCTGCGGCATCCGGCCGTCGAAGAACTGGTACTGACCACGACCGGGCTGCGCGGTTGGCGGGTGGCCCGCGAGGACCACACCCGCACGCTCGGGGTGCTCAACGCCGAGCGGCGGATCGGACTGGCCCAACACGCCGACTTCGAAGCCGAGTTCGCGCTCACCGGGCTCGGGCTGCTACCGGAGCCCTGGGCACTGGACCGCAAGGCGGCGTACGGCCTGACCCACGACGTCTTCCACCTCACCGACTGGGGCCGCAACCGCCGGCGACTGGCCCCCGAGGCCGCCGGCTACCTGCGGCTCTGGCTGCCCTCCTGGCTGGCGAACTGGCAGGAGGAGCAACTGTGGGACCTGGTGGGCGAGTTGCTGGCGGTCGCGGCCTGCCTGCCGGCCACCCCGTACGACGCGGCGGCCTGGCGGCGGCTGGCCGCCGCACAGGCCGCCGACGGCAGCGTGCCCGAGACCGGGGCCGCGCCGCGGCCGACCGACCCGGCCGAGGCGTTCCTGGCCTGCTACCACTCCACCCTGGTGACCGCGTTCGCCGGCACCCTCGCCCGTATCGCCTCGGACGAGGCCGGAGCCGGCCCGGTGCGGGCCGGGGACGCGGCGGCGGTGGCCGGGCGGACCCCCATCGAAAGCGAGGCTGCGCTGTGACCGTGACGGCTGCGTCCCTGGCCTACCCGGCCTCCCCGGCACTGCTGCACCGGGTCGGCGACCGGGCCCTGAGCTGGCTCGACGCGCACCGGGACTTCTTCCGGCTGACCCCCGAGGACCGCGCCACGGGCAGCGCGACGATCGAACGGCTCAAACCCATCGGCGAACTCGCCATCAACATGCAGGTGCTGTTCCGGGAGGGCGTGGCCGGGTCCCGGCAGCGCACCCGGGCCGGCGCGCTACTGGACTTCGCCTGGCGGGAACTGCTCGACGGCGGCAACGTCCTGGCCGCGCTCCAGCACGACGAGCCGCACTCCCCGGTGCCACTGGAGGTCTATGCGCCGTTCCACGAACTGGGCCACCGCCACCCGGGCCTGGAGGCGGCACTGGAGGTGTCCCGGCGGACCACGACCTGGACCGCACTGGAGATGGTGCCCAACCGGCGGCTCGGGGTGCTCAACGCCGAACGCAAGGTCGGACTGACACCCAGCGCCGACTTCGACCAGGCACTGGCGCGCACCTGGCTGGGCCGACTGCCCGAACCCTGGACGGTGCAGCTGCACATCGCCTACGACGTCACCCACACCGTCTTCCACCTCACCAACTGGGGCGAGGCCCCGGACCGGATCCCGCCGGACGTCGCCGCCTACCTCACCCGGTACCTGCCGGCCTGGCTGGACGACTGGGCCGACCTCGAACACTGGGACCTGCTCGGGGAACTCCTGGTCGTGGACGCCTGCCTGCCGCGCCCCACCCTCGACGCCCGGCTGTGGGAGCGGTACGCCGCGGCCCAGGCGGAATCCGGCGCGATGCCCATTCAGCACGGGATGCCGGAGGGCGATCCGGACGTGGTCTTCGACCAGGTCCACCACCCCACCCTGGTCGCCGCGTTCGCCTCGGCGATGGCCACCTCCCGCGCGCTGACCACCGACGCCGGCTGATGCGTACCGCACCCGGCGGGCCCGGGATCGCCGACCGGCTGGCGGACGCGGTGACCCGGATCGACGCCCCCGACGTCGTCCTGGCCGTCACCCGGCAGGGGCACCGCACGGTGGTCAGCGGCGGCACCGCGCTGGCGCCGCCCACCCCGCGCCCGGCCCTGCGCTACGAACTCGGTTCGCTGTCCAAGACGTTCAGCGTGCTGCTGCTGGCGGACCTGGCGGTGCACGGGGTGCTCTCCCTGGACGACCCGGTCACCGCCCGGCTGCCGCGGCTGCCGCTGGGCCATCCGTGGTCGGGCCGGATCACCCTGCGCCACCTGGCCACCCACACCTCCGGACTGCCGCGGATCCCCACCGACCTGCTGCTCGGCGCGCTGGTCCGCCCGTACGAGAACGGCTACTCCGACTACGACACCGAACGGCTGCTGCGCACCTTCGCCCGGACCCGGCCCCGGCACCGGCCCGGCACCCGCTGGCACTACTCCAACTTCGGGCTGGCGCTGCTAGGCCCGGCGATGGGCCACACGACCGGGACCGACTACCCCGACCTGCTCACCACCCGGGTGCTCAAGCCGCTCGGCCTCACCGGCACCACCCTGGCGCCCGGCACCACCGGCACCGACGCCATCGGCCACCGCAGCAACGGCACCACCCCGGTCCGCAGCGCCGACATGGGGGCGTTCGCCGCCGCCGGGGCGGTCCGGTCCACCCCCGACGATCTGCTCACCTATGTGGAGGCGCACCTCTTCCCGGGGAGCGGCCCGCTGGCCGGGGCGCTGCGCACGGTGCGGATCCCCCTGCTGCGGCGCGGCTGGCGGCACCGCAACACCCACACCCTGACGTGGTACCAGCACCCGGCGGCCCGCGGGCCGCTCCTCTTCCACGTGGGCGCGACCTTCGGCCAGCAGGCGTTCGTCGGCTACCACCCGGCGTCCGGGACCGGGCTGGTCGCGCTGGCCACCCGCCGCGGCCGCACCTGCCGGATGGTGACCACCGCCTACGAGCTGCTGTACGCGCTGGCCGGCGACGACGGCTGAGGCCGGGCCGGGGGCCCGGTGGTCAGAGGTCCCCGGCGAGGATCCGGGCGAGCAGCACGTCCGGATTCTGCTCGGCGGCGCGGCCGAAGACCGTGGCGTACGCCTCGTCGCCGATCGCCGCGCGGGCCCGCCGCTCGCACTGCTCCCGCACCGCGCGGAGTTCGGGGGTGCCGCGCTGCGGGTGCCCGACCGTGCGCCAGATGGCCTGGCCGCTGCCGTAGACCTGGGCGGCGACCGCACCGTCGCCCTGGGCGGCGACCGCGGCAGCCAGCACGTCCAGGCCCAGCGCGATCCCGAAGTTGTCGCCGATGCGCCGCTTGGCGGCGAGCATGGCGCGGGCGTGGCCCGCGGACTCGGCGGGCCGGTCCTGGAAGAGCGAGACCAGGGCGAGCTGGTAGTCGGTGTAGGAGCGGGACCAGTACTCGCCGCGCTCGACGCAGCCGTGGCGCAGCGCGGTGGCCACGTCGCGCGCCTCGTGGAACCGGCCGAGGGAGGTCAGCGCGAAGAGCCGGACGAGGTGGCAGCGGAGCCGGCCGGCGGAGTCGAAGGGGTCGTCCGGCGGCGGGCCGAGCACCTGCCCGGCGACGGTGTGGGCGGTCAGCGGGCGGCCGGCCATCAGGTGGGTGAGGCCGATGAGGTAGCCGGCGGCGAGCGTCGCGTCCCGGTCGCCGGCTTCCCGGGCGGCGCGGGCACACTCCCGGCCCAGGGTCTCGGCGGTGTCCAGTTCGCCCTGGAGGAGGACCGCGACGCCGAGCGCCCACAGGGCCCGGGTGCGGGCGGCGTCCTGGCTCCCCTGGGCGTCCTGGGCGGCCAGGGCGCGCTCCAGGTAGTCGCGGGCCTCGTGCAGATGGCCGCAGCAGGTCCAGAAGAAGCCGATGGCCGCGGAGAGCTCCTGGGCGCGGGCCGGGGCGCTGCCCAGGAGGTGGTCCAGCGCGGTGCACAGGTCGACGTACGACTCGGCGACCCGCCCGTACCAGGTGACCTGGTCGGGGCCGAGCCAGCCGAGTTCGGCGCGGCGGCCGAAGCCGACGAAGTGTTCGGCGTGCCGGTCGGCGACGACGGTCGCCTCGTCCAGCTCGGCCAGCCACATCCGGCCGTACTCGCGGAGCGTGTCCAGCATCCGGAAACGGTTGCCCTCGCGGCTGACCACGGATTTGGCGGCCAGGCCGGCCAGCGTGGTGCGCACCACGTCGGGGGTGAGCGGGCCGTCGGCGCAGACCGCGGCCGCGGAGCCGACGTCGAAGGTGCCGCGGAAGACCGAGAGCCGGGCCCACAGCAGCCGCTCCAGCGGTGCGCACAGCTCGTGGCTCCAACCGATGGCGGTGCGCAGGGTGCGGTGGCGCGGGGTCCAGGGCATACCGGTGCCGTCGAGGGCGTCGAGGCGGGAGCCGAGCCGCTCGGCGACCTGGGCGAGCGGGCGGTGCGCCAGCTGGGCGCCGGCCAGCTCCAGGGCCAGCGGGATGCCTTCGAGGCGCCGGCAGATGAGGGCCGCGGCCTCGGCGTTGAGCGGGTCGGTGAGCCGGAGTTCGGGAGCCGCGGCGCCGGCCCGCTCGGTGAACAGCGCCAGCGCGTCGTTGTCGCCGGTGCAGGGCAGCGGGCCGATCTCGGTGATCCCCTCGCCTACGAGGTCCAGCGGCTGGCGGCTGGTGACCAGGACGGTGACGCCGGGGGCGGCCGTCAGCAGGTCGCCGACCAGGTCCCGGCAGGCGGCGACGAGGTGCTCGCAGGAGTCCAGCACCAGCAGCAGGTCCTTGTCGGCGAGCCATTCGCAGAGGGCGGCCACCGGTGTCCGGGCCGAGTGGTCGGCCAGGCCGACCGCATCGCAGACGGTGGCGACCAGCAGCTGTTCGCCCTGTAAGGGCCACAGCGGGGCCCAGCGGACCCCGTCGGGGAACCGCGCGGCGGCGGCTCTGGCGGCCCGCACCGCGATCCGGGTCTTGCCCACGCCGCCGGGGCCGGTCAACGTGATCAACCGATGCTGCGTCAACTCACTGCTCAACTGCCGAAGTTCGGCGCGCCGGCCGACGAAGCTCGTCGATTCCTGGGGAATGTTGCTCGCCACCGGCCCAGTTTGCCCCACGCCGCGGACCGCCCGTGCCCGCCGCGGGACCGGCCCGGATCAGGGCGTGACGATCGGGAAGTTGGGGTCCGGGGCGCTGAGCAGGCCGAGCAGTTCGTGAAAGGCCGCACCGGGCTCACCCTCCTGAGTGACAGCGGTCGGCACGCGGCCGCCCAGCACCTCGTGGAGCTGGGGTTTGGTGAGGCTGAGGGTCAGGTCCGGGCGGCCGTCGGGGGTGGGGGCGCCGGGGGTGCTGCGGTGGGTGAGCGCGCCGTTGGAGAGCGTCAGATGCCAGGTGCGGTCCTCGTCGGCGAGGTAGAGGTCGAGGGTGAGGTGCTTGTGCCAGGCCCGGGGCCCGTCGACGCGGATGGCGAGCGAGTCCAGGAGCTGGTCGACGCTGCGGGCCCGGACCAGGTCGGGGGCGGGGGCGTCCGGTCCGGTGGTGTCGGGCCGGGCGGCGGCCGGGGTGCCGCGCAGTTCCATGGCGGCGGTGAGGTAGTAGTTGCGCCAGGTGCCGTTCTCGCAGCCCTGGCCCAGCCGCTGGTAGACGGTGGCGAGTTCCCGGCGGGCGCGCGGGTCCTGCGGGGCGGCGAAGACGGCGTGGTTGAGCAGGGTGGCGGCGAACCGCAGGTCGCCGTCGGCGGCGTACCGCTTGCCGGCGTCCACGGTGGCCGCGACGCCGCCCAGGGTCTCCACGTAGCGCCTGGCCTGCTCGGCCGGTGGGTGCTCCCACAGGTGCGCCGGGTTGCCGTCGAACCATCCGAGGTAACGCTGGTAGATCGCCTTGACGTTGTGGCTGAGCGAGCCGTAGTAGCCGTGGTGCGCCCAGAGCCGTTCCAGGCCCGGGGGCAGCCGCAGTTCCTCGGCGATCTCGGGGCCGGTGCGGCCCTCGTTGAGCAGCCGCAGGGTCTGGTCGTGCAGGTACGCGTAGAGGTCGCGCTGGCCCGCGAGCAGGCGGCGGATCCGGGCGTTGCCCCAGGTGGGCCAGTGGTGGGAGGCGAAGGCGACCTCGGTGTCGGCGCCGAAGAGGGCCAGCGCCTCGTTGAGGTAGTGGGCCCAGCGCCGGGTGTCGCGGACCACGGCGCCGCGCAGGGTGAGGACGCTGTGCATGGTGTGGACGGCGTTCTCGGCGGTGCACAGCGCCCGGTGGGACGGGGCGGCGAAGTTCATCGCGGCGGGGGCGTCGGCGCCCGGGGTGAGCTGGAAGACCAGGCGGACCCCGTCGACGATCTCCTCCTGGCCGGTGCGGGTGATGTCCACCGTCGGCGGGACGAAGCTGCGGGTGCCGGCGGAGGGGAGGGTGCCCAGGCCGCAGCCGATCTGCCCGTCCGGTCCGGCGGGGAGCTGCGTCCCGTACATGTACACCGCGCGGCGGGCCATCGCCGGGCCGGTGTAGAGCTGCTCGCCGACCGCGCTCTCCCGGAAGCCGGCGGGGGCCAGCACCGGCACGGGGTGGTGGCCGGCCGGCAGGACGCCGCGGGCGCCGCCGTAGTGGTCGGCGTGCGAGTGGGTGTAGAGCAGGCCGGTGACGGGCCGGTCGCCGCGGTGCTTGCGGTAGAGCTCCAGCCCGGCGGCGGCGGTCTCGGTGGAGAGCAGCGGATCGACGACGAGGACGCCGTGGTCGCCCTCGATCAGCGTCATGTTGGACAGGTCCAGGCCGCGGGCCTGGTAGATGCCGTCGGTCACCTCGTACAGGCCCTGCCGGCTCACCAGCCGCCCCTGGCGCCAGAGGCCCTGGTCGGCGGAGTCGGGGCAGTTCCCGGCCAGGAAGGCGTGGCGCTCGGCGTCCCAGACCACCCGGCCGTCCGCCGCGGTGATCCGGGGCGGGTCGAGCGAGGCGATGAAGCCGCGGTCGGCGTCGGCGAAGTCCTCGTGATCGTCGACGGGCCGATCGTCATCCACGGGCAGAGCGGTCACGGCGCGCCACCTCTCGGAGACGGCGGGCCATCACGGGCGCATGGCCCACACGTCTGATTTAACCGAAGATGCGCGGCATTTGCACGTGCGCATCGGGCGCCGTCGGCGGGTCACACCGGTGCGGCCTCGATGACGGCGAAGCGGTTGGGCCGCGGCAGGGCCGTGACGGTGCGGACGGCGAAGCCCGCGGTGCGGCACAGTCGCTCGAAGTCGTCCCGGGTTCGCTCCCGCCCGCCCACGTTGACCAGCATGTTGAGGTCGCTGAGGTAGCGGATCACGTCGCCGGAGGCGTCGGCGACGGCGGGCAGGACCGGCTCGACGATCAGCAGCCGGCCGCCGTCGGGCACGACCCGGCGGACGTGGCCGAGGATCCGCCCGCACTGCTCGTCGTTCCAGTCGTGCAGCACGCTCTTGAGGAGGTACGCGTCGGCGCCTTCGGGGGCGGTGGCGAAGAAGTCGCCGGCCACCAGGGTGCAGCGGTCGGCCAGGCCGTCGCGGGCGAACCGGGGACCGGCCTGGGCGAGGCCCTCGGCGCGGTCGAAGACGATGCCGCGCAGCGCCGGATGCGCGCGCAGGACACCGGCGAGCAGGGTGCCGTCGCCGCCGCCGAGGTCGGCCACGGTGCGGAAGCGGTCGAAGGGGAAGGCCGCCGGCAGCAGCTCGGCGGTGTGCGCGGTGGCCTGGCTCATCGCGCTGTTGAACTGGGCCGAGAGGGCGGGTCGTTCGGCGAGGTAGCCGAAGAAGTCCGTGCCGAAGACGGTGTCGAAGGAGGGCGCGCCGGTCCGGACGCTGTCGTCCAGGTGCTCCCAGGCGCGGAGCAGGGCGGGGTCGGTGCACATCCTGACGAGCGAGTGCAGCGAGCCGGGGGCGTCGGCGGCCAGCTGCGCGCCGACCGCGGTGACCGCGAACCGGCCCGGGGCGGGCTCGGTGAGCAGTCCCAGTCCGGTCAGCGCCCTCAGTAACCGCGTCATGGCCTGCGGCTGGGCCGCGCACTCGGCGGCCAGCTCGTCCGCGGTGCGCTCCCCGTCGCCGATCCGGTCCACCACGCCGAGGCGGACGGCGGCGCCCGCGACGTGGGCCGCCATGGCGCCGTAGGTGAGCTTGACGAGGGCGTCCCGGGCCTGGTCCGCGTGCCGGTGCTGCTGGGACTCCAGGTGTGGGCGGTGCTGCTGCGGCTGGGCGTCCGACATGGTGGGGTTCCTCTCCGATGATGTCCGGTCAACGGCGTTACGCACGGGGCCCGGCAGGGCACAACAACGCCTGTGCGCCGTTGCGCACCACACCCGGGCCGCCGCTGGTTAGGTAACCCTAAGTTGGCCCGATCTTCGAAGCAACGCCCCTATCCGCCACCCTGCCCGTTCAGCGCGACCGGCAGTACCACCCGGGAGAGGAGGGACCCCCCTGTCCCCCGACGACGACCGCCAACTCCGCGACCTCGCCGAACAGTTCCCACCCGACGCCGCCCCCTGCCCACCCGTCCGCATACCGGCGGCCCCCGCGGCACCGTTCCGGCGCTGGGCGGTCTGGCTGATACTGGCCACCGCGATCGCGGTCCTGGTCACCGGTGTGGCCCTGGCCCACGGACTGCTCCTGGCCGGCGGACTGGTGCTGGCCGGACTGGCCGGACAGCGCTTCACGCCGCCCCGCTCCACCGCCCCCGGCCGCCGCCGGTAGCCGGACGGGGACCGCCCGTACGCCGCCGGACGTGCCCGGCCCGCTTGCCGTCGCTGGGGGACTCCGAAGGGCAAGCGGGCCGGTGGTTTCACACGCCCCCGCGGGAGCGCACCTCACGTGACGCGGCGACTCCTCGATGCCACGGCGATACACAGCGCACCCAGCAGCAGCGTCAGGGCGCCGATGACGACGTTGTTCCAGATGACCCCCGCGCCGGGGCTGCGCCCGACGATCCAGGGAGACACGATCAGCCAGGCACCGATCGCGCACATCGCGCCGCTCAGGCCGTACATGCGTTCCGGAGTGACGGTGAACCCGATCGCCAGCAGGGCGATCGCGATGCCGACGATGAGGTTGTGGGCCATCAGCGCCGGTTGCGCGGCCGAGTAGTGCACGATCCAGGGTGATGCCGCGCAGTACAGGCCGACCAGGAACACCGGCCCGTCGACGAACACCACGTCCCGCCCGCCGAGCGTCCGCTCGAACCGGGCTCTCATCTCGGAAACGTCAGGGTGACCAGCGAGATCTCCCCTGGGGTGTGAGACGTCGGCCATACGACTCGCCTCCTTCTGTCACGCGTCGGGGCCGCATCACATGACATCAGCCACTCACCCTTATTTTGCTCTTATGTCGCCTTTATGTGTAGATGTCGAACCGGGCGAATTTGACCGCGACCGGGACGGCATCGCCTCCTCCGCGCACGCCGGCGCATGCGCCGGCGAGTCCGGGACCCCGGTCCCGCCGCGCCTGCTCCGGGGCGGCCGACGGCGGGCGTCCCGCAGCCCGGCGGCCCAGCGGGCCAGCAGCACCCCGGCGCCGGGCAGACTCGCGGCCAGCACCAGCACCCCGTACACGACGGCGGTGGCCAGCCCCTGCGCGGCACCCTCCCCGGCCGCGCCGAAGGCCCAGGCCGCCAGCAGGAACGTGCCCACACAGCCGACGAGGACGACCGACGACGACCCGACGACGCCCGGCCAGCACGCACGGCTCGCCATGACCCGCCGGGCCTCGGCCAGCGCGGCCCGCGGCCCGCCGCCGGTCCGGCCGGCCGGACCGTTCCGGCGCCGGCGGGCCCGAACGAGCAGCACGCCCCCGAGGACGCCCGCCGCGCACGCCGCGAGCACCAGCCCGGCCGCCGGGGTGGTGAGCGCCCGGGCGACCGCCCCGCGCACCGGCGACGGCCGGACGGCGAGCACCCCGGCCCCGGCCCCGAGCAGGACCAGTTGCCCGGCGGCCCGCTCCAGGACGACGGCGCGCACGCCGCGCGCCACGTCCCCGGTGGCCCGGCCGTGGCGCACCGCCCGGTGGACGTCGCCCAGCACGCCGCCGGGCAGCGCCGCGTTGAGGAACAGCGCCCGGTAGTAGTCCGCCACCGCCTGCCCCAGCGGGAGCCGCAGGCCCAGGCCGCGGGCGACCAGGCACCACCGCCAGGCGCTGCACACCGTCGTCAGCGCCCCGATGCCCACGGCACCGAGCAGGGCGCCGGCGTCGATCCGGCGCAGTCCGTCCAGGAAGGCGCCGGAACCCAGGTGCCACAGCAGCGCCGCCAGGATCGCCAGTCCGCCCGCCGTGCGGATCCAGGACCACGCCTGACGCCTCATCAGCTCAGCCGGGGAACCGGGATCCGGGCCGGACCGGGGAGCGCCAGCAGGTCGGTGTGGTGCACCGTGACCCCCAGTTCCCCCGCCGCGCACGCCTCCAGGCGCCGCCGCAGATACCGGTCGGCCTCGGCGGCAAGTTCCGGCCGCTCCTCCCGGGCGGCGGCCACCCAACCCCGCAGCCACCGCTCGGCCAGCCCGCACTCGGGCCCGCCCAGCCGCCAGGGACTGGGCCGGGTCAGCACCCGCGCGCCGCGCCGGGCGAACATCTCGGCGGCCACCTCGACCGCGTCCGGCCCCAGGCGCCGGCGGCCGCCCTCCGTCCGGCGCTGGTGGGCGTTGAACGCGGCGGAGATCTCGGCGTCGAAGGGGTCGGCCGGGGTGAGTTCGACCCGGCCGGTGACCGAGAGCGCCAGCAGCGCCGGGCAGCCGGCGCCCGCACAGGCCGCGGCGACGGTCTCCAGCTCGTCGCGGGTGAGCAGGTCGAGCAGCGCGGACGCGGTCACCAGGGACGTCCCGGCGAGGGCGGCGGCGGTCAGACCGGCCAGGTCGCCCAAGGCGGTGGTGGACGTAACAGGTCGGCCGTCAGCGGCGGTTGACGGCATCCGGCCGCTCGCCCTGGCGAGCAGGACCGCGTCGTGGTCCTGGAGGACCCAGTGCTGGGGGCCGGGCAGCCGGACCGCGAGCCAGCGCCCCATCGAGCCCGTACCGCAGCCCAGATCACGGATCACCAGGCCGTCGGCGCCGTCGAGGCGTTCGCCTGCGGGGGCCTCGGCGAGCCGGTCCCGCAGCGGGCGCAGCAGCTCCGGCGCGCGGGCCGCGGCGTCCGCCCGCTCCCGCAACTCCAGCCACTGCGGGCAGAACCGCGGTCTGCCGACCGCCCCCGTCACGGGCTCCCCGGCGTGTTCCGCAGCCGTTCCAGCGCTCCGGCCAGACTGTGCGACGTCATCTCCCACCCCTCCAGCATGGCACGGCGACCGCGCGCCGCGGCCGTCAACCGGCGCCGCAGTTCCGGATCGTCGAACCAGGCGCGCAGCGCCCCCGCCAGGGCGGCCGGCTCGTCCGGCGGGACCAGCAGTCCGGGCACGCTCCCGTCGGGGGCCCGCCCGACCGCTTCCGGCACCCCGGCCACGGCCGTCGCCAGCACCGGGATCCCGCGCGCCAGCGCCTCGGTGAGCACCATGCCGTACGTCTCGGTGTACGAGGCGAGCAGCAGCAGGTCGGCGGCGGCGTAGCAGGCGGCCAGCGCCGCGCCGGTCCGCGGCCCGGCGACCCCGATCCGGTCCGCCAGCCCCAACTCGCCTATCCGGGCGTGGAGTTGGGTGACACAGTCCGGATCCTGCCGCGTACCGCCGACGAAGGTGCAGGTCCACGGGGCGTCCGTGACGGTGGCGAGGGCGTCCACCAGGCGGTGGTGGCCCTTGCGCGGGGTCACCGACGCCACGCACAGCAGCCCGCCGGCGCCGTCCGTGCCCGGGGCGAGCGGCGCCGGGTCGGCGCCGGGCCGGGCGACCGTCACCGGCGGCAGCCCCGGCCCGTGGTGGGCGCGGATCCGGCGGGCCGCCCAGTCGCTGGTGGCGATCACCGCCCGGACGGCGTGCAGGGCGCGCCGTTCCCGGGCGTCCAGCACCGCCGCCGTCCCGGGGGCGAGCCCGGTCTCGTCGGCGAGCGGCAGATGGACCAGGACGGCCAGCCGCAGCCGGGCGGCCTCGGGGCGGAGGACGTCGGGCACCCCGCACGCCACCAGTCCGTCCAGCAGCACCACCGCACCGTCCGGCAGCCCGGCCAGCAGCCGGGCCAGTCCGGCCGTGGCCGCGGTGTCCGGCCGCGGCCAGCCGCCGGGCACCGGATGGCGGTGCACCCGCCAGCCGAGGGCCGCCAGGTCGTGGCAGACGCGCAGGTCGTAGCCGTTGCCGCCGCTGGGTGCGGAGGTGTCGGCGACACCGCCGGGCAGGACGGCGTGCACCACCCGCGCGCCGTCGGGGCCCGGGCCGGTCACCGGACGCGCCCGCGCCGGCTCACAGGGTGCGCTCGTAACTGGCCCAGGCGATATGGGATTCGTGCAGGGTGACGGTGATCCCGCTCAGTTCGCGGGCGCCCTCGCCGAGGTTGCCGGCGTGCACCCGGTCGACGAGCCGGTCGGCGATCACCTTGGCCAGCGCCTCGGTCGAGGTGTTGGTCCCGGCGAAGGCGGGTTCGTCGTCGAGGTTGCGGTAGTTCAGCTCGGCGACCACCGCACCGAGTTCCTGGGTGGCCAGGCCGATGTCGACCACGATGTTGTCGTCGTCGAGGTCGGGTCGGCGGAAGGTGGCGTCCACGATGAAGGTGGCGCCGTGCAGGCGCTGCGCGGGTCCGAAGACCGCGCCGCGGAAGCTGTGCGCGACCATCAGGTGGTCGCGGACGGTGATGCTGAACACGGGTGTTCCTCCAAGGTGTCGCCGGCGGGCGGTCGCGGACGGGGAGTGGGCGGCGGCGGGTGCGACGGGGCGTCAGACCGCGCCGGAGGCCGGGGCGCCGGCCGCCGGGTAGCGGATGCGGTGGCAGAGCGCCGGCAGCGCGCCGGAGGCCAGCCGCGGCAGCACCGACGGCAGGTCCTCGAAGGGGGACTCCCCGGTGATCAGCGCCTCGAAGGCAGGGTCGGCGAGCAGGTCGAGCGCGAGCGCCATACGGTCGGCGAAGGTGCGCCGGCCTCGCTGGGCCGGGGCGAGGGCGCCGACCTGGCTGCTGCGGACGGTCAGCCGGCGGGAGTGGAAGGACTCCCCCAGCGGCAGGCCGACCCGGCGGTCGCCGTACCAGCTCAGCTCGATCACGGTGCCTTCCGGAGCGAGGAGTTCGAGGGCCCGGCCCAGGCCCTCCTCGGTGGCGCTGGCGTGCACGACGAGGTCGCAGTCGCCGCGGGCGTCGGCGGGCAGCGCGAACGGGACGCCCAGCGCCGCGGCGGTGGCGGCGCGCGCCGGATCGGCGTCGACCAACTGCACCCGCGCGGCCGGGTAACGGGCCAGCAGGGCGGCGACCGCGGACCCGACCATGCCGCCGCCGACCACCGCGATCCGGTCACCGAGCAGCGGCGCGGCGTCCCAGACGCCGTTCACCGCGGTCTCGACGGTGCCCGCGAGGACGGCGCGCGCCGCGGGGACGGCGTCCGGGACGGGGGTCACCGCGTCCGCCGGGACGACGTAGTGCGTCTGGTGCGGGTAGAGGCAGAAGACCGTGCGGCCGCGGAGGGCGTGCGGCCCCTCCTCGACCACGCCCACGTTGAGGTAGCCGTATTTGACCGGTGCCGGGAACCCGCCGTCCTGGAACGGCGCCCGCATCGCGGCGTACTGGCTCTCCGGGACGCCGCCGCGGAAGACCAGGCTCTCGGTCCCCCGGCTCACCCCGGAGTAGAGCGTGCGCACCAGGACCTCGCCGGCGGCGGGCCGCGGCAGCTCGACCGTGCGGATCTCGCCGCGACCTGGAGCGCTGAGCCAGAAGCTCTGGGCGACGCGCGGCAACGAGTCCTCCTGGACGGTGCGGCGATGCGTCGTGAATGCTGAGGGGCGCATGCCGGGGATCATGGCGACGCCGTCACGATACGCGGCGTCCCCCGGCTCCGCCACAGGTTCCCGGGAGGCGCGATGGCCGTACAAGGGCGGTACGAGGCAAGGCCGTTCGGCCCGGACCGGGCGGCCGGCGCGGTCGCGCAGCTGGTGCTGCTGGAGGTGTTGTGCCGGGCGGTCGGGCTGGGCCCGGCCGGCTGGTTGACCGGGTTCGCGTTCGCGGTGGCCACCTGGGCCGCGCTCACCCGCGCACTGCACAAGTCCTGGCTGCGGTCCTTCGGTCCGGCCAACCGCGTCACACTGGCCCGGGCCACGCTCGTCGGCGGGGTGACGGCGCTGGTCGCCGACTCCTTCGGCAGGCACGCGCCGGTGACGGTGCTGGTCGGGCTGGCCGCGGTCGCGCTGGTCCTGGACGCGGTGGACGGCCGGGTGGCGCGGCGCACCGGGACGGCGTCCGCCCTGGGCGCGCGGTTCGACATGGAGGTCGACGCGTTCCTGATCCTGGTGCTGTGCGTCTACGTGGCGGTCCCGCTGGGGCCCTGGGTGCTGGCCATCGGGGCGCTGCGCTACCTCTTCGTCGCGGCGTCCTGGGCGCTGCCGTGGCTGCGGGCGCCGCTGCCGCACAGCATGGCCCGCAAGGCGGTGGCCGCGGTGCAGGGCGTCGTACTGGTGGCGGCGGGCGCCGGGATCGCGCCGCGGGCGCTGGAGCGGGGCGCGGTGGCGGGGGCGCTGGCGCTGCTGGTGTGGTCGTTCGGGCGGGACGTGGCGTGGCTGTGGCGGACCAGGGGGCGCACGGCCGGTGCGGAGTCCGCGGCGCGGGCGGCGGACGGCGGGTCCGTGGGGCGGAAGAGCGGTGGGCGGTCCGTAACGGGGGCTGGGTGAGTCCGGAGGGGCGGGCCGGGGGCGTCAGGTCCCGGCGTGCCGTCCGAGGTAGACGACCAGTACCAGGAAGACCAGCACGAGGTTGGTCACGGCGATGTAGAGCAGCACGCGTATCCACAGGCTGCGCCGGGCCGCCTCGTGGGCCGCGGCGCGGTGGTTGATCAGGACGGTGGTGGGCAGCCGTGCCAGCCGGGTGCCGGGGCGGACCGCGGTGGCCCGGGCCCGACGGACCCCGCAGCGGGGCGAGTGCCGGTGCCGGGCGGCGATCTCCGGGCAGGCCGGTGCGTGGCCGCGGGGCGGCCGGAGCCGGCCCCGGCCGAGGTGGCGGCGGCCCCGGCAGGCCCGTGCGGCGGCGGTGGGTATGCAGGTGCGGGAACGGACCGCACGCCACGGGGGCGGTCCCTTGCGTCGCGGTGCGCCGGACATCGGGGGGTCACCCGGCTCCGGCGTCGGATGCCGTGGACCGCCGGCCCGGCGCGGCGCGGCGCACCCGTTCCCGTACCGACTCGGCGAAAGCGCCCACGCATGCCCTCCGCGTTCAGGCCGACCGGCCATCGCGTTGATCCGTTGAACAGGGGAATTCCTCAACTGTAGACGACGGACCCGCCGGGTTGAACGGGCGGGCGGGACCGATGGGCCCGTTCCCGGTCCCGAATCGACGGCCCGGGCCGGGCACTTGCCGCCCTCGGATCTCCGGCCGCGGATGCCGCCAGGGTTCCGGTTCCGCGGCCGCGGACGTCGCGGCGGAACGGCCGGAGCAGCCGGAACGGCCGGCCGCGCCCCCGCCGGTGGGCCCGGGGCGGGGCGCGTCCAGGAGCCGGACGGCGGCCTTCTCGACCCCGCGGACGGCGAGTTCGCGATGCTGCCGTTCGGCGCCGGAGAAGGGGCGGGGCCTGACCGGTACCGACGCCCCGGAGGCGGTCGAGGACGGCGCGGGCCTGACCGGTGAGGCGGAATTCCCGGATTCGGAAATCCCGGTGCAGAGCGTCGGCCGGCGTTCGGGGATATCGACGAAAGACCTCGGCGAAGTGATTCTCCCGGCGCCCCGGGCCTCGACCGCCTCAGGGCCATCCGCCCCGGCCGGCCGGCCCGGAAGCGCCGCCGGTCCCCCGCCGCGCCCAGGTTCCACGGCCCTCCCCCTTGATATCCTTACGGCATAAAGAGTTCGTGCGGAGCGTGCACTTTAGGCCATAAGGAGTGCGAGTTGGCGGCATTCACGGGTCAGGGCGACCCCCGCCGTTCACTGTCCCTGCTGTGGCGCGCGGAGGACTCCGGCGAGAGCCGTCGGACCCGCCCGCCCCGGGGCCCCGAACCAACGCTGAGCGTGGACGCGATCGTGGACGCGGGCATCGCGGTGGCCGACGCGGAGGGCATGGCCGCGCTGTCGATGCGCACGGTCGGCGAGCGGCTGGGCCGCACGGCCATGGCGCTGTACACCTACGTCCCCGGGAAGACCGAGCTGGTGGACCTGATGTACGACCGGGCCCTGGCCGAGCTCCCCACCGACTACGACCCGGCCCCCGGCTGGCGGTCCGCGGTGACGTCCTGGGCCGCCGACACCTGGGAGTTCTCCCTGCGCCACCCCTGGGTGCTCCAGGTCTCCCAGGCGCGCCCGGTGCCGGGCCCCCACGAGTGCGCCGCCCTGGAGACCCTGCTGCGGGTGCTGTACACCACGGGTCTGGACTCCGCCGCGCTGCGCCGGATCGTCCCCCTGCTCCTCCACTTCGTCCGGGGGTCCGCCCGGACCGCCGCCGAGTCCCGGGCGGCGTCCGCCGCCATCGGCGTCAGCGCCGAGGACCGGTGGCACTCCCGCACCGGCACGCCGGCCGAGGTGGTCCCGGACTTCGCGGAGCGCTTCCCCCTGCTGGTCCGCCTGGAGACCGAGGGCGCCGCGCCGCCGCCCGGGGAGGGCCAGGCGGGTCCGCACCGGGCGGCCTTCGAGGCCGGACTCACCGTCGTCCTCGACGGCATCGAAGCCGCCCTCGCACGGCGGGCCGCGGCCGACTAGCCCCTTGGAGTGATGAAGCGGGCGGGACCGCCCCGGGCGGGTGTCGTCCGGGGCGGGACGGCGTTGAGCAGCCGTGACCGTGCCCCGCCTCCGTCCGTGGTTCCTGCCCGCCAGCCTCGCGGCCCTGTTGACGGAGGTCCTGCCGGACGGTCCGGCTGACACCCCGTCCGATCCCGGGCCCGGCCCGGCGGCTGATCCGGAGGCGGACGCCGGGCGCACCCGACCACTGCCCTCCGCCCCTCGTCCCCCCGGCACCCAGGCCCCGGAAAGCTGACCCCTGCACGCACTGTGGTCATCGGGCTACCACATGTGGCGGGGCCGGGTGATCGCCCATAGCTTCGCCTCATGGCGCTACGACAGATGCCCCGCGGGGCACGGCGAATGACCCACCTGGGGTGCGCGGCGGCGGTCCTGGCCGGCGTACTTGCCGCGGCCCCACCGTCCCAGGCCGCACCGGACCGGGACGACGATGTGCTCGTCGTCCAGCCCGGTCAATCGATCCAGCGGGCGGTGGACGCGGCCCGACCGGGCGACACGGTGGTGCTGCTGCCCGGCGTGTACCGCGAGAGCGTGCTGATCAACAAGTCACACCTGCTGCTCCGCGGGGTCGGCGGGGAAACCGTTCTCGCCCCGCCCGCCACCCGGGCCGAGAACGCCTGCGGGCAGACCGGCGACGGCATCTGCGTCACCGGGGGCCCCGGTGGCCCGCTCACCGACGTCCACCTGCAGTCGCTGACCGTCGAGGGGTTCCGGCGGAACGGCGTGTGGGCCTCCGGCACCGAGGGGCTGACGGTGCACCACGTCACCGCGCGGCACAACGGCCAGTGGGGCGTCGCGCTGGAGAAGTCGGTGCGCAGCCTGCTCCAGGACAACATCGCGACGGAGAACGGCGACGCCGGGATCTTCCTGGCCAACGTGGTCGCGGAGGAGGGCGGGGCGCTCGACACCCAGCGCACCCGGCTCGTCGAGAACCGGCTCGGCGGCAACCGCATCGGCATCACCGCCCGGCGGGTCCGCAACCTCCTGATCGCCCACAACGACGTGGTCGGGAACTGCGCGGGGGTGTTCGTGGTCGGCGACGAGGGGCACCCCAAGGCCGGCGCGCTCACGGTCCGGGACAACGAGGTCTCCCGGAACAACAAGTTCTGCCCGGCGACCAAGCGCCTGGCGTTCCTCCAGGGATCCGGCATCGTCCTCACCGGCACCGAGGACACGCTCGTCCGGCACAACCTGGTCCGGGACAACGTCGGCAAATCGCCTCTCTCGGGCGGCGTGGTGCTCTTCCCGAGCTTCGTCAAAGCCCTCAACGAGCGCAACGTCATCAGCGACAACGTGGTGCTGCGGAACGCCCCGGCGGACCTGGTCAACGCGGATCCGGCCGGACAGCAGAACGTCTTCCTCCGCAACACCTGCCGAACCTCCAAGCCGCCCGGCCTGTGCACATAGCGGCGCCGGCCGCGCGGCGGCGGTGCCGGCGACAACGCCCATGCGAACGTCAACGGGAGAAAGAGGCGGAATGACCACCGTGAGCCCCACCCCCCAGCCCGCCATGCGGCTGCGGGAACTCATCTTCGGCGCCGCGTGTGCGGCAGCCGTCCGGGCCACCGCCCGGCTCGGTGTCGCCGACGCGCTGGGCGAGCAGCCCACCACCGTGGAGGAGCTGGCCGCCACGGTGGACACCGAACCACGGCCCCTGCAGCGGATGTTGCGGGCGCTGGCCTGCTACGGGATCTTCCAGGAGACCTCGGACGGGAAGTTCGCCCACACCGAGATGTCGCGACTGCTGCGGGAGGACACCCCGAACAGCCTGCGGTACATCTCGCTGTGGTGCACCGAACCGTGGACGTGGGAGGCGTGGCCGCGGCTGGACGACGCGGTGCGCTCCGGCCGGAACGTCTTCGACGACCTCTACGGCAAGGGGTTCTTCGACTACCTGCACGAGGACGCCCAGGACTCCGCGCAGGTCTTCAACCGCGCGATGACCACCTCCAGCAAGCAGTCGGCCCGCGACATCGCCGAACTCCTCGACCTGACCGGGGTGTCCTCGGTCGCCGACATCGGCGGCGGGCAGGGGCACGTCCTGGCCGGTCTACTGGAGAAGTACCCCTCGCTGAACGGCGCCCTGCTCGACCTGCCGTCGGTGGTGGAGAACGCCGACCCCCGGCTGCGGGACGGCGGTCCGCTGGCCGACCGGGCGCGGATCGTGCCCGGCGACTGCCGCGACGACATCCCCGTCCAGGCCGACCTGTACATCATCAAGAACATCCTGGAATGGGACGACGACAGCACCCGCCGGACGCTGCGGAAGGTCGTCGAGGTGGCCCGGCCCGGTGCCCGGGTCGTGGTCATCGAGAACCTCGTCGACGACAGCCCGTCGATGAAGTTCACCACCGCCATGGACCTGCTGCTGCTCCTGAACGTGGGCGGGGCCAAGCACTCCAAGGAGAGCCTGGTCCGCCACATGGCCGAGGCCGGGCTGCTGGTCCACGACATCCTGGTGGTCAACCCGTATCTGCACGCCTTCGAGTGCACCGTCCCCGCCGGCTGAGCCGACATGGCGCACGGGCGGAGCCGGCCCGCGGCGGCCGGCACGGCGGCGGCCTCCCCGCAGGACATGACGGGGAGGCCGGCCACCGTGCGCCGGTCCGGATCAGCCGGCGCCGTCCCGCTCCCAGCAGTAGAACTCCTGGGCCATCGCGTCCTTGGGACTGCGCCAGGTCTCCGGGTCGTACGCGCTGACGTACGCGGACAGCTTCTGGCTGACGGCCTGGAACTCCGGGTGCTGGTGCGCCTTGGCGATCTCCGGGCCGGGCGGCAGGTCGGACTCGATGAGGTGCAGGTACACGTCACCGAACTGGAACAGCTTCCGCCGGTTGACGCCCACCAGGTGGGGCAGCTCCGTACGGTCCGAGGCCGCGAAGACCTCGGCGATGTCGGGAGCCGAGCCCGGCTTCATCCGGGCGACGATCAGAGCGTGGTGCATCGGGAGGTTCCCTTCGTTGCCGCCGGGCGGCGGTCCGGAGTCGGGCCGGCGGGGCGTCAGTTGGCCGGGGCGGCCGCGCGGATCTCGCGGTCCCGCTGCTCGATCCGGTCCCGGATGAGCTCCATCTGGATCCGGGAATTGCGGTTGATGTGCTCGGTCATGCCCTTGTCGTCGACCGGGGCCTCGGGCTTCATAGCGAAGTCCTGGGTCCAGTGCATCGACGTGCCGCCGGGGATCTCCTTGTACTTCCAGAAGATGTCCATGAACTTGAACGGGCCGGTCTCCACGCGGCGGGCGCGGACGGTGAGCGCCCCGCGGTCGGGGGTCCGCTCGGAGATCCAGCTCCAGACCTGGCCGTTCTCGTCCGGGTGCATGGTCAGCCGGAAGGTGGTCGTCTCGCCCTCCCGGGAGAGCACCTCGACCGAGGCGTACTCGCTGAAGAGCCGCGGCCAGTGCTCCAGGTCGTTGGTCATGTCCCAGACGAGGCTGAGCGGGGCGGCGATGGTGATCTCGTTCTCGGTGTGGCCGGGCATGTCAGGCTCCTGTCGTGACGGTGTCGGTGTTGGTGTTGGTGTTGGTGTTGGTGTTGGTGTTGGTGTTGACGAGGTCGAGGAAGTCCTGCGGCGTCTTGGCGCGTTCGGCGTCCGGGGGCAGCGACCGCTCGTAGCGGTTCTCCAGTTCGCCGACGATGCCGAGCAGGCCCAGCGAGTCCAGCCCGTACTCCGCGAAGGTCACTTCGGGCCGGTTCGCCATCTCCTCCGGGTCGACGGTCAGGCCGGCGGCCGACTTCATCAGCGCGGCCAGCTCGTCGAGGGTCAGTTGAGCGATCATGGCAATCTCCTCTCAGGAGGGGGACTTCTCGCACCGGCGCAGCACCATCGCCGCGTTGGAGCCCATCAGTCCCCGGCTCAGCACCAGCGCCGTCTGCAGCTCGGCGGACCGGGACTTGCCGGTCACCACGTCGAGATCCACGGTGACGTCGACGACGTTGGGGGTCGGCGGCACGACGGAGCCCTCCATGGAGAGCACCGCGGCCGCGATGTCCAGTACGGGGGCGCCGCAGTACGCGCGGCCGATACCGGTCTTGGGCGCGGTCACCGGGACCTCGGCGGCGTGCCGGCCCAGGGCGTCGGCCAGTGCCAGCGCCTCGGCCCGGTCCGCCGAGGCCACCCCGAGGGCGTCCGCGAACACCACGTCGATCTCCTCGGGGGCGCACCCGGCGTCGGCCAGCGCGCCCTCGATCGCCCGGGCCAGTCCCTCCCGGGACGCCTCCCAGAGGGCGGCGCCGGTGAAGGTGGCGGCATGGCCGGCCACCACGGCCCGGGGCCGGGAACCGCGCTCCTCGGCGGCCGACCGCTCCTCGACGACCAGCATCGCGCCACCCTCGGCGGGCACGAACCCGCACGCCGCGCGGGTGAACGGGCGGTAGGCGCGGTCCGGTTCGTCGGACCGGCTGAGATCCTCGTACCCGAGCTGGCAGACCACCGAGTACGGGGCCAGCGGGGCCTCGGCGGCACCCACCACCACCGCAGCGGTGCCGCGGCGGATGCTGCGGGTGGCGTGCGCCAGTGCGTCCAGTCCGCCTGCCTCGTCGCTGGCCACCACACCGCACGGCCCCTTGAAGCCGCCGCGGATGGAGATCTGGCCGGTGCTGGCCGCGTAGAACCAGGCGATGGACTGGTACGGGCCGACGTGGCGCGAGCCCTGACCCCACAGGTGCTGTAGCTCCCGCTGGCCGAACTCGCCGCCGCCGGAGCCGGCCGCGGTCACCACCCCCACCGCGAACGGTGAGCGGTTGTAGTCGGCCCGGCCCAGCAGGGCGTCGTCCAACGCGAGGTTGGCCGCGGCCATCGCGAAGTGCGTGAACCGGTCGGTCTGGACGAGGAACCGCTCCTCGATCAGCTCTGCCGGATGGAAGTCGCGGACCTCTCCGGCCACCTTGAGCGGCAGGTCCTCGCAGCCTTCGCGGGTGACCGTGTCGAGAACGCTGATGCCCTCCTTGGTGGCCTTCCAGAATGCTTCGGTGTTGGCCCCGTTGGGGGCGATCACACCGATGCCGGTGACGACGGAACAACGTTCGTGCGGGGAGTTCATCTCGGCCTCCCACCCGGCCTGGTCAGGACCACGGCTGACTGGAACCCGCCGAATCCGCTGCCCACGGACAGCACCGACCGCAGCGGCACTTCCCGTGCGGTCTTCGGCACGTAGTCGAGGTCGCACTCCGGGTCCGGGGTCTCGTAGTTGGCGGTCGGAGGGACCACCTGGTGGGTCAGCGCCAGGACGCAGGCGACGATCTCGATCGCCCCGATCGCGCCCAGCGAGTGGCCCACCATCGATTTGATCGAGCTCATCGGCACCTTGTAGGCGTGGTCACCCAGCGACTTCTTGACCGCGGCGGTCTCGTGGCGGTCGTTCTGCTGGGTGCCCGAGCCGTGCGCGTTGACGTAGTCGACCTGGGTGCGGTCGAGCTGCGCATGGCCCAGCGAGCGGTTGATCGCCTCGGCCATCTCCAGACCTTCCTGGGTCAGGCCGGTCATGTGGTAGGCGTTGCCGAAGGTGGCGTAGCCGCGGATCTCGCAGTGGATGGTGGCACCGCGGGCCCGGGCGTGCTCCAGTTCCTCCAGGACGAGGACGGCGCCGCCCTCCCCCATGACGAACCCGTCGCGCCGGGCGTCGAACGGCCGGGAGGCGTGTGCGGGGTCGTCGTTGTTCGCGGAGGTCGCCTTGATCGCGTCGAAGCAGGCCACCGTGATCGGGGAGATCGGCGAGTCCGAGGCGCCGGCGACGCAGACGTCGGCCCGGCCCTCCTCGATGGAGTGGAAGGCATAACCGATCGCGTCGAGGCCGGAGGTGCAGCCCGTCGAGACGGTCTGCACCGGGCCGTGCGCGCCGATCTGCTCCGCCACCGCGGACGCCAGCGAACTGGGCGAGAACGCCCGGTGCAGATGGGGTCCGGCGGGCCGGTGGTCCACGTCCCAGCGGCGGCCGGACTCGCTGACCGCCACGTAGTCGTGCTCCAGGCGCGTGGTGCCGCCGACCGCGGTGCCCAGGGACACCCCGATCCGCCACGGGTCCTCCCGCTCCATGTCCAGACCGGCCTCCCGCAGCGCCTCCGCCGCGGCGACCAGCGCGAACTGGACGTACCGGTCCGACTTCGCCACCTGCTCCTCGTCCAGCCCGTGCTCGGCCGGATCGAAATCGCACTCGGCGGCGATCCGGGACCGGAAGCCGGTCGGGTCGAAGAGGGTGATGCCACGAGTGGCCGTCCGCCCGGTGGACAGCAGGTCCCAGAAAGCCGGGATGCCCACGCCGCCCGGGGCGACGATGCCGATACCGGTGACCGCCACGCGGCGGGTCATGACACCGGCTCCGGACGTTCGGGTGGGGCGACCGGTGTGCCCTCCTCCGTGCCCTCCGTGTCCACGTGGCCCAGCTCCGGACGCGGCGCCAGCGGGCCCAGGTGGAAGACCATCCGGGCCTCGGTGTTCCCGACGTTGCGGAAGCGGTGCCGCATGTACGGCGGGATCATCAGCCCCTGGTCCGGCCGCAGCGGCAGGGTCTCCCCGTCGAGGTCGACCTCCAGGGCGCCCTGGACGACGTAGACGAACTCCTCGGAGTACGGGTGGTAGTGCTCGCCGATGCGCTCGCCGGGCTGGACCAGTGCCATGCCCATGAAGCCGCTCGTGGCGCCCACCACGCCGGGTGTCAGCATCGCGCGCAGATCACCTCCGCGCCGGCGGTTGGGCTGGGTCTCGCTGAGGTCCACGATGCGTGGGCGGTGCGTGGTCATGGCTGATTCCTCCAGGGGCGTGATGCCGGCGGATGAAGGGGTGCGGGCGGTGGGGCCTGGTACGGCCCGAGGGCCCGCCGGTCGGCGACCGACGCGGTCAGGCGTCCGCTGCCCGGCGGTCGGTGATGAGGTCCATGTCGGCGCGGGCCAGGAAGTGGGCGAGCTCGCGGTCGGTGGTCAGACCGCCGGCCACGTCGCCGTCGAGCAGCCGCCGCAGCACGGCGAGCTTGCGGGGGCCACGGGCGCCGAGGGACACCAGCGGGTCACGGTCGATGGGGACCCGCAGGTCGACGAGGCGGACGACGATGTCGTCGCGCTGGAAGACCGTGCTGCCGTAGACGGGGGACGCCGGGTCGTCGGCGGCCATCTCGTCCTGACGGGCCAGCATCTTGGCCAGCGTCAGGCCCGAGCCGGGCTTGGCCGGGTAGAACAGCGCGTGCCGCGACACGTCCGCGGGCTCCTGGCCACCGGCCGCCACATGGTGCACCGCGGGCAGCGCGGCGCGGGTGAAGAACACCCGGGCGGAGTTGGGGTCGTCGAGGTCCCGGTCCTGTTCCAGGTAGGGGTTGATGGCCTCCTCGACGGCCCGGACCTCGGGCTGCCGGGAGACGTGCCGCAGCGCGGCGATCAGGTCGCCCTGCACCTCGATGGCCCGCACCACGCGGTTGCCGTACATGAACAGGGAGGTGCGGCGCAGCCGGGTCGTGTCGTCGACCCGGGCCGCCGGGGAGGTGTAGCCGGAGAGGATGTCGGCCACCATCGCTTCGCTGCCCGGCTTCACGGTGAAGGTGAGGGCGTGCCGGACCACTCCGTCCCCGACGCGGGGGTCGGCCTGCAGCCGGCCCTTGACCGGCTCGGGGGCGGCGACGGCTTCGTTGGAGGTCTCGCGCAGAACGCTGAAGCGGAGGGAACGGGTGTCGCGCACACAGCCGTGCAGCGGCTGCACCATCTTGACGTGCTCCTCGCTGTTGACCCAGGCGAGGAACGGCGGCGCGCTCTCCCACTCACTGGTGATCAACCACTGGGAGGGGTTCTCGATGGACTGGCACAGCTGGTCGGTGATGTGCCCAGGGACGGAGGCCACCTGGTTGCGCAGCTGCTCGTAGGCTTCCAGGAACTGCTGCTGGGCTCCTTCCTGCAGATCCAGCAGGAGGACGACCCGGAGCCTGGAACCGTCGAAGGCGGACTGCGATATTCGTTCCGACAGCGTTGTCATCATCTACGCATCTCCTCCAGGGCACGAGGCCCCTGTGGTGCGTCGTCAGTTCCGGCGCGATCCGGGATTCCGGTGCCGTCCGTTACTCCCGATGCGATCCGGTCGACTGAGTCGGATGGGCGAACCTTCGGCCCGGTGTGTCGCGGGGGGAGGGTCCGGATTCGATCGTGGCCAAGACCCACGGCCGGCGCGAGATGTGTGAGCCATGCAGGTGAACCGTGATGGAAGGCGCCATGGGCCGGGCATGCGTTGCTCCATCTCCCGTACGCACCGCTGGAGCTGGAGCGCACACATGAATCCCAAGGTCGAAGACCGGGTGCCGGTACTGATCGTGGGCGGGTCCCTGGTGGGTCTGTCCGCCTCGTTGTTCCTGGGGCGTCTGGGCGTCCCGCACGTCCTGGTCGAGAAGCATGCGGACACCTCACGGCATCCACGCGGACGGGGGAACAACGTCCGCACGATGGAGCTGTACCGGGTCGCCGGCGCCGAGGCCCGGATCCGGGCGGCGGCCTCGGTCCTCGCCGACAACCACGGGATCCTGCAGGCCCGTTCGCTGACGGGTGACGAGCAGGAGTGGCTGTTCCGGGAGATCGACCCGGGCGGCGGGCTGGCCAGGTTCAGCCCGTCCGGATGGTGCCTGTGCAGCCAGAACGACCTGGAGCCGGTGCTCCTGCGGTGCGCCCACGAACTCGGCGGCGACCTGCGGTTCAGCACCGAGCTGATCAGCTGCGACCAGGACGCCGACGGGGTGACCGCGGTCCTCAAGGACCGGGACACCGGTGCGCACACCACCCTCCGCGCCGACTACCTGATCGCCGCGGACGGCCCCCGCAGCCCCGTGCGGGAACGGCTGGGCATCGGCCAGAGCGGCCCCGGCGACCTCTTCCACAACGTCAGCATCACCTTCCGGGCCCCCGAGCTCGCGGACGCGGTCGGCGACCGCCGCTTCATCGCCTGCTACCTGACCGGCCCGGAGGCCGACGGGGCCCTGCTGCCGGTGGACAACCGCGAGCAGTGGGTCTTCCACGCGCCCTGGCACCCCGACCGCGGCGAGACCCTGGAGGACTTCACCGACGAGCGGTGCATCGAGCACATCCGGCGGGCAACCGGCGTGCCCGGCATGGCCGTTGAGATCACCGGCAAGGCACCCTGGCACGCCGCGGAGCGGGTCGCGCAGCGGTACTCCGCGGGCCGGATCTTCCTCGCCGGCGACTCCGCCCACGAGATGTCCCCCACGGGGGCGTTCGGCTCGAACACCGGCATCCAGGACGCGCACAACCTCGCCTGGAAACTCGCCGCCGTCCTCGACGGTTCCGCGGCCCCGGCGCTGCTGGACACCTACGAGGACGAGCGCCGGCCGGTGGCCGAGGTGACCAGCGCCCGCGCCTCCGCCCGGTCGGCCGAGCACAGCCACCCCGGCTACGACCCGGCACCCGGTGGCGGCGGCGGACGCCAGCGCGGGGTGCTGACCGTGGCCCTCGGCTACTGCTACCCGCGGGGCGCGGTCCTCGGCGCCGACCCCGACCTCCCGGTCGTCCCCGAGCGGATGCGGCTGACCGGCGAGCCGGGCACCCGGGCCCCGCACCTGTGGCTGCACGCGGACGGGGAGCGGCGCTCCACCCTGGATCTCTACGAGCGGTCGTTCGTCCTGCTGACCGGCACCGAGGACGGCAAGATCTGGCGCGCCGCGGCGGAAGCCGCCGCCGCGCACTGGTCGGCCCGGCTGGACCACTACCGGATCGGCACCGGCGCCGACGCCGACCTGGTCCCGGAGGACGGCGCCGACTGGGCCGAGGTGCACGGGGCGACGCCGGAGGGCGCGGTGCTGGTCCGGCCGGACGGATTCGTGGCGTGGCGCGCGGAGGGGCGGGTGGCCGACCCGGAGGGGGCGCTGCGGGAGGTCCTGGGCGGCCTGCTCCGCCGGGCCTGATCCCGCGCGGCCCCGCGGATCCCACCGACCGCACCCCAGGGGCCGGTCGGGCGGTCAGCCGCCCGGCCGGCCCCTGGAACGTATCTTCTGACCTTCACCGGCCCAGGGGGCATCTGGTGCGCGCACCGGCCCGGTCCCGTACCTCGCGGGGCGAATTGGCGTTGAGTCCGGACATGGACGCCAAGAAGACCCCGGGACATCCCTTCCAGCGCATCTCGCTCCCGCACCAGCCGCCCCGGCTTCCGCCGTCCGGCGCCCGCCGCCGTCGCCGTCGCGCCGAGGAGGACACCCCGATCTTCGACCAGTTGCTCAAGGAGTGGCGGGCGGGCGCGCTGCGGCCGATGGTCACCTGGCCGGCCGACGATCCCGGGAAGATCAGACCGGGCACGGTTGTTGGGGGCGAGGACGGATGTCCCCGTCCACGGAACCGCACTGAGGAGCCCGAGCATGAGCCTGTACGACATCCCGCTGCGCACCCTGACCGGTGAGCCCGCTTCCCTCGCCGACTACCGGGGCAAGGCCCTGCTGGTGGTGAACGTGGCGTCCAAGTGCGGGCTGACCCCGCAGTACACGGGACTGGAGCAGCTCCAGCAGCGGTTCGCCGACCGCGGTTTCAGCGTGCTGGGCTTCCCCAGCAACCAGTTCGCGGGCCAGGAGCCCGGCACGGCCGAGGAGATCGCCACCTTCTGCTCGACGACATACGGCGTCAGCTTCCCGCTGTTCGAGAAGACCGACGTCAACGGCGAGCACCGGCACCCGCTGTACGCCGAGCTGACCGGCACCGCGGACGCCGAGGGCGCGGCGGGCGATGTCCAGTGGAACTTCGAGGGTTTCGTCTCTAATGAACGTCACGCCTTGGCGGCGTGAAGGCGCTGCTCAGGATGCCGCGCCTCTTCCCAGACGGGGACAATCGCTACCGTGACCGGGCCCGGCCGCTTCGGCTGGTGCAGAACGATTCGCCTGATCAGCTTGCGCAGAATCAAGTTCCGCTCGGCCACGGTCAGCGTCTCCCACTCGTCCAGGACGCCCACCAGGAGGGGGAGGTAATCGTCTGCCTCCGGCATCTCTTCGACCTCGACAAGGGCCGAGATCCGCTCTGAAAGCTGGTGGCGCTCGGCCACCAGCTCATCCCGCGCCGCCTCGAAGACACCTGGCGGGTACTTGTCCGGGTTCTTCGCAGCATCGACGGCCAGTCGAGTGAGCGACGCCTCGACCTTGGCGTGCTCGGTCTGCACCCTTGCACGCTCGCGTGCAGCCCGCGCCCGATCATCGTTCGGGCTGTGGCCGTCCAGTGCTGTGGCCGGCGCGTTGTCGATCTCGTGCGCCACGCTGCTGAGCCACTCCAGAACCTCGGCGACCACGTCGGCGCCACGGGCCCAGACGCCAATACACCCGTCAGCTCCGTACTCGGTTCGCCGCGCGCACCGGAACCCCGGCTTACCTCGGCTTCGGCTCACCGTTGCGGCCCCGGTGCACTGGCCGCAGCGCGTCAGCCCGGTTACCTCCGTGCTTGGCAGGCGACTTCGCGGCGGCGTGGCCGCAACCAGCTTGCGCCGCTCTTGGTACTCCTTCCACGTCTCGTCACTGATGATCGCTTCCTGTGCGCCCGGCACAAGGTCGTAGTAATTGCACTGCCCCTGATGCTTGCCGCGCGGGCAGTCCTGGCGGTGGCGGCGCAGCAGGCCGGCCGCAAAGCCGCTGTCCATGTAGTACCTGAGATTCTCTTGCCCCCAGATGCCGCCGCGCGTGGTGGTGCAGCCGAGGCTGTTCAACCAGGCGGCCAGCGGCTTGAACCCGCTTCCGTTGAGGTAGCGGGCCCAGAGTTCGGCGACGATGTCGCGTAGCTCCGGGTCGGCCTCGTAGCGCTCTTTCTGAAGCACGCCGGTGACGGGGTCGTACCTCTTGTGCCAGAGGTAGCCGAACCGCGGCTTGCCCATAGCCGGGAGCTTGGCGGCACGGCGGTACTCGTGTGCCTCCTTCCATTGTTCGCCGATGCGGTCGGCTTCGAACGCGGCGACCTCGAACAGCACGCCGCGGGTGAAGCGTCCCGTTGCCGTGCGCGGGTCGGCGTCCTCGGTCGATGAGTAGAGCTGTCCGCCGACCTTTTCCACTCGGGTGAGGTTGATCGCGACGCCGTGCCGACTGCGGCCGAATCTGCTGAACTTCCATACCGCGATCTCTCGGGCCTTACCGGCCTCGATGGCTGCGATGGCCTTCATGATCTTGCGGTGGAAGTTGGTGCCCGTGGCGTCGAGGTCGACGACCCACTGAACGATGCGCCGGCGGGTGCGCTTCGCCCAGTCCTCGATGGACGTCTTCTGAAGCTCTGGGCTGATCTTCTCTTCTTTCCAGGTCGAGACCCGGATGTACCCGATGGCGGGTATCAGTTCGCCGAAGGTGTCGGCGGACGGCTGGACCGTAATTGTGGTCACTGTGCCTTCCGTTCGATCGGTCTGGTTGGACGCGGGCGCAGTGTGATCACGTTGCCCGCGACCTGCTCGGCAGTCGCCCGGTGACCGGGGTCGGGTGGGGCAGGGGCGTCGAGCAGGCCGCGCGCAACGTGGTCAAGGGCACGGTGGTAGCCGGCTCTGTCTGCTTCGGCGAGCTGGTGGGCAGTGACCGTGTGGGAGTTGTGCACAGTGCGCGTGATGATCAGCGGTACAGCCGTGAGTGTGAGGAATAGGCCGGCGCTGAAGAAGTCGTCGTCCCCGCCGAGCAATCCGACGACGCCCGCCGACAGGCCCACCACAAGCAGGGTGAAGACAAATACGGGCATGTAGCGGTGGGTCACTGTGCCTCCGTGCGCTAGTTCTCGGCGGCGTGTTCCTTGCCGCCGTTCTCGGCTCGTTGCTGTCGAAGGGTTTCGGTCATGGAGACGAACAGGCGGCGTGACTGCGGGTCGGTGATGCCTAGTTCGTCTGCGGCGGCCTCGGGCGTGAGGGGCGCGGGGCGTGGTGTGGTGCCTGCCTTGCGCACGCCGTCGAGTTCTTCACGGGTGAGTACGCCGGCGGCGACCAGCACCTCGGGTAGTGGGATGTCGAGGGCGTCGGCGAGCAGCCCCAGGACTCGTGTCTCTGTGGAGCCCTGTCCGCGGAGCATGCGGCTTACTGAGCCGGCGCCGATTCCGGAATCTTGGACGAAGCGACTTTGGCCGCCGCCCCTGGGGCGGAGGTCATAGCCGCGCCGTTCAAGCTGCTGACGCAGCCAGGTGGCGAACTGCGCGGGGCTGGCGGCTTGGTTCGCGCGTGGGAGGTTCGGTTGTTCCATGGATGGAACATATCGCGAGCGGACCGTACCACCAATGAGATCGCTTAACGATGTCCATAACATGCCTTAAAGGCACGGTTCACCCCCTCGATTCGTAACCCGCCGATCGAACTGGTGACCGATTGTGGCCAGGCGTGTGCCACATGTCAACAAACATTCCAGAAGGTCGATTTTGGACATCAAGGTCCGTCTCGACCGAACGAACCTGCTAACGTTCCATCCGTGGACGGAATAGTTCCGACCGCGGAAGGACGTTACTTATGTACGACCGCGCCACCCTCATATCCGCCGCCCGCGAGGCAGGCGACCGCAACCCCTCAGACACAGCGCGACGCTTGAAGGTTGCACGGAACACCGCATGGCGCCTCTGGCACGGACGCACCGCCCCAAGTGCCGCGCTGGCCGTGGCAGTTGAGCAGCACTACGGCGTATCCGCTGGTCAGCTCATGAAGCGGACCACGGCATGAACAACGTGATCCCCCGCGAGCAGGCCATACGCAACGCCCGCCGCGTCCTCGACGCCGCCCGGCACCGGCGCGACGCCGACCGTGCCGCCGGCCGCCTGTCCCCTGAGGTCGAACTCATCCTTCGGCGCCTCGAACGCCAGCAGCGCCAGCAGGCGCCGGCCGTCGAGTACCGCGCCGCCTGACAACGAAATGGGCCGCCCGGACTCGACCCGGACGGCCCGCCACGACCGCCGCTCAGAGAGGCACCGATCGTGAACAAGCCCCAGACTACCGCCCGTTCGTTACGCGCCGCCCTCGCCATACAGGGCGCCCGCACCGGCCGCCGCTTCCTTGCCCGCCGCGCCGTGATCGCCCGGCAGCTCGACGCCATCGCGCCCGGCACGGTCCACGTGCGGACCGTCCCCGTGCACACCGACCGCGACGGCGAGCGCCGCCTCGCGACGTGGGTTGTCCTCGACGACGCCCTCGGCCTTCCGATCCGGGCCGACCGGGACGCGCACCGCGCCGCCCGCGGCCTGCTGCGCCGGGCGTTCCCGGCCGCCGACTGGACGCGCCCCCTCGCCTATGACGCCGCCACCGGCGGCCTCGACTACGACGAGCCGACCATGCCCGAGGAGCTGACCAAGTGATCCGTCCCCAGCTCGCCGCCGACGGCCGCACGGTCCGTCTGCCGATCGCCGACCGCGTCGAGCCCCTGCTCGACGCCCTCGCCGTCGCCTACGCCGAGGCACCCGACGACCTCGGTGCCCTGCTCGTCCACCACGCCGAGAACGTCGCCGCTGTCGACCACGCGATCTATGGGCACGACGTGCCCGAGTACGAGCGGGCCATGCGCGCCGCCACCGCGGACGGGAGCCGCGAGGCCCTGCTCGCCGAGGCGGCCGTCGCTGGCCTCGACGACCTGCTCGACCCCGACTCGGCGATCAGCTTCGCCGACCGCATCACCCGACTCGCCGCTCATATCCGCCACCGCACGAACCGGAGCCCGCGCCCGTGACCGTCACCACCTTGCCCACCCGCCTCGCCGAGCAGCACGTCGCCCCGGCGCCGGTCGGCGCGCCGGAAGTTGTCTACGTTCCGGCCCCGGCCGGCACCCCCGCGGACGCCCCCCGTGTGTTCGCCGCGATCAGCGCCGTGATGCGCGACGCGATGCCCGTGGGGAAGAACCAGCGCAACGAGCAGCAGAACTACGCCTTCCGCGGCATCGATGACGTCATGTCGGCCATGGCCGGTCCGCTGCGGGCGCACGGGGTGTTCATCCTTCCGTCGATCGCCGAGCACGCGCAGCAGCGTGACGGGAAGATGACCCGAACCGTGATCACCATGCGGTACCGGGTATACGGACCGGCCGGTGACTGCCTGGTTGCCGACGTGCCGGGCGAGGCGTTCGACTACGCCGACAAGTCCACCAACAAGGCCCAGTCCGCCGCCCTCAAGTACCTGCTCTTCACGCTGTTCATGCTGCCTGTGGACGGCCGCAGCATCGACGACGGCGACCGTCACCACCCGGAGCCGACGCCCGAGCAGCGCACCGAGCAGCGGCAGCAGGGCCGCCGCCAGCAGAGTGGGCAGGGACAGCAGCAGCGCGGCCCGCGCCCGGCCCGACAGGCGGGTCCGCAGCAGGCGCCGGCCGGGCCGCGCCGCGACTACCTCGCCGAGGCCCAAGGGGCGCAGAGCGCCGAGGCGTTCGACAAGGTGCGTGCCGACGCCGTCGCCGCCGGGGCTCCGGAGGACTACCTCGCTCGCCTCGACCAGGTCGCCGCGCAGAAGCGGGCCGCCGCGCAGCCGGGCGAGCAGCGTCGGGGCCCGATCGCCGACGCCCCGCGCCGAGCGATGCAGTGGACCAAGGGCGCGCCGGCCGCCGAGCAGCCGGTCGACCAGGACCAGGAGAAGGCCGCCGCCCTGGGCGAGGTGTACGACGCCGCCCGCGCCGCCGGCCTCGCCGACCGGGCCGAGGCCGACGAGACGTTCGCCAACCGTCACCAGTGCCAGCCGGCCGAGGGCACCGTCGGGCAGCTGCGGGAGATGCGCGATGACCTGCTCGACGCCGCGAAGGGGGCGAGCGCATGAGTGCCGAGCAGCCGGTCGAGTCGTTGCGCGACCTCGCGATCGAAGAGGCCGCCCTCGACCTGCTCGCCGCCCGTGTTGCCGCCGCCAAGAAGGACGTCCGGGCCCGCACACAGAGGGCACTCGACGCCGCGGCGGCGCGCGACGGTGTCGAGCGGATCGCCGCCATCCTGCCCAGTGGCGAGCAGGTCGCCACGATCTCGCTCCGTAAGGGCGAGACGGGCCCGGTAGTCGTCGACGAGGAAGCCCTCGCTCTGTGGGTGCGCCGGACGTGGCCCGACCAGGAGTGGACCGAGACCCGCATCGTGCGGACCGTCAAGCCGTGGAAGCTTGCCGAGTTGGTCGCCGAGATGAAGGCCGTGAGCGCCGCGAAGGTCGCCGACAAGACGACCGGTGAAGTGCACGACGTGCCGGGCGTCGTCATCAAGCCCACCCGTGCCCGAACCCATGCCCTTACGTGGCGCGAGGGCGGGAAGGACGCGACGGCCGAGGCGTGGCGTACGGGTGCCCTCGCGCATCAGCTCGCCGCGATCACCGCGGGGGGTGCGGAATGACTGGTGCGACCGCCATCAGCGTGGACCACACGCGCCGTCTGCTCGACGCCCCACCGGTCGAGCCTGTACCCGAGCAACTCGCCGTGGTCGACGCACCCGCGCCGCCGGTGCCGCCGGCCGCGTCTGTCCCGGCCGGCCTCGCAGCGGCGTTCGCCAAGCGCACCCGCGAGACCGCCGACGGACACCTCGCGTGGACCAGTCGCCCGACCAAGGGCGGGGGCCGCTTCCGGCATCAGGGACGCGACTACACGGCGTTTCAGGCCGCGTTCATCCTGGGGCATGGCCGCCTGCCCATGGGCAGCGTCCGGCCGTCGTGCGGCGTGCCGACGTGCTGCTCGCCCGCCCATGTCGACGACCAGACGACCAGGCAGCGCGACCGTGCCGCCCTCGCCGCGATCACGGGAATGCAGCACCGGACACCGGCGTGCGACCACGACCAGGCCGCACACGGCCGGCACCGCGCCGACGGCCGCCGGTACTGCAACGCGTGCAACAACCCGCCGGCGGACGGTTGCGCCCACGGGAACCCGCGGTGCGGCGCACAACCTGTGCGCCCCTATCCCTGCGGGCCGCGCCGCGACGACCACCAACCGGCCCGCACCCGCCCCTACTCCACCGCCGCTTGACCGGCCCGGCAGCGAGGACGCGCTACCAACGCCCTCGCCGCCGGCGCCCCTTCCCAAGGAGCACCACCGCATGACGTGGTTCAAGGTCGACGACACCGCCCACGCGCACCCCAAGCTGTTGAAGGCCGGGAACGCCTCTCTCGGCCTGTGGGTCCGGGCAGGTGCGTACGCCGCCCAGCACCTCACCGAGGGAGTCATCCCCGGCGTGGTCGCCCAGCTGTACGGCACCGCACCCCAGGCCCGAAAGCTGGTCGCGTCCGGCCTGTGGCACGCGGCCGGCCACGACTGCACCCGGTGCAAGCAGCCGCCCGCCGGCGACTACGTGATGCACGACTTCCTGACCTACAACCCGACCCGCGCACGCGTCGAGGACGACCGAGCCAAGGCCGCCGACCGGCAGCAGCGAGCCCGCGAGAAGGCCGCCGCTCAGCGGAACCAGGAGCGAAATCCCATCGATTCGTCTGCGAATCGTCCGCGAAACGACGACGAATCGTCGGCCGAAAATCACGAAAGCTCCGCGAATCAGATCGAGTTTCCGGAAGACATCGCAGGTCAGGGCGCCCCGTCACAGCGTGACGGTATGGACCCGTCACGGTCCCCCCGACCCGACCCGTCCCGTCCCTCTGTACCTCCTACGGAGGTACAGCAAGCTAGCTACAGCTCGACGCCCGCCGTGCCCCCAAACCTGACGCCGTTGCGCGACGCGCTCACCGCGGCCGGCGTCGTCGTCGAGTGGTCCCTCGCCGAGGCCGAGTGGTTCCGCCTCGAAGCGATCGTGAAGCGCACCGCCGTGCCCGCCCTGGTCGACCACGCCCGCGAGCAGTGGCGCCACGCCCGCAGCCGACCCCGCAGCGTGCGCTACTTCCTGCCCGGCTGGACCGCGCTCCCCCCGGTGGCCGCCGGCGCCCCGACCTCGCCCGGTGCCGACGTGATCCCTCTCGACGCCGCCCGCCCCGGCCGCGTCGCCCGCGCCGTCGACCTGTTCGCCGCCGCACTCAACTCGCCGAAGGAGACCGCCCGATGACCCGCGAACAAGTCGCCGCCCTGCTCGCCTACGCCGTGCGCCTCGACCCGCGCAGCGCGCCCACCGACCAGGCCGCCGCCGGCGAAACCCTCGACAGTTGGGCAGACCTGCTGTCCGACGTGCCGCCGACCGCCCCGCACCCCAACGGGCAGCACTGGGACGCCGCACAGGTCGTCCGCCACCACATCGCGACCAGCCCCTACCCGATCAAGCCGTCGGATGTGTCCCGTCCGTGGTGGGACTTCCACCGCGACGTCATTGACCGCCACCACGACCCGGTGCCCGCCGTCGACCCGGACGACGCCGCGGCGTACCGCGCCGCGCTGGCCGCCGGCCGGCACGCCGTCGCCACCGGCGCCGCCCCGGCCGCCACGTTCCGCGAGTTGACCGGCGGCACCCGCGAGGAGCGCGACCAGGCCGCCGCCGAACGCCTCGCCGCCCTCGGCGACTACGTGCCCAGGACCGTGCGCGATGCCCTCGCCCCGTACCGGCCACGCCAGGCCGAGCGGGAACGCCTCGCCATCGAGGGACTGCCCGACGCACTCGACGTGCCGTGCCCCTACGACCAGTGCCGCGCCGCCGTCGGTGCCCCGTGCGTCAACTACCGCCGCATCCCTCGCCGCGACGCGCACCCGACCCGCCTCGACCGCGCCACCGCCCGTCACTACGCACCCCAGGAGCCGGCCGCATGATTCCCGCCGCCGCCCGCGCCGCCGTGCGCGCCGCCGTCGAGGAAACCCTCGGCGCCGCCGATACGCGCGCCAGGGACATGGCCGAGCAGGTCGTCGAGGAACTGACCGCCGCGGGATGGACGATCACCCTCGACGACGCCGAGAACGACCGCCCAGCAGCCGCGTAGCGCCTCGCCAGGGGGGGCGGGAATCGAACAGCCTGCGCCGCCCCTTTTGCGCTATCTTCCATCCGTGGATGGCTTGGGCCACCCACGGAAAGAACATTGGGAACGACCTATATCCAGCAGGAGGTACGTCCATGGGCCAGCCCATTCCAACCGAGCGGTTCACCGCTAAGGTGCGCACCTCCGGCCCCTGGTCACTCCGCCGGCACTGCCCCGGCCCCTGCCACCTGTGGACCGGCGCCACCAACGAGCGCGGCTACGGCGCCTTTTGGATCGAGGGCCGCACCGTCAAGGCCCACCGCTACGCCTACGAGCAGCACGTCGGCCCCATACCCGCCGGCCTCGAAATCGACCACCGGTGCCGCCGCCGCGAATGCGTCAACCCGGCCCACCTCGACGCCGTCACGCACCGCGTGAACATCCTCCGCTCGACGAACCACGTCGCCGCCCGCGCCGCCGTCACGCACTGCCCCGCCGGCCACGCGTACGACCAGGCGAACACCATCCGCGCGAAGAACGGAACGAGGAAGTGCCGGGCGTGCAAGAACGCCGCCGCCCGCACAGCACGCGCCCGTGCCCGCGAGAACCGCCTCGCCGCCGTCGAGCCCATCCGACCCCGTACCGCCCCCACCCTCGAAAGGGCCGCATAGCCATGAGTGGCGAGACCACCATCACCATGACCGGCAACGTCGTTGCCGACCCCGAACTGAGGTTCACCCCCAGCGGCGCCGCCGTCTGCAACTTCCGCATGGCCAACACCCCCCGGAAGTTCAACCGGCAGACCAACGAATGGGAGGACGGCGAGCCCCTGTTCCTCGCCGTCGCCGTGTGGCGCCAGCAGGCCGAGCACGTCGCCGAATCCATCACCCGCGGCATGCGCGTCATCGTCACCGGCCGACTCACCCAGCGCCAATACGAAGACCGCGAAGGCAAGACCCGGTCCTCGTACGAGATCCAGGCCGACGAGGTCGCCCCCTCTCTGCTCCGCGCCACCGCCACCGTCACCAAGGCCAACGGCAACAACGGCGGCGCCCAGCAGCCCCAGGAACGCCCCTACAGCCAGCCCCAGGCCGACCAGTGGTCGACCCAGTTCAGCGACCAGCCGCCGCCGTTCTAGACCGTCCGCGCGACCGGTCGCAGGCCGGCCCGCGCGCAGGAACACCCCTTCCCACCCACACGACCCGAACGGACACACCATGACCGAGCAGTGCCGCACCGCCGAGTCCGCCCACGGCCGCCAGTGCCTCGACGGCGAAGGACACGATGGCGAGCACGACTATGAGCGCACCGCGGCGACCGAGTCTGCTCCGGCCGCCGAGGCGCCGACGCTCGCCGCGATCATCAGCGCCAACGTCCGCGTGCTGCGCCGGCGCCACCGCTGGACTCAGGCCGAGGCCGGCCAGCACTGGGGCGAGATCACCGGCCGGCCGATGAACGCCGCCACGTGGAGCGTCGCCGAGCGCGCCGGGGGCCGAGCGTGGGCCGCCGACGATCTCGCCGTCGCCGCCGCCCTGTTCGGCCTCTCCCCCGCCGGCCTGCTCACCCCGATCGGCGCCTGTGAGCAGTGCGGCGACCAGCCGCCGGCCGGCTTCATCTGCTCGACGTGCGGCACCGAGGCCCCACGCAAGGCGTAGCCAGCCGCCCCAAGGCCCCACCAACGACGCGGTGTTCACCGTCACCACCGTGAGCACCGCGTCGCCCCCGCCCCGCACCGACAGGAGCCCCCCTTGACCAGCGCCCCCGCACCCCACCGTCCGGCCGGCCTCGACGCCCTGCTCGACCACATCACCGCCCAACTCGACCCCGAGCAGCCGCCGGCCGCCGACTGGGTCGCCGACGTGCGCGCCGCCCTCGCGTTCAACGCGGCCGAGCCCGACACCGCCCTCGCGACGCTGCGCGACGTCCTACTCGACGACGCCCCGCGCACCCCCGAGCAGGCCCTCGCCGCCGCCTACGTCCTGCTCGCCGCCCACACCCGCAACCTCGCCGCACTCGCCAAGCAGCACGCCGACGACTACCGCGCCGAGCACGGCGTCACACGCAGCACCCGCGGCTCGATCACCGGCATGCGCAGCGTGCATCGGATGCTCGACAAGCACGCCGCGCGCCTCGACGAGCGGGCCCAGCGATGAGCCGCCGCACCGACCGCGCCGCCGCCCGCACCGCACGCCGCGACTCCCTGCTCGTACTGCTCTCCCGCGCCCAGCGGGGCGTAGTGCTCACCGCGGCCGAGGCCGCCCTACTGCGCGCCCACGTCGAGGCCGAGGTCGCCGACGCCGACCGGTACCGGCGCGAGGCCGGCGGACAACAGGCCGCCGTCCGACGCGAGCAGCAGCGCACCCGCGCCGCCGAGGCCGCCATCGAGGAGGCCGAGCAGCGCGCCGCCGAGGCCGAGCAGCAACTCGCCGCCCTCGCCCAGCACTGAGCACCAGGAGCAGCCACCATGACAACCACCGCCCCCACCTCGCCGCGCGCCCACCGCGCCGCCGTCGACCTCGCCGCCGTCCGTGAGGCGTGGGGCGACCTGCTCGCCGCCATCGAACGCCGGCCGGCCGCCGAGTGGCCGCCGCGCGAGGCCCGCGGATTCCTCGACCAGCTCGCCGCCGACGAGCACCACGTCGAGGACGACGCCGTACCGGCCGAGCCCACCTTCGGCCGGCTCCCCCTGGTGCTGCGCGAGCACCCCGCCCCGCTCAACCTGTCCGCCCTCGACGCCGCGATCGAAGTCGAGCGCGCCCTGTTCGACCTCGCCGACCAGGTCGCCGAGCAGGTACAGCGACCCATCCGGACGACCCGCGACGCTCACGGCCACATCACCACCGACCAGGCCGACGCCGCCGACCCCGCCCGCTGGCGCTACCAGGCCCCAACCTCCCCCGGCAGCAGGGCTTTCGGTCTGCACTGGGCCGCCGTGTGGATCGAGGGGCGCGCCGAAGACGAGCCGCACGGCGATCTGTTCGCACCGACGCCGCCGCGACTGCTCGACCAGATCGCCGACACCGCGCACCGGGCGCGGCGGGCCGTCGAGCGGACCCTCGGCCGCGACCGGACGACTGCCCTCGACGACCCGTGCCCCTGGTGCGCCGGGCAGCTCGCCGGCCACACCCGGCCGGACGGCGAACCGGTCGTGACCTGCTCGACTGGCGAAGCATGCGCCGCCCCCGTCGACCTCGCCGGCCGTCGGCGGGTGTGGCGGGGCGTCGACCTGGTCGGCCTGTGGGTGGCCCTCGACGGGCGCCGACGGGGTGCCGCCGCGTAGCAGCGTCCAGCCGAACATCCCATGGGGGTACCGCAGTTGAGCGGTGCCCCCTTTTGTGATCCAGCTTGTCAAACCACTTGTGAAGCAACATGACAAGTGGCTACAGTGGGGACCACGCCGGACCTCACCCGGCACCCACCAACCCAAGGGAGCAACCCCCGATGAACACGCGAATCACCAAGACCACCGAGGAATCCGTCGACAGCCTGACGTTCACCGAGCAGGCCGGCGTCAGGTACGCCGTGATCGGCAAGGGCAAGCGCGTGCACTACTCGCCGAGCAACGACGACGGCCTTTGTGGTCGCGCCATCACTGCGTACCTTGACGTCGAGGACGCCGCCGCCCTGTTCGACAAGGGATACGAGCTGTGCGCGACCTGCCACCGCGCCGCCGAGAAGCGCGCCGAGGCCCGCCGCCTCGCCGACGCCTCCCCCCTCGCCGCCGCTGCCGTCCAGGTTGCCGAGACCGTCGAGGCCGTCGACGCCGAGGCCGAAGCCACCGCCCGGAAGCTCACGCCCAAGATGCGCGCCGTTCTGCCCGCCGTCGCTGCCGCCGGATCTTGGCCCACTACCGCCGGGCTCGCTGAACTGCCCAAGGGCGTAACACACCCGAGCCTCCAAGCTCTGATCCGGCGCGACCTAGTGGAGAAGTTCGAGACCGGCGAGACCGGCGAGACCGGCACCAACTTCCAAGGTCAGCCGTACAAGGCCAAGCGCTACCGCATCTCCCCCAAGGGGCAGGCAGCACTCCACGTACTCACCGACACCCGCGAGGCCACCGCCGAGGTCGACCAGCTTGCCGACGACGTTGCTACCTGTGGCGTCGAGGTTGACGCCCTTACCGAGCGGCGCGTCGTCGAGGGCGTTGTCGTTGCGCACGCCGGCACGGCCGAGGGCAGCACGCCGAGCAACGCCTCGCACCCCGACGTCACCGCCGCCCGCGCCGCCCTCGACGGCACGTGGCGCGGCGGCTGGATCGCCAACACGCCCCCGGCCGACACCGTGCTGTTCGACCTCGGCCCGGACGTCGAACAAGGCGCGCTGTTCGCCTAACCCCCGCGCCGAGTAGGCACCCCCGACCGGCCCACCCTCAACCGAGGGCGGGCCCCGACCCACACCGACAGGAACAACACCACGTGACCACCAACGATCCACCCGAAAGCCCGGCCGAGCAGGGCAAGGCCCTCGCCAAACACAACCGCCGCGCAACAGCCCGGCAGGGACTCCAGCCCACCCCGGCAACGCAGCGATTCACCGAGGCGATGCTCGCGATCTTCAACGAGTTCGAGCACAACCGCCGCGCCGAGATCATCGCGGCCGGCGGCGACCCCGCCGACGACCGCGACCCGCTCGAATACGTGCGCGTGATCGCCGAGCAGTACGAGCGCCACCAAGACCCCCAAGAGCGTCAGGCGTTCATCAACAGCGTGGCTGACGACCTCGACCTCGACGACGTGCGTGCACTGCGCGTCGCCGGCGAGGCTGCCGTCGCTGCCACACCCGAACTGATCATGCGCAACGTAGGCCGCGGCATGAAGCCACCGCAGATCGCCGAGGAAATCGGCCTCACGCCCTCACGCGTGTACGACCTCATCCGCAAGGAGCGGCAGCGGGCCGCCCACGAAAAGAACACGATCACTGCGGCCGAGCCATCCGCCGACGAAGATCGCGCCAGCACTCACGACGACGCTGCCGGCCGCCGCCGTTGGGCGCGGGAGTACCGCAGGCAGCAAAACGGCGACACTCCGTAGCTCAGACAGCAGCGCGGGCCCGGTCCGGCGACCTCACCGCCATACGGGCCCGACTAACCAGATGGGAGCAACCCCCACATGGCCACCACCCACCCTACCGAGCGGCCGAACGCCGGCTCGAACCTCCCGCCCGCCGTCGGCCGCCCCTTGTCCGTGCGCATCCTCGACGAGGGCATGTACGACGATCTGCGCGTGATCATGCAGACCGGCTGCGACGCCTCCACCGCCGTCCGACAAGCGCTGCTCATCCTGGCGAACGTGTACTACGAGACGTGGGCCCGCGGGCACTACCCGGCCGGCGTCGCCCCCGTGATCACCGGGGCGACCATGGAGCCGTACCGGGCCGTCCGACAGGCTGACCAGGCCGTATGACGCAAGCGCGCCCCCCTGTATGACACGGCGGGGCGCGCCGTACGACCGGTCGAGCAGGGCGTCGCACGCACGCGTGCGGAACACGGTCGGGTGAATCCGGTCCGTCCGACGAACCGCCGGGGCGCGTCCGGCGTGCCCATCACCATGACTGACACCGCACCATGGGCCGGCCCCGGAATCGTCCGCGTAGACATCACCGCCGCCGACCGCGCCACGGCCCGCGTCGCCGCCGCCCGCATCGCTGCCCTGTGGGAGTCGACGGGCGGCGAGCGTGGCCAACTCGCCGAGGACGCGACCAGCGCCAGCCTGTACGCCAACATCACCCGACCGCCCGTGCCGCGCCGGACGCTCGCGGTTCGCCGGCCGCACGTGCGGATGCCCGTTGCGCGCCGTTACCGATCCGTGATCTAATCGGCGGCGTCTCCGGCATGCCCGGAAGCAGCCACCCCGAACGCCCCGTCGTCTCCCCCGCGACGGGGCGTTCGCTTGTGCCCGTACAACCATTCACGGAGCGCACACGTCTCCACCACGGATTGCACACCAACCGTGGGGGGACCACCCGTGAAGAACCGCGCCACCGCCGCCCTTACTGTCGTCGCCGCGCTTGCAGCACTCACCGCATGCAACAACAGCGACGCCACCCCAACCAAGAGCGCGAGCAAGCCCACCACCGACCGCCTCACCGCTATGAGCGTCGCGAAGCAGCTCGCGGAGGCCACCGGTGTCACGACCCTCGGAAACCCCACCGACAACACCGCCTCATGCTCGAACAAGGCGATCGGGAAGACGCCGAGCAAGAACGACTGCGCGCAGCTCATCACCACCAACACCGTCAGCGTGTACGAGTTCGAGTCGCCCGCAGTATCGGCTCACTGGATCAAGACCATGAAGGGGTGGCAGCAGGCCGACCGCTTCGCCCTCGGATACTCCGCACGCAACCAGTCGGCCACGTCGAACGAGCGGCGCGCCGAGCTGCTGTCGCACCTCAAGAAGTTGGTTGCGGCCGAGAATTAGCGCACCCTGCCCCGGCCCGGTTGCCCAACGGCGCCGGGCCGTTCGCATGCCCGGGAGGTGACCGTGCCCGACCCGATCACCGACCAAGACCGCGAGCAGGTTCGCCGCCTGCACGCCGCCGGTCAGTCCCGGAACGCCATCGCACGCGCCATTGGGCGCAGCAGCTCGACCGTGTCGAAGATCGCCCGCGATGAAGGGCTTCGGTTCGAGGGAGGGGCGCGGGTTGCTCCGGCCACCGCAGCACGGCAGCTTGACCTCGCCGAGCAGCGCCGGCAGCTTGTCGGCCGCCTGTACGTCCGTGCCTCCGCCAACCTCGACCGCGTCGAGGCTCCGACCTATACCCGCGCCGAGCTGCTGCCGAACGGCCGCACCGTCCGCGTGATCTCCGACGAGCCGCCCGCCCAGGATGAGCGCCACCACTCCCAAGCGATCAGCTCATACCTGACGAGCGCCGCGCGGCTCGCGGAGATCGACGCCGGCACCGGTACGGGCGAGGTCCGTTCCATGCTCACCGACCTTGCCCGCGGCCTGCGCGCCGCGTTCGCCGACGCCGACCAGGCCGAGACGGACCACGTGGCCGACACCGGGGGGTGAGCCTGTGCTCGACTCCCTACCGCTGTCCCGGAAACAGCTCCAGTCCATCGCGCAGGCCACCGCCCGTATCTGCCTGTGGCACGGTGCGGTGCGCTCCGGCAAGACCGTCGCTTCGCTGCTGGCGTTCATCCTGGCCGTGGCCGAGGCGCCCGCATCGGGACTGATCGTGATCTGCGGCCGGTCGCTCCAGACCATCGAACGCAACTGCCTCGAACCCCTCGCCGACGAAGCGCTGTTCGGGCCCGCCGCCCGGCAGGTACGGCACACCCGCGGCGCGACCACGGCCGTCATCCTCGGCCGCACCGTGCACCTGATCGGCGCGGCCGACGCCCGCGCCGAGGGCCGCCTGCGCGGCCTGACTGCATGCCTTGCGTACGCCGACGAGGCGACGCTGCTCCCCGAAGGGTTCTGGACGCAGCTCCTTGCCCGCCTGTCCGTCCCCGGAGCCCGCCTGCTCGCCACCACGAACCCCGACTCACCGCGCCACTGGTTGAAGGTTAGCTACCTCGACCGTGCCGCCGAACTGAACTTGAGAGCCTGGCACTTCCGCCTGTCCGACAACCCGAGCTTGTCATCCGTCTACGTCGCCGACCTCGCCGCCGAGTACGTCGGCCTTTGGAAACGTCGCATGATTGACGGCGCGTGGGTTGTCGCCGAGGGCGCCATCTACGACATGTGGGACGAGCAGCGACACGTCGTCACCGAACTCCCCGACATGCGGCGGTACTGGTGCGGAATCGACTACGGCACCACCAACCCGTTCGCCGGGGTCCTGCTCGGCGAAGGAGTCGACGGCCGGCTGTACGTCGCCGCGGAGTGGCGACACGACTCCCGCGCCACGCACCGCAGCATGACTGACGCGCAGTACAGCGCCGCCGTCCGGACGTGGCTCGACGACCTCGGCATTACGCCAGAGTGGACGTTCATCGACCCGAGCGCAGCGTCGTTCTCAACGCAGATGTGGCAGGACGGACACCCCGGCCTCGCCCGCGCCTCGAACGCCGTCGCCGACGGCATCCGGTCCGTGTCGAGCCTGCTCGCCGCCGGCCGTCTGCTCGTACACCAGTCGTGCGAGGGACTGCTGGCCGAACTGCCCGGCTACAGCTGGGATCCGAAAGCTACCGAGCGCGGCGTTGACGCACCGCTGAAGGTCGACGACCACAGCACCGATGCGCTGCGCTACGCCGTCCACTCAACGGCGCACGAGTGGCGCCCCCTGCTCACCAATACAGACGGCTTTGCGGGACCTTGATCGTCCGCCCCGCATCCCACCTCCACAGAATCCAAGTGGCCTTGAGCCAGCCGATCGCAAAAACGATGGAAAACAGGAAGGCAAGGGCCACGAACACCTTCGCGATTGCGATTACCTCAACAACCCCCAACACGCCGAAAACTGCCACAAACACCCCCATAACCAGACAGAAGCGCCGCCGCCAACGCGTGAACTTCACATACTGGAAAGTGTGGCGCTGGTCTTTGTCGCGCTGGACTTCCTCCTCTTCGAGGATGCGGCGCTGACGCTCTTCCCAACGACGCTGTGTCTCCGTCATTGGCGCAGCCGATGAGTTGATCACCACGTCGCGCATGGAACCGGACTGCACGACGGGCCCCTTGGCGTTGCCACTCATCTCATTGCGCACATAAGGCCGTTCAGTCATGTCATGGAAGATACGACGCTTCCGCAAGTGATCACCATTGGAGGGCCCCATGCCCCTGCCGGAGATCGGCGCACCTTGGCCGCCCCCGCAGTGGGCGCCGTACTACCGCGCGATGCGCGTCGATGACGCGTGGTACAGCGGCGACCGACGGCGCCTGGCCCGCACCTACACCCACCACCCGCAGCGGGCAGAGCGCCGCCGCCTGTGGGGTCGACGGTCGGTCGAGCACCACGTCGACCGTCGCGACAACCGGCTACACATACCGCTCGCCGGCGACATCGCGTCGACCTCGGCCGACCTGCTGTTCGCAGACATGCCGGCGATCACCGTCGAGGACGCCGCCACGCAAGCGCGCCTTGAGCAGCTGCTCGACGAAGGCCGCGCGCAACAGGTGTTCCTGGGCGCCGCCGAGCAGGCCGCCGCCCTGTCCGGTGTCTTCCTCCGAGCCACGTGGGACCGCGAATTGGCCGACCGGCCGCTGTTGACCGTCATGCAGCCGGACGGGGCCGTGCCCGAATTCCGGTTCGGCATGCTGCGCGCCGTGAACTTCTGGCGCGAGCTGGACGGCTCGACCGAGTCGACCGTGTGGCGCCATTTCGAGCGCCACGAATCCGGCCGCATCGTGCACGCCCTGTACGAGGGCACCGTCGGCACCGTCGGACGGCGGGTTCCGCTCACCGAGCACGCCGACACCACCGACCTGGTCGACTCCCTCGACCCCGAGGGCGACGGCGACACCATCGCGACCGGAATTCGTGACCTCACGGCCGCGTACGTCCCCAACATGCTGCCGAACCGGCTGCACCGCGGAGCGCCGATCGGGCGCAGCGACTACGCCGCCCCGATACATGACCTGTTCGACTCCCTCGACGAGACGTGGACGAGTTGGATGCGCGACATTCGCCTCGCTCGCGCACGGCTCATCGTGCCGGACGGCTACATGCGCAACGACGGCCCCGGCCAGGGAGCGTCATGGGACGACGACCGCGAGGTCTGGCACAGCCTGAGAATCCCGCCGACCGACGGGGCCGGCGGTATCACCCTGGCTCAGTTCGCTATCCGGGTCGAGGAGCACAGTCGCACGGCCGAGGCGATCACACGGCAGGCTGCGCAGGCCGCCGGATACAGCGCGCAGTCGTTCGGCCTCGACGGTGACGGGCAGCCCGCCACCGCGACCGAGGTCGACAGCCGCGATGCCCGTTCCATGGTGACCCGCCGGAAGAAGGCCGGTTACTGGCGGCACGCGGTCGCCGACATGTGCCATGTCCTGTTGCAGTTGGACGCCGTGCAGTTCGGGCAGCAGCACGTTCCCGCACGTCCCCGTGTGGAGTTCGGCGACGGGGTGGCCGAGTCGCAGCAGGCCACCGCGACCACGCTCGACCTGCTCAACCGTGCCGGCGCCGTCAGCACCGCGACGAAGGTGAAGATCCTCAACCCCGGATGGGACGACACCGCGGTACAGGCCGAGGTCGACGCGATCCTCGCCGAGACAGGGGCAGTGGCCCCCGATCCGGTTACAGGCTTTCCCCTCTAACGTTTTCGCCCTGCGCGAACAAGGCGCGAACCCTAATGGCTTTTCAGTAAACAGGTAGCCATGCCACGACGGTTACGACGTCCAGTTCCCCGAATTCCCCTACAAACTCACAATCGCCGCATCGAGAAAGCAATAGAAAGGAAGTCGGCGGAAGAGAAGAGAATCGCCACACGGCGAGAGAAGGTGAACACAACCCTCTCGGTCCTAGCTAACCTTTTCGCCATTCCCGCCCTTATTATCGGCCTTCTCACTTACGCAGATCAGCGTGAAAGCGGAGAGATTAACGCCAAAAAGGAAGCCGGTAGGGTTAATTTTTGGCGTGACGCATCGACTACGGACGGCTCCAGTCGGCCTTCTACGACTCTGGTGGTTGAGAACCGCAGCCTAACCTCTGCCGAGCATGCGGTAGTCGTAACGAAAACTGCACCCAGCGGCGTCTACGACTATTTCGATTTCTCCCTGGTGCCGCCATGCACTAGGGAAACCTACGACCTTGGCGACAACGGCAAGCGCCTCGACACCCTCGAACAGATGGGGGAGCTTGAACTGTACTTCCAAGACCCGGCCGGGCAGCTTTGGAAATCGGGAAACGGTGCCGTGACGCAAGCCCACAGCCTCCCCGAATTGGGCGACGATTACGCAATAAAATGGAAGCTGAGTAACAAATTCATGCCCCTTGAGGCGTGCGGCTAAATCATCGGGGGTGGTTATGCCGATTCACCCCGGCATGGTGGAACCCCTCGCCGCACGTACCCGGGACTTGTATGCCGCGGCCGAGGAACGGCTACTGGGCATCATCGCGCGGCAGCTCGCCGACGGCCTCGACGCACCCGGTTGGGTCGAGCGGAAGCTCGCCGCCGTCCAGGCCGTGCGCCGCGCCTCACAGGCCGTTGTCGACGAACTCGGTAAGGCCGTGAGCCTCGACGTGTTCGAGGCCGTCGTCGACGCGTACAACACCGGGCACCGCGCCGCCGTCGCCGAGCTGGGCGCCCTGCCGGACGACGCCCACCGCCTGGTCGACGACGTCACCCCGCAGGCGCAGGCCGTCGACCGCCTCGCACAGGAGACCGTCGACCTGCTCACCGACCGGCACCGCTCGATCCTGCGGGCCGTCGAGGACGGGTACCGCGGCGTCGTCGCCGAGGTCACCGCGACGCCGCTACTGGGCACTGGCACCCGCCGGCAGGCAACACAGGATGCCATGCGCCGGTTCGCCGACCAGGGCATCACCTCGTTCCGCGACCGCGCGGGGCGACGGTGGCAGCTCACCTCCTACGCGGAAATGGCGGTGCGCACCAGCGTGGGCCGCGCCGCGACCGAGGCGCACATGCGCACGCTCACCGAGGCCGGGGTCGACCTGGTTATCGTGTCCAGCTCGCCCCGCGAGTGCCCGTTGTGCCGCCCCTGGGAACGCAAGGTGTTGACCGTGGGCGGGCCGGACGGCGAGCGCACCGTCGAGGCCGAGCACGCGACCGAGGACGGCCGCATGATCCGGGTGAACGTGGCCGGATCGCTCGACGAGGCCCGCCGCGCCGGATTGCAGCACCCGAACTGTAGGCACTCCGTGAGCGCCTACACCCCCGGCATCACGCCCGTGGACGTCGTCGAGAGCGACCCTGCCGGCTACGAGGCCGGCCAGCGACAGCGGGAGATCGAGCGCGGCATCAGGAAGTGGAAGAACCGTGAGGCAGCCGCCGTCACGCCCGAGGCGCAGCGCGCCGCCCGCGCCAAGGTCAGACAGTGGCAAGGCGCCATGCGCGACCACCTCGCCGCCCACCCAGACCTACGGCGGTTGCGCCACCGTGAGCAGCCGGGCGCCTCGAACCTCCCCGCCCCGCGCACCGAGGCGACGCCTCAGCAACTCGACGCCGCCCGCGTGTGGTCCGGCGACGATCGGTCGGTACGGGAGATGCACGACGACCAGCTCGCCGGCGCCCATGGCTCCGGCCTGCTCGACGACCGCGCCCACGCCCGGGTCGAGGCCGAGGCCGACCGCCGCGACCTCGACGACCTGCTCGCCCGCGTCCGCCCCGGCGGACGCCTCGCCGACGACCTGCTCGCGTTCAGCGACCACGACCTCGCCCAGGCGTTCCGTCACCTCGACGACGGCGACACGCTGCGCGTCCTGGCGGAGATCTCCCGCCGCGACCGCACCGGCCGTCTGCCGGACACGCGTCGCGATCTGGCCGGCCTGTCCGAGCATGACCTCGCCACCCGGGCCCGGCACGCCAGCCCGGAGGACCGCGCCGACCTCGCCGCCGAGGCGCACCGGCGCGACATGCTCGCGACGTACTTCCCCGGCGGACGCCTCGCCGATGACCTCGCAGGCGTGGGCGACGACGCCCTCGCCTGGTGCATGCAGTACGCCGACGAATCCGAACTCATGCGGATCGCCGCCGAGATGGACCGGCGCGACGGCGTCGACCTTCCGCCGCCGGCCGCCACCGGGAACGCGGTCGACGACCTGCTCGCCGACCGCGACGCCCTCGCCGACGCCATGGGCACCGCCCCCGACCCGGAAGGGTGGGGCGCCCTCGCCGATGACGCGTCATGGGCCGAGGAGTTGGCCGCGACCATCGCGGCCGACGCCGCCCGCGGAGTAGCCGAGGAGACCGCCCGCACGGTCACCCGAGCCGAGGCACGCGCCCTGTACGAGGAGTACGTCTACCGGCAGTACCTCGACGCTGAGGACGCCTGTAACGGCTACCTTCTCAACACCCGGGCACGCGCCGCAGGCATCAACCCGGTTGAACTATTCAGCGGGCCGGCCCGCATCGCATACGCTCGTGCCTCAGAAGAGCTACGCCAGTGGTGGGCCGCCAACGGCCGCATGACACAGGCCGAGTTCATCGAGAAGGCGACCGGCCGCGAGCAGCGTTGGGCCGCCGGCGCCCGCAAGAACGAATCCGACCACCAGAACAAGCGGTAGGGGGAGCGATGGGGACGCGCGAGGACATCGTCAGGGCCGTCACAGACGGTGCTGCGGCCGGGCGCCGCGGCGACGACGTGCGCACCTGCCCATACCCGCGTGACTCCCTGCTGCGGACGGCATGGGTCAAGGGGTACGCCAAAGAGCGCCCGGCGACCGCCACCCGGTAGCCACCACTCACCCACCACACCCCAGGGGCCCGCCATGGCGGGCCCTTTTCGTATGCCCGAACATGCCCGCCAGGAGCGGGCCGACGCACCAGGAGTGCACACCATGAGCGACACCGGCACACCGCAGGCCGCCCCGATGAGCGAGGGCGAGACCGGCCCGGCCGACACCACCGAACCCACCTCTCCCCCGACCTCGCCGCCGGCGGCCGCGCCCCAGGGCGAGGACGCCGCGGCGACGATCACGCGCCTTGAGCAGCAGCTCGCCGCCGCCCGCCGGGACGCGGGCAAGCAGCGCGTGACCGCGAAGCAGGCCGCAGCCGACGAGGCCCGCGCCGAACTGGCACAGCAGATCGGCCGCGCCCTGGGCCTGGTTCAGGACGACACCCCGCCGGACCCGGCCGCGCTCACGCAGCAGCTCGCCGACGAGCAGCAGCGGGCCCGACAGACCGCCGTCGAGCTTGCCGTGTACCGCACGGCGCGCGAGGCCGGCGGCGACCCCGACGCCCTACTCGACTCCCGGACTTTCGCCGCCGCCGTCGCCGACCTCGACCCGGCCGACGTCGCCGCGGTGCGCGCCGCCGTCGAGGCCGCCGTCGCCGCGAACCCCAAGCTCGCCGTCCAGCGGCCGGCCGGACCAGCGCGGGCCGGCACTGAGTTCGCCGGGCCCCCGTCCCAGGGCGTCACCCCCGCCCAGTTCGCCGCCATGGACTACGCCCAGCGCGCCGAGCTGTTCCAGTCCGACCCCGACACCTACCGGCGCCTCGCCGCCGGGTCCTAGCCCCGGCGCCCGCCGCCGGGCAACACCAACCGCCCGGCGCTGCGCCGGAGAAGAGGAGCACCGCCATGGCTGAGACCAAGGCATCGAACCTGATCGTCCCCGAAGTGTGGGCCGACATGGCGCAGGGCGTATTCCGCGGCGCCGTGCGCGTCGCCGGATCGTCCGCCGTGAAGTCCGACGACACCCTCGCCGGGCAGCCCGGCGACACCATCAACTTCCCCAAGTGGGGCACGCTCGGGGACCTCGACGAACTGACCGAGGCTGTGCCCATGGGCACCGCCGTCATGGGCCAGACCTCCAGCCACGCCACGATCCGTGAAGTGGGCAAGGCAGTCGAGATCACCGACACGGCCATGCTGACCGCCCTCGGCGACCCCCGCGGCGAGGCACAACGGCAGTTCGGCATCCTGGCCGCCCGCAAGGTCGACGGCGACCTCATCACCCAGGCACAGGCCGACGAGACCAGCCAGGGCGGCGGCCGGCCGTACACGTTCACCACCGCGGCCGGCGCCGAATTCACGTGGAAGGACGCCATCGTTCCCGCCCTGGCCAGCTTCGGCGACGAGTTCGAGCCGGACCAGTTCGCCGGACTTTTCATCAACTCCGCGCAGATGGCGCAGATCTTCACCGACACCCAGTTCATCAACGCCGCCACCCTCGGCGCCTCGACGCCGGTCACCACCGGGCAGGTTGGCGCCATCGCGGGCATGCCCGTGATCATCACCGACCGAGTCGCGGCCGGAACGTTCCTCCTGCTGAAGCAAGGGTCTCTCGGCCTGCTGTACAAGCGCCGCCCGGTGGTGGAGACGGACCGCGACATTCTCAAGCGGACCACCGTGATCACCACCAACGTCCATTACGCCGTGAAGCGGCTGAACGACCGCGGCGTGTGCGTCGGCACCCTTAAGCCCGGGGGCGCGTGATGATGCTGCGCCGCCACCATCCGACGCCCACCACGGACGAGACCGAACCCGACGCCCCGCCGGCCGCCAAGCCCGCGGGGCGTTCGCGTTCCCGCAGCAAGGAGGCGTGACCCCGTGGCCGGTCGCGTCTACGCCACCCCCGAACAACTCGCGGCGTGGACCGGCCAGCCGGCCCCGGCCGACGCCGACCGCCTGCTCGCCCGAGCGTCCGAGGACGTCGACGACGCCCTACTCACCGCCGTGTACCGGACCGACGCCACAGGCATGCCGACCGATCGGGAAGTCGAGGATGCCCTCGCCGACGCTGTGTGCGCTCAGGTCGAGTACCACGTCGCCACAGGCGACGACGGCACCGGCGCGGCCGGCCGTTGGGACTCGGTGAGCATCGGCCCCGTGTCCCTGTCCGGCCGCCAAGCGGGCCCCGCCGCCGCCGGCGACGTAGACCTCGCCCCCCGAGCACACCGCGCCCTTACCCGTGCCGGCCTACTGCCGGGGGTGATCTGGTGAGCCGTGTTCCCGGCTGGCTACTGCGGCACCTGATCACGGTCGAGCCGTACCTCGGCGACAGCGCGTACGGACCGCAGTACGGGCCGCCCGCCGTCGCCGTGCCCGCCCTGGTGTCAGCCGCCGTCCGGCAGGTTCGCGGCGCCGACGGCCGCGAGGTTGTCAGCAGCACGACCGTGATCGCCGCGCCCGGCCTCGACTGCCCGCCTGGATCTCGGCTCACGCTCCCCGACGGGCGGACCACTACGGCGATCACGACGAGCGCACACGCCGCCCCCGGCCTGCCCGTGCCGGCCTGTGTGGAGGTGAGTTGCGAATGACCGCCACCAGCCACGTCCGTTGGGAGGGCGCGGCCGTCACCGCGGCACTCCGGCGAGCCGCCGCCCGCGGCGTGCGACTCGGCGCCGAGCATGTACTCGCCGAGAGCCGCCGACGGGTGCCGATCGAAGAGGGCACCCTCGAACGCTCCGGTGTTGCGAGCGTGGACGAGCAGCAGCTCGCCGCCGCAGTGTCCTACGACACCCCCTACGCCCGCCGTGTGCACGAGGACCTGAACGCCCGGCACGACCCCGGCCGCACCGCCAAGTATTTGGAGGGCGTCCTTCCCCAGACGGCCGGCGACGTCCAGGCGATCATTGCGGCGCAGATCCGGCGGGCCCTGCGATGACCTACACATCCGACCTGCTCGACGGCCTCGCCCGCCTGCTCGCCGAGCAGGGCGTCGCCACCTACCGGCCCGACGGCACGTACGCCCCGGGCGGCACCGCGATCACCATCGCCGCCATGCCGCCGGCCCCCGACCGGGTCATCTGCCTGACCGCCTACCCGGTCCAGGACTCCCCGGCGCTCACGGACTGCATCACCGGCGTGCAGGTGCGCACCCGGTCCGGGGCCGACCCGCGCGACGTCGACGCCCTCGACGACGCCGTATTCGACGTGCTGCACGGCGCCGGCCCCCATGTGTGGGGTGCGGCGCGTGTGCAGCTTCTCTACCGCACCGCGTCGGCCCCGATCGGCGCGGACTCCTCCGGCCGCATGGAGCGGTCGAGCACCTACTACGCCCGCGCGCACCGCGCGGCCCGACACCTCGAATAGGAGGCGCCATGACGACCCCGACGCCGCCGGCGGAGACCGTGACCGCGCTCGCACGCCGCTACCGGCTGGAGCTGGACACGGGCAAGGACGGCACACCCGCGTGGACTGTGATTCCTGGCATCACCGAGTTCACTCCCAAGATCGAGCCCACGCAGCAGGACGTCACGACCTATGACGCCGACGGCTGGTCGGAGCAGGCTGTGACCATGCTGGCGTGGTCCATCGAGACCACCCTCGCTCACCGCGCCCACCCGACCACTGGAGCTTTCAACGCCGCGCAAGAGTTGCTGCGAAAGGCATCGATGCGGTTCGGGGCCGGCAGCTACGTCAGGGTGCGGTACTACGACCGGAACGGGGCCGACGACGCCTATCAGGGCACGGCCCTGGTCACCTGGGAGCCCGACGGCGGGGGCCCGGATGAGGTCGACACCATCAAGGTCACCTTGACCGGGTCCGGCCCACTGGTGGAGATCACCAACCCGACCGCCGGCACCGGCACACTCGCCGGCGACACCAAGTCGCTCAAGGTCGGTGGTGCGTAGTGGCGTTCGAGGCCCTCGACGAGCTGCTCGACGAGACCCTGCGCCTGCCGATCGGCGGGCGCACCTACACGGTTCCGGCCCCGTCCGCCGAGGTCGGCCTGCGCACGCAGGCACTCATCAACGCCGCGGCGACCGCCGCCGACGGCGGGAAGGTCGACGAGCAGGTTCTCGGCGACGCCGCCGAGCGCGACCTGTACCGCGACGTCCTCGGCCCCGCCCATGACGAGATGGTCACCGACGGCGTCACCTGGCCCGCGCTGAAGCACTCCGCCATCACGGCCATGGTGTGGATCGCGCAGGACAAGGCCGCCGCGGAGACGTTCTGGAACGCGGCCGGCGACCCAAACCGCTTGGCCCCGAACCGGGAGGCGCGGCGGGCCCGATCGGGCGCGGCGAAGTCGACCCCGAGTCGGGGCTCTACGAGTGGTACGAGTACCCGCCAGGCACCCACCCCCGCCAAGCCCAAGCAGGCGCGCACGCGTCGTTGACGTGGGCGCAGATCCTTTCCGAGTGGCCGCTCGTGGAGGCCGACTTGCACGAGGTGTACGGCCTCGACCTGGGCGTGCCCGGCCTCCTGCGGGCCCGGTCCTGGCGCTGGCTGCGCGTGCGCATCCTGGGTCTCCTGTCTGCCGAGTCCCGCCTCGCCCGCGTGCTCACCCCATCCCCCGACGCCCCCACCACCAGGGGCACGACCACCAGGAGGTGAGCCGTGGCCCTCATGGTCGGTGAACTGGCCGCCACCATCACCGTGGACGACTCCGGCGCCCGGCAGGGTGTCGCGCGGGCCCGCGCCGCCATGCAGGCCGGCGGGGACCAGATGGCCGCCGCCGGTGACCGGGCCGGACGCCAGGCCGGCGACGGCATCGGCCGTGGCGTCGCCGACGGCGCAGCCGAGGGCGGCAGCAGGGCCGGCGGTCGCCTCGCCGAGTCGTTGAAGGGCAAGTTCGCTGCTGCCGCGGTCGGGGCCGCCATCGGCGGCGCCCTGGTCGCCGCCCTCGGCTCCGCCCTCGAACAGTCGCAGATCGCGGGCCAGTTGCGGGCCCAACTCGGTGCGACCGCGCCAGCCGCCGCCCAGTACGGCAAGGCCGCCGGCGCGCTGTACTCCGGCGCGATCGTCGAAAGCGTCCAGGACGGCGCCGAGGTCATCAAGGGCATTGCCCGCAACGGCCTTCTTCCGCCCGAGGCAACGCAGGCGCAGATTCAGACCATGGGCCGGCGGGTCGCCGATACCGCCGCGGTGATGGGCGAGGACGTCAGCAAGGTCTCTCGCGCGGTCGGGGTGATGCTGAAGACCGGCATCGCCAGGTCGGCGGATGAGGCAATGGACGTCCTCGTGAAGGGGTCACAGTCTGGCGTCGACGCCGCCGAGGACTTGCTCGACACCTTCAGCGAGTACCCCACCGAATTTCGGCAACTGGGCTTGGACGCACAGACGTCCATGGGCCTTTTGCAGCAGGGGCTACAGGGTGGTGCGCGGGATGCCGACGTTGTCGCGGACGCCTTGAAGGAATTCACCTTGCAGGCGCAGGGAATGAACAAGGCAACGACGCAGGCGTACGCAGATCTTGGGTTCTCCGGCGAGAAGATGCAAGCCACCTTCCAAAAGGGCGGGCCGGCCGCCGCGGCTGCATTCGAGCAGGTCATCACCAAACTACGAGGAGTTCAAAGCCCAGCCAAGCAAGCGGAAATCGCCCTCGGCCTTTTCGGGCCGAAGTTCGAGGACATGCAGAAGGCGATTTTCGCCCTGGACCCGGCGCACGCCGTTGACGCCCTCGGCAAGGTTAAGGGCGCCACGGATGCGGCCGGAAACTCCATGCGCGACAACGCCGCAACCAAGCTGGAGATCTTCAAGCGCACGCTTACACAGTCGGTCGTGAACGTCCTGGGAACCTACGTCGTCCCGGCCCTGACGACTGCTGCACAGTGGGTGGGCACCCTGGGGGCCGCATTCTCCACGGCAGGGAGCTTCATCGCGCAGCACTCGACCACCCTTTCGATCGTGGCCGGCGTGATTACTACTCTCATGTTGCCCGCGCTGATTCAGCTTGCGGTGCAGGCGACGACCTCGGCGACTGCCGCGGTTGTCGGGTGGGCCCGGCAGGGCGCGGCAGCGATCACCGGGGCCGCGCAGTTCGTCGCGTCCAACGCCACCGTGCTGGCGGGGTGGATCGCGCAGGGTGCCGGCGCTGCTGCCGCGGCCGGCCGCGTGGTCGCGTCCTGGATCGCCATGGGGGCACAGGCACTCATCCAGGGCGCCCGGATGGCCGCGGCCTGGATCATGGCCATGGGCCCCGTCGCCCTGGTCATCGCTGCCGTGGTCGGCATTGTCGCGCTCATCGTCACCAACTGGGACAAGATCAAGAGCGCGACGGCCGCCGTGTGGGAATGGATCTGGAACAAGATCAAGTCCGTTGGACAATTCCTCGTTGACTTGTTCATGAATTTCACGCTCGTTGGGATCATCATCAAGCACTGGGATTCCATCAAGTCGGGAACGGCTCGCGTCTGGAACGCAATTGTCGACTGGGTCAAGGGCATTCCGCAGAAGATCGTGAACTTCTTCCTTAACTGGACCTTGGTCGGTTTGATCATCAAGCATTGGGATTCAATCAAGACCGGCACCGTGCGGAAAGCGGGCGAACTGGTCGACTGGGTACGAGGGTTCCCGGGTCGTATCGCTTCCGGCATCGGAAACTTGGGCCACCTGCTCTACGACAAGGGGATGGATATCATTCGCGGATTGTGGAACGGCATTAAAGGAATGGGCCCGTGGTTGGTGAGTAAGTTGATGAGCTGGGCAAAGGACATGATTCCAGGGCCGATTGCCCGCGCGCTGGGCATCCACTCGCCGTCGCGTCTCATGCGCGACAAGATCGGCAAGTTCATCCCGGCCGGCCTGGTCGCCGGCATCGAGGCCGGCGCGCCGGCCGTCGACCGCACCATGCGCAACCTGGTGTCCGTCCCAGCCGGCCCGCAGTTCGCCACGGCCGGCGGCGCGCCGTCACCGTGGTCACCCGCCGCGCCGGGCCCCGCTGTCCACATCGAGAACTGGCACGCCGGAGCTGCGACCGCCGACCAGACCGCCGCGGCCCTGGCCTGGCAGATGAAGGGCAGGGGGTGACCGGCATGGCCGCGGGTGACATGGTCACCGCCCCCGGACACGTCCAGTACGGCGACGTGCTGCTCGGTCCGGGCACCCCCTACCGCTGGCAGACCCTCACCGGCTGGGAGGACTCCCCGGGGCTGGACTCCGGCACAGTCCCACGGGCCGACGCACACGGCGCCATCCCCGGCCGACTGCTCGCACAGCTGCGCACCATCACCGTTGACGGCCTGGTGCTGCGCGCCGACCCCGGCGCGGTCGGCACCGCCGTGCGGCACCTCGCCGCCGCGACTGCGCTCACCGACACCGAGCGGCCGCTCGTGGTGCGCCTGGACGACTCCCCGCCCCTGCTGTCGTGGGCGCGGTGCATCCGCCGCGCAATCCCTGTCGCCAAGGGCGGGTACGCGGTCGGTGTCGTGGTCGGCGGCGCGTTGCAGTTCGAGGCGAGCGACCCGCGCCGGTACGCCTTGGTCGAGCAGCGCGTCGAGGCCCGCCTCCCCATGCCCGAGCCCGGCCTCGACTGGCACCTCGCCCCCGGGCCCGAACACCTCGACTGGCCGCTGAACTTCGGCGCGCCCGGTTCCACCGGAGCACTCGCCGCGGTCAACGACGGGGACGCCCCTGCGCACCCAGTGATCACCTTCCGGGGGCCGGTCACCCTCCCGTCCCTGACCAACGTGGAATCCGGCGACCGGATCGAGTACGACCTCGCCCTCGCCGCCGACGACGAACTCACCGTCGACACCGCGGCCGGCACGGTCACACTCAACGGCACCGCCAGCCGCCTCTACACCGTCACCGCCCGCAGCGCGCCCGAGGCCACATTCACGCTGCCGCCCGGCACGACGAACTTCGCCTTCCGGGCCGCGCCCGGAGCCACCGACCCGCGCGCCGCCTGCTCCGTGCGGTGGCGCTCCGCCTACTGGTAAGGAGACCCCCGTGACCGTGCGCGCCGCATGGCTGCTGCCCACCGGGCAGACCCGAGAAGACACCCGCCTCGCCCCCGTGGGCGTGATGACTCCGCAGGACGAACTGACCAGCCGCGACGGGGTAATCGCCGGGGGCAACCCCTCGCCGCTACCAGCGTCGGGCCCATGCAGCTCCAGATCGGCACCGGCCGCGCCGTCGTACAGGGCACCCTGTCGCAGGGCGCCTACCCGGCCGCGGTCACCGCGCCCGAAACTCTGACCGTCGCCGACGGACACGCCCAACTCCCCCGCGTCGACTCGGTCGTGCTGCGGATCAGCGACGGGCAGTACGACACCACCGGGCAGACCACGGCCACCGTCGAGATCATCCAGGGCGCCCCGGCCGCCGCACCCTCCCCGCCCACCCTTCCGCCAGCCGCGCTCCGGCTGTGGGACGTCACCGTGCCCGCGGGGACCTCGGCCGGCGTCGGCGGTCTGAACTGGCCGGCCGCCCTCGCCGACCGCCGCCGGTACACCGCCGCGTACGGCGGGATCATCCCCCGCGGCGGGGGCACCTCGACCGCCGGCGGGTACGACGGTCAGTACCGCGACAACGGGGCCGGCCTGGACCGCTGGTCGACCTCGGCCGCCGCCTGGCAGCCTCTCGCCCCCGTCGTGGGGTGGACCGCGGTAAGCCTCGCCGGCGGGTACACCAACAACGGCAACTCGCTGGGGGCCGTGCGGTACCGGCGCATGGTGATCGCCGGCGTCCCCCACATGCAGTGGCGCGGCGGCGTGAGCTGGACTGCCAGCACCCCGCCGAACGACGCCTACCCCCTGTCCGCCACCCTCCCGGCCGACTGCCGCCCCGCCTACCTGACATCTGTCGCAGCAGCGGCCGGCGGAGTACCGCTGAAGATCGATTTCCAGACCGGCGGACGCGTCCGCCTGATCACCAACTCCGGTGTGACGACGTGGGCGAGCTTCACCGGCATCACGTACCCGCTCGACACGTAGGGAGGTAGCCGTGACTGCTGCCTACCGGGCCCTGTTCTGCGACCTGCGGACCGACCAGCTACTCGACGTGCTGCCCCTGCAAGGGGTGAGCTTCGACGACTACCTCGGCAAGACCGGCACCGCACAGGGCACCGTCCCCATACCCAACGCCGCCGTTGCTGCCCGCGTGCGCGACGCCGTTGCCCCGGGCCGTACCGCCCTGTGGATCGAGCGGGGGCGGGAGATCTGGTGGGGCGGGATCGTGTGGACGGCTGCGGTGCAGTCGACCGACCGCGGCTTTCTGTCCATGCAGGTGCAGGCCGGCACCTTCGACAGTTACCTCGACCACCGTCGCCTGTTCGACACCGTCGAGGCCCGGCAGGTCGAGCAGTTCGACATCGTGCGCCAGCTCATCGACTACGCGCAGCAGGCCGCCGGCGGCGACATCGGCATCGAGTACGGCACGGAGACGTCCGGCACGCCACGGGACCGCACCTACAGCCGTTACGACGTGCCCTCGCTGCGCGACCTCATCGACCAACTCGGCGCGGTCGAAGGGGGCTTCGAGTGGCGTTTCGCAGCCTTCCGTGACCCGGAGAGCGGCCGACGCGTCAAACGGCTTCAGCTCGGCTCACCGGTGATCCGGACCGGCACGGCCGACGTCGTCCTCGACCACCCGGGCCCCGTCATGTCCTACTCCTGGCCGACGGACGCCACCGGGCAAGCGAACGTCTGGCAGTCCCGCGGCTCCAGCGACAACCAGAACCAAGCTCAGGAATCCGTACCGCTGCTGTCTGACCTACTCGTGGACGAGGGCGCCCTCGCGGCCGGCTGGCCCCGAATCGACGGCACCTCGGATTACTCGACGGTGGTCGAGAAACCCACCCTGGACGCGCACGCGCGGGCCGACTGGGACGCCGCCCGCTCCCCGCGCACCATTCCCGAGATCACCGTGCACATGGGCCGCGCGCCCCTGTCCCCCGCCGTGCTGGGCACCACCATCCGCCTGCGCATCCGCGACCTGTGGTGGCCCGACGGCCTCGACGAGCGATACCGCGTCGTCGGCATGGCCATCACACCGCCGGAGCGCGGCCGACCCGAAACCGCCCGCCTGTACCTGGAGGCGCCCTAAATGGCCGCTGTCCCCCTCGACCTCCTCGACCGTATCCGCGCCCTGGAACGGCAAGTCCGCGAGCTGACCGGCCGCGCGCAGACCCGGCCGGCCCTGAACCGGATTACGCACGGGGCCGTGGTGATCGGCGAGGGTGGCACCCTCGACGTCCGGGCCCCCGGCGGCGCGCAGATCCTCGGGGTTGGCTCGTTCCCCGCCACCGGCCGCTACGGCGTGAGCATGGCCCGCGAGGACGGGACCGGCGTCGCCCTGGAAGTCGGCGGCAACGACACCTCCGCTTCTCAGATGGTTCGGTTGTTCGCCCGCGGCGGGTACCCCTCGCCGATCGTGATGGATGACGGGTACGCCGACGGGTACCTCGGCCGCCCGTGGGTGCCCATCCCGTGCACGCCGTACATGACCATCTCCAGCGACGACGAGGCCGCGCTCTACTCCGGCCAGATGCTCACCCAACACAAGGTGCTGCGTGTGAACTTGCAGCTCAGCGGCCCGGCCGGCACGGGTGCCGAGGCCCTGCTCAGAATCGGCGGTCAGCAGTACGGGCCCACATGGTCCCTCGCCGCATCGGCCACCACCAAGGACGTCAACGACCGCGTCGTGCTCCCAGCCGGCGAGTTCCCGCACGGACGGGACGTGTCCGCCGTCGTGTGGGCGCGCCGCACCAGCGGGACCGGCACGTGCACGCTCCGTCTCCGCGGCATCTGGGGGACGAACACCGTCAATGCCACCGAAGCCACCAGTTAGGAACTCATGCTCCCCGAGTCCATCCCCACCGTCACCGTCACCGGCCGCTATCTCTCCCCCGACGGCCGGCCGCTGTCCGGCACCGTCACGTTCCGCGCCCCGGCGCAGCTCACGTTCCCGGCCGCCGACGTCATCCTCGGCGGGCCCGTCGTCGCGCAGCTCGACGCGCAAGGGCAGATCAGCGCGACCCTGCCCGCTACCGATGCGCCCGGCATGATCCCCGATGGCTGGTCGTACACCGTGACCGAGGCCCTGTCGGGTGTCCCGGCCGGCCGCTCGTATCAGGTCGTGCTGCCCGCCGCGGTGCCTTTCGTCGACCTCGCCGACGTCGCACCGACCGACCCGAGCAAGCCCAACTATGTGCCGGTGCCCGGCCCCCCGGGGGAGCGCGGCCCGGCCGGCGCGAGCGCCTACGAGGTAGCCGTCGCCGACGGCTTCAGCGGCACGCCCGCCGACTGGCTCGCATCCCTGGTCGGCCCCCGCGGCGCCACCGGTCCGCAGGGACCACAGGGTCCCGCCGGTGCACCCGGCAAGGACGGCGCCCCGGGTGCGCCCGGCCTGGTGCAGTCCGTCAACGGCCAGTCCGCCGCCGCGGTGGTCCTGGCCGCCGGCGACGTCGGCGCCGTCCCCACCAGCGCGGCCGGGGCCGCGGGAGGTGTGGCGCAGCTCGGCGCGGACGGGAAGGTGCCCGCCGCCCAGCTCCCGGCGTCCGGCGGGGGTGCGGTCGCGTCGGTCAACGGCCAGTCCGGCGCGGTCGTGCTGACCGCCGGGGACGTCGGGGCCGTCGCCACGGCTGAGAAGGGAGTCGCATCCGGCGTCGCCACCCTCGGCGCCGATGGCATCCTCACGGTCGGGCAGCGCCCCGCCTACACCGCCGCCCAGGTGGGCGCCCTCGCCTCGACCGCACGCGGCGCAGCGAATGGCGTCGCATCCCTCGACGCTGCGGCGCGACTCCCCATCGGACAGATGCCGGCCGCGGCCCCCAAGAACGTGTGGACGCCGCAGGCCCTCGGGTTTCAGGCATGGTCGTGCGACCCCGGCGGGGTGGCCAACCCGGCCGCGAAGTACCTCACCCCGCAGCGTCTCTACCTCGCCGGCGTCAACATCACCGAGTCGACCACCGTCACCAAGGCCGTGATGTTCGCCCGCGGATACGGGGGCGTGCCCGCCGATCGGTTCATGGCCGGCATCTACCGCGAGGACGGTACGCGCGTGGTCGCGTCGAGCGCCGTCGCTCTCACCATGGCCGGCCAGGAGACCGGAGCACTCCCGGCGATGACCGCGAACCACATCGGTGCCGTGCCCCTGTCGTTCACCTCGACGACCCTCACCCCCGGCCGGTACTGGGTGGCCTGGCTGATGACCGTGGGCGCCGCAACCGACTTCGCCTACTTCCATGTTCAGAACGAATCGCCGGTCGGCGCAGCGAACTTCTTCATGACCACGACGCCGTTCCCACGCGCGTGGTACATCGCTGCGCAGTCCACACTGCCCACCACCGTCAGCCCGACGGCCGCGACCGCGCTCGCCGACCACGACATCCCCATCGTGGCCCTCGCAGCCTGATCACACCCCACCCCACCCGTACGCCCCGGCACCGCGCCGCGGGCGTTTTCTCATGTCAGGAGAGCACCACACCGTGACTGTCAGAGGCATCGACGTCAGCTCGTACCAGCCGAGCACCTACTCGGCCAACGGCCTCGACTTTGTGTTCGTCAAGGCCACCGAGGGCACGTCGTACGTCAACCCCCGTATGACCGCCCAGGCCGCCCACGCCCGCCGCAACGGCCTGGTCGTCGGCTTCTATCACTTCCTGCGCCCCGGCGACATGAAGGCCCAGGCCGCGTACTTCGTCGAGAAGTGCGCGAGCGTCGAGGGTGACCCGCTGTTCGCCGACTGGGAAGACGCGGGGGTCAGCTGCGCGCAGAAGGATGCGTTCCTCGCCGAGGTCAAGCGCCTGCGGGGCGCGACGCACCGCGTCGGCCTGTACTGCAACCTCGACTACTGGAAGACCCGGGACACCACCGGCAACGCGGGCGACGCCCTGTGGATCGCGGACTATGTCACCGCCGGCCGGCCCCGCATCAAGGCGAAGTGGACGTTCCACCAGCACACCGACCGGCCCCTCGACACCAACCTCGGGGCCTTCCTCGACCGGGCCGCGCTGCGTGCCTGGGCGACCGGCACCACGGCCCCGCCGAGCCGCCCCTCGCCGCCGCCGGCCGCCACGTACACCGTGCGCTCCGGCGACATCCTGTCGGGCATCGCCGCGCGGTACGGGACCACCGTCGCCAAGCTCGCCGCCGCAAACGGCATCACCAACCCCAACCGGATCTACGCCGGCCAGACGATCAAGATCGTGAAGTAAGGAACCTCCCATGACCGACGCCACCCGGCGCACCATCCGCACCGTCCTACAGACCGCCGTAGCCCTGGCCGTCGCACTGCCCGCCATCGTGGACGCGTCCGGCGTGCCCGCGTCCCTGCCTTGGGTCGCCGGCGCCCTCGCCGTCGCCGGCGGCCTCGCCCGCGTTATGGCCCTCCCTGGCGTGCAGGCGCTACTCCCCGGCTGGCTGCGCACTCAGCCGCCCGGCCGCACCGAGGGCACCAGGGGCAGTATGTGACCGACCACAACCCCGGCGACGTCGCCCTCGAACTTGAGCGACTGCGGGGCACGGTCGAAGCAGGGTTCGCCCGTGTCGACGGCGCCCTCGCCCTGGTCGTCCAACGATCCGACCAGACCGATCGGCGCCTCGCTGACCTCGACACCCGCCTTGACGCCGTCGAGCGCCGCCGCTGGCCCCTGCCGAGCATCGCCGCCCTGGCTGGCGTCGTTGGGCTTCTAATGACCGTATGGCAAGCCACTATCGCCCGCTGACCGCTGTACCCCGTCGCTGGCCTTGAGCCGGCGACGGGGTCTCTTTGGGTTGGGGCAACGCTAATTCGCTTCCGTACAGCTACCGTTGACGGCGAACACGATCAGCACACTTCGGAGGGCCACGTAACGGTGCAGCATTGGTGGATCAAGTACGACATTCTCGACCCCCAGCAGTGGGCAACCTTAGATGCCCACAAGGGGGACTACGCAGAGCGTATGGAACAACGCTACGAACTCTTTGAGTTCGATACCAACATTGAAGATGCCGGACGTCTGCCCAACGGCACACCAATCCGTTACGGGCCGACCCAAGAAGAGATGGACACCAAAGTACGTCGCCACCTGGGCCACGATGCATTCGTCATCGTGAACGCTCGACACGTGGACGACCCGGATGCACCTAAAGCACCCGAAATCAAGGTGTTCCGCAAAGAAGACTAGACCCTGCGCTCAGCATCTTGAAGGCGCTCGGAATAACGTGCGTGATCTCTCGGGTAGTTGGCCAACATGCCCAGTGCTTCACGGTAGCCATCAACAGCTGCGCTCCAGTTTCGTGAGGCGTACGCAACATCTGTGCGGTTGAGCATGGCACGCACCGGATCGAGCCAGTAGAGCCAGCCCGGCCGTTCCTCTTCGTCGGGAACCTGTACCGCTAGGTCATAAGCGCGATCGGCGAGTTGTTGCGCACGGTCGCGCTCGCCAACGGCCGCCGCTGCCAGGGAAGTAGCATGTAGGGCAATCGACTCTGCTGCCGGCGACAGGCGTCCACCGCCCAGGCCGTATGTTGCGGCCTCGGCAGTCCGGAGCGCGCGTACTGGATCATTTGCATGTCGCAGTGTGTATTGGGACCGCACTCGCGCGAACCAAGAAACTAGGTCTGACGACCCAGCTTCAAGCGCCCAACCCGCGCCGAGGTCGAGCCACGAAATCGCCGCGCCACGCCTTCCCTGTCCCGCCGCAACCCATGACAGCCAATGTGCGTGCTCGGCGGCAAGTATCAGAAGGCGATCCGCTGAACCGCCTGACGCTGTGGGCAAAAGGCCCGTCACACTGTTGAGTTGAGCCTTCACTACTTGCCATAGATCCCGCCCCCCAACGACATCTTCCGCCTTGCGGTGTTCAGTCAGAACCTTGCCGATCCAATCGGCGGTACGAAGATCAGCCCGCCCCGTGGCATGCGCATGAGCGATGCGTTCACGAAGCTGCGGATCGGGGCTCCACGAGCCCCCCTCGACTGCTGAATGATCAGTCAAACCCCGTAGTTCATCAGGCACTTGCAGCCCCTCAGTGATCCTCTGGATGACCTCAGCGGTCAGCACCCTTCGCTTTCCGCGCACGATCAGCGAGACGTGGGACTGCGGCATACCGATCAACTCGCCCAGCTTCAGCTGAGAGATGCCGGCGGTGCGCTTGTACTCACGTAACACCGCAGCCCAGTCCCGCCGCGCCCATGCAGCGCGCAAACGAACGTCCGTCCAGAGTCGCGGATCACCCATGCCGAGGACGATACGCCGTCGCCATACGCCGGGCGTATCGAATCGACACAGGTGCGCACGCACGATGGCGTAAGCCATCGCCCCCATCTCAGAGGGGACACTCGTGATCGAACAACGGCGGCACGCGTTGCCTGCCATCTACGCCCCTCCCACTGCTCCCCGGCCGATTCTGCTACTGGCCGGTGAGCCCCAATCCGCCCGGGTCGCACGCGAATACGTGCGCGAATACGTGCTCTTTCACGTACCGGGCGCATCCGAGGAACACCTCGAAACTACCGTCCTGGTGACCAGCGAGCTGGTCACCAACGCCGTTCGATACGGCACCGAACCCGGCGATTTCCTCCGCGTCGTTCTCGACGCTGACGACACCCGCACGAGAGTGGAGGTACACGACCCCGTGAGACGCCGCCCCCGCCCCCGCCCCGAGTCCGAGCACCGTGACCGCGGTCGGGGACTGCTCATCCTCGACTCCTTCTGCCCCGGCGCCTGGGGAGTCTTCGACATCCCCCTCGGCAAAGCTGTGTGGGCCGAGGTGAAAGCCTCATGAGTGCCACCCGGCCGACCCATCCGGAAATCGCCCTCGCACTGCTCGACTTAAAGCGAAAGCACCGATCAGCACGGGCTGTTGCGGACCTCCGCAACGACGACGCGTCGATCGCCGACCTTGCATGGGCCGAGGACAGAGGCACCGAAACACTCAAGCTGATCATTACCGTTTACGGCTGGCCCGGCCACACGCTCGCCGGAGAGGCCGGCGCCGATGCGGCCTGGTGGCTCGCCCAGCACTCCGACGACCAGACACTTCAAGAGCAGGCGCTCGAACTCCTCCGGGAAGCCGTACAGGCCGGCGAAGCCACCCACCGACACTTGGCCTTCCTGACCGATCGAGTTCGTGTCCGCACCGGCCTTACACAGCTATACGGAACAGCCTTTGCCGTCGACGCAAGCGGCATTCAGGCATTCGACATCGAAGACCCCGACCATCTCGACCAGCGGCGCGCCGAGATGGGCCTCGAACCGTTCGACCAGTTCGACAAGACCGTACGTCTTCTCATCAAGCTGCCACCCGCAACAGCGTGACCAGCAGAAACGGGCCGTCCCGGAGTGAGATAGTCCCCGGGCCGACCCGTTGGGATCGAGGGCACAAGCCGTCGTGCTAAACGGCTGAAGTTACGGGCCTTGGCACGCAAACACTGACAACCGACAGGAGATCCATGCACACCGTTGAGTACGAAGCGAAGGCACTGGGCATCGACCCGGACGCCATGGCCGAGCGGATCAAGGCGGCCGGCGGAAGTTTCCAAGGCGAGCGCCTCATGCGCCGCTACGTCTACGACACCGTTCCCCCGGTACCAGGCCGTTGGGTGCGCCTGCGGGACTCCGGCGGCGCGGTCACCCTGTGCGTGAAGACGATCAGCTCGGACGCCATCGACGGCACCCGGGAGACCGAGACGACGGTCGGCTCGTTCGAGGACACGCACGCACTGCTCGCCCTGATGGGGCTCACACACCGCAGCTACCAGGAGAACCGGCGCTCGTCCTGGCTGCTGGACGGGGTGCGGCTGGAGATCGACACCTGGCCACGTATCCCGACCTACCTGGAGATCGAGGGCGACACCGAAGAACAAGTATGGGCCGCCTTCGAACGTCTGTCCATCCCGCGTGAGGACCTGACCAGCGAGAACACGACCAAGGTGTTCGCCCGCTACGGAATCGACCTCGACTCGATCAGCGAACTGCGCTTCACCTAGCCCTCTTCGACAATCTGCCGGCGGGGCACTCGTCCCCGCCGGCCAGGAGGCGAGCATGACCAAGACCGACCCAAACGACTTACCGATCACGGTAGTTCCGGACCGGACCCTACGCGTCAAGATCATCGACGCGTGCGGACTTGCCTGCACCTTCTGTCACAACGAAGGCACCCCCGTCACGACCGACAACCTCGGCCGCGAGGCAGGACAGTTCACCGGGTCCCCCGGCCGCTCCGGCCGGGTCTCGATCTACCTCACCACCAACGGCGCCAACTTCCTGCCGGAGCGCATCAAGGCGGACTCTGACTTCGCCCTGGCACTGGCGGCGGTGCGCGGCAGCCTCCCGACCACCGAAATCCACTTCACCGGCGGAGAACCCACCCTCCACCCCGAACTTCCCCAACTCATCCGCATCGCACGGCGCCTCGACCTGACGGTCGGGCTCACCAGCAACGGCGAGAACGGGGCCGCCGTGCTTCCCGAGTGCGCCGCGGCCGGGCTCGACCGCATCAACCTGTCCGTGTTCGGCACCACGCCCGAGGAACTCGCCGCCGTCCAAGCACCGCGCCTAGCCTCGCCGAAACTGGCGGCGCGAAAGCTGGACGCCCTCGCTGCCACGATCGAGACCGCCACCCGGCACGGGGTGAAAGTCTCCGCAAACATCGTGATCCCGAACCATGACCACGTGGCACGGGTACTCCGCGTCATCGAGGAACACGGGCAGGCCGTCACCGTGCGGATGCTGGTCAACCTTGAGGACGACGGGGCATCCCTCGCCGCCATGCAGGAGGTCGTCGACCGCCTCGGAGCGGTGCCCGTCCGTCGCATCGTCACCGCCGGCGCCTCCGACCAGCGCACCCGCTACCGACTCCCCGACGGCCGCACGCTCTACGCCAAGAGCATCCGCCCCGTCCGGCTACCGGAGACCTGCGCCGGATGCCGGTTCAACAACGATCAGGACTGCCAAGAGGGGTACTACGGCGTACGCATGTACCGCGCACAGAACGGACCCTTCATGGTCGGCGTGTGCATCCAACGCATGGACCTGTGCCTGACACTGGGCGAGTTCGTGATGAGCCAGCGCTGCGCCGAAGTCCGGGACTTCCGCGACGAGGAAACGGCCAGACTCACGGCCCTCTACCAGCCGACCGGCGCTCCCACCCCGCACTGACCGTCGCAGTCGCACGACGGCGCACCCGCCGGGATCTCTCCCGGCGGGTGCGCCTTGTCTCGTTTCCCCAGGTCACGGGGGGTGTGTTCTTTGGAGAAGAAACCCGAAAAGTTCTTGATCGACCCCTCGGGTACGGTGGCCGGCCGCTTCCGCCCGCGGACCGAGCCGGAGGCGGCGGAGCTGGTCGCGGCGATCGAGGCGGCGCTCCCGGCCTGATCCCCGGCCTTCCGACGGCGGGCCGGTGAGCGGGACCGGCCCGCCCGGCCGCTCGCGCAGCCACGCACGATCACCGTCGACGGCCCGATCACCGTCGCCGGGGCGTGTATGCGATCGGCGTCGTGACCGGCGTCACGTTGCAGTTCGAGGCGCGGAACGCAAAGGCCAGCGGGCCGACGGCCGACGCCGAGGCGGCGCAGGCGGTCGGCCCACCGGTTTCGACACAGCGATGCAGCCCTCAAGTCGAATCAGGCGTCAGCCTGACTGAGGGATAGCGGCCTTTCGGCACGCCTCTACGGATTCCTTGGGGACTGAATTGATGATGGCCACCATGCTTTCCCCGCCCTGAGGCGCACTGAAGATATAGATCGGGTGGTGGGTGCTGATGACGATGCTGGCCTCTGCTCCATCATGGAGCACGCCCGTGTCAAATTCCCCGAGAGAATGGCAGGGGTCGCGCAGACGCGCTGTCGCCTCGGTAGCGCTGTGAGGTCCATGAAAGCGGAAGCAGACTGTTTCGCCTGGCTCGGCGTAGACGAATTCGGGGGAAAAGCGGTGCGTTCCCCTCTTGCCGAAATCGATGCATTTCTGCATCGATTCTCCTCTGGAACACTGCCGCTGGGGCCCGCTTTGGAACGGGCAATCGGGACGCCCTAATCCTCCCCCGTCGCATGCGCATCACACACCACAGCGCGTGATCACCCGAGCGAGGGATCAGTTTCCCGCCGCAGCAATTCTGATCGACATCGCGTACTCACCTCGGTCCGCCGGACATTCCCTAATGGACCATATTCCACATCTGGTACCGGTTGGTGTGGTTGTAGCAGGTGGTCCTGGCGACCGGGGCGCCCTGCGGGTTGCCCTGGTCCCACAGCAGGTGGTTCCGGTGTCCGTCCTGCCCGCGATCAAGGCAGAGCACCTCGTTGAGATGGGAGTCCGCCTGGTAGTTGGCAAGCTGCCAACTGTTGCGAGGGTTGCCGGAGCTGTTGCCGACCCAGGTCATGTTCCACTGATCGCGGTAGTCGCTCGAATTGCACCCGGCCGCGCCGGTTGCGAACCAGTCACCGGGAGACGAGACGGAATGCGACCACTGGACTCGAAGGCAGTTGCCCTCCTTGCGATGGACGATTTGCACCCGGTCGTAGTAGCCACCGACGTTGCCGTCGTAGGACACGACGTTCCACCGCTGCCACGGATTTCCGGGCTGGCACGGATTGGTGTAGACATCGCTGCCGTTGGAGTCCAGGCAGTAGCCGGTGGCGTAGTCCTGGAGCATCACGTTGTACTGGTAGGTGTTCGCTTGGGCGGTGCCCGCTGTTCCCGTCACTGCGGCAGCCGCCAGCACGCCGGCCACCAGTGCCGATCTCACCTTCAATTTCACCGAGAGTCCTCTCTCCCCGTACCTCAGTGGTTTTCACGAGAACCCTGGCAGGCGAGCGAACAGGCGAATAGGAGACGGGAGGTCAAGAAACGGTTCATTCCGCTCTCGGCACCCGCGCGCTCGACCCCCCGGGAGCTCCGGGTCTTCATCGCGTGCGGTGAAGACTTGATGCATTGATGCAGGGCCTGCCCCGCCTCGTTCAGGGGCCCGCCGGGGTGTCTGGGATCGGCGTCGCGTGATCCCACGGAGCTTGGACCACATCGGTATTGCGCTCATCCCATCGGACACGCCCCAGAGCCTGTCCGACGGGTCGCTCCCACGCCGCTGCCCAGTTCCGTTGCGTCCGGTAGCCAGGCGACTCCGGATCGGCTAACTTCTTCACTAGTAGTCGTGGTTCCGAAGTCTCGACGCCCGCGGTTCGCGCCGCGGGCGTCGTGCTGTGCAGCAGTACCCGAGGACCAGGGCGATCACCTCACCCTGGGGCACTGACAAGCCAGTGCCCCCCGACCCTGGACTAGGGGACAACATGGCAAGCGGCACCGTGAAGTGGTTCAACGCTGAAAAGGGCTTCGGCTTCATCGCCCAGGACGGCGGCGGCCCGGACGTCTTCGTCCACTACTCCGCCATCAACGCGGCTGGCTTCCGGTCCCTGGAAGAGAACCAGCCGGTGAACTTCGACGTCACCCAGGGCCCGAAGGGCCCGCAGGCGGAGAACGTCACCCCGGCCTGATCCAACGTCTTGGCGCCCCGAACCCAGAGGGTTCGGGGCGCCTTGCCGTAGCCGCGCTCAGCAGCGCTGCGATCGCGGCCCTGGGGACCTCGACCAGAGTCTCGTAGTCCGGAATCTCCATCAGAATGTCCACCTGCGGCGCCCCATCCGGAAATCGCCCTCGCACCGACCGGCGGAACGGGCCGTCCCGGAGTGAGGTGGACCCCGGGCCCGCCCGCCGGAGTCGGCCGTACAAGCCGCCGTGCCGAACCACTCAAGGTACGGACCCCGGCGCGCAGACACTGACGACTGGCAGGAGATCCATGCACACCGTCGAGTACGAAGCGAAGGCACTGGGCATCGACCCGGACGCCATGGCCGAGCGGATCCAGGCGGCCGGCGGAAGGTTCCAGGGCGAGCGCCTGATGCGCCGCTACGTATACGACACCGTCCCTCCGGTCCCGGGCCGTTGGGTGCGACTGCGGGACTCCGGCGGCGCGGTGACCCTGTGCGTGAAGACGATCAGCTCGGACGAGATCGATGGCACCCGGGAGACCGAAACGACCGTCGGTTCGTTCGAGGACACGCACGCGCTCCTCGGGCTCATGGGGCTGGCCCACCGCGGCTATCAGGAGAACCGGCGCTCGTCCTGGTTGCTGGACGGTGTGCGGCTGGAGATCGACGAATGGCCGCGCATCCCGCCCTACCTGGAGATCGAGGGCGACACCGAGGAACACGTATGGGCCGCCGCCGAACGCCTCTCCCTCGCGCGAACCGACCTCACCAGCGAGAACACGACCAAGGTCTTCGCCCGCTACGGAATCGACCTCGGCTCCATCGGCGAACTCCGCTTCACCTAGCCCTCTCCACGATCCTCCGGCGGCGTGTGCATCCAACGCGCGGAGCAGTGCCTGACGTTGGGCGAATTCGTTGATGAGCCAGCGCTGCGCCGAAGTCCGGGACTTCCGCGAGGAGGAAACCGCCCGGCTCACGGCCCTCTACCAGCCCACCGCCGCTTCCGGCCGCGGACCGAGCCTGAGGTGGCGAAGCTGGTCGCGGCGATCGAGGCGGCGCTGTCGGCCTGATCCCCGGCCTTCCGACGGCGCGCCGGGCCGGGGCAGGCCGGTGAGCGCGCCGCGGCCCGGCGGCAACGCGCTCGCCCCGGGGTCATCCTTCCGGGCGAATTAGACTGGTCGCAGCCGTTCCGTGTCCGCACTGTGCCAGCCCGAGAAGCCGCCTTCATGCCGCATGCGCCGCAGTTCCCCGAGCCCGCCGACCCGCACGACGCTGCCGGGGCGGAGGGCTCCGCGGCGGAGCTCGCCGAGCGGACCGCGCAGAGCCTGCGGCATCTGGCCGGCGGCCCGCTGTCCCGGCTGCCGCAGTTGCTGGAGGCGATGGTCGCGATCGGCTCGGACCTGGACGTGCACCGGGTGCTGCACCGGATCGCCGAGACCGCGGCGTCGCTGACCGGCGCCCGCTATGCGGCCGTGGAGGTGCTGGACGAGGACGGCGACGGGCTGCGCGATCTGATCACCCACGGCAGTCCGCCCGAGGGGCGGCCGGCTGCCCCGTTCGCGCTCCGGGTGCCGATCAAGGTGCGGGGCGAGCTGTTCGGGAGCGTCTTCCTGGCGGGGAAGCGGGACGGTGCGGTAGTCGACCCAACGGCGGGGTCCGGGGTGGAGTCCGAGGCGGGGTCCGTAGCGGCGTCCGGCGCGGGATCCGGGCGGTTCGGTGAGGTGGACCTGCAGTTGGTGCGGGTGCTGGCCACCGAGGCCGGGATCGCCATGGGCAACGCCCGGATGCACGCCGCGGCCCGGCAGCGCCGGCGCTGGATCGACGGGGCGGCGTCGGTGACCACGGCGCTGCTGGCCGGCCCGGAGACCGGCTCCACCAAGGAGCACGCGCTGACCGTGGTGGCCGAGAAGGGCCGGGAGCTGGCCGAGGCGGCGACGGGGGCGGTGCTGCTGCCGCAGTCCAACGGCGCGATGGAGGTCGTGGCCATCTCCACGGTGCTGTCCGAGGCCGTACGGACCGAGACGTACGGGGGCACGATCCCGGCAGCGAGCCCGGTCCTGCACCAGATCCACGCCGGGCTGGCGGTCTTCTCCGACGACTTCGCCGGCGACCCCCGCTCGATCTCCCCGCTCTCGCGCCATTACGGGCCGACGATGCTGCTGCCGTTGCGCAGTGGCGGCCGGGTGCTGGGCGCGCTGGCCCTGTGCCGGGCCTCCGGCGGCCCCCGCTTCACGCATCTGGAACGGACGCTGGGCACTCAGTTCGCGTCCCAGGCGGCGCTGGCGCTCGTCCTGGCCGACCGCCACCGGGACCGCGAGCGGCTCGCGGTCTACGAGGACCGCGACCGGATCGCCCGCGATCTGCACGATTTGGTGATCCAGCGGCTCTTCGCCACCGGGATGCTGTTGGAGAGCGCTCAGCGCACCGCCGTCCTCCCGGAGGTCAAGGAGGGCGTGGGGCATGCCGTGGACGAGCTGGACGCGACGATCCAGGAGATCCGTACCGCGATCATCGCGCTCCAGCAGGGGCCGCCGGAGGCGCCGGCCGGGCCGCGCACCCGGATCCTGCGGGAGGCCGGCGCGGCCACGGCGGCGCTGGGCCACCGACCGTCGGTGCAGTTCGTCGGGCCGGTGGACGCCCGGGTCGGTGCGGAGTGCGCCAGGGCGCTGGTGGCGGCGGTCGGGCGGGCGCTGACGGAGATGGCGCGGGCGGCGGCCGCGGTCCGGGTCGTCGTGGACGCCACCGTCACCCTGGGCGACGGCCGGGCGGGCGTGCGGCTGACGGTGACCGGTGAGGGCGCCGACGGCGACCCGATCGCGCCGGTGGTCTGGGAGCAGGCCCTCCAGCCGTAGGCGGCGGGTCAGCCGGCCCGGCGGACGAACGGCCGGTCCCCTTGGGCCATGGGCCATGGGCCTTGGGCCTTGGGCCTTGGGCCATCAGCGGACGTGGTCCGGCGGCCCGTAGGGTGGGGTCCGGGGTCATTTCCGGGTCGGCGGCGCAACTTCCGCTCGCCCGGGCCGCGTTGGCCTCGGTGGCCGCGCGGTGGCCGTCGGTGCGGCCGATGTCGACGATGACCGGGGAGGACCGGGCGGGGCGGTGACCGGCGGGGCGGCGAAGGCGTCGGCGAAGGCGGGCCCGGCGTGCAGGGGGTGACGCGCGGCCCGTCGGCGTGGTGTGCAGGCCCGGCGTGCGGTGCTGCGGCGCTCTCCCCCGGGGTGCATGGTGGTCATCGTCGTGGCGGTCGGGCCGGTGGCCGCGGGCGGGGTCCGGGTAGCCAACCGGGGTGACGGTGAACGGAATCCCTTGACCTCAAGATTGGTTTAGGTTCTAGGTTCTTTCGTGTCGCCGGTCACCCACGGCGATCCCGTGACGACCCCGGCATACAGGAGGCCGCGATGGACATGGAAGTCACCGCCTGGCATTCACTGCACAGCACGATGACCGCTCAGCAGGGGAAACGCCGTATCTCCCGCGGGACGCTGCGCCGGATCGCGGCCTTCGCCCGCCCGCACCGGCGGATGCTGGTGTGGTTCCTGGTGCTGAGCACCGTCACCGCGCTGCTCGCGGTGGCCACCCCGCTGCTCGCCGGGCGGGTGGTGGACGCGATCGTCGGCGGCAAACCGGCCGGGCTGGTCCTGGGGCTCTCCGGGCTGATCGCCGCCATCGCCGTGGCCGAAGCAGGGCTGGGGCTGGTGACCCGCTGGCTGTCGGCGAGCATCGGCGAGGGGCTCATCCTCGACCTGCGCACCACGGTCTACGACCACGTCCAGCGGATGCCGATCGCCTTCTTCACCCGTACCCGTACCGGAGCGCTGGTCAGCCGGCTCAACAACGATGTGATCGGCGCCCAGCGGGCGTTCAGCGACACCCTGTCCGGCGTGGTCAGCAACATCGTGACGCTGCTGCTCACGCTCGGCGTGATGCTCACCCTGTCCTGGCAGATCACCCTGATCGCGCTGGTGCTGCTGCCGGTGTTCGTGCTGCCCGCCCGCCTGGTGGGCCGGCGGCTGGCGGCCCTGCGGCGGGAGGGCGCCGACCACAACGCCGCGATGGGCACCCAGATGACCGAGCGGTTCTCCGCGCCCGGCGCCACGCTGGTGAAGCTGATGGGCCGCCCGTCCCGGGAGTCCGCGGAGTTCGCCGCCCGGGCCCGCCGGGTGCGCGACATCGGCGTCCGCTCGGCGATGGTGCAGACGTACTTCGTCACCGCGCTCACCCTGGTCTCCGCGCTGGCGCTGGCCGTGGTCTACGGGCTTGGCGGATTCCTGGCGCTGCGCGGACAGCTGGAGGCGGGCGCCATCGTCTCGCTGGCCCTGCTGCTGACCCGGCTCTACGCCCCGCTGACCGCGCTGTCCGGTGCGCACATCGAGGTGATGAGCGCCCTGGTCAGCTTCGAGCGGGTCTTCGAGGTGCTGGACCTCGAACCGCTGATCACCGAGCGGCCGGACGCCCGGCCGGTGCCGGCGGGCCCGGTGGCGGTGGAGTTCGACGCGGTGCGCTTCGGCTACCCGGCCGCCGACAAGGTGTCGCTGGCCTCTCTGGAGGAGGTCGCCACCCTCGACACCCGGGGCGGCGAGGAGGTCCTGCACGACGTCTCCTTCCGCGCCGAGCCGGGCCAGATGGTGGCCCTGGTCGGCTCCTCGGGCGCCGGCAAGTCGACCATCGCCCAGCTGCTGCCGCGGCTCTACGACGCGGATTCCGGCGCGGTGCGGCTGGCCGGGGTGGACGTCCGTGAGCTGACCGCCGCCTCACTGCGGGACACCCTGGGCATGGTCACCCAGGACGGCCACCTCTTCCACGACTCGATCCGGCAGAACCTGCTGCTGGCCAACCCGGAGGCGACCGAGGACGAGCTGTGGGACGCGCTGCGCCGGGCCCGCCTGGAAGCGCTGATCGCCTCGCTGCCCGACGGCCTGGACACCGTCGTCGGCGAGCGCGGCTACCGGCTCTCCGGCGGCGAGCGGCAGCGGCTGACCATCGCCCGGCTGCTGCTGGCCCACCCCCGGGTGGTGATCCTGGACGAGGCCACCGCCCACCTGGACAACACCTCGGAGGCGGCCGTCCAGGAGGCACTCACCGAGGCGCTGGACGGGCGGACCGCCCTGGTCATCGCCCACCGGCTGTCGACCGTCCGGGCCGCCGACCTGATCCTGGTGGTCGAGGGCGGGCGGATCGTCGAGCGGGGTACCCACGACACGCTGCTGGCGGCGGACGGCCGGTACGCCGAGCTGTACCGCACGCAGTTCGCCGCCGGGCCGTCCGGGACGGCGGACACCGCGGACGCGGCGGACTCGCCGGTGCCCGCCGGCGCCGCACCGGACGGCGGCCCGGACCTGTCCGCCGAACCTTCGCTGGTGAACTGACGGCACCGGCCGTCCCACGGGCCGCGGCCCCCGTCCTCCCGGGCGGGGGCCGCCGCGTGCCCCGGGCGGGACCGGCAAGACGGGTGCACGAGAAGTGGCGGGAGCCGGGGACGCCTGACAACCCTTGAGCGTGGCAAGAGATATCGACGGGACACCTCGGCGGACGAGGGGACAGGCACGACGACAGGGAGCCCGTATGGACATACCGCTCGGCCACCGGACGCGCCGGTCCGACTCGCTCTGGACGCGCGGCCCGGCCGCCGCGCTCGCCGGTGCGCTGCCGGCCCTCGCCTTCCCCGAGCCGTCCTGGTGGTGGCTGGCGTACGTGGCGCTGGTGCCGTGGCTGCTGCTGGTCCGGTCGGCGCGGACCGCCCGGCGGGCGGCGGTGTACGGCTGGCTGGGCGGCGCCGGGTTCATGCTGGCGGTGCACCACTGGCTGCTGCCGAGCCTGCACGTCTTCATCCTGGTCCTGGCGCTGCTGCTGGGTGCGCTGTGGGCGCCCTGGGGGGTGTTGGTGCGGGCGCTGCTGGGCGGGGCACCGGGTCCGGGGCGGGCCGCCGCCGCGCTGGTGCTGGTGCCGTCCGGCTGGCTGATGGTCGAACTGGTCCGGTCCTGGGAGTACTTGGGCGGGCCGTGGGGGCTGCTGGGCGCCAGCCAGTGGCAGGTGCCGCCCGCGCTGCGCATGGCCTCGCTCGGCGGGGTGTGGCTGCTGAGCCTGCTGATCGTGGCGGTGAACACCGCGCTGGCCGGGCTGATCGCCGTCCGGGCGGCCCGGCTCCCCGCGGTGGCCGGGCTGCTGGTGTGCGCGCTGGCCGGTACCGCGGTCTGGCTATGGGCGCCGCTCCCCCCGCCCGCCGGGACGGTGCGGATCGCGGTCGTCCAGCCGGGCCCGGGCGGCACACCCACCCAGCGGCTCGCCCGCAGCGAGGCACTTACCGGCGCGCTGGCCGGCCGCGGGGTGCGGTTGGTCGTCTGGGGCGAGAGCAGCCTCTACCAGGACCCGGCGGACCATCCGGCGCTCGCCGCCCGGCTGGCCGCGCTGTCCCACCGCACCGGCGCCGACCTCCTGGTGAACGCCGACGCGCCGGACTCCGGCAGGAGGGGCATCTCCAAGAGCGCGGTGCTCATCGGCCCGCAGGGCCCGACCGGGGACCGCTACGCCAAGATGCGGTTGGTGCCGTTCGGCGAGTACATACCGGCCAGGTCCGTACTGGGCTGGGCGACGAAGGTGGGCAAGGCCGCCACCAGCGACCGGCGGCGCGGCACCCGCCAGGTGGTGATGGCGATCCCCGCCGCGGCCGGTCTGCGGGTCGGTCCGCTGGTGTGCTTCGAGACGGCGTTCCCGGACATGAGCCGCCATCTGGCCGCGGACGGGGCGCAGCTGCTGGTCGCCCAGTCCTCGACCGCGACGTTCCAGGACAGCTGGGCGCCCGCCCAGCACGCCTCCCTGGCCGCGCTGCGCGCCGCGGAGACCTGGCGCCCCATGGTGCACGCCACGCTCACCGGGATCAGCGCGGTGTACGGCCCGCGGGGCGAACGGATCGGCGAGCAGCTGGGCACCGACCGCAGCGCGGCCGCCGTCTACGAGGTGCCGCTGGCCCGCGGCACCAGCCCGTACACCCGCTGGGGCGACTGGGCGCTCTACGGGGCGATCGCCGCGCTGCTCGCCTACGGGCTGGTAGGAGCGGGGCGGGCGGCCGGCAGGCGACCGGCGCGGGGGCGTCGGTGACCGCCCGTTCGCACGGCTTGTGGCTGTGCGGTGCGTCCCGGGCGGACAGCCGCCGCCCGGGACGCGCGCTGTCGGGAAGGGGTGCGCGCCCTCGGGCGGGGCAGCGAGCGCAGCGGCGTCCGCGAGCAGCGTGAGCACACCCTCGCCGCCGCCCTCGCCCGCGCCCTGCGGAGATGGTCGTGAGCGTCACCTCATGCGCTTCGCCGGCGCCGCCCGCGCCTGCCGCACGGCGCCTCTCGGCGGCGCGTCGTCAGCCGGGCAGGACCGACCCCGCTCCCGGCCACGAACCGTGTGCGGAGCCCTCGTTCGCGCCTCCTGGCAGGAGTTGCCGTCGTCGGGCTTTCCCCCGCCTCACGACCGGCACCCGTCCGGGCGAGACCGGCGCGGTGTGCCACAGTGGGGCGCTATGACGGGGGAAGCGACGATCGCAGCGGTGGACGAGGTCGAAGCGGTGGCGGCGGATGCTCTGCGCTGGTTGCTGAGCCACGCGCGGGATACCGGCGGGAACGGCCTGGCGTGGGCTGCCACGCCATCCGATGACGAGACCGACCCCACGTTCTACAGCGGGACGGCCGGTGTCATCGCCGTTCTCCTCGAAGCATGGCGGCACTTCGGTGATGAACGGTACGGCGATGCCGCTGTGCGTGCGGCCCGAAGCGTGTCAGCCGCCGTCGACGGCCGGGAGAACAGCTCGCTGTACTTCGGCCTGACCGGCATGGCACTCGCCCTACGGGCGGTCCACGACGAGTTCGGCACTCCGGGCGCCGCTGCTGTCCGGGCCCTGGACCTCGTGCGCGCACGTTTCGACGGGACGCGCTGGGGCGACTGGTTCGATCTGATGGGCGGCAACGCCGGTATCGGCCTCGGTGCGCTGGCGATGGGGGATGTGGACCTGGCCCTGCTCGCGGTGGAGCCCTACCTGCGCACGGCCGAGCAGACCCCGGCGGGCGTTCGCTGGGAGGCGGAAAGGGGCCGGAGTTCGCGGTTCCACCACATCTCGCACGGCACGCTCGGCGTTGTCCACGGGCTGGCCCGCGTCGGCCTGGCCGCCGGGCGGCCGGATCTCGTCGAACTGGCGCAAGCGGGCGCGGCGGATGTCGTGGCACGCAACGAGGCCGGCCCGGCCGGCTTCCTCGTCCCGCACTCCGACCCGCAGGACCATCCCGACCTCACCGCGCGCTACAGCTACGGCTGGTGCCACGGCCCCTCCGGCGACGCCCAGGTCTTCCGACTGCTCGGGGACGTCCTCGACGACGCCAGGTGGCAGACCTTCGCCGACAGCTGCTGGCACACCGTGACCCGGTCCGGCCTGCCTCGCCGCCTGCAGCCCGGATTCTGGGACAACAACGGACGGTGCTGCGGCACAGCAGGCGTCCTGGCACTGGCCTGCGACCGCATCGCCGAGCAGGACGACCGCCCCGGCTTCGCACGACTTCTCGCCGCGGACCTCCTCTCCCGCGCGACCCGCGACACCGACGGAGCACGATGGTCCAACCTCGAAAACCGGACCACCCCCAGACTCCTCGAACCCCGCACCGGCTGGGGTTCGGGAAACGCCGGCATCGTCCGTGAACTCCTGCGCTACATCCGGATATGCCAGGGAGCCGACCCGACGTACGCGGTCACCTGGCCGGACCAGGCACGGGTGCGCTCGATATCCCTCGGCCGGGCCGGCGACGGGCCGTCTGCACCGGCGTGACCACGTGCCTGCGCGACACGAACGCCCCCGCGTCGACGCCCCGGCATCAAGGCCCCGATCGCGGCCCCGTGACGGACGGCGGCGACAGCGCCCCGGCCCGGCGTCTTCCAAGGCGGGCAGGGGCACCGGTACTCAGCCGCCGTGCGTCACCTCGCGCACGATGCGCTCGCAGAGTTCATGAGTCTTCAGGGCGTCGGCGGCGCTCACCACCTCGCCGGCCCGCACCGATGCGAGGAACGCGAGCACGACCTGCTCGATGCCGCGCTGCCGGGCGACCGGCTCCCAGTCGCCGCGGCGTCGGACCGTGGGCTGCCCCTTGTGGTCGACGACCTCCGCGAGGTTCACGACCTCGCGCTTGGTGTCCTGTCCGGACACTTCGAGGCGTTCCTCGGCCGACCCGCTCCGGCGGTTCATGATCCCGATCGCCGTGAACCCGTCCCGCGCCCTGGGGCAGCTGTCGCCGGACAGTTGGAGCACCACCTGGTCCATCAGCCCGTCCCGGAGCCGGGCCCGGACGTCGATGTGCTCGATCTCGCCCGGCGCGAGGAACCGCAGGGTGTCGACGACGTGGATGAAGTCGTCCAGGACCAGCGTGCGCGGGTCCTCGGGCATCCCGGTGCGGTTCTTCTGCAGCAGGATCAGCTCGCGGGGGTGCTCGCGGCACTGCGCGTAGCCGGGGGCGAAGCGGCGGTTGAAGCCGACGGCCAGGCCCACCCCGCGCTGCTCGGCGAGGGCGACGATCCGCCGGGTGTCGGCGATCTCGTAGGCGATCGGCTTGTCCACGTAGGTCGGCACCCCGGCCTCGATGAGCCGGGTCACGATCTCCGGGTGGGCGACCGTCGCGGCGTGCACGAAGACGGCGTCCGGGGCGGCGGCGAGCAGTGAGTCCAGGTCGGCGTGGAGCTGCGGCGCGGTCAGCCGGTAGGCGTCGCCTGCCTGTTGCAGGGCGGCCGGGTTGCGGGTCGCCAGGTGGAGCTCGATCCCGGGTTGGGTGCCCAGCACGGGGAGGTATGCCTTCCGTGCGATGTCTCCGAGTCCGATGCAGCCGACCTTCACGCAACTTCTCCCTTGGTTCCGCGGTCCCGCCGCCCGGTCCCTCCGGGGGCGTCCGGGCATCTGGCCCCCGCAGCTTACGGGGCGACCGGCGGTCGCCAGTCGGCGATCCCGTCCAGACCGCGCAGGGCCAGATCGGGGGCCAGCCGGGCGGTGGCCGCGACCAGGGCGCCGCGCAGGGCGCAGGCGGGCCGGGACCGCCAGGTGGTGAGCCGGCCGATCCGGCCCGACCGGCGGACCACGTCCATCGTGCGGGGCAGCCGCTGCCGGGTGTACGCGGTGAGCGCGGCGGCCAGGGCGGTGTCCGGCGCGGCCGCGTGGGCGAGGACCACGGCGTCCTCGATGGCCTGGCAGCCGCCCTGCCCGAGGTTGGGGGTCATCGGATGCACCGCGTCGCCGAGCAGCGCGACCCTGCCCCGGTGGAAGGCGGGCGGCGGGGCGGCCGCGGCGTACACGTCGTTGCGGAGGACGGCCGCCGGGTGGACGGCGGCCAGCAGTTCGGGGACGGGCCGGTGCCAGCTGCCGAACCGGTGCCGCAGCTCGGCGCGCTGGTCGGCGCCGTCCCGCCCGCCGCCGGGCGGGACGGCCGCGGTGGCGTAGGCGTAGATCCGCCCGTCGTGCAGCGGCAGGGTGCCCCACAGTCCGCCGGGCCCCCAGGTCTCGTGCGCGGTACCGGCGTCGGCGAGTCCGGCGGCGTCGGCGGCGGACACCACGAAGCGCCAGGCGGTGAAGCCGGCGTAGCGGGGTGCCGGGTGGTCGGGGAAGAGCGTCCGGCGGGTGGCGGAGTGGATGCCGTCGGCGGCGACGACGAGGTCCGCGGTCAGCTCCGCCGGTGTGCCGTCCGGGGCGGTGGTCCGCACCCGGGCGGGCCGGTCGGCGTGCAGCGGATCGCCGGGGTCCACGAGGGTGGCCGGGGCGCCGGTGCGGACCGCGGCGTCCGGCAGTCGGTCGGCGAGCAGGGCGATCAGGTCGGCGCGGTGGGCGATCACCACCGGTCCGCCGAACCGTCGGACGGCCGCCGCGTTGTCGGTACGGGCCAGCAGCCGCCCGTCGGGCCGGCGGATCTCGCCGGCCAGTTGCCAGGAGGCCATGTCGCGGACCGCGTCGCCCACTTTGAGGGTGTCCAGTGCGCGCTGGGCGTTGGGGGCCAGCCCGATGCCCGCGCCGACCGGTTCCAGGGCGGCGGCCCGTTCCAGGACGGTGACCTGCCAGCCCTGCCGGTCCAGGGCCAACGCGGCGGTGAGCCCGCCGATGCCGCCGCCGATCACGATCGCGGTGCGCTGCCGCATGTCGCCGCCTCCCCGCCGCCGCCGGGCGCCGATGCACCCATGGCCGCGACTACACCTGTAGTTCCCGATGACGTCAGACTACACCTGTAGTTACGCGACTGCGCACGACACTACGGCCGTAGTCACCGGTGTCCGGTCCCACTAGGCTCACCTGCATGAACGTCCGAAAGGCCACCGCGTCCCCCGCCCCCCTCCCCCGGCACCGACTGATCGCCGACACCGCGCTGGAGCTGCTCGCCGAACGCGGCATGCGGGGGCTGACGCACCGGGCCGTCGACGAGGTGGCCGGGCTGCCGCAGGGCTCCACGTCGAACCTCGCGCGGACCCGGGCGGCGCTCCTGGAGGCCGCGGTGCGGCGGCTGGCCGAACGCGAGACCGCGGTGCTCGCCCCGCGTGAGATGCCGGGCGTCGCGGACCCTGCGGCAGTCGCCCCGGCGGCGCTGGCGGACGCCCTCGCGCTCGCCCTGCACCGCTATCTCTCGCACCACCGCGCACTGCTGATCGCCCGCTACGAGCTGGCGCTGGAGGCCACCCGGCGGCCGGAGTTGCGGGAGGTGTACGACCGCGCGGGCCGGGCCTTCCTGGAGCCGGTGGTGGCGCTGCTGACGGCGGCCGGCTCCGCCGCGCCGGAACGGCATGCGCTGAGCCTGGTGGCCTGGTGCGACGGGGTGCTGTTCTCCTGCGTCGCTGGGCAGTTCCACGCCGCGCCGCCCACCCGCGACGCGCTGCGGGCCTCGTGCGCGGAACTGGTCGACGGGATGCTGCGGAGCAGTTAGCGGGGAGCAGTTGGCGGCGGAGCAGCTGGCGATCGACCGGTGCGGGCCCGTCCGGACCGGCCCAGACCGGGCCGGACGGGCCCTGAGGCGACGGCCCGCGCAGCACCGCTCCTACCGGGAGGAGCCCGCCGCGCCTTCGATCCGCAGCTCCAGGCGGATGATCGCGGCCGTGAGCCGCCGGCGGTACTCGCCGTCGGCGAGGGCGCGTACCGAGGCGCGGGCCCGCCGGAGCTGGGCGCGGGCGTCGGCCGGGCGGTCGAGTCCGGCGTAGTCGGCCGCGAGGTTGACGTGGAGTGCGGGGAAGAACGCCCGGAGTGCGGCGAGCGGGTGGCGGGGGCCGGCGCCACCGGCCGGTCCGGCGCCGGTGGGCTGGGGGCGCGCGGGCCGCTCCGTGACGAAGCCCTCCGCCGCCTCCAGGGCACGCAGGTCCCAGTCCAGTTCGTCCCGAGGGTCGTCCTGGGTGTCGGCCATGTAGTGCGCGAGAGCGCAGCGGTGGAAGGCGTCGCCGCGCGGGCCGATCTCGTGCCAGAGCGCGGCGAGGCGGTTGCGGGCCTCTTCGCGGTCGCCGGCGCGGTGCAACATGATCGCCTGGCCGAGTCGGGTCGGCACGCCGTCCTCGGGCTCCGCCGCCCGCCGCTGCTTCGCCACCGCGCACTCCCCGTCGTCGCTCGCCACCACCGGCTCCCCCCGACGCTAACCGCCGGGGGGACGCTCCGCGCGGTGTGCGCGACCTGCCGGGCGGCCGGTCAGCCCAGGTCGGGGACGCGCCAGTCGATCGGGGCGTGGCCCTGGGCGGCGATCGCCTCGTTGATCTGGGTGAAGGGGCGGGAGCCGAAGAACTTCTTCGCGGAGAGCGGGGAGGGGTGCGCGCCCTGGACCACCGCGTGCCGCTCCTCGTCGATCAGCGGGAGCTTCTTCTTGGCGTAGTTGCCCCAGAGGACGAAGACGGCCGGGTCGGGGCGGGAGGCGACCGCGCGGATCACCGCGTCGGTGACCTTCTCCCAGCCCTTGCCCTTGTGCGAGTTGGCCTCGCCCTCACGGACCGTGAGCACGGCGTTCAGCAGCAGGACGCCCTGCTGGGCCCAGGGCATCAGATAGCCGTTGTCCGGAACCGAGTGGCCGAGCTCCTCCTTCATCTCCTTGTAGATGTTGCGCAGCGACGGCGGCGTCTTGACGCCGGGCTGCACCGAGAAGCACAGACCGTGGCCCTGGCCGGCGCCGTGGTACGGGTCCTGGCCGAGGATGAGCACCTTGACCTGGTCGTAGGGCGTGGCCTCCAGCGCCGCGAAGACCTGCTCGCGGGGCGGGTAGACGGGTCCGGCGGCCCGCTCCTGCTCGACGAAGTCGATCAGCTCCTTGAAGTAGGGCTTCTCCAACTCCTCGCCCAGGACCCCGCGCCAGGACTCGGGCAGCATGTCGGTGACCACGTCAACAACCTCCGGTGTGCGTTCCGTTCTCATCGCAAGAACCTACCGGCGACCACTGACAGTCCCCGCCACGGGCCGCCCGCCGGGGCCCGCACGGCAGGATCCCCCGGCTCCTCAGGCGGTGTCCAGCCGGGCCCGCTGGTACGGGTCCAGGGCGAGGTCCAGCGCGGCCAGGCACTCGTCCAGCTGTGCCACCGAGCTGACCCCTAGCACCGGCACCACCGGCACCGGGCCGCCCATCAGCCACGCCAGCACCACCTGGTTCACGGTGGCCCCGCACTCCGCCGCCACCTCCGCCAGCACCCGTATCCGGACCACCGTCCCGTGGTGGTCGTAGCGTTCCGGGAGCGGCTTGTCGGCGCGGGCGTAGGCGCCCTCCATCAGGGGCGAGTAGCCGAGCAGGGTCAGATCGGGGTGCGCGGCCGCGTAGTCGAGCAGTTCCTCGTCGGTCTCCCGCTGGAGGCCGGCCGACGGCTCGGGGCGCGGCCGCAGGTAGGTGTGGCGCTGCTGTACGGCGCGGAAGCCGGGCAGCCCGTGGGCGGCGGCGTGCTGCCGGGCCTCGGCGAGCCGCCAGGTCGCGTGGTTGCTGGCCCCCAGGGTGCCGACCCGGCCGTCCCGGACGAGCTCGGCCAGCGCCCCGACGGTCTCGGCGAGCGGGACGGTGCGGTCCTCGACGTGTGCGTAGAAGAGGTCCACCCGGTCGGTGCCCAGGCGGCGCAGGCTGCCGTCGAGGGCGGTGCGGAGCGCGTCGGCGCCCAGGCCCTCGGCATTGGCGGGCCACTGGGCGCCGCGGGCCGGGTCGGGCCGGGCGCCGGCCTTGGTGGCGAGCACCGTGCGGTCGCCCGCGCTGCGGCTGCGCAGCCAGCGTCCGAGCACCGTCTCGCTCTCGTCGCCGGTCGCGCCGGGCACCCAGCAGGCGTAGTTGTTCGCGGTGTCGACGAGTGTCCCGCCGGCCTCGGCGAAGCGGTCCAGGAGGGCGAACGAGGTGCGCTCGTCCACGGTGGTGCCGAACGGCATCGCGCCCAGGCAGACGGCGCTGATCCGCGGCCCGTCGCCGCCGCCGAGCGTGCGGTAGTGCATGGCATGTCTCCCTGGCAGGTCCGCGGATACGAGTGGTGCCGGCCCCCTGAAGGGACCGGCACCACGGACTCTGCCTCTTGGAGCGCACACGAAGGCAAGCCCGCTCACGGGCCGCCCGGAGCGGCGGCCCCGCGGGCGGTCACACCCCGGCGTTCAGGAACAGCCCGCCGTCCACGACGAGCGTCTGCCCGGTGACCCAGCCGGCCCCGTCGGACAGCAGGAAGGCCGCGGCCCCGCCGATGTCCTCCGGGACGCCCAGCCGCCCCATCGGGTAGCCGGCCGCCGCCTCCTCCTCGCGGTCCTCGTAGAGGGCCGCGGCGAACTTGGTCTTGATCACCGCGGGGGCGATGGAGTTGACTCGTACCACCGGGGCGAATTCGTGGGCCAGTTGGAGCGACAGGTTCACCATCGCCGCCTTGCTCATCCCGTAGGCGCCGATGAACGGCGAGGGGCTGACGCCGGCGATCGACGCGATGTTGACGATGGCGCCGCCGTGGTCCTTCTGCCAGGCGTGCCAGGTGCGCTGCGCGAAGCCGAGTGCCGAGACGACGTTGGTCTCGAACACCTTGCGCGCCACGTTGAGGTCGAGGTCGGCGATCGGGCCGAACACCGGGTTCGTCCCGGCGTTGTTGACCAGGTAGTCGATCCGGCCGAAGGTCTCCATGGCCCGCTCGACGGCGACGGCCTGGTGCGCCTCGTCGTGTGCCTTGCCGGCGACGGCGAGCACCCGGTCGGCGCCCAGCTTCCCGGCGGCCTCCTTGAGGGCGTCCTCGTTGCGTCCGGTGATCACGACCCGGTCGCCGCGGGCGACCAGGGCCTCGGCGATGCCGTACCCGATACCGCGGCTGGCCCCGGTGATCAGTGCCACCTTGCCGGAGGGTGCGGGGAGCCCGCTGTCCTGCTCTGTCATGTCCGGTTCTCCTGCTCCTGTGGTCCTGCGGTCGGTACGGCGGTCAGCAGAGCGGGCCGCCGGCGACGTACAGGACCTGGCCGGAGACGAACCCGGCCGCCTCTCCGGTGAAGAAGGCGACGGCGTTGGCGATGTCGTCGGGGTTGCCGACGCGCTGCACCGGGATCTGGGTGGCGGCCGCGGTCTTGAACTCCTCGAAGTCCATCCCGACCCGCTCGGCGGTGGCGGCGGTCATGTCGGTGGCGATGAAGCCGGGGGCGACGGCGTTCGCGGTGACACCGAACTTGCCGAGCTCGATGGCGAGGGTCTTGGTGAAGCCCTGGAGACCGGCCTTGGCCGCCGAGTAGTTGACCTGGCCGCGGTTGCCGAGCGCCGAGCTGGAGGAGAGGTTGACGATCCGCCCGAACGTGGCGTCCACCATGTGCTTCTGACAGGCCCGCGACATCAGGAACGCGCCGCGCAGGTGCACGTTCATGACGGTGTCCCAGTCGCTGTCGCTCATCTTGAACAGCAGGTTGTCGCGGAGCACGCCCGCGTTGTTGACGAGGACGGTGGGTGCGCCGAGCTCCGCCGCGACCCGCTCGACCGCGGCCGCCACCTGGTCGCTGTCGGAGACGTCGCAGCCGACCGCGAGGGCCTTGCCGCCGGCCGCGGTGATCTTTTCGACGGTGTCCTTGCAGGTCGCCTCGTCGAGGTCGAGTACGGCGACGGCGCGGCCCTCGGCGGCCAGGCGGACGGCGGTGGCCGCGCCGATGCCGCGGGCCGCGCCCGTCACGATGGCAACACGCTGCTCGGTGGTGGACATGCGGGTTCTCCTCACCCTCGATCGTCGAAAGCTCGAACACCTGGACCGGCGGTCCGCTCCCGATCCGGGTGAGCAACCGCTTAGTAGCCTCAGCAGAGCTGACGCTAGAAGCCCGGCCACCCCCTGTCAACGCCCCACCACCGCACACCGGCCGCAAACAGCGCGCGGGGCGGGCCTCCCTCAGGAAACCCGCCCCGCGCACCGCATGCCCGGCCCGCTCTCACCGCACCAGCAAGTCCAGCAGCCGCTCCGCCTCCACCGTGGGATCGGCGGTCAGTCCGGTGTGCACCGGGCCCGGTTGCACGATGGTGCTGCGCGGCGCGATCAGCCAGCGGAAGCGCTGCCCCGGGTCGTCCCCCGCCGCCTGCCCGGCTCGCGCGCCGCCCTCGCAGATGCCCTCCACGGCGCACAGCGCGGCCCGTACACCGGCCAGGTCCACCGTGGGGTCCAGCGCCAGCAGCCGGGCCTCGTCCAGGTGCGTACGGGCCTCGACGAACCGCCGCGCACGGCAGTACACCACCACCCCCGCGTTGATCATCTCTCCGCGCTCGACCCGCGGGACGATCCTCAGCAGCGCGTACTCGAAGACGTCGCGCCCGTTGTGCAGTCCGCTCACTTCACAGCCCTCCGCGGCAACTTTCCCGCCAGCCACTTCGGTGCCTGCGACGGCTTGTCCTTCGTCGGCTCGCCGACGGTGATGTGATCACTGATGGTCCGCGCCCGGGCGAGCAGCGTGCGCACGTACGCCCGGCGCAGTTCGTCCGGCGAGTCGAAACCGGGCTCACCGTCCAGCCACTCGTCGGGAACGTCCGCGGCGATCTCGGTCAGCAGCTCCTCGGTGATCCGCGGGGCGAACTCGTCGGCCGCCGCCGCGACATCCGGACCGAACGTCGCCAACGCGTGATCGGAAGCGTCGTACGGCCGGGCCGAAGCCCTTTCCGCGGTCGGCCAGTTGTGGTGCCAGATCATCGCCGCGCCGTGGTCGATCAACCACAACTCGCCGTGCCACACCAGCAGGTTGGGATTGCGCCAGGACCGGTCCACGTTGTTGATCAGCGCGTCGAACCACACCACCCGGCCCGCCTCGCGCGCACTCACCTCGAACGCGAGCGGATCGAACCCCAGCGACCCCGGGAGGTAGTCCATGCCCAGGTTCAGTCCCCCGCTGGCCTTCAGCAGCGCCTGGACCTCCTGGTCCGGCTCGCTCAGCCCGATGACCGGGTCGAGCTGCATCCGCACCAGCTCCGGCACCCGCAGCCCGAGCCGTCGCCCCAGCTCCCCGCAGATGATCTCCGCAACCAGCGTCTTGCGCCCCTGCCCGGCACCGGTGAACTTCATGATGTAGGTACCGAGGTCGTCCCCCTCGACGATCCCGGGGAGCGACCCGCCCTCACGCAAGGGCGTAACATAGCGGGTCGCAACCACCTCTCTCAACTCTTTCCTAGGTTCCACGGCTTACATTCCTTAGATTCAATGGTCGACTTCAAGGAGGCACTCACCCCGAGATCGCCCCCGATCGGCCCTGGGGAGAATCGACAGGCGCACAGATCACCCCTCCCGCCCGAGTAGCCCGTCGACGGCGGTTCGACCTTTGCTTCCGGCCTCCGGCATGAAGTGGGCATAGTAACCGAGCGTGATGGCCGGCGATGAGTGCCCGAGCCACCGCGCGACAGCCACCACGGACTCCCCCGCCTCCGACGACGGGGAGGCGTAGGTGTGCCGTAGCACGTGAAACCCGTCCTTCGGCGCCGCCTGCCACTGCGTCCCACTGCCGGACACGCCAGACATGAGACACCGGCAGTCGGTCCACACGGTTGAGCCCTCGCGCACGGCTGCGGCCCGGACGGCTCATCACGGCATGACGACGCGCCAAGACGTGAAGGGGTTGATGCGTCGGCGGGAGGCTGGGATCCACGGCATGCGGATCAGGGAGATGAACGGCGGATCTTCGGGTTGCCGTGCGAAGCGGAGCTGTAGGCACTGATGACGCTGCTGCGAGCGGCGGTTGGTGTGGGGTGCGGCTGCGGTGAGCGGTCTTGTCGTACGTCCGCCGTATGGTGGGTTGCGGCAGGATATTTAGTTACCGTCACAGGGAGAACGCGAGAATCATGATGTCGTTCCTGAGCAAACTGAAGCGCCAGCGTGCCGAGTTGATGGAACAGCGCCGCATGGAGGCCACCATGGCGGCGGCCTCCCGGGGTGCCGGTCTTGAAGAGGCCAAGCGCGCGGGCGACCGGGCGGCGCGGCGCAACACCGACGTCGCCATCACCTCGTCGATCGCCTCGACCACGGCCTCGGGCGGCTGCTGACACCTGACCTGCCCCCGCACGCCCCGCAGTAGCGGCAGGCTCCGCCGCGTCCGGCCGTCACTCGGCATGCGCACGAACAGCTTGGCCACGGGCATGCCCTGAGCCGCCAGCTTCACGTAATCGAAGGTCGGCTCCTCGGCCGAGGGATGGTGGCAGGCGCGTCAGCTGATGCCGAAGTCCGCCGGATGACGGCACGCGAATCCCGCCAGCGCGGTGCCCATCACATAGCGGTGAAGGCGCTGCCAGAGCGGGTGCCGGCCGAAGACCCCGGCGACGGAGCCGGCCGTCACGATGAAGAACGCGTTGCCCGCGACCCCCACCGCGATCTGGGTCAGCCCCAACAGCAGCCCCTGCAGGCCGACATGGCCGCGTGCCGGGTCGACGAACTGCGGCAGCAGGGAGATGTAGAGGATGGCCACCTTGGGGTTGAGCAGGCAGGTGAGGAAGCCCATCAGGAAGAGCTTGCGTGGTCCGTCCTGCACCAGTTCCTGGGCCGCGAAAGCGGATCGGCCGCCCGGACGGACGGCCCTCCAGGCCAGCCAGAGCAGGTAGCCGGCTCCGGCCAGCTTGATCGCCAGGTAGATCTCCGGCACCAGCGCGAAGACGGTGGCGATACCGGCGGACACCGCGAAGAGGTAGACCAGGAAGCCGAGGGCGACTCCGGCCAGCGAGACCAGCCCTGCCCGGCGGCCCTGGGCGATCGAGCGGGAGACCAGGTGGATCATGTTCGGGCCCGGCGTGAGCACCATCCCAAGCTCCACCAGTGCGATCCCCGCTATTGCTCCCAGCCCGATCACAGCACAACCTCCGTACGCACGTCCGCTCGGGCGCAACTCAGCGGCCCCCAGCCATGTACGACTCAGCGCGGGACAGGACGTCGCCTCCTCACGCCAACGGTCACCAAGATCGAGAACGGCGAAGTCGCGGCACGAGTTGACCGTTACACAGTGGAAGACATTGCAACCGGAACCCCAGCTGCACGGAGGGGGTGCCCATCTCGGTTTCTTCCACCGCTCGTTGAGGAGATCGTGGGGAAGGGACCATCGTGGCTTGTGTCGGACGAGCTGTGGGGACGTGTTGAGCCGTTGCTGCCGGTGCAACAGCGACGGCTTCGCAAGCTCGGTCGTCCACCTCTCGATGACCGGGGATGCCTGCAGGGGATCCTGTTCGTGCTGCACACGGGGATCCAGTGGGAGTGGCTGCCACAGGAACTCGGTTTGGGCTCGGGAATGACCTGTTGGCGCCGACTGCGGGACCGGCATGAGGCCGGGGTGTGGGACCGGTTGCACCGGGTGCTGCTGACCGAGTTGCACCGTGCCGGCCAACTGGACCGGTCTCGGGAGGTGATCGACGGCTCGCACCGCCAGGCCCGTCGCGGCGGCCCGAAAACGGGGCTGAGCCCAGTCGACCGTGCCCGGCCAGGCTCGAAGCACCATGTGATCACCGACGGCCGGGAACTCCTCCGGCGATCGCGTTGAGCGGCGGCAACCGCCATGACGTCACCCAGCTTCTGCCGCTCGTGGACGCCATCCCTCGCATCCGTGGCAGAAGGGGGCGGCCACGCCACCGGCCAAGGCAGGTGTTCGCCGACCGGGGCTATGACTTCGACAAGTACCGCCGTCTGTTGTGGAAGCGGGGCATCAAGCCGGTGATCGCCCGCCGAGGTGTGCCGCACGGCTCCGGACTGGGGACCGTGCGGTGGGCCGTCGAGCGGACGAACGCATGGATCCACGGCTTCCGGCGCCTGCGAATCCGCTGGGACATCCGGGACGACACCCACGGGGCATTCCTTAAACTGGCCTGCTGCGCAATCACCTACCGACGCGTCCGAACCTTGTGTCAGCTCCTCTTGGGCAGCCACGCCCACAGCGTGCTCTTCACCGCAATGCCTGCCGTTGCTCTCCCCAGCCCGAAGGCGCGTGCGACGGACAGCACCTGGCTCAATGTCGCACTGGACAAGGCGCGGCCCGAAGCGCCGGGGCTGACTGCCTCCTACTTGCACACCCTCATCGAAAATTGCCCCCGGCCCCAGCACGCCACGGCGTACGCGGGCATGGTCCGTGCCGATCACGCCCGCCGGACGCTCCGCGAGCACGCCGACCGGCTGTGCCAGACCGCCACCGACACCACCCTGCCCAACCCGGCAGCCACCGCCCTCGCGCAAGCCGACGCCCTGAGCCGCTACTCGACGAACTCGCCCCCCAGTTCGTCCCGCACCCCGGCTCCATGCCCTGCACTCCTGCCACACCGCCGCCGCGGCGGGGGACCTTGGACGAAACCCTCGACGAGGAACGCCTGCTGCTCGCCACCGCAACCGCCCACCCGGACGAACTCAAGGCGATGCGGTGGCTGCAGCCAGGCGACTTCGCGCTACCGCAGCATGGGCAGCTCTACCAATGCCTGACGGCCCTCGCCCGCCGCGGTGACGCCATCGATCCAGTGACGCATCCCGCCGCTGACGGACGCCACAGTCTCAAGCCCGAGCAGGTCGCTGCCGAAGAGTCTGTAGCGGACCAGGTCGATCGACCTCCGGTGCTCGCGCACGGCGTGGACGTCGTAGGGCGTGAAGTCGCCAGCGACACAGATCAGGCGCGGTACGTTCCACAGCACCTGGCCAGGACGCCGGCGGCGTGACCTGCCCCACGCTCCGAGCGCAGTTCGGGCACTTGGCCGCTGGCAACGCCATGAGGATCGGCCCCTCTCCGCGAGGCGACCCCTGCCCGGCCTCCTCACTCATCCGATGCCCCACACTCGGCCACAGGCCCATCGCACCTTCCCTTTCGGGCAGTCTTTGTAGGGCATTCCTTGTCAGGAATTCCTCGTCGTGCATTCCCTGTCATACATTCCGTGCCGGGCGCCGAACCCTGGAGACGATTCGGGAGAGCCGTAGCACGCACGCGCTCCCCTTCGGGCCCGGGCCGCCGGGCGCGAGCCGGAGCGTGTCCTTGCATGAGAGTTACGCCACGGCACCACCACACCGGGTGTTGAGTTCAAAACTTGATGACAGCGGCGTGCGTGTCCCGGATCGGCGCTCGCCACACACAAGTGGCGAAATGGCGTAGCGAAGGAGCGAAGGTTGGCAGGTCACGCGGCGATCAGGAGCGGCTCACCTTTCCGGATGCCAGCAGGGCCGCAGCCCTGTGACGAAGTTGCAGAAAGCTGCACCTTAAGGGCATGTCAACCTGGATGGCTAAAAAACTTCTAGTACTGACGTGGCTGTGTACCGACTTGACCGCGGCAACGTCCTGACCGAGGGGAAAACGGTGGGAGACGGGTTCAAGGCCGACATCGCGTCATTGCGTAAAGGTGGCGGAGATTTCGACACGATCGGCAAGGACTATCAGAGCCTTGTCGACAAGCTACAGACTGCCCTGACCTCTTTGGAGGGCCAGGACACACCTCCGTGGGGGGACGACGACCTGGGAGGGAAGTTCGGCGTCGTCTACGAGGGGTTGCGGGACGGCATGTACGAGTCCATGGGCCACCTCGCCACGAAGCTCCAGGACATCGGGAGCGGGTTGAACAACATGGCCGAGAACCACGAGGCCGACGAGAGCTTCAACGATTCCATGATGAAGCAGCGAACCGCATTCGCCCTGGCAGAAAGCCGGGTACTCGGCCAGTTCAAGCGCCCCGACGTCGCAAGCGCTGCGGCGGACAGTCCCGTGCTGGGCCAGCCCCAAGGCCCCCATGGCGCGGGCGCTGCGGCCGACAGTCCAGTGCTCGGCCAGTTGAAGAGCCCCAACGCGGATAGTCCCGTGTTGGGCCAGTCCCAGGGTTCTCATAACCCGGGCGCCGTAGCGGACAGCCCGGTATTGGGCCAGTCCCAAGGCCCTCATAACCCAGGCGCCGTAGCGGACAGCCCCGTGCTCGGCCAGCCCCAAAGTCCTCATAACCCAGGCGCCGTAGCGGACAACCCCGTGCTCGGCCAGCCCCAAGGCCCTCATAACCCAGGCGCCGTAGCGGACAACCCCGTGCTCGGCCAGCCCCAAAGTCCTCATAACCCAGGCGCCGTAGCGGACAACCCCGTGCTCGGCCAGCCCCAAGGCCCTCATAACCCAGGCGCCGTAGCGGACAACCCCGTGCTCGGCCAGCCCCAAGGCCCTCATAGAGCAAACGCCGAGGCGGACAGTCCGGTGCTCGGCCAGTTGAAGAACCCCAACGCATGAGACCGCATACGTAGCGTTCTGACCGTGTACGCATCGAGTGGCCCGAATTTGGAGTTCGACCGCTCACCCTTCTTCGCTGTTATGCCTTTTCGTTTCCTTTGTCCCTGTACATATCTGAATTATTGCCAGTCGGGGGAACGCAGCCGTGTCGTTGATGCTGCCGGGCGCACTTGAATGGGTCCTTGAAATGGTGGGCTTCAACTGGCCCACGGCAGACGAAGACAAGTTGATGGAGTGCGCCCAGCAATGGCGTGACTTCGCGTCCGGAGTAGAGAGCCTCCAGCAACAGGGCGTCACAGCTGCCGGCAATGTGATCTCCCAGAACACCGGCGACTCCATCGATGCTTTCAACAGCACGTGGGAGAAGTTCACCGGTGGCTCGGGCTATTTCTCCGACGCGCGCACCGTGGCGGAGGTCATCGCCGTCGCGCTGGATGCCGCTGCCGGACTCGTCATCGGCATGAAAGTCGCGGTGATCGCCCAGTTGGCGATCCTCGCAGCGGAAATCATCGCGGCTCAAGCGGCGGCACCGTTCACCTTCGGATTGTCCGAGTTGGCAATCGCTGGCGCGACGGCCGCGGCGCGGGTCATCGTACGAAAGCTCCTCAAGGTAGCCGAGAAGCAGATCCTCGACGCGATCCTCGAGACGGTCAAGGAACCGGCCGTCTCGGCACTCGAGGCCATGATCTCGGACATCGTCGCGCAGTCCGTGAACATCGGCTTCGGCGCGCAGAGCGGCTTCGACGCCGGCCGTACGCTGAACACGGGCGTAGAGGAAGGCGCCGAAGCGCTCAAGAACTCGGGCCAGACGTTCGGCGAGTCGCTGCGCGACGGCCTGGGCGCCCAGGCCGGAGGTCACGTCCGGAACGGACTGGATTCGGCGGCGGGGCACAACTCCGGCGGGGATTCCGAGCCCGGCTCCGGAAGCGGCTCCGAGAACAGCTCCTCCGGTGGGGGTGAGACGAGCGGCGGCACCGGGAGTTCCGGGGCCGGATCGCCGGCAGGTGGGTCTTCGTCACCCGGTGGGTCTTCGTCGTCGGGCGGGTCATCGTCATCGGAGGGTTCGCCCTCCGGCCACGGGGACTCCGGTGATTCCTCTGGCGGCAATTCCTCCGGCGGTTCCGACGGTTCTTCCACTGGGGCGGGTGGCTCGTCCGGTGGCCCTTCGCACAGCGACAGCTCCGGCGGCAGCGGTACGGGCGGTGGCCCCTCGCCTTCCACGAACTCCGCCGGAGGAAACACGGGTTCCTCCTCGTCGAGCGGCGGTCCGTCCGCAGATGGCGGCGGCCCGTCGCCGGATGGCAGCGGCCCGGAGTCCAGCCCCGCGCGAGCCGACTCCCCGCCCCCGAATCAGCTGACCCCGTTCGACGCGGGTTACCACGACGCTCCGCCCGGCGGCGACTCGCCGTCCTCCTCTGACGCGGGTCCCTCCCCTGACGCGGGTCCCTCCCACGACTCCGGGTCGGGGCCGACCACGGACTCGGGACCGCGACCGGACACGAGCAGCGGCCCGGAGTCCGGCCCCGTGCAGAACGGCGGCCCTGCCCCGGATGGGCCGGCGCACACCGAATTCTCCGCCACGCCTCAACCGGACGCCACACCAGACGGCACCCCGGACTCCACGCACACGGCACCCGACTCCGGACCCAACCCCACACCAGACTCCTCCGCGCCCGGCAACCCCCCGGTCTCGGAGTCGCACCACCCGGACAACTCGCCGACGCCGGACGCGGGTCCCCGTCCCGACAGCGTGTCGTCTCCGACGCCCCACCAGGTGGACGGCCCGCCTGCTGCGGGCCCGGAACACCACACCCCCGCCGTGGACTTGAGCCCCGACTCGAACTCAACGCCGCAGCATTCCCCGTCGTCCCCTCAGCCCTCCGACTCCTCGCCCTCCCCTGCGGCACCACATGACGCGGGCGGCCCGTCCCAGACGAGCACTAGCGACCCCTCGGTGGACCCCTCTCTGGGTGGCCCCTCGGCCGACCCCTCCCAGACGAGCACGAGCGACCCCTCGTCGTCGCCCACGCCGGACGGCACCCCCGCCACGGCCTCGGGCTCCGACCACTCGGCATCGCACAACGGCGACGGCAATGGCAACGGCAACGGCGCCGGAGTGGGCGGCCGAGGCGGCATGCCCCCGGTCGCAGTACCCCATGCCACTTCCACGAGCCACACCAGCCCGTCCTCGTACGGCTCGCCTCAGCAGCACTCACCCAGCAGCTCGGACGACGGACCGATCACCATGGAGACGGAGGGTGCCACGCTGGCTCCCCCCGCTCCGCACGTGTCTGCGCCGTCGCAGGGCGGTGGAGACGTGGCCGGCGCCGCAAACACTCCCCCGACCTCCACTCCGCAGTCCCCGCCGCCCGGTGTGATGATGGGTGGCGGCCCCATGCCCGGTCCGAGTGCGCCCGCCGGCGCATCGTCCGCCGCTGCGCCGCCGCGCTCCATGCCGACCGGCAACGGCGCGCCGGACCGCGGTCATACAACGGCCCGGGACTCTCGCAGCGCGTCCTTCGGCGGTACGCGCAATGCTCCCCCGCGCCAGCGCCCGGGCGCGCCTGACCAGGCATCGCGTCCGCGGCCCACGCCTCCGCGCGCCGAACCTCCGCGCGCCGAACCGCCTCGCCACGAGAGGCCGCTTCCCGAGCAGCCCGCCGGCGATGAGTCGTCGCAGCACCAGCCTGTGTCGTCTCCGCCCAACGAAGGGCCGGAGCACACCACTCCCGACCAGCATGGTCCGGAGCAGAGCACTCCGGATCAGCAGGTTCCACAGCCGAGTGGCCCCTACCTCCTCCGACTCCAGCGACTTCTCGGTATCCGACCCCATGTCAAGGCGGAACCCGACCAATTCGCCGGCCTCTCACCCAACCCCCCATACGGCAACGCCTCAACAGGCGATCCCGCAACCTCCCCCCCGACCGACACCTCGGCAGACGACACCCCAGAAGCCGACCCGTTCGCCGGCCTCTCACCCGACCCCGCACACGGCCTCTCACTGGGCAACCCCGTCCCCGCCCCCCCCGGCCGACACTTCGGCAGACGACTCCCCAGAACCCGACCAATTCGCCGGCCTCTCACCCAATCCCCCATACGGCGACGCCTCAGCACCGCCGCGGCCCCACGACGGCCAGAACCAGCCGACGTCGGGTCGGCCCGACACCCCCGTTCCCGGCACGCCTGACGACCACGGCACGGAGGAGCCCGATTCCGGCACTCCGGCGGACAATGCGGAGGACCGTCGCGGCCGTCACAGCGGTGGCCGAGACTCCTCGCCCGACCGCGGTCGGAATGACAGCTCCACGCCCGATGACGAGGCACGCCCTGGCCGACAACATCGTCACGGCCGTTACCACGGCGACCGACCGAATGAGCCCGCCGGCGATGAGTCGTCGCAGGACCAGCCTGTGTCGTCCCCGTCCAACGAAGGGCCGGAGCACACCACTCCCGACCAGCATGGTCCGGAGCAGAGCACTCCGGATCAGCAGGTCTCGCAGGGCGACAATTCGCAGCTCTCGCCCGATCAGGGTACGGAGAAGCCCGATTCCGGCACTCCGGCGGACGATACGGCGGACAAGCCGGATTCCGTTCCGAACGACAGCTCCACGCCGGATGCCGAGCTGAACCCCGACGGCCAGCCGAAGCCCGACGGCCAGTCCGACTCCGCACAGGACCAGGCCCCGGGCAAGGATCAGGTTCCGAACGACCTGCCCTCGGACCAGAAGCCGGAGAATTCGGACCAGAAGCCAGACGACAAGCAGTCGGACGGCAAGCAGTCGGACGGCAAGGACGAGCCGGAAGCACACAAGCCGGATGCCGAGCACGGCAACGGACCGAGCCCTGACAGCACAAAGCCAGAGTCGGAAAGCCCCGACGCGAGCAAGTCGGACGACGGCACGCCCGACAACAACCAAGCCGACGACGACCAGGCCGTCGGCAACGCACCGGGTGGCAACAAGCCTGACGGTGACAAGTCGGAGGACGGTGGCCCCGACGACGTCAAGAGCGGCGCTGACAATAAGGACGACGACTCTTCGGCTGACGATTCCAACGCCGACGACAAGGGCTCGTCGGACACTGGCACTGACGACCGGCCCAGCCTCGATGAGATCCGGGACAGCATCCCAGAGGGGCCCGGCGGTCTGCTGCCACCCGATGCCGCGGACCAGCACGCTCTGGAGTCCGCCGTCCCGAAAAACGACGACGGCACCCCGCAGCGCTTCCCCGACCCGTTCGGCAAGTGGTCCCAGTTGCAGAACGACGGTGGCCCGGGCGTGCCCGGCCGTTCCAACAACTGTGCCGACTGCAGCCGTTCGTTCCTAGAGACCTGGTACGGAAATCCGCAGGTCTCGGCGCCCCGCACCCAGGACCTCAACCCGGACGGAAGCCTCGACTACTGGTCCCCGGAGACGAACGCCAACGAAAACTTCATCGACTGGACGGGAGCCCCGCACACCTACATGGGCAGCGGCCCCGACGGCCATGACCTGATCGCGCAGAACCTCCAGGACCTGGGTCCGGGCTCCTCCGCGATCGTTCAGGTCAGCTGGGCCGACGGCGGAGGCCATGCGTTCAACGCCGTCAACCACAACGGCAATATCGTCTGGGTAGACACCCAGAGCGGTGAGGTGAGCTACCAGCCCATCAACACCGAGGGCGCCACGGACGTCTGGTACATCCCGCTCGACGCCAACCGGAACCCGGTGCCCAACGATTCGGATCCGGACACCGGCTCCCTCGGGCCGGATGACGCCCACTCCACCAAGTCAGATCAGTCCACCGACTCCCAACAGTCGTACGACAACAACCAGTTCGCCGACCCCCACCTGTCGAACGACACACAGCCCAAGTCCGCGCCCGACGATCACGGTCCGACCCCGGACGCGAACGATCCCGCCAAGCAGCCGCAGCACGAGGCGGACCCCGGCGAGGGCTCCGGCCAGGGCAACGACCGCGGCGACGGTCCGGCCAACACCAGTACCGACCCGAACAGTTCGCCGGACGGCACGCCGCACACCCCGGACGGCGATCACACCACCCCGCCCAACCCCAACACCAACCCCCACTCCGCGAGCGCTCCGGACACCCAAAGCCCCACGAACGATCACCAGCAGTCCACTTCACTCGCATCGGACGCTCCTACCGGCCGCCCTGCCGAAGGACCGCCGCCGCACGGCGACACCCCCGCGCGCGACGCCGACTCGACCCGCGACGGCCAGAACCAGCCGACGTCGGGTCGGCCCGACGCCCCCGTTCCCGGCACGCCTGATGGACGGCCTGGCCAGACGTCCCCTGACGCCCGAGCGAATGACGCCCGGCCGAATGACGTCCGGCCGAACCAGACGCCCCCGGCCGCGCGTCCCAAGCCGCCGGCTCCCGAGGCACCTGCCGGGAAGCGGAAGGCGAGCGGGCCGCCGGCCCAGGACAACTCCGACTCCAACCCCGACTCCAACCCCGTCCAGAACAAGAAAAGGAAGAGCGAGCCGGACCACGAGGGCCTCGCCGCACTGCACCTGAACGATGCGAACGTTTCGTCCTCGGCGTCCTCGGCGTCCACGTCGGCCTCGCCGCCGAAGCACGACGACGACGCGATGGACGTCGACAAAGTGTCTTACTCCGACCCGCAGGACCGGGGCGACAGCGACACCTCCAAGCAGGAGCAGGAGGGCAAGCACACCCTCGACGCGGAGAAGGAAGGCTCCAAGGAGTACGGGATTCCGCCGGACCGGCTGCAGAACGAGCTCCGCCGGGACCGCGACGTACACCGGATTCCGCTCGACCGCGTCCACGGCAATCTGGACCGTTGGGCGAACGACGGGAGTCTGGCGCAGGTGCTGCGTGCCTCGACCGGCGATGCCAAATCGCCGTCGCCGGACGCGGGTAAGGGTCCGCGCGCATTCCCCCAGAGCGATCTTGAGAAGCGGCTACCGGGATTCAAGGACCTGGATCGCGGTGAACGACTCGCGGTGGTGTCGTCGCTGGCCCGGCTCAGCGTCGGATTTCACGATCAGCACGGTGTGGGTAAGAACCCTGAGCACATCGACAAGCCGTACCGAAACAAGGGCGAAGGCGACCTCCAGGAAAAGACGAAGGACAGCGTCGCCAAGAACTCGGACGAATCACTGGGTGTGCGGGGACACCGCAAGAGCAGCGAGAAGTTCCTCGACAACCTCAAGGTCACCGGAAATATGCCGCCCAGCCTGCGACACAACAGCCCGGACCTCACGGATCGCAATTATGCGGTGCTCGAGGTCGAGGGTCCGCCGCCCGAGCGCGAAACGCACTACGTCAGCGACTCATCCGTGCCGGTCGGTGAGAAGTACGTCTCGGGCCGGCACTCCGAAAAGCACCTCGTCGATTGGCTGAAGCGCGTCAATCAGGGCGACAAGCAATACGCGCTGAAGTCCGTCTATACGGAACGTGAGCCCTGCGGAAACGGACAGGGACACGCGAAGTGTTCCACGGTGCTCCGGAGCCAGGGTCTCGACGGCACGAAGGTGTACTACAGCACGACGTATCGCACCGACCCGGAAGATGTCGCGGCGAAGAAGAGGCTCGACATCGAGAAGAAGGTGGAGAAGAAGAAGGTCGACGGGATGGTCTCGACCGAGGTGCGCGAGAACCTGGAGGACCGGATCAACAGCCGCACGGACAGGTCGGCCGAATGGAGGGCCAAGGAGATCGCGGCCGCCAAGGAGAAGAGCGATGCGGCCGTGCGTGAGGATCTCAGGAAGGACGTCGAGCGCGAGTTCAAGAAGCGGAAGGAAGACGCGACGACGGACGCGAAGCATGCCATGGTCCGGGAAATGGACCGGCATATCGATCACCTGGACTCGCTCTGGACCAAGATTCAGCCGAGCCTGATGTGACCGGTCGACCGGATCTCCTGGCGGGCCCACCCATATTCGGGCGCCGGACGCCAGGAGATCCGGTCGGTTCCTCAGATATCGAGGAGGCCCCTGAACCGGCGTCCGTCCGCCTGCGTATGCATTAACATAAAACGAAGGAGTTCGCATGACTTCGGACAATAACTATCCGATGGATCAGCAGGCCGCGCCCACGAACGCCGAAGAGGCGCTGGAGTCGGTGCGCAGGCAATTCGGCCAGCCCCGCTCCTTCGACGGCACGCTCGCGCCGATGCATGTCCAGGAATTCGACCTCGGATATCTGGTGTACGCCACTTTCGCGAAGCCCGTCGACCAGAACGGCCGGCCGGTCCCCGCGCCTCCCGGCGGCAGTAATTTCGTGGTGGCCAAGGACACGGGCAAGATCTCGACCGTCCCCAATTATCCGCCGGATCAGGCCATCACGCTTTACCGTAAGCAGCGCGCAAAGGCGAACGCCTCGAAAGGATGACGAAGTCGATGCCGGGCTGAGGACTGTCCCGCAAACGGTCTTCTACGGGGCGGGGGCGCTTCGACAGCGGCTCGAACCCCTTCGCCCGCGACCGCTGCACGACCTCCACGTCGACACCGAGTCCGGCACCATGATTGAAGACGATGCTCTGGTAGCCGCCGTCCACCCAGACCTTGGAGACATGGGGATGTGCCACGGCCAGGTCATCGAGCAGCAGCTTGCCGCCGATGGAGTCGTGCGCGGAGGCGGCGGTGACAAGCCTGGGCTCAACTCAGCGGCAGGCCTCGGAGATGCCTTCGAGCCAGTCGCGGGCCGCGCCTCTCTGCTCCGGCGTGAACGCAGCTTCCAGTTCGGCTTCACGGCGGTCGACGGCGATGCGAGCTTCGGCCAGGCGGGCCCGCCCGGATTCGGTGACGTGAATCTGGTGGCTGCGCCGATCGGTCGGATTCGGGCGCCGTTCGATCAGGCCGTCCAGTTCGAGACTGGCGAGCATCTCGTTGGCGGCTTGCCGAGAGCTTGCCACTTCCCGGGCGACCTCCGCGGCCGACATCCCAGGCTGCGCCTCGGTCATGAGCAGGGTGGCGTACTGCGGGGTCGACAGCCCAAATGCCTTGAGTTCTGCGGCAATTGCGGACCGCATGTTCAGCCAGACCTTGCGGACCATGAAGGTCAGCGACCCGACCTCATCCTGGTGGGGATCCAATGCTCAGCCTTCCTCAGGGATCGACAGGTTCCTGACGATTATGCCATGATCTGATCGTCAGGTTCTTGACGATCTAATTGAAGGTTCCCATGACGACGCTTCCAACGTTGCCGAAGTCCAGGCAGCAGTTGATCCTCGCCGTACTCCTGTTGTCCTCGCTGCTGATCTGGCTGGACAACACCATCCTCACCACCGCCTTCGAGACCCTCGCCGATCCGGTCCGCGGACTGGGTGCCAGCCCCGCCCAGCTGCAGTGGGCCACCGGCTCGTACACCTTGGTCTTCGCCACCTTGATGTTCACCTCCGGCGCCCTGGGCGATCGCTTCGGGCACCGGAACATACTCGCCATCGGGATGGCGGTCTTCGCCGGCGCCTCGGTGTGGGCGGCGTACGCGGGCGACGCGGACCAGCTGATCGCCGCGCGGGCCGCGATGGGCATGGGGAGCGCGCTGATCATGCCCGCGCAGATGGCCATCCTCATGTGGACCTTCAGCGGTCCCGCCCGGGCGACCGCGATCAGCATCTCCTCGGCGTCCGCCGGTGTCGGAGTCGCCGCGGGCCCGCTGCTGGCCGGCGTCCTCCTCGACCACTTCTGGTGGGGCTCGATCTTCCTGGTCAACATCCCGATCGCGGTGCTGTCGCTGATCGGAATCGCCACCCTGGTCCCGAACTTCCGCAGTCCCAGCCCGCGTCCGCTGGACCTTGCCGGGCTGCTGCTGTCGATCAGCGGGCTCGCCTTCCTGGCCTACGGGCTGATCCACGCGGGGCAGGTGGCCTCCTGGAACCCGGTGTCGGTATGGGGCACGATCGCCGTCGGAGTGGTCCTGCTGGCCGGCTTCGTGCTCGTCGAACTGCGCCGCCGACAGCCCAGCTTCGACCCCCGGCTGCTCGCCCAGCGCATGTTCGGCCTCGCCAACGTGGCGCTCGGGCTGCTCATGCTTGCCATGACCGCCGCCAGCTTCTACAGCGCCTTCTACCTGCAGGGCGCACGCGGCTTCTCGCCGCTGCAAGCGGGCCTGGCGTTCGCCCCGAGCGCGCTCGGGACGATAGTAGGGGCGCCGCTCGGCGTCCGACTGGCCCGCCGCTGGACGCTCCGCGTGGTCACCGCGACGGCGCTGACCACGGCGGGGCTGGCCATGGGCTGCAACATGCTCTTCGGGCTGCACACCCCGCTGCTCTTCAACGAGATCGCCTTCTCGATCCAGGGCCTGTCGATCGGCATGGTGATCGGTCCGGTGACGGGGGGCCTCATGAGCGCCCTGCCGTTGGAACGGGCCGGCGCCGGATCGGCCGTCATCAACACCGCACGACAGGCCGGCAGCCTGTTCGGAATCGCGGTAGGCGGCACGATCATGTCGATCACTTACCGGCACGCGATCGAAGGCTCCCTGCATGAGTACGCCGGCCCGGTGCAGGACCAGGCGCGGGTCTCCGCGGAACAGGCCCGGCACACTGCCGCCGCGATCCACCAGCCCGCCCTGGCACACGCCGCCGATGACGCGTTCATCCACGCCATGCACGTCAGCGCGGTCTGGGCCATGCTGTTCGCACTCTCCGGAGCAGTCCTGCTGGCGACCGCCTTGCGTCCTGACAAAAAGCCCACTGCGGTGCCCCCGAGGTGCGAAAGGTTGCCGGACATGGCCGCCGGTGGGCAGTAGGGAGCCCTGGTGGCGGTCGCCGTCGGCACAGTAAAGGGCGAAGCCACACCTGCTGGGTGCCGTCGTATGCAGGCGCATCAGCTTTACCACCTCGCGGCCGGGGCCCACAGGCTGGAGAGTACGACCTCTTCTGCGGCCTGACCGGCATCGGCGCCTACCTCCTCCGTGCGGACCCGACCAGCAGCGCACTGGAAGAGGTCCCGCACCATCTCGCCGCCCTCACCCCACCCCGCGAACGTCGACGGCCACCAGCTACCCGGCTGGTGGGTCGCACACGACCCCAACCGTGGCACCAGCGCGGAACTCACCCAGAGCCACGGGAATGCCGGGTGGCGCACGGCATCGCCGGCTCCCTGCTGCTGCTCCTCGTGCAAGCCCTACGCCGCGGCGTCGGCGTCGACGGGCGGCACGAAGCCATTCACACCCTCTGCTCCCACCTCGACACCTGGCGACGGGATGGGGGGCGCGGCCCCTGGTGGCCACCGCACCTCACCCTGACCGCACAGTGATGCGCGGTGCCGGCCTGGAATGGTGCAGAACCGGCGACGTCCGGGATCGTCCCATCGGCGACGAGGGCCGTTCCGCAGCCGGGCAAATCCCCGAACAGCGACGCCTGCAACCGGTCCAACAGCTCCGCACTCTGCTCCGGACCGACATCACGGTACGGGGTTGGTCACGCCGACGCGTTGCATCCGGTCCTCCGCGGATACGGGCGTGAGGTCCCGCAACGGCGCTGCTGTGCCGGTGCGGGACCTCACCCCAGAAGGGGTGGCTCATCCCGCGGATTGATCTCGGAAAGCACAAAACCCCAGGCCACGAGCTATGTGACCTGGGGTTTTCTGATCCGCACTGCCGCCGGCGGTTCCGGGACCGGCAGGCGCGGTGCAGACCGGCCGGTCCGGGCCGCTGGAGGCCCGGCCCCCGGTGGATTCGGTACCGGCCGCGGCGCACGTTCCCGGCCGCTGGCCGCGTGTCGGATCAGGCGGCCCCGGATGCCTGTGAGGCGGTGGCGGAGAGCGCGGGCACCGTGGTGAGAACCGTGTCGCCGATGGTGTCGGCCACCTCCTTCCATGTGGTGAGTGACATCGTGAGCGGTGGCATCAGCTTGAGCACGTGTCCCTGTCCGGAGGTCTCGGCCACGATCCCGGCGCGGAACAGGGCCCGCCGCACCCCGTCGGCGTTCTGGGCGTCGGTGAACCTCAGGCCGCTCATCGCTCCCTTGCCGACGACGTCGGCGACTCCCGCCGGGAGGGCCGTGGTGATGTTCCCGAGGCTGGTGCGGATCGCGGCGGCCAACTCTGCGGCGTGGTCGGTGAAGTGCGGGTCGGTCCAGTGGTCCAGGGCGGCGGAGCCCGCCACGAAGGCGAGGTTGTGGCCGCGGAAGGTGCCGTTGTGCTCACCCGGCGCCCACTGGTCGATCCCGCGCCGGATCAGCAGGGCCGCCATCGGCAGTCCCATGCCGCTGAGCGACTTCGACAGGCACACGAGGTCGGGGCTCAGTTCCGGGGCGTCCTCGAAGCTGAAGAAGGTCCCGGTGCGTCCACAGCCCGCCTGGATGTCGTCCACGATCACCAACGCGCCTACCGAGTCGGCGAGTTCGCGGATTCTGGCGAGCCAGGGGCGAGGCGCCGTGTGCAGTCCCCCCTCACCCTGGACCGTCTCCAGCAGGATCGCGGCGGGCGGGGCCGCCCGGCTGTCCGGGCCCAGAGCGCGCTCCAGGGCGGTGACGGGGTCGGTCCCGTCCGGGCCGGCGGCGTCGCCGTACGGGAGGACGGTGACGTCGGCCAGGGGCACCCCCGCCGCGCCGCGCAGCAACGGGGAGGCCGTGGCGGCCAGTGCTCCCAGGGAAGCGCCGTGGAAACCTCCGGTGAAGGCGATCACCTCGGTGCGTCCGGTGACCTTGCGGGCCAGTTTCAGAGCGGCCTCGACCGCGAGAGTCCCGGCCGGGCCGGGGAACTGCACCACGAAGTCGCCGAGCCCGCGCGGCTCCAGGACCAGGCCCGTGAAGCGTTCCAGGAAGTCGGCCTTGGCCACGGTGTGCAGGTCCAGTGACTGCACCGGTCCACCGGCCGCGAGGTAGGCGATCACCCGTTCGACGATCCTGGCCGGATTGTGGCCGTAGTTCAGAGCCCCGGCCCCGCACAGCAGATCCACGTAGCGACGCCCGGTGCTGTCCCACAGGTGGTGCCCGGCGGCTCGTTCGAACACCACGGGGAAGTCACGGCAGTAGCTGCGTACGTTCGACTCGTGACGTTCGAACACGGCGAGGGGCGACCGGTCGGTCTTGGTCATGTCAGCGCATACCTTTCATCGATTCTCGTAACGCCCCGCAGAGCAGCGTCACTTGACCAGGACGGTTCCGTCACCGGGGCGGTGGTCGCGGGATCGGCGGAGGTCACTGAACGCGAACGTCCGCTGGAGCCAGCGGTCACGGCCGTCGTAGCGCGGCGTGAACGCCGAACGGCCGTGCAGGGTGACCCGGTTGTCGACGATCGCGAGGTCACCGGGACGCAGCCGCACCGCGGTGTACGTCCGGTGGGCGACCTCGGCGAGTTCGGCGAGGGCCGCGCGGGCCTCGGGGGTCACGGCCCGGGTGGCCGCCTCGTCGAAGCACCAGTCCGGGTCGGCCGGGTCGCCCGTGAGCACGGCGTGCGCGGTGCCCTCGCCGGCCGGGCCGAAGGAGGGCGGTGCCTCGGTCACGAACTCGGGCCTGCCGAGCGTCTCCCGGGTGCCGGGCGTCAGCAGCGGCAGGACGCGCCGGGCGCAGCTGGTGCGCAGTTCGGCGACGCCCTCGTGATCGGAGCGCAGGCACAGCAGCATGACGTAGTCCGGCCGGTGGGGGTGGAAGGCGTTCTCGGTGTGGAAGGTGAGTTCGACCGCGCCGACGTTGCCCTGCACCTCCTCCTGGCCCGGCACCGGCACCACGTCCTGGACGAGGGCGCCGGACTTCTCCGCGGCGAACGCGGCCGGGTCGCCGAGCCCGCCCGCGAACAGCAGCAGCATCGCCGCCGTGAGGGACGGGTGGTGCTGGACCGAGCCCTTCACCATGGGGGTCGGCGGCAGATGCCTGGCGTCGATGGGCAGCCCTCTGAGGACGAGGGCGCCGTCGGCCCCCGAGTACCTGCGGAACTCCCGCACCGTGCGCCGCACTTCGGGGGAGACGTCCTCCCAGGCGTGCCGGGCGCAGGCCACCCAGTCGGGGTCGTCGACCCGGTCGCCCGCCTGGTCCAGCAGTAGCGCGGCGACCCGGCCCAGCCCGGCCAAGGTGCCGCTGTCGTACCGCACCGTGCCGTCGGCGGTCGCCGGGGCATACCGTGCCTGCGCCATGTCGACGCTGCTCATGTGCGTGTTCCCTTTCGTCCGCGTCACTCGCCCATGGCCCGGACGAGGCTCTTGGGGCGCAGGTCGGTCCACTCGCGCTCGACGTACTCCAGGCAGGCGGTGCGGCCGTCCGGGCCGAAGACGGTGGTCCAGCCCTCGGGGACGTCGGCGAAGTCGGGCCACAGGGAGTGCTGGCCCTCGTCGTTGGTGAGGACCCGGTAGATGCCGTCGGGGTTCTCGAAGGGGTTGGTCATCGTTGGTTCCTTTTCTTTGTGGTTGAGTCGTTCGGGAGGTTCGATCGGTTCGACCCGGTTCAATTGCTCCGGTCGGCCTCGCGAAGAAGGTCCGCCAGCAGACGGCCGATCTCCGCGGCTGGACGGTCGGCGAGCATGCCATCGTGAGTGGCGTGGACCGGGTGGACATCTATTCGGCCGGTGATGTGGGGCCGCCACAGGTCGGGCTCGCGCAGCCGCTCGCCGTCCGCCAGCTGCAGGGCCCGGCAGAAGACGAGGTCTCCATGGAAGACACGCGGCACATGGCGGCCGGCGATGCGGTCGTTGTTCACCAACGTCTCTTTCACAGCGCCGAGTTGCGTCGGGGTGAGCGTCATCAGCTCCTCCGGCGGCGTCAGGCCGTCGAGGAGTTCCGTCTCTGTGCGTCCGGGCTCCTCCGAGTCCCTCGGATAGGTGTCGAGCAGCATGAGCAGCTCGACGTCCTCGCCCGACTCCTGGAGCTGGACTGCCATCTCCTGGGTGACGAGCCCGCCGAACGACCACCCCACCAGGCGGTAGGGCCCGTGTGGCTGCACCTCCCGGATCCGGGCTACGTACCGTGCGGCCATATCGGGAAGGCTTCGTGCCATCTCCCCATGGCCGTCCAGCCCTGCCGCCTGGAGGCCGTAGACCGGCCGGCGGTCATCGAGGTGCCGCGCAAGATTGGCGTAGATCCAGCTCAGTCCGCCCAGGGGATGCATACAGAACACCGGGGTGCCGGGGCCACCCGTCCGCAACGGCAGCAGCATCGCCAGCGGGTCCTGCTCGGCTTTGTCCCCGGACCGCAACCGTACGGCCAGAGACGCGACGGTGGGTGCCTCGAACAAGGCCCGTACAGACAGCTTGACGTGCAGTGCGTGCTGTATGCGGGGAATGAGCCGGGCGGCCAGGAGCGAGTGACCGCCGAGCGCGAAGAAGTCGTCGTCGATCCCTACCTCGGGCAGGCCGAGCACGTCGGCGAAAAGGTCACACAGGGTGTGCTCGTCCTCGGTGGCCGGTGCCCGGCCGGTGCCGCGGGGTGTCCTGTCCGGGGCAGGCAGGGCGCCACGGTCCACCTTGCCGTTGGAGTTGAACGGCAGCTCCTGCAACCGGACGATGAATGCCGGTATGAGGTGTGCGGGCAGACGGGGCGCGAGTTGACGCCGCAGTTCGTCCGGATCGACGTCACCGGTGACGTAGGCGACGAGCGCCTCCTCGCGCAGCACGACCACGGCTCGGCGCACGCCCGGCCGTTCGGCGAGCGCCATCTCGATCTCGCCCGGCTCCACGCGGATGCCGCGGACCTTCAGTTGCTGGTCGGCGCGGCTGACGAAGTGCAGCCGTCCCTCGCGGTCCCACTTGACGAGGTCGCCGGTGCGGTACATCCGGGCGCCGGTCTCGTAGGGGTTCGGCACGAACCGCTGGGCAGTGAGGTCCGGCCGTCCTGCGTAACCACGGGTCACCTGGCCGCCGGCGATGTACAGCTCCCCCGGTACGCCTGGCAGGACGAGCCTGAGATCGGCGTCGAGCACGTACGCGCGGGTGTTGTCGATCGGCCGGCCGATAGTGACCAGGGGCCGGTCTCCTGGGTCCGTCTCCGGGTCCCAAACGGTAGCGTCGCAGGTCACCTCGGTGGAGCCGTACTTGTAGTGCAACGGGACGCCCCAGGCGGCCGTGCACCGGTCGTACAGGTCCCGGGACAGGGCTTCGCCGCCGACGAAAATCCGGCGCAGGCTCGCGAGCTCTTCCCGGCGGCCCTCGGCGAGCAGGGCCTCCAGCATCGAGGGCACGAAGTGCACGGTCGTGATGGAGTGCTGGGCGATCGTTCGGGCCAGGTAGTCCGGGTCGCGGTGCCCGTCGGGGTCGGCCACCACCGTGGTCGCACCCGCTTGGAACGGCCAGAACAGCTCCCACACAGACACCGTGAAGGCGGTGGGTGTCTTGTGCAGCACCCGATCGTCGGAAGTCAGTTGGTATGCGCGCTGCAGCCAGCGCAGGTGGTTGACCACCGAGGCCTGGGAGACGACCACGCCCTTTGGCCGGCCGGTCGAGCCGGAGGTGAACATGATGTACGCGGCGTTGTCCTGCCGCAGCGGGGCTGTCCGGTCGGCGTCCGTCGGGTCGGTGTCCGGGGCCACGGAGATGCGGGCGACGGTCGCCGGGTCGTCCAGGACCAGAACGGGTGCCTCCGGTGAGAGGCTCCTGGATTGCGCCACCGTGGTGATCACGAGGGCTACGTCAGCGTCCTGAAGCATTCCGGCCGTCCGCTCTGCCGGGTTGTCCGGGTCGACGGGCGTGTAGGCGGCGCCTGCCTTGGCCACCGCGTGTGCGGCAACCAGGAGTTCGAGCGAGCGCGGAAGGGCCAGAGCAACGACTGACTCAGGTCCGACTCCCTCGCCGATGAGCACGTGCGCCAGCCGATTCGCGTGGCGGTTGAGTTCGGCGTAGGTGACCGAGGTGTCTCCGGCGATCGCCGCGAGTGCATCTGGGCGGGCGGCGGCCGTTCGCTCGAACAGGCTCGCGAGCGTGGCGGGAGGGCCTTCGATCGCGGTGGCGTTCCACTCGCCGAGCAGGGCACGATGCTCGTCCGGCAGGAGAACCCCCAACTCGCCGATGGCCGTGTCCGGATCGTGTACCGCCCCCTCCAGCAAGAGCTTCAGCCGCTCACCCAGGCGGGCGACAGTCTCCTGGTCGAACAGCGCGGTGGCGTACTGGATCTCGCCGTGCACGCCGGCCGGGGCACCTTGTGCGTCGAACCGCTCGGTAAGGCTGAAGGAAAGGTCGAACTTGGCGGACGGAAGGCCCGCCGGGAGTGGCTCCACAGTCAGGCCGGGGAGTTCGAATGTGGCCTCGGCGTTGTTGCGGAACGACAGCATCACCTGGAACAGCGGGTGCCGGGCCGGAGACCTGGCCGGGTTCAGGGCCTCCACAATGTGCTCGAACGGCAGGTCCTGGTGTTCGAAGGCGTCCAGCGCGGTGCGGCGGACGCGGGCAAGCAGTTCAGCAAAGGCCGGATTGGCTGAGGTGTCGGTCCTCAGTACCAGCGTGTTGAGGAAGAACCCCACGAGGCCGTCCAGCGCCTCGTCCACGCGGCCCGCAGTGGGGACGCCGATGGGCAGGTCCTCGCCCGCGCCGAGCCGGGTGAGCAGTGCCGCGAGGCCGGCTTGGAGTGCCATGAACACGGTCACGCCATGCGCCTCGGCGACTTCGGCGAGCCTCTGGTGCAGCGCTGCACCGATCTCCAGGGGCACGGCCGCGCCAGTGCCCGTGGCGAAGGAGGTGCGGGGTCGGTCGACGGGCAGGTTCAGCTCCTCGGGAACACCCGCCAAGGCTTCGCGCCAATAGGCAAGTTGACGGCCGCCGTGGCTGTCGGGGTTGGCGGTGTCGCCGAGGACCCGGTGTTGCCACAGGGCGAAGTCGGCGTACTGCACTTGCAGGGGCACCCATCGCGTCGGTATCCCCTTCAACCGGGACTCGTAGGCGGTGGTCAGATCGCCGGCCAGCGCCCGCAGAGATTCGGCGTCCCCGGCGATGTGATGGAGAAGCAAGAGCAGTACCGCTTCATCGGCACTCTGCTTGAACAGCGAGATCTGCAGGGGAATTTCGGTGGTGAGGTCGAAGGCGTACGCCACCGCCTCCGCAATCAGATCCGGGACCTTCTCAGCGGTCGTGGGCCGTACAGTCAGCGGCGCCTCGATGCCGTCGGCCGGAAGGACGATCTGGTACGAGCCGTCCACGTCGTCGGCGAACACCGTGCGCAAGGTCTCGTGCCGAGCGATCACGTGGGTCAGCGCGGCGGCCAGCACGTCCGTGTCCAGCGGCCCGGTCAGGCGCAGGGCGAGCGGGATGTTGTACGTCGCCGACGGGCCCTCGTACTGGTGCAGGAACCACAACCGCTGCTGGGGGTAGGACAGCGGCAGTCGTTCGGGCCTGGGCCGGGCGGGCTCGACGGCGGGCCGCGCCACGGCGGCTCCGTCCAGTCGGACGGCCACGCCGGCTGGGGTGGCCGCCTGGAAGACCGCGCGCAGCGTCAGGTCGACACCCAGCACCGAACGAATGCGGCCGACCAGCCGGATCGCCCCGAGGGAATTTCCGCCGTGCTCGAAGAAGTCGTCATCGACCGAGACCTCGGGCACGCCGAGAACCTCGGCGAACAGCCGGCACAGAATCTCCTCACGCGGCGTCCTCGGCGCCCGGACAGTCCGCGGACCGTCGTCGTCCCCGTACGGTGCCAGATCGGTCGGCAGCGCCAATTCATCAGCCACGAAGATCTGGGCCGGTACTTGGTAGCCGGGCAGAGTCTCGGCGAGACGCGAACGCAGCGTGGATGCGCTGACGCGGTAGCCGGGAGCCGGGACGACCTGGGCGACCAACTGCCGACGGTCCGTGCCGCCGTCCACAGCGACTGCGGCCTCCTTCACCTCCGGTAGGCCCAGCAGGGCAGTACGCACCTCATGCAGATTCACCCGGAAGCCGCGCAAGGTCACCAGATCTTCGGCGCGGCCGAGCGGCTCAAGGCGCCCGTCCGCCGTGTACCGGGCCAGCTCACCCGTCCGGTACAGCCTGTCTCCGGACAGGTCGGCCGTGAACCGTGCGGCGTCGCCGGTGGCCTGTGCGCACAGGGCGAGGGCCCCCTCAGGTCCTGCAAGGTACAGCTCGCCGGGCACACCCGGCGGCACCGGGCGCCGGGAGGCGTCCAGAAGGTGCACCCGGACGTCTTCGGGCAGGCCGGGCCGGTCCTCGGCCGCCAGAAGCAGGGCGCCACGGTCCTCGACCGTCAGCACAGAGAGCTGGCTCAGCTGCGCGTCGGCGTCCGTCGCGACCTGGGAGAGCAGCTGGGCCAGCCGTTCTGCCAGCCGCTCCACCGAAATGCGGTTGAACAGGTCCACCGCGTAGACGAACTCGCCGTCGAGGGTGCCGTCCGGCCGATGGAGAAAGGACAGCGACAGGTCGAACTTGGCGGTGGGTACGGACAGCGGTTCCCCGGCCACCGCGACACCGGGCAGGTCGAGCGCGACCGGACCCCTGGTGTTGTCGAGCGTGAGGATGACCTGGACGACCGGCTCCTGCGCCGTGGAGCGCTCCGGCTTCAGCGCTTCCACGACCCGTTCGAACGGCACGTCCTGATGGGCGAAGGCATCCAAGTCGGTGTCGCGGACCCGGCGCAGCAGTTCGGCGAAGGTGGGGTCACCGCCGGTGTCGGTGCGCAGCGCCAGGGTGTTGACGAACAGACCGACGAGGTCGTGCACGGCCGCGTCTCCGCGCCCGGCCACGGGGGTGCCGATGACGACATCACCCCCCGCGCCGTGCCTGGCCAGCAGCGTCGCAAATGCGGCATGCAGGACCATGAACAGCGTGGCGTCGTGCCGACGGGCCAACACGGTGAGCCTCTCGTGCAGTTCTGCGGGGATCCGGAAGCTCACGGCCTCCCCTCGGCGGGAGGCGACAGCGGGACGGGGCCGGTCGGTCGGCAGCGGCAGCTGGGCCGGGGCACCGGACAGCGCCTCCGTCCAGTGCCGCAGCTGGCGCGCGATTTCACTGCCGTCGTCACTCTCGGACCCGAGGGCTCGGCGCTGCACGAGCGCGAAGTCGGCGTAACCCACCTCCATCGGCGCCCACTTGGGGGCACTTCCGGCCAGCCGTGCCGCGTATGCCTGGCTCAGGTCGCGGGACAGTGGGGCCATCGACATCGCGTCGACGGCGATGTGGTGCACCACCAGGACCAGGACGCGCTCGCTCGCGGAGAGAGTAAGACACCAGGCCCGCAGCGGCCCGGTGCGTACGAGGTCGAACCGATGCCGAGCGGCTTCGGCCAGCTCTTCGGGCAGCTTCTCCTCCGTGACGGTCCGCACGGTGAGCTCTGGCACGGCGGCGTCAGCCGGCAGGACGACCTGCCGGGGGCCTTCGGCGTCGCTCGTATAGACCGTACGCAGCGGCTCATGCCGGGCGACGACGTCGGCCAGTGCGGCGCGCAGTGCCGCGAGATCCACCTCGCCGGTCAGACGCAGTGCCACAGACACGTTGCAGGCGTCGGACGGCCCATCAAGGACGTGCAGGAACCACATACGTTCCTGGGCGTACGACAGCGGCAGCCGGTCGGGACGCACGGCGGCGGTGATCCGTTCGGGCCGCGCGGCCTCGGGCAGCGTCTCGGCGAGCGCGGCCACGTTCGGCGTGTCGAGGAGCTGGCGGAGTGCGACGCGGACCCCGAGTTCAGCACGGATGCGGTTGGCCAGGACAGTGGCCAGCAGCGAATGGCCGCCGAGCGCGAAGAAGTCGTCGTGGACCGACACCTCAGGCATGCCGAGAACCTCGGCGAACAGCCTGGACAGAGCCTCCTCGCGGGCAGTAAGCGGACCGCTTCCCGGCGTGTGCACGGCCTGGGGCGCCGGCAGGGCCCTGTGGTCGAGCTTGCCGTTGGGGGTCAGAGGAATCGCGTCCATCTCGACGAACGCCGACGGGACGAGGTATTCGGGCAGCGAGGCGGCGAGCGCCCCCCGGACCGAATCGACCGACAGGGCCGGCCCGGCGGGGACGATGTACGCGACGAGCCTCAGGTCGCCCGGCCGGTCCTCGCGTGCAACCACCGCCGCGGCGGTGACCTCGTCGAGGGCGGTCAACGCTGCCTCGATCTCACCCGGTTCCACCCGGTAACCCCGGATCTTGACCTGGTCGTCGACGCGTCCGGCGTACTCCAGCACCCCGGCCCGGTTCCAGCGGGCCCGGTCGCCCACCCGGTACATCCGGGCGCCGGGCGGGCCGTACGGGTCGGCGACGAACCGCTCGGCGCTCTGACCGGGCCGCCCGGCGTAGCCGCGGGCGAGTCCGGCGCCGGCGAGGTACAGCTCGCCCCACACCTCGTCGGGGACCGGCTGGAGGTGCTCGTCGAGCACGTACACCCGCGCGCCCCCGATGGGGCGGCCGATGGGCACCGGCCCCGCGGCGAGGTCGTCGTACGGTTCGAGCCGGTGGACGACACAGCCGACGGTCGCCTCCGTGGGACCGTACTCGTTGATCACCACGGCCTTTGGGTGCCGGTCGCGCCACGCCTGCAGGGCGGTGCCGTCGAGTGCCTCGCCGCCGACGACCAGGTTCCGGGCGTCGCTGACGTGGTCGGGCAGTGATTCCAGCAGCCGCAGATGGCTGGGGGTGACCTTGAGCAGGTCGGGGGTCGGTGTGTCGTCGTCCAGTTCCCCGAGCCGCACCCGGCCGCCCGTGACCAAAGGTGTGAACAGCGTGGTCACCGGCATGTCGAAGGCGAGGGAGGTGTGTACCAGGGACTCGCCCGTCGCGGCCGGGTACATCGCCGCGGCCTCGCTCAGATAGGCGGCGAGCGAACCGTGTTCGACGACCACTCCCTTCGGGCGGCCGGTCGAACCGGAGGTGTAGATCAGGTAGGCGGCCTGGTGGGGGTGGACGGGCAGGCCCAGGTCGCTGTCGGGGAAATGGTCCAGGCCGGCCGGGAAGGTCTCCGCGTCGAGCACGATCCGCGCGCCCGCGTCAGCGACCAGCGCGTCGATCCGCGCCTGCGGGTTGGCCGGGTCGACCGGCAGATAGGCCGCCCCGGTCTTCAGGACCGCGAGCAGCGCCACGACCACCTCCGGGCGGCGCGGCAGCACCACGGCGACGACGGTCTCCGGTCCGGCGCCGAGCGCGATCAGGTGCCGGGCGAGCCGGCTCGCCCGGCGGTTCAGCTCGTCGTACGTCAGCTCGGTGCCGTCCGTACCGTCCTTACCGTCCGAGACGACGGCCACGGCGTGCGGGGTGCGTGCCACCTGCGCCTCGAACATCTCCGGCAGCGACACCTCCGGCAGCGGCCGGGCGGTGCCGCCCCGCCGGACGAGCGCGTCCTCGCGTTCGGCGGGGGTGAGCAGGGGCAGGGCGTGCAGGGGACGCGCCGGGTCGGCGGTCGCCTCCTCCAGCAGGCGCAGATAGCGGGCGGCGACGCTCTCGGCGGTGGCGTGGTCGAACAGGTCCGAGGCGTACTCGACCCATCCGGACCAGCCGCCCTCGCGGCTCTCGGTGAGCGTCAGCGACAGGTCGAACTTGGCACGGTCACCGGGCACGTCCCCGACGGTCACCTCAAGTCCGCACAGCGTGGGTGCGATCGCCTCCTGATTGACCGTCAGCATGACTTGGAACAGGGGGTGCCGGGAGCGTGAGCGCGCCGGGTTGAGGACCTCGACCAGCTGCTCGAACGGCACGTCGTTGTGGTCGTACGCCGCCACGTCCGCCGCTCGCACCCGGTCGAGCAGTTCCTCGAACGTGGGGGCGCCGGAGGTGTCGGTGCGCAGCACCAGTGTGTTGGCGAACAGCCCGACAAGGTCTTCGAGCGCGGTGTCCGGGCGGCCTTCCACGGGCGTTCCGATCACGATGTCGTCGCCGGCGCCCAGCCGGGTCAGCAGGGTGACGAGCGTGGCGTGCAGCACCATGAAGGCACTGGCGCCCTGGTCACGGCCGAGCGAGTCGATACGGTCCCGCAGTGCGGCCGGCACCGTGAAGGGCACCGTGCCACCGCGCTGGGACGCGAGGGCGGGCCGGGGCCGGTCCGTGGGCAGCTCGATCTGGTCCGGGATCCCGGCCAGCTCCCTCGTCCAGAAGTCGACCCGGTCGGCGGGCAGTTCCCGCTCCCACAGCGCGTAGTCGGCGTACTGGACGGGCAGCGGAACCCAGTCGGGGGCGCGGCCTGCGAGGCGGGCGGCGTAGGCCGTGGAGAGGTCCTCGGCGAGGGGCCGCATGGACGCGCCGTCGCCCGCGATGTGGTGCAGGACCAGCAGCAGGACGTGTTCACGTTCCCCGTCGGTGAACAGCACGGCGCGGACGGGCAGCTGGTGGTCCAGGGAGAACGGCATCCGGGCGGCCTCCGCCACCCCCGCGTCGAATTCGGCCGGGTCGAACGACCGGATCGCGAAGCGCGGCTCCGTGTCGACGACGACCTGGTGCGGCCCCTCCGGCTCCTCGGCGATCACCGTGCGCAGCACTTCGTGCCGCCGTACCAGGTCTCCGAAGGCGTCCCGCAGGGCGTCCCGGTCGAGGGTGCCGGTCATCCGCAGGACGACGGGGATGGTGTACGTCTGCGACGAGCCGTCGAGCCGGTCGAGGAACCACATCCGCCGCTGCGCCGCCGACAGGGGTATCCGGTCGGGGCGTTCGCGCCGGACGAGCGGGGGCCGCGCGGCCCCCGTCGGCCGCCCCGACAGCAGCCCGGCGAGTCCGGCGACGGTCGCGTGCTCGAAGACCTCCCGGATGGACAGCTCGGCACCGAAGTCGGCTCGGACGCGGTTGACCAGCCGGGCGACGAGCAGGGAGTGGCCGCCGAGGCGGAAGAAGTCGTCGTCCGCGCCCACCTCGGGTACGCCGAGGACGGCGGCGACGAGGTCCGCCACGCGCCGCTCCGTGCCCTCGGCGGGCGGTCGGCCCGAGCCCTCGGCGCTGAGGTCCGGGGCCGGCAGCGCCGTGCGGGCGATCTTGCCGTTGGCGGTCAACGGCAGGGTCTCCAGCACGACGAAGGCGGCGGGGACCATGTAGTCGGGCAAGGCCCGCGCGGCAGCGGCGCGCAGGGCGGCCGGGTCCGCCGGGCGATCCCGCTCCGGCACCACGTAGGCGACGAGACGCTTGTCGCCGAGGGTGTCCTCGCGGACCACGACGGCGGCCGCGTCGATCCCGGGCTGGGCCGTCAGGACGGCCTCCACCTCGCCGAGTTCGATGCGGAAGCCGCGGATCTTCACCTGGTCGTCGACCCGGCTGACGAACTCCAGCAGTCCCGCGGCCGTCCAGCGGGCGAGGTCACCCGTGCGGTACATCCGGGATCCGGGCGGGCCGAACGGGTTGGCGACGAAGCGCCCGGCGGTCAGGCCGGGGCGGCCGTGGTAGCCGCGGGTGACGAGGTCACCGGCGACGTAGAGCTCGCCGGCGGTGCCGACGGGCGCCGGGCGCAGCAGTGCGTCAAGCACGTACATCCGCGTGTTCCATGCGGGGGTGCCGATGGTGATGACGCCGGGCGGGACGGGGTCGCCGGGTTCGATACGGAACAGGCTGCACCCGACGGTGGTCTCGGTGGGGCCGTACTCGTTGAGGACGGTCGCCCCGGGGTGCCGGGCTCGCCAGGCGTCCAGTACGTCGCCGAGCAACGACTCGCCGCCGAGGACGAGTTGGCCTCCGGGCGAGTACTCCTCCGGCACCACGCCGAGCAGGTGCAGATGACTGGGGGTGGCCTTGACGAAGTCGGGCCGGGTGACATGGGCGTCCGGGTCGGGGCCGCTCGCCGTCCAGCGGACCAGTTCCACGGTGCCGCCGGAGATCAGCGGGCCGAACATGCCGGTGGCGGTGAGGTCGAAGGAGACCGGCGAGTGCACCAGGACGCGTCGGCGCAGGCTCTCGTACTCGTGCGTCGCCCAGGCCAGGTAGGCGACCAGCGAGCGGTGCTCGACGACGACCGCCTTGGGGCGCCCGGTCGAGCCTGAGGTGAAGATGACGAATGCGGCGTGCTCGGGCCGCCGGACCACTCCGATGAGCGGGGCGGACGGCTGTTCCGCGATCGCCGGGGCGTCCGGGAGCACGACCGGGGTATCCGTCAACGACCGTACGATGTCCGCGAGTTCAGCCGTCGTGACCACGGCCGCCGGCGCGATGTCCCGCAGCATGAAGCCGAGCCGGTCGGCCGGGTGCGCGGGGTCGAGCGGCAGATAGCCGGCGCCGGCCTTGAGGGCGGCCAGCAGGGTCACCGGGAGGTGTTCGGAGACCGGCATCAGCACGGCGACGTACCGCTCGGGACCGGCACCGAGGCCGGTCAGGTGCCGGGCCAACCGGTTGGCCCGGGCGTCGAGTTCGGCGTACGACAGCTCGGTCGTGCCGAAGACGACGGCCGGGGCGTCCGGGGTACGGGCGGCCTGGGCCTCGATCAGCTCGGTGAGGGTCTGCGACGGCACCTCGTGGTCGGTGGCGTTCCACTCGGTGAGCAGCAGGCGCCGTTCGTCGTCGTGGACGAGGTCGAACTCCCTTACCGGGCGGCCCGGTTCAGCGGTGACGGCGGTGAGCAACCGGGTGAAGCGCTCCGCGACACGGGCGGCCGAGTCGCGGTCGAACAGGTCGGTGGCAAACTCCAGGAGCCCGCTCACCCCGCCCTCGGGCCGCTCGGTGAGGAAGAACGACAGGTCGAACTTGGCGGCGGGCGAGGCCACCGGCTGCACGCGCGCCGACACTCCGGGCAGGTCGACGGCGAGGTCGAGAGCCGTCTGCTGGTCGGCGTTGTTGAAGTTCAGCCCCGTCTGGAACAGCGGGTGCCGGGCGGTGGAGCGCACCGGGTTGACCGCCTCCACGACCCGCTCGAACGGCACGTCCTGGTGGGCGTAGGCCGCGAGGTCCCCGGCCCGTACCCGGCGCAGCACCTCGGTGAAGTCGGGGTCGCCGGTGAGGTCGGTGCGCAGGACCAGGTTGTTGGCGAAGAAGCCGACGAGCGGCGCCAGGGCGTCGTCCGTGCGGTTGGCGACGGGTGAGCCGATAACGATGTCATCGCCCGCGCCGAGCCGGTGCAGCAGGGTGGCGAGGGCCGCGTGCACGACCATGAAGGCGGTCGTGTGGTGCTCCCGGGCAAGCCGGACCAGGGCCTCGTGGACCTCGGGTGCGACGGCGAACGGCACCGTGTCGCCCCGGTGGGTGGGAACGGCGGGCCGAGGCCGGTCGGAGGGCAGCTCCATCTGCTCGGGCAGCCCCGTGAGCGTGCTGCGCCAGTGGTCGAGCTGCCGGGAGAGAACGCTGTCCGGGTCGTCGGCCGCGCCGAGTGTCCGCCGCTGCCATACCGCGAAGTCGGCGTACTGGAGCGGCAGTTGGGCCCAGTCGGGACCTTCTCCCCGGGTCCGGGCCGCGTAGGCGGTGGCGAGGTCGCGGGCGAGCGGGGCCATGGAGGCGCCGTCGCCGGCGATGTGGTGCAGGACAAGTAGCAGTACGTACTCGTTCGCGCCGAGGTCGAACAGGGCGGCACGGAACGGAGCCTGGGTGGTGAGGTCGAACGGAGTGCGGACCGCCTGCGCCAGGCGGGCGGCGAGCCCCTCCTCGTCGATGTCCATGACACTCAGCGGCGGCACGGACGGCAGGACGACCTGGTGGGGCCCCTGTCCGTCCTCCGCGAAGACCGTGCGCAGTGCCTCGTGCCGTCGCGTCAGGTCGTCCAGGGCGGCGGTGAGCGCGGCGACGTCGAGGTCGCCGGTCAGCCGCAGCGCGACGGGCAGGTTGTAGGTCGGGGACGGGCCCTCGAAGCGGTGCAGGAACCACAGCCGTTCCTGGGCGTACGACAGCGGCAGACGCCCCTCCCGCGGTTGTGCCGTGACGCCGGAGCGACGCGGTCCGCTCCCTGCCAGCCGGGTCGCGAGCTTGGCCACGGTCGTCGCCTCGAACAGCACCGACAGTTCGATGTCGGTGTCGAGTGCCGCGCGGATGCGGCCGGCCAGCCGGGTCACCAGCAGGGAGTGGCCGCCGAGTGCGAAGAAGTCGTCGTCGATCGAGACCTCGGCCACGCCGAGCACCTCGGCGAACAGCCCGCACAGGATCTCCTCCTGCGGGGTCCGCGGCCCGCGCCCGCTGGTGTGCGCGAGGTCGGGGACCGGGAGGGCGTTGCGGTCGAGCTTGCCGTTCGGGGTGAGCGGCAGCACGTCCAGGGGGACGATCTGGGCCGGGACCATGAACTCGGGCAGCCGGGCGGCGAGCCGGTCGCGGATGTCGTCGGCGGCGTCGAGCGGGGCGCTCGGGTCGGTGGGGACGACGTAGCCGACGAGCCACTGGCCGTGTACGGCCGCGGCCGCCTGGGCGACGGCCGGGTGGTCGGCCAGGGCGTCCTCGATCTCGCCGAGCTCGACGCGGAAACCGCGCAGTTTGACCTGGTTGTCGGCGCGGCCGAGGTATTCCAGCTCGCCGTCCGCCGTCCAGCGCGCCACATCGCCCGTGCGGTACATGCGGGATCCGGGCGGGCCGTAGGGGCTCGCGACGAACCGTTCGGCGGTCAGGGCGGGCCGGTCGAGGTAGCCGCGCGCGAGCTGGACGCCGTGGCAGTACAGCTCGCCGGGCACGCCCGGCGCGACCGGGGCCAGGTCGGCGTCCAGCACGTACATGCGGGTGTTGGGTACGGGGCCGCCGATCAGCACGGTGCCGGTGTCCTGGCCGGCCGGCCAGGTGGTGACGTCGACGGCGGCCTCGGTCGGGCCGTAGGCGTTGAGGAGCACGGCGTCCGCGTCCTCGTGGAAGCGCCGTACCAGCTCGGCGGGGAGTGCCTCGTCACCGGAGACGACCAGGCGCACCGAGTGCGGCAGCCGGGTCTCGGCGAGGTAGGCGCCCAGCATCGAGGAGCTGAGGTGGACGACCGTGACGTGTTCCTCGCTCATCAGCCGCTCCAGGTAGAGCGGGTCGCGGTGGCCGTCGGGGCGGGCGACCACGAGGGTGCCGCCGTGGGTGAGGGTCCAGAAGACCTCCCACACCGACACGTCGAAGCTGACGGGTGTGGACTGCAACACCCGGTCGGCGGCCGTCAGTTCGTGGTCGCGCTGCATCCACCACAGGCGGTTGGCCATGCCTGCGTACGTGTTGACGGTGCCCTTGGGGCGGCCGGTGGAGCCGGAGGTGTAGATGACGTAGGCGGCGTTGTCGCCGTGGCCGGGCACCCGCGGGTTCTCCTCGGTGTCCCCGCAGTCGGGACCGATCCGGTCGAATCCGTCCACGTCCCGGTCGGAGACGAGCAGGGTCGCGCCGGAGTCGGCGAGGATGTACGCGATCCGGTCGGCCGGGTAGCCGGTGTCGATGGGCACGTACGCGGCGCCCGCCTTCAGCACCGCCCACAGGGCCACGATCAGGTCCACCGAGCGCGGCAGCATCACCGCGACCCTGGACTCGGGGCCCGCACCCCGGCCGCGCAGGGCGTGCGCCAGACGGTTCACGCGGGTGTTCAGCTCGCCGTAGGTGAGGCGCTCGCCCTCGAAGGAGACCGCCTCGGCGTCCGGGTCCTGCGCCTCGAAGCGCTCCACGATCGAACGCCCGTCGTCCCACGCGAGGCCGGTGTCGTTCCAGCCGTGCAGCACCAGGGCGCGGTCCTCGGCGCCCAGCACGTCCACCTCGGACAGCCGCTGCGCGGGGTCGGCGGTGACGCACTCCAGTACCCGCACGAAGCGGGCGGCGAAGCTCTCCGCCGTCCGGCGGTCGTACAGGTCGGTGGCGTACTCCAGGCGGCACAGCAGCCCGCCGCCTTCGTGGACGTGGCAGTCGAAGTGCACGTCGAACTTGGCGTTGCCGCTGGTCACCGCGCCGGTTTCGGCGGTCAGACCGGGCAGCTCGAAGCGGGCCTCGGTGAGGTCCAGCCAGGCCAGCATCACCTGGAAGAAGGCATGCCGGGAGCGGGAGCGCTCCGGGTTCAGCTCCTCCACGAGCCGCTCGAACGGGACGCCCTGGTGGGCGTAGGCGGCCAGGCCGGTCTCTCGGACGCGCACCAGCAGCTCCTCGAAGGCCGGGTCCCCGGAGGTGTCCATGCGGTAGACGAGGGTGTTGATGAACACGCCGACCACGTCGTCGAGCACCGAGTCGGGCCGGTCCGCGATCACACCGCCGAGCGGGATGTCGTCGCCCGCTCCGAGCCGCGTCAGCAGCAGGGACACGGCGGCCTGGAGGATCATGAACGGCGTGCTGCGGGTACGGCCGGCGAGGTCCAGCATCCGCTGATAGAGGTCCGGGCCGACGTGGAACTCCACGTGGTCGCCGCGGTGGGTGGCCACCGCCGGGCGCGGCCGGGCGCCGGGGAAGCTGACCTCGGGCGGCAGACCGTCGAGGCGCTCCTTCCAGTAGTCGATCTGGCGCGGCAGGTCCGCCGCGAGCGTCTCCCGCTGCCAGATCGCGAAGTCCGGGTACTGGACGGCCAGTTCGGGGAACTCCGGCGCGTCGCCGTCGAGCCGGGCCCGGTAGGCGGCGGACAGGTGCTCGGCGAGCGGGCGCAGCGAGGCTCCGTCGGCAGCGATGTGATGCACCACGAGCAGCAGGACGTGGGTGTCGGGTCCGGTCGGGTAGAGGGTGGCCCGCAGGGGCAGGTCACGGGTCAGGTCGAAGGGGCGGGCCGCGGAGGCGGCCAGGTCGGGGGCGGGGCCTGCGTCGCTTACGACTTCCATGGCGAAGCCGGTGTGCGGGGGCAGGACGATCTGGTGCGGACCGTCGGCGTCCTCCGGGTACACCGTGCGCAGCGCCTCGTGGCGGGCGACGAGGTCGGCGAGCGCGGCGCCGAGCGCGTCCGCGTCGAGGGAACCGGCGAGCCGGATCTGGATCGGGATGTTGTACGTCCCCGAGGCGCCCTGGAGCCGCTGGAGGAACCACATGCGTTCCTGGGCGAAGGACAGCGGGACGCGGCCGGGCCGTTCCTCGGCCGTGATGCGTTTGGCCTGCGGGGCCTGCCCGGTCAGCCGTTCGGCGACACCTGCGACGGTCGGCCCTGCGAAGACGTCCCGCAGGGACAGGTCGACGCCGAACTCGTCACGCACCCGGTGGACGAGGCGGATCATCAGGATCGAGGTGCCGCCGAGCGCGAAGAACTCGTCGTGGAGGCCGACCCGTTCGACGTCGAGCACCTCGGCGACGAGGGCGCACAGCTTCCGCTCCTCGGGCGATCGGGGCTCGCCGCCCGTGACGGCGGTGGCCGCCTGCACGGGAGCGTCGGCCGTGCGGACGCCGGTGACCAGCAGCCGGTCCGCTTCGCTCAGCGCGGTCAATTCACCGGCCGGGACGTCGAGTCCGGTCGCCGCGCTGCCCACCAGGTCGGCCAGATGAGCGGCGATCCGGGTGACAGCCGGCGTGTCCAGGGCGCCGGTGAGGTAGGAGAACCTCAGCCGCAGCCGCTCCCCGGGGAAGACGGACAGGCTTACCGGGTAGTGGGTGCGCTCGACGAGTTCGGCGTGGGCGAGGCGCAGTCCGCCGGCCTCGATGCCGTCTTCCATCGGGTAGTTCTCGAAGGCGACGACGGTGTCGAACAGCGCGTCGAAGCCGGACGAGCGGGTCATCTCCGCCAGTGATGCCTGCTGGTGGGCGTCGAGCGAGCGCTGCTCGTTCTGGAGCCGGGCCAGCAGCGCCGCCAGCGGCTCGTCCCGGTCGATCCGCACCCGGACCGGCAGGGTGTTGACGAACAGCCCGACCATTGAATCCGCGCCGGGCAGCTCGGGCGGGCGCCCGGAGACGGTCGCGCCGAACACGACGTCGTCGCGGCCGGTGAAGGCGCTCAGCAGCAGGCCCCACAGGCCCTGCACGACGGTGTTGAGGGTGAGCCGGTGCGCACGGGCCGTCGCCGACAGGGCTTCGGTCAGCGTCTCGGACAGGACCAGCTCATGGACGTCGTGTCCGCCGGGAGCGCGGTCGGCGGGGGTGCGGTCGGCGGGGGTGCGGTCGGCGGGGGCGAGCCGGGTGGGCGCGGCCAGGCCACCGAGATGCTCGCGCCACGCCTCCGCGGACGCGGCGTGATCCTTGCGGTCGAGCCAGGCCAAGTAGTGGCGGTACGGGGCGGCCGGTGGCAGTTCGGTCCCGCCGTACAGGGTGAACAGCTCGCGTACCAGCAGCGGCAGGGACCAGCCGTCCAGCAGCAGGTGATGGTGGGTCAGGACGAGGCGGTTCCCGAGAACGGTGAACCGCAGCAGGGGCGGCCGTACGACACTGAAGCCACGCTCCCGGTCACGGGCGAGGAACGCCTCCAGGTCGTCCTCGTCGCGCTCCTCCCAAGGCACCCTGACGTCGGCGGGGACCACCTGCACGGGGGCGCCCGCCGAGCGGCTGCGGAAGGCGGCGCGCAGGTTGGGGTGGCGGTGCAGCAGTGCGGTGGCGGCGGCCCGCATGCGAGCGGGGTCGAAGCCGCCGTCGATCTCCAGGACGAGCTGCCCGACATACGGGTCGTCGGACTCGTACAGCGCGAGGAAGAGCAGGCCCTCCTGGAGCGGGGAGAGGGGCAGGACGTCGGTGGCGCCGCGGAACCGGTCCAGTTCCTCCTGGGTGATCCGGACGTGAGGTACGTCGGAGACGGTGAGTCCGCCTCCCGTGTGCGCGGCGAGTTCGGCGAGGGCGGCGGTCCATGCCTCGGCGAGGGCGCGTACGTCGGTCTCCGTGAGGACGCCCGAGGGGTAGGTCCACTCGGCGGTGAGTTCGCCGGCCCGGACGTGGAGGTCGATCTGGAGGGCGTGGGTGAGTGCGAGAGAGTCGTCGGCGAGCAGTTCCACGGCCGTCTCGCCGTCGGCGAGGCGCCAGCCGCCGAGGTCCTGGGCGTCCAGGCGGCCCAGGTAGTTGAAGGAGATCTGGGGTGCGGGCAGCCCGGTGAGCCGGTCGCGGAGCAGGTCGTGGCCCCGGCCGCCGTGCGGGATGGCGCGCAGCTCCTCCTTGGTGCGCTTGATCAGCGCGGGACCGGTCCCGGTGCCGGGGGCGAGGCGCACCGGGTGGATGCGGGTGAACCAGCCGACGGTGGTGGACAGGTCCATGCCGTCGGGCAGGTGGTCGCGGCCGTGGCCCTCCAGGTCGACCAGGACCGGTCCTTCGCCCCGGTGGCGCTGTACGGCGGCCGAGAGCGCGGCGAGCAGGATGTCGTCCGGGGTGGCCCGGTAGGCGGTCGGCAGGGTGGTCAGCAGGGTGGCGGTGAGGTCGGCCGGGACGGTGACGGTGACCGAGCGGGCGGTACCGTGGACGTCCTGGGCGGGATCGAGGCGGCGGGCGCCGAGGACGGGCTCCGGCGTGGCCAACACCTCGGTCCACAGCGGGAGTTCATCGGCTGATGCCTCCAGGTGCGCGGCCCAGCGGCGCAGGGAGGTTCCGGCCGGGGACAGTTCGCCGCCGGCGAGCGCCTCGGCGAGGTCGGCCAGCAGGATGCGCCAGGACACGCCGTCGACGACCAAGTGGTGGAGAACGAGCAGCAGTTGACCGGACTCGAACCACACGGCCCGGACCATCACACCGTCGTCGGGGGACAGCGCCTGGCGGGCGGCCTCCTTGTGCGCGGCCACGTCCTCGCCGCCTTGGGCCCGGGTCAGGCAGTCCCCGGCCCGTACGGCGCCCACGGGCCGGGTGTGCCGGCCGCGCATGCGCAGGGCGTCGTGGCGGTCGAGGACGAGCTGGAGAGCCGTGCCGAGGCGCTCGTACGACAGCTCGGGCCCGGTGGCGAGGAGGAGGGACTGGGCGAACCCGGCGGTGGGGCCGCCGCGTTCGGCGAGGCGTCGGGCCATCGGCGTCTCGGGGAGCTCGCCGACCGGGTCGTCCTCGGCGGACGCGGGTGCCGGTGCCGTGGCGGCTACGGTGGCGAGCCGGGCGACAGTCGGGTGGTCGAAGACGTCCTGGGCGGTGAGGTGCAGGCCCTGGCGGCGGGCGCGGCTGACCAGCTGGATGGCGTGGATGCTGTCGGCACCGAGGGCGAACAGGTCCTCGTCCACGCCCAGGCCGGGACGGCCCAGCAGGTCGGCGGCGAGGGAGTGCAGCGCATGCTCGGTGGCGGTCCCGGGGGCGCGGCCGCTGACCGGCTGGGCCGGGGCGGGCAGGGCGCGCCGGTCGATCTTGCCGTTGGGGGTCACCGGGATCGACGGCAGGACACGCACGTCCACGGGCACCATGTGGGCGGGCAGCCGGTCCGCGCTCCAGGCCCGCGGGGCGGCTTCCGGGGTACCGGTCACGTAGCCGAAGAGCTGGCGGGCGCCCGCCGCGGAGTCCTGGACGAGGACCACGGCCTGTGTGACGCCGGGCACCGTCGCCAGAACGGCCTCGACCTCGGCGGGTTCGACGCGCTGGCCGTTGATCTTGATCTGGTCGTCGGCGCGTCCGACGAACTCCAGGTCGCCGTCGGCCCGTCGGCGCACCAGGTCGCCGGTGCGGTACATGCGGCCGCCGGCCGGGCCGTGGGGGTCGGCGACGAAGCGCTCGGCGGTCGGGCCGGGGCGGTCGAAGTATCCGCGGGCGAGCTGGACGCCGGCCAGGTACAGCTCGCCGGTCACGCCGTCCGGGACCGGTTGCAGGGCCGGATCGAGCACGTAGGCCCGGGAGTTGTGGGTGGGCGTGCCGATCGTGACGGGCACGCCGGGGGCGGTGGCGTGGGAGGTGGCGGTCACCGAGAACTCGGTGGGGCCGTAGGAGTTGTGGAGCCGGGCGCCGCACTCGCGGTGGAAGCGGTCGGCAAGCCCGGCGGGCAGGGCCTCGCCGCCACAGCTGACCATGCGGAGGGACTCGACGGGAACGTACTCGTCGAGGAACGGGCCGAGCATCGCCGGGACGAAGTGGAGGACGGTGATCCGGTCGTCGCGGACCAGCCGGGCCAGGTAGGCGGGGTCGCGATGGCCGTCGGGGCGGGCGACGACCAGGGTCGCGCCGCGGGTGAGGGTCCAGAACACCTCCCATACCGACACGTCGAACCCGACCGGGGTCTTGTGCAGGACCCGGTCCGCCGGGGTGAGCCGGTACTCGTCCTGCATCCAGGCGAGCATGTTGGCGATGCCGGCGTGGGTGACGACGGCGCCCTTGGGGCGGCCGGTGGTGCCCGAGGTGTGGATGACGTAGGCGGCGCTGTCCCCCCGCGGGGCGACGCCGGGGCCGGTCTCGGGCTTGCCCTCGCCGAGGGTCCGTACGTTCTCCTCGTCGATCACGAAGCACGTGCGGGAGTCGGCGAGGACGTACGCGATCCGGTCGGCCGGGTAGCCGGTCTCGACGGGCACGTACGCGGCGCCGGTCTTCAGCACCGCCCACAGCGCGACGACCAGGTCGAGCGAGCGGGGCAGCCGTACCGCCACCCGCGACTCCGGTCCGACGCCCTGCTCCCGCAGGGCGTGCGCGAGGCGGTTCACCCGGGCGTCGAGTTCGCCGTACGTCAGCCGCTCGCCCTCGAAGACGACGGCCTCGGCGGCCGGGTCCTGCGCCTCGAACAACTCCACCAGGGAGCGCGGGTCGGTCGGGTGGGCGGTGTCGTTGCGGGCGTGGAAGCGCTCCCGTTCCGTGTCGTCGAGCAGGTCGAGGGCGCCGATGGGCAGGTCGGGGTGCTCGGTGGCGGTGGTGAGGAGGCGTAGGTAGCGGTCGCGGTGGGCGGCGGACGTCTCGGGGGTGAAGCGGCCGGGGTGGGCGTTCACGGTGAGTTCGATGCCGTCGCCCGCCTCGGGGTCGCCGTACGCGTGCAGGGCGAGGTCGCGCACCGGGCCGGCGGCCAGCTGGTGTGCCTCGGCCCGGACGGTCCCGAAGGGCAGGCGGGCGGCGGCGAAGGAGAGGACGTTCACGGACGGGCCGCCGAGGCTGCCCGGGTGGGCGGTGGCTGCCAGGTCGCGGCGGAGTCGGTCGTGCGGGTACCGCTGGTGCCGGGTGGCCTCGGCGAGGCGGGCGGCGACCCGGTCGAGCAGTTCGGTGAAGGTCGTCGAACCGTCGACGCGTATCCGGAGCGGGACGTCGTTGACGAGCATGGCCGGTGTCGCCAGGGCGTGCGGGCTGAGGCGGCCGGCCATGAAGACCCGGACGAGGACGTCGTGGGCGCCGGTGACACGATGGGTGTGGGCGGCCACGGCGGCGATCACCGGTAGGGACCAGCGGGACCCGGTGAGCCCGCGCACGCGCAGGGCGGTCTCCTCGGGCAGCCGGGCCCGCGCGCCGGGCAGGCTGAGCGCGAGGCCGGTGGCGCCGGAGCCGAGGTCGGTGGATTCCGGCAGGTCGGCGAACTCCCGCTGCCAGTAGGCGCCGTCGCGCTCCCCGCGGACGGAGCCGAGGTAGGCGTTCTCCTCGTCCAGGACCTGGCCCAGGGTGCCGAAGCCGCTCGCGGGCGGTTGCTCACCGGCGGCGAGTGCCGTGTAGACCTCCAGCAGGCGTCGGCAGTGCAGGACCTGTCCGTAGCCGTCGAGCAGGATGTGGTGGTAGCGGAAGTGGAACCAGTGCCGCTCGGGACCGAGCCGCAGCAGCGTGTACTGGAACAGCCGGTCGCCGGTGACCGGGACGGGCCGGGCCTGGTCGGCGTCGATCCAGGCCCGGGCGGCCCCGTCCGGGTCGGTCTCGCCGCTCAGGTCGACGTACGCCAGCTCCCCCGTGACGGACGGGTCGACGGTCTGCCCGACCGTTGCTCCGTCGTCGCGGAAGCGGACCCGCAGGGCCTCGGTCTCGGCCACGGCCTGCTCCACCGCCCGGGCCAGCAGGACGCGGTCCACCGGTCCGGGGACGTCGAAGTAGATGCCGCAGGTGAACAAAGGGCTGTCGGGGGCGAGGCGCTGGGCGACCCACACCCCGTGCTGGGCAGCCGTCAGGGGGAGCGCAGTGTTCATCGTCAGACCTGCTTCGCACTCGTGCGTGCCGCCTCGGCCAGCACGGACAGCGCCGCGCCCAGCGCGTCGATCGTCGGGTGGTCCCAGATCAGGGCGTCGTCCACGGTCACCTCGAACTCGTCCTCGATGTCGGCGGTGATGGCCAGCGCGGTCAGCGAGTCCAGGCCGTAGTCGGCCAGCGGTACGGACGTGTCGATGTCCTCCGGCGAACGGCGCAGGTAAGCCGCCACTCGCTCGGTCAGCCAGGTGTGCACGTGACGGTTGCCAGCGATCATGAGGGAGGGTTCTCTTTCTCGATCGAGCGGAGGGGAAACGGGAGGCCGGGGCGCGCGCAGCACCTGCGAGGTGAGCGGTGTCGGACGGCGTACGGACTTGAGGTGGCCGGCCGGCCTCAGACGGCGAGCGGTCGTGCGGTCAGGCCGAAGGAGCGGCCGGTGTCCCGGCGGTCCAGGAGTTCGGTGAGGAGCGCGTCCTCGACCTGGGCGGGCAGCGGGCCGGGATCGTGCGGCCCGGGGGCCGAGCGGTGCAGGGCCGCGCGCAGCCAGGCGGGGTCCGCCTGGAAGCTCCCGGGCCGGGCATGCCGCCAGACCTGGACGCAGGCGGTGCGGGACAGCAGGCGTACGTAGCGGGTCACGAGATCGTAGTGCTCGGGGCGGGCGTCGACGCCGAGTTCCACGGGCGACAACTGCGCGCACACGGCGGCCAGTTCGGCCAGTTCCGCACGGTCGGCGGCGAGGGCGGCCCGCAGGTCGGCGTGCTCGGGGCCCCAGGGCGCGTCGGGCAGGGCGTGGAGGGAACCGGCGATCGGGTCACGGCCCGCGGCGTGCAGGGCGAGTCGGTCGTACGGCAGTGGTGGCAGCGCCTCCGCGAGGGCGTACAGGCCGGCGGGGGCCTCGGTGCCGGGCCGGTCCCAGGTGCGGCGGGCCAGCAGGGGAAGCTGCGGCAGCAGGCTCATCTGGCAGGCGGCGCGCGCGATGTGCCCGAAGCCGACGGGGGCGAGGTCGCGCAGCAGCTTCTGGAACAGCGCGGTCGGTCCCTCACGCAGGTAGAAATGGGCGCCGAGGAGTTCCGCGAGCCGGTCCATGGCCTCCAGCAGCAGCCGGGACACCTCGAACTTGACCGCCGAGGCGTACACGCTCGCCGCGCCGGGCACCAGGTGCAGCGCACGGGCACCGACCGCGCCGAGCGCCTCGGCACGCAGCAGGTCGGCGAAGACGCCGGCCAGCACCGAGCGGACGTGCGGGAGGGCGAGGGCGGGTCCGCCGTACAGGCGACGCCGGGTCAGGTGGTCCACGGTGATCCGCAGTCCGGTGTCGAGGATGCCGGTGGCCATCGCGGGCAGGACCGTCCGGGTGATCTGGAGGGCCTTCAGCGCGGTCTCCAGACCGGAACCGACCGGGCCGAGCACCGCCGAGCCGGGCACGGGCAGATCGTCGAAGCGCAGGCCGCCGAGCTGGACTCCGCGCATGCCCACGGTGCCGAAGCGCGGCAGGTCGGTCAGGTGCGCGGGGTCGGCGCTCGCCCGGTCGACAAGGAGCAGGGAGTGGCTGCGCGGACCGGGGCGGGGGTCGGTGCGGGCGAGGACGACCATGGCGTCGGCGCGCGCGATGTTGGTGACGACCTCCTTGCGGCCGCTCAGGCGCAGGCCGTCGGGTGCGGTGGTCGCGGCGAACTCCATGCCGGCCATGTCGTTGCCGTGCGCGAGTTCGTGGAAGGCGATGGCGATACGGCGGCCGTCCAGCAGCAGGCGGGCGGCGTGCTCGGTCTGCCGTTCGTCGCCGGCGGTCCACAGGGTGACTCCGGCGATGAGGGAGCTGGCGCCGTAGCCGAGGCCGAGCGCGGGGTCGCGGCGGTAGAGGGTGCGTCCGACCTCGGCGAGGTGGTCGGCTCGTTCGAGACGGCCGCCCAGCCGGGGTGGCACGAACTCGGCGTTCATCCCGTAGGAGTGCAGCAGTTGCTCCCCGGCGGCCAGCATCTCGGCGCGCTCGTCGGCGGCGAGGACAGCGGTGGCGCCGGTCGGGTTGGCCGGGTCGAAGAGGCTGCCGAGCAGGTGCTCCAGTTCGTCGGCGCGCTGCGGGGCGAGGCCCGTCGTGTCGGTGGTCATACGGCACCTCCCCAGAGGGTGAACTCCGGTGCGGGCATGCCGAGCAGGACGTCGGCGAGGGCGTCGAAGACCTCCGTGTCGTCCGCGCCCAGCAGGGCGGTCAGGCAGGCCCGCAGCCACAGGCCGTCCGTGCCGAGCCGTCCCGTGCGCAGCGGCGGGTTCTCCAGCCACAGCAGCAGGCAGGCAGCAGCGGCGTAGGCGCGTTCGTATGCCTCGGCGATACCGAACGCCGTGCTGGGCAGTCCGCCCGCGACCGGTACGAAGTCCGCCAACTCCGTTTCCAGCCGGGCGAATTCGGCGATCAGCCGGTCGATGAGCGGGCCCGCCTGCGGTGGTCCTTGCGCCCGTATGCGCTCCGCCGTTTCGGGCAGGACCTGCACGGCGCTGCATCCCGTGACCGACAGCATCGTCAGCCGGTCCCGGTCGAACGGGGGCAGTGGGGCGCCGAGGTCGGCGGCGGCCCGCAGGCCCTCGGTGTCGGCCCGGCGGCGGCTCAGTTGGCGGGCCAGACGTGGCATCTGGTTGAGGAGCGCGGCGCGGTTGACGACCGTGCTGCCGTCGAAGATCGCGCAGATGCGGTGGTCGCGTTCCAGTTTGGCGAAGCCGCCGCCGGGCGGTGAGGTGAGGAAGCCGCGTACGCCGAGCAGCTCGCCGAGGGAGGTGAGGGTCTGCTGGGTGAGTGTCGGGACGTATGCCTTGGTGAGCGCCGAGATCGCGCTCAGTTCCCCGGGCAGGGTGTGCACCGAGCGGGCGGAGAGCACGCTCACCGCCTCGGCGGTCAGTGCGGCGGCGGCCGCCCGGCCGAGGATGCGCCGTACGTGCGGGACGTCGGCGAGGCGACGGCCGTACAGCTCGCGTCCGGACGCGAAGTCGCGGGCCAGCCGCAGGGCGTGGTCGGCGGCGCCGAGGGAGAGCGCGGTGCAGGCGGTGCGGGTGAGCTGGAGCGTCTTGAGGACCACCGGGATCCCGCCGCCCTCCTCGCCGACCAGGGCGTCGGCGGGTATCGGGGCATCAGCGAGGGTGAAGCCGCTGATGTCGGCGCCGCGGATGCCGTGCGTCCGGACCTTCGGCAGGTTCCGCCAACTGCCTTCGGGCAGCCGCTGCTTGTCCACGAGGAAGAGGCTGAAGCCGCGTCCGCCGCCCGCCGGGTCGGTACGGGCGAGGACGCAGGCGAGGGTGGAGCGGGTGGCGTTGTTGATGAGCCACTTCTCGCCGGTGAGGCGCCAGCCGCCGGCGCCGCCACCCTCGCCGGCGTCCGTGTCGGCCACCGCGGCGAACTCGCTCGCGAGCAGGTCGGCGCCGTGGTCGCGCTCGGTCAGCCCCCAGCAGACCGGCTCACCCGCACGTACGCGCTCGGCGAGCCGGGCCGCCTGGTCCGGGGTACCGGCGACCCACACCGGGGCCGATCCGAGGAACGTCTTGCCGTGCGCGATGGCCACGGTCAGGTCGCGGCGGGCGACCGTGCGCAGCAGCCGTACCGTCTCGCTGAAGTCCCCGTCCGGGGGCAGGACGTAGTGGGCGGGCAGCCCCGCGTCGTCGAGGAGGCGGACAGCGTCGTCGGGGAACTCCTCGCGCTCGTCGAGCCGGGCGAGCGTGCCGGGCAGGAAGGCGTCGTCCTCGTGGGCGGCGAGCAGGGTCTCCAGATCGGCCATGGTGGTCATCGTGCGGTCACCCGCCGCGGACGTGCCTCGTCTTCTTCTCGGCCTTTCAGCCACCCGGCTGTGACGCGGGCGACGATCTCCGGGGTCATGAGCGCGGAAGGATCGTCCAGCATGTTGGTCACGCGCAGGAAGGCGGTGACGAGTTCCGCGTCGCTGTGTGCGGCCACGCGGTACCGCGTGAGGTATTCGGAGAACTGCTCCGTCCGAGCGGTGCGTACCCCTTCGGCCTCGGGGAACCGGAGATCGCCGCCCGCGACGACTCCCCACGGAGTGTCCAGGAGCCTCGCCGCCTCGTTGAGGAACCGGCGGCCCAGCTCCTCCCGTGTTTCTGCCAGCAGATCCCTCAGGAGGAGCCCTTGCATGGCGGCGATCGCCATCCCTTGACCGTAGACGGGGTTGAAACTGCACATCGCGTCGCCGAGGACCAGGTAGCCCTCGGGCAGACGGTCCATTTCCTCGTAGTGCCTGCGGATGCTCGCCGGGTGCTGCATTTTCACGGGGTCGGCCAGCGGTGTCGCCGTTCGGATGATCTCTGCGTAGTCCTGGGTGGCCAGCGTGCCGGCGTAAGCGAGCATTCCCTCGTGATCGGTGGGGGCCTGGGTGCCCAGGTACCCGCCCAGCATGATCACGACGCGGCCGGCCTCCTGCACCAGCGCGAACCCGCTGCGCGGTGTGCCGGGGTAGGCGGCACACGCCGTCCCCAGACGACCGTCGAAATGGTGGGGTTCGTGCCGGTAGACCTGCGACATGTATGTGGCCCGTACGCGGATGCGTTCCTCGCGCGGGCGCCCGTATCCGAGGTCTTCGAGCCACGCAGGGCTCCGGGACCCGCGGCCCGTGGCATCCACGACCAGGTCCGCATCCGCGACCGCTTCCGTAGCGCCCGGTGCCCGATCGCGCAGCCGCACTCCCGTGATCCGGCGCCGGTCTGCTGTGGCCGTGAGGGTGAGTGCGTCGCACCGGTCGACGATCGTCACGCCGGGGAGGCTCGCCACGTGCGTGCGTACGACGTGTTCGATGAGAGGACGGCTGGCCCCTGCTCCGATCAGACCCGACACACCGGGCTTGAGCAGAAGTCCGTCCTGGTACCAGTGGAGGTCCGACTGCAGGTCACCGAAGCGCGCTCCGGCCTCGGCCAGGTCGTCGGAGAAGCCGGGGAAGAGTTGCTCCAGAACTTCCATGCCTCTTGCCAGAAGACCGTGGATCTGACGGCTCTGGGGAACACCGCGCCGCGCGGCGGGAGAGCGGGGCAGTTCGTCCCGGTCGAAGACAGTGATGTGCTCGAAGGTCTCACTGAGCGCCCGTGCGGCCAGGAGACCAGACATCGATCCCCCGATCACGATGGCATGACCCTGCCGTTGTTGTAAGTCCACTGACTGCTCCTCGTTCACGATGCGACCGGCGACTGCCGTTGACCGCCGGATCCCCGGACGGGGGAACGGCCACCTGCTCCGACGCAACCCCGCTGACAGGGGCGTCTCAGCGAGGCGTTGAAGTCCGCGTCCCGGCCCGCGCACGGGCGACCTGCGGGCGAAGTTGTCCGTCCCGCCTCCGTTTCGAGGCTAGGCCGTGCGGTGAGTGGCGGCCATGTCATCCGAACACAGGCGGGGCCGCCGAGCCTGGGGCCGACGCACAGGTCGTCGCCTTCCCGCGGGTGGTGTGCCGCCCGCGGTCGGGGACCGGATCCGAGCGGCGCATGCCTGAATCACCCACTCGGCGCGCACCGGCCGGGCCGCTCACAGGAAAGTGCGGCCCTCGCCCCGGTAGGTGGGGACGGAGGCGGTGATCCGGTCGCCCTCGACGAGGTGGAGTGCGTCGAAGCGCTCGCACAGCTCGCCGGCCTTGGCGTGGCGGAACCAGACGCGGTCGCCGATGCGGAGGCCGTCTGCGGGGGATCCGAGGAGCGGTGTCTGTACCTCCCCGGCCCCCTCCTGGGGGTCGTAGCGCAGCCCCGCGGGCAGGTAGGGCGCGGGCAGGCGGTCACGGCCGGCCGCGCCGGAGGCCGGATAGCCGCCGCCGAGCACCGTCGCCACGCCTGGCCCGGGCCTGTGCACCACCGGCTGGGCGAAGAGTGCTGCCGGACGTCCCCGGTAGGACGTGTAGCTGTCGAACAGGTGGGGCTGGTAGAGGCCGGAGCCCGCGGCGATCTCGGTCACCGCCTCCTCGGCAGCGGTGTGCTGCACGCTGCCCGTGCCGCCGCCGTTGACGAACTCCAGGTCCGGGGCGACGGCGCGGACCGCGCGGACGGCCGCCGCGCGCCGCCGGGCGAGTTCTTTGCGGGCGATGCCCTGCATGGCGCGGACAGCGCCGGAGTGCAGCGCGCGTCCGGCCACCTTGTCCCCGACGCCCGCGATGTGCGCCTCGTAGGCCATGATCCCGACGAGCCGGAAGCCGGGGCGGCGGACCACGGACTGAGCGACGTCGGCGATGCGGTCCGGCTCGTGCAGTGGGGAGCGCAGGACACCGAACCGCAGTCGGCCGCCCAACAGCCGCAGGGACGTGTCCAGTTCGAGGCAGACCCTGATTTCCTCGGTGCCACCGTCGCGGGAGGCGTCGATCAGATCCAGGTGGGCGGGGTCATCGATCATCACCGTCACCGCGGCGGCGAGTCCGGGGTCGCGGGCCAGGTCGGCGTACGCGGCGCGGTCCACGGAGGGGTAGGCCACCAGCACGTCCCGGGCGCCCGCGCGGACCAGCCACACTGCCTCGGGCAGCGTGAACGCCATGATCCCGGCGAAGCCCTCATGCGCCAGCGCGCGCTCCAGCAGGGCCCGGCAGCGCACCGACTTGCTCACCACACGCACCGGCCTTCCACCGGCCCGCCGCACGAGGCCCTCCGCGTTGGCGTCGAACGCCTCCAGGTCGACGATCGCGAAGGGCGGGTCGAGATGCGCGGTGGCCCGGTCGTAGCGGGTCCGGTCCCCAGCGCGCGACGTCGTGCAGCCGTGACCGCCGGCGCTCCCGCCGGTCGCGGTGCTCGGGGGGAGCGTCCTGCCCTTGCTACTCATGGTGCGTTCTCCTTCCGTACGGGACGTGGCAGCCAGGAAGCGGTGGTCGCGGGCACGACGAGGACACGATGAACGCACCGGCCCCGGTCTCCGCCCGGCAACGGGCAAGGGAACGTACGGCGTCCCTCACGTCCACGCCGAGCTGCGGGGCTTCGGGCACGCCGTCAAACGCACGCGCGTTGAGCGCCATAGGTGCCGGCACGGTGTCGAGTGCCGTCACCCATGGCGCCGCATGCGCACCGCGGTCATCGGCATCTGGTCACGCCGCGTGCTCGGCTGGTCGATGGCAGAGCGCTCCCCCAAAACCACCGCTCCGTCACATCAGCTCAGCGGCTTGTCCATCACCGCCTTGAGGTGGCTGAACGTGTCGATGGAGAACTCACCGTGGTAGCGGCCGATGCCGCTCTCGCCCACGCCGCCGAACGGCAGCTCGGGGACGGACAGGTGGGAGAGGGTCAGGCCGAAGACCAGGCCGCCGGAGGAAGTCTCCTTGGTCAGCCGCTGCTTGGTCTGCTCCGAGGCGGTGAAGGCGTACAGCGCGAGCGGCTTGTCCCGCTCGTTGATGAAGGCGATCGCCGCGTCGAGGTCGGGCATGGCGAAGATCGGCAGAATCGGCCCGAAGATCTCCTCCTGCATCAACGGTGCCTCGGGGGAGACGTCGGCGAGGACGGTCGGCTCGATGTAGCGCGCGGCCCGGTCGTGCGCGCCGCCGGTGACCAGGCGGCCGTCGCCCAGCCGCGCGGTGAGCCGGTCGTGGTGGCGCTCGTTGACGACCTGGCCGTACTCGGAGCTGACCGCCGGGTTCGGGCCGTACAACGTCCGGACGGCGGCGGTCAGTTCGGCTTCCAGCGCGGCGGCGGTGTCGCCGATCGCGAGGATGTAGTCGGGGGCCACGCAGGTCTGGCCGGCGTTCTGGAACTTGCCGCGGGCGATCCGCTGCGCGGTGACCGCAAGGTCGGCGCCCGGCTCGACCACCGCGGGGCTCTTGCCGCCGAGTTCGAGGGTGACCGGGGTGAGGTGCTTGGCGGCGGCCGCCATGACGATCCGTCCGACCACGCCGTTGCCGGTGTAGAAGATGTGGTCGAATCGCTGCTCCAGCAGCGCGGTGGTCTCCGGCACGGCGCCCTCGACCACGGCGACGGCCTCCCGGTCGAGGTAGCGCGGCAGCAGCCGGGCCAGTGCCGCCGAGGTCGCCGGGGCCAGCTCGCTGGGCTTGAGCAGCACGGTGTTGCCGGACGCCAGGGCGCCCACCATCGGGGCCAGGGCGAGGTGCAGCGGGTAGTTCCACGGCGCGATGAGCAGCACCACGCCGAGCGGGTCGCGGACCACCCGGGCCTCGGCGGGCTGGAAGGTGTCCGGGACGGCGGCGGGGCGCGGGGCCAGCCACTGCTCCAGGTGCGCCACCGTGTGGTCCACCTCGTTCAGCAGGAAACTGACCTCGCCGTAGGCCTGGGTCTCGCCCTTGCCCAGGTCGGCGTGGAGCGCGGCCATGAACTCCGTGGACTGCTCGGTGAGCAGCGTGCGCAGGGCGGCCAGCTGGGCCAGTCGCCAGGCCAGCGGCCTGGTGCGCCCGGTGTCGAAGGTGCCGCGCAGCCGCGCCACCACGTCAGCCGGGTCCGTGGCGGCGGCCCGGACCAGCAGCTGGGCCAGTTCGGCGGAGGAGCCGGGGTTCTGGCCGGTGTAGAGGTTGCGGTCGACGACGGTGTGCGGGGTGAACGGCGCGGCTGCCACGAAGTCGGCGCCGAGCTCGACCAGGCGGTCCTGGAGCAGCCAGTGGGCCTTCTCGGCGAGGCCGGCCACGGCCTCCTCGGCGTTGCTGAAAGCGGTCATCCGGTAGCCGTCGAACAGCCAACTGCCGTCCTCGTGGCGGGCGGTGAGCAGCGCGGCGAGTCCGTGGCAGACCACGCCCAGCGGCCGGCCCGACTCCAGAGTGCGGGTGAGGATCCGGCCGGAGTCCTCGTCCACCGCGAGGTCCTCCATCGGGCCGTGGCCTCCCGGGTAGAACACCAGGTCGTAGTCGTCCGGGTCGACCTCCGCCAGCTTGGCCGGATGCGCCAGCACGTCGCTGATGCTCTCCAGGTAGGCGGCGAGGCGGTCGGCCCGGTGCCGGCCGCCGTTGACGGTGGCGCTCAGGCTGCCCTGGTCGACCGGGGCGGCGACACCGCCGGGGGTGGCGACGGTGATCCGGTAGCCCGCCTCGCTGAAGATCCGGTGCGGCTCGGCGAGTTCCTCGGCCCAGAAGCCGGTGGGGTGCGCGGTGCCGTCGGCCAGGGTCCAGTGGGTGGCGCCGGTGACGACGAACAGAACGGAGGTCATGAGTGATGCTCCAGGTTTGGCAGTGGTTGAGGTCCGGCCGCGCGGGCCGGAGGCTTGAAGTCCTAGATGGTTGAGACGGCGCGCCGAAGTGGCGTCGAAACGGTGATGAGGGCGCGAGTGGTATCGATCGCGGCCCCACAGGGAGTAAGGGCGTTCACATCGCCGCGCAACGCAGCAGACGAGCTGAGGGCCCTTGAATGAGCTTGAAGCTCAGTCCTCCATCAATCCCCGGTTGAGCTGGCCTGGTCGGGGTTACCCAATTCCATTCACAGGCGAGAGGCGAGCCGGCTGCTGCTGATTATCGTTCCGGCGTGGGGGTCGAATGAGCCCGATCCCGGGTTCTGGCCAGCGAGCAGGACGAGCCTCCTGATAACCCACGCCTAGCCGAAAGGCAAAGGTGTGTGGGCACTGCTAAAACGCATCGGGCTGCGACTCCTTGGTGAGCTGGAATGCGGGATCGGTAGTCTCTTGAACCCTATGCAAACCCTTGCAGGTTTTGACTGTGCCGATCCCACATTCCCTGGCTCCGGTGATGTGCGCTTCCACCCCTCAGAGCCTGTCGGGTGGCTATCCATAAGCAGTACGTGATCGGTGCCTGTGGGCGCCCACCGGAGGAGCTCGATACGCGCCCTAGGCCGCAAAAGTCCTGACGATTTCCCGGAGGGTCGGATGGCGGTAGATCTCCCGCAGCCGCAGCGACGGCAGGCCCTGCGCGCGCAGGGCCGCGCCTATGCGGACGGCGAACAGAGAGTTGCCGCCCAGCTCGAAGAAGTCGTCATCCAGGCCGACCGGCACGCCCAGCACATCGCTCCAGATCTCACGCAGCCGCTCGGTGAGGTCGGCGTCGGCCGTGCGGGGCACGGTGTCCCGCGCCGACGCACGGGGTGCCGCGGGTACGGGGAGTTGCGCCGTGTCGAGTTTGCCGTTGGCCGTGAGCGGCAGCGCGTCCAAAGAGGTGACCGTGGTGGGGAGCATGTAGTCGGGCAGGATGTCGGCGGCCCGCTTGCGGACTGTGCCGGGGTCGCCGCCGGAGAGGACCACATAGGCGTCGATCCGGGCGGTCGCGGCATCGGCCGTGTCGACGCGGCGCACCACGACGGCCGCCGTCCGCACGTCCGGGTCCTCCAGCAGGACCGCGCGGATCTCGTCCAGCTCGATCCGGAAGCCGCGGATCTTCACCTGACTGTCGATCCGCCCGAGGTGTTCGAGTCGGCCGTCCGGGCGGAGGCGTCCCAGATCGCCGCTGCGGTACATGGTGCCGCCGGTGAACGGATCCACCACGAAGCGCCGGGCGGTCAGTTCCTCCTGGCCGAGATAGCCGAGCGCGACTCCGGCGCCGCCGACGCAGATCTCGCCCGCCACTCCGGGCGGCAGCAGGCGTCCGGCCGGATCCGTCACGTACAGGTGCCAGCCGGGCAGCGCATGCCCGACGGAGCGGGTGGCGGCGAGCGCCAGTCGCCGAGTGAGGGTCTGCGCGGTGACGTGGACCGTCGTCTCGGTGATGCCGAACATGTTCACCATCCGGCACACCGACTCGGGATGCCTGTCGAACCAGGGCAGCAGCACGCGCGCGTCGAGCGGTTCGCCGCCGAACACGACCAGCCGGACCCCGACCTCGGTGTGGTCCACGTTCAGCAACTGGGCGAAGGCTGACGGGGTCTGGCTCAGCACGGTGACCTTCTCGGACACCAGCAGATCGCGGAAGCGGTCGGGTTCCCGGGAGACGAAATACGGCACCACGACCAGCCGGCCGCCGGTCAGCAGACAGCCCCAGATCTCCCATACCGAGAAGTCGAAGGCGGTGGAGTGGAACCAGGTCCACACGTCCTCGGTCCCGAGCCCGTACTCGTCGCGGGTGGCGTCGATCAGGGCGATCACGTTCTGGTGCGGCACCTCGACGCCTTTGGGGCGGCCGGTGGAGCCGGACGTGTAGATGACGTAGGCGGCGGCGTGCGGCGCGACCGCGGTCGGCGGGACCGGGGCGACGCCGGGCCCCGCGGCCGTTTCCAGCAACTCGTCCGGCGTCACGGGCACACAGCCCGCCACGTCCGGGAACTCGGGAAGACGGGTGATCACCACGCCCAGTCCCGCGTCCCGTGCCGTGTGGGCGAGCCGGTCCGCCGGGTAGGCGGGGTCGACGGGCACGTACGCCGCGCCGGCCTTCAGCACGGCGAGCAGGGTGACGACGAATTCGGCGGTGCGCTCCAGACACACGCCCACCCGGTCGCCGGCCGTGACACCTCGGTCGCGCAGGCCGTGCGCCAGGAGGGCGGACCGTGCGTCGAGTTCGCGGTAGGTCAGGCCCGCGCCGCCGTCGGCCACGGCGATGCGGTCCGGTGTCGCCGCCGCGATCCGCGCGAACGCCTCGGGCACGGTCACCGGGGTGGTGACCAGGGGGCGGGACGGGCGGCCGAGAGCCGCCACCCGGTCGCGTTCGGCCTCGTCCAGCAGATCGACGTCGTCGACGGCGGTCCGGGGCGAGTTCAGGATGAGCCGGTGCACCCGCACCAGGTGCCGGGTGAACTGCGCTGCGACCTCCGTGGAGAGGTGTCCACCGGCATGGTCGCAGCGCAGCCGCCAGCCGCCGGAGTCCCTGAAGACCGACAGGGTGAGCGGGAACGGCGGTGCGAGGCAGGGCACGTACGCGCCGGGCAGCTCCGTCTCGTCGAAGAGCAGGCCGGCGAGTGCGGGACCGTCCGCCGGGGAGGGCTTGAGCTCACCGAGCGTGGGGGCCTCCGCCACGGTGAAGGAGCCGTGGTCCGTGCCGATGACCGGCGTGGTCTCGGGGTCGTAGCGGCGCAGGGTGACGGCGAGGGCCGCGAGCCAGCCGGCCTCGTCTCCCCCGTCGTCCAGGGAGAAGAGGTGCGGGACGGCGGAGCCGTCGTCGCCCAGTCCCCACATGGGAGCGAGCGCGGTCGCGGGTGCCCCGGCGACGGGGCGGCCCGTTTCCGTCGCGACGGACTCGCCGGCCGCCAGCCGTCGGAGGGCCGTGCGGTCGAACCGGTCGCGCGGAGCCACCAGGATCAGATCGCAGAGGCCGTCGGCATAGCGCAGCAGGACCCGGCGCAGTTCGGTGGCCGGGCGGCCGAGTTCGGCGGCCCGTCGGCGCTCGGCGAGCAGGTCCGCCGCCGGCACGGGAACGTCCTCGGTCCACAGCCCCGAAGCGGTCGTCGGGAACGGGGAACGGTCTGCGCGGACACGCACCGCATGGCAGCGGGCCGCTAGTTGGAGAGGGCCTGACACGGTCGTGCTCCTTGTCGTTCAGGGGAGTTGTTCAGGGGACGGCGGACACGGGGCGCGAGTTCAGCGGACGCTGAATCCGCCGTCCACGGTCAGGACCGAGCCGGTGATCTGCCGGGACTCGTCCGAGGCGAGGAAGACCACCGCGGCCGCGACGTCCTCGGGCTCGATCAGCGCGTTCATCGGCTGCGCCTCGACGAACGTCCTCTCGTGCTCGTGCACCGGCACGTCGAGCGCCCTGGCGATCTCGGCGAGCATCCGGCCCTCGGCCTGCGCGTCGTCGCGCACCGAGCCGGGACAGACCGCGTTCACTCGCACCTTCGTCGGCGCGTAGTCGAGTGCCGCCGCCTTCGTCAGTCCGACGACGGCGTGCTTGGCGGCGACGTACCCGGCGAAGTGCCGGTAGCCGACCAGGCCCGCGGTGGAGGCCACGTTGACGATGCTGCCGCCGCGCCGGGCGCTCATCGCCTTGCCGACCTCGCGGATCACCCGCCAGGCACCGGAGAGGTCCACGTCGATCATCAGGGACCACTCGTCCTCGTCGATCTCGTGCACCGATTTGCCCGAAGGGGCGGCGATGCCCGCGTTGTTCACGGCGACGTCGATCCGGCCGAACCGGTCCTCGGCTCGGGCCACGGCCTCCCGTACGGCCCGGATGTCACGGATGTCCGCCACGGTGGTGAGCACGGCGGCGCCGGCTTCCCGGCACAGCGCGGCGGTGTGCTCCAACTGCCCCGGTGTGCCCAGCGGGTAGGGCACACCGGGCAGATCGGCGCAGATGTCCAGCAGGGTGAGATCGGCGCCCTCGGCGGCACAGGCGAGCGCGGTGGCCCTGCCGAGTCCGCGGGCGGCGCCGGTGACGAGGACCGACTTGCCGTGCAGACGCATCGGGAACTCCTTGAAGAATCGGGTGCGGTGGGGGAAAGGGCGGAAGGTGCTACAGCACGGTCGAGACGATCAGCCGGACCAGTGCGGGGGCGGCGTCGGTGAGGTACATGTGGCCGCCGGGGACCTCGACGTGCTCGAAGTCGCGGCCGGCCACCTTGCTCCAGGACTCCGCGTCGTCGTAGCCGACGAGCTCGTCCTCCTCGCCCCGGACGACCGTGAGGGGTGCGTCCAGCGGGAGGCCGGTGGAGGGCACGTAGTTCTCGTGCATCTCGACGTCCGCGCGCAGGGCGGGCAGGATCATCTCGCGCATCTCCGGGTCGTCCAGCGCGGGATGGTGGTAGCCGGCGAACTCGCCGACGCGCGCCAGGAAGTCCTCATCGGACAGGCCGGTGGCCTGACGCTCGCGTTGCCGGGCGGGTTCCGGCGACCCGCTGACGAACAGATGGACGAGCTCAGTGCCGGACTCGGCGGCCAGCCGGTGGGCGAGTTCGTAGGCGAGCACCGCGCCGAGGCTGTGCCCGAAGAGGGCCACCCTGGCGCCGTCACCGAGCCGTTCCGGCAACTCGGCCATGAGGCCGTCGACGGCCTGGGAGACGTTCCGGTACGGGTCCTCGTCGATCAGCCGCTCGCGGCCGGGCAGTTGCAGGGGCACGATCTCCAGCGCGTCCCCGGCCAGGGCCGTCCAGGGGCGGTAGAACGAGGCTCCCGCCCCGGCGTACGGCAGGCAGATCAGCTTGGTCGTGTCATGCGTGGTCATGGGTAGGGGGTCTCCTTGTGAGTTCTGTGTTTCGTGCCGGCCTTGTGGGCGAGGGGCGTCAGGAACGGGGCCCGACGCGAGCAACCCGGCGAGTTCTGCCGCCCCGGCGGCCGTGCGCAGCGCGTCGGCGGCGCGGTTCGGGTCGGGCAGGCCGGGGCCGCCCGGCCGCGGTCGCGGTCGCGGTCAGCGGCTCGTGCGGGTGCGGTAACGCCATGTCGACAGCGTGACGAAGACGGCGATGAGCAGCACTGAGCAGCCCGCGGTGTACAGCACGGCATGCTGGGCGGGCCAGGCGTGCTGCACCGGGAAGCCCGGCGGGGGAACGTTGCCGAAGAGTTGGCGCAGGGCGTTCGCGAGCGACGTGATCGGGTTCCAGTCGGCCACGGTGGGCAGCGGGCCCGGGAGGGTCGCGCCGGAGACGAACCCGGAGGAGATGAACGTGGCCGGGAACAGCCAGATCAGCCCGAGGCTGGCGGCCACCTGGGTGTTCGGCGTGACGAGGGCGACGCACACGCCGATCCACGACATCGCGAAGGAGAACAGCAGCACCAGGAGGATCCCGGCGGCGACCTCGGCGGGTCCCGTGTGGGGCCGCCAGCCCATCAGCAGCCCGCACGTCGTGGTGACGGCGACGCTCGCCACGCAGGTGGTGAGGTCGGAGGTGGTCCGGCCGAGCAGCAGGGCCACTCGGGAGACCGGCAGGGCGCGGAAGCGGTCGACCATCCCCTGCTCCAGGTCCCTGGCGAGCCCGACCGTGGTGAAGGAGGTGGTGAAAGCCACCGTCTGGGCGATCAGCCCGCCGAACATGTACGAGCGGTAGGCGGGGCCGCCCAGGCTGTTGCCGAAGACGTACCCGATGAGCAGGGCGTACATGACCGGCTCGACCAGGCAGGAGATCAGCAGTCCGGGACTGCGCCGCAGGTGCAGCAGGTTGCGCAGGGCCAGGTCCGCGCTCTCGGCGAGGATGCGGATGACCGGATTGCGCCGGGCGCGGGTCGGGACCGCGGTCGGGGGGAGGCCGGTGCGGGCCGCGCCCCGGTGCGCGGAGTCGGCCCGCTGGGCGTCCGTGAGCACTGTCATCACGCGGCCTCCCGCCGCGAGTGGCTGGTCAGGCCGAGGAACACGTCGTCGAGGGTGCAGCGGCTGAGCCCGATCTCCAGTACCTCGACCTGCTCGCTCTCCAGCGCGGTGAGGGCGCGTCCCAGGGCGGCCCGGCCGTCGGCGGCGGCCGCCTCCACGCGCCGGGCACGGCGGTCCACCGTCGGGGTCGTGCCGGTGGCCTGTGCGGCGGCGCGCGCCGCCGCGTCGACCTGGTTGTCCTCGGCGACACATACGACGAGCCGGTTGCCGGCGGCCGCCTTCAGCTCGTCGCTGGTGCCCTCCGCCACCACCCGGCCCCGGTCGATCACGGTGATCCGGTCGGCGAGGCGGTCGGCCTCCTCCAGATACTGGGTCGTCAGCAGGATCGTGGTGCCGCCGGCGACCAGTTCACCGACTGCCTCCCAGGTGTCCAGCCGGCTCTCGGGGTCGAGCCCGGTCGTGGGCTCGTCCAGGAGCACCAGGGGCGGCGAGCCGACCAGGGCGGCGGCCAGATCCAGCCGTCGGCGCATACCGCCCGAGTAGGTGCCGGCCGGGCGCCCCGCCACATCGGTGAGCCGGAACCGGGACAGCAGGTCATCGGCGACGCGGCGGGCCGTGCGGCGGCCGACGCCGCGCAGTTTCGCAATGAGGTACAGGTTCTCGAAGCCGGTCAGCATCCCGTCGACCGTTGCATATTGGCCCGCCATTCCGATCGTGGACCGCACTCTCTCCGGTTCGGCCGCCACATCCCATCCATTCACGACGGCGCGCCCGGAGTCCGGCTTGAGGAGCGTCGTAAGAATCTTTACCAGAGTGGTTTTCCCGGCTCCATTGGGGCCCAGGAGACCCAGCACCTCACCCGGCTTTACATGTAGGTCGATGCCATCCAAGGCTCGATTTTCTTTAAATCTCTTGCGTAGGCCGTCGATAACGATGGCCGGCATGGTGGGGGTACGCGCAGCCCCACGTTGTACACCTGACCGGAAGCCCCCGTCCATAAAGGAGGATTCAATCTTTATTGACTTTTCCATGGCGCTCCACTCTGCTTGTTGAAAATTTAACTACCTTATTCGTGTGTTTTACCGGCCGAGATCATGTACGGTTTTTTTCGTGACAGAACTCATCACGAAGCTGAGGGATCGAGCCGCGAGCAATCCGCAGCAGCCGGCCGTGACCTTCGTCTCAGAATTCAACGAAATCAGAAGTACGGTGCGCGACCGCGCGGAACTTGATCTGCATTCCCGGAGAATTGCCTCATGGCTCCAGGAGCGATTCGCTCCAGGGGACCGGGCGCTACTCCTCTATTCCCCTGGAATCGAGTTCACAACAGCCTTCTGCGCTTGTGTCTATGCCGGCGTCATCGCCGTACCCGCCCCGCTGCCCGGCCGTTACCAGCATGAACGCCGCAGGCTCGCCGCCATCGCCCGCGACGCCGGGGTGCGCGCCATCCTCACGCAGCGCACCGACCTGGCGGACGTCGAGAAGTGGGTGGCCGAGGAGGGCATCACCGGAGCGGTCTGCCACCCGACCGACGCCGGTGACGGCGACCCGGACGCCTGGACCGCCCCCGAGGTGTCGCCGCAGACCCTGGCGCTGCTCCAGTACACGTCCGGTTCGACCGGCGATCCCAAGGGCGTCATGGTCACCCACGGCAACCTGGTCGCCAACGTCGAGCGGATGGTGGACACGTTCGGCAACGACAGCAGCACGACGTACGGCGGCTGGATACCGCTCTACCACGACATGGGGCTGATCGGCCTGATGCTGTCCGGTCTCCTGAGCGGGAACGGGTACGTCGCGATGGACCCCATGTCCTTCCTGCGCCGCCCGTACCACTGGCTGCGCATGCTGGACGCCTGTGACGTCGACTTCACCGCCGCGCCCGACTTCGGCTTCGAGATGTGCGTCCGGCGGGTCACCGACGAGCAGCTCACCACCCTGGACCTGTCCCGGGTCAGGGCCTGTAACGGCTCGGAACCCGTCCGCGCCGACGTGGTCGCCGCCTTCACCGACAGGTTCGCCGCCGCGGGACTGCGATCCGACGCGCTCATCCCCGTGTACGGCCTGGCGGAGGCGACGCTGCTGGCCTCCGGCACCGCCGGGCGGCCGCCCCTGCTCACCACGGTCGACGCCGCCGCGCTGGAGAACCGGGAGCTGCGACCGGCCACCGGAACCGCACCGCCGCGTGTGGTCGTCGGATGCGGGGCGCCGACCGGGTCCGACGTGCTGATAGTCGACCCCGGCACCGGCGACGCACTGCCCGACGGCCGCATCGGCGAGATCTGGCTCGACGGCCCCTGCGTCACCGCGGGTTACTGGGAGCACGATGCTGCCACCGCCACCACGTTCCGGGCGTACACGAGCGACGGACGCGGCCCGTTCCTGCGCACCGGAGACCTCGGTGGCCTGCTCGACGGCGACCTGTACATCACCGGCCGCCGCAAGGACGTACTCGTCCTGCACGGGCGCAATCTGCACCCCGCGGACATCGAGTACGAACTGCGGTCCCAGCACGAGGAGTTGGGGGGGATGAACGGGGCCGTCTTCATGGTCGGGGGCGACGACCGGGTCGACACCGCACCCGCGATCGTCGCCGTGCACGAGATCCGCGCCCACTGGGGTGCCGACCGGCTCGGGCAGATCGCCGTCGACATGAAGCAGACCATGGCCCGGGAGTTCGGAGTGCCGGTCGCGGCCGTCGCCCTCGTCAGGCCGGGCGGCGTGCGGCGCACCACCAGCGGCAAGGTGCAGCGCTCGGCGATGCGCGCCATGTACCTCGCCGGCGATCTGGACACCCTGCACCTCAGCGAGGACCCGCTGCTCACCGCTGCGCTGGCCGACCACCGCCGGCGGCCCGACATGCCTGCCGTGTAGCGCCGCCCTGCCGGATCCGCTCTGCCACGGCCGTCTCGGCCTCCGCGTCGGCCGTGGCGGGGCGCAATAACGTCGGCTCACCGACCTCACGCTCTGCCACCAGGAATTCGTCCGGCCCCCGGAAGGCGCAAGGCGTCGCCGACCGCGGCCGGGGCGTTCTCGGCCTGTGATCTCCCGGCTTCCTTCGACGTCTTTGCGATGTCCCGGGTATAAAACCGCGTGGCCCGGATATTCCGCGGCCAGGCCGCCGGCGCCGTCGTGGCGCGGGCTGCCGGGCCGCGACCCGTACACCGATCGTGTCACGAGCAGCCAGCTGCCCGATAGGCGGCGAGGTCCTCGTCGACCTTGTTCATGAGGGCCTGGACCTGGTCCTTCGGCGCGCCCTGCTGCTGGGCCTGCATGGCCGCCTGCCGGTCGCGCTGGTACTGGTTGTAGAGGTCGTTGCAGGAGGTGAGCGAGTGCAGGGGCTGAGCCTCGGCCGTGGACGCCGTGACCGCCCCCGTTCCGATGAACGCGACGGCGAGAGCGGCTCCGGCGAGAAGTCGTCGAAATGGCATTGTTCCCCTTCGGTGGATGGACCTTGCGATGTGCGGACGAGCCCGTCCCTCGACGCTATGGACGCGCTCTGGATGCCGCCACGTCTGGTGGGGACAGGAACGCGCGCGGGAGCTGTCGGCCGAGCACAGCCGAGGCGGGCGGACAGTGCCGCTCGGGTCAGGTGACGAGCGGGCGTCCGGAGTGACGCGCTGCCTGGAGGCACGTCGGACTCCCCCATCGGCTGCGCATTCGCATGTGGGCCGAGCACATACGGTGAGCCGCACCTCCCACCTAGGCTCGATGACGAATGCACACGCCCGTGCGCACCTCCGGCCGTCACCTGACGGGCCCTCAGCCGCCTTCCACCACCCGGCCCAGGCAGGGCCGGTGTCGCGACGCCGGGCCGGTCGCGGGCCCGGACGTCGGACTACAGGAAAGAACGAGATGAGTACCACCACTTGCGACTACGTCATCGTCGGCGCCGGCACGGCGGGCTGCGTACTGGCCGCCCGGCTGACGGAGAACCCGGGGACCCAAGTGGTGCTCCTGGAGGCCGGCGGGAACGGCGGGCCGCAGGAGATGGCCTCCCCCGATCCGCTGGCCTCCTTCAGCCTGTGGGGCTCCTCCGTCGACTGGGCGTACTCCACCACCAGGCAGGCCGGGACCGGGGGCACGGTGCACGCGTGGCCGCGGGGCAAGGTGCTCGGCGGTTCGAGCGCCATCAACGGGATGGTGCACCACCGCGGCCATCCTGCGGGCTACGACGCATGGGAGGCGCAGGGGGCGACCGGCTGGAACTACCGCGAACTGCTGCCCTTCTTCCGCCGCAGCGAGACCGCAGAGGGCCGCGATCCGCAGGTGCGCGGCACGGATGGCCCCATGCGCATCGAGACCCCGCCGGCACCGAGCGCGCTCGCGGAGGCCGCGTTCCGAGCCGCCGTCGAGTCGGGACACAAGCCGCTTGAGGACGGCAACGGCTGGGAGTCCGAGGGGGTTTCGTGGCGGGAGACGAACGTCGTGGCCGGTCAGCGGCAGAGCGCGGCCGACGCCTACCTGCGCCCCGTCCTGGACCGTCCCAACCTCCGCGTGGTCACCGGCGCCCTCGTCCGGCGGCTCCTGATGGACGGCACGCACTGCCGGGGAGTGGAGTTCACCGCCGGCGGCGAGGTTCACAGCGCACTGTCCGAGCGTGAGACCGTCCTCGCGGCGGGGGCGATCGGCTCGCCGCAGCTCCTCATGCTCTCCGGTATCGGGCCCGCCGATCACCTCAGGGACACCGGCATCGGGGTGGTCGCCGACCTGCCGGGGGTCGGCGGCAACCTGCACGACCACGTGACGAGCCACGTGGTGTACAGCACCCAGGAGCGGCCGCGGGCGGGCGGGCACGGGGCCGAGGCCCAGGTGCTCGCCGGCAGCAGCCCCGACGTGGCACCCGACCTTCTGCTCCTGTTCGTCGAGGCCGCACTGCAACCCCGCTGGACAGGGGCGGGCCCCGGCGGCTACTCCATCCTGTTCTCCCTCATGGATCCGGCGAGCAGGGGCACCCTGCGGCTCCGAAGCGGGGATCCGGCCGTGGCTCCGCTGCTCGATCCGGCCTATCTCAGCGACGAACGGGACCTCGACCGTCTGACCGCCGGTCTCCGGATCGCCCGTGAACTCGGCCGGACCGACGCACTCGGCCCCCGGGGCACCGCCGAGCTCCACCCGGGGCCGGCCGTCCGGGACGGCGACGCCTGCCGCGCCTATCTGCGGGCCACCGCGAGCACCTACTTCCATCCCGTGGGCACCTGCCGGATCGGCACGGACGACCTCGCCGTGGTCGACCCGGGTCTGCGCGTGCGGTCGACCACAGGGCTACGGGTGGCCGACGCCTCGGTCATGCCGTCCCTGGTGTCCGCACCGACCAACGCGACCGTTCTCGCCATCGCCGAACGCGCGGCCCATCTGATGACGACGCCCGCCCGCGCGTGAAGTCCGAAAGAGCCGGCGGCGGGATCGAGACGCCGCGGGCGAGGCCGAGACGTGGATCATTGTTCTCCGCTTCAACACCGCGACGGTCAGCGACCGTATGCCTCCCGCCAACCGTCACAAGGAGGAAAACGTGAAGGATCACGATCAGACGGGCCCGCCCGAACCGACGCGGCCGGAACCGCGGTCGCGCCGCGAGATGCCGACCCGGCGCGCGGTCCTGGGGGCGGCCGCGATCGGGGGGATCACCGCGGCCGGCGCGGGGGCATACGCCTGGGCCGGGGGCCGGCTGCCGTCCGACCGCCTGACGCCGGCGAAGTTCGCCGACCGGTTCGAGCAACTGTCCGGAGTCCACGACGGCTTCCGCCGCAACCACGCCAAGGGCGTGAGTGCATCAGGGACCTTCGTCAGCAACGGGGCGGGCGTCGAACTGTCGAGCGCCGCCGTATTCGCCTCGGGCTCCACGCCGGTGACCGCGCGCTTCTCCCTGTCCGGCGGCCTGCCCACGGTCGCGGACGCGAACGCCACCACCCGGGGCTTTGCGGTGCTCTTCCACCTGACCAACGGCGAGCAGTGGCGCACCGCGATGGTCAACCTGCCCGTCTTCCTCGACAGCGTGCCGCAGGGCTTCTACGACCGAGTGCTCGCCACCGCGCCCGTGCCGGCGACCGGGCAACCCGATCCGACGAAGGTCGCCGCGTTCCTCGCCGCATACCCCGAGACCGCGCGCGCGATGGCGCTGGTCAAGAAGACGCCGCCGGCCAGCGACTTCTCCAACAGCACCTTCCGCGGCCTCAACGCCTTCTCCTTCACCAACCAGGCGGGCAAGTCGATCCCGGTCCGCTGGAGCCTCGTACCCGAGGAACCCTTCCGTCCCGGCCCGAAGGCCCCTCAAACCGACCATGACTACCTGTTCAACGCGCTGATCGAGCGCGTACGGTCCGGCCCCGTGCGCTGGCACCTGATGATCACGCTCGGCGCGCCCGGCGACCCCACCCACGACGCCACCTTGCCCTGGCCCGCCAACCGGCCCCGGATCGACGTCGGCACGCTGACCATCGACGCCCTGCAGACCGAGGAGGCGGGAAACGCGCGGGACGTCAACTTCGACCCACTCGTTCTTCCGCAGGGCATCAGTCCGTCCGACGATCCGCTGCTCACCGCGAGATCGGCCGTCTACGCCCAGTCCTACCGGCGCAGAACCCGCGAGGCACACCAGCCCAGCAAGGTCGACGTTCAGGAAGTCGAGGCCGAACATGACCACTGAGTCGGCGGATCCCGAGACGACGTACACGATCACCGCCCGCGTCCTGCACTGGACCATGGCGCTACTGGTACTCGCCATGCTGTTCATCGGCGTGTTCATGGTCACCTCCGTCAGCGACTTCCACCTGCTGGTCACCCTCCACGAACCACTCGGCTTCGCGATCCTGACCCTGGTCCTGGTACGGATCGGCTGGCGACTGACCCACACCCCGCCGCCATTGCCGACCGGCATGCCCAGGCTCGAACGGCTGGTCGCCATGTACTCCGAGCGGCTCATCTACCTCTTGTTGCTGCTCCAGCCCTTGTTCGGCTGGGCGTTGGTCTCCGCCTCCGGACAGCCAGTCGTCTTGTTCTGTTCCTGGCACCTGCCGGCCATTGCGCCGATGAACATCACGCTGTTCGCCGGTCTGCTCCGCGCCCACGAGATCGCCGCGTACGTCCTCTACGCTCTCTTCCTCGCGCACCTCGCCGGAGTGCTGTGGAACACGCTCGTGGTCAGGAACCGCGTACTGCACCGCATGACCTTCCGGCTTCGGCCCAAGCCGGCGGCACCACCCACACCGGCACGCAAACCCGAGGCCGACCCCACGTAAGCCCGGCCCCGCGTGAAAGCCCCGGTCCGGGCCCCTGATCCGGACGTATCGCCGCGGGACGCGTGTGGGCAAGCTGTCCGCAGTGGGAGATGTGGGTGGTGCCGAATGGAGTTCCGGTCCGCCGGCGTCGCGGCATCACCCCGCGGGGCGACGGCACCGCCGACGACGCACCCTCGTATGTCACTGCGGGAGTCGTCCTTACCGGCCCGCCGGTGTGCCGGTCCCCCTGTGGAGGGCCCGTCAACTGTGGCTCCGCGCCATTGGACGACCTCGCAAACCCGTGAAAACTGTCGGAGCAGTGCCGTGGACCAATCGCACACGGTCATTCGGGGGCTTGCGCCTGCGGTCGGCAGACGCTGAGTGCGTTCAGGTTCCGCCCGGTCTCCGTCATGTGGTCCCGACCTGTACCCATGACATTCGACATCCGAACGGAACCCTCAATGACCAACACCGTCTCCACGAGACACGCTTCGCCCAAGACCTCGCGTCACAGGTGGAGCTGGACCTGGGTCATGCTTTCCTCACTGGCGATAGCCGGTTACTTCGTCGGCCAGTACGGCCAAGGCACGCTCGCCGAACTCGCCCCCCGCAATGTCGGACTGGCCACCACGTATGCCGATCGGAGCTGGCCGGTCCAGGTCGCTTTCTACGTGCACATCGTCAGTGCCGGGCTCGCTCTGGCACTTGGGCCGTGGCAGTTCTCCAAGCGCCTGCGCGCCCGGTGCCCGCGCGTTCACCGGTGGATCGGGCGGATCTACATGATCACGCTCGCTCTCGGGTCGGTGGCGGCGTTCATCATGTCGATGTTCAGCTCGGTGGGCATCAGTGGGTTCTTCGGCTTTGCTGCTCTGGCGGTGCTCTGGGGATGGACGGCCCTGCGGGGCTACAAGGCCGCGCGTGCCCGACGGTTCCGTGAGCACGAGGCATGGATGATCCGCAACTTCGCTCTCACCTACGCCGCTGTGACTCTCCGGCTGTGGCTGGGCGTGCTGATATTGGTGCAGTTGCCGTTCTCCGACGGCCGCGAATTCACGGACATCTTCAGCCAGGCATACGGCCCGCTTCCCTACCTGTGCTGGATACCCAACATCGTGGTGGCCGAGTTCATGGTGCGGCGCCGGAACCTCCCCTCCCTGCACATGACCACCTCCACGCCCGACCCCCGGCTGACCATCTGATCCACCTACGGCCGCTCTGAGCCATCCCACCACCGCGGTTGCACACGCCCGGCGGTGGCCCGCCCGCTGGACAGCCTGTCCACCGGGAATCCGGGCCGCCGCCGGGCACACTCATGCGTGGGAGCGGCCAAACCCTGCCGCCCGGCCCCTTCCCGGCCGCTTCCCGGCCGCTTCCCGGTCCCGTCCCGGTCCCGTCCTGGCCCCTTCCCGGTCCGGCCGGCACCAGGCCGGAAGACCCGTCGGCCACCGAAGTCGCGGAGACCGCGCGCCAGTATCCCGTTTCGCCACCGCCCCCAAGGCACCGTACGTTTCAGCGGAGACGCCGCGCGGAAGACGCGTCCCCGGGGCCCCGCGCGTTCCATGGCGCCCCGCACACGCCGCGGCTGCCGCCCCGCCCGCAGCGTGCATCCAGATCGTCCATCCGTCGAGGAGCGGCACTTGGGGGTGTCCGGATCACCGGCTCACCTTGGGGTCCCGCGCGGCTGACGGCGGTCAAGCCCGATCATCAGCGCAGGTGGGAGCGGATCGTGTCGCCGCGGCAACGCCGCGCTCGATCAAACCTGTTGTATGTCCGGCGTCGCTCGCTCCGGCTCCGCACGACCGGGCGGGGCGCACGGGCCGGCACCGGAGCGACGTGCGAGCCGTCCGGCGCCCAACGGTCCAGGACGGCGCAACCAACGAGGAGACGCACCTGTTGACGGGCCGTTCGTACGGCGGGGCTTCGCGCACACGCCGACGGCCGTCGCCGCGACACCGCTACAGGGATGTCGCCACGACGGCCGCTTTCGTCCGGCTCACCAGACGTGTGGGGATGGTTGCGGGCCCGCCATCCGATAGGGCGGGCCCTGCACTGTCACTCGTCCGGCAGCCAGTTGCCGTGGAATCCGAACGGGACACGACGGGGCAGGTGAATCGTGGCCACCGGCGGTGCCACGACGTCCTGAGCGTCCAGGATCACCAGGTCACTCTTGTTGGTGCTCGCGTCGTAAACGAAGCTCAGGAGCCATCCCGGGCCACCAGGTGTGCCATCGGCCGCAGCGAACGCTGCCTCGTTGGCAACCCGGCCCGCGGGAAGCTCGTGGCGCGTCGCGTTACCCGTCTGCAGGTCGTAGCGGATCAGGTAGGAGTGGGAGAGCCCGGTGCCGATGTTCGGGGTGTCCGACACCGTGACGTGTCCGAAACGGGAGTCCAGACCGGCGAGGCGATCGTCCACGCGAGGGAACTCGCAGGGCGTGTCGTCGATCTGGGTTTCGACGACCTTGCCCGAGTCGAGGTCGAGTTCCCAACGCCACAGAGTGGCATGGGTCTCGTTGTAGACCGGGTAGCGGGCCACGAACATGACGATCCGGCCGCTGTCCGGCCCCTCGTCGAACGCGTTCATCGGGTGGAACACGAAGCACGGTTCGATGGGCAGCCAACGGACCGCGCCGAACGGGTCGTTGCGCCGCAGCACACCGAGCCGGGCCCCGTAGGTCGGGCGCCACTTGTACGGAAGGTCATCGCCGCGGAGAGCCGTCTCCTGGTCGAAGACGACCGGCAGGTCCATGAAGACGACGTAGTTGGCGGTCAGGTGGAAGTCGTGCATCATCGTGTGCGCCGGCACATCGATGGGGCGGCTGAGCGTCAGGGCACCTGAGGCGTCCGCACGATGGTAGGTGAGGAAGGGGGGCTTGAAGCCGCCGTACCCGAAGAAGTGCAGCTCACCGGTGGTCGGGCAGATCTTGGGGTGGGCGGTCATGGCGGTGTGCAGACGCCCACCGAAGTCGTAGGGGCCGATCGTGTCGAGTTCGCGGCCGGGACGGAGGTCGAGTTCGTACGGAAAGGACCCCTCCACCAGGGCGAACGTCCGCCCGGCGTGCCGGACCACGTGGGTGTTGGCGGAGCCTGCGGCCAGGTCTTCCTCCCCGTCGCCGAAGGTCGTCTTGCCATCCGTGTACTTGGTGGTGCGGACCCAGCGGTTGCGGTAGGAGGTTGCTCGGCCGCCTTCCAGGCGGACGCCGTGCACCATGCCGTCACCGAAGAACCAGTGGGGGGAGTCGACGTCCTGAGGGTTGGGGCCGTTCCGCACGTACCAGCCGGTGAGCTCCGGGGGAATCGCCCCGGTGACCTCCAGGTCCTGGACGCTCATCTCGTCCATCACCGGCGCGTAGTTCTTCGCGAGGTGCGGGACGGGTGGGTTGTTCATCAATTCAAACTCCCTGAGGCATGGTTGCGTTCATGCGTGCCTGAACGCGCTTCGGGTACTGCACTGTGACGATGGCCGGAATGATGAGCCCGGCGGCCTGGAAGAAGATCCTGAATCCGACGTTCAGATGAGCGGCGACGACCACGCCCAGGGTGCAGGTGCTGATCGAGAAGGCGATGGCCCAGACCCTGGTCAGGATCAGGTTGACCCGGAGGAAGCCGGGGTCATTCCACATCTCCCGCGGGACGTCCCGCTTCGCGATGCCGGTGGTGAACGGGTGACCGACGAGGATCGACCCCCACGCCGTGGCGGCCAGCCAGGCCATGGACACCGGGCCGTCCAGGTGTTCGGCCGGACTGGTCGGGTCGGCGAAGGCCAGCCCGGTCCAGAGCAGGAAGAACACCGTGTTGCTGTATTCCAGCACGAGAGCTTCGGCCTTGAAACCTGCCTTCACTCCCGCGAGCAGGATCCAAGCGCTGACGACGAGTGCGCCCAGAGATGCCCACTGCCATCCGACAGCGGAGAGCCCGCCAAAAGCCACCCAGGGAAAGAATCCCTTAGCGAATTGCATTTTCCTTCATTCCTCATTCATTCGAAAGAGTCGATGACGTTCCCGCTCCGGCACGTCGGATACGAACGGGGATCTGGTCCCACGGTGGGCGATCCTGCCCCACCGCCGTTCCGCATCTCCTGCACGAAGTCGGCCAGCTGTTCATCGTGGGCTTCGGATGCCACGCCACCTTTGTCGCACGGTACGGCGCGGCCGATTCCACCGGCCGAAGCGCGTAACCGCTGGGTTCATCCGGACTGTGGTCCCGGAACGGGAGACCACTCGCCGCCACGGCCGCACGGGGTTCCCGGCGACCGTCACCTATTCCGACCGAAGATCAAAGTCCGATTTCCGCCGGCGCCGGAAATCCGAATGCATTCCCGAGGTCAGCGAGCGCCGGAAGAACAGCGGACTCCCCGACGGCGATACCGTTCACTGGAACTGATCTGCCGTTGGAACAACAATAGACCGATCAATGGAAAGGTCGCGCCACTCTTGGGCCTTTCGGCCCCAGCCATATGCCCTTTGGGACACCCGTGCACATGTTCTTCAATTTTTCTCCGCACTATGCCCCGGAGAAAGGGCATAGGCACCCGCCCGCCCGAGAATCTCCGCCTCGCGCCAGGAGAGGGATCGAGGACTGCGAAGCCGGCCGCGGCACTGTGCAGCGTGCGCGGGATACGCAACCGGTCGGCGTTCCAGGTCGGATAGGCGCGCGCACCGGCACACAGCGTCCGTAGAACCGGAGCGTCATCGGCATACGTAGTAAGCGCCACCACCGCCGCCTCCGGATGCACCGCCACCAGCCGTCGCGCGGCCTCGGCCCCATCCGTCACCGGAATGTGCAGATCCGGCAAGACCGCATCCGGCCCATGCTCGGCAACCATGGCGTTTCTTCGGGGCGGGAATGCCGTGGATGTCCACCGGCGAGACCTCACACCCCGCGTGGTGAGGGCGACGGTCTCACCATCGCCCATCCCCATCTCGCCAGTCGTCAGTCGTCAGTACCTGCGTGCCCGGCGCTGCCGCCTGCGGCTGCGAACAGCGTCCAGTCCGTCGCCCTGCGGGTAACCGGTGTACTGCGGCGGCTGGTTGACCCCGTACACCTGCCCGTGAGGCTGGTTGTCCAGCGGCGGAGGGGTGAATCGCTGTGCCATCTGATCCGGGAACGTCCGGCCGTCCCGCTCCGGGGCGAACTCCATGCCGGAGGACAGCAGGCGTGGGACGAGAACGGCGGCCTGGCCGAGCCGGTTGATGCCCAGTGTCAGGAAGATGGTCGCCGAGGACGCCGCCACCTTCGCGTCCAGATTGTGTGCGACGACCGTCATGCCCAGCCGCGTGACCACCAGCAGCGCCCACAACCACAGCCCGGCGGCAGGCGTGCGGGCCCACGTCACACCGGCCCGCGGCTCCAGCCGGGTCATCGCACCCTGCCCGGCTCCGATGCCAAAGGCCAGCAGTCCGCCGGCGACGAGGCACATGACGTCGGTGGAGGTCGGGTGCTCATTCCTCAGCAGCGCGAGGCCGATCACCGCGAGGACGATCGGCAGCACCATCAGTCGCCGGCCCGTGAGCGCCTCTCCCCGCAACTGACGTGCGATGACGGCCACCACGATGACTATCGCCACCAGGATCTGGAGGTAACTCATACTTCTTTCCTGTCCGTGGGTTGGAATTGGTGTCACCGAGACCGGACCGGCCCCCAAGGTGTGGGCTGAGGTCTCGGGCGTCCACGGCCAACCGGATGGGCGGTTCGGCCGGTGCGCTCGGATGCCGGGCGGTACAGGCACCCTGGAGGTCGTCGCCACCGTCGCGGGACTGCTGCTCGGCTTGCCTGCGGCGGGACCGACGACGGTGTACGCCAGTCCGCACACCGGCCGGCCGTCAGCCGGGCCGGGTGGACCTTCGCGTTCCTGTGCATCGTCGTGGGAGGGACCCCCGTACTGCGTTCTCCTACGACTCCGTCCACTGGTTCCACGACGAGCTGGAACAGTGGACGGCCTACGACGGCGTGGCCGCGGCCACGCTCGCCGGCTCTCTCCTGCTGACGGCTGCGGCCCTGACACTCACCCGCACCGTCAGTCTTGCGGGCCGCGCCTCCGCTGCCCGCCACCGTGCTGTCCGACACCCTGCGGCGTGCCGCGTCACCGGCCTGGCTCCCGAGCAACGACGGCCGGCCGCAGCGCCGTTCCGCATGCCTGGCCGGCGGAACGTCATCCACGGCGAAGACCGCCTTGGAACCGGTTCGAGCCGGCCCGACGCCTGTGTCAGAGAGCGCCGGATCGCATCGCGTAAGCGATGGCGTGGGCACGGTTGCGCAATCCCAGGCGGTCCGTCATTCCCGCCAGGATGTTCTTGATGGTGCGCTCGGAGTAATTCAAGGCGTCCGCCACCTCCGCGGTGTCGAAACCCTCGGCGAGCAGTTTCAGGACCTCCACCTCGCGTTCCTTCAGCCGAGCCATGTCGGGGCCTTGCGAATCCTGGGGCCCGTCCCGGAGGGTTCTGATCTGATCCATCAACGACTGTACGAGCACGTCGGGCGGCTCGGCCCGTCTCTTCCGGCTGTCCAGCACGGCCTGAAGCACGCTCTCCATACCGGCCCGCGTGCGCGGCACGAAGCCCACCAGGCCGTACCGCACGGCCCGCAGCAGCCTGGCCTCGCTGATGCCGTCAGCGCTGAGCACGATCCACGTCCGCGATCTCGATGGCGCGGCCGACAACCGCCGCATCGACACGAGCGTTTCATCTGTCACCTGAGTGGCGAACATCGCGACCACTTCGGCCTCTGATGGACGACCGGGCTCAAGAAGTCTCACCTGGCTGCACGCCTGGAAGTACGACCGGGCCCCTTCGCTGGTGATCGGGTCGCTGGCAAGCACCGCCAAGGGTATTCCGGCCATGACGTCTCCCCCGCGTGACACCGCGCATCCCCTCAGGCCTCCGCCACGCACAACCCCCTGGATCACATTCGAACTCCTCGGCCGCTTCATCCATGCCGACGGGTTCGACTGCCACGAGATCCGGCAGCACCTGCATCGATTCCATGGCCGGAAGCTTACATGTCAGTTCCGACAGGTCAAGGTCGACACCCTGCGCGTACCGTCGCGTGGCACCACGACCGGGAATCCCCGACGGGCGGAGCAGCGGGTGACCTCGGACGCAGCCTCGCGCACCTCCCGATCAGAGCGCACACACTCAAAGCCTCAGCCGCCGGCACGGCAGAAGACGATCACTCTCAGGTCACCCCTGGCGCCGTTCCGCAGCCACGAAGACGCCGACCACCGAACCCTCGACACTCCGGCCGGGAGGATCTCCGCAACATCATCACGAAACACACTATGAAATTGACATGTTGAGATCACCAGGTACAGAGTCCCTTCGAGCAGCGGCCGGAACGGCCCCGAGCGACCGCGCCTCGGGCCGCGCGCCGCGCCTACCCCGCACCGAGAGCGAGGCCCGCATGGGCTGAGCACGGAGAAGAACCAGGAGTCCTGCCAGTGAGACCTCTGCACGGAATCGACGTCGAGCGAGTACGAGCGTTCGCCGACGCCGTTTTCGCCATTGCCATCACGTTCCTCGCGCTGGAAATCACCGTCCCGGAGCACCTGCCTTCCGCCGAGCTCGGACATGCCCTTGAGGAAGCGCTCCCGTCCGTCGCCGGCTACCTGCTGAGTTTCATGGTCGTCGGGGCACTGTGGATCGCCCATCACCGCCTGTTCCGGGCAGCGGAACAGCTGGACGGCCCGCTGATGTACCTCGATCTGGCACTGATGGCCCTCGTCGCCGTACTGCCGTTTCCCACGAAGCTCATCACCAGGTACCACAGCAACCCGCTCGCAACGACGCTGTATGCCGGCACGATCGCCTTGTCCGCTCTGCTGATCACGGTGATGGCACTGTGGCTGCGCAGCCGCCCGGCCTTGCGCAGCCCCGGGGCCCCGTACGAGCTGATCGCCAAGCCGCTCCGCAGCGCTGTGGGTGTCATAGTCATCTTCGGAAGCTCGCTGCCGGTGGCCCTGATCTCGCCCGACGCGGCGGAGTACTGGTGGGTCGGGGTGGGCATCCCCGTCCGGCTCTACAACGCATGGCGCCAGAGCAGGGCGGCCAAGCACGCGGCGGCGATGCCGCCTTCCGCCCCAACCGCCGACTACTGGTCGCGTACTGGGCCCGGTTGGCCACAGCCGTGACCTCCAGGGGCCCGTTTTGCCGACGTCGCGCCACTGCCCCCTGGGCAGTGGCGCGATTCGGTGTGGGCGGATCACCACAGCAGGTTGACCGATGAGTACACACCCATCGCATGGGGGCTGCCACGCGAGCAGACCAGGCCGCTGGGGCATATCGAACCGTTGAGGACACGGGCGCCCCCGCGAGGGCAGCGCACTTCACGACACCGCTCGCACACCGCTGCCTCACGGTCGCACGCCCGCTGACGTCGATTCCGCCGCACCACGAATCCGATCTCCCGTGCTGTCCGCGCACGCCCCCTTCCCCAGGTGACGCCGGGGCGAAAAGGACTGGGCGGATTGTCGTCGTGCTCGCGCAGCGAACGTCGTGGCAAGTCGCACCTCGCGACGGTCAGATCACACCGGCTCGCATCGCGTACACGATGGCCTGGGTCCGATTGCGCAGGCCGAGGCGGAACACCAGCCCGGCCAGGATGTTCTTGATGGTGCGCTGCGAGTAGTTCAGCTGCCGTGCGACTGCCGCGGTGTCCATTCCCTCGGCCAGAAGCTTCAGGACCTCGATCTCTCGGTCCTTGAAACCGGCGATGTTCAAGCCGTGCGGTTCCAGAATGTCCTCCTGCAGGCTCCTCATCTGGTCGATCAAGGACTTGACGAGTACGTCCGGGAACTGGACCCCTCCCTCCCGGCTCCTCAGCACGGCCTGGAGAACCTGGTCCATGCACCCCTGCGAGCGGGGCACGAAGCCGACGAGACCGTACCGGACCGCACGTATCAGCTCCACCTCACTGATGTGGTCCGCGACCAGCACGAACTTCATCGCCGGCTTCGCCGCCTGTTGCACGAGCTGCCGCATGGTCGCCAAGGTGTCCTCGGCCACCTGATGGGCGAAGAGAACAGTGACATCGGCATCAGCCACTGCACCGGGCGGGAGCAGTCTCACCAAGCCGCTCGCACGGAGCCAGGAACACACTCCGTCGCGCGTGATCGGGTCACTGGCAACGACAGTCAGCGCCGGTGGAGGCACGGCTTCTCTCCCTGTTCGGTTCCATGCCGTTCCACGGGACCGTCCTTGCGATCCCGTCCGCGCCACCGGTCGCTCCCGGCAGCACCGACATGGCTGCTCACTGCCCGAACGGTATGCCGCATCAGAGCCGGGCATCATGTCGCCGACGCACAGAAGCCAGGCCCGCCGGTGTCAAGTCCCCACCGACCAGCCCCCGTAGCGGGTGTGAAGGTGTCTCTCCACGGAACGGCAAGCCGGGTCGGCCCAGGGTGCCCCGGGACCGTGGAGACAAGACTCCTGGACCAGGTTCTCCCGGCTCGGATCCTCGCACGATGGCCCGGATTCGCGTCAGGCATGGCTGAATTGACGCGCCCAGGGTGAACATTCTATCTTCGACATGTCGGCTTTATAGTATCGGATATGAGGTGTCGACGGTGGGCGTGCTTGCTGGCGCAGAGTTGCTCAAGGAGGCATGCGGGCCGAAGGATGCGCCTGGTACGCAGGACTTCGGGATCAGCTGGATCGATCGGCTCTGCGACGAGATCACCCGGGCGATCACGAAGGACGTGTTTCCCACCCGGCAGGGCAGCGTGCCGTTCCACACCGGGCTCAGGCGATTCGTCCGGACGAACGTGCTGTCGGTCGCGAAGGCCCACAACGTCGCGTCCCCTCCCATGGAAGATGTCACGAGCCAGGTTCGCGACTTCGGCGTATGGGTCGCCGAGCAGGGGTTCTCGCAGGTCTGCGTACGGCAGGCCTACTGGACCGGCACGCGCGAACTCATCGACCGGTGGGGCAGGATGGGCTGGCCCGGGCTTGCACCGGAACCTGCCGCCGACGGCGGGCGTATCGCGGTGTCGGGCGAGATGGTCTCCCGGGTGGCGCACTGCACCTTCGACTTCGCCGAGCGCGCCATGCGCCAGTCATTGCTCGCTCACCAGGAGGCCACGGCCGGCCTCCGTCTCGGTGGGGATCTACGCCGACGTGACGTGATCACCACGATCCTCGCCGCCGACGACGGACCCGTGAACCCGGCCTGGGACGCCGCGCTCGGCTACCGGTTGGGCGGCACTCACATCGGTCTGCTCATCAATGCGACCGACCGGGCACACGCCGAGAAGGTCCTTCAGCGCGCGATGACCGCCACCTCGGCACGCGAGCACCTGTTGCTGCCGCCGCTGGCGACCCACTGGACCGCCTGGCTGGGGTACCGGAAAGCAGTCTCGGCGGGTGTCCTGGACACCTTGCGCCGGACGCTGCTGGGGTCGGATGCGCAGACGGCGATGGGCAGGCCCCGACCGGGGATCGCGGGCTTTCGCGCGAGCCATCGTGAAGCCGTGCGAGCCGAGGGCATCCGCGAGAAGTTCCATGACGCACCCCGCTGCCTGTCCTTCCACGACCTCTCGCTGGAGGACCTGTTGCTGCACGATCCGTCGTCCGCCGCCATGTTCGTCCGGGACGAGTTGGGCCCACTCGCGGACAGCACCGATCGGGCGGCCCGCATGCGGGAGACCCTCTCCGTCTGGTTGTCCTGCGGCACTCACACGGCGACGGCGGCCAGGCTCAGCATCCACGAGAACACCGTCCGGCTGCGACTGAACTCGGTCACCGAAATGCTGGGCGCCGGGTACCTCGAAAGGAAGGCGGAACTGCTCGTCGCCCTCCGCCTCTGCGATGTGCTGGCCGCTCCACGACCGTGACCTGCGTGCCGCGCCGAGCGCCGACGTGGTGGCCCCCTGCACAGGGGGCTGTCCCCGACTGGGCAGCCGCTCCGCCTGGCAGCGGTGCCTGAGAGGTGCCGGCTCCGGCGTGCTGCGCCCTTCGCATACAAGGGGAGCCGGTGCCCCGAAGGGCCGAGCGGACACCGACAGCGCGCCACCGTGGATCGATGCCTCACTGTCGGTGCGGGTCCTCCTTACGGAGCGTCCTGGTGCCGGGAAGATCCGCGGGCCCGGGCTGTCCGAGTCCGAGTGTGCCCTGGGCGAGGGCCGGGCGAGATCGTCAGCCCGAAGCAGCCGTGCGGCGCCGGTTCAGGTGGTCGAGCGCCCACAACGCCCAGTCGTGCATAGCCTGGTACTGCCGCAGGCCGTACTCGGCCGCCAGCTGCCCCAGCGCATCGCGGCCGTAGGGCGGCTCGTCCTCCCGCCTGGCTCGGTGTTCCCGAAGTGTGGAGACATTGCGTTCGGCGTACTCGATGACGCCGCGCAGCGCGGTGGCCGCCTCCTCCGGCTCCAGCGCCTCCAGGAGGAACATGCGCAGGACCTGCTCGTTGCGTACGACTCCCTGCCCCCAGGGCGCCTGTAGCCACGCTCGCAGTTCCTCGCGCCCCTTGGCCGTCACCGCGTACGTCTTTCGCCGGCGAGGGCCTTCTTCAGTGACCTCGACAAGGCCGCGTTCAGCCATCCGGACAAGCTCCGGATACACACTCGGGTGTGCAGCCTGCCAGGCCCACTGCCCGAGGTCCCCCTCGAACTCCTTCGTCAGCTCGTACCCGCTGGCGGGCTCCACAGCCAGCAGCCCTAGTAGTGCCTGAGTGAGTGACATGTCAATACCTTACATGTCACTCACAGAGTCTCCACGGCCCGGCCTCGTCACGGGGGATCGGATCGCGCCGAAGGCTGAGGCCTCGCGAAGCAGACACGGCGCCGGGCGCGGACCGCGTCCGCGGGCGTTCAGGCCGGAAAGTTCCGCCCGGAGAAACCGGCAGCCACTCCCGCGGCCGGGACGGACGAAGGCCTCACGCCTCCACGGCAGGCAACCACTGAGATGCCAGACCAGGTGGAGCATCGCGGACGGCCGCATCGGACCGGCGCGGTGCAAGAAGTCCCCCAGGCCGGCGGCCACACCCGTCCCGCATCCGGCCGGCCGGGACCCCACCCCCACAGCGGCCTCATGCACCGTCGGTTGAGGTTTTCGTGCCCGATGCACACCCAGCGCCGCGTACGCGCGACGCGCCGTCACGTCGATCACGCCGCCGGAGTCCGGGACCGGCGCTCGCACTCACTGGAGTCGTCCGCCGTTCCGGCCGGACCGCTGGTCTGCGCGACGGCCCAGAGGGCCCAGTCCTCCTCCATGGCACGTAGCCGCATCCCGTACTCCAGGGCGAGCCGGCCACTGACGCTGAACGGGGCGCCGTCGCCCCAGTCGATCGACGCTTCGAGGTCGACAAGTGCCGCACGCTCCTCGGCAGCGATCTCAGCTTGCCGAGCAAGGCGCTGGACGACCTGTTCCTGTGGGAGCAGCCCGAAGAAGAAGACCTGCAGGAGCATCTCGTGGCGTTGCGGCTTTCTGCCTTCGGTGCGGGCGAGCCATTTCAGCAGCTCCCCTTCACCCAACGAGGTGAGGACGTACTCCTTGCGACCACGGGGACCTTCCGAAGTGATCTCGATCGCCCCGGTATCGGCAAGGCGATTCAGCTCACCGTAAAGCTGACTCTGCGAAGCGACCCAGACGTTGCCGAGCGAGCGCCGGAAGCGCTTCATCAGGTCGTAACCACTGCCGGGGCGGTCCATGAGCAGGCCCATCACTGCGTATCTGAGAGACATACCTCTAGAATATGTCACGTTCGACATGTCGACACTATAGTAACGTGCAATTATCCGGGTTGAAAGCCTCATCGAATACAAAAGGGGCTTTCCAGAAGAACCAAGAGCGCCGAGAGTCGCCCTGCGCAGACCGCAACGCCTCCGCCACCTCGGCCGCCGCTGCCACCCCCGGCCCATCGCCTGGCACACCGCATCACTCCCCACGAAGCCACCTGGCGGAATGTCACCTACGGGTGATGGCACTCATGTCGGTGGGAGGCCGAGGGTAGGGCTGTCTTCGTGAAATCTCTGCCGCACCGGCGTGCTTCTCGTGTCGCCCCCACCGCGATCCTGCTCGTTGCCGCCCTCACCAGCTGCGCGGGGCAGGGCAGTTCCTCCGATGCGAAGCCCTCCACACCAGCCGGCTCGTCGCAGGCCGAGGCACCGTCCGGCTCGGATGCCAAGCCCGGCTCCATCACCGCAGCGCTCGCGAGACTGCCAGTGCAGACCGGAGCCCAACCCGCGGCAATGGTGGCTCCCGGGTCTCAATTCCGGCCCCTCTCTCGCCCGAGTAGCCCGTCAATGGCGGTTCTACCTTTGCTTCCGACCTCCGGCATGAAGTGGGCATAGTAACCGAGCGTGATGGCCGGGGATGAGTGACCGAGCCACCGCGCGACAGTCACCACGGACTCCCCCGCCTCCAGCAACAGGGAGGCGTAGGTGTGCCGTAGCACGTGGAATCCGTCGTTCGGCGCCGCCTGCCACTGCCACAACTTCGCACCCTTGGGGCGCGGCGGGATGATCCCGGCCTTGGCCAACGCCGGCTTCCAGGTGTAGGTGTTCCATGAGCCGTTTCCAAGCTGGCG
>NZ_NNBP01000060.1 GCF_002803155.1 Streptomyces sp. CB02959
CACATCGAAACCGCCCAACTCTTGGGATACGGCTTGGGCACTGCGACATCCTTCCAGGCCGCCTCTCAGCAAGCCAGGTCAGGTGTCACCCAACTCTGCAGCAGTCCCTAACGGTGCCCATGGCTGTACTGGGCCAGGGGCAGGCTGCGGGGGTCCGGTACCTGCCTTGCGTCACGGTGAGGCTGTGGCGTTGATGTGTTTGGGTCCTCAGGCATATCAGCCTCTCTCGGAGCCTATTTTCCCGTACAACGCATTGTCTCCAATCCGTTGACAATCAGGCGTGATTCGACGGGAGCCCGCAGGTGCAGTGCCCCGGTGTCAGGGGGACGTCGGCCTGGTGGTGGAGTCGCTGGGGCGGTCTCGATGGCCTGTTCCAGCAGGGCACGTACGGAGTTCGCGTAGCGCATCGCAGTTTTCTCGTCGAGTCCGAACACCTTGGCAAGGTGGAGTGGGGTGGGGCCTTTGACCATGCCTTCTTCGAGCTGACGGTCGACGCGAAGTCTCTTCAAGGCCGCGCCCTGTCCCCGCAGTGCAGCACTCATCCAGTGGTTGCTGGCTCGGCCGGTGGTGTTGGCGGTCTGCTTGTTGATCAACAGGTGGAGGTTCGCGGTATCCGGCCACCGGCTGCGCCGGTGCTCCAGCCAGTCCAGCAGCAGCTTAGTACTCCAGTTGTAGTTCGCTATTGCCGCTGGTCAGAGGCGTCTTCTTGAGCATAGTCAGCTGACGTGTCGTCATGTGGCGGTTGTTCGTGACCGGTCGCGCGGCGTCTGTAGTGGCAGCGCCTGGCAGTGGCCTGGTGGTGGCGACGCCAGCGGGACCATTTCAAGGCATGACTGGCGTGATGCCGGTGGTTGTGACTTGCCCCGGGGCGGCAAGCTGCCAGCAGCCTGCGGACTTCTGCCAGCGTGAGGGGGATGAGGGATGATCCGTTTCTGCGGCCCCCCTTTCCTCCCCGGCGTGGGCGGCCATCGTTGCGAGGAAGGCGTGGGCGAGCATGGCCAGGGTGATGTGCCGGTACCAGGCGGGATAGCGACGGACTTCGTACTGGTCCAGGCCGCACTCGTTCTTCGCGCTCTGGAAACACGACTCGATGGCCCAGCGACTGCCGGCGACTCGGACCAGCTTGTCGACGGTGGTGCCAGTGGGCGCGTAGGCGAGGTAGTAGGCGATCTCGTCAGGGCGGGCGATGCTGCGTCGGGCCAGCACCCACCGGTGGTGGGAGGGCTCGTCTTCGCCGTAGAACGGGACGGCCGGCAGCTGTGCCCCTGCCCAGTCATAGACGCGCGGGCCCTTCGCGCCGTCACCGCAGGACAGTCGTTCCCAGGCTTCGTCGGGGGCATCGCCGATGAGCTGGTCGATGCGCCAGCACCCTGCCAGGGACTTGACCTGCTGTGATTTCGGGACCGCGACGACGTATCCGAGTCCGGCTTCTTCGAGCATGCGGCGGAAGTGCCCGTCCTGGCCGTAGAGCGCGTCCGCGGTCACCCAGGCAAAGGGCAGCGGCGAGGACCGGGTTCTGGCGACCAGAGCCCGGGCCAGCTCAGTCTTGGTGGCGAAACCACGCCCGTCGGGAACCTTCGCCGCCCTGCATCGCTCTCGGTCAGACGTCCACGACTTCGGCAGATACAACTCCCGGTCCACCAACGTCCGGCCCCGCGAAGACGCGTACGCGGCGAAAACCGCTACCTGGCAGTTCTCGGTACGGCCGGCTGTGCCTGAGTACTGCCGTTGCACCCCAGCCGACGTGGTGCCCTTCTTGAGGAATCCCGTCTCATCGATCACGAGGACACCGTCATCCTCGCCGAGCCGCTCGGCGACGTATGCCTGCACATCATCACGGACCCCGTCCGCGTCCCACCGCGCCCGATTCAGGAGATTCTGAAGCCCATGAGGTGTGCTGTGACCTGCGTGTTCAGCTAGCTGCCAGCTGTTCTTCCTGCCCACCGGACCTAACAGGCCATGCACGTACGCGCGCATCCGCCGCCGCAGATCAGCCCGGCCGAACCGATGACCGACCCGCAGCAGCACCTCCTCAAGCTCCCCCGCCCACACATCGGGCCGCACATCGTCTTGCATGATCAGTACAACAGCGATCAAGCGCGACCGGTCACGAACAACCGCAACATGACGACACGTCAGCTGACTATGCTCGAGAAGACGCCTCTGACCAGCGGAAATAGCGAACTGCAACTGGAGTATTAGCGGACTGCGAGTTTGTCGAATCTGGCAGTAACAGCCCGGTTGCACTTGACGCGGTTGATTCCGCACTCGCCTCCGTGCCATGCGTGGTGTATTGGCGGGTTTGTTGCCGAGGTCATGAAGGGGTGAGCGGAAGCTCGTAGTCCATGGTGCGTGCGGTGATGCGCAGTCCGGCCAGCGGCAGTGCTTGGCGTACCGTGGCGTCGTCGAATTCCCAGATGGTCAGTTCGGTGACCTCGGGGTGGTCGCGCCACAGGCGTGTGACGAGTTCCGCGATGAGCGCGGCGAGCGCGCGCGGCTCGGCGTTCTCGTGGCGGATCGCCTCCCCGGCATTGATGTGGGCCGCGTGCCCGTCGACGAAGGCCGAGACTTCTGCGTCTGCCGTTACCAGCGTGAGGTGCGCGGGCAGCTGGTGGACTTGCACATCGGGCAGCCCGGCAGGGGGCTGCCATGTGGCTGGCTCGGTGCTCCAGTAACGGGCGTATTCGCCGTGTCCGTGCGCGTTCAGCGCGGTCGCCGCCTGGCCGTCGGGCCCGGTGTCCCGACCGGCCCACCGCAGGGAGCGGTAGCCGGAGGCACGGGCCTCGTCCGCGGCCCGGCGGTACAGGCCCGTGACCATCTCGAACTCCTCGGCGGCCGGCGGGAGCAGCTCGTAGTACCCGGTTTTGAGACGGCGGACCTCGCGTGGCACGTACGTTGCCTGCACTCGCGCAACCCGCTCGTGGTCCGGGTCCTCGTATACCCATGCCCAACTCAGCAGCGCCCGTCGCGGCGGGCCGCGACCGCGCCGATGGTACGGGGCCGGCCCTGGCCGCCGGTTGGCTCGGACTCGGGCTCGTCGTCCGCAATGCAGGGGGGCTCGCCGGCCGCCGCGTACATTTCTCCGATCACGTGCCCGCCCGCATCCGGCCGGCCGTCCCACTCAAAGAACAGTTCGGAATTCATGTCAGAAGGGTACGACTGCACGACCGACGGACCGCAAGAACCGCCGCAGCCGACCTGGCTACTGTTGCCGGTCGGGAAGAGGCCGGGGAGACCGCCGAAGTGGACGAAACGCCAGCTCATCGACGGGGTGCGGTGGCGCACGCGGGCCGGGGTGCCGTGGCGGGATGTGCCCGCGCGGTACGGCGTCTGGCAGACCGTGTACGGGTGTTCCGCCGTTGGGAGCGGGACGGCACGTGGAAGCGGATCCTTGCGGACTTGCAGGCCGACGCGGACGCGAAGGGACTGATCGACTGGGATGTCTCGGTGGACTCCAGCCTCGACCGGGCCCGCCAGCACGCCGCAGGGGCCCGGAGAAGGGGGGCTGCAGAAGGAGCTCCTGGGCGGCGTCGAGACCGAGCCGGACCATCACGGGCTCGGACGCTCGCGCGGTGGACTGACCACCAAGACCCATCTCGCCTGCGAGCAGGGGCAGAAGCCCCTGGCGCTGCTGGTCACCCGGGCCAGTGGGGCGACTCCCCGCAGTTCCAGCCGGTCCTCGGGCGTATCCGCGTGGCCCGGCCTCACGGCGGACGCCCCGGGGCCCGGCCCGACCGGGTCCTCGGCGACAAGGTATATGGCTCCCGCGCCAACCGAGCATACCTGCGCAAACGTGACATCCGCTGCGAGTTCTACTCCTGTCTGACCAGGCGTGCGGATGCACTGTTCGAGTTGGTCGATGCCGTGCTGTGTGCGGACGGTCCGGTCCGTTCTCTGGTTGAGCTGTCGCTGGTGGGGGAACATCGCCGCGGGCGCGGTGGCCTCTACGACGCCTTGGCCGCGGGCTGGATGGACACCAGAGGTGCTGCGGCGGGCAGTGGCCGCAGCACCCCTGCCGCGGGCTGCGGACGGCCGGCTGGTGCTGGCCGCCGACATCACCTGCCAGCTGCGGTCCAACGCACACACCTCACCGCAGCGGATCCTTTGCCACACCTACGGCCGCGGCAAAGACCAACACATTCCCGTTCCGGGGTGGCCGTACTCGGTGATCTGCGCGCTGGAGACGGGCCGCAGTTCGTGGACCGCTCCGCTGGACGCCCTCCGACTGGCACCGGGCGACGACGCCGCCACCGTCACCGCCCGGCAGATGCGCGAGTTGGTCGGCCGGCTGATGACGGCGGAGCAGTGGAAAGTCGGCGACCCCGAGATCCTCATCGTCGTGGATGCCGGATACGACGTGCCCCGCCTGGCATACCTGCTCAAGGATCTGCCGGTGCAGGTGCTGGGCCGGATGCGTTCGGACCGTGTCCTGCGCCGTGCCGCCCCACCACAAAAGCCCCATACGATGGGCCGCCCGCCGCGTCACGGCGGCGAGTTCGCCTTCAGCGACCAGGCCACCTGGGACATCCCAAACGCGCAGACCGTCACACAGACCCGTCTGTATGGCACCGCCACCGCCCAGGCATGGGACCGCCTCCATCCGCGACTGACACACCGCTCCGCCTGGGTCGCCGAACTGGGAACCCTCCCACCCATCGAGGGAACGGTGTTCCACCTGCGGGTCGAGCACTTGTCCAGCGGCGCCATCCCGAAACCGGTGTGGTTGTGGTGGTCGGGCACCGACGCCACCCCCACTCAGGTCGACCTGCTCTGGCAGGTCTTCCTGCGACGCTTCGACATCGAGCACACCTTTCGGCTGTTCAAGCAGACCCTCGGCTGGACCCGCCCCAAGATCCGCACCCCCGAAGCCGCCGACCGGTGGACCTGGCTCATCCTCGCCGCATACACCCAACTACGCCTGGCCCGGCCACTGGCGGCCGACCTGCGGCGGCGTGGGAGAAACCGAACCCGTCCGACCGTCTCACCCCTGCCCGAGTCCGCCGAGACTTCAGGCACCTCCGCCCGAAGACCCTCTGCCCCGCCGGGGCACCGAAACCCTCCCGCCCCGGCCCAGGCAGACCTCCCGGCCGCAAGAACACCCACCCCACACCCCGCCACGACGTCCACACAGTCCGCAAAACAGACACAACGAAACGACGAACGAAGAAATCAACAACCCCACGGCCCCGCCGCAAAGGCTAAAGATCAAGATAGTACTCCTAACAGAATGGCCTTGATGGCCTTGGAATGTGTTGGTCTGTCAGGTTGCTGACCGGTGCAAGCGTTGGGGGAACGGCTGCCGTGGATCGTGTCCGATGAGTTGTGGGAACGGATCGAGCCGCTGCTGCCCGTCGTACCGCGTCGCGTGGATCATCCGGGACGCAGGCGTCTGGACGACCGGAAGGTCCTGTCAGGGATCCTGTTCGTGCTGTACACCGGCATTCCGTGGGAGTTCATGCCCCAGGAGCTGGGCTTCGGCTCGGGCATGACGTGCTGGCGGCGTCTGAGGGACTGGAACGACGCGGGTGTGTGGCAGCGCCTGCATGAACAGCTGCTGGCCGAGTTACATGCTGCCGGCGCGCTGGACTGGTCGAGGGCGGTGATCGACGGCTCCCATGTGCGGGCCATGAAGGGCGGCCCAAAACGGGCCCGAGTCCGGTTGACCGTGCCCGGCCGGGCTCGAAACACCATCTGATCACAGATGCGCACGGCATTCCCATGGCGGTCTCGCTGACCGGCGGGAACCGCAATGACGTCACTCAGCTCATGCCGCTCATCCAGGTCGTCCCGCCGGTACGCGGCCGACGCGGCCGGCCCCGTCGACGGCCGACGACACCGGTCCCCGCATCGCGGCCCCCCTGGCTTTCCTTGAAGCCGGGAAGCCAACTCTCAAAGGCCCGGGACGCGATGCCGGGTCAACGCAGGCACGGAGCCCGGCACACGGGATGCCCGGCTCCGCGTCTTCTTCGTCACAGCTGCCCGCCGGTAGACGGCCACGGCACCCGACCGCAGCCACCGCGAGACGTCGTCAGGCCGGACGCACCGGGGCGGCGACCAGCTCGTCCAGCCCGGGGAACGGATTGTCCGGCCGGTGCTTGCGATACACGATGTCGACGTACGACAACGGCGCCCACTTCGACGGCTGCTCGTCGATCTGATGGACCACCTGCGCATGGATGTTGCTCCGCAGATCCAGATACGGAAACGCCTCGTGCGCCGCGTCCAGTACCGCCCGGTCCACCTCCTCGACACCGAAAGCAAACATGTCGGCACCGATACCGAAATGCGTGAGAGCGCCGACCAGATGCTTGTGGGGCGCAATCCCCGCCGAGGTGTGCAGCGCCACTGCGTCCCAGATCTGGTCGGCGACGACATCGGACAGCCCGTGCTCCCGGGCGAATCGAGCGGCCCGGAAGGCGCCGTCCACCTCGAACCGGTTCGGCCCCTGCCCCGCGTCGGTCAGACCGATGTCGTGCAGCACCGTGGCGAGAAAGAGCGTCTCGTCGTCGTAGTCCACCCCGGCAGCAAGGTTCCTGGCGGTGGCGATGCTACGAGCATAGAAGTAACTGCGGACAGTGTGGTTGACCAGCCATTCCGGAGAGTGCTCGGCAGTAAAGGCAACAGCGGCCTCCGTAGCTGCCGTACGCGGCCACCCTCCGATCTCCTCCGGCAGATTCTCAAGCACGCTCACTCGACCTCAGCCTCCCCTGTGAACAGGTCGTTCCGCGTCTCCTTGTCGGCGGCGAAGAACGCGGGCTTCGATGTCCACGTCTCGACGATTACGCACATGTTACGCATCTCCTCACTTATCGTGATCAGTGTGATGCGTTCAGCCTAGGAAGACCGAGGTCACCGTACGATGGCCAGATGGCCATTAATCCCAAAGATCCGGCCAAGGTCGCAGTGGTGGTGCAGCCGGGCTACGTCCTGCTGGACGTAGCCGTTCCCCAGCAGGTGTTCGGCCGCTGGCCGGACTGGGTGACCGCCTGCTGGCCTGACGGCGCCCCCTACGAGCTGACCTTGGTGAGTGCGGCTCCCGCGGAAGACTCGCTGGTGCCCCGCGAGGTCGAGCCGCTCGACCGGCTGGACACGGCGGACACCGTGATCGTCGCCGGAGTGCAGGACCCCACTGAGTCTCCGGACGCCGAGCTGGTCGAACGGCTGCATGACGCATACAACCGGGGCAGCCGGATGGTGTCGATCTGTACGGGCGCCTTCGCCCTGGCGGCGGCCGGGATCCTGGACGGCCGCAGCGCCACCACCCACTGGCGCTGGGCCAGCCTGCTGCGAGACCGCCACTCGTCGGTCAAGGTCCGCGAAGCGGAGCTCTACGTCGAGGACACCGGCGTCTTCACCTCCGCGGGTGTCCTCGCCGGAACCGACCTGTGCCTGCATCTCCTGCGGCTCGACCATGGTCAGGCCGCCGCGAACAGGATGGCCCGCTTCCTGGTCAGCCCGCCCCACCGTGAAGGAGGACAGGCCCAGTTCATCGAGCACATCCCGCCCAGCGGCGACTCCGAGATCACCGACGTGATCACCTGGATCCTGGAACACCTCGACGAGCCGCTCACTCTGGAGTCGGTCAGCCGGCACAGCCACATGAGCACGCGAACACTGCGCCGCAGATTCCGGGCTGTGACCGGAGCGAGCGTCATGAACTGGGTGGCTATGCAACGCGTAGCCCGCGCACGCGAACTTCTCGAGACCACTCGCCTCGGCATCGACGACATCGCCCACCGATGCGGCTTCGGCTCCGCGGAGTCATTGCGTATCCACTTCACCGCGATGACCAGGACCAGCCCGTCGGGCTATCGCCGCACCTTCGGTTCCTAACGCTGTTGCCAAACGGTCGCAGCCACGAACAGGATCCCTGACAGGACCTTCCGGTCGTCCAGACGCCTGCGTCCCGGGTGATCCAGTCGACGCGGTACGACGGGCAGCAGCGGCTCGATCCGTTCCCGCAACTCATCGGACACGATCCACGGCAGCCGTTCCCTCTACGCATGCATTACTGACTTCGGCTGGTCAGGGTGACGTTGGGATGTCGAGGGCGAGGCCGGTGCCCGCTATGAAGCCGTCGAGGGTGTCGGGCTGGTACTGGAGGCGTTTGAGTCGGTTGCGGACGAGGGCTTCGAGTCGGTCCAGGGCCATGACGGCGAGGTTGGTCAGGCTGCGTTTGACGTGGGCCCATACCCACTCGACGGGGGTTCAGGTCGGGTAGGTAGGCTGGCAGCAGGAACACCGTCAGCCAGTCACGCTCGGCCACGAGGTCGCCCATCCTGCGGGAGACATGGGTGTTCAACCGGTCCCACACGAGCACGATCGGGGTCTTGACCAGCTGGTGGAATCCGTCGATCAGCGCGATGAAGTCCCGCTCGCCCATGCTGCGACGTGCGCTCATGCCGGCGGGGTGGGACCGAAGACGGTGACACAGCCGGGTCCGGGAACCCGGCCGCATCGCGATCAGCCCGGCCACCGACAGCCGTCCCGAACGCCGGCCGCTGACCGTCACGACGGGTGTTCGGCCGCGCCGGCCCCACGTGCGCCCCCGGGGCGGCCGTCGGGTGAAGCCGGCTTCGTCCTCGAAGCAGACGTAGCCCCGGCAGGCCGCCCGGGTCCTTTTACCTCCGCCCAGGTCACCTCCCGCCACACGCTCACGGCCTGCTCGTCGCGCTCGGCGACCCGCCGGGCGGGCACCTGCGGGGAGAATCCGAGCCGGTGCATCAACCGGGTGGCACCCCAGAGGCTGTAGGAGACGTGGAACTTCCTGCCGATCAACGTGGCCACCCTCGATGCGGTCCACACCTGGTCTTCCACCCAACCGTGGGCAGCCGGCCCCTCCTCCAGCCACACGGCCAGCTTCTCCAGACACCGCGGGGACAGCCGGCACCGGCTCCCGCTCGGACCGCGGGAGGCCAGAGCCTGCACACCACCGTCCCGCCACAACTGATGCCACTGATAAGCCGACTTCACGCTCACCCGAAGCCGACGTGCAACTTCCGATGGCTTGACCATCTGCTCGAACAGTTCAGCCGCCTGCATCCGTACCGTCTCCCGGCGCTGACGCCCCGCAGGAGTCAGCCCGCCCCCATCCGCATATCTCACACACCACGAATACAGCCACCCGCCCACACCCATCAGCGACTTCGCAAGGATTCACCCCAACGAGCTGAAGTCAGTAGAGCCGGTGCGAGGACCTCCCTACGGCGAGGGGACGGATGCCATGCCTCTTGAGGGCGAGTATGAACCCAACACGACGCAGTGGGTGCGCGAGCAAGTGGAGGTGTACAAGAGCTCCGGTGGCACAAGGGGGACGACGCTGTGGGACACGGGGCGGCCCGTGGTGGTGATGAGCACCCGGGGCGCCAAGACTGGTAAGATCCGCAAGGTGCCGGTGGTGCGCGTCGAGCACGAGGGGCGTTATGCGGTGGTCGGCTTGCTGGGCGGATCCTCCAGGCAACCGCTGTGGTACTTCAACGTCAAGGCCGATCCGCATGCCGAACTCCAGGACGGCCCCGTACAGCGGGACATGACGGCCCATGAGGCCACCGGCCAGGAAAGGGCCGAGTGGTGGCGGCGCGCGGTCGCTGTCTTTCTGAGATACGCCGAGATGCAGAAGAAGACCTCGCGGGAGTTCCCGGTGTTCGTCCTGGAACCCGTCGTCGGGTAGCGAGTTCAGGGTGTCTCGGGGCCGTTGGCGGGCATCCGGCGATGACCAACGTGGATAGCGTCGACACCTCGACGGCAGTTCAGGGCGATACATCTCGGCGGGGGCTGCAGGTCGGAAGGCGGTCCCCTCGCTTCTTCGGATACCTGAGCGCCCCTCGAGGCGGCTTGGCGCCGTCCATGGAGATGCTGCCGACCGCGTGAGCGGAGCTTTGAGCCGGCTCGCCGACGTCTACCGGCTGGTTGAGGCGCGGGCGTACCCGATGCTCACTCGTCGCTCCGTACGGGACGCGGGGACGATCGCGCGCCGGGCTCTTTCGCACGGTCGAGTCAGGGCACGCTGGTGACGTCGGCCCAGCGGACGGCGCGTCCAGGTTCCGCACGGTCGCCGTGCGCGGCGGTGAGCTGATTGACGATCTCCAGTCCGCGGCCGTGCTCGTCGGGGGTGCAGCTGACTGCCCAGTCGCCGTCCAGGGCGGCAGGGCCTCCGTCGGACACCTCGATGTGCACTCGCTGGGTGCCCGGGTCGACGCTCAGTTGGAAGTGGAGTGGGGGCCGGGCATGTTCCACGGCGTTGGTGACGAGTTCGGAGACGGTCAGAAGGACCGAGTCGGCCGCGTCCTCGGCGACACTCCACTGAGCCAGGAGTTCTTTGGTGATCTTGCGAGCTTCTCCGGCGGCTTCCGGGCGGTGCGCCAGGGTCCATGTGCCGACGGATGCGGACGGACTGCGAGCAGAGCTCTGCCGCGGGGGTGCCTCTGGGGCGTAGGTGCAGGTCACGATCATCACCTTCCTCCGGCGCCAACGTGGCGCCTGGGCTGTGACCAGAACCCTCAAGGGGCTAGGGTGCATATATATCACCCTTCTATATAGCTTGTCTATATAGATGAAGAATATAGACAAGCTGTATAGAAGGGTGATATAGGTTGAGGTATGGATGAGGCACCTGAAGAGGGTCACCAGGAGGTGGCGGCGGCGCTGAACGAGCTGGCCACCGGACTGGTCAGGCACCTCCTGTCGGGCCGGCAGAGCATGAGTCTGACCACCGCCTCGGCGCTAAGCCGGCTGGAGAAGGAAGGTCCGATCCGGCTGACCGCGCTGGCAGCGGCGGAAGGCATCGCCCAACCGTCGATGACAGCCCTGGTGCAGCGTCTGGAAGACCAGGGCCTGGCCACTCGCGTGGGCCATCCCGAGGACGGGCGGGTCCGCCTGGTTGCCATCACGGAAGCCGGGCGTGAGCTGATGGCCGAGCGTCGGCGCACGCAGTGTGCCCGGGTGGCCGACATGCTGGCCGCGCTGCCCGAGCAGGACGTGCGGGTAGTGGGCGAGGCCATACACGCGGCCTTGCCCATCGTCCGGCGGATGATCCAAGCCGCCCCACAACCCCGTGTTCCCGGCGGTGAATCGCCCTCCTGAGCCTCCTGGCTGCGCTCTTCGGTGTCTCCTCCCGCAGACGGGACCTGCTCCGTTACCCCGTCGCGCCGCACGCGCGCCGGGCCCGGTCCCGGCCCTGCCCTCATATCCGACTTCGGAAAGGGCGGAGAACATGAGCACCTTCTCGGCACCCGGCACCGATGTGCCGCCGGCGCAGGTAGCGGACTACCCCATGACCCGGGCGGCTCACTGCCCCTTCGATCCGCCGCCGGCCCTGCACACCCTGCAGGACCAGGCCCCGATCAGCCGGGTGCGGCTGTGGGACGGCAGCAGCCCGTGGCTGGTCACCCGCTACGACGACGTGCGGGCCCTGCTGACCGATCCGCGGATCAGCTCTGAGAGTGACCACCCGCACTACCCCCATCTGAGCCCGGCCCAGAAGGAGCGCCGGAGGCAGTCGCGCACCTTCATCAACATGGACGATCCGGAGCACGCCCGGCTTCGTCGGATGGTGACCGCTGCCTTCTCCATCAGGCGGGTGGAGGCGCTGCGGCCTGCCATTCAGAAGATCGTCGACGGGCTGATCGCCACCATGCTCGCCGGGCCCAAGCCGGTGGACCTGGTCCAGGAGTTCGCGTTGCCGGTGCCGTCGCTGGTGATCTGTGAGCTGCTCGGCGTCCCGTATGCCGACCACGACTTCTTCCAGGCCAACAGCAAGATCCTGGTCAAGACCACCACCACCGTGGAGCAGGCGCGGGTGGCCACACAGCAGCTGCTCGACTACCTGGACCGGCAGATCGGCGTCAAACTCGGGCACCCGGCCCACGACGCGCTCTCCACGCTGGCCGAGCGGGTCAGGGCCGGTGAGCTCTCCCGGAGTGAAGCGGCAAGCATGGGGATGCTGCTGCTGACCGCCGGGCACGAGACCACCGCGAACATGATCGCGCTGGGTACCCTGGCCCTGCTCCAACACCCGGACCAGTTGGGCCGGTTGCGCGAGAGCGACGACCTGAAGGTGGTCGCTTCTGCGGTCGAGGAACTCCTGCGCTACCTCACCATCGTGCACAGGGGTCGCCGCCGGGTGGCCCTGGCGGACATCGAGGTCGGCGGCGTGACCATCCGCGCCGGCGAGGGCGTCGTCCTCGCCAACGATGTCGCCAACCGCGATCCCGACGCCTTCCCCGACCCCGACCAACTGGACGTCGACCGCAATGCCCGCCACCACGTGGCATTCGGCTTCGGCGTCCACCAGTGCCTGGGCCAGCCGCTGGCCCGGGTGGAGCTGCAGGTCGTCTACGGCACCCTCTACCGCCGCATCCCCACGTTGAAGCTCGCCGTGGATCTCGACGAGATCCCGTTCAAACACGACGGAAACGTCTACGGCGTCTACGAGCTGCCCGTCACCTGGTGAGCGCGGCCAAGTGCCGCGCAGGAATGGAGGATCCGATGAAGGTGATCGTCGACCAGAACAAGTGCGTGGCCTCCGGTCAGTGCGTGCTGACCGCGCCGGAGGTGTTCGACCAGCGCGAGGAGGACGGCATCGTCGTCCTGCTCGCCGAGAACCCGCCGGAGGGCCTCGCGGACGACGTCCGGCAGGCCGTCGCCCTCTGCCCGGCCCAGGCGATCTGGCTGGAAGAAAAGGAGAAGAGGGAGTGAACCGGATCGTCATCGTGGGAGCCTCGGCCGCCGGCCTGACCGTGGCCGAGACGCTCCGCCGCCGAGGCTGGGACGGTCACCTCGCCTTGATCGGTGAGGAGTCCCGTCCGCCGTACGACCGGCCGCCGCTGTCCAAGCAGATCCTGACCGGCGCCTGGGAGCCCGAACGCGCCGCCCTGCGCTCCCTGCCGGATCTCGCGCGGCTGCGGGCCGACCTGCGGCTCGGACAACGCGCCGCCGCACTCGACGTCCCGGGCCGCCGGGTGCGCCTGGCAGGCGGCGAGAGCATCGGCTTCGACGCTCTGGTCATCGCTACCGGTGTGGCTCCCCGGCGACTGGCCGGCAGCGATCTGGCCGGAGTCCACGTCCTGCGCACGCTCGACGACGCGATCGCCCTGCGCGCCGCGCTGCGAGCCGGGCCCCGGGTGGTCGTGGTCGGTGCCGGTTTCCTCGGCACCGAGGTCGCCGCGGCCGCCCGGACCATGGGCCTGGAGGTGACCGTGATCGAGCCGGAGCCGGTCCCGGTGCGGCGCCCGTTCGGGGACCGGATCGGTGCGCTCGTCGCCGAGTTGCACAGGGACCACGGAACACACCTGCGCTGCGGAGTGCCGGTACGCCGGCTGCGCGGCGCCGGCGGCCGGGTGACCGGGGTGGACCTCGGCGACGGCACCACGCTGCCGGCCGACATCGTCGTCCTGGCCCTCGGCGCCACGCCCGCGACCGGCTGGCTGGCAGGTTCGGGCCTGGAACTGGGAGACGGAGTGGAATGCGATGCCTGTTGCCAGGCGGCCCCGGGGATCTACGCCGCCGGCGACGTCGCCTCCTGGCCCAATGCCCACTTCGGCACCCGCATGCGACTGGAGCATCGAATGAACGCCACCGAACAAGCCATGGCCGCAGCCGGCAACCTGCTCGGCGACGCCACCCCGTTCGCTCCCGTGCCCTACTTCTGGACCGACCAGTACGACACCAGGATCCAGGCGTACGGAATCTTCCCGCCGGACGCGGAGATGCGGATCGTCCACGGCGCCCCCTCGGACGGCCACTTCACCGCCGCCTACAGCCACCACGGGAACGTGGTCGGCGTACTCGGCTGGAACGCCCCGCGTCAAGCACGCACGCTGCGCCGCCTGGTCGTCGAACGCGCATCGTGGGCCGCCTTCGCGGCCACACCCGCGCTCAGCCCGGCAATCGTGAACTGACCCAGGTCCCATAGGAAGCAAGGAGGGAGGACTGCCGGTGACCACCGACCAAACCCCCCGCCCGGCAGGCACCGCCCCCGGCGTCCGGCCCCGCGGTCGCCGTGCTTGGATCAGCGCCGACCACCCCGCTACAAATGGGTGGCGCTGACCAACACCACGCTCGGCGTACTGATCGCGACCATCAACGGCTCGATCGTGCTGATCTCATGCCGGGAATCTTCACTGGCATCCGCCTTGCCCCCCTCCGACCGGGCAACGTCGGTTACCTGCTGGGGATGCTGATGGGCTACCTGCTGGTCACTGCCGTGCTGGTCGTCACCCTCGGCCGACTCGGCCGGTAGGAGTCCTGTTCGCCGCCTTCCTCGGCTACAACCCCATCCAGCAGCTCCTCGGCCCGACCATCCTCGGCCACCTGCCAGGGGCCAACGCGGCCAACCTGACCGGACGAGACTTCTTCCCCCACCTGATCTCCCGGCCCTTCCACGACGGCCTTGCCGTCGTCTTCACCCTGGCCATCGCCATGGCCCTCATCGCCATGGCCCTCATCGCCGCGGCCACTTCCCTGATCCACAGCCGCACCGAGCCCACACCCACGACAGATCCCACGAGCATCACGCCCAGAGCCTCCACCGCCGTGGCGGCATCCGCCGGTTCGCCGGAGGACAGCGGGCCCGGACGCGCACACTCTTCTTCGCCAACACCCGGCACGCAAAGGAAAACCAAACCACCGGACAGGGATCGGAGTTGGGAGGAGCACTTCTGATTCCTGCGGCTACCCGTCCTCCCCCGTCGTCCGTCCGGTCGCCAGTGCGCGGATCGTGCAGCCCGGACTCTCAGCAGCGACGGCTGATTTTCGGGCGACTTCCGATGCCGCCCCGAGGCGCTCAGCCGTCACCCAGAGTGGCCACTGCACGGAAGTATCCGACCGGACAGAACCTATGGCGGCTCCCGTCCGAAGCACGGTTCGCCTCCCGCCCGCGTGAACGCCTTCGCATTGCCTGTCCTGGTCGCCTTCCGTGGGCCATACGGGCCGTCGAGTGCTGCCGTTCGATGGATGGTGCGGTCGGGTCCGATGCGGCTGTCGTCCCGCTGTGACACCTTCCTTGCCGGGTACCAGGGGATACGCCCCTGCCCGGAGTGGAACCTGTGTCGTACGGGTTCCGAACCGCTTGCCAGTCGTTCACCTGGGTGGTTGAAGGAAGGACCCGCTACGTGTCTGACGCCGTCGTCCTCATCACGGGCGCGCTCACCGGTATCGGCCGTGCCACCGCATTCGCTTATGCCCGCCACGGCGCGAACCTCATCGTCTCCGGCCGCCACGAGGATGTGGGTGAGCAGCTTGCCAGGGAGCTGGCCGACCTCGGCGCCCCGGCGGAGTTCGTGCGGGCCGACGTCCGCTTCGATGCCGATGTGAAGGACCTCGTCGACCGTGCGGTTGCGCGGTTCGGGCGGATCGATGTCGCCTTCAACAACGCCGGCACGGAGGGAACCCCCGGCCCTGTCACCGAGGTGACCGACGAGACTTATCAGGCCACCTTCGATACCAACGTCAAGGGAACGCTGCTGTGCCTGAAGCACGAGTTCCGGGTCATGAGGGAACAGGGCGGCGGCAGCATCGTCAACGTCAGCTCCACCTTCGGCCTGATGGGTTACCCCGGGGCGACCTTGTATGTCGGGAGCAAGCACGCCGTCGTCGGCATCACCAAGGCGGCCGCGCTCGAAGGCGCCGCTCACGGTATCCGGGTCAACGCGGTCGCGCCCGGCTACACCCGGACCGCTATGTACGAGCGGTTCACCGGCGACGACACGGCGCGTGACGCGGTCGATTCGGTGCTGCCCATGCACCGGGCGGGCACCCCGGAGGAGATCGCCCAGGCCGTCCAATTCCTGGGTTCGGACAAGGCGAGCTACGTCACCGGGCACATCCTCCTGGTCGACGGCGGCCTCATGGCGGGCGGGCCCCTGTTCCCGAGCTCGTGAACCCGAGGCCGGTCACGGGTGCGTGCGGCCATAAGGGGCACGGATGGCCGTTGTTGGCGACTCCTACGGCCAAGGAATGACGACCGTGTGTGCACCGCGCGGTTACATGAGCCGGGGATGCGGCCCCGTCAGCCGCGACCAGACGCGAGGGAGTAATGAGCGAAGCACGCGAGAGCCAGGAGAGCAGCGCCTACGACGTGGTCGTGCTGGGCGCGGGTCCGGTCGGCCAGAACGTCGCCGACCGCGCCCGCGCCGCCGGCCTCACCGTGGCCGTCGTGGAGCGTGAACTGGTCGGCGGCGAATGCTCCTACTGGGCCTGCGTCCCCAGCAAGGCCCTGCTGCGGCCGGTCATCGCGGTCGCCGACGCCCGCCGGGTGGACGGCGCCCGGCAGGCCGTCACCGGCCAGCTCGACACCGACCGGGTCTTCGCCCGACGCAACCACTACGTCACCGACTGGGACGACACCGGACAGGCCGAGGCGGTCAAGTCCACCGGCGCCGACCTCTTCCGCGGCCACGGCCGCATCGACGGCCCCCACCGCACCACGGTCACCAGGGACGACGGCGCACGCCACACCCTCACCGCCCGGCACGCTGTGGCCATCGCCACCGGCAGCCGACCGGCCCTGCCCGACATCCCCGGAATCCAGGAGGCCCGGCCCTGGACGAACCGGCACGGCACCGACTCCAGCACCGTGCCCGCCCGGCTCGCCATCGTGGGAGGCGGCGGAGTCGGCGTCGAGATGGCCACTCTCTGGCAGGGCCTGGGCTCCCAGGTCACCCTGCTCGCCCGCCGCCCCCTGATTCCCCGCATGGAACCCTTCGCGGGCGAGCTCGTCACCCGCAGCCTCACCGAGGCGGGCGTCGACGTACGGATCGGCACCCAGGTCACCGCCCTGCGCCGCCCGGACCCTACCGGGCCCGTCGCCCTCACCCTTGACGACGGCAGCGAACTTGAGGCCGACGAGGTCATGTTCGCCACCGGCCGCACCCCCAGCACCCACGACATCGGCCTGGACACGGTCGGCCTCACCCCCGGCACATGGCTGGAGGTGGACACCACCTGCCTGGTCCGCCGGGTCGACGGCGCATGGCTTTACGCCGTCGGCGACGTCAACCACCGGGCCCTGCTCACCCACCAGGGCAAGTACCAAGCGCGAACCGCCGGCGACGCCATCGCCGCCCGCGCCGCGGGCCTGCCCGTGGACGACGGCCCGTGGGGAGACCACGCCACCACCGCCGACCAGCACGCCGTGCCCCAAGTCTTCTTCACCGACCCCGAGGCGGCCGCCGTGGGCCTGACCGCCGAACAGGCAGCCCAGGCCGGCCATCGCATCAAGACCGTCGACCTCGACTTCAACGCCGCCCAGGGCGCCAACCTCTACGCCGACAACTACGGTGGCCACGCACGGATGGTCGTCGACCTCGACCGGGAAATCCTGCTCGGGGTGACCTTCGTCGGCCCTGGAGTCAGCGAGCTGCTGCACTCTGCGACCGTCGCGGTCGCCGGCGAGATCCCGCTCAAGCGGCTGCGGCACGCGATCGCCTGCTTCCCGACCGTCAGCGAGATCTGGCTTTTCCTCCTCGCCGCCTACCAGCGCGACCGCACCTGAGCGGATGGGAACGGGCCCACCTCTTGGATCAACCAGCACTTGATCATCGGTCACGCCTTTGACCTGTGGAAACGTCACGCAGGTGTGCGTTTGGCTGGCGGTCGGGCGGTGCCCGAAGTGACCGCTGTTTACCCCTGCGAGTGGCACGCTGTGGGATGCTGCGCAGCCGTCCGTCGAGGGTGACCGAGCCGCCGCCGAACTCGTCGCGGGCCTCGGGGCTCGCGAGCAGTGCGTCGTGGAGCTTGGTCGCGAAGACGCCGGGGCCTGGATCTCGACCGCGTCGGCTTCCGGGGTTGGCAGATGCGCCCCACGGCCCCAGGCCGCGCAGACTTGGGGATGCGGCATGCGGCCGACGAAGCGAGGGTGATCCCATGACCGGCTTCAGAGGACCGCACGGACCGCGAGCGCGGGGCCGGATGAGCCGACGGCGGCGCACCCGGCCCATGACCACCGGCACATCCTCGCAACGGAAGGAAGGCGCCTCATGACAGCAGTGCACGGCTCACGCTTCGACGGCAAGGTCGCCGTGGTGACCGGCGGCAGCCGGGGCATCGGCGCTGCGGTCGTCACGCGGCTGGCCGTGGAGGGTGCCGCCATCGTGATCGGCTACCGGAGCAACCAGGAAGCGGCGCAGGCCCTCGTCTCCGCACTCACCGCGGACGGCCGCCGCGCCCTCGCGCTGCGTGCCGACGTCGCCGACCCCGACCAGACCAAGGCACTGATCGAGCGGGCCGTAGCCGAGTTCGGACGGCTCGACGTCCTGGCATCCTGCGCGGGCATCGAGCACTTCGACGCCCTGGAGAACATCACCCCAGCCGACTTCGACCGCGTCTTCGCGGTCAACATCCGTGGCCAGCTGTTCGCCACCCAGTACGCCGCCGCTCACATGGGGGCGGGCGGCAGGATCGTGCTCACCTCCTCCACCAGCGCCTCCCACGCCGTGTTCCACCACACCCTGTACGCCGCATCCAAAGCAGCCGTGGAGGCGATGGTCCTCAACCTGTCCGCCGAACTCGGCCAGCGCGACATCACCATCAACGCCATCGCTCCCGGCGGTACCGCCACCGACATGGCCGCCGAAGTCGGCGCCCTCTACCCGCACCCCCAGTTGAGGAGCACCATGCCCCTGGACCAGTGGATCGAAGTGCACGGCGCGCTCGGCCGGCTCGCGCGACCCGAGGAGATTGCCGCCGGCTACGCCTTCCTCGCCTCCGACGACGCCGCCTACATGACAGGCCGCACCCTGCCCATCGACGGCGGCTTCTTCTAAGGGAGGTGGGATGCCGCGGCATACGGCCTTGGAGAGCGGAGGTCGTCAAGGTGGCCTGTGGCTGTGTGCAGCGGGTCCACGAAGGCGCTCGTAGTACGCACTCACTATCTGCCAGTGGCCAGCTGAGACGGCTGCTGACACTCACCACGGCCCCGCACGCCGACGACTCCTGACGCGCGATCACGCACGGCCTTCGACGCGTTGCAGAGCGTCGACGTCGAAAGGGCCAATACCGAGCATCTGGTGGACATGCCACTCGATGATCTCGATCGTTGCCTGACCATCGCGTACCAGGGGATCGCTCTGCGCGATGGCTTCTGCGTCTGAACGGGAGCGTGCACGTGCCACATACAGCCCCATCGTGCCGTCCGAGCTAGGTCCGGAGATCAGCACGCTACCCCGTTCGTGCTGGCCACGCATCCAGACCAGATGCTCCTCGAGCGTTCGCTGTGACTCCATCACCGGGCGCTCGCTGCGCCTGATCACCAGGTACCAGATCACGATCGCACCACCGTCCCGGGCCTGCCGCTGGAATGCACTTCACCAGAACTTCCCTCTCGTCCATCACAACGACTCGCCGGCCTCCGCGCCCAGATCGACGGCTGCGTTTCCCTTGCTGGCGCTCTCAGGCGAGGACGCCACCGTGAATGATCTCGGGCTCGCGACCTCGACCTCGCCGGTATGGGTTCCAGACCACGACGTCGACGCCACGCAGCAGTAGGCCGCGATCTGCGGGACACGATCGCCGGCGGCCAGGAGCTGACCCCGCAGGCGAGATTTCAGCCGTCATCGTGGTCCCAAATGACGCGGCGTCACAGCCAGTTTCGCAGGCGCCCGCATCACCCAAACCGGCGTACGTGTGGTCGGTGGACAGCACGGCATGGTCGTCGCGCCAGGCGGGACTCACCGGAAGGCGAAGACGGTGAAGGCGGCGAGTTCGGCGTTCGCTGGCGCGCTCGCTTCGAAGGCATAGTGCTGGCCGTACTTGGGCCGCTTCAGCTCGACCGCGTCCTTCGCCTCGGCCGCGAGCCGGGCGGGGAACCAGGCCGAATGGGCGCCCTGCGACGGGTTGATGTAGTCGCTGAACGGGTGGACCTTGAAGGCTTGGGTCACCGCGTCGCGGATGTTCCGGCAGTCGCTTCACAGATGATGCGATACCTGTTGTGCGGTCGCCGTCGGTGCTGCCGTTGTGTGCATGCTCTTCATCCTTGGGCCGTGGGTCGGACGACGAGTTCGCTGACGTCGACGTCGGCGGGCTGGCTGATGGCATAGAGGACTGCCTCGCCGATCGCGGCGGCGGGGATCGCGATGCTCATCTGCTCCTCCACCGCGTCCTTGACCGCGCTGTCGCCGATGGTCCCGGTCGGCTCGCTGCGGGTCAGGCCCGGGCTGATCACGGTGACCCGCAGCTCCCGGCTCTCCTGGCGCAGGCATCCGACAGGGCGCGGACCGCGTGTTTGGTGGCGCTGTAGACGGCTGCGGTCGGGTCGACCCGCAGTCCTGAGACGGAGGAGATGTTCACGATGTGCCCGGCGTGCTGGGCGCGCATGATCGGCAGGACGGCGGCGATGCCGTGCAGGACCCCGCGCAGGTTCACGTCGATCATGCGGTTCCATTCGTCGACCCTCAGCGCGTCCAGGCGCGACAGCGCCATGACGCCTGCGTTGTTGACCAGGACGTCGACGCCCCCGTACCGGTCATGGGCGGCTGAGACGAAGGACTGCATGCTGACCGGGTCGGTCACGTCCAGTTCGTGGGGGAAGGCGCTGCCCGCCTGGGGTTCGATGTCCTTGGCGAGGGCGGCGAGGCGGTCGGTGCGCCGCGCCCCGAGAACCACGTGGTGGCCCGCGGTGGCGAGGCGTCTGGCGGTGGCTTCGCCGATGCCGCTGCTGGCCCCGGTGATCAGGACCACCTTCGGAGTGTCTGTGGTGGACGAGCGGGTCATGTGCTGCCTTTCGACGTGTCGCCGGCCCGTGTGGTGCGTCGGCCGGTGTCGTCAGGATGTGTCCGATCGTGCGCAGGCGGCAGGACGGGTCTTCCTGGGTGCGCCACTCCTAGGAACCAGCGGCGTACGATCCGGTCATGGGCGGCAATGAACTGGGGGAATTCCTGCGGGCGCGTCGCTCCCGGCTCAGCCCGGCCGATGTGGGGTTTCCTCGTTCGCGAGGTCGCCGGGTCAGCGGACTGCGACGCGAGGAAGTCGCCGTCCTGGCCGGGGTCAGCGCCGACTACTACGCCCGTCTGGAGCAGGGCCGCGAGCGGCATCCCTCCGGCCAGGTCGTCGATGCCCTCGCGCAGGCTCTGCACTTGGATGCCGATGCCTGCTGGCACGCCTACCGCCTGGCCGGACTCGTGCCCAGGCCCCAGACCCCCAGCCCGGACGAGGAGCGGGTCGCACCGCAACTCCTGCGGCTGATGGACGTTTTCCCGACGGCAGTGGCCTACGTGGTCAACCGGCGCCTGGACATCCTCGCCTCGAACGCGCTCGCCGACGCCTTGCTCTCCCCGCTTGCGGACCGGCGCGGCATGGCCCGTCCCTGTTCTGCGACCCTGCGGCGCGGGAGCTGTTCGCCGACTGGCACACCGTGGCCCGTGACACCGTCGCCGCGCTGCGGCTCGCCCAAGGTCACGACCGGCACGACCCCCGCATGTCCGCCCTGATCGACGGCCTGCTCGCGGCCAGCGAGGACTTCGCGGCACTGTGGAACCGCCAGGACGTCGGCCGTCTGGGCAGCAGGACCAAGACCTTCCGCCACCCGCAGGCGGGCCAACTGACGCTTGACTACCAGTCCTTCGAGGTACAGGACGCGCCTGGCCAATGCCTCCTGGTCGGCACCGCAGAGCCCGAGAGCGCCGATGCCCGTCGCCTGACCCTGCTCGTCTCCCACCGCGCCGGGAGCGACGATCGCGTCACCGCCGGTCGGCGGTAGCGGAAATTCCTCTGTTGTCTTCGGAACCCCCAGAGGGCTTGCCGCAAGCAGTCGTAACAGCTACCGTTACAACACGGTCGGAGGTGATGAACAAGATGAGCGCCAACAGTAGATTGACCGTCGCCGCACACGCTCTGACCTGGATCGGGCTCTACCGGCGCCGCGGTCACGAGGTCGCCACCTCCGAGCAGATCGCGACGAGCGTCAACACCAATCCCGTCGTGATCCGTCGCCTGCTGGCCCAACTGCGCAAGGCCGGTCTGGCCGACTCGCGCAGGGGTGCCGGCGCCGGCTGGACGCTGTCGCGGGACCTGGCGGCGATCACCCTGCTCGATGTCTACGAGGCGGTGGAGCCAGGGCCGATCTTCGCCCTGCACCCCGCCGCACCCGACCCCGAGTGCGTCGTGGGCCACGGCATCGCACCGGCGCTGACCGCCGTCTACGACAGCATCGAAGCCGTCCTCCGCAAGGAGTTGGCGAGAACCACACTCGAGGACGTACTCCAAGCCGTACTCAAAGCCACCTAGTGGCGCGTCGCTGCTTAGTTGTGGCATGACTGGTTGAGAGACTGGCATCCGAAAAGTTCCAACCCTTTTGC
>NZ_NNBP01000061.1 GCF_002803155.1 Streptomyces sp. CB02959
ATCTCCAATGAGAATCTACAACACGCGACGGGTTAGGAGACGATGCGGCGGGCGGCCAGCACGTCCCAGTCCTTGATCGGCTCGATCCGGACGGGTTTGGTGGTGCGCGGCGCGTTGATCACCAAACCCGACCCCATGTACATGCCAACATGTTCGGGACGGGTGGCGCTGCCGCGGCTGAACACCAGATCGCCGGGCTTCAGGTCGTTCAGCGAAACCGACTTGCCCTCGGCGACCTGCGTGTATGTGGTGCGGGTGAGCGTGACGCCGGCGTGGGCGTACGCCTGCTGCATCAGCGAGCTGCAGTCGCATCGACCCATCGGGTCGGGGCCGCGCGGGTTAGTGCACGCCCCGCCCCACTGGTACTGGGTGCCGAGCTGCTGCATGGCCCACTGAAGGGCGACGCGGACCTTCGCGGGGGCGTCCTTGGGGATGGTGTATCCCTTGGGGACGGCGCCCTCGGGGATCGGACCCCAACTGGATCCGTCCGCACCGGGAGTACAGCCGGAACCCGTTGGCTGTGTGGCGGCGTCGCTGCCGCCGTTGCCGGGTTTGGCGTCCTTGCCGCCGTGAGGCAGGGTCTTGACGATGGCCTTCTGCAGAGCCCGCGAGAGCTGTTCCCACTGCGCGTACGCGTCCGGGAAGCCGGATGCCTGGACCGCCTGGGCCGCTTGGGCGACGGTCATCTGCTGCCAACCGTGCACTGCCAGCAGCGCCTTGTAGAACTTGGTACTCGCGTACACCGGGTCGCGGACCTGTGCGGCGGTGCCCCAGCCCGCACTCGGGCGCTGCTGGAACAGACCCAGCGAGTCGAGGTCGCCGTAGTTCAGATTGCGCAGCCGCGATTCCTGCATCGCGGTCGCGAGCGCGATGACCTGCCCCTGCTCCGGCACCCCGAGCGAGATGCCGGTGGCGACGATGGTCTTGGCGTTGGGGACCTGTTCGTCGGGTAGGTCCAGGCCCTCGACGTGGACGTTCTTGGCAGAACCCTTGCCGTCGAGGATGGCGGCGACCTGCTTGGCGACGGCGGCGGTGTCGATATCCGCGCCCGCGGTGGCGCAGGTAGCTTTCTGGGCGCCGTCGCTGGCTGCCGCGGCCATCGCGGCGGTGCCGGCGAGGAGAAGGGGAGAGAGGCAGAAGACGCCGATGGCGGCGACTACGCCCTTCAACCCGGCCCGCCTCCCGGCGGGCGGTGGCCGGTCGGCGGCCGGTTTTCAGGCAGGGGCGGGTAGGGGTGCGTCACTGCGGTGTCCTTGAAGTGAAGTCCCGGCCGCGCATGCGCAAGGGTGGAAAGGGTGCGACGGCCGGTGGTGGGCGAATCTCGGGACCAGGCGACGGGTGCGAGTTGCTGCTCGCACCCCGTGCCGGATGTCGGGTCAGGTGTGCCGGGACAAGGGGAGACCTCCAGAGAAGGCAGGGGGGATGAGCCATCGGCGGTGTTCGCCGGGCAGTTCCAAAACAGTAAGGGCGGATCCCCGGTTGCCGAAATCGTTTCCGATCAAGGCTTGGTTTCGGGGTTTTTGGCGGCGATAGCGCTCAACCGGGGATCGTGCCCTACAGTTTTGACTCCTCCCCCGCCACCCCGCTGTGCGGACCGTGATGCCCTCCTGCTCGCATCCGGTCCCGTGGGGTCTCTTGGCGAGTCGGAGCGCTTCTCCTCATCTCACCCGACCCGAATTGGGGTACCCCTTTTGCCTTTTTCCCTTCACCAGGGCGATGCGCTCAGTGTTCTGGCCGAGCTGCCGGACAACTGCGTCGACTCCGTCATCACCGACCCGCCGTACAACAGCGGTGGCCGGACCGCGAAGGAGCGCACCTCCCGCAGCGCGAAGCAGAAGTACACCTCCGCTGACGCCGGCCACGAACTGCCGGACTTCACCGGCGAGAACATGGACCAGCGCAGCTACGGCTTCTGGCTGACCCAGATCATGACCGAGGCCCACCGGCTGACCAAGGTCGGCGGCACCGCGCTGCTGTTCACCGACTGGCGTCAGCTGCCGATCACCACGGACGCCATCCAGGCGGCCGGCTGGCTCTGGCGCGGCGTACTGGCCTGGCACAAGCCGCAGGCCCGGCCGCAGAAGGGGCGCTTCACGCAGAACTGCGAGTTCATCGTGTGGGCGAGCAACGGGCCGATCGACGGCTCTAGGAACCCGGTCTACCTGCCCGGCCTCTACAGCGCCTCGCAGCCCTCGGGCAAGGAGCGGCAGCACATCACGCAGAAGCCCGTCTCGGTCATGCGTGAGCTGGTGCAGATCGCTCCGCCGGGCGGCACCGTGCTCGACTTCACCTGCGGATCGGGCTCGACCGGCGTTGCGGCCCTCCTGGAGGGCCGCGACTTCATCGGCGTCGAGAAGACGCGCCACTATGCGCAGATCGCGGCTGACAGGCTCGCCGAAACGCAGCAACAGACCCTGACGCAGGATGACTTGACCCTGACGGCCTGAGTCCCATTCCCGCCGTGCGGTACGGCCCTTGGTGCGCTCTCCGTGCGCCTGTGCCGTGCCGCGCACAGGGGATATAGCACCGAATCCCCGGTTACCGAAACCGGGGATTGTCCGGATGGTTGGAGCCGTAATTCACGCCATCGGCTGCGGCTTCAAGGAGGCCCTTTTCGTGCCTGAATCCATAAACTCCCCGGAGGACGGGGCCACGGAACCGGTCCGCCTTCCGGAATCCGATCTGGAGAGCATCGAGGCGAGCGTTCGCAAGCTGCTCGATCAGTCAGCCGAGCAGGCGCGGCAGCTCGACAGCCTCGCCTCCGCGCCTGCGGCGTCCCCGTTCGGTGCCTTCGGGATGCCGGGATTCGCCGGCATGCCGCCGCAGCCCGCTCCGCCCGAACCCCGCCCGATCCTGGAGCTGGAGGGCGAGGAGTACGAAGACGAACTCGACGCCCTGTCGGACTGGGTGGATGACTTCCTCATCCGGGTCTACGGCGCGGAGGTCACCACCGCCGCGCCATGGTGCGAGCAGTGGCAGGAGCACGACGACGTGGTCGCCTGGCTCCATGCCCTGTGGCTGGCCTACCAGCAGCACAAGGACCCTGAAGCCGGGCCGGCCGGGCTGTTCGTGTGGCACCGGGACTTCCTCACCCACGCCATGGCGGCCACCCGGGCTCCCGGAGGACCGCTCTCGGCGTGCATGACGGATCCGGACCGGCCTGCCCACCGCCTGCTGCCCGGCCCCAAGCCCTCGATTCGATCTTCAAGCTCCGCTGCCGAAGAGCCGGGGGCGAACGGCGGACCGGACCAGGCCGCCGGATGACCGGCCCCGAGATTCGGCCGGCCTTCGGCCTCTCCTTCGACCCCCGCGCCCTGACCGACCTCCTCCAGGCCCCCGGCGACATCCGCGACCTGGCGCTCTCCCAGCTCCAGGACGTCGTCAACGCCCGCTTGTTCGGAGCCAAGCTGACCCGGGATCTGGCCGGATGCCGCAAGGTCTACGTCGACCACCGCAACGCCTGGCGCATCGTCTACGCCCAGCGCCCGGCACCCGCGAACTCCACATACCGCACCGAGATCCATGTGGTGGCCGTACGTCCGCGAGAGGCGCACGACGTGTACGACACCGCCCGAGCCCGTCTCGGCATGACCCGGCAGCCGATGAGCGCCCGCACCCACGCCGCCCGTACCCGTTCCCCGCAGCTGGGTACGCGGCAACCGATCCCCAAGCCGGCACCGCCGTACGCGATGCCTGGCCTTCCCCAACCCGCCTCCCCAACCTTGAAGGGCGCTGCTCGTTGACGCATCTGCCATTCATCCTTGATCGAGTGAGCGAAGCGCTGTCGGTCGAGCCTGCGCAGGCAATCCAGCACCATCTGCTGATTGCGGAGGTCGTGCAGAGCTGCCAGGACCTTGACCAGCAGCTCGACGCCCTTGTCGGCGACTGTGCCGACAGCATCGAGGCGATAGATCAGCCCGACCTTTTCACTCGACTCCTCCTTGAACGTCTGCGTCTGGAACAGGAGTTGAACCGGTTGCTGTGCATGCCCTGCGGCAGTTTCGATGTGGTCGCAGAAGGCGAGACAGAGCCGACCGAGGACAACGACGTCCTGCGTTGCCCGAGTCGGCTCGTTCACGCCTGCCTCGACGCTTTTGCCGCCGCAGGTGACCCGCCGGCCATGTCCTCGGCTGACCTCGTCGACTCTCTGCGCTCCCTGCCAGGCGTCGCACGAGAGCAAGGGCCGTACGCCGGCCTCACGCACATCCGGCTGGCCCAACTCCTGGCCTACTACAACGTGCACCCATGCATCATGCCGGGAGGAGCCGACGGTAAGGGCTACCGGCGCAGCGTCCTGCTAGCCGCGCTGCAGGGATGCGTCTGCTGACGCCCCCGCGCCCCTCGTACACCGCTGGTTGCGGCGACGGGCATCACCCAATCCTCGATGAGCGCCCGCACCCACGCCGCCCGGAGCCGCTGCCCGCAGTTGGGCACGGCGGCAACCGATCCCCAAGCCGGCACCGCCGTACGCGATGCCTGAACTTCCCAACCCGCCCCACCCCCTCCCCGACCCTGAAGGGCCCCGTTCGTTGACGCAGTTCCCCACCCTGATCGACCAGGTCGCCTCCGCAGTGCTGGCGCCCAACCCGATCGCCGAGAACCCGCACCACCGTGCCATCCTCGATGTATTCACCGAGATCCAGGACCTCGACCAGCAGCTCGCCGACCTGTCCGCCGACGAACTGCCCGAGGGAGTCAGCGCCGCCGAGCAGCTCGACAAGCTCACCAGCGTGCTCATCGAACGCATGGCAGCTGGGGCCGAGCTGAACGCCCTCCTGTCCAATACCTGCTGCTGCGCCGACGCGTACGAACCTGCAGACGCGCCGGTGGAGGACGGGGGACCGGACTTCGCCCCTGACCTGGAGCCCGACTTCGAGCCCGACTTCGAGCCGGACTTCGATCCCGGCATGGAGGACGACTTCGAGGAATTTGAGGCCGATGGGCCTGAGCAGGACGGCGTGTTCTGTCCGAGCCGGCCGAAGACGATCGTCCACGCCTGCCTGGATGCCTTCGATGCCTTGGCGGCTCCGGAATATGTCACTCCCGCCGACCTGGTCGCGTACTTGCGTGAGCTGCCCGGCACGGCCGAGGAGCGCCAGCTGTATGCGGACATCACCACGGTCCGCCTCGGCCGCCTTCTGCTCCCCTACGGCGTGCGGTCTCGCGAGCCCCGTGCTGCTGACGGCAGCCGATACCGGGCCTACCGGCGCAGTGACCTGCTGGCCGCACGTCCCCACTGCTCCTGCTGACGCACCCCGCCTGGCACGCACTCGGCCGCCCACGGCCGCAGGCTGGTACCTGACCGACTGGTCGCGAGGGTGTCCCGGTCGTTCGTCACAGACTGACTTTGGGCACCCCGCATCCTCGGTACAGGCGATGCGGAAATTCGATCAGCTGGGCGCCACGGGCTGTTCCAGGAGTTCAATCGGTGGGTTGAATCCGCAGCGCCGGTACAGCGGAGCGCTCCGCTCGGACGGCCACACGATCAACGTGTCCAGCTGGTGAGCCCGCGCATAGCGGGTTACCTCATCGAGGAGGGCCCTGCCAAGACCGCGGTTGCGCTGCTCCGGGGTGACGTAGAAGTTCGTCACGTACCCGAGCGCCTCGGATCCCGGGTAGGGGCTCGGGACCTTCTCCACGAGGGACACGAACACGTGGCCGCAAGGCTGGCCGCCCACTTCCGTGAGCCAGGCACACCACGGCCCAGTCATCCGAGTGCGCAGCCACTCCTCGCATTCAGCGGTGAATTCCTCTTCCCCCTGCGGGACTCCATCACCTTCCTCCTCCACCTTGAACCGCCAACGCAGGGCTGCCAGTGCAGGCATGTCGTCGGACTCAGCACGACGAATAACGAAGTCACTCATGCCCACACTCTTGCAGGCCAGCGCACCCGGAACGCACCCTCGCCCGGCTACAAGAACCGCTCCGTTATGACCGCCACCCCTGCATCCGCTCCCGTCCGTAAGACGCTGACCGTCCTCGATCACCGCATCGAGGCTGCGGTGGGCCGCACCATCGATCAGCTGTGGCAGCACCGCGACCGTGGTCTGCTGGACGGCCCGTATGGCGCTCTGGTCGATGCTCACCGCGACCTCGTCAAGGCCGAGACCGCAGTGACCTTCTACCGCGTCCTGCTCGCCCGTCTGGTCTCCGGTGAATTCCCGGTCGACCTTGCCCTGCTCGCGCGGATCGACCGCACCGTTGATCAGTTGGCGGGAGCCGTCGGCGAGCGCGACGCCCAGAAGGCCATGGTCCAGGCCGCGCTGGAACCGATCGAGACCGTTGCCCCTCCCCGTCCGCCAAAGCAGGTATCTGCGTCGGACTTCGCGGCGCTGCTCGCCGTCACCCAGGGCGCCAAATTGCATGAGCACCTTGTGACTCAGCGCCTGGCCGTGGCGACGCCGTCGCGCACGCGCATCTCCTACCACCAGCTGCAGCGCCTGGAGAAGGCCGGCCTTGTGCACCGCGACACCTCCCACCCGGTGCACGCCGGTCAACCCATCACCCTCACCGACGCCGGCCGGGCCGTCCTAGCCGCTCCACGCCCTGCCGGCCCACCGGGCACCACGCCCCCGCCCGCCCCCTGGGCGTCCACAGCCCTCGCGCGCCCACGTCGCTGAGTGACCAAAACGCCATGCACAGGCCGCCAACGGCGTCGTCGAACCGAAAGCACCGATGCCCCACCACGAACCCGACTTCCGCCTCGATGGCTACGCCGCCGTCAACGACCACGTCGCCGAACAGTTCTCGCACCACATCGCCCTTGAGCAGGACATGCTCACCGTGCTCGCCGAGCACCACACCGAGGGCGACGAACACAGCTACTACGTGATGCACGACAGGACTGTGACCTGGGGTATCCCCGGAGAACCCCAGATCGTGGCCCTGCATCTCAAGCGCGATGCGGATGCGCACACCTTCCGCTTCACGCACGAGGCGCTCCCGCTGCCGTCCATGGCTCAGTCCTGGCTGATCGCCCGTGGCTGCCCCGAGGAGAAGATCCTCCTGCCCGACGGCATGGGCACCACGCCCGCAGACCAGGCCACCCGTGCCCTGGAGGCGCGTCTGCGCCGCGATGGCGACCACTTCGCCCTGCTCACCAGCTACACCCACGACAGCGAGCCGATGCAGACCACCGTGATGCTTCGTGCGCTGGATGAGCGGGCACCGCTGCCGTTCCGGGTGTTGTTGGAAGAGGTCGACACCGAGACCTGGACGCACATTCTGCGCGAGGGTGCCTTCGCCACCTTCGAGGCCACCACGCAGTGGTGGGAAGCGCACTGGCGCGGTGAAGGGCTGCCATTGCCCACTGCCGCGCCCGCGGCCCGCCACACCACAGCACCGGCCATCCCTGCGCCTGGCGCACGCCCTGCTCCACCCCGCGGACCGAGCCGCTGACTTCGCGGCTCCCTTCGCTCCGCCTTCCCTCGTCTGGAGAAAAGCTGTTCACGCCACGCAATGCGGCGCGGAACGTAGCACGCAATCCCCGGTTACCGAAACCGGGGATTCTCCGGATTCTTGTTCTCGACCCGCACGGCATCTGCCGGGGTCTCTTTCCGCATTCCCTCACTCCTGGCATGGAGGCCAATTCCCTATGCGCTCTACCCGTTTCGTTGTCTCCGCAGCTGTCCTGGGCGCGCTGGCGCTCCCGCTCGTCTCTGCCTCGACCGCGAGCGCCGCACCGTCCCACGCCCCGGCCACTGCTCTGTCCAGCCAGTGTGACCGGCTCGGCCCGTGGGTGATCGGCACGAAGGCCGTGACGATCCGCTCGAAGGCGAGCACCAAGTCCACCGCTGTCGGCGTGCTCTACAAGGGCCAGAAGTTCACCGTCCACAAGACGAGCGGCAACTGGCACTACATCACCGACCAGAACACCGGCGTGACGGGCTGGGTTTCCGGCACCTACGTCTACCGCACCGTCTACACGTGCATCGACATCTAGCCCTCTCACACCACTGCGCCTTCCAGCGCTGAATTCAGCAAACCGGCGGCCCTATTGAGCGGCCAGTAAGCGGCAATCCCATTACGCATCCGAACGACAGGAGATCTGCTGTGCGCGACGACACCGACGACGTGATGGGCCTCATCGCCCAGAGAATCGAGGACCGCTTCCAGATGCCGCTCGCCGACCTGCGTCGGGCGGTCGGCGCGGCACCGCAAGCCAACCCCGAGGCAACCAGCGTCGTGCACTGGCACGGCCTGCTCACCGAAGCCCAAGGCGCGCTGGAGAAGGCGGAAGACGCACTCGTGGGCGTCCTGAGCACCACACCTGGCGAACTTGACGACCCGGCCATGAAGTTGGCCCATCAGGTCAACGCCGCCGTCGCCGTGCGCGACGGCCGGGCGATGGTCGTCAACCACCTCCTGGACCCCAACGCTCCCGGCAAGCGCGGCCCCGGCGCCTGGCGCGGCGCGGAGCCGGCGGCCCGCCGGGGACCGGCACTGCCCACCACGCCTCCCGCCCTGCCCCACACCCAGGGCGTCCCGGTGCGGGGGGCGACGCGATGAGCGTGACCAACAAGCCCACCAGCCAGGACGAGGCGCTGGAGAAAGCATTCGGCGCCTGCCTGGACGCGCTGTATGCCGCCGCGGAAGCCGACACCGCTTCACCGGCCCTCCAACGCGCGCTGCAACTGCGCTCCTTCCTGGCCGTGGCCGAGGAACAGGTCTTCGTCGTGCGCGAAACCATCCACCGGGCCACTTCTGGCGACCGTGACCCGCTCGAACTCTCCTCGGAGGCCATGTATTTCGACGCCCAGTGGCTGGAGGCGGCGCTCGACGCCCGCGACAGCTACATCGCGGCGCTGGACGAACTGATGCGCGTCATGCCTCCTCCGGCCCCGGCGACCCACCCCGTCAAGCTACCCCCGTCGAAGATCACCACCACGGTCCCGTCCGTCCCGGCATCCGCGCGTGCCGGGGCGGTGCGGACCCGAAGTCTGTGAAAGCCCGCCGATTGCCCCAACCTGACGCCACCGCTCACTCCGCCTCACAGATCATCGCCCAACGCATCGAGCAGCTGTACGGACAACCGCTCGCCGCCCTCGAAGCCCTCGCCGATCACAACCCCCGCGACAGCATGCTCGCCGCCCTGACCGGCAGCCACACCGAGCTGGCACTCGCCGAACGCAACATCGCCTTCCAGACGGACCGCCTGCGTGAACTCGTCGCCCCCGAGAGGGAGATCGACCGCATCGAAGCCGGCCACATCCTCGACTGCGCCCGCCGCCTGGCCGACTCCGTCGCCGCCCGCGACGCCTACGCCACGAGCGTCGGCGCGGTGCTGGGAGGTCTGCGCCGCGTATCCCGCCCGGACACACAACCCCCGGCTCCGCCCGTACCCGCCGCCCCGGCGCCGGCTGCCTCCCGTACCCGCTGACCTGCCCGCACCGCTTGAGGAGTCCCTCCCCCTTGGCCACCACCGGTCTGCCCCGCACCACCTTGAACGATCTCTCGCGCGTCACCGAGACCGTGGAGATGCTCGCCCCGCGCTGGAGCGTGTGGGCGCTGATGACCATCTCCTCCAAGCCGCTGCGCTACGCGGAGATCAAGTCCCACCTGCCGTGGCTTCGCGACGGCCAGCTCCACCCCAGGCTGCGCAGCCTCACCGACGCCGGCGTGGTCGAACGCACCGAGTACACCCCGCGTCACGTCACCTACGGCCTTACCGCGCGTGGCGCCGAGTTGTCGCCCGTCCTCACTGTGATCGCCGCCTGGGGCGATGCTCACCTGGAGAAGGACCTCGTCCGCAACAAGACCACCGGCGAGATGGAGCCCGAGCGCATCCCCGCGGCCCAGAACGTCGAAGACGCCCTGACGCTGATCAGCTCCCGGCATGCCACCCCGATCCTGTGGACGCTGAAGGCCCGTGGCGCCGCGTCCGCCAAGACGCTGGCGGACGAGGCCATGCCCGGCTACGGACTGCCCGCCGTCTACAAGCCACTGGACCGGCTGGTCGCCGACGGCCTGGTCGAGGCCACCGGCAACGGCGACTTCCGCCTGTCCGCCAATGGCCAGGCCCTCGCCCCCGTCTTCCAGGCGGTCTCGGCCTGGGCGGGCGGACGACCGCTCGCCGGTGCCGGCACGCACCCGCTGTGGGGACAGAGCCCCGCCCCGTCCCAGGCCCGCTCCGCCCCTTGGGCCACCACCCAGTCCCGTCTCCCGGCGCCCACAGCCCCCGCCGCGCCGGCCACCACTCCGGCGCTGGCGACCACGCACCCGGCGAGTACCGCGTGGAAGTCCAGCGACCTGTTCTCCCACCAGATACCCGCCCGACCCATCTCTCCGGCCGGAGGTCCGCGCCGATGACCACCCCGGGGATCCTCCACCACCCGCACGCGCGCCGAACGATCAGCGCCATGTCATTGCCGGGCCTGATCCGACTCATCAGCGAGATCGACGACAACGGACCGGTCAGCCGCGGCAGCCTCGGCGTCACCTTCGACGACCTCACCCGCCACCAGCTGCGCCACGCCCTCGATACCGCCCGCGACTTCGGCGTGATCTACGCCGACGAAGAAGCCCAGCCGGCCCGCTACCGGCTCACCCGCAGCGGCGAGGGCCTCGCCGAGGTCTACGACACCGCCGCCCGCTGGGCCCGCACCCACCAATACCCCAACTCCAGCAGCGACTTCGTCACCCGCGTCCAGAGCACGCTGCAGCTCCTGGCCCGCGTGCCGGACACACACCAGGACCCAAAGGACGACGACGCACGGGACCGACTGGAGGCCCTGAACGCGGTGTTGGGCCCGGACGCGGCGCGTGCGCTCGAAGTCTCCCGGGTCGCACTTGCTACGTGGTTCCAGGAGCACCCGCAAGCCCTACGCACGGCGGAGACCTGCTCCCCACACGCGGCGGACAAGTCGGAGCACGCTGCGTGAGATCCCGCGTCGGACCCCGGCACGCCCGCCGGCCGGTTCCCACCATGCTGCGCGGCGTCTACCTGCCGCGCAGCATGGATGCCGCCGCGTTCGCCATGACGACGTACGGCATCCCGCTGCTGGTGCTGGCCACCACCAACTCCGCAGCCCTGACCGGCGCGGCGTTCGCGCTGGAGTGGATCCCACGCCTGGGCGCGTTCGTCGTCGCCGGGGCCCTGGTCGACCGCCACGGCACCACCACCGTGCTCCGCCTGGCCTCGGCGGCGCGGGCCGTGGTCGTCTTGGCCGCAGCCCTCCTCCTGCCGGCTCTGCCACAGGGGTCGGCTGCCACGGTCACCGTCATGCTGCTCGCCGCGTCCACCGGTGTGCTCACCGAGTTCTCCTACATCGCGGTCGAGACCGCAGGCGGGGTGGCCAGCCGTGAGGCCGGCGATCGCGCGCACCGCGTGCAGTCCGTGCTGCTCGGCATCGACCAGGTCGCCACCCTGGCCGGACCCGCGCTTGCCGCACTGCTGCTCCAGTGGGCCGGGGCCACCGGGACGCTCACCGCGATCGCCGGTTTCTCGCTGCTCACCACCGCGCTCGCCCCACGCCAGTTCCACCGCGAGCAGGCAGCGGCGCAGCCCGTGTTCCAAGGACTGCGCACCGGCTGGCAGACCCTGCGATCGCTGCCGACCCTTGGCTGGCTGGTGACCGGACTGACCGTGTCGAACCTCGCGGTGGGCCTATTGCAGGCCGCGGCCCCGGTGATCGTGGTCACGCAGCTCGGGCACTCCACCGCCGACGTCGGCCTGGTCTGGTCGGCCGCCGCCGTCACCTCCCTCGGAGCGGTCGCCGTGTGCCGCCGGGCCATCGACCGCTGGGGCCTGTGGCCGGTCGGTGCTCTGTCCGCCACGCTCGCCGCCTCCGCGTGCCTGGCCGTCTCGCTCACCCACACCTACAGCGTCTATCTCGCGCTGATCGCCATCCTCATGGCCGGCGAGGGCGGCCTGACCGTGGTGCTGCGCACCCTGCGCTCCCACCTCATCCCCGCCCAGGTGTTCGGCGCCACCTTGTCGCTGACGATCCTGCTGCTCCTTCTGCCCTACCCCGTCGCCGGCGTCCTCGTCGCCGCCGTGCCGCCCGCCCTGCTCGGCCACGTGATCACCGGTTGCGCCGTCCTGCAGGCCCTGGGCCTGATCACCGCCTTCGCCCGCCTGCGCACTGCTCCTGGCCTGCGCACCCCCTGACCTGGCTCCCCACGCCAACTTCCCTTGTTATCGATCCCCTTATGGAGTGTTCTGTTGCCCTCTCGCCCCGTCGTCCTGGTCGTCGCTGCCGCCGATATGGAGGCCCAGGCGTATCGCGGGTACTGCCTTGAGAACGTCGCTGCCCACTACGACGTCGTCCTGATCTGCGGCGCCGAGCCGACCTGGGAGCGCGAGTTCCTCCTCGACTGGGTGGTTGCCGATCCCGCCGACCAGGCGGCGCTGTCTGCGGCCGGACGTACTCTGGCGGAGCGGTATCCGCTGGCCGGGGTCATGACGTGGACCGAGTGGTACCTCGTTCCCGTCGCGCGCCTTGCTCGTCAGCTCGGCCTGCCTACCACCGCACCCGAGTCGCTGCAGGGCTGCCGCAACAAGAACACCTCCCGCGTGCTGTTCGCCCGGCACGGCGTGCCCTCCGCCGCCTCCGTCAGCGTGCGTGACCAGAGCGAGGCGGCCCAGGCCGCGCAGCGCATCGGCTACCCCGTCGTCCTCAAGCCCGCCTCGCACGCAGCAAGCATCGGCGTCATCCGCGTCAACGCCCCCGATGAACTGCCCGGCGCATACGCGTTTGCCGCCCAGGCCGCCGGCCAGGGCGTGGAGAACACGCGGGTCCTGGTCGAGGAATACCTCGACGGACCGGAGGTGAGCGTCGAATGCGTCACCTACCGGGGACAGACCACCGTGGTTGCGGTCACCCGCAAGACGGTTGGCATGCCACCGTTCTTCGAGGAACTCGCCCACGCTGTCGACGCGAACGACCCGCTGCTCGCCACCGTGGCCCCGGTCGCCGTCGCGGCCCTCGACGCGCTCGGCGTTACCGACGGGGTCAGCCACGTGGAGATGCGTCTGGTCGACGGCCGGCCCCATCTGATCGAGGTCAACGCCCGGCTCGCCGGCGACATGATCGGCCACCTCGTCCACCTGGCCACTGGCGTGGACCTGGCCCGCGCCGCCGCAGACATCGCCTGCGGCCACGCCCCCGACCTCACCCCCACCCGCAGCCAGGCAGCAGCGATCCGCCTGATCTACCCCGCCTACTCCGGCGCTCTCACCAGCCGCCACATAGACGCCGAGTTCGCCGCCCGTGCCGACTGGCTGGAGCGCGTCCGATTCCAGCGCCAGGCCGGTGATCAGCTTGTTCTGCCGCCGCAGGGCGATATGTTCAGCGCCCGCATCGGCTACCTGATCACCACGGGGCCGACTGCCGCCATCGCCCAGACACGCGTCCAGGAGGCGTACCGCAACCTCGACATTCAGGTGGCCCCCCATCCCTAGGAAGCGGCAGGCGCGGGACACACCGCGTGAACGGCACCGTCACCATCGATCTGGTGCGCACCCGTCGTGTGCTGACGGGCTACTTCATCGGTCTCGGCATGGTCATGGCTGTGTGGGGCGCACGCCTGTCCGCAGTCCAGCAGACTGTCCAACTCAGCACCGCCGGGCTCTCCGTGGTCCTGCTCGCTACCGCCCTCGGGATGGTCTCCGGCCTGCAGATCGGTGGCCGACTCGCACGCCCCGAACGGCTTCCCCGCCTGCTCATCTGGGGCGCCGTCGCCCTGGCCTTCTGTCTCGCGCTCCTGGGCCCGTGCCGCACACTCCTCTCGCTGCTCGTGGCGGCACTGGCCTTCGGGGTCGCGCACGGCGTCCTTGACGTCGCAGCCAACTCCTCGGCGGTGCGCTGCCAGCATGCCTACGGCCGCCCCATCATGGCCTCCTTCCACGCCGCGTACTCGATCGGCGCCCTCGGCGGAGCCACGCTGGCCGCCACCACCGCCCGCACCACCCACAGCGTCCTGTTCCTTACGACCGGTGCGGTCCTGGCCGCCGTCGCACTCGCCGCCGCACCGCGCACGCGAAACTTGACCGGAACTGATCAACCAAGGCTGTCCGGTCACGTTCGCTCTGGTCAGGGCCAGCCGATCGTGTCGTCGAGGAAGCTGTGGCTGCTGGGCGGCCTGGCGGCGGCAACGCTGCTGGGGGAGGGGGCGGCAGCCGACTGGGCCGCCGTTCACGTGCACTCCCTGCATGGCACCACCGCCCTTAGCGCTGCCGCCTTCGCCCTCTACAGCGCGGCCATGGCGCTCGGCCGGCTGACCGGAGACCGGCTCACCACAGCTTTCGGCGCTCCCGCTGTGGTCCGGGCCGGCGCGGTGCTCGCCGCGGCCGGGCTGACCACCGGCGTACTGGCCGCCAGCGTGCCGCTGGCCCTAATCGGCTGGGCCGTTTTCGGTCTCGGCCTGTCCAGCACCGTGCCCTGCCTGATCACAGCCGCCGGTCCCGGCGGACCCACGGCCGTAGCCAGAGTCTCTGTCACGGGATACCTCGGCTGGATGGCCGGCCCCGCTCTCATCGGCGCCCTCGCCAGCGCCACCACCCTGCCCACAGCCCTGCTCCTGCCGGCCTTCCTCGCAGCCGCGCTCGCCGCCCTCGCTCCCCGCGCCCTGGAGAACACCACCCCTTGACCCCCATCACCCCGACCATCGGTGACCGCCGTCGGCTGAACCGGCCGCACCCGTAGCCGCTCACCCCTCATGACCAGGAGCCGCGTGCCACCCCATGACGACACGATCGATGGAGACGTCTACGTCACCCCTCGCTACCTCGCCGGTAGCATCACCATCGGCGACCCGGCCCTTGAACCGCTGCGCGCGCTCGGCTGGGAGCTGCACCACGATGACCTCGCCAACGCCTATCTGACCGCCCCCGACCGCAAGGTCCGCCTCGGGTTCCTGCCCGAAGGAGACGACGACGGCCTCTGGCGGATCAACGCCTACCACGACCGCTTCGGCCCGCCCTCCTGGGGCGTGAGCTTCAACGACCAGTGCCCCACCGAGTTTGTCACCGCATTCACCACGGCCCTGGCCCAGGCGTACAAGGACGGCCCCGACCACTACCTCGCCCCGCCCGACCCCACGGATCCCGAACGAGCCGCCTTCGCCGCCGTGGCGCCGCTGATCAACCGTGGCTGGAAGACGCAGCACCCGCGATGGGACGTCCTGGAACTGCAGACCCCGGACGGGATGGCCGGCCTGGAATACACCACCGGCCGCCTCGATCCGGAAAAGGAACTCACCACGCTTCAGGCCCGCTGGTACATGTGGGGCGGCCCGAAGAACAGCTACCCCCGCTGGTACGCCACCGCCTCCACCAACACCCCCGTCCCGCTGGTGAAAGCCATCACCCTGAGCGTGTCCGACCCTGCGCCGCTGCCACGGTGGAAGGACTACATGCCCCGCTCCCTGCGCGAGCACGCCCAGCTCACGCCCATCACGCCCCCGCCACCTCCAGTCCCGACGCCACTAGACGTCCAGCGCACCGCTGCCCGACGACCGCCCGCGCTCACCACGCGCAACATCCCCCGGTGGAGCACCACCACGCTCCCCTCAGCCCTCCCCGCCGGGCGCAGCGGCCCACGGCGCTGACTTCCTGCCCACGAGAAGGCCACATGCCCTTGCAGACAGAGCAGTTCTTCGACAACGTCCTCGCCTTGCCCTTCGATGACCACGCCGTCGTCGGTAACTCTTACTACGCCACTCCCCAGCCGGGGTCGCCACTGCGGCTGCGGATCGATTTCGCCCCCACCATCCGGCACGGCGAGTACGACGGACTGCGCCTGCGCGTCATCCACCCCGACCAGGGCGTCGTCGACACCGCGATCCTCCCCTTCGCCGACCACGGCACCTTCGCCCGGCGGGACGCCGCCCGCGACCTTACGGCCGGCAGGGACGGATACGGCGTCTTCCGCGACTGGCACAGCACCGGCAGTGGCGAACCCCCGTGGAAGGGCGCGGAGGGCACCGGACTGCGCAGGGCGATCACGCAGTACGCCCGCATCTGGTTCCCTGACACGCCAGCCCCCGCCCCGGTTCGCCCGGCAACGGCCCGTGCTGCCCTACCGAAGTCAGCCACCGCCACCGGAGGCTCTGCGCGTACCCGCTGACCACCCACCCGTACACGGAGTCCCATGTCCCCGCCCCGCTGGCTGCCCTCACGCTGGCGCCCTCCACAGCTGCACACTCCCTCGGCCGGTGAGCCCGAACCACCGCCAGGACCGAACGGCTTCTGGCTCACCGACCCCGCCTTCCGCGCACGGCTGCACAGCGCCACCCACACCGTGCTCGATCTGGTCGAGAACGTCATGTACGACGGCATGACCTTGACCGAAGCCCTCAGCGGCGTACGGGAAGAGGTCCCATTCATGCTCGGCGTCCCCGCCGAGTACGGCCTCCTCGTCGAAGCCGAAGCCGCCGCCCAGATCGTCCAAGCCGCCGGGCTCACCGCCGGATCCCCCTTCGGGGCCACCATCGGCGAGGGACTGGCCCGCATCGAGCAGCGGCCAGCCGAAGAACAGCAGCGCCTCGTACGCGCCGCCGCCCGCCGCTACGCGATCACCGCTTCACCCCGACCCCGCACAACACCGGCGGCACCGCCACCCAGCCCGTCGTCCGGCCGCTCCCGCTGACCGGCCTCATTCCCTTCATACCGATGGGCAGTTGTGCCCATCCCACCCAGGAGAGTCTCTTCTTGCGCAGCCGATCTGTCCGCCGCCGTCGCTGTCGCCGCTACGGTGACCGGCACTCTGTCCTGGGCCCCGGCTGCCTGGGCCCAGAGCCCCGACCCCACACCCTCCACGTCCGTCGCCCCGGCACCGCGTATCGCGGCGGAGACCGGAGGCGTTGCCATCCTGACGAAGGACCCCGCAGGCGACGTTCTGGCTGGCGCCACGTTCACCCTGCTTGACTCCGCAGGCAAGGAAGCCGGCAACGGCAAGACCAACGCCGACGGACAGCTGACCTTCCAGGATCTGGCCCCGGGCGTCTACCGCCTCAAGGAGGTCTCCAGCGGCAGCAAGCTGCTCGACACGGTCGATGACCAAGACGTCATTGTTACGCCCGGCACCGCCGCACCGCTGACGATCACCGACCCCTTCAAGCGCGCCTCGGTTCGGCTGACGGCCAAGGACGACACGAGCGGCAAGCCGCTGTCCGGCTCCACGGTCGACATCGGCAGCGGCGACACGACCGTCCTCACTTTGACCACCGGTGCCAACGGGTCGGCCACCGCGCAGTTGCCGGTCAACTCCCGTAGCGGCACCGACTTCTGGGTCAAGCAGGTCAAGGCGCCCGATGGCTACGACCTCTACAAGCCCTCGAAGACCTTCACGGCCAAGCCGGGCGACCCCGTCACCGTGACCGTCACCAACGCCAAGACCTCCAGCACCACACCGCCCTCCACCCCCACCGCGAAGCCGACCGAAAAGCCGACGGACAAGCCGGTCTCGGACAAGCCGCGCAACGACGAGAGCACCTCGTCCCCGTCCACCTCGCCCTCCGACACCCCGCCCGCAGACCAGACCACATCGGCTACCGCAGCTCCCGCACCCCAGGGTGCGCTCGCGCACACCGGCGCCGACGCCACACCGTGGCTGCTCGGCGGCGCCGGGCTGCTCCTGGCCACCGGCGCAGGCGCCGTTATCGCCGCCCGTCGACGCTGCACCGACGACGGCCCCACCGAGAACTGACGCAGCCTGCCCCACCGAACCCGGCCCCCGGAATTCGCCCTCGCGATCCGGGGGCTTTTGGCATGCCCGGCAGGTCAGCGGCGGGTGACGGTGAAACCGGCGTCGTTGACGGCGGCGGTCCACACGTCGCGGTCGAACCACTTGGTGATGTTCGGCTGCATCTCGGCGATGGTGCGCATCCGGGCTTCCCAGTCGTGCCCGGCCGAGCCGCGGTCACCGCACCCGGTGCAGCCGTCCTCGCCGTGGATGTGGCCAGCCATCCACGCGTTGACCGCCACGTTGACGATGACCGCGTACAGGTCGCCGCCGGTCTGGGCCAGGGAATCGGGCACCCCCGCGAGGACCAGGGCGAGTTCGGGGTTGCCGACCGGCGGCATCGGGGCCTGGCCCACGCCCTTCTCACTGCTGCTCTCCTCGTAGGAGGACAGGCTCTGCGCCAGACGGCCAGCTGTGGCCTTGGCGTCGAAGTACCGCCAGGCGGAGCGCACCTGAATCCCGAGCCGCTCCGCCACGGTGCTGATGTTCTTCTCGATGGTGTCCTCGACGGTCGCCGGCGCGAGGGTCACCCCGAGGTGGGCCAGCTCCGCGAGCGTCTGGGCAACGGCTTCCTTGAACGCCTTCGTCTTCCGCACCATCGAATCGTAGGCCCGCTGAAGCATCCCCTGGACGGCTTCAAATACTCAGCCTCGCCATCAAGCGCTCACTCGCCGGGTGAATCAGTCACACCCGTCTACCGTGTAGGGGCAACGATCTCTCCTGGGAGTACAACGAGTGACAGCGTCAATGGAGCGACTCTGCGACTGGGTCGTCAATAAGGACAAGGTCTGGGTCCACGGCGACCGGATCACCGATGGACACGTCGCTCTGGACATGCGCATCACCCCGGGCCTTGACCCTGGCGAGGTCGACCGGGATGGGCAGTGGGTTCTCCGTAAGGCGCAGCCGTCACGCTGGGTCGGTGAGCAGCATCCGGACCTCTCGGACGTCATCCCGGACCAGAGCGACGGCGCCGACTGGAGCGAGGTCGCTTGGTCGGCCTGGGTGACGCGTGGTCTGCGTGTCGGCGCAGTGCTCGGTGCCGCCGTGGCGGTGGACCACGCCTGGCTGTCTCGCCTTCAGCCCGGCTACCGGATCGAGGGGGCTCCAGGGTGCGGCGTTTTGCGGATCGTGATCGCAAAGCCCGAGCCGTCGCTGCTGTCGAGGGGCGCCGCGCACCGAACGGTGGTTGGTGTCGTGATGCCCACGTCGATCGAGGGCTCGGACGCGGTCGTCGAGGCCATCGTGCGGGACCTGAACACCTGACGGCGGGCGGCTCGCAGGCGGGGGCGTTCGTGTAGGCCCGCATTCGGAGCGTCCCGTTCCGTTGCCGCGACCTGGGAGTTCCCGGCTGTCTCAGTGGAGGACGCGGCCCTTCTGTCTCACGATCTTGTCCCTTGAGGTCGTCTCGCCGACCGACTTCGGGTCTGCCACCTTCCCGCCGGCTCGTGACGGGCATCAGGCTCTGCGCGGACTCGTGCTCCGCGGACTGCGATGCGTGGATGCCCAGCACCTCAGAACAGCTGCCAACCCGGGCAGCCGCGTACCGCAATCCCCGGACTTCAGTTGAAGGCCAGACCTCCGATGGAGTACCAGAATGTCTGGTGATTGACGCTTCCCCCGGTTGCGGTGATCTTGATGGTTTCTCCCGCGGCGACGACGAGGGTGGAGCATTGGCGGGGGGCGACTTCGACGTGCCTCAGTTCGCCATAGTCGCTGGTGACTTCCAGGATCGATCAGAGTTCCTTGATTTGTCGCATTTCCGATGTTGTTGCCGACCAGGAATCCGGCAGTAGGTGCGACCCTCTCGTAGCCGGCTGTCGCGGTAATAATGTTCTTCCTCTGGAACAGTCGACTCTCCGGCTTCGGAGAGATTTGGCCGTACACCTTGTCGGCATTGAGATCACCGATGACCCTGCCGCGCACGGTCAAGTCGCGCACCTCCAGGTCTGGCCTGTTGACGGTGATGTAGGTGTTGATGGTGCGTTCTGCGGTTCCGGTTCCTTGTTGGATGCGGCCGCGGAGGTAGAACATGGTGTTGCGGCGGACGTTGTGGACGGGGAAGGTGCTGTATTTGGTGACGTCGATTTCGGTGTTCTCGTACAGCAGGTGGTAGGTCTCGTTTCCGATGGTGGAGCGTTCCCAGGTGAGGGTGACGGTGTCGCCGTTTTCGATGTAGTGGGAGTCGGCTTTAAGTTCGCGCAGATAGAAGCCGGCGGGGAATTTTCCGACGGAGAGCGTCTGCTGATCGGTACGCCAGGAGGTTGATCCGGGGGTGCGCCATTTCAGTTCGATGACGACGGGGGCGGTGCCGACCTGGCGGTTGATGCGGAGTTTGTTGAGTTGGACGGTGATGCCTTGTTCGGGGGTGAGGGTGGCGTGGCCGGTGTTGGGTTTGAACAGGATGCGTTCGTTGGTCGGGTCGGGGGTGGCGGTCCAGCCGGTGAGGTTGATGGAGGTTTGCAGGCCGGTCAGGTCGAGGACGAGTTGCCATGCCTCGGAGCCGATGGGCACGTAGACGGAGATCTCGTTGGTCTCGATCGGGGTTGGGGAGATGCGGCTTCCGACGATGATCAGGTCGCCGAGTGCGACGGTGCCGCTGGGCGGGCTGACGGTCAGCGGGTCGGGGACGGTAGTGAGCGAGTACTGGAGCTCGTTGCCGAAATCGGCGGTTGTCTCTGCGGGCGCGGCGACGGTCTGGGTGACGATGCCCATGAACTCTGTCCTTCCGTGTCTGATGTGTCGGGTCGGTGGGTGGCGTCGGCGGCGTCGCCGAGGACGAGGAAGCCGGAGCGGATCTCGGGGTCGCCGAGCGGCATCGCGGTGGGATCGGGGGCGGTGATGGGGAGGGTGCGTCACGCACCGTCCCAGCCGGTTCGGTCCCGCTCCAGGTGTCGGGGGGCGCGGGCGGGATACATCTCCAGCTGTGGGCGGCCGCGGGCGACATCCTGGGGGCGTGCTGCGGACCGTTCTAGACGAGGGCCTTTCGCCTACCCCACAGGTGGGAGAGCCCTGATATCTGGGGGACGACCTCCGCCATGCCTCCGTACCTGCTGCTGAACCAGCCGAGACCGGCGTCGGCGGTAGCCCGGGTGGGTGCCCGCTGCGTGGAGCTCGTATGCCGCCGCCGGCTCGGCAGGCCGTTCCACCAGGGCGTCCTGGTTCGCCTCCTCGGGCGGAGTGAGGCAGGTGCGGTGGGCGACGACGCACTTCTCGACCGCTTTGCACAGGTTGTTCTGCCGGAGGTGCGAGCGATCTGCGATCTGGACTGCATCCGGCGCGGCCGTGCGGATCGCCTCTGACGGTGGAGTCGGATATGAAACTTTCCGAATGCTCGGTCAGTGACCACGGCGACGAGTCCATCTGCCCCTGACTGCCAGACAGAAGTCCTGGGTTCATAGGGAATCGCGGGGTACCAAGAGCCGGGCCTCATCTGATGTGCACAGCAGCCCGGAGCTACGTCGCCATGTCGGTCGCCGACCCTGGAGGCCGAGGAGGATCAGCTGTGTACTCGCGAAACGCTGGCAGCAAGGTGTCGTTGCGGCGCCGACCGATTCAGACAGTCGGCGCCTTGTTTCGATGACGGATTTCCTGGCTTTTGCAATGCCTACTGCCGGAAGGTCAGGCCCTGCCCATCTCCGAAGGCGTACCACAAAAATTCTGGAAACTCGCGAGCGGAATCACCTTGCCGCACTCTTTCGATAGCCATCTCGCTTCCTTGTGGGACGGGGAAGGAGGCATAGGAGTGGTCCCAAGTTCCGGAGTTGTACATGGACCTGACGGTGACGGCCTCGTTTGTTCCGATTTTGATCTTCACCTCGCTGTTTTTGACCATGGTAACGGTCAAGATGCCGTCAGTGGGAGCGGTTGCTTTGACCCATCCACTGTAGGGCAGTGACTGGTTAACCCAAGTCGCCTTGAGTGCCAGCACTGGGCCAGCAAGGGAGGTTGTTTGATTGACATGAAGGGTTCCGACTTCGAGGTCGGGTTTGTTGACGGTGATGTAGGTGTTGATGGTGCGTTCTGCGGTTCCGGTTCCTTGTTGGATGCGGCCGCGGAGGTAGAGCATGGTGTTGCGGCGGATGTCGTGGACGGGGAGGGTGCTGTATTTGGTGACGTCGATTTCGGTGTTCTCGTACAGCAGGTGGTAGGTCTCGCTTCCGATGGTGGAGCGTTCCCAGGTGAGGGTGACGCTGTCGCCGTTTTCGATGTAGTGCGGGGGGTCGGCTTTGAGGTTGCGTAGGTAGAAGCCGGCGGGGAATTTGCCGATGGAGAGGGTTTGTTGCTCGGTTCGCCAGTTGGTGGTTCCGGGGGTGCGCCATTTGAGTTCGATGGTGACGGGGGCGGTGCCGACCTGGCGGTTGATGCGGAGTTTGTTGAGTTGGACGGTGATGCCTTGTTCGGGGGTGAGGGTGGCGTGGCCGGTGTTGGGTTTGAACAGGATGCGTTCGTTGGTCGGGTCGGGGGTGGCGGTCCAGCCGGTGAGGTTGATGGAGGTTTGCAGGCCGGTCAGGTCGAGGACGAGTTGCCATGCCTCGGAGCCGATGGGCACGTAGACGGAGATCTCGTTGGTCTCGATCGGGGT
>NZ_NNBP01000062.1 GCF_002803155.1 Streptomyces sp. CB02959
AGGGTTGGAACTTTTCAGATGTCAGTCTCCCAACCAGTCATGCCACAACTAAGCAGCGACGCGCCACTAGCTTGATCTTTAACCTTTGCGGCGGGGTCGTGGGGTTGTTGATTTCTTCGTTCGTCGTTTGGTTGTGTCTGTTTTGCGGACTGTGTGGACGTCGTGGCGGGGTGTGGGGTGGGTGTTCTTGCGGCCGGGTGGTCTGCCTGGGCCGGGTCGGGAGGCTTTCGGTGCTTCGGCTGGGCAGAGGGTCTTCGGGCGGAGGTGCCTGAAGTCGCGGCGGACTCGGGCAGGGGTGAGACGGTCGGACGGATTTGGTTTCTCCCACGGTCGCCGCAGGTCGGCCGCCAGCGGCCGGGCCAGGCGTAGTTGGGTGTATGCGGCCAGGATGAGCCAGGTCCATCGGTCGGCGGTTTCGGGGGTGCGGATCTTGGGGCGGGTCCAGCCGAGGGTCTGCTTGAACAGCCGAAAGGTGTGCTCGATGTCGAAGCGTCGCAGGAAGACCTGCCAGAGCAGGTCGACCTGAGTGGGGGTGGCGTCGGTGCCCGACCACCACAGCCACACCGGTTTCGGGATGGCGCCGCTGGGCAGGTGCTCGACCCGCAGATGGATCACGGTTCCCTCGATGAGTGGGAGGGTTCCCAGTTCGGCGACCCAGGGATGGGCCGCATGCCGTCCCGCCGTCTGGGGCGTGGTGCTGGCGTGTCCGCCACGTGCACCGGTCGGCTGGGCCGCTGGCTCGAACGCCGCCGCACTGTGGCCGGCCTGAGTCGCGGACCAGGCGACAGCGGCACTCGGCGGTACCAGGGCGATGCCGACGAAGAGGCGCTGCGCCGGTATCAGTCCGTTGCGCCGCCCCGAGCAGGCCCTGCAGTCGCGGACGTGTCGGGATATGCGCTTGCGCCACAGTGCGGAGGGGACCCCGTCCCACCGAGCCACGACGGGCTCCAGCCGCGGACAACGGGACGTTGCCGACAGCGCGCGCACCACCACCCGGGCGGTTTCCAGCTGCGCCTTCATCCGCTGCACCCGCACCGCGACGAATCGCGCGGGCAGCTTCAGGGCGGCGGCCACCTCGGAGCGGGTCAACTCACCCGCGGCCTCCAGCCACCACAACGACAGCAAGGCCCGATCGTCCTCGTCCAGCCACCGGGTCGCCTCGGCGACCTCTTGGCGCTGACCGGAAAGACCCAGCTGGATGATGGTCAGATCGACGAAATCCGCACCAGGATCGGCCAGTTCGGTCACCTCGTCCACACCGGTACCGGTGGCCGATGCCTGTTTACTGCGCCAGTGCCGGCGTATCTCGTTCATCGTCACCGACACCAGCCACGAGCGGAACCGATGCGGTTTACGCAGGCCGGCCATGCCGTCCAGGACGCGCAGCATGGTCTCCTGCACGACGTCATCGGCGTCCGCATGACCGTGGAGCGCACGTCCGACGATGTTGTAGACCAGCGGCAGATATGCGGCCACAAGCTCGTCCTGCGCTTGCTGGTCACCTGCCTGTGCGGCCGCGACGACCGCGGCTTCACGTTCCGGTGTCATGTCCGTCCTCGCTCTCTGTCGCACTCGCGTCTGCATGCCTTCGATACCTGGGAGACCCTGGCGGGCCAGGTCAGATAACAGAAACCCAGGATTTTTTTCCGGGGTTCTCTGGGCCCATCGACGACTCCCTTCATTCCGGAACATCAGGTGCACATCGACGACGATGTAAGCACATTTGGGTTGTCCGTCGGATATTGCCCGTGTCATCGGAGATAGCGGCGCCAGGTAATGGAGTTCACAGCGCGGCGAGTTCGTGGACGCAGCAATCCCGTGCCCTCGCATCCCCTTGTGTGGGGTGCCGGCGCGGCCTACCGCGCTCCGTCGCGCACCGGAGCCTGCGGCGAAACCTGCTGTGACCTGTGCCGTTGCGGACCCGCCCAGGAGATATCCGGAGGTGCGGAACGGCGACGGCGTGGTTTCCGTAAGGCCGTGGCGTCGCGCGCCGGACGGGGTCCCTTATGTCCTCTCCCTCGACGACGGGTTTGTGATTGCTGTCACTTGGGACTTGCTTCGAGACGCGTTGCTCGGCTAATTTCTGCTGCCCATTGGACATGCCTTCGAAAGCGTCCAGTTCACGAGAGATGTGGCAGCCCTCAATTCTTTGAGCGGCGCCCCGGACTTCTCTCTCATTTCCCGGCTCCATGCGCGAACCGTTCGCCTCGTCGAACGGCCGGATCGCGTACGCCGAGCTCCAAGGCACCCACGCACGCCGGGACATCCGTCCCGGCCATCTCGCCCAGGGCTCAGGAAGTGCTGCTTCGCAGCGGCCTTTGTCAGGGCCCTGGCAGTCCCAGGAGGACATCCATGAGTCGTGCTTCCCACAAGTGGAAGACCATCAGCGGCAAGTCGCGCACTGCCATCGCGCTTGCCACGGCGGGAGCGATAGGGGCCGTCACCGTCGGGGTCTCCTCGGCGAGCACCGACGTACCTCATCGCGACCCAGCCCCCGTCCAGGCACCGCAGGCAGGTCACGGCAAGCTGCCGCATGGTCTCGGTGCCCTGCCCTCCCGGTCGACGTGGCGCGATTCCGTGCTGCGCCATTCGGTTGAGTCCCGGCTGGTGTCCGCCGCCCCCCATGTGGTGGGCGCAGGCACATCGCAGGAGAAGGTCGGCGCAACCCCTCCCGCCAGCGTCGACCTGACCAAGTACGCCCCCACGCCCGGCAATCAGGGCCAGGTCGGCTCCTGTGCCGCGTGGGCCATCGACTACACGGCCTACACCATCCTGGAGAGGGAGCAGAAGATCTCCGCCTACCCCGGGGCGCCCATGTACACCTACGCCCAGATCTCCAAGGGGCACGACGGGGGCAGCGCGCCGCAGCAGCACTTCAAGATAGCCATGTCGCAGGGCATCGACTCCAGGCCCCACTACTGGCAGGGGGACTTCGACTACACCACCCAGCCGACCGCGAGCGAGAAAGCCAACGCCGCGCACTGGAAGCTGTCCGGCTACACCCCACTGCACACCGGCGCTCAGATCAAGACCGACGTGAAAGCCGCGCTGGCCAAGGGCGAGCCGGTCGCCATCTCGATCCGCGTCTACAACAGCTTCTTCAACCTCAACTCCCAGAAGGCCGCCTCCTACACGTACTACCCGGCCTCCGGTGAGCAGTACGCGGGCGGCCACGGGGTCACCATCGTCGGCTACAACAGCAAGGGCGTGCGGGTCGAGAACTCCTGGGGCCCCAACTGGGGCGACCACGGATTCGTCAACCTGTCCTGGAAGTACCTGGCCAGCAACCAGGTAATGGAGGCCAACGCCGTCGGCAAGCTCATCCACAAGCCGTAACACCCCCAACAGGGCCGACGAGCCCTGACCGGCCGTGCCGTTCGGACCGACCTGCCAGGGTCGCGCCGAACGGCACGACCCCGCCGGGACTCAGAACGGGTAGTCGGCGTGCCGGGTGGCAACGGTCATCCAGCGGGTGTGGGAGAACGCCTTGATGCCCCAGCGGCCGCCGAAACTGCCGTAGCCGGAGGACTTCGTGCCGCCGAACGGTGCCTGCGGTTTGCCAACCCTGCCAGTTCCGCCGGTTCGGCCTTGGCTCCCGACGTGATGACCCGTCAGGGCTCGATCGTCGCCCTGATCCGTCACCGCGTTCATCAGTGTCCCCCTTGATCGAGGGTTCTCCTGATGGTTTCACGATGCTCCTGAGGTGGTCTGGATGCAGGCTGCGAGGGGTGCGTCAGTGAGGTGGGGAAGCGAGATGCGGATCTTCAGGCCGCCGTCGGGATTCGGGTGGGCGGTTACTGAACCGCTGTGTGCCTGCGCGATGGAGGAGACGATGGACAGGCCGAGTCCGGCGCCTTGGGCGGAGCCGGACCGGAGGGCTCCCCGGTGCCGGGAATCCCGGCCGCCCCCACGAGTAGGACCGCGTATTCGCTGGTCACGGCACTGGAGCGGACACACCGGCCCTGGTGGACTCACGACACGCGTCTGGCGGGCCCGCCTTCGTGCCCTGTTCGATAGGGCCAGCGCGGACGCCGACGAGGAGAAGGGATGAGCCCGGGGGCTCCCCGCCGGTCGAGTCGGCGGGGAGCCCTTCACTCAGGGAGCGCAGGTCATCCCAGGGTGGTCAGCTCAGCCGCGGCCGTCGCACGCCTTGCAGTCGCCGCTGCCCCGGCAGAGTCAGCCGAGGGTCTCGCGCTGTCCGGCGAGCTGCTCCTTGGCCCTCGTCAGGTCCTCGTACGTCGCGGCGTGCACCGTCGCCAGGCGGCTGAGCGCCATTCGGTGTCGGCTCGCTTCATCGCGCTGGCCGCGAACTCCAGCAGTACCTCCACCGTCATGTGGCTCTTCCAGTGCCGCAGTTCCGCCTCGTTGAACATCTCCGGCTCGCCCGCCATCGCCAGGTCGACCAGGCGCTGCCGCGCCCGCCACTCCCGCTGCTTGCGCCACCAGCCCAAATTCGTCCGGGTCAGATACCGGACCTTGCGGATCAGGCCCTCCATGGCCCGGATCTGCGTCTCCTGCTCGGGTGTCCATCCCGGCCGAGGTGACTCGGGCAGCGCGCTGATGGCCTCTGCAACGGCCTGTTGGGTCACCTCACCTCGGTTCCGTCGGCTGCGTCGTCGTCGCGCAGGAGCTCCACGGCCTTCCTGAGCGAGCTTCCGCCGCCTGTGCGTCGTCGTGTTCGGACACGGTCATCCCTTCTCTCCGGACGCGCAGCATGCCCGGCAGGCAGCGCCCGGGGCAATCAGGCGACTGGACTGGGTGGGACGGCGTTTTGCTGCGGGCCCGTGTCGCCTGGGGTGACTGCCGCACGCCGGGAACCGGATGACGTCCGTTGGCTGGCGGGAGCAGGCGACCGGGATGAGGAACAAGCCGACCATGCCCAGCCCGCGGCGGGCCGGCCGATCCGAGGAGTGAAGTGCGGGAAGCGGGGCATCATCTGAGTTCAGATCGGACGGCGGCTCGGGGGTAACGGGTGGCGGCACGATTACCGGCTGGTGAGGGAGAAGGCGGCACTTCAGGCGCGGGCGCCGTCGGCCGTCCGGACACCGAGCCGGTCCTGGGGGACGGCGGTGAGTTGCCCGCGTCGAATAGGACCGGCGGCACAGGCGACGCTCCCCCGGTGGCCGGTGATGCCTCGGCCCCCGCACCGGATGACGACGAGGCAGCACCCGCGGCGGTTGGCGCAGGCAGGGCGGGGTGGCTGCGCACCATCCCCGGGCTGGCGGCCTCCACCATCGTCACCACCCTGGCGGCGGCCGCCGCCACAGCCGTGTTCACCGGAGCGGTGCACCTGTGGCCCGCCTCGTCGAAGGTCTTCCTGTCCGCGGAAACCGACCCCATGCGTCTCGATGCCGAAGGGGATCTCATCCAGCTCGTGCCTGCCGCGCGGTTCGACGGCACTGAACCGCGGGAAGGGTGCGCGGGCTTCTGGAACTGGGCGCGAGCCCGGGACGGCGTGGACGAGGGCCGGACGACCATGCAGCTGACGGTGACCAACAGCGGTTCGAACACCGTGCTGATCACCGGCATACGGGCCGAGGTGGTCTCCCGCCGACCCGTCTCCCACGTCGTCGTGACCGAGTGCACTACCCAGGGCGAGGCGAAGGTGCACTCAGTGAACATCGATCTCGACAAGCCACAGCCCCGCGGCTTCTACGACAAGGCGGGCAAGAGCGTGCCACCCGACTTCACCGTGCCCGCAGGAGACCTGGAGACCTTCCTGGTCACGGCCCAGATCACGCACGGTGCGGCGCAGTGGAAACTCGCGGTCGACCTGGTGGAGGACGGCCACAAGCGCACCGTCGTCATGCAGGACGACGAAAAGCTGTTCACCACGATGACCCGCCCCACCGATGCGACCGTCTGGGAGCTGAACCCCCACAGCGGGCATTGGTTCAGGCCCGACGGGAGCGGTGCCGCGACAGGACAGCCGAGCGGGACGTCATGAAGGCGCGGACCCCTCGGCGTCCGACGGGCGGACGAGCGCTCGCCGCTGTCCTGGCCACGGCAGTGGCAGCGGGAGTACTCCTGTCCCTCATCGTGCTCCGGCCCGGCCAGGACGGCTCCGGCTCTGCCAGCCCCACCCAGCAGGTGACCGCGCCCCATCTGCACGCGCTGCCCGGGACGATGGCAGGGGAACCGGTCACCACGGCCGCGGCCGGCATCGGCAGCGTGGCGTACGGGACGTTGAACGGCGACGTCTACCTCTCGTCCGGGCACTCCGAACCACGGCGGCTCACGGGCCTCAAGGGCCGCGTGGTGAAGCTCGCCTTCGCCCCCGGCGGCCGGTGGCTCGCGGCCGCCAGCGTGAACGAGCTCGCCGTCATGGACACGGCCCACCCCTCCGCTCCCGTCGTCCAGCGCCCTGTCCGGACCTCCATCGCCCTGGGCGCCGGCCTGGTCAGGCCGAACCAGCTCGCCATCGACCGCACCGGCCGCCTGGTCGCCCTCCAGACGGACTCGGTCGGCGTCTACGACGTGCACGGCAACGGCTCACCGCACTGGCTGGACGACACCCCCGCGTGCGAGGCCGGCGCCCGCGACCTGGCCTTCGTCGGCAGCGAGCTGATCACCGCGCTCGACTCCTGTGCGATCATCTGGAACGCCGCCACGCTACGCATGGAACGGCAGGTGCAATTCCCAGGCACGGGCATCTCCCTGGTCGGCCACGACCGCATCCTCTACGGCTCGTTCACCCACGCGCTGCTGCTGGACTACCGTCGCACCAGCCCGCTGCCCAGTGCCGCCGCCGCTCCCGGGCAGCCGCACCCGGTGCTCAGCGGCATCATCGCCGACAAGACCATCAGCACCTGGCACAGCCCGATCCAGCCGGTCGCTGACGACGGCCGTATAGCGGCGGTCCTACAGGGCACGCGGCTCTTCTTCTGGGAGCCCACCGCCCACCGAATCCTGGCCGTCGTCCCCCTGCCCTTCCCCGCCTTCTGCCCAAACACAACGAAGCCTAGGCTGCCTGCGGCGTTCACCACGTCCTTCTCCCCAGACCACAAAAGGGTGCTGATCTCGGGTTACTGCCCGCCGCCGAACATGGACGGGGACACCGACGAGGGCCAGCGTCGTGCGACCTACCGGCACTGGGAAGTCGACTATCCATCGCGGTGAGGGAGCGTGTCCGGCACCCTGCAGGTGCGCGGCGCTCACCAGGGGCAACGCTCCGGGCCCACCAGCGCCTCGGAACCCCCGTTGGCCCGACCATGGCACCACGAGTGACCTGCCTACCGCGCGCATCGCCGGCGCACGCTCCCGGTGCAAGGACGCGTGTCCTACGTTCCCTTGGAGATCGGCCGCCCACTGTCCACAGGCGAACACACTCATGGGCGGCATGGACGACACCACCCAGACGCCGGCCCCGCACCCCGGCAAGATCCGCGCCGCGCTCGCGCGGGCCGAACGCGCCGTGTTCACCCGTCCCGCGCCGAAATCCGCGAGAGCCCAGATGAAATTCCTTCACACGCGCCCCAAGGGCTCCACGAAGGCCCTAGCCGAGCGCCTGAGCATCTCCCGCAGCACAGTGCACGCACCACTACCCTCACCGGCGCCTCCACAAAGCCCCACAAGCGCCTCCAAGAGGCTCTACTGAGCATGTAGTTGTGTTGTCGTGGCTGCTGACAGGTCGTGATCATCGCGGTATGCCTCAGCTATGGGGTATCCGCAGGGCGGTGGTCTGACCGACGAACGGCGTGCATTTCGCGAGCGCATCCGCATGGAAGCCTCGGACCATCGGCCTTGCGGTCCCGAGGATCGCCGGGTCGGGCGAAGCTGAGCCAGACCCTGTTCACTGTGCTGGAACAGGAGTTGGCCAAGGGACCTGTCGCCCATGGCTGGCCGGACCAGACCTGGACCCTGCAGCGGATCAAGACCCTCATCGGCCGACGGTTCCACAAGAGCATCACACTCTCCGGCATCGCCCAGATGCTGCGGCGGCACGGGTGGAGCCACCAGGTCCCCGCCCGCCGCGCGACCGAACGCGACGAGCTGGAGCTCCCGGGACGTGTGCGCGGCGGTGGCGGCGTGCTGTTGGGGGCCGTGGCCGAGGCCGCCTCCGACCAACCAGCCGCCCCCGCAGCCCGCGTTCATCGTGCGGCAGCCTCTGGCGGCTCTCCAGGCGCCCGTGGGCGGCCTGCCGCACCTCGACCTGCCGCCAGCAGGGGCGGTGGTGGCTCACGCGGTCGCCTGGGGCGGTCCTGCCGGTGGCCCTGTGGTCGCCCACCCCGCGCCGACCTCGCCACCGACCGTCGCCCCAGCCTCCGATCCGGCACCGACCGCGGACCCGAGCCATCCCCCAACATGAGGAACGATGAAGCATGCGCTCGGATGGCTGGCACCTGAGCGAGGACGTTGAGGTTTCCTCGCCCGAGCCGGAGGATTCCTGCGCTCACGTCCCGCCCTTGCCGGGCGAGCCCGCCTGGCCTGTGATCCCCTCGTGGCCGATGGTGGTGCCTAGGACGGCTTGCTGCCGCCCGCCTGTGGCTCATGGCCGATCAGGCCGGCTTGAGCATCGCGGACATGGGCGCCGTGTATGCGGTGCCGGTCTCACAGTCCCAGGCTGTCACCGCTTCCCCAAAGGACCAGCCATGTCGAACTTCACCCCGTACCTGGAGCGCAACCGGGCTTTCGCGGCCTCCGGTGCCCAGGCCGACGTCCCCCAGATCCCGTTCGTCCCCTTCAAGCAGCTGTACCTGATCACCTGCATCGATCCACGCGTGGAGCCCGCGGCCGTGCTGGGCGCCCGGCTCGGAGAAGCGATCGTCGCACGCAACATCGGCGGCCGCGTGACGCCGGCGATCATCAAGGACCTCGCCTGGATCGTGCACCTGCATGAGAACAAGACCCCCGACGCGGACTGGTTCGAGATCGCCGTCATCCACCACACCGACTGCGGCACGAGACTCCTCGCAGACGACGAGCTGCGCGCCGGCTACGCCGCCCGCGGCGGCTGGGACGAACAGACCTCCTTGGAGATGGCCGTCCTGGAGCCGTCCAAGACGGTTCAGCAGGACATCGCCAAGCTACGCTCGGCACCCGAGCTCGCATCGGCCATCAGCAACATCAAGACCGGCGGCTACGCCTACGACCTCGGAACCGGGAAGATCACCACCATCGTGCAGCCCGGCTGAGCAAGACCGGGACCGCCACGGCTGACCCGTCTGTCCGTGCTGAAGCAAGACGCCTACCAGCGCATGGCCGTCCTGCGCGACACGGGGCGCGATGCACCGCGCCTGCCACGGACATGGAGCACGTCGTCCCGGGTGCCGACCATGACCCCGCGACCCTTCAAGCACGCTGCCGTTGGCACCATGCGCGGAAGTCCAGTGCGAAGGGCACGGCCGCTCGGCGGCATGCCCGCACACTGAGCGAGGCCGCCGCACGTCGCGCCCGTGGTCGACCGCCAGGCCGGCCGGTGTACGCCGAGCCGCGCGGTGACCGAGGCCGGCGCGATCGGCGCCGCGCGCACCTGGACCCTCAACATGGCTGCACGAGCTGCGATGTGTCGGGTTGGTGTCTGTGGGTTGAGGTCAGTGGCTTCGTGTCAGTGGCGGCAGGCCAGACCGGGAGGTTTTCGCTGGTCGGGTGTTGAGGAAGGGCGAGGTCACTGCCATGGGGCGGTATCTGTAGCGGGCGTGGCTGTCATGGGGCGGTACGCCCCGCCCGGTGCTGCTGTCTTGGCAACGGCACTTCTGATCCTTCCGAGGGTTGCGTGGCAGCACGGTGGTCGGTGTCGGTTTTGCGCGGGCGGCAGGGTGTGGGGTGGGGGAGTCGGGCGCCGGGGTTGAGGTCGCGGCGGGGGTGAGGGTGTGTGGCGGCGCTGCACCGGAACCTGAAGGAGGCCGAGGGCGAGGTGCCCTCTTTGGCGTCGTTGCACCGGGTGGTGCGCCGGGATTTGGAGGCCGGCAGGGTCCTGCCGGACCGAGCGGTGGTGCGGCGGGAGCGGGAGCAGAACAGCACGCGGCAGGCACTGGCTGACCTCGCCCTGGCCGGGCCGCATGAGAGCGGCGTGGCGAAGTCGGCTGTGCCACGGCTGCAGCGCCCCGCGCCGGCGCCGACCGGGGGCTTGCCGGCGAGGGAGAGCGGTGCGCTGGCCGGTGTGACGCTGCCGGCAGGCGCGCAGATGGTGCGGACACCGTTGGGGCCGGCGGTGCCGCTCCCGGGCGTACCGCCGACGTGCTGCCCGACTGGCCAGGAGAGCCGTAGCGTGATGTAGAGCCGTTGCGGATCCCATGGAGATACCGGTGGTACGACGCCCCTACGTCATGCTCACCCGAGCACAGGGCTGTCAGTGGAACATGACGGTGAGCCGGTCGGCGGCCAGGACCACCTCTTCGACGCTCCCCGCACCGCTCGAACCGTCGAGGTTCTGGCCGGACAGCTTCAACGGGAAGGCATTGGTGATGTTCCAGGTGACGAGCTTGGTGGCACCGGACTCGTCAGTGAGGGAGATCGTGCAGTCCTTCTTGTCGACCTTGTTCTCGCTGACCGAGTACAGCCAGGCGAACAGGGGGCTGTCCTTCGGGATGGTGCCGCGGCGCAGGGTGATGCCGAGGGCCTGCCGCTGACCGGGCATCTGGACGACTTGGCCGGTGCCGTCCTTGTACTCGATGGTCTCAATGCCGACTTCCAGCCCGGATACCGAGGAGAAGGCACCGTCGGTCTTACCGTCGCCGTCGATGTCGAGGACGAACCGGTAGGTCGGGATGGGGTAGTCCGCGTTGACGTACTCGGTGGTTGCCATGCCGTGCTCCTGCCAATGAGAAGAAGAAGGCACGCACACGATCCCGAACCGTCGGGGGCATGCACGGGGAATGCCGAAAGACCACCACGACGGGTAATCGGGCCGCGTTGCGGATGGCCCGCTTGTGGTCCACGCTCCGGGCCGGACGGGGCGCCACGGGTGACTACTGTTCGAGGACGACGACGTTCTCAGCCTGTGGCCCCTTCGCTCCTTGCACCAGGTCGTATTCGACTCTGTCGTTGTCCATGAGGGACTTGAACCCGTGCGACTGAATCGCGGAGAAGTGCACGAAGACGTCTGGTCCGCCATCGTCCTGGGCGATGAATCCAAATCCCTTGTCCGCGTTGAACCACTTCACGGTTCCTGTAGCCATTGCATTTCCTTCACGCTCAGTGTCCACTGCTCGACCTATGTTCCCCCGGCCGTGCCGCGACGAACCCTGTGGTCTCTTGGGGTGAACTGATGGTGGGCCGACCAGACTTCGAACTGAGAGTCGTCGTCTCCCGCCTCGTTGTCCTTCGCCGTCCTGCTGCCCTCGTCGCCGTGCTCGGTGTCGGGCTCCGCGTCCAGCTCATCCGGTCCGCTGGCGCTCCGCGCGCCGCGCCCACAGCTGTTCGCCGCGGCCCACGCCGCAGCTTGTCCGCTGCTCGGCGCTCGGCGTCTGGGCGGTCGGCGGGGGTCGTGGCGCGGCTGTCCGGTGAACTCGGCGACGAACGCCTCGGTCACCTTCTTCTCCGCCCGCGCGTTGATGCAGTGCACGGCGGAGTTCAGCTTCTCAAGATCCCTCAGCCGAGACCTGTCCCACCTGTCCACAACCTCCTCGGACAGAACACCGAGTCCGTCTCCGGCGGGTCCTGCACCGTCACGGGGCGCCGCCCCCCGTGACGGTGTCCACGGTGGCCCGGACGCTTCGTGTCAGGCGTTTCGTTCAGGATGTCTGGAAGGCGCGGGCCAGGGCGAGGCTGTCCTCGAACGTGATGTAGCGGGCGATCTTCCCGCCCTCGACCTTGAGGTGGAAGGCGAACGGCGAGTCGAAGACCTTCCCGGTGGCTTTGACGATCTGGCGCATGTGCCCGATCACCACCGCATCCGCCCCGTCCACGACGATCCGGTTCACCGTGAACTCCTCCGACTCCAGATGGTCCGAGAGCGTCGCGAAGAACTCGACCGCTTCGGCGCGCGTGCGGCGCGGACCCACCCATGGGACGACCTCCGCGCCGTAGATGTCCCAATCGATCTCCTCGGCGATCAGCTCGCCCAGCGCCTCGATCTCGCGGGCGGCCACGTGGCGGTAGAACTCTGGTCCTCGCCGCCCTTGCTCGGCCGGAGCTCGGCGCGTTCTACCTCGCCCCCGCGCCCGCCGACCGCCGCCCCGCACCGATGCGATCTGAGATCTCAGCTTGCCATATAGGGATCTCAGATGCCTTAATGCTGACAGTGAGCCGCTGTCCCATACCCGAAAAATCTCCGTATGTGACCAGCAAGGAGCTGAGTGATGACGATCTTCGAACCGATCACGGGCCGCTATGTCGCGGTCAACGGTGCACGCACCTACTTCGACGAGGCCGGCGAAGGCGTTCCGATCGTGTGCATTCACCCGGGGGCCACGGACTCTCGGATCTACCGGCACCTCCTGCCGTTGCTCGCTGAACGCGGATATCGCGCGATCGCGCCCGATCTTCCCGGGCACTGCCGTTCCTACCCGGCGCAGTGGCGGCCGGGGAATTCCATTCACGACCACGCCGAGTTCGTGCACGCATTCATGCGCACGGTGCTCCCTGGAATCTCGCCCTTTGTGCTCGGCGCCTCCGTCGGAGGCCTGACGGCACTGGATCTTGCCGCTCACCACGGAGAGAGCTATCGAGGTGTCGTCGCGATGCAAGCAGCGTCGTGGACACCGCTGTCGGCCGAGGCTGCCGCGTTGCTGGCAGGTCGGACAAGCGCGCCCGATGCCGGCTGGACGGATCACCTGGAGTATGCGGCGGTGACCTCGGCAAGCAAGAAGCTGACAGCCGAGCAGGAAACCGAGCTGAGGTGGCTTCAGCGCAGCACCTCCCAGCAGGCCGGTCAGTTCGACGGTCAGGCGTGGGCTTCCCACGATCTGCGCGGCCGACTCGGCGATGTGCGGTGCCCGGTCCTGCTCGTGCAGGGCACCGACGATTTCTTCGTGCAGGATGAGCTGGTCGATGACACGGTCGCCGAGATGGGCTCGGCGGCGCAGCTGCTGAGGGTGCCTCACATCGGGCATTACCCGCCGCTTGAGAATCCGGAGTGGGTTGCACAGGTCGCAGACACTTTTGTGCAGCAGCTGACGGCAACGGCGGACTGACCGTTTGCCCTGGCCCCTGTTTCGCCATTCTCAGGCCGACGGGTTCGATTGCGCCCCCGCGAGGTCGGCGAGGAAAATGCCGACAGAGGGGCCAGGCAAGACCGGACAGTGGCGGCAATGGCCACGCCATGTGCAGCCGGCAGCCGGCCGCGAAGACGATCGCGGCCGGCGTCTCGCGGGCCACCTTTACGGCGTCGGCCGCCACCTGCGGCACATGATCTCCCCAGGCGGAACCACCTGCCGGATCCAGCCCTGCACCCACCACCACTGAGATCCAAGAGCTTCTAGCTGGGATATCAAATCCCTAGGATGGGCACGTGAAGTATCTGCCCGCCATCCTCAGCACGGACCACCCCGACCTGAGCGCCACCGAGCGCGCATATCTCGCGATCAAGCGGCGGATCATCGAGCTTGACCTGGCGCCCGGCGCCCATGTCACCAAGACGGATCTGACGCGGTTGACCGACGCCGGCACCATGCCGGTGAGAGAGGCTCTGACCCGGCTGCAGCGCGATGGGCTGGTCGATGTGCTCCCCCGCTCGGGATACCGGATCCTGCCCGTGACCTTGAAGGGGGCACGCGATCTGTGCGCCTTCCGCCGGCTTCTGGAGACGGAGACCGCTGCCCTGGCGGCAGAGCGCGGCTGCCCGCAGGACGATCTCGACCGTATGGAAGAACTGCTCGGCCAGTCCTACGAGCTACGCGATACAGAGAGCATCGAGGCATTCCTCCGCGCCACTCTGGAGTTCGATGCGATCATCGCCGACAACTGCGGCAACGACAGGCTGGCCCGGTCGGTCATCCAGGTCTTCGACGAGCTGGAACGAGTTCTGCGGATCACCTTGGGATCGCTTCCGTTCTCGGCATCAGCCGCGCATCAACGACGCGCGGTCTGGGAAGCGGTGCGCGACCGCGATCCGGTCGCGGCCCGAGCTGCCATGGACAACCGCACGCGAACCTCCCAGCAGCAGATCATCGACGCGCTCACAGCCAGCCCGTCGATCGCCGAGGCCAGCATCACCATCTCCCGATGAGACGTCTCCGCTGACTGCGGATCCCCTTTGCAGAGTTTCCCCGCAGGACACTTCGGCGTTTTCGAGATCGGATCGGGGCGCGGGGACATGGTGGTCCAGGAGGAACGGGCGCGGCGTACGCTACGTGACCATGTCGCGACTTACGGACGGTGCGAGCGGCGAACATACCGACCGCGGCGCAGTGCGTCAGGCGGTCATCCTGGCCGGCGGCTCCGGCAGTCGGTTACGGCCACTGACGCGGACCCGGCCAAAAGCGATGGTCGAAGTGCACGGCACTCCGATCCTGCGCCATCAACTCGACTGGCTCGCCGAGTCGGGCGTGGAACAGGTCGTCGTCTCCACGGGGCACCTGGCGCCGGTGATCGGCGACTACCTCGCCTCCCACCAACTGCCGCTGCGGACGGATGTGGTGGCCGAGGAACGGCCCCTGGGCCGGGGTGGCGGGCTCAAGTTCGCATCCGCCGCCCTGGACTGGCTTGACGAGCCGTGGCTGGCGCTGTACGGGGACATCTGGACGCGGTTCTCGCTCACGGGGATGTTCGCTCACCACCGGCGTCACGCCGCGCTGGCCACGGTCGCCCTGCCTCGCCCCTGGCTGCCCAGGGGCAGCGTCGACTGTGACGAGCGGGGCCGAGTGACCACGCTCGTCTCACACGTGCCACCGCCGTTACGGGTCAATGGCGGCGTCTACGTCTTCGACCCGCGCGTTGTGGAACTGCTGCCCGACGAGGGCGACCACGAAGAGGTCACCCTTCCTCGGCTGATACAGGCACGGCAGCTGATCGGCTATCTGGTGGACGGCCCGTGGCGGGCCATCAACACACCACGTGATCTGGACGACATCGAACGCGAACTCGCGCCGGCCACGGATGACGTGTAGAAGAGGATCGCCATGCTGCTCGGACGGATCGGTGTATGGAGTGTGGGATTGACCCACGGGGACCGCGCCGAGGCGAGGGAGGTCGCGGCGGAGCTGGAGGCACTCGGCTACGGCACGCTGTGGTTGGGCGGCATCCCCGGCGACAACCCGCAGGCGGATCTCGCTGCGGCAGCCGAAGTACTGGCGGCGACCAGACGGACGGTGGTAGCGACCGCCTGCCTCTCCATCTGGACACACACCCCGGACCAGCTCGCCGCAGCCTACAGGGCACTGCCCGCCGCCGACCGCGCCCGACTGGTCACGGGCCTGGCGGTGAGCCACGCCCCGTTCGCCGAACACTACCGGCAGCCGCTGACCGCCATGCGCCGCTATCTCGACGCTCTGGACGCCATCGGCGCCGGACCGCCGCCCTCCGCACGGCTCATCGGCGCACACCGCCCGCGGATGACACAGCTGGCCGCCGCCCGGACCGCCGGCACCCAGCCCTATCTCGTAGACACCTACTACACCGCGCGGGCCCGTGCGCTGCTGGGTGTGGGCCCGCTGCTGGCCCCGGTGCAGACCGTGGTCCCGCTCACCGACCCGATCGCGGCCCGGGCAGCGGCCCGCACCGTGCTCGCGCCCTATCTGACACTGCCCAACCTCACCCGAACCTGGCTCGACTCAGGCTTCACCGAGGCCGATCTCCAGCACGGCGGCAGCGACCGCCTCGTCGACAGGCTCGTCGCCTGGGGGGACACCGAGCGGATCGCCACCCACGTCACCAGCCATCTGCAGGCTGGTGCCGACCACGTCGCCGTCCACGTTGTCGCCGAGTACCCCCGAGCCTTCCCACGCGCCGCTTGGCGCGACCTGGCCTCACTTCTTCCGACCGCCTGACGATGCTGCCGGCTGCGGGCGTGCCGTGGGTACGGGCATCGTTCATGGTGGTCCTTGCGGCGGATCCTCCCTGCCTGCGGCAGGAGAGGGGCGGCCCCGCGCGTTTCTCCTACACACCAAACTTCTGGCGAGGTGGCACAGTTGGCGACTGAGGAAGACCTGGCCTGTCAAGAGATCATCGGTCGGTACCAGTTCAACGGGGCAGGCGCCGGTGCGATGCCCCGGCTTCTCCAAGCCCTCGGTGACCCGGGACGCCACCTGCGGGGCATGACCGTCACCGGCACGAACGGGAAGGGATCGACCTGCGCGTTCGCCGTCTCAGCGTTGGCCGCGGCCGGACTGCGGACCGGAAGCATGCCCAGCCCGCACCTCCAGCGCGTCACCGAACGCATCCGCATCAACGGGGCGCCCGCCTCTCCCACCGCATGTCACCGTGCTTTCCAAAAGGTCGATGAAGCCCTCAGGAGTACGGGGCTCGTGGTCAATGCAGGAGCGGTCCATGCCGCCGCAGCCGCAGTCCATTTCGCCCTCTCGGAAGTGGACTTGGCCGTCTTGGAAGCGAACATCGGCGGCCGACGCACCGCGGTCAACTACTTCGACACCGGAGTAAAGGTCATCACCGGAGTGGGACTGGACCACCAGCATCTGCTGGGAAACACCCTGGGCGAGATCGCACGCAACAAGGCAGGCATCGTTCGGGACGGCGACCACGTCGTGCTCGGCGAGATGCCCGAGGAGGCGGCACAGGCCGTAGAAGACGCCCTCAGCCACCACACAGGGGTGACCGTCTGGCGCCTCCACCAGGAAGTCCACTGCCGGCCACGCACAGACCGCGACGGGCGTACCGTGCTGGAAGTAGCCACACCGCTTGGCGTCCACCGGGACTTGACCTGTCCGCTCCGTGGAGAACACCAGCACCACAATCTGGCACTTGCCGTGGCCGGCATCGACGCACTGACCGAACGAGGATCGATCCGCGCTATCCCGGAGGAGGCGCTGCGCAGCGGCCTTGCCGCGACCCGCTGGCCCGGCCGCCTCGAACTGCTGGCACCGGCTCACCTCGATTCCTGGACCGGCCGCCTGCTGCTCGATATCGCAGCCAACCACCAGGGTGCAGCCACCGTGGCCCCGGAAATCCTGCGGCAGTCCCGCGCCGCTGAGCGCACCGCCCTCGTCTTCGGCACCCTCCAGTACAAGAACGTGGCAACCATGCTTGAGCCACTGCCGGCGGACTGGCCGGTGGTACTGACCCGGGTCGGACACCCCAACGAAGCGGCCCCGATCGCGATGCGCACCGCCCTGGCGTCACGCCGAGAACTGCATGTACGGCAGGAAACTGCCGACGCCGTCCGCCACGCCACCGAACTTGTCGGGACCGGCGGCCTCGTCACCGTTCTGGGAACCCCCCTCCTGATCGGCCGGGTCCGTGAACTGTTCCAGCTCCCGCCCGGCTGACCGACCCAGTGGGCGGTTCCGAGGTCGGCCAGGCGCTCGCGCCGGCTGTCGCCCAGTTCCTCCCGCCCCTGCCGCTGCGCGTGCAGCCAGGCCCCGTCGCTCGGGCACGGCTGGTGCGGCCTGTGCTACCGCGTCACCGTGAGACCACAGCCGGCCGCTGGGGCCGGGCCGGGGTGGTCCACTGTTCGGCTGCCGCGGGGGCGTCTGGCCGCGGCCCCGGCGCTGAACGGGCATCACCCGGAAGACCAGGGCCCAGCAGTTGTCCGGGCACAGGTGCCCGCCGGTCAGGTCCTCTCCCTGCCTTCGCCCGGCTCGCCCGCGTGCAGCACGCTGTTCGCCGCCATGGAGCGGATCGGACAGGTCCCCCCTTCGCCAAGGGCATGGGCATCGCGGCCCCGCGGATCGGCATCGCACGCGCCGCCGCCGTCGTCCACTCGCGCGGCAACACCCCCGCCATCATCCTGCTCAACCCGCAGATCACCACCCGCACCGACGAGCTGGACGAGCAGTACGAGGGCTGCCTGAGCTTCCGCTGTGTCCGCCGCTTCGTCCTTCGCGTGATGCTCACGGAGATGCTCCCTTTGTATACCGACGCCCGCGCGGCGAGCCGGATCAGCGCCGCCTACGTCCTGGAGGCGCTGTACAACGAGAACATCGACGCACGGGCGCGCGACGACATCTCCCAAGGGCGCGTCGTATTCGAGCAGTTGATTCGCCAGGCGATTGCCGACGGGCGCATCAGCCCCGCGACCCGGTGGCCGAGACCGATCCGCTCCTCGCGCTCACCGGCTTCACCACCCTCATCGAGTTGGACGTGGTCGAGCCTCAGGACGCGCTCACCGCAATCGATCAGCACCTGAACACGCTGTTCACCATGAACGATCGCAGCACGGGGCACGATGAGGACCGCATCGCTGTGCAGCGGCTGCAACGGTCAGGAAGGGAAGAAGCCGCTCAGCCTGTACTCCGCCTACCGGTACCGACCTCCGGCCGTTCTGCTCCGGTGGGCCATCCCCTACAGCGACCCGCGCAGAGAAGGCGCCCAGCCACTGCCGTGGATCGTCGCAACATTCGGTGAACGCCCCCGCGAACCTCGCGCGGCCGCCGAATACCTCGCCCGCGTCGCCGAGAGCGCCTTACGGCCTCACACGGAATAACCCGTTCTCTCAAGCCGTCGAACCTGTCGCCTGCTCTTTGTTGCCGCTGCTGTCGGCGTCATCGCTGGGGCCCCGGTCGGGAGCGCGCAGCCGCTCGGGGTAGCGGCGGCGCTGTTCGGGAGCGGGTGGCAATAGCGACGCCACTCCTGGCCGGCCCAGGGACGCCGCGGTGCCGCATGCGCTCCGCCTCTGTGCCGCTGTCGTGCGGCCGGCCTGGAGCTGTACTGGCATGACGGCCGGCGTGCGGGACGAGTACGAGGAGCACACCGACGCCGGGCCTTACGTCCCCGAACGGGGCCCGCCCTTGCTCGGCCGCCGTCGAGCACATGCTCCTGGTGCTCGTCGCCAGAGCGTCCGTGGGATGGTCGTCGGCCCCGGCTCGGGGCGACCCGTCCGAAGTTCCGTGCTACGGCCGGGCCTAGAAGGCTCATGAAGATC
>NZ_NNBP01000063.1 GCF_002803155.1 Streptomyces sp. CB02959
CCCCCGCCCACCCCCCGCCCACCCCCGCTCATCGCCCCGCTCAGCGTCAACGCGGGCGTGTTCACGGGTTGTTGATGTGGTCGTTTCTTGACGGTGCTTTGCGTGCCGCCCTAAGGTCGACCAGTAACTGACCTGTCGGAAAGTAAGTTGGTGGGGTGGGTCGGTCCGTCACCGCAGACCGTCCCGCCAAGGAGAGGACGACCGTGTCACAAGGCCAACCCGCAAACGGAGAATTACTGCGGGGCCCCCGGTTGTATGTGGTGATGGCCGCCGCGGTGCTCGCCATGCTGCTGGGCTCGTTGGACAGCATGATCCTCGGGGCCGCGATGCCCCGGATCGTCGGCGAACTCGGCGGTCTGGACCGACTGTCGTGGCTGGTCACCGCCTACATGCTGACGATCGCCGTCTCCACTCCGGTCTGGGGCAAGCTCGGCGACATGTACGGCCACAAAGGCGCGTTCATCTGGGCGATCGTCTTGTTCCTGGCCGGTTCGGTCCTCTCCGGCATGGCCCAGACCATGACCCAGCTCATCGCCTTCCGCGCCCTGCAAGGGCTGGGCGGGGGAGGGCTGATGGTCGGCGCGCTGGCCATCATCGGCACCCTGGTCCCACCCCGCCAACAAGGCAAGTACCAAGGCGTCATCTCCGCCGTCATGGGGCTGGCGATGGTCGGCGGGCCTTTGATCGGCGGGGTCATCGCCGACCAACTCGGCTGGCGCTGGTGCTTCTACGTCAACGTCCCCGTCGGCGCGGCCGCCCTGATCATGATCACCGGGCTGCACCTGCCCCGCCGGCCTACCCAGGCCCGCATCGACATCGCCGGGGTGATCTGGCTCACCGTCGTCATCAGCGCCGTGGTGCTGGTCACCACCTGGGGCGGCAAGGACTATGCCTGGACCTCGCCGCCCATCCTGGCGCTGCTCGCCCTGGCCGTGGCCGCCCTGCTGGCGCTCCTGTACGTCGAGCGCCGGGCCACCGCCCCCCTCCTGCCGCTGGCCCTGTTCAAGAACGCCAACTTCGCCCTGATCACCGTCGCCGGCCTGTTCCTGGGCTGCGTGATGACCAGCGCGGTGACCTTCCTGCCGATTTTCCAACAGGTCGTCCAGCACGCCTCGGCCACCAACGCGGGCCTGTTGCTGCTGCCGATGTTCGCCGCGATGGTCGCCGTCAGCGCCTTCGGCGGCCAGTTCATCACCAAGAGCGGCAAGTACAAGGCGTTCGTGGTCCTGGGCGGCGCAAGCCTGACCGCCGGTTCCCTCCTGCTGAGCTGGACCGACCGCGGCACCAGCCCCCTGGTACTGGGAGTGTTCATGGCCGCACTGGGCCTGGGCATGGGCCTGCTGACCCAGACCACCTTGCTCATCTCCCTGCAAAGCGCCGAACTCAAAGACCTCGGCGTGGCCTCCTCCACCGCCACCCTCGCCCGCTCCCTGGGCGGATCCGTCGGCGTGGCGATCAGCGGCGCCCTGTTCGCCGGCGCCGTGACCGGCGCCCGCACCGCCGACGGCACACCGGTCAACGCCACCGGCGGCGCACAACCCGACCCCACCGTCCTGGCCCGCCTGCCACACGCCCTGCGCCAGGCCTACGAAAACGCCGTCGCCGACGGCACCAGCCGCATCTTCCTGTTCTGCACAGTCCTGGCCGCCCTCGCCCTGCTCGCCGGATGCTTCGTCAAGGAAGTACCCCTGCGCACCGCCAACACGCCCCAGGACAACGACACCACCGACCCCGTTCCCACCACCCCCACCCCCACCCCCACTGCGCCCGACCCCGCCACCCCCACCGCGCTCGACCCCGCACACCCCAGCTCACCGGCAAACCCCTAACACCCCGCCCCACCACCCCGTTGCCCCCGCCATGGCCCGGTCGCCGGTCGCCGGTCCGCTCGTGGCCGGTGCGAGGTGAGTCTTGACCTGACCATGGGGAAGTAAAGGACTTCCCTTGTCGTAAGGTGCCGGGCCATACTGGCGCGGCGTCGTGACCGGGGGCTGGGGAGAGCTCTACGGTGGCGGGCAGGCGGGTACCGCATACGCGGGGAACCTGCGCAACGTCGGGGTGTCACACGGTACTTGGCCGGGCAGTGGGTTTCCCTGCCCCGGTGGCCCGGCCGGCACGCAACCTGGTGGTTCGGTGTCGGCGGTGGGCTTGCGGGTGCGTGTGCACGAACTCAAGGGGGGACATGACCCGGCAACATCGGGGGATGAAGACGCGGCACCTGATCGTCCGGACGGCGGCCGAGGTCTTCTGCGAGCGGGGATACCACGGGACGAGCACCACCGAGATCCTCACCCGTTCGCATCTGACGCGGGGGGCGCTGTACTTCCACTTCGACTCCAAGCAGCAGCTCGCCGAGACGGTGGCGACTGTGCCGGCGGAGCTGTTCGTGCCCCCGGACGGGCCGGTGGTGCTGCAGTGCCTGGTCGACTTCAGCCTCGCCCACGCCGACCGGCTCGCCACCGACGTGGTGCTGCGGGCCTCGATGCGGCTCAGCGCCGAGCACGGCTCCGGATGCTCCCAGGACGCCGCCTTACACGAGGTGAAATTACGGGCCGTACTCCTTCGACTGCTGCAACAGGCCCACAGTGCAGGGGAGTTGGTGCCGGGAGCGGATCCGCTGGAGGTCACCGACGTGCTCATGGGGTTCTTCACCAACGTCCAGCCCTACTGGGCCAAGACCACCGCCGACCTCACCCACCGCCTGGCCACCTTATGGCGCTATCTGCTGCCGTCCATCGCGACGGCCGAACTGCTGCCACGCCTGCGCCTGCACCCCGGCCCCGCGCCGCAACCCGCCCGGCCCGGCCCCGGTGAGGAGGCGACGGTGGCGATGAGCGGCTCGGTCGGCTGACAGGCACGCCCGCCCGCCCCTGCCCGGCCCGCCGCCCCTGCCCGGCCCGCCGCACCTGCCCGGCGGGCCGGGCGGGGGAGTGGGCTGGGTGGGGGAGTGGGCTGGCCGCGGGGCCGCGGGGCCGCGGGGTCGCGGTCGGGCCGGGGCCAATTGCCGTCGGCCACCGGCGTTTTGCCGCGCTGCACGCACACCCTTCGCCCCCTTGGCGTTCGTGGACATCTGCACACCGCGCGAGGCTGCCCCTGGCAGTTCGCGCCGCTGGAAAGGATAGGTCCCCGAGCCAGGCGCGGTCATCCCTATTTGTCCCGGCGGCCTCACTCCGGCGTCAACTCACCGCTGGAATCAGCACTTCCGGTTGGTTGATGCGGCACTCGATCGGCGATTCCTTACGGTTCACTCGCCAATCACCGTAAAGGGAGCCCCTGTCGGTTTAGTGCGTTTCCCGTGGGGCGCCGCCAAGGAAAGTCACGCTATTCATGGGGTGTAGAGCTCCCTTTGTCGCACTCTGCGACGGGTGTATACGTGTACATGCCATCCTTGGATGATCGTTTCCTTGACAAACCGACAAGTCTGCTTGCTATTTTGCTTGCAGGGCAGGCGAGCGCCGCGCAAAGAGCAGCGGTTCGGTTATGCGGTTGTTTATGTCACCGGGGACAGGGGTATATGCGCCCCTCGCGTCGGCAGGGATGGGGGCACTTGTGGACGGGGGTCATACAACGGTGTGTGCTGATTCTCCCGCCGCCCCTCAAGCAATGACCACTGCCTTGAAATCCCTGGCCCATAGCGGAATTCGCGCTCGCCTCATCATTGACGTTCAGGCGCCCACGAACCGGGGGATTGATGCATGTCTTGCTGGCGGAATCCGACAGGCAATCCGGAGATATTCTGCGACAGGCCATGAGGAGACACGGCTATGAGGTCGAACTCACCGACAGCGGCGCCAACGCCCTGAAATCCTATGAAAGATTCGACCTCATTCTCCTCGACCTCGAACTTCCCGATATCGATGGCCTGGAGGTCTGCCACAGCATTCGAGCATCCAGCGATGTACCCATCATCGCCTTCACCGGACACGGCACCGAACTCGACCGAGTCCTGTGCCTCCAAGCCGGCTGCGACGACTGCATGGTCAAACCCTACGGACTCCGCGAACTCCTGGCCCGTATAGAAGCCGTCATGCGCCGCGTGCGGCCCCGCCCGGCAGAAGGCCGCAGCATCGCCTACGGTCCCCTGCACATCGACCGGGACGGTCGCGAGGTCTTCCTCAACGAGGAGCCCGTCAAACTGACCCGCAAGGAGTTCGACCTGCTCCACCTGCTCGCCTCACAACCCGCCCGGGTCTTTTCCCGCGAGCAACTCATGGACAAGGTCTGGGGCGCCCAAGGCGCCCGCGGAAACCTCGGCGCCAAGCTGACCCGCACCATCGACACACACGTCAGCTCGTTACGCGGAAAGCTCGGATCCAGCGAATGGATCATCACCGTCCGAGGAGTCGGCTTCCGCTTCGGCGGATGACAATCCTCCACCGTGGGGCGACGGTTCTCCGTCGCCCCACCACCCTTTCCCCGCTCCCCGCCCTGCCCCGCTCATCCCCGCTCATCCCCGCCTCGCCTCGGCCCGGCCCGGGCGCCTCGGCCGGGTCCGCGGCGGCCGGGCCCCGGCCAGGGGACCCCCGGCCCGGCCTGCCCCTGGCACCCCGGCCCGCCCCGCCCGCCCGGGCCCGCCCCGGCCCGCCTCGCCCCGCCCCGGCCTGGCCTGGGTGGTCGGCCTACCGCGCCGCCCGCCCCGCCACCCGCGCGCTGAGCGTGCGCCGCACATCGGCCTCGTCGTAGTACGACCGCCCACCCGCCCGGCGCCGCCCCCACCCGTTCTCGCTGGCCAGCCGATACACGCTGCCCATCGACACCCCCCACACCCGCGAGACGTCCTGCGGCGAAAGCCACTGCCTGCGCCCCCCACCGCCCGCACCCGACGGCGCCATCCGCCCCCGCAGCAGGCCCCACTCGCACTCCGCCCACCGGTGCCCGGCATCCGCATCGCAGCGGATCTCCGCCCAACTCGCCCCGGCGCCCCCCGTCCGCGCCACCAACGTCCCCCCGCACCCCGACTCCACACACGCCCCCACCGGCACCCGACGCACACTCCCCGGCGACGTCACCCGACGGGCCGCCCGCACCAAACGCTGCAACTCCACCGAGAACTCGCCACCAGCCGGATGCGCCGCCAACCACTCCACATGCCCCACCAGCCACCGCGCCAACGACGGCACCGTCCGCGCCGGCGCCGCCACCCCGCGCTCCTGCGCCACCAGCCCACCCCACGACGCCAACGTCACCACGATGCCGGAACGGACCTCCGTCGCCGCGGTGTTGAACGGCATCCCCGGCAACGGCCCCCCACTGATCCGCTCCCGCTCCCGCCCCCCACCCGACCCGCTCAACAACCGCCCGCATTCCTCATACAGATACGGCAAACCCCGCAGCATTTCCCCCACCAACTCCCGGCACGCCCCACACAGCAAAAAACCATCGCCGCCATCCCCCCGCACGCGCGCAGTCCCCTCCACCCGGCACGCAACTCCCTGACACCGCGTCTTGACGGGCACCGCACACATCGTCTCTGACACCGAAGGTCAACTCCTTTGCCGAAGTAGACCCCCAGCAAAACCGACACCACCACCCCCCGGCAAGTGATCTTCATATTCCTGGAGAAGAGTCAGCACACAGCACGCTTAATACAGAGAACCCACAAATAACCGTGCGGCCCACGTCAGACCACAACCCCCCACCCCCACCACACTGTGGCCGACGCCACCATCTGACACTCCTCTGACGTTCCCCTTGGCTTGCGCTATGAATGCTGATCCTCTTCTGAGCAATCTTGCGAGCTTCCTGGAAAAATAGGGTTGATCTCTGAAGCCACGGCGAAGAAGCTCATTACTAGCTTCCGCTGCACTGTGTCCCGGAACCACCGAGCACACCATTTCCGAGACCACCAGGCGCCAAGGACCCCTCCACAAAGGACGCGTCCGCCGCCACCGGCCCGCCCCACACCGCCCCGCACAGGGCCCACAGCCAAGCGGCCAAACCAACAGCGATTTCACGCACTTCGCCATGCCCGCACACAAGGGCGTGCAGCGCCCACCGCGGCACATCAAAGCCCCAGCGCCCCTTCAGCGGCCGGGCGCACATTCGCCTTCCTTTCACACAAGGGGCGCCACCAGCCCAAGGGAGAGACACACATGGATGCATCCGTCATCGTCGTGGGCGCCGGCCCGGCCGGACTCATGCTGGCCGGCGAACTCCGCCTGGCCGGCATCGACGTCATCGTCCTCGAACGCCTCGCCCAGCGCACCGGAGAATCCCGCGGCCTGGGATTCACCGCCCGCACCATGGAGGTCTTCGACCAACGCGGCCTGCTCCCGGCCTTCGGCCGCATCGAGACCAGCACCCTGGGCCACTTCGGCGGCCAACCCGTCGACTTCGCCGTCCTGGACGGCGCCCACTACGGCGTCAAGGGCGTCCCGCAGTCCACCACCGAAACCGTCCTGGAACAGTGGGCCACCACCCTGGGCGCCGACATCCGCCGCGGCCACGAAGTCCTCGCCCTGACCGACAACACAGGCACCGACACCGACACAGGCACCGACACAGGCACCAACACCAACACCGACACAGGCACCGACACCGGTACCGACACCGGCACCAGCACCGGCACCGGCACCGGCACCGGCAGTGGCGGTGGCGGTGGCGGGGTCACCGTGACCGTCGCCGGCCCCCAGGGCACCCACCAACTACGCGCCGCCTACCTGGTGGGCTGCGACGGCGGCCGCAGCACCGTCCGCAAGGCCGCCGGCTTCGACTTCCCCGGCACCGCCCCCACCCGCGAGATGTTCCTCGCCGACGTCCGCGGCTGCGACATCACCCCCCGCCCCATCGGCGAAACCGTCGCCGGCGGCATGGTGATGTCCGCCCCCCTCGGCGACGGCGTGGACCGCATCATCGTCTGCGAACGCGGCGCCCCACCCCGCCGCCGCACCCAGCCCCCCGCCTACGAAGAAGTCGCCGCCGGCTGGCAACGCCTGACCGGCCAGGACATCTCCCACGGCACCCCCGTCTGGGTCAGCGCCTTCGGCGACCCCGCCCGCCAGGTCACCACCTACCGCCGCGGCCACATCCTCCTGGCCGGCGACTCCGCCCACGTCCACCTGCCCGCCGGCGGCCAAGGCATGAACACCAGCATCCAAGACGCCGTCAACCTCGGCTGGAAACTCGCCGCCGTCCTCAACGGCACCGCCCCCACCAGCCTGCTGGACACCTACCACAGCGAACGCCACCCCGTAGGCCGACGCCTGCTGATGAACACCCAAGCCCAAGGCATGCTCTTCCTCAGCGGCGACGAAATGCAGCCCGTCCGCGACGTCCTGGCCGAACTCATCCGCTACGACGTCGTCAGCCGCCACCTGGCCGGCATGGTCTCCGGCCTGGAAATCCGCTACGACATCGGCCCCGGCGACCACCCCCTGCTCGGCATGCGCATGCCGAGCCTCGAACTGATCACCACCGACGGCCACAAGACCAGCACCACCCGCCTACTACACCCCGCACGCGGCATCCTCCTGGACCTGGCCGACAACGCCGCCCTGCGCCACACCGCCACACCATGGGCCCACGCCGTCGACGTCATCACCGCCACCCCCCACGCACTGGCGCCCACCCACCCCCTGGCCGACACAGACGCCCTCCTGCTGCGCCCCGACGGCCACATCGCCTGGACCCACCCCACCACCCCCACCACCCCCACCACCCCCACCGGCCCTGCCGCGCCCACCGACGCCCTCACCCGCTGGTTCGGCCCCGCCCGCTGACCCGACCACGAAAGCAGGCCCACATGCACACCACCTTGATCGTCGCCCGCATGGACCCCACCTCCGCCGCCGACGTCACCCAACTCTTCACCGACTTCGACACCACCGACATGCCCCACCTCATGGGCACCCGCCGCCGCCAACTCTTCTCCTACCGCGGCCTGTACTTCCACCTCCAGGACTTCGACGACACCGACGGCGGCCACCGCATCGAGAACGCCAAGACCGACCCCCGCTTCGTCACCATCAGCGAAGACCTCAAACCCTTCATCCAGGCCTACGACCCCGCCACCTGGCGCTCCCCGGCCGACGCCATGGCCCACCGCTTCTACCACTGGCAGGCCCGATCATGACCGCCCGCCGCGTCGTCATCACCGGCATCGGCGTCCTGGCCCCCGGCGGCATCGGCACCAAGGACTTCTGGAGCCTGCTCAGCGAAGGCCGCACCGCCACCAGCGCCATCACCCTCTTCGACCCCACCCCCTTCCGCTCCCGCATCGCCGCCCAAGCCACCTTCGACCCCGAAGAACACGGCCTGGGCCCCCAAGAAATCCGCCGCATGGACCGCGCCGCCCAATTCGCCGTCGTCACCGCCCGACAAGCCCTCACCGACAGCGGCCTGACCCCAGAGCACCACCCCCCGCACCGCATCGGCGTCACCCTGGGCAGCGCGGTCGGCGCCTCCATGACCCTGGACCAGGAATACCGCGTCGTCAGCGACGGCGGCCGCCTCGAACACCTCAGCCACCACTACGCACCCCGCCACCTCTACAACGCCTTCATCCCCAGCTCCTTCGCCGCCGAGACCGCCTGGGCAAGCGGAGCCGAAGGCCCCACCACCGTCGTCTCCACCGGCTGCACCTCCGGCATCGACGCCGTCGGCCACGCCGTCGAACTCATCCGCGACGGCTCCGCCGACGTCATGATCGCCGGCGCCACCGACGCCCCCATCTCACCCATCACCCTGGCCTGCTTCGACGCCATCAAAGCCACCACACCCCGCAACGACGACCCCGCACACGCCTCCCGCCCCTTCGACGGCACCCGCAACGGCTTCGTCCTGGGCGAAGGCGCCGCCCTCTTCGTCCTCGAAGAACTCCACGCAGCCCGCCGACGCGGCGCCCACATCTACGCCGAAATCGCCGGCTACGCCCAACGCTGCAACGCCTTCCACATGACCGGCCTACGCCCCGACGGCGCCGAAATGGCCACCGCCATCGACGCCGCCCTGGCCGAAGCCCACACCAACCCCACCGACATCGACTACGTCAGCGCCCACGGCTCCGGCACCAAACAAAACGACCGCCACGAAACCGCCGCCCTGAAAAAAAGCCTCGGCGACCACGCCTACCGCATCCCCGTCAGCTCCATCAAATCCATGATCGGCCACTCCCTGGGCGCCATCGGCTCCATCGAAATCGCCGCCTGCGCCCTGGCCATGGAGAACCACGTCGTGCCCCCCACCGCCAACCTCCACACCCCCGACCCCGACTGCGACCTGGACTACGTCCCCCTGACCGCCCGCGACTGGCGCACCGACACCGTCCTGACCGTCGGCAGCGGCTTCGGCGGATTCCAAAGCGCCATGGTGCTGACCCGGCCCGAAAGGAACGCCGCGTGAGCCCCACCACCGTGGTCACCGGAATCGGCATCACCGCCCCCACCGGCCTGGGCACCACACACCACTGGGACGCCACCCGCACCGGCCACAACGCCATCGCACCGGCCACCCGCTTCGACCCCACCACCTACCCCGCCCAACTCGCCGGCGAAATCACCCACTTCACCGCCGAAGACCACCTCCCCGGCCCCCTCCTCGCCCAGACCGACCGCGTCACCCGCCTGGCCCTCCTCGCCGCCGACTGGGCCCTGGCCGACGCCGGCATCACCCCCACCCACCTCAACGCCTACGACATGGGCGTCGTCACCGCCAGCTCCTCCGGCGGCTTCGAATTCGGCCAAAACGAACTACGCGCCCTATGGAGCAAAGGCAGCCGCCACGTCAGCGCCTACCAAGCCTTCGCCTGGTTCTACGCCGTCAACACCGGCCAGATCTCCATCCGCCACGGCATGAAAGGCCCCAGCGGCGTCGTCGTCAGCGACCAAGCCGGCGGCCTGGACGCCCTGGCCCAAGCCCGACGCCACATCCGCAAAGGCACCCCCCTGATCCTCTCCGGCGGCCTGGACGCCTCCCTGTGCCCCTGGGGCTGGGTCGCCCAACTCACCAGCGAACGCCTGAGCACCTCCCACGACCCCCACCGCGCCTACCTCCCCTTCGACGCCGCCGCACACGGCCACGTACCCGGCGAAGGCGGCGCACTGCTCACCCTCGAAGACGCCCACACCGCCACCCAACGCGGCGCCCACATCTACGGCGAAATCAGCGGCTACGGCGCCACCTTCGACCCCGCCCCCACCAGCGGCCGACCCCCCACCCTGCGCACCGCCATCGAACTGGCCCTCAAAGACGCCCAGATGACCCCCACCGACATCGACGTCATCTTCGCCGACGCCGCCGCCCTCCCCGAACTGGACCGCATCGAAACCCAAGCCATCACCGACGTCTTCGGCGCCCACACCACCCCCGTCACCGCCCCCAAGACCATGACCGGCCGCCTCAACTCCGGCGCCGCCCCCCTGGACGTGGCCACCGCCCTCCTGGCCCTGCGCGACCAACTCATCCCCCCCACCATCAACGTCACACCCGACCCCACCCACACCATCGACCTGGTCACCCACCCCCGCCCCGCCCACCTGCGCACCGCCATGATCCTGGCCCGCGGCCACGGCGGCTTCAACTCCGCCCTGATCGTCCACACCGACCACCCCCACCCCCACCCCCCGACCACCCCAGCCGACCCGCGAGAGGCCCACACATGACCCACCCCACCTTCACCTTCGACACCCTCAAGGACATCCTGCGCGAAGGCGCCGGCGCCGACCCCGACACCCTCACCGACACCCTCCTGGACACCACCTTCGAAGACCTCGGCTTCGAATCACTGGCCCTCCTGGAAACCCTCAGCCGCATCGAACGGCAATACGACATCGCCCTGGACGACACCGCCCTGACCGGCACCGCCACCCCCAGAGCCCTGATCACCCTGGTCAACGAGCAGCTCAGCAGCGCCGCCGCCTAAAGCCGTCGGCGCCGTGCCACCCGTCGATGCCCGGCACGGCGCCGACACCCACCACCCACCACCCACCCCGCCCAAGGAGCACCATGCCCAACCACCAGCGCGTCGCCCTCATCACCGGCGGCACCAGCGGAATCGGACTGGCCACCGCCCGCCTCCTGGCCACCCAGGGCCACGCCGTCTACCTCGGCGCCCGCACCCCCCACGACATCACCCGCACCGTCGAGGAACTACGCACCGAGGGCCTGACCGTCGACGGCAGCAGCTGCGACGTCCGCGACAGCACACAGGTCACTGCCTTCGTCCAAGCAGCCGTCGACCGCTTCGGCACCATCGACGTCCTGGTCAACAACGCCGGCCGCAGCGGCGGCGGCGTGACCGCCGACATCCCCGACGACCTGTGGGCCGACGTCCTGGCCACCAACCTCACCAGCGTCTTCACCATGACCCGCGCCGTCCTCAACACCGGCGGCATGCGCAACAAAAACCGCGGCCGCATCATCAACATCGCCTCCACCGCAGGCAAACAAGGCGTCGTCCTGGGCGCCCCCTACTCGGCCTCCAAACACGGCGTCGTCGGCTTCACCAAGGCCCTGGGCAACGAACTGGCCCCCACCGGCATCACCGTCAACGCCGTCTGCCCCGGCTACGTCGAAACCCCCATGGCCAGGCGCGTCCGCGCCGGCTACGCCGCCGCCTACGACACCACCGAAGACGCGGTCATGAAGAAGTTCACCGCCAAGATCCCCCTCGGCCGCTACACCACACCGCAGGAAGTAGCCGGCCTGGTCGGCTACCTGGCCTCCGACACCGCCGCCGCCATCACCTCCCAGGCCCTCAACGTCTGCGGCGGCCTCGGCAACTTCTGACCCATCCGCGCACCAGCCAAGGAGACCACCATGACGCAACCGGGCCCGCGCACCGTCGAACACGAGATCACGATCTCGGCCCCGGCCCGCGCCGTCTACCAACTGCTCGCCCAGGTGGCGAACTGGCCCAGGATCTTCCCACCCACCCTCCACGTCGAGCAGCTCGCACAAGACGAGCGCAGCGAACGGATCCAGATCTGGGCCACCGCCAACGGCGAACCCAAGAACTGGACATCCCGCCGCACCCTGGACCCCGAAGGACTACGCATCGACTTCCGCCAGGAGGTCTCCGCCCCGCCGGTGGCCTCCATGGGCGGCGCCTGGGTCATCGAACCCCTCTCCACGCACCGCTCCCGCGTCCGCCTCCTGCACGACTACCGCGCCGTCGACGACGACCCCGACAAACTCCAGTGGATCGAAAGGGCCGTCGACGACAACTCCCGCCAGGAACTGGCCGCACTCAAAACCAACATCGAAGCCGACCAGGCCGCGGGGGAGTGGACCTTCTCCTTCGAAGACACCGTCCACATCGACGGCACCACCACCGACGTCTACGACTTCATCAACGACGCCCACCAGTGGCCCGACCGCCTCCCCCACGTCGCCACCGTCGACCTCACCGAACCCACCCCCGGCTTCCAACGCCTGACCATGCAGACCCGGGCCAAGGACGGCTCCACCCACACCACCCAGTCCTACCGCGTCTGCTTCCCCCACCGGCAGATCGCCTACAAGCAGACCACCCTGCCGGCACTGATGACCCTCCACACCGGCCGGTGGACCTTCCAGCAGCACGGCAGCGGCGTGCGCGCCACCTCCCAGCACACCGTCGTCCTCAACCCCACCAACATCACCGCCATCCTCGGACCCGACGCCGGCATACCCGAAGCCACCGCATACGTGCGCACCGCCCTGAGCACCAACAGCCGCGCCACCCTCGGCCACGCCAAGGACTACGCCGAAGCCCGGCGGCCCCGACCATGACCACCCCCACCCCCGCCCTGGACACCCACGTCGTCGTGGTCGGCGCCGGACCGGTCGGCCTGATGCTCGCCGGCGAACTGCAACTGGGCGGCGCACAGGTGACCGTACTGGAGCAATGCCACGCCCCCACCACCCAATCCCGCGCCTCCACCCTGCACGCCCGCACCATGGACATCCTCCACCAACGCGGCCTGCTGAAGCAGTTGGGCACCCCACCCCAAGGCGGCCCCGGACACTTCGGCGGCATGCGCCTGGACCTGACCGGCCCCAGCCCCCACAGCGGCCAATGGAAAGTCCCCCAGGCCCGCACCGAAGCCCTCCTGGCACGGTGGGCCACCGACCTGGGCGCCCGCATCCTGCGCGGCCACCGCCTGGTCGCCCTGACCCACACCGACGACCACGTCCACGCCGACGTCCTGGCCGACGGCCACCACCACACCGTGCGCGCCCGCTACCTCATCGGCTGCGACGGCGAGCGAAGCACCGTGCGGGAACTGGGCGGATTCGCCTTCCCCGGCCACGACGCCACCAAAGAACTCCTGCGCGCCGACATCGCCGACCTCACCATCCCCGACCGACGCTTCGAACGCCACCGGGGCGGACTGGCCATCGCCTCCCGCGGCCCAGGCGGCATCACCCGCGTCATGGTCCACCGCTACGGCACCCCCGCCACCCCCCGCACCACCGACCCCACCTTCGAAGAGGTCACCACCGCCTGGAAGCACGTCACCGGCGAAGACCTCACCCACGGCCGCCCGATCTGGCTCAACGCCTTCGGCAACACCTGCCGCCAAGCCGACCGCTACCGCAACGGCCCGATCCTGCTCGCCGGAGACGCCGCCCACCACCAAATGCCCGTCGGCGGACAGGCGTTGAACCTGGGCCTGCACGACGCGGTCAACCTCGGCTGGAAACTCGCCGCCCACCTGCGCGGCACCGCACACCCCGACCTGCTCGACAGCTACCACGACGAACGCCACCCGGTCGGCGCCCGCATCCTGGGCAACATCACCGCCCAGGCACTACTCCTGCTCGGCGGCCCCGAAGTAGAACCCCTGCGCGCCGTCTTCGGTGAACTCCTCACCCTGCCCCAGGCCCGCACCCACCTCGCCGCCATGATCAGCGGCCTGGACCACACCTACCCGCCCGGGCCCGGCCACCACCGCCTGGTAGGCACCCCCGTGCCCTACCACCACCTGCACACCACCACCGAAACCACCGACACCTTCGCACCCCTGCAGACCGGCCACGGCGTCCTGATCGACCTCACCGACGACCCGGCCCTGGCCACCTGCGCCACCCCCTGGACCGACGGCCGGGTCCACCTCCTGCGCGCCACCGTCCCGCCCGGCACCCCACCACCGGCCTTCACCGCCGCACTCGTGCGGCCCGACGGCCACCTCGCCTGGGCCGACGGCACCCCCAGCAGCCTGCAAACCGCCCTGCACCGCTGGTTCGGACCACCCCACCCCCACGCCGCCCGGCACTGACCACAACCCCCACCCGCTCACCACGACACCAAGGAGAACACCATGGGCAAGCTCACGGGAAAGACCGCACTGGTCACCGGCTCCAGCCGCGGCATCGGCCGCGCCACCGCCCTGCGCCTGGCACACGAGGGCGCCACCGTCGCCGTGCACTACACCGCCAACCAGCAGGCCGCCACCCAGACCGTCGCCGACATCGAAGCCGCCGGCGGACACGCCTTCGCCATCCGCGCCGAACTGGGCGTCCCCGGCGACGTCGACACCCTCTTCGCCGCCCTCGAAGCCGCACTGAAGGACCGCACCGGCACCACCACACTGGACATCCTGGTCAACAACGCGGCCATCATGGGCGGCGTGGCACCCGAAGAGGTCACCCCCGAACTCTTCGACCGCCTGGTCGCCGTCAACGCCAAGGCACCCTTCTTCCTCGTGCAGCGCGCACTGACCCTGATGCCCGACGGCGGACGCATCATCAACCTCTCCTCCGGCCTGACCCGCTTCGCCAACCCCGAGGAAGTCGCCTACTCGATGACCAAGGGCGCCATCGAACAGCTCACCCTGCACTTCGCCAAGCACCTGGGCCCCCGCGGCATCACCGTCAACTCCGTCGCCCCCGGCATCACCAACAACGGCAGCCCCGTCTTCGACATCCCCGAAGCCGTCGAGCAGATGGCCCAGATGTCGGCCTTCGGCCGCGTCGGCGACCCCACCGACGTCGCCGACGTCGTCGCCTTCCTCGCCTCCGACGACGCCCGATGGATCACCGGCGCCTTCCTCGACGCCACCGGCGGCACCCTCCTGGGCTGACCCCACCCACCCGCCGCCCCTGCGGCACCCGCCGCCCCGCGGCACCGGCCGCGACACACCCGCGTCGCGGCCGGCCAACAGCCCACCTACTGGCGGTGAACCATGGCCCACACCCCACCCCACACCCCACCCGACCCCCGCCGCGGCGGCCGGGCCCTGCTGCTCGTCCTCGCCGGCAACATGCTCATCGACGCCCTGGAAGTCTCCGTCGTCATCGTCGCCCTCCCCCCACTCGGCACCACCTTGGGCCTGACCCCCCTCACCGCCCAATGGATCATGGGAGGCTTCGCCCTCGGCTTCGCCGCACTCCTCCTCCTGGGCACCCCCCTGGCCACCCGCTTCGGACGCCGCCCCCTCTACCTCGCCGCACTGACCGTCTTCACCCTGGCCTCCCTGGCCGGCGGACTGACCAGCGACCCCACCACCCTGATCGCCACCCGCGTCCTCAAAGGCACCTGCGCCGCCCTGACCGCACCCACCGGCCTGGCCATCATCACCACCACCTACCGCGAAGGCCCCGAACGCAGACGCGCCATCTCCCTCTACTCCTTCTTCGGCGCCATCGGATTCACCACCGGACTGCTCCTGTCCGGCGCCCTGACCCCCCTCAACTGGCGCCTGACCTTCCTGTGCACCGCCCCCGCCGCCCTACTCCTGCTGTGCCTGGCCACCCGCACCATCCCCCACACCCCCACCCCACCCCCCACACCGGCCCGCCCCCCACACCACCTGCTGACCAACGGCCCCCTGATCCGCAGCGCACTGGGCGCCGCCACCCTCAACGGCACCTACCTCTCCCTGCTCCTCCTGGCCACCTTCTACCTCCAAACCACCTGGCACTGGACCCCCTGGCACACCGCACTGGCCTTCCTGCCCGCCTGCGCCCCCCTGGCCGCCGCCGCCCTCTTCGCCGGCCCGATGGTGGCCCGCTTCGGCGCCCCACGCCTGATCGCCCTGGGCGCCGCCGCCCCCCTGACCGGCTACCTCCTGGCCCTGGCCACCACCCCACCACACTCCTACGCCACCGACCTGATGCCCACCATGGCCCTGGTCGGCATCGGATTCGTCCTGTCCTTCACCGCCCTGAACCTCCACGCCGGCAGCGCCCTACCCCCCACCGACCGGCCCGCCGCCACCGCCCTGTACCAAACCGCCGTCCAACTCGGCGCCGTACTCCTGCCCACAGCCACCAGCGCACTGCTGACCGCAGGACTGGCCGGACACCCACCCGGCACCCCCGGCACCACAGACGCCTACCGCCCACCCCTGGTACTGATCACCACCGCCGCAGCCGCCGGACTGGCCATCGCCCTGTGGGGACTGCGCACCTCAAAACCCGCACACCACAAGCCAGTTGAGACACAAACCGGATGACCGCACGCCCCCACTGCCCCAGACTGTCGCCCACCACCCGCCCGCGCCACCGCACCAACCCCCCACACCGCAACCGCACGGGCACCCACCCCACTCCCACGGAAGGCACCCGCCCATGACGCCCCCCGCCCACACCTCCAGACTGCCCTCGCTCACCGGCATGCGCTTCCTGGCCGCCGCCATGGTCTTCGCCGTACACGGCGCCGCCGCCGGCGCCTTCCGCGACATCGGCGCCGCCGCCGACTACTTCCGCTTCTTCGGCAACGCCGGCGCGCTCGGCGTCTCCTTCTTCTTCGTCCTCAGCGGCTTCGTCCTGACCTGGTCGGCCCGCCCCACCGACACCACCACCGGGTTCTGGCGCCGACGCCTGGTGAAAATCTTCCCCAACCACCTCGTCACCTTCGTCATCGCCCTGGCCCTCCTGGCCCTGACCGGCACCGCGGTCGCCACCCACCAAACCACCATCACCCTGTTCCTGCTGCAGTCCTGGATACCCGACAGCTCCTACGTCGAGGCCGCCAACAACGTCAGCTGGTCCCTGTCGGTGGAACTGCTCTTCTACCTCTCCTTCCCCCTGCTCATCAAAGCGATCAACAAGATCCGCCCCAACCGCCTGTGGTACGCCGCCGCAACCACCGCCGCCCTGGTCATCGCGGTGCCGGCGATCGCCCAGCACCTGCTCCCAGGCACCCCGCACTACTCGTTCCTGCCGGTGTCCTGGACCCAGATCTGGTTCGTCTACGTCTTCCCGGCCGTACGCCTCCTGGAATTCCTGCTCGGCATGATCATGGCCCGGATCCTGCTCACCGGCCGCTGGATCAACCTCCCGATCACCCCCGCCGCCGCCCTGACAGCCGTCGCCTACCTGGTCCCGATCTACCTCGACCACAACCCGCTGTTCAACTACGCGGCGTTCACCATCATCCCGCTGGCCCTGCTGATCCCGGCCGCCGCCGCAGCCGACGTCCAAGGACGCCGCACCCTGGTCAACACCCGCCCCATGGTGTGGCTGGGAGAGATCTCCTTCGCCTTCTACCTCGTCCACTACCTGATCTTGAAGTTCGGCCACCGCGCCTTCGGCGCCCAACCCAACATCTTCGGCCAGCCCTCCGGACCGGCCTGGAGCACCCCCGTCGCCATCGCCTTCCTCCTGGGCTGCTTCGCCCTGTCCATCGCCGCGGCCTGGGCCCTGTACGCCACCGTCGAACGCCCCGCCATGCGCCGCTTCTCCCGCCCCAACAACCGCCACCCCCACCACAACACCCCCCAACCCCGCACCATCCCCGCCGACACCCACTGACCCACCCCACCACCCCACCCCACCACCCCACCCC
>NZ_NNBP01000064.1:0-10455 GCF_002803155.1 Streptomyces sp. CB02959
CAACGAGCTGAAGTCAGTAGTCCAGGTCAGCGAGTTGGGGCAAGGGGGAGTGGCGTGGGGGGCCGGTGCCTGTTCGCCGCCTTACATGGGTCATCACCAGGGCCGTCGACGAGCGCCAGACGTTCAACTGGAGCGTGCCGCAGCGGACGTCTGTCGGTGCGATGCGGTGCGCAGCCATGCAGAGCTGCTGTGGTTGAGGCAGACAAAACTCGGTACCTACATCATGGAGTTGTCCAGGCACCGCCCTTGACCTGCGACGTTACTGCTAAGCGGATCGTTGACCTGCGCCAATGGTCCTTTCGCTGCCTTTCAGTCTCATGCTGATTTATGCAGCTGATTCTCCCCAGGCGCTCCCCAGTGGCTGTGATACTCCCCAGAAGTTCTTGAGCCGCATGGTCACAGCCGCCAGTTTGAGCGAGCCAGGGTGGCGGCCCGGACAGGCGACGTCGTGATGCGCGCTGCGCAACAGGAGTTCGCCGGGCAGGACCATCCGTTCCAGGACGCGGATGGCGCGGACGACCGGGGTGGTGGCGCCCCAGGGAACCTCGCGCACCTCGCCGGCGGGAACGTAGTTGCCGTCGGCGTCGGTGATGTTCTCGTATGTGCCGGCTGCAGATCAGGTGCCGCCCCGCGGTGCCGTCGTCGGCAGGGGCGGAGTCAGGGCAGCAACCGGAGCGCAGGCTTTGGACTACTGGCGGGAGGGGCTTATTCCGACCGTGCGCTATTCCTCCTCTTTCCGGCTCGCAGAAGCGATCTTTTGGGCGTTGCCTCACCGCTTCGCGGCCGAGTCAACAGCGGTGACAAGGAGAGCTTGTGCCTGTTCGCGGGCATGGCTGATGGGATCCGCGAAGATGTTCAGTCCGTGGGCGACGAGCGCTCCTTCGTGAAGCAGCATGAGTGTCCGGCCCAGATGGCCGGCCCCGTCCGGGGCGATGTCCCCAGCGAGGTCGGTGAACAGGGCGAGCATCCAATGCTTTTGTCCGGTGATGATCGGGTAGGCCGGATGGGACGGATCGCTGATCTCGGCGTGAGCGTTGACCATGCTGCACCCCTTGGAACTGTTCTTCGCCGACCACGCGCGTGAGGCGTCGAAGACGGCCAGAACGCGCGCTGCCGACCCCGGCTGTGCGGCGTCGAGGTACTGGGCGAGGAAGGCCCGCCAGCGTTCATCACGGTCCGCGAGGTACTCCACGACGATCTGCTCCTTGGAACCGAACCGGTCGTAGAGGGTCTTCTTCGTCACCCCGGCCTCGGCGGCGATCAGGTCCACCCCGACGGCATGGATGCCGCGCTCGTAGAACAGCCTCGCGGCGGCCTCCAGGACGCGCCGTGCGGCAGGCGTCATCGTGATCCGTCGCGTCATCTCGGCAGTGCCCATACCTCAACAGTATACCGATCTGTATAGTGAGCTGATGGGTATACCGATCTGTTTAGTGGAGAGTGAGACGTGAACTTCCTGCTCTCGATCGCCTTCGTGCTCTGCTGGAGTTCCGGGTTCATTGGGGCCAAGCTCGGCGCGGGCAGTGCGTCTGCGGTCACGATCCTGATGTGGCGGTTCCTGCCGCTGGTCGTCATCCTGATCGTGATTGCTACCGTCTCCAGAACGTCGTGGCGGGGCCTCGCGGTGCGGGATGTGGCCCGGCAAGCCATGATCGGCGTGCTGTCGCAGAGCTGCTATCTGCTCACCGTCTACTACGCGATCCAACTCGGGGTCTCCAGCGGCACCACAGCCCTGATCGACGGCGTCCAGCCCCTCGTCGCCGGAGCAATTGCCGGGCCGTTGTTGCGTCAATACGTCTCGCGCAAGCAGTGGCTCGGGCTGTGCCTGGGGGCGAGCGGTGTCGCCATCGTCACCATGGCGGATGCCGCGGCCGGCACCGGTGCGTCCTGGTGGATCTATCTCATCCCCTTCCTCGGCATGCTCTCGCTGGTAGCGGCCACGTTCCTCGAAAGCCGCTCCCGCGCGCGCGTCGCGCCCCCGGTGTCGATGACCGTCCACTGCGCCACCAGTGCCGTCATCTTCACGACACTTGCCGTGAGCACTGGAGCCGCGAAGCCGCCCGCTGAGCTCTCGTTCTGGGTCGCGATCACCTGGCTCGTAGCCTTGTCGACCTTCGGCGGGTACGGGCTGTACTGGCTCATCCTGAGGCGCACTGGGGTTACCAAGGTCAATACGCTCATGTTCCTCATGGCCCCGGTCACGGCAGTCTGGGGAGCCCTCATGTTCGGTGAACCGTTCGGTCCGCAGATCGCTCTCGGCCTGGCCGTCGGCCTCGCAGCAGTCGTCCTCGTCTATCGCGGTGACACCTCATCCACCAAGGTGTGCGCGCGGGATATAGACACGGGCGAAGCCGCCAGGCCAGCCAAGTACGGCGCCTAAATGCCTCTGCCTCGTTACTGTAGTGTCCTGAGTCGGGGATTCGTTTGCAGTATGCGGCGACTTTGTCGAGGATCTCGTCGGCGGTTTTGGTCCAGGCAAATGGTCGTGGGTTTTCGTTCCAGTCGGTCAACCAGGCGCGGATGTCGCGTTCGAGGGCCTGGACGGAGCGATGGGCGCCGCGCTGCAGCTTCTTGCCGGTCAGCTCGGCGAACCATCGTTCCACCAGGTTCAACCACGACGACATCAACAAGAACCTTGAGGACCCGGGGCGCGGCGACGCCGTTGGCCGCCAGGTCGTCGTCTTCGAATAGGCCGCGGGACGTGCCGGAGCAAGGGCTCGAAGTCGGCACCCACTCGGTTCCCAGCGGTCCGAACCGGCCCGGGGACCTGACACAGAACCCACCGGAGGGCGGCGCCGGTGGGCGCCGCCCTCCTACGGTTCACGATGGCAGTCCACCCCTTCCAAGAGGTCGTTCAGGCGCCGGAAACGCCGTGGCCGACCATCGAGAGCGGATCGACGACGGAGTCGAACGTCTTCTCGTCGACGTGGCCGCTCGCCAGGGCTGCATCCTTGAGCGTCTGGCCGGTGGCCAGCGCGGATTCGGCGATGTGCGCCGCGTTCTGGTACCCGATGACCGGGCTCAGCGCTGTCACGAGCATCAAGCTCTCGTCCACATACCGCCGGATCTTCTCCTGGTTGAGCTGCGTACCGCTGACGGAGAAGGTCCGGAACTTCTCCATACCGTCTGCGAGGATGCGCGCGGAGTGGAGGAAGTTGTTGATGATCAACGGGCGCATGGCGTTCAGCTCGAAGTTGCCCTGGCTGCCGGCGAAGGCGACTGCCGCGTCATTGCCGAGTACCTGGATCGCGATCATGACGATGGCTTCGCACTGGGTCGGATTGACCTTGCCGGGCATGATCGACGAGCCGGGTTCGTTCTGTGGAAGCTGCAGCTCGGCGAATCCGGTGCGTGGGCCCGAGGCCAGCCACCGCATGTCGTTGGCGATCTTCATCAAGGCTACGGCCAGACCACGCAGCGCACCGTGCGCCCGCACCATCGGGTCCAGGGACCCCTGTGCCATGAACTTGTTCCCGGCGGTGACAAAGGGCGTACCGGTCAGTTCGGCGATCTTGCTCGCGACGTCGCGACTGAAGCCGGCGGGCGCGTTGAGACCCGTGCCGACGGCGGTGCCGCCCAGGGCCAGTGCGAGCAGGCCGAGACGGCTGTGCTCGACTTCGCCGATACAGGCGCGCAGTTGTGCTGCATAGCCTGACCACTCCTGCCCGACGGTGAGTGGTACGGCGTCTTCAAGGTGTGTGCGGCCGATCTTGACGATCTCGGCCCATTCTGTGGCTTTGGCCTCGATGGTGGCAGCGAGCTCCCGGGCCTGGGGCAGGAGGCGCTCGTCGAACTCCTTCACGGCGGCGATGTGCATCGCGGTCGGGAAGCTGTCGTTGCTGGACTGCCCCATGTTGACGTCGTCATTGGGGGCGACCGGCTTCTGGGTCCCGAGCGTGCCGCCGAGTAGCTGCGACGCGCGGTTCGCCAGGACCTCGTTGACGTTCATGTTGCTCTGGGTGCCCGACCCCGTCTGCCACACGTAGAGCGGGAAGTGGTCGTCGAGCTTGCCGGCGATGGCCTCTTCCGCGGCCCGTACGATGGCCTGTTCCTTCCACTCGGGCAGCCGCCCGGCGGCGGCGTTCACGAGCGCTGCCGCCTTCTTCACGTAGCCGTACGCGTGGTACACCTCCTTGGGCATCAGGTCTGTGCCGATGGAGAAGTGCAGGAGCGAGCGCTGTGTCTGCGCTCCCCAGTACCGATGCGCCGGGACATCGACCGTGCCCATGCTGTCGAACTCCTGCCGGCTTCCGTCGGCCTCGATCCCGATCGGCAGGTTCGTCATCTTCGGGGTCGGCTGGTCTCCGCTCATTGCCGGCACTCCAGGTCGTCCGCGCGGTAGACCGGGTCCCACATCGCGTCCTGGACGGCCTGGACGAGGTTGTCGTGCGACTTGGTGGCGACACCGTCCTGCACCGCGGCTCTGGCTACGGCGACCGCAACCGTTGCGGATGACGCCCTCAGATTCGCGACGGGTGGCAGGAGCGATGCTCCGGGCGCCGACACATCGACTTGGCCTGCCACCGCCTCGGCAGCGGCCAGCAGCATGTTGTCCGTCACGTGGCTGGCACCAGAGACGATGGTGCCGAGACCGAGCCCTGGGTACAACAGGGCGTTGTTGGCCTGCCCGATTTCGTAGGAGACTCCCTTGTACTGGACCGGCTCCACCGGGATGCCGACCGCCATCAGCGCCCTGCCCTCGGACCAGGGCACCGCGTCGGACGGCATGACCTCGATGCGACTCGTCGGGTTCGACAGCGGCAGCAGCAGCGGACGTTCGACGCCGGCGGCCAGCGCGCGCACGATGGCCTCCGTGAACGCGCCGTGCGCGGTGGAGGTACCGATCAGGATGGTGGGCTTGACATGCCGGATCGTCGTGAGCAGATCGATCTCGCCGTCGGACCACTTGGCAACCTCGGACCTCGTCCGCGCGTAGACCTGCTGGTAGTCGGGCAAGTCCCGCATGTCATCGGTCACCAGGCCGTGGATGTCGACGAGCCAGATGTTCTTCTTCGCCTCGTCGGGCGTCGCACCGTCTCGCAGCATCGCCGCGTGGATCTGGTCGGCCATACCGGTGCCGGCGGTGCCCGCGCCGAATACGACGAGTCGCTGCTCGGACCAGCGTTCCCCGGTGACCTTCAGGGCCGAGAACGCCGACGCCATGACGATCGCGCCCGTTCCCTGCATGTCGTCGTTGAAGATCCGGTACTTGTCGGCGTTCTCCACAAGGATCCGCCGTGCGTTCGACGGCCCGAAGTCCTCGAAGTGCAGGAACGCGCCGGGGAACAGCTCGGACGCGGTTTCGAGGTAAAGGGCGACGAAGTCGTCGTAGTGCCGACCAGTGACGCGCGCATGCCGGTTGCCCAGGTAGGACGGACTATTGAGCAATTGCTCGTTGTCCGTGCCCACATCGAGGTTCACGGCGATGACGCGGTTGGGGTCGATGCCAGCGGCCGCGGTGTAGACCGCGAGCTTCCCGATGGAGATGTCGGTCCCGTTGACGCCCCAGTCCCCGATTCCCAGGATCTCCTGGGCATCCGAGACGACGATCAGATCCACGTCGTCCGAGCCAAGTCCGAGCGACTGGAACGAGGCCTTCATGTCCTCGGGACGGTCGATCGACAAGTACACCGCGCGCGAGTCACGGTAGTCGAGGGACCACTTCTCGATCGCCTCGCCGACCGTGGGGTCGTATACGACGGGAAGCAACTCGTCGAGATGGTCGCCGAGCAGCTTGAAGTACAGCACCTGGTTCCGGTCGTGGACCTCGTTGAGGTAGATGTACTTGTGCAGGTTGGAGGGCTGCTCCTGCAACTGCGCGTAGGCCCGGCCGGCCTGCTGGTCAAGGGTCTCGACAGCTGCCGGCAGCCGCCCCGTGATCCCCAGCCTCGCCCGCTCCTCCAGTGTGAACGCCGTACCGCGGTTGCGATAGCGATCCTGCAGCACGGTTGGCTTGACAGGCATTGTGGTGTACCTCCAGCAGTTGTGAGCTCTGCGCGCCCGTGCGCATGCGCGGTTTCGTGGCGGCGGCAAGGTCCGACACCAAGGACTGGCTGAAGTCAGCGCCGAAGAGATCCGGTGCGCCCGATGCCAACCATGCGGTGACCACCGTGCAGCCCGATTTCACGCCCGGGTTCTCGCTGCGAAACGCGGGACGCCCGGGCTCAGGAGCCGCTCTACGATGCCGTGACGGGAGTCTCCGGCGTCATCTCGTAGGAGTGCTGGATGGCAGGATGGCGGGTGCCTAGGCCGTCCGTGACCTTCCGCTCCCAGGGAACGGCCTGGAGCTGCTTGGTCTCTTCGAGCATCGACTTGGGCTCCAGGTTGCGGAACGTGCCGACTTCTGCGGCGGCAACGGCCGTCAGCGTGGCGAAGACCGCTTCGGGGTCGAACTGAGCACGGGGGAAGGCGAGCTTGGAGTAGTCGAATAGCCGCTCCGACGCGTCGTCCTCCCAGCTCTCCCAGGTCTGGAACATCCGGTCGTTGAATCCCGTCAGGAAGGGCCCCGGGTTCACTGTGGCAACCTCGACGTTGTATTCCTGCAGCTCGTACGCCATCGTCTCGGCAATCGCCTCCACCGCGTGCTTCGAGGCGGAGTAGATGCCGGTGAAGGGATTGACGTTCAGGCCCTCCCGCGAGGACACCCAGACGACACGGCCGCCCCCGCGCTTGATCATCTGCTTGACGATTCCCTGCGTGAGGACCAGCGGCCCCGTCACATTGACCTCGAACTGGTGCCGGATGTTCGCTTCTGGAATGTCGACGGTGGAACCGCCCTCACCGACACCGGCGTTGTTCACCAGGATCTCTACGCCCCAGTCGAGTGCCTTGCGGCGGTCTCCTTCGTTCGTGACGTCGAGCTTCTCCACTCGCAGAGAGACACCTCGCTCCTTCGCCTGCCACTTCAGGGTCTGCACCTGGGCGTAGATCTCCACCCCGGCGATCACGTCGAAGCCCTTCTCGGCGAGGCGCATGGCGGCCTCGAACCCGAAGCCGGTTCCCGCGCCCGTGATGAGGACCTTCCTCAGGTCTGCATTCGCCATGTCGAGTGCTTCCTTTCACGTTCATGGTGCCCGCGACGCGCGTGGGTCCGGCGGGGAACCAATGCGCGGCAGCAGGGGAGTTCGTGTACGCCGCTGCTCACGGAGACTCGAGGCGGATCCCACGCTGTGTTCGGTGACGGCGGCCCGACCCTCTAAGCCGCCAACCGCCAACACCAGCAGCGGTCTTGATATCGAAGACGGCTTGCGCGCCTGTCTCCGGATGACCTCGCGACCAGTCTGATCCCGCATGCGGCTCCCGGCAACTCAGCGAACGCAATCCGTCAAGAGTGGATTTGCGTGCCAGACTCCTGTATTTGAGCGCCAGCGATTCATTGGAATTCAGGGCCACGCGAAGAATCGGCTGCATCGACTCAGCTGGAATTCTCAGGGTGCTCCGCTGTGGACGAGGTAACCGGCGTGGGACGCGACTTGTTGCGGGCAAGGCACTCAAGGCTCCTGCCGGGGGCGGGGCATGCCGGTATCAGGTGCCGGTCCCGCGTCCCGTCCACCAGGCCCGCGAACGCTCCGTACATGCCAAGAATTGCTGTGAGAAAGCCGGAGCCACCGCCGATCTTGATCAGCGTGTTGGACTCATTGAACTCGCCGACCGCGAGTGCGGGTCCCAGCTGCCTACTGAAACGTGCTGGTCACCAAGGATTTTTCAATCGGTCACGAATCTCGACGAGAGTCTGGATTGGCGCAAGAAGGTGTTCAAGGCCGAGGCGATCGACTGGAAGTTCGCCCACCGCTACCGAGAGAACACCGGGAACAACCGCAAAGGATTTCTAGAATCCCGGACCGGGCTGGACCACATTGTTTTCCTGATCGACGAGCACTCGGACCTGGAAGCCTGGATGGCGCGGCTGGAAAAACTGAGAATCAAGCACGCGCCGATCCGACGCCAGAAGGAACCTTTCGCCTACTCGGCCATGATATTCCGGAATTCGGACTGTATTTAGCTCGAATTTGCATCTTAGGCTACGGGAATGAATTGTGCGGACCTGCGGTTGCCGCGCCTGCCAGCCCGAGGTAGCTTGAGAAACAGTGAATTCTTCCCGGTCCGAAATTGCGAGGGGGAGTAGTCGTGGGTCGAGTTTTGTTTGTGATGACTGGTGCAAGCTACTGGACGTTCGAGAACGGTCATCGCCATCCGACAGGGTACTGGGCCGAGGAGTTCGTCGCACCCTACAGCGTCTTTACGGATGCCGGATACCAGGTCACGGTGGCAACCCCGGGCGCTGTTATCCCCGTCGTGGACACCATGAGCCTGCAGCCCCGTTACGCGGGAGGCGAGGAGAACATGCTCAAGGAGACCGCGGTCATCGAGTCTGCCGAGGAGCTCCGCCACCCCATCGCCATCAAGGACGCGCGGCTCGAAGACTACGACGCGGTCTACTACCCCGGAGGCCACGGTCCCATGGAGGACCTCGCGTTCGACGCGGACTCCGCCGTGCTGCTCCGCAAGGCACTCGCTTCGGGCAAGCCCCTCGCCATCGTCTGCCACGCACCGGCCGCCATCCTCTCGACCCGCGACGAGAACGGGAACACACCCTTCGCGGGCCGCAGCGTGACGGGCTTCTGCAACGAGGAAGAAGAAGGCGTCGGCTTCGCCACGGACGCGAAGTGGCTGCTGGAGGACGAGCTGAAGAAGCTACCCACCAACTACTCCCGTGGTCCCGCCTGGGAGTCGTACCTCGTATCGGACGGCAACCTGCACACGGGGCAGAACCCCGCGTCCTCCGGGCCGCTGGCAAAGGAAGTACTCAAGGTCCTTTCCTGAGCCTGACCGGTGACCGGTGGCACCGAGCTCCCGGATCAGGCGACCCTGGCCCGACCTGCGACGTGGGCGCCAGCCGTTGGAAGTCGTACCCTTCAGCCGGGCGAGTACCCCACGCTCCAACAGCGGCGGCCTGTCAAGCGGGCAGGACAGCCGCTGCCGCACGGCGAACGACGGCGGAATCGGATGCGTGCCAAGCGCAGAGACGCGAAAATGGTGATCCGCGGCACGGCGGAACGCGGACCGCCACGACTTCCGCGTCGGAGGCTGCTTTCGGGTTCATGCGGCCGACCGGACACGGCAGTCGCGGCGGCTGCTGCCGACTCCTTCAGCACGATCCTCACGGTTCCAAGCCACCGAAATGGTGAAGTTCACCTTCTACGCCGAGGAAGGGGAAGCACATGACTGTGCTTCCCCTCGTAGTGTGGAGAAGTCCGCTATGAGGAAGTTTGATGGCAGAGATACGCAAGAGGTACGACGCGGAGTTCCGGGCCGGGGCGGTCCGGATCGTCCGGGAGACCGGAAAGCCGATCGCGCAGGTCGCGAGGGACCTGGGCGTCAACGAGGGCACGCTGGCCACCTGGGTCTCCCGGGAGAAGGAGGCGTCGCGGGCCGGCCTGGACCCGGACGAGCGTGCCGAACTCGCCCGGTTGCGCAAGGAGAATCACGAACTGCGGATGGAACGTGATGTCCTCAAGCGATCGGTGGTCCTGTGGGTCAAGGAGGCGACGAAGTGACGGTTGCGGACTTCATCGCCGACCAGAGGACCAGCCACCAGGTGCCGCACGCCGTTTCCTGCCGGGCCCTTGAGGTCTCGCAGTCCTGGTTGTATAAGTGGCTCCGTCGTCCGCCCACTGCGCGTGATGAGCGCCGGGCCGAGCTCGTGGCAGCCGTGCGTGAGGTCTTCGATCGCTCCGGTGGCACCTACGGATCCCCGCGCGTCCACGCCGAACTGCGCGAACGTGGGTGGCGGGTGTCGAAGAACACGATCGCGAAGCTGATGGCCGAGCTCGGTCTGGCCGGTCGCGTCAAGCGACGCCGCAGGTCGCTGACCCGGCAGGGCAAACGCCCTGTCGCCCCGGATCTGGTCCAGCGTGACTTCACCGCCCAGGTTCCAGACGTCCGCTGGTGCGGTGACATGACCGAGATCACCACCGGTGAGGGCAAGCTCTACCTGGCCACCGTCATCGACCTGTTCTCGCGTCGCCTGCTCGGCTACGCGATGGGTACTCGCCATGACGCCGAACTCGTGGTCGCCGCGCTGCGGATGGCTGCCACAACCCGCGGCGGCACCGTCGCTGACGTGGTGTTTCACTCGGACCGCGGCAGTGAGCCCGGGTTCAACGAGTCGTAGCAACATGCCTGATCAGAGGGGTGTGTTGTGGGACGACCAGCGGGTTGGATGACGGAGTTGACGGGACGGTCGCCGATGAAGTCGCCGGGGCGGCCCTCGACCCGGCGGGAGATCGAGCGGCTGTTCTGGGGTGAGATCGCCAAGGGGCTGACCAGTGAGGACGCGGCGGTCACTGTTGGAGCGGCCCCCGCGGTGGGAACCCGGTGGTTCCGGCATGCTGGCGGGATGCCGCAGATCAGCCTGACTGTCTCGGGCCGCTACCTCTCGTTCGCCGAGCGGGA
>NZ_NNBP01000064.1:10751-17109 GCF_002803155.1 Streptomyces sp. CB02959
TGGAGCCCGGAGCAGATCTCGGCCCGACTGAAGATCGACTTTCCCGAGGACAAGTCCATGCGTATCAGCCACGAGGCGATCTACCAGGCCCTCTACGTCGAGAGCCGCGGCGCTCTCAAGCGTGAGCTCGTGGCCTGCCTGCGCACGGGGCGCGCCCTGCGTGTTCCGCGCGCACGGGCCCGCAAGAAGCCGGGCGGTCATGTCACCCCGGAGGTGATGATCAGCCAGCGACCCGTCGAAGCCGCCGACCGCGCTGTTCCCGGTCACTGGGAAGGGGACTTGATCATCGGGCTGAACCGGTCGGCGATCGGCACGCTCGTCGAACGCGCGACCCGCTACACGATGTTGGTCCACCTGCCGCGGGCCGAGGGCTACGGCACGATCCCACGCACGAAGAACGGGCCCGCACTGGCCGGCTACGGTGCCGTTGCCATGAAGGACGCCCTGGCCACCACCATGGCCACCCTGCCCGGGCAACTCCGCCGATCCCTCACCTGGGACCGCGGGAAGGAGCTCTCCGCTCACGCCCAACTCACGGTCGAAACCGGACTACCGGTCTACTTCGCTGACCCGCACTCTCCCTGGCAGCGCGCCACGAACGAAAACACCAACGGACTGCTGCGCCAGTACTTCCCCAAGGGCACCGACCTGTCCCGATGGAACACCGACGAGCTAACAGCCATCGCCACCGTCCTCAACTCCCGCCCACGCAAGACCCTCGACTGGAAGACACCCGCCGAAGCCCTCGACGATCATCTACGATCAGCGCAAGCCGGTGTTGCGACGATCAGTTGAATCCGCCGAGTACACCTCACGTCTGTTCGGTGACACCTGTCGCCGCCTGGGCGTGACCCAGTCCATGGGCCGAGTCGGGTCGTGTTTCGACAACGCCGTCAGCGAGGCGTTCAACAGCGTGCTCAAGGTCGAGTACGTCCACCGGCAGCGGTTCCGCACCCGTGCTGAGGCCCGCATCAAGATCGCCACCTGGATCACTGACTGGTACAACCCCCACCGTCGGCACTCCGCATGCGACTGGCTGTCACCCATCGACTACGAGAACAGGCGCATCGTCAGAGAACAACAGCCCCAAGCCGCTTAACGAAACCCTCCACACTCAGAGGGGATGGACAGTTGAGTGTGTTGAGGTCGTCGATGCGGCGGTCGAGGCATTGCCGGGTGAGTGCGGAGAGTTCGATCTCGGCGATGTTGAGCCATGAGCCGTGTTTGGGTGTGTGGTGGATATGGCTGGCTCGAAGGCGGGGCCGCTCAGGTGGAAGCCGCCGATGAGGGCCAGCAGTCTGCTGATGCCGGTCAGCCTCACGGCGTGCCGGATGATGTTGACCACTCCGGCGTGGCCGCACCCGGTGATGATGACAAGTCCCCGGCAGCGCACGTTGATGACGAGTGCCTGGTCGTCGATGACGGTGGGGTCGTGTCGCCAGCCGTTTTCGTCCCAGGCCTGGTGTGCGTGCGGCATGCCGTGCTCGAACTCGGTGACGCGGTCCACCTCGCCGGTGATCAGGATGCCGCCTGCCAGCAGCGACGGTTGCCGGCGCTCGATCACCTCGAACCCTTCGCGTTCCAGGGCACCCCGTGACAGCGTGGGCATCTCCATACCCTGGCCGGCGGGCAGTTCCAGGCGGCGGCGGGTCCAGACCGCGGGGTGGACGGTCAGCGGCAGGCCGGAGCGCCCGCGCAGCCGGGCCAGGCCGACGAAGCCGCCCGCGTGGTCGAAGTGTCCATGGCTGAGCACGACGCCCTGCAGGCCGCCGACATCGATGCCGAGACGCTCGGCGTTCACCGCCAGCCCGTCCGGCGACGCGCCGGTGTCGAACAGCAGCGTGCTGCTCGTGTTCCCGCTTTGGACGGTGACCAGGGCGGAGAAGCCGTGCTCGGCACGCAGCCCTGCGAGGGCCTCGCCGTCGGCGAACTGGCACGCGGAGGTCCGCCCGGCGTCCATCGGGGCTCGGTTGACGCCTTCGGCAGAGGCCAGCAGGGCGTCGAAGGTGTTGTCGACCATCGTCGTGACCCTGACCTCGTCGACCTCGGGCAGCGTCACCGGGTCAACAGCCTGTCCCTCCGCGACGCAAGGCGCCGACCACGCCGCCTCGGCGGTCGAGTGCCCGTGATCGTCGCACATGCTGGAAAGCGCCTCCCCGTCGATACGACCGGTAGATCCCGGTACAAGCAGCAGGCCCACGGAGGTCGTGCCGGTCGGAGTCGCCGCAGGCGCCGCGCGGTGTCATGCGTCCACTCGCGCGGGCGGGACGACGACGTCGATGAGCCCGGTGGCAACGTCGTACACGAGCCCCGAGACGAAGACTCCGGCCCGAAGCTTCTGCTTGAGGATTCCCACGTCGACGCGGACGGCGGCGACCGGGTCGGTGACCGCCTTGGCGTCCAGGTCTGCGGCCGGGACTTCGAAGTAATCGGCCAGCAGCTCGGGGAACGCGGCCAGGTCCGTGATCCCGCAGTCGGTGTGGTGCAGGACCGCATAGTGGTTGGTGGCCGGGCCGGGGCCGCCGGTGCGGGCCTGTACGACCTTCGAGAGCATCCCCAGCGTCCGGAGTGCCGCGGGTGTGACCCGCCCTCCGACGTTGCGGATCACCGCTGCCTCGCCGAGCTTGAGCCTGAGGACGTCGGACGGGTCGACACGAGGGTCGACGCATCCGATGACCGTCAGACTGCCGCTGGGCATGAGCTTGAGGGCGGCGAATGATCCGCCGTCGGCGAAGTCGGCGTTCCGCTTGGCTAGCTCGTCCGTGTCGATCACTGTGCCGGTACCTCATCTTGCTCTGAGCCTGGCCTCTGGGTGACGCCGACGCCGACTTCCCGTTGCCGTCAATCCTGGCCCGCCGTCGCCGCCTGTGCCACTCGACCTTGCGGCAATTCGTGATCAGGCAAGGCGTGATTCGCGCCCGAATGCCTGCACTTGCACCCTGCGTGATGAGTCGATACCAGTCGTGATCGTGATGCGCCGCAGAGCCGAGGTTTCTGGGCACCGGTTATAAACGGAATTATCACTGCCCAGTACACGCTGAGTGACCGCGGTTGATGCGGCGATGCACCGAGCCCCGTGGCTTACCGCGATGAGCGTGCGCTCAGCCACTGAGCTGTTCTCAGGGGCTGAGCGCCACGTCTCTGCGGGGTCAGGGGGGACCACTTTGAATGGGCGCGGCCTTTGCCGGCAGATGGTCTCGGTGATGTGGCCGTCGGTGACGGTGAAGGCGAGGAGGAAGCGCGGGGTGTCGTCCTTGCTCCAGGTGATGACGCTGGGGCGGTCGTTGAGGGTCGCAGTATGTCCCCGTGCCGGGCTGTGAGCCACCCGCGCGCGGGTGGCGACTTCGGCGGATCCGAGCGGAGCCTTTGCGTCCGCTCGTCGCGAACCATCCGGAGGCTCGCTCAATGCGCCGGCAGGAAGGCCGGTCTGGGAGGCGTCTCGGAGTCAACGCGCGTGGTTGCGGTGGTCGTGCCCCGGGGAGCGTTGTGCCATGGCTTGGGCGCGTGCGATGACTTCGTCCTCGGACACGGCGCTGAGGTCGGCGAGTACGTCCTCCAGGGCACCCAGCCATAGTCGGTAGTAGTCGTATGGCTCGTCGTGCTCCCGCGAGGCTGTCCAGGCAGTGATCCGGGCGATCAGCGCGGTCTGGAATTCCGGCCAGCTGAAGACGCCCGCCTCGTACAGGGTGACGGCCATGCCGAAGGCGCGGCTTTCCCACGGCTCGGCGAATACCAGTTCACCGTTGGAGCGGGGAGGGGCTGCCGGGCCCTCGGTGTCCAGCGGCGTGCTCACGGTGTCGCCACCTTGGCTACGCCGACCATGGCATCCCTGGTGATGAGTGGCACGAGTTCGTCTTCCGTGAGGTGCTCGGTGCCGGGTGGACGTTCGGGCAGTACGAGCCAGCGCACCTCGCTGGTGGAGTCTCGGACGGTGATCTGCACGTCGTCGTCGAGTGTGAGTCCCATCTCGGCCAGCACCGTGCGCGGTTCCCTGACCACGCGTGCGCGGTAGGCGGGGTCCTTGTACCAGCTTGGCGGCAGGCCGAGGACCGGCCAGGGGTAGCACGAGCACAGCGTGCACACCACGACGTTGTGGGCGGTCGGCGTGTTCTCGACCACCACGATGTGCTCGCCCTGTTGTCCGGAGAAGCCGAGTTCCTTGATGGCGGCGGTGCCGTCTTCGAGTCGACGCCGCCGGTATTCGGGGTCCGTCCATGCTCTGGCGACGAGCTTGGCGCCGTTGAGTGGGCCCACGCTCGTCTCATAGCGGGTGATGATCGCGTCCATGGCCTTCGGGTCGATCAGGCCGCGCTCGGTGAGAAGTTGTTCGAGCGCCTCGGTGCGCAGTGCCACGGAAGGGCTCTCGTCGGAGCCGCCGGTGGTGGTCATGCGGTGGTCTCCAGATAGCTCTCGTAGATGTCCACGGTGACGGTGAAGGGTTCGGCGTCTGGGCCCCACAGCTCGTGCGAGTCGAACAGCACGGAGTAAACATATTGCGGGTTTTCGCCCATGAAGTGTGCATTGGTGTCCGGCAGTACGTGGGCGGGCTGGATGATCTCCACCACTCCAGCGTGCCCCCGGACATAGCCGGGCAGCCGGGTGTGTCCGGGCACGGACACGTTCCTGGCGCGGACGCGCTGGCCGACGCCGAAAGCGGGGGCGGCGTCCAGCGAACGCAGCGACCCCTCGGCCGTGGGCGCGTAGTGCAGCCGCACAGGCTCGGTGACGGGCGGCTCCGGTACGTGTTCGCCGCTCAGGTTGCGGGCCCGTGCCTCGACCGCGCCCGGCGCCAGGATGGCGCGCTCGGTGAGCATCAGCTCGCCGGCGTTGAGCCAGCGCCCGAAATAGCCGTCGTCGATGTAATGCGCTCGATCCAGGCGCTCCAGTGCGTGCCGGAAGGCGTCCGTGTTGATGCCGCCGCTTGCGGCGCGGCTGGAGATGATCGCCAGCGCGAACGCCTTGCGCTGCCAGTCCTCCGCGAAGACGGGTTCGTCACGCTGAGGTGGACGTACGGGGCCCCATCCCTGAGTGCCCCCCATGTCGGCGATTCCGTCCATGGCACGACCTCTCTTACGCATATGAAGGCGGCTATGTGAAGGTGTATTTACCGGCGTACGGTCGGAGGCGGTCGATCTCCGTTATCTCCGCGTTGTTCTTGCTCTCGCTGAGGAAATGACGGACGTGCGGCTGACGTCCGTGTTGGTCAAAGGCTGCGCGGTCGGCGTACAGCTCGAAGAACAGGCGTTGGTTGGGTGCTGCCTCGACCTCGCTGCAGGCATACACCAGGGTGCCGGCTTCATGTTCAAGGACCGCCTCAGCGGCTTGCCGGACACACGGGCCACTGGCTGGCCGAGGAGGCCCCCAGGAAGTACTCGCGGCGCTGCCCACGTTCCTCGCCCCGTACCACGATCAAGCCCGGAAACCTCAATCTCGGGCCACCGCGATGCCCGGCAGTTGACCGCCACCGACGCTCAGCCGACGAGCTGCTGGCCTCCGTCGACGTCATAGGTCGCTCCTGTGAGTGCGGTGTTGGTCATGATGTGCACGGCGAGCGCCGCCACGTCCTCGGGTACGACTACGCGGCCGATCGGCAGTGCGGCGCGCAGTTCCTCGCGGCGGGCGTCGAGTGCGTCGCTGAGCAGCCGGGCCGACAACGGTGTGTCCACGAAGCCGGCGGAAATCAGGTTCACCCGGACCGGCGCGAGCTCGAGTGCAAGACTGGCTGTGAACGCGGGCAACGCGGCGGTGACCGCGGGGGCGACACCGAGAGCAGCCCGGATCCGGCGCGCTCCCGTGCCGCCCATCAGCAGCAGCGTGCCGCCCGGGCGTACCGTGCCGGCGCAGTGGCGCGCTACCTCGAGCGCGAGCACCATGTGGTCGCTGAGCGCCCGGCGTGCCTGTTCGGCGTCCATGTCCAGAAGGCGGCCGTAGGACGGGCCACCTGCGGTGACCAGCACGTGATCGATCGGCCCTGGCAGCTGCTGGAAGAACCGCTCCAGCTGCGCCGCGTCATGGGCATCGAAAGCCGCGGTGCTGAACGCATCGGCCTCTTGGGCCGCGGTGCGCAGCCGTGCTGGGTCCCGTCCGGTCAGGACGACTGCGGCGCCCTGGTTACGGGCGAGCCGTGCGGTCGCCAGCCCGATACCTGCGCTCCCGCCGATGGCGACGAGGGTCTGCTCGTGCAGGGCCTGGTCGGGGGAGCCGTACTCCGCAGGCGGCTCAACAGTCATGAATCCTCCTGCGGTGCGGTCTTGCCGAGGTTGTCCTGAGACGCTGTTGTCGTTCCGATTTTGAGGGGTGCGTGTCGAACGGGAGTCTCGATCGAGTGATCGCCGTCGGCTGTGGGCATGAAGGCAGG
>NZ_NNBP01000065.1 GCF_002803155.1 Streptomyces sp. CB02959
GGAAAGACAACAGCGTCTCAGAATGCTGAACAGCACGATGCGTGGGTATAGTGCGCGTAGAACCTCTAACTCAGGCGCAGGGGCCCCACCTCGGTGGGGCCCCTGTTTTTTGCTCAGAACTCTCAGGTCTGCGAGAGGGGTCAGGGGACCTGGAGGTTGGGGCGACCGCCGATCTCGGCCGGCGGCTGGTCTTCTGGGCAGGTGGCTTCGCCGCCGTGGCCTGGGGGACCGACCGTTCCCCCGTTGACCGCCTGCGCGCGCTCACACCAGGCACTCAGGCCCTCGTCGTGGCCGCGGCACTGCTCGCCTTCGTGCTGTCCGGGGTCGCCGTCCGCCGGCTGACCCCCGCCGTCCTGACCGTCCTGGAGGGATACGGCTGGCCCGGCCAACTGCGGCGCTACGGGACAACATGTCAGGAAGCCCGCCGGCACCGGCTGCGGGAACGCTGGGAGCGACTGCGCGCCGCCCTGGACGAGGAGGCAGAGCCCGTCGCCTCGGACACCTACGACGCCTTCGTACGGACCGATGCTGCCCTACGGCGCATCCCCGGTGCCCCCGAACGGCAACTGCCCACCTGGGTAGGCAACACCCTGCGCGCGGCGGAAGCGTCACGCAGGACAAGCACGGTCCGTCAGCCGTTGCCGGATCGGGCTGCGTGTGTCGCCAAGCGTTCTACGACCCCGAGTTCGGTCTGCCCGTCGTCGCCAAGCACTTCAAGTCCTGGCGCGAGGGAGGCACGGATCAGTGGACCTACCAGACCTACGCTCCGCTCGACCTGCGTCCTGACGACACCTTCAACCGCTTCATCACCGGCCGCGGCCTGTTCTGGGCCCGGACGGACAAGGGGATGCTGTCGATCCTGCCGCAGCGCAACGCCCTGGGCTACAACATCGGGTACAGCGGCGGCGGTCCGCACGCGCTGGCCGCCTACCTCACCCAGGTCGCCGACACCGACGGGCAGAACACGACAGCCGGCGCCTCCTACGAGCAGGCACACCCCGCGATCGTCGCCTGGACCCAGAGCAGTGCGGCCGACCGCGGCACGAACGAGCTGATGCTGAGCGACCTCAAGGCCATGCAGCAGAGCTGACCGACGCCGCACCTGGACGCCCCGCGGAGCAGGAGCAACCGTGGGGCGTCCGCGCGTACGCCTTCGGTCCGGCGGGACAGAGCACGCTCCGCCTCGCGGGACGGACAACGAAGCCACCGGAGCACCTGTAGGAACGCGACCGGCGCGCACCTCCTGGCGGCGACGGAGAACGGCGAGGATACGGAGACCGGCACCCAAGTACGGAGGCCCGCATGGTCGAACCTGCCCCGCTGCACCTCTCACCGGAGCAACTCGAGCGCCTGGAGCAGCTCACCGAAGCGGTCCGGCCGCGAGCGGCACGGAACCGGCACCCCCGCCGATCCGGCGACGCTCCCAGCGCTACCCCGGCGGCTGGCCGAACCCGTGGCGGCCCACGCGTGCGCTCCGACACGCCGACGGTAAGAGCAGAGCATCACGCCCTCGGGTGCGAGCACCAATGACGCCGTGCACCTTCCCACCGCACCGAGCGCGGCTCACCATCCGGTAGGGGAGTGCGGGACAGCGGGCGCAACTCATGACGCCGCGGGCATCTGCGCATCTGCGCGTCGCCGCCCGGTGATCGATGGGTGTGGTGGGTGTCCGGGCGGGCGGTGTGGCGTCGGCCACGGACAAAACCATCTGGTCAAGGGGCAGTCAAGGCGAAAACGGACACTGGTCGGTCATGGTCGTCAGACCGCGGACAAGGGGTGCTTCCTCACGGTGGCACCAGCTCATACGCGATCTGCGTGCGAGCTGGACGACTGCTGATCCGGCCAACCTACTGGAGAAACGAGGACACCGTGCCCGCACCCGACCGACCCCTCTCTTCCCTCTGCCCCGCGCGCCCGCGTTCCTGGAGTCCGGCCCACCGGGACCTCGCTGCTCGGGCTGGCCGCGCGCACTGTGTCAGCTGCTGGGCAAGCCCCGGTGAGCTCCTGCCGTTGGTGCTTGTGTTCCCGCTGCCGAAGCCACTTCCGTGCCCGGCATCCGCGAGTCACCCTTTTCCCCTTGTCATCACGGGTTTCCAGGGCCGTGAGGGTTTGTCACACCCTCTTCCCTCCCTTGTCCTTGAGTTTGTTGTTGGTGGTGGATGGTTGTCGGTGGTGGGGGAGATCATCGGGTTCGGGGGCCCGGCGCCCTCGGCGGAAGGGTGCCGGCGCCCGGCCGTTGGCCGGTCGCGGACGACGGGAGGGTGAGCCTGATGGCAGGCAAGAGGAAGGCCAACGAGGCGGGGTCGACCAACGACTTGCGCGGCGATGTGCTGCGCGTGCTTGGAGTGCTCAAGGTCGCCACGGCCGACCAGATCCAGCGACTGTCCTCGCCGCACCTGAGCTTTCGGCACACCCTGGAGGACACAGCAGCCCTGCGGAAGGAAGCACGCACCGCCTCCCACCGAGGCGCGGCCAACGACCTGCGCAGGCACGGCCTGTCCATCGACGGCGGCCGTACTCGGGGCGGTGAGGAGGTCCGACTGCTCACCGCGGCCGGGTTGGCCGCCGCTGCGATCGACCTGGTGATGGCGCTTCTTGAAAGCGGCCGCTCCCTGCTCGGGGGTGACCCCATACCTGCTCAGTGGATCTCCTCACGCATCCGGCACAGACCGCATCGAGCCTCCTGGCCTGCCGAGAGGGGCCTGGCCTGGTGGGGCCACCTGGTCCTTCAGCAGAGGGGGCTCCACCTCGGAGTGCGCGGTTCAGCGCTATTGCTCCGGGAGATGGCGGACGAAGTCCAGTAGCAGGGTGCAGAACGCGGAGGGTTGTTCCAGCGGCGCGAGGTGCCCCGCGGCGGGGATGACCACGGTTTCGCCTGCGCCGAGGTCCCGGGCCAGTCCTTCGCCACCCTCGAAGAAGTCGGGCATGTCGTGTTCACCGACACCGACCAAGGCGGGGACGGTCAGCGCGCGCAGCACCGCCGTCCCCTCCCCGAGGGGGTCCGCCGCCAAAGACGGCCCGCCGTGGGCGCGTTGTTCGGTGAGTTGGCCGCGGAGCATACGGGCCGCGTGCGCACGTACGTCGTCGCTCGCGCCGGCCGAGGTCCACGCTTCGACGCCGGCTGTCACGGCTGCGTCCAGGTCGCCGGCGGCGAGCGCCGTCCTTTCGGCGTCCCAGGCGGCTTGCAGACGGGGAGAGGCCGGCTGGTCGTGGGGCCGATACCCGACGAGCACCAGACCTTCGACCCGCTCGGGCGCCGTGACGGTGGCTTGGAGTGCCACCAGGGCACCGAGGGAGTTCCCGGCCAGGACGAAGCGGTCGACCCCGAGGTGATCGAGGGTGTCGAGCACGTCCGTCCAGGGGGCTACCTCACGGTCGCCGGGCACGAGTGCGTCGCCGTGGCCGGGCAGGTCCAGGGCGATAGCCCGCAGGCCCGCATCGGCGAGCAGGGGAAGGTGGGCGCCCCACATGGTGCGGTCGGTGGGACGGGCGTGCAGCAGGACGACGGGGCGGCCTCGGCCCGCTTCGTCGGAGGGCAGCAGCATGGCAAGCGTCTTTTCTTCGGTGGGACAGGGAGGGGGAGAAGGAGACGGGGAAACAGCCGGCTCACGGTGCGAAGGAGCAGGAGACCTGCCTTCCTGGGGCGGCTGTTACGCCGCGGCAGTCAGTTCGTCGGCCTCCGCGTCGCTCAGCCTCAGGGACGCCGCCGCCAGGTTCTCCTCCAGGTGCGCGACCTTGGAGGTCCCGGGGATGGGCAGGACGACGCCGGAGCGGGCCAGCAGCCAGGCCAGCGCCACCTGCGACGGGCCGGCGTGGTGGGCGGTCGCGATCCGATCGACCGGGCCGCCGGGGCGGGCCAGCTCGCCCGCGGCCACCGGTGCCCAGGGAATGAAGCCGATGCCGTGGCGGGTGCAGTACTCCAGGACGTCAGCGGAGCCGCGGTCGGTGAGGTTGTAGCGGTTCTGCACGGTGGCTATTTCCACGATCGTGCGGGCCTGCTGGATCTGGTCGACCGTTACCTGGGACAGTCCGATCGCGACGATCTTGCCCTTGTCCTGGAGCCTCTTCAGCTCGCCGATCTGGTCCTCCAACGGGACCTTCGAATCGATGCGGTGCAACTGGAACAGGTCGATGTGATCCACGCCGAGCCGGCGCAGACTCATCAGGGCCTGCTGGCGGAGGTACTCCGGGCGGCCCACCGGCGGCCACGCGGCCGGACCGAGGCGCACCAGTCCCTCGTCGGTTCTGATCGCGTCGGGCCCGTTGCGGGTCAGCCCGGCCTTGGTCGCGATCAGCACGTCATCACGGTAGGGATGGATCGCCGCCCGGATGATCTCCTCGCTCACGTACGGGCCGTAGGAGTCCGCGGTGTCGATCAGCTGCACGCCGAGTTCGACGGCGCGGCGCACCACCCGCACGCACTCCTGACGGTCGTCGGGCTCACCCCACACCCCGAGTCCGGTCAGGCGCATGGCTCCGAAACCGAGACGGGCGACCTTCTTGCCGGCGATCTCGAAGGTGCCGGCGGCGTCGGAGAGCGACGCAGTCATGATCGGGGTTCTCCCTCTTCTGCGGCAGTGGCCTGGTCCGTCAGGACCACTTCCTGCTCCGACAGTTGGCCGAGCAGGACCAGGGCGTCGGCGCTGGCGCTGCCGGGTTCCGCGCTGTAAACGGACAGATGCTGTCCGGGGGCGCTGGTGATGGCGAGCGCCTCGAAGTGCAGACGTATCTCACCCACTTGTGGGTGCCGGAAGTGCTTGTCCTCGTGCGTACGGGGACGGACCTCGTAGTGCGCCCACAGGCCCGTGAACGCGGGGCTGCGCACGCTCAGTTCGCCGACGACCCGCTCGATCCGCTCGTCCTGCGGGAACTGCGAGGAGGACGCCCGCAGGTTGCCCACCGCGATCCGCGCCGCGTGGTCCCAGTCGGCGTAGAACTCCCGCGCGAAGGGATCGAGGAAGATCATTCGCAGCAGGTTGTCGTACCGGGTGAAAGCTCCGTACAGCTCCCGCGCCATCGTGTTGGCCGCCAGCACGTCCTGCGCCGCCCCGACCACGAAGGCCGGCACTTCACGCATGCCGTCCATCAGCCGCAGCAACTCCGCAGCGACGCTGGTCGTGGCAGCCGCCGTCTCGAAGACGGACAGGCCCAACCGGAAGAGATGGGTGGCCGCCGCGTCGTTCAACCGCAGTGCCCCGGCGATCGCCCGCAGCACCTGCTCGGACGGGTGCCGCTCCCGGCCCTGCTCCAGCCGGATGTAGTAGTCCGTACTCATCCCGGCCAGCAGCGCCACTTCATCACGGCGCAGCCCCGGCACCCGCCGCGACCCGTCGTCGGGCAGGCCGACCTCCGCTGGCGCGACCGCCGCACGGCGCGCTCGCAGGTAGTCGCCGAGTTCGTTCACGCTTTCCATGACAGCCACGCTAATCACGGACGGACGCCGGGGCGTGGGTGCGCTGCACCCACCCGAGCATGACAGCCGAGCACGCATCCACGGATAGCCGCAGCACACCCTCCCACACCCCGCGGCCGCGCTCGTAGCGTCGGCCCTGTCACCAGTCACCGCGCTGCCGACCGCACACCGATGCCGCCTCTGCCGTCCTCTCCCGGCAGGTCGGGGAAGTCGTCACGGCAGCCGTGACGACTTCCCCGACCTCGGAACCGGAGTTCCTTCATGCCCGAAGCATTCGCCAGCGCTGTCATCCCGGCCCGGGTCACCAAGGTGTGGCGCGTGGTCCGCGACTTCGGTGGCCTGGCCACCTGGCAGCCGGCCGTCGCCGACTGTGTCCTGTCGGACGTACAAGCACCCGACCGCGTCGGTTGCGTCCGCACTCTGTCCATGGCCGACGGGGAGACCGTGGTGGAGTCCCTCCTGGCCTTGGACGACCACGCACGGTCCCTGACTTATGGCATCGTCAGCTCCCCCTACCCAGTGCAGTGCTACCGGGCCACCATGCGGGTTCTGCCTCTTACCGCCACCGATGAGACGTTCGTCGGTTGGTCGGTGAACTTCGACTGCGACCAGGCCCACGCCGACGAGCTTGCGAGAAACTTCCGGGCCGACATCTTCACAACCGGACTGCGAGGCTTGGCCGACCACTGTTACACACCGTGATCGTCGTCGATGTTCGTGCTGTTCGGCGACAAGTACCACGGGGCGCCTGGTGGCGCCGTCCGACATCCCGTCCCGGGACTACCGGGAAGCGGTGGTCCGCCCCGCAGACCTCGCCGAGTTCGACGCTCTGCGCCACGCCGCCGTCGAAGTGGTGGTCCTGCCGTACGAGCACGCGGGCCGCGCCGCCTACGAAGCGGCCAATCGCAGACTTCTCCAGGGCGCGGACCGCCTCGTCGCCGTTTGGGACGGCAGCGCCCCCACAGGTCGTGGCGGCGGTACGGCGGACTCTGTGGCCGCGGCCCGCTTGGCCGGGTTGGCTGTCGACGTCGTGTGGCCTCTTGGTGCGTTCAGGTCCGGCGCCTGACGCCTGTGCCCGGTTCCTGCCGGGAATCCCGGCCGCCCCCACGAGTAGGACCGCGTATTCGCCGGTCACGGCACTGGAACGGACAACCGGCCCCGGTGGACTCACGACACGCGTCTGGCGGGCCCGTCTTCGTGCCCTGTTCGATAGGGCCAGCGCGGACGCCGACGAGGAGAAGGGATGAGCCCGGGGGCTCCCCGCCGGTCGAGTCGGCGGGGAGCCCTTCACTCAGGGAGCGCAGGTCATCCCAGGGTGGTCAGCTCAGCCGCGGCCGTCGCACGCCTTGCAGTCGCCGCTGCCCCGGCAGCTGTCGCACTTCCACACACCTCGGTAGCCGGAGCCGTCGCAGGTGGTGCACTTTCCATCGCCCTTGCAGCGCTGGCACTTGTTCCACATGGTGAGACCTCTTCTCGTTTCTGCCTTGTCGGTTGATGTCGTTGGTCGGCAGGTGGCGTCTGGTCAGCTGCGGCCGTAGTGCGCCGTTGCAGCTCGCGCAGGGGCACCAGCACCGTCTGATCCGGCAACCGGTGCCACCGCAGGCTGTGCGCTCGCCTTCTCCCTTTCTTGCTGGTCGGCCCTCAGTACGTACGGGCCTTCTCCCAGCCGCGCGCGGTGTCCAGCGTGGTCTTGAAGTAGTTCCTGGGCGGGGTGCTGTTGCCGTCGGGCAGGCGGCTGCTGCTGAGGGCGGGGCTGTACTTGCGGAAGATCGCGATTGCTTTCGTGAGGCAGTTGTTGTGAAGGATCTGGTAGCCGTTGTTCTTCATGTTGTTGAAGGTGCGCTGCGCGGCCTTGAGGTCGCCGCCAGCCGTGTTGATGCACTGGTAGGCGTCGTAGTAGCCCTTCCTGTGGCGTCCGTCTCGCTTGATGCTCTTGCGGAGGTCATCCCAGGTGCCGCGCTTGATCCAGCTGCCGTTGTCCTTGCCCGGCGCGGTGTAGGAGTCTCCCTCGGCGTTCTCGGTCGCGCCCCAGATCCAGTGATTGGTGTTCTTCGGGTCGCGGATCGCCCAGGCGACGTGTCCGTAGGTCCGGCCGGCGAACGGGGCGCCCTCCTTGTCCAGGAAGAGGCACGCCCGGCCGCCCGAGGCGGCCTCGGCAGGTGTGGACGCTGTGGTGAGGGCCCCGGCGGCGAGAACTGCCGCAGTCGCAGTCATCGCGAAGGCGCTCTTGATCTTGCTCATTGTGGTGGTTCTCCTGTTCGCGTTGGCCCCGACGAGAGGGGCGACGGCCGGGCGTCCCGTGCCGCTGAAACCGAATGTCCCGTAGCGGGACAGGGAGCTCACCAGTGCAAGAGGGACGGGGATTTGCGGCGCAACTTGCACCTCCGTAGCCTGCTGTTTCTCGGTTGCACCGCAACGAGATGTCCCTCGGAGGGGAGCCGTTGATGGGGGATCAGAGGGAGTCGTTCGCGGAGTTGTCGCACCACCTGGCGCAGGCCCTCGACGCATGGCAGGCATGTGTGGGAGAGCCGACCGAGCGGGGGAAGCCGCCACGCAAGGTTCTGGTGAAGGCTCTGGAGACAGAGCGGGAGACGCCCGTATGGCAGACCCGCAAGAGGATCGACGAGGCACTGCTGTCGTACTGGCTGAAGGGCCGCGACCAACTGCTGCCCGGCACCAAGCACAACCGACTGCCCAGCGAGGAGGACTGCGCGGCTATTGCACGGGCGCTGAAGGACCATGCGCCCGAGAACGCTGAACAGCTACCCAAGATCGGCTGGGAGATCGCCGACCTGGCGCGCCGGCTTCGAGTCGTAGGTGGACAGGGCTGGCGGAATCGAGTCCTGGCGAGCCTCATCGTGCAGCCCGCTGAACCTGCTGAACCGGTCGAGGCCGCTGAGCCGGTCGAAACAGCCAGCGCGACTGAGCCGACCGCAGTCGAAGAGCAGACGGCTGGGCGGCGGCGCTGGATGAACGGGCGGGTGTGGGCAAAAGCGGCCACAGCCGTAGTAGGGGTGGCTGGGTTAATCGTGCTGGTCGTGTGGCTGAGCGGCGGTGGAGAGTCCTCCTCAGCTGCTAAGGAGCAAAACGGATCGGCCGGGACGAGAACGCAAGAGCCGGACGTTGCCAAGCCAGGTACCGGTGCCTCAACCGAGTCCGGCGTCGAGGGCAACCACCGGTGTGGAAAGGCGCGAAGTGCAGGTGCGGTGTCGTGGACGCCGTGCACGCTCGTCGCCACGGACGGGAGGATGTCCTTCCTGGTGCAGTTCACGAATACCTCGGCCAAGCCGGTAACGGTGAAGGCGAAACTGACCTACGTCCAGGCAGCGGTGGAGCAGGCCTGCCCCGACCCGTGGGGGACGTCGGTGGAGATCACTATCCCCGCCAAAGCGACGAAGACCAGTCCGCTGGAGGCGTGCACGGCTTCACTGACGCCTGCTCAGGCATTCCAGGCAAAAGGCTGGGTGGTTCTCCATGGCACAGCACAGTGGGGGTACCGGGAGCACTCTCCGACGCTGCACGTGCAGGAGGACGGCACTCCGCTGTGGGCCGACGAGGCGTGACGACTCGGTCGCAGTCTGCGATTCCGTCCAGCCCGGGGTGGACCCTCCCTGTGGTCTCAACGACTGTCCGAACTGTGAACCCCCGGAACGGCAGTCCCTGCCGCACCCGCGTCGGGAAGACCGCGACGAAGTACCACACCCCGCGGTTCATCCTCGTCCCCGCGCTCCGCGAGGAGCTGGCGGTCCTCGTCCCCGAGGAATGGGAGCCCGGCGGCCGTGGAAGCCGGGCCCGCCCGTCGAGGCCACCCCGGCCGAGCTGGCCGCGAAGCCGATCCGGATCGGGTACGCCCGCTGCTCGACCGCCCGGCAGGAACCCCAGAGCCAGCTCGACCAGGTGTGGGAGGGGGACCACAAGCAGGCCCCGCTCGTCGTGGTGATGCCCGACAAGAAGCTGTCGAAGGTGTGGGTAACGTGGTTCGAGGACCGCGGTACCGGCTATGTGACGGGCTGGGCGGTCACCGCCGGCTCCGCGCACCGCGGGTCGGTCCTGGCGGCGGTGCGGGCGTCGGCGCTGCGGGAGGATCCTTACGGGCCGGCTGGAGGACTGCCGGAGCTCGTACGGGTCGACGGCGGGGCGGACTTCCTGTCCCAGACGGTGCGGCGGTCCTTCGGCCTCCTCGGAGTACCGGTGCACCGGGTGCGCGGCGCCCGCCACAAAGGTGGTATCGAGCGGCTGAACCGCACCAGCATGACGCGGTTCTTCGCCGACCTGCCCCGCTACACGAAGGCGCCCCTGCTTGATCACCGCCGATGCCTCGGTGGCCAGGACCCGCCGTTGACCTGCGGCTCGTGCCTGCTCTGACACTCTTTCAGTCTTCGCTTGGCCAGTCCCAGCCGAGCTGGAGGAACATGCCGAGTCGGTCGCTCACAGCGCGGATCTCGGCGATCCGGCCTGCCCGTACAGTGAAGATCCAGATCTGTTCGACGTCGCAACGTCGGTTGGTCGGCTCGGGCATCCGGGGGTGATATCCGGTGTGGACGGCGCGCACCCGAAGCCGTGCTACGACCTCGTCACCCTCGGCGATGAGCTGTTCCGCATGAAAGCCGTCGTCCCGGCGCTCCGCGCTGAACGCGGCGAGCTGTTGCCGGAAGCCCTCTATCGCAGCGCCCGGCGCTTCTCCCTCACCAAAAATGATCTTGTTGTGGTCGACCACATCCGGTGCGAGGTACTGCACCCAGTCCTGGCTCGCCCGGTCGTTGAGCGCGGTGATGAAGCTGAGGGTGACCTGCTTGTTGTTGAGGGCGGTGGCGGAGAGCATCTCCAGCTCCTGTGGCGTCCGGGGAAAGGGCTCGAATTCTTACGGCGTAAATTTGCTGGAGCCGATCCTTGCCTTACCTTGTAAGAAAGTCAACGCTCGGAGTGGAGAGGTGGGGACGCATGACGGCCGAGAAGCAGGGCGCACGGCGCGGCCGTGGCAAGCGCGCGGGACTGAGCCGGCAACGAATCCTGGACGCGGCACTGGACCTCGTCGACCGCAGGGGGTTCAAGGCCCTGACAATGCGTTCACTCGGCGAGCAGCTCGACGTCGAGGCGATGACGCTCTATCACTACTTCCCCAACAAGGGCGCCTTGCTCGACGGACTGGCGGATCAGGTGTTCCGAGCTGCCGCACCGGCGATGCACGGGTCCACCGACTGGCGTGAGGCTCTGTGCCAGTACGCAAAGGCGCTGCGCAAGGGCCTGCTGCGGCACCCGGCCATCCTCCCGCTGGCCACCTCCCGCCCAGCGGTCACCCAGGCGACACTCGACGACATCGAGGCGTGCCTGCGCATGCTGACGGACAACGGCTTTCCACTCGGTCGTGCGTTGCACGCCCTCAACGCGGTGTCGGTGTTCGCGATCGGGCACGCCGTCGTGGAGGCACAGCTTGTCGTCGACGCGCATGAATCGGGCGGTACGAGCTGGCTGGCCGAACTGGAGACCGAGCGATATCCGCTCATCACCAAGGCGGCGCGCGACCGAGCAGGCGTGGACGACGAGGAGCGCTTCACCCTCGCCGTCGACGCGATGCTGCTTGGGTTCGACGAGCTGCGCACGGGCTGACCTCTGAGTCGCCGACCGTCACCACTGCGGCTCGTGCCCGCTCTCGTTCCGGGGTATCCACCACCAAAGCCCCACGCCTACCGATCCATGTGTCACCAATGTCCGGCAGTTTTATACCTAGCAGCTGCTTCGTTCTGGGTCAGCAAGGGGCGGGGCGTGCTCATGCCTTCATCCTCCCCTGTGTTTCCGGACGTCTGGTATCCGACCTGCCGCGATTCGTCTGCCTCGTTCTCGGCATCGCCGATGGTGACGCGTAGATCGTGGACGCTGTCCATCATCTCGATGAGGGACACTTCAGCGCGGCCGAGGGCCCGCTGGACGCCCTGCGCGTCGCCGTCCTGGTGGTCGAGCCGTGCTGTTACGTAGACGTCGACACCAGGCTAAGTAGGAACGATGTCTCACCTCGGCGGAATTCGGCCATTTGTGCCTCACGCCCATTCCCACGCGCCAGCACTGGCTCACTCCACGCTTTGCCCCCAATGGACCCCGAACAGGTGAGACATGACGAGTATGGACAGCTTCTCTCTGGCATCCCGCCTAGGGGTTCCGCAGCCCACAGTGGCGTATTTCGTTCGATTGCGAGCTGCGATTCCTTGCATATGTCATGATCGCGGCCAGTTTCGCTGTGGAGTCAGGTGCATCGCGCCCACAAGGGCAGTGCACCTTCCGAAACTCAAGGGGAGGCATGTTCATGGAGAACAAGCGGGTATCAACGCGACGCAAGGCAACACTCGTCGCGGGGGTGGTCCTGGCGGCTACGGTCGCAGGGACCGTTCCGTCCTGGGCCGAGGGGCAGTGGTCGAGCTACATATCCAACTGGACCAACGGGGCCGAGTCCCGCCGCTGGACAGACAACCACAAGGACGGAAACGCGACCACCATCGGGTTCTCCGGCTGCAACTTCGGTGGTGCGGGGGCAGTGAACATCAACCTGTACCGCGCGATCGACTACTGGCCCGATGACAGCCAGGGCATGCACAGCATGGACTGCACGACCGTCTCATGGGGTGCGATGGGCACCAAGGGGGAATACTACTTCGCCTATGAAGGCAACCACACGATCAACGTGAAGAACGTAGTGGTCAAGTACTAGTTGCACTCTCTTCGCCCGGCGCCGCCCAGAGCTCCTGGGTGGTGTCGGGCGTTCATTTCTGTCCCTCCCTCACTCTGGAAGTGCCGTGCCGATCAGCATCAGTGACTGCTCATTCATGTACCGCAGAGGGTTGCCCGTCTTGGACGGCCTGAACCTGTCCTTCGGCCACGGTGCGACTGTCCTGCTCGGGCCCAACGGCGCCGGCAAGTCCACTTTGCTCGGAATCGCGGCATCGGCGCTGCGGCCCGCTTCTGGGCATGTCCGTATCGGCGGCCTCGACACCCGCAGCCGCAAAGATGTCAAGGAGTACCGCCGGAAGGTCGGTTGGCTTCCCCAGCAGGTCAAGGCGGTCCCCGGGCTGCGAGTTCGCGAGCAGGTGACGCACGCGGGGTGGCTGAAAGGCATGTCCCGCGTCGAGGCATGGAAAGCATCCAGGAGGGCTCTGGACCAGGTCGACCTCACAGACCTGTCAACGCGGCGCACCACGGAGCTGTCCGGAGGGCAGAAGCGCCGTCTCGGCATTGCACAGGCGCTGGTTCACAGCGCCGAGGTCGTTCTCATGGATGAGCCGACAGCCGGGCTGGACCCCGCGCAACGGGCGACGTTCCGAGACCTGGTCGCGAGGCTGAGTTCAACGGTGGCCATTGTCGTATCCACCCACCAGACCGAAGACCTCGCCGATATCTACCAAAGCGTTGTCGTCTTGGACAAAGGGCACGTCAAACACCAGGGGGCAGTCAGCGCATTTCTGGATCTGGCCCCGGCCGGTACTTCCCCGGAGCGGAAAGCAGAAGCGGCCTACGCCACCATTTGCACGGTGGAGGTCTGAGCGTGTACTTGAGGACAGTCCTGCGGACCTCCACGGCACCGCGAGCAGCCATCGTTCTTATTCCCTGGCTGGTCGCCTATAGCGGGAACATCCGCCGTTGGATCACCGACGGTTACTGGGAATCTGTCACTGCGCAGAGCAGCTTCCTGCTGGGTTTCATCGCCCCGGCCTGCGCGGCGTGTGCCGCTTGGGAGGGTGCCCGAGTCAAGCGTTCCGGGATGTTGGGCAGCGCCCCTTCCAGGACTCCGCTAGCCATAGCCGTTTCGGTGCTGTGGCCCGTCATGCTCCTCGGCTGCCTTTCGATCACGTTGGGGGTGGCTGTCTCTGCTCCCCAAGCTTCAGGGCTTCCCAGATGGCCTTCCTTCGTGATGGTCATCATCGAGATGGCTGTGGCAGTCGCACATACCGCTGCCGGATACGTGGCCGGGCTGATTCTTCCTCGGCTGCTGGCTGCACCCACGTCCCTCGTTGTCAGCTTCGTGTGGATGGCCTACCCAGCTGCCATGAGCAGTCCGTCGTGGCTGCGGCAACTCAACGGCCACAATTTCACCGAATGTTGTTCGCTCGACCAGGTACCCGATGTAAGAGGTTTCGGTGCGGCAGCCATGGTCGCGGTCGGCGTGACGTTCACGTGCGTGGTGTGGATCAGCCTGCGTGGCGTGCCGCGGTTGTTGGGCCCGGTGGTTCTGGGATTGGCTCTGGTCGCAGGATGCGTCCTGGCAGCGCCGATGGGGTACCGGTCGGCACAGCCCCGTGACCTGGCCGAGCTTGATTGCCGTACCGGACCAAGCGGGATCTGCCTCTGGCCGGAACAGCAAGGCGCAGCCCAGAGAATAGAGAAATGGGGCCTTGAGGCTCGGCGGAACCTGGTGACGGCCGGCGTGCGTCCTGCGCAGAAAGTCAAGGTGATGTCGGCTGCGCCCAGCCAAGGCGAGGTCGCCTCGGTGATGGCGTTCAGCACCATCCCGCAGGACATTCCGTCGTGCGCGCGCACCGGACAATGGCCGGGGAGCCAAGCAACCGGACCGGTGATGGCGTGGTTGGCGCTCACCGCTGGAGCACAGTCTCAGGACATTGAGGGCTCCTATATCGAAGCCGACGTTCACCTGGCACAAAAGGTACGGAGGCTTCCCCTTGCGGGACAGCAGCGTTGGTTCCACCGCAACGCCGTCACACTGACCCGATGCGACAAGCAGCCCGACCTATCCCCAGAGCATTTTGCTGCGGGTGCTGCGCTGTGATCCTGTGGGCACGTGTCCGGATGCTCCCCGCGGTTTGCGGAGCGCTGACAATTGTGATGGTCCTGGGAGCGTTTGCCCCGTCCGTGGCGTTGCCGATTCCGCTGGTGTTCGGAACAGTGTCGTTCCCCTTGCCAGTGCCACTACTGCTGCCGCTACTGCCGGTATGCCTGATACTGCACGGTCAGTCCAGGGGGGACTTGGACGCGGAAAAGGTGTCAGTGCGGCCCATCTGGGCACGGGACGCGGTCACCATGGCCGCCTTGGTAACGCTGGCTTGTCTCGTGGGCGCAGTGGAGGCGTGGTCGGGTCGAACGACGGGCATCGCGATGGCTCGGGACTTCGCCGGCTTCCTGGGCTTGGCTCTGCTCATGCGACGAGTCGGTGGCCCAGGCGCGGCCAACATCGCAGTTGCGTTGTTCCCGTTCGCGTGCGCATCGTTCGGCATGAGGTCGAGCGGGCATCCGCGCGTGTGGGCATGGCCCTTCCATGGGCCCGGATCAGCTGTGGCGGCCGTTACGGCTGCTGTTCTCCTTGTTGGAGGTCTAGTGGTGGCTCGACACGATCCGCTGATCAAGAGATGGGGTGATGACGAGTAAGAGGAGCTGACGCAAAGTTCGGACGCGTCGGTGGGTGAGCGGGCGTGTTGAGGGACGCTTCGTGGATGTCCCGGCGGATCCGCAGGCGCCGGAAGCCGTGGATTCATGCGTTCGTCCGCTCGACGACCCACGGCACGGTCCCGAGCCCGGAGCCGTGTGGCACTCCTCGGCGGGCGATGGTCGCCCTCAGCGCCCGTCTGTCAGCTGTCAGCGCAGGGCGGCCACCGCGCCCGTTCGTTCGGTGGCGATCTTCACGGCGAAGCCCGCCAGCGCGGTGCTCATCACATAGCGGTGAAGGCGCTGCCAGAGCGGGTGCCGGCCGAAGAACCCGGCGACGGAGCCGGCCGTCACGATGAAGAACGCGTTGCCCGCGACCCCCACGGCGATCTGGGTCAGTCCCAACAGCAGCCCCTGGAGGCCGATCTGGCCGCGCGCTGGGGCAGCACCAGCACGGTGCGGTATCGCCGCCTGTGGGGTGCTGGCGCTGACCCCGGCGCCTGTTCAGCTGCCCCCGTTCACTCGCCCGCCTCACCCACGCGCGGACTGCTCAAACAGGCCCCTGATCCATGTATGTGCATGCATGTACCGCCCTGGCGGCGGGACGTGTTCCTCGTATGCCTCAATCGAATCCGCCGCCTCGCGCTGACCCGGACAGCCGCCACCTCAGCAGCCGCATGGAGTCTGCCCACCACGAGCCTGCGTGAGCGAGAGTCCTACCCGCAAGCGGCCGAGCGCGTCGCCGGACCATCGTTCCGGATCTCACGGGTTCAGCAGGTCATTCAATGCAGCAGCGTCAGCGTTTGAGTACACCGCGACAGTGTCCACGGACCCACGATGGTGAAGGGCCCGCACCGCTTCTCCATCACCTGCGTGAGCGTCTCCACGATCTGGGTGAAGGGGCGGCCCGGCCATCCGCTGATCTCGAAGGCCACGTTGCCGATCGCGGGCCGGTCGAAAGTGAGGTGTGGCGAGGTGTGGGGGTCT
>NZ_NNBP01000066.1 GCF_002803155.1 Streptomyces sp. CB02959
TGGGGTGGTGGGGTGGTGGGGCCGGGGTGGTGTCCACTCCCCCGGCCCCGGGTGGGTGGTTCAGCGGGCGGCGAGGTTTTCCAGTACGTCGACGACGTCGGCCGGGGAGGGCATGGTGGTGATCTCGCGGCCCAGGTCGTGGGAGCGGTCGGTGTAGGCGGGGTCTTCCAGGAGGGCGTCCAGGGCCTTGCCGATGCTGTCGGGGTCGGCTTCGTGGGGCAGGAGGCTGCGGGCGGCGCCGTAGTGGGCGACCAGGCGGGCGGCCTCGCGGACCTTGGCTTCCTGGGGCAGGAGGAGTTGGGGGACGCCTGAGAGGGAGGCGGTCAGTCCGGTCAGGCCGCCGGCGTGGTGGACGATGAGGTCGCAGGTGGGCATCAGGACGTCCAGGGGGATCCAGCCGGCGCGGACGCCGGGGAACTGGGTGTTGAGTTCGTCGGCGACTTCTGCCGGGGCGGGGATGACGATCTCGGTGTCCAGTTGGGTGAGGCGTTGGACCATGCTGCGGATGAGGTGGAAGTTGTTGCTGGTGGTGGCCATGCTGCCGCCGGTCACGCATACCCTGCGCCGGGTGGGGCGGGTGTACATCCAGGGTTGCAGGGGGCGTTGGGTGTTCAGCGGGATGAAGCGGATCTGTTGGGCGGGGGCGGCGTCGGCGGGGCGGATGGCCGGGGGGCAGTTGTCGATGAGCAGGTCGGGCAGGGCCAGTCGGTCCAGGCCCAACTTCTCTAGTTCGGGGGCGAGTTCGTCTTCGCTTCCGGTGTGGATGCCGAGGGTGTCCAGGGCGGTCCAGGTGTGGCGGATCCAGGGGATGGCGAACTCGTGGGCCAGGAGGGCCGCGGCGTAGGCGTGCGGGCCGCCGATGATGGCGTCGGGGCGCCAGGCGGCTGCTACTTCGCGGAGGCGGATGAGGCTGTGTGCGGCCAGGCGTCCGAACCAGCGGCCGGTGTACTGGATGAAGTCGGGGTGGTCGACGTCGTCGGGGACGTGTTCGGGTTCGCCGGTGCGGCGGGTGGCTTTGATGGTGGCCAGGTCGGTGGTGGTGGCGGCGATGGCGGGCAGGCCGACGCCGGTGACCACGGGGGTGAGTTCTTTTGGTGCGGACATGAACACCTGGTGGCCGGCGTTGCGGGCGGCGGTGGCCAGGGGGGCGATGGCGAAGATGTTGGAGGGGGTGGGCCCGGCGACAAAGAGCAGTTTCATGGGTGGTGGTTTCCTTCGGGACGCCGCGGTGTGGGGGGCCTGCGTGGCCGTTCAGGTGAGCAGGTGCAGGGACTCCACGCCCATGACGTTGGCGCCGGGCATGAAGACGGGTGCCTGGTGGGGGTCGCAGCGCAGTTCGGGGAAGCGGTCGAAGAGGATGTTCAGGGCGATCAGGCCCTCCAGTCGGGCCAGGGGCGCGCCCATGCAGAAGTGGGAGCCGCGGCCGAAGGAGAGGTGGGGGTTGTTGCCGCGGTCCAGGTCGAAGGTGTGCGGGTCGTGGAACTGGCCGAGGTCGCGGCTGGCGGCGGCGGTTTGGACCATGACGACCTGGAGGGCGGGGATCTGGGCGTCGCCGATGGTTGCGGGCTTGCGGGTGACCCGGCGCAGGGCGGCCAGGGGTGCGAACAGGCGCAGGGATTCCTCGATGGCGGCGGGGATGCGGCTGCGGTCGGTGCGGACGGTTTCCATGGCTGCCGGGTGGGCGTCCAGGCACAGGATGGTGTTGCCCAGCAGCATGGTGGTGGTGATGTGGCCGGCGACCAGGAGGACGAAGGCGAAGTTGACGACCTCGGCGGTGGAGAGGCGTTCGCCGTCGACCTCGGCCTGGACGAGTTTGGTCAGGAGGTCCTCGCGGGGGTCGGCGATGCGCTGCTCGACGTGTTCGCGCAGGTAGGTGGAAAGGTTGTTGATCTGGACGAAGGTCTCTTCGCGCTGCTTGCGCAGTTCCTCGGTGTCCTCGCCGGTGGAGAAGCTCTGGTTGTTCTCCAGCAGTTTGCTGACCCATTCGCGGAACACGTGGCGGTCGGCGGCGGGGATGCCCAGCAGTTCGGCGATGACGATGACGGGCAGGGGGTGGGCGAGGACCTCGACGAGGTCGAAGGGGTCGCCGGGCTTGACCTGGTCGAGGAGTTCGTGGGTGATGGCCTCGATGCGGGGTTCGAGGGCGGCGACCATGCCGCGGGTGAAGACCCCGCTGACGATCTTGCGCATCTTGGTGTGCTCGGGCGGGTCCATGGTGGTGAGGTTGCCGGGGAAGATCTGGCGTTTGCCTTCGGGGGCCAGGATGCTCAGGTCGGAGGAGAAGGTCTCCGCGTCGCCCAGGACCTGCAGGCACTCGGCGTAGCCGTAGACGTTCCACAGTCCCTTCTTCTCGTCGTAGCAGACCTTGCCGGGCGGCAGTTCGCCGCGCATCCAGAACTGGTCCTCGTGGAAGGTCCACTGCGTGCTGGTGTTCGTCACGGTCGTTCCTTTCGGTGCGGGGTGTTGGAGCGGGTGGGGGTGGGGCGGGTCATCGGGGGTGGTGTCCGGCGAGATGTTCGAGGGTGCGGACGGTCTGGGCGGGGGTGGGCATGCGTTCCATGTCCTGGCGCAGTTGCGCGGCGGACTTGGCGTAGTGGGGGTCGGTGAGCAGGTCGGTCAGGGCGCGGCGGAGTTGGTGGGGGTCGTCCTGGGCGGTGACGGTGTCCAAGGTGATGCCGGCGCCGGTGGCGGCCAGGCGGTCGCCGTGGGCGAAGCAGTCGGCCATTTGGGGCAGGGCGAGTTGGGGCAGTCCGTGCAGGGTTGCGGTCATGGTGGTGGCGGAGCCGCCGTGGGTGACGATCGCGTCGCAGGAGTCGAGGACGAGGTGGAGCGGGAAGGGGTCGACCATGCGGACGGTGGTGGGGACGGGGCCGATCTGCCGGCGGTGGTCGGCGCCGATGGTGGCGATCAGTTCGATGTCGGGTAGGGCGGCCAGGGCGTGCAGGAGGGTGCGGGTGAAGGGGATGCCGTTGTAGGTCAGGGTGCGTCGGCCCAGTGAGATCACGACGCGGTGGGGGCCGGTGCGGGGGCGGCCCCATTGGGCGGTGAGCCAGTGGGGGGCGGTGCCGCTGCCGTTGAAGGGTACGTAGCGCAGGGGGGTTTGGGGGGTGAGTTCGGGAAGTTGGAGGGCGGTGGGGCAGGGGTCGAGGACGGCGGTGGGGTCGGGCAGGGTCTCGATGCCCAGGGCCTGGCAGGTGGGCTGGAGTTCCTGGCGGGCGGCGGGCAGGCGGGGGGTGCCGATGGGGTCGACGCCCCAGCGGTGGTGGACGGCCGGGACGCCCAGGGCGGCGCCGGTGATCAGGGCGCTGTAGTTGAGGGGGTCGGAGAGGATCAGGTCGGGGCGGTAGGCGCGGGCGAAGTCGAGGTAGGTGCCGGCCATGTCCTTGGCGTGTTCGATCCATACGCCGCCGAAGCCGCCTTTCATGCGGGGGTCGGCGCGGGGGCGGGATTCCAGGGGGCGTTTGCCGGGGGTCAGGGCGCGCAGGACCAGTTCCTCGGTGCGGAACCAGTCGCCCAGGCTCACGAAGTTCAGTCCTGCGGTGCGGGCGGACTCGGCGCTGTCGGGTTGGCCCAGGGCCAGGACGTCGTGGCCGGCGGCGCGCAGGGCCCAGGCCACGGGGACCAGGGGTGGCAGGTGGCTGGGGTCGGGGGTGGTCATCACCAGGACGCGCATCGGGTTCTCCTTGTGGCCTTCTTCGGCCGGGCGGGCCGGTCCCGGGCGGGCGGGGCGTGGACGGGCGGGGCGTGGGCGGGGGTGGGTCAGTGTGCGAGGGCGGTGAGGGTGTCCAGGAGTTCGGCCGGGGTGGGCAGGGTCGTCATCTCCTCGCGCAGTTGTGTTGCGGTGCGGCGGTGGACGGGGTCGTCCAGGAGGCGGCGGACGGCGGCGGCGATGGCGTGCGGGGTGGCGTGGGCGTTGGGCAGTGACTGGGCGGCGTGGATGCCGGCGAGGCGGTCGGCGATGACTTCCTGGTCGGATCCGGCGTGGATGGCCAGTTGCGGGGTGCCGGCGGCCAGGGCGGTCATGGTGCAGCCGGCGCCGCCGTGGTGGATCACCGCGTCGCAGGTGGGCAGCAGCAGGTGCAGGGGGGTGCGTTCGAGCAGGCGTACGCCGGGTGGGAGGGGGCCGGCCTGGGTGATGCGTTCGCGGTCGGCGCCGGTGAGGGTCAGCAGGACCTCGACGTCGAGGTCGGCGAGGGCTTCGATGATGCGCGGTACGGCGAAGGAGGCCGGTCCGTACACGCCGCTGACGGAGGTGCCCCACACCACGCAGATGCGTGGCCTGGTGCCGTGGTGGCCGGCCGGGTCGGGTGGGACGGCGCCGGGGCCGTTGTAGGGGATGTGGCGTACGGGGATGCGGTGGGCGGACAGGGGTGGGCGGGCGGTGGTGGGTGAGGGGTCGATGACGTGCTGGTAGACCTGTGGTCCCATCTGTCCTGCGTGGTGGCGGGCGAAGGCGTTGCTGGGGTCCATGGGGACGAAGCTGGCGCCGGGTGGGGCGCCGGGGACGTCGTCCTGGGGGCCGATGGGTCCCCACAGGTGCAGCAGGGCCGGGATGTTCAGGGCCTGTCCGATCAGGGGGCCTTCCAGGCTCATCAGGTCGTTGAGGACGAGGTGGGGTTGCCACCAGCGGGCGAAGTCGACGGCCGCGTCGCAGCTGCGGGCGGTGACGCCGACGGCCCAGTCGTGGTGCTCCTTGGACCAGGTGTCCATGTCGAAGTCGTCGAGACTGGTGAGGGGTTGCCCGGTCAGGGGGTGGGGTGGCAGGCCGGTGAAGGCCCAGGTGCCGGCGCGTGCCTTGCGGTAGTTGTGGAGCCTGCCGCGGACGGTCATGTCCATCGCTTCGAGGATGGGTAGGGGCATCAGGCCGGCGTGGGTGACCGGTTCGGTCTGGCAGGGGGTGCACAGGACCTTGACCTCGTGGCCGGCTGCTTGCAGGGCCCAGCCCAGGGGCACCATGGAGAACCAGTGTCCGGGCCAGTTGGACACCGAGAACACAACGCGCATCGCGTTCCTTTCGCAGGGTCGTGCGCCGCCGCCGCGGGTGGCGGCGGCGGTGGCGGTGTCGGCGGGCGGACGTAGACTCAAGGGCCTGGCTGATTGCCCGCCGAAGGGGTAAGTGGCCGCCGGGTGGGCGGCTTTCGCCTGTGGATGCCAGGAGATCGAGGAGTGAGGCCGGTGGCCGGCAGTGGCGCCAGGAAGGGCCGGGGGGACACCCGCAAGCGCATCCAGGAAGTGGCGCTGGAGTTGTTCGTCCGGCAGGGCTACGAGAAGAGCTCACTGCGTGAGATCGCTGAGATGTTGGGTGTCACCAAGCCCGCGATCTACTACCACTTCCGGTCCAAGGAGGACATCCTCCAGAGCATCTTCGAGGATCTGGGGCGTCCGGTGGACGAGCTCATCGCCTGGGGGCGGGAGCAGCCGCGGACGTTGGAGACGAAGAAGGAGTTGCTGCGCCGGTACGGGGCGGCGATGGATGCCACGGTTCCGTTGTTCCGGTTCATGCGGGAGAACGAGGCGACGTTGCGGGACTTGAAGGTGGGTCAGGAGTTCAACCAGCAGATGACGGCGATCGGGGAGATGCTCACCGATCCGCAGACTCCGCTGGTCGAGCAGTTGCGGTGCATGGGGGCGCTGTTCACGTTGCATTTCGGGACGTTCGCGCTGGGGCATTTCGAGGGGGATCCGGAGGTCAAGCGCATGGCGCTGTTGGCGATCGCCACGGACATGGTGGAGACCGCCCACGGCGAGGGTGCCTGAGGCCGGGGTCAGGGTTTGCGGGCGAGTGCGGCGTAGAGGTTGGAGCGTTCGTCGGCGTTGCCGGAGGTGGCGTCGGGGCGCCACTGGGGGGTGAAGACCAGTCCGGGGTCGAGGAGTTCGAAGTCGCCCAGGAGGCGGGTGACTTCGGCTCCGGTGCGGGGCACGATCGGGGCGCGGCCGCTGTTTTTGAACATCTCGATGGTGCGGCGCATGGTGTCGGCGTCGTTGTCCCAGGTGAAGCAGGACAGGGCGAGGTAGCTGCCGGAGGGCAGGGCGTCGCGGTAGTGGGTGGTGATCTCCCACAGTTGTGCGGCGTCGGGCAGGAACTGGGTGACGCCGAGCATGAGGAAGCCGATGGGCTGGGAGAAGTCGATGAGTTCGGTGGTGGCGTCGGCTTCCAGGACGGCCCTTGGGTCGCGGATGTCGGCGGCGACCATGGCGGTGTGTGGCTGGTCGCGCAGGATGAGGTTGCTGTGGGCGAGGGTGGCCGGTTCGTTGTCGACGTAGACGACGCGGGTGTCGGGGTGGCTGTGGTGGGCGATCTCGTGGACGTTGCCCATGACCGGTAGGCCGGAGCCCAGGTCGATGAACTGGCGGATGCCGGCGGACAGCAGGAAGCGCATCAGGCGCTGGAGGTAGTCCCGGTTCTGTCGGGCCATGGTGTTGGCGGGCAGGACGGACAGGACCTGGTCGCCCAGTGCGCGGTCGGCGGGGAAGTGGTGGGTGCCGCCCAGGAGGTAGTCGTAGGCGCGGGCGGCGCTGGCGGTGTCGCGGTCGATGTCGTCGGGGATCCAGGGCAGGGTCGTGGTCATCACAGGCTCCTGACGGTGTGGGGTCGGTCTGCTCGGGCGCGGTCCGGCGTCGGGCGGCGGGTCGCGTCGTGCGCGGTGGTGTGGTGCGCGGTGGTGTGGTGTACGGCGGCGCGGTCGCGGATGGCTTCTAGCAGTTCGGCCTGGCGCAGTACCGCGGCTTCCGGTTCGCGCCACTGCCCCGGTCCTGGCCGCTGTCGGGGTGTGCGGATGGCCGCGGCGAAGGCGGTCAGGGTGTTGGTGACCTGGTCGTCGGGCGGCAGGTGCAGTTCTTCGGTGTCCATGCCGCGGGTCAGGCGCAGGAGGGGGGTGTGGTCGGCCGGTGGGGTGAAGGCGTGGTCGACGGCGATGCGGCCGGTGCTGCCGCACAGTTCGTACCAGGAGCGGTAGGCGTGGTCCAGGCCGAAGGTGAGGTGTGCGGTGATGCCGGTCGTGCTGTGCAGGAGGGCGGCGCCGGCGGTCTCCACGTGGCGGCCGGCGCCGTAGGTGAGGGCGGCGCCGGCGACGTCGAGGTCTTCGCCCAGGAGGTGCAGGGCGGCGCGCAGGGGGTAGACGGCGACGTCGGCCAGGGCGCCGCCGCCCAGTTCGGGGCGGTGCCGGATGTCGTCGTCGGGGAGTTTGGGGATGCTGAACTGGGCGGTGAAGGAGCGCAGTTCGCAGATCGCGCCGTTGTGGAGGAGGCGTTGGACGGTGGCGTGCTGGGCGTGGTGGAGGAACATGACGTTCTCGGCCAGGACCAGGCCGCGGGAGGCGGCCAGGGTCAGCAGGTCGCGGGTTTCGGCGGCGCTGGTGGTGAGGGGTTTCTCGGCCAGGACGTGTTTGCCGGCATCGAGGGCGGCCCGGGTCCAGGTGGCGTGCAGGGCGGCGGGCAGCGGCAGGTAGACGGCGTCGATGTCCGGCATGGCCAGCAGTGCGGTGTAGTCGGGGGCCGCGCGGCAGCCGTACTGGGCGGCGGCCTTGTCTGCGGCGTGGGCGTCCCGGCTGGCCAGGGCGGTGAGCTGGAGGTCGGGGCAGGCGGCCATGGCGGGCAGCATGCGGCGGCGGGCGATGGAGGCCAGGCCCAGGACGCCGATGCGCAGGGGGCGGGTCATCGGGCCGGGTCCATTGCGCCGAGGCAGGCCAGGAGGGTGCGGGCCTGGACGTTGACGTAGTGGCCGTGGCGTACCAGGGAGGTGAGTTGGCCGGGGGTGACCCATTGGTAGCCGGGGGGTGGGGTGAGGGGGGCGGTGTCCTGGTCGGCTTCGATGATCAGGTAGCGGCTTTCGGCGTTGAGGAAGCGGCCGCCTTCTTCGGAGTGCAGGGCCTGGTAGCGGATGGCCTGGGGTGGTGCGGTCAGGACGTGGTGCAGGAAGGGGGGCCAGCGTCGGGTGGGCAGGTGTGCGTAGTTGGCGGGGGTGTATTGGACGGTGGGGCCGAGTTCGACGGTGTCCAGGAAGCCGCCTTCGACGCGGGCGTGGGCCAGGACGTGTGGGATGCCGTCGATGGTGCGGGTGAGGAATGCGGCGATGCCTGGTTCGACCGGTTCGAACAGGGGTTGGGTCCAGCCGGTGACTTCGCGGTTGCCGGCGCGTACGGAGACGGCGACGGCCTTGAAGTAGCGGCCTTCTTCGTGCTCGATGGCGTAGGGGCCGCGTTTCCAGCCGGTGACGGTGGCCAGGGGGATGCGGGTGGCTTGGACGGTGTGGCGGGCGCGTTCCTCGGTGAACCAGGACAGCAGGTCGGTGTCGGTGAGGTGGGCGCGGCCGTGGGTGTCGGGCAGGGGGATGCAGGACAGGACGGTGCGGGCGTCCATGTTGACGATGTTGTCCTGGTGGAGGAGCTGGGCTATCTGGCCCAGTGTCAGCCAGCGGAAGTCCTCCAGGAGGGGGACGTCGCCGTCGGCTTCGACGATCATGTTGCGGTTGCTTTTGCGGAAGAACCAGGAGCCGTGTTCGGACTGCAGGACGTCGGCCAGGACCCGGCCGCGGCCGGGGCGGGTGAAGTAGTCGATGTACTTCACGGCGGCGCCGCGGTGGGCTCGGGTGTAGTTGCTGCGGGTGGCTTGGACGGTTGGGGAGAGCTGGACGAGGTTGGGGTTGCCCGGTTCCATTTTGGCCTGCATCAGGAAGTGCAGGATGCCGTCGAATTCCTTGACGAGGATGCCGAGGATGCCGACTTCGGGTTGGCGGATGATGGGCTGCTGCCAGTGCTGGTGGCCGTCGTCGTCGACGGCGGTGACGTCCAGGCCCTCGATGGTGAAGAACTTGCCGCTGTGGTGGCCGAGGTTGCCGGTGGTGGGGGCGAAGGCCCAGTCTTCCAGGTCGGCCAGGGGGATCCGTTCGACGCGGAAGTCGTGGGCGCGGCGTCGCCGGCCGAGCCAGGTGGGCACGTCGGGGGTGTCGGGGGTGGTGGGGGCGGTGGGGTGGAGTGCGGCTGCGGAGCGGGCGAAGCGGTCGGCGGTCGTGGTGTCCGCGCGGGGGCGTGCGGTGGGCGGTGCGGCGGGGGTGGTGCGGGTGTGCGACGGCATGATCCAACTTTCTGAACTGCTGCGGGAGTTCGGGGTGGTGGGTGCGGTCGGGTTCAGGGGGTTGCGGGGGTGAAGGAGGCGGTGAGGAAGTCGTCGAGGACGCCTCGGTAGTAGTGGGGGCCGAATCCCATGGCGGCGACTTCGGGGACGAGGGTGCGGAGTTTGTCGATGGAGATGGTGTGGTGGCCGCCGACGTCGATGTAGCTGCGGGTGGCGGGCAGTCCGGTGCGTTGTTGGAGGTGGTCGATGATGTGGTCGACGGGGACGGCGGCGCCGGAGGCGACGTTGACGATCTGCCGGGTCAGGCCGCGGGCCAGGAGGTGGTCGACGATGGCGATGACGTCGTCGACGTCGATCAGGTCGCGGGTGGCGCCTTTGTGGACGGCGACGGTGCCTTGCTGGAGGTGGCGCAGCAGGGTGGGCAGGAGTTGGTGGGGTGGTTGTCCGGGGCCGACCAGGTGGCCCAGGCGCAGTGCCAGGAAGTCGGTGCCCGAGGTGCGCAGGTGGGCTTCCATGGCGAGTTTGTGGGTGCCGTAGGGGGTGCAGGGGGTGATGGTGAGGTCTTCGTGGCCGGGGCCGTTTGCGGTGCCGTACATGCCGGTGGAGGCGGTGGAGAAGAACAGCAGGCGGCGGGAGGTGGCCCGGCAGTCGGCGGCGACTTCGCGCAGGAGGGCGGCTTCGCGGGCGAAGTCGGCGTCGGAGGTGTGGCTGGCCCAGGAGACGCCGGCGGCCAGTACGACCGTGTCGGGGTGTCGGTCGGCCAGGGGCTTGAGGTGCCGGGCGAGGAATCCGTTTCCCACTATGTCCATCAGTACCTCTCGAGAGGGGGCCCTTGGCGTCAGCCGAGGGTGGGGGCGTCCTGGGTTCGCGGCGCGTGGCGGCCTGGCGTGCGGGGGCGTGTGGCCGCGCTGTCACGCCCGGACCTGACCGAGCGGCTGAGGAGTCGGTGGTGGTGTGTGTGCCGGGGCGGGCGTGGTGCGTCGTGGGTGTGGTGGGGTGGATCAGGTGTGCGTCTTGACGAATTCCTTGATCGAGGTGATGACGTAGTCGAGCATCTCGTCGGTCAGGGCGGGGTAGACGCCGATCCAGAAGGTGTGTTCGGTGATGAGGTCGCTGTTGGTCAACTCCCCTACGACGCGTTGGGGTTGGCCGATGTAGGCGGGGTGCCGGGTGAGGTTTCCGGCGAAGAGGCGGCGGGTGCCGATTTTGCGGCCTTCGAGGAAGTCGACGAGTTCGGCGCGGCTGAAGGGGGCGTCGGGGTCGATGGTGATGACGAAGCCGAACCAGCTGGGGTCGCTGCGGGGGGTGGCCTGGGGCAGCAGCAGGTGGGGGACGTCGTCGAGGGCTTCGCGCAGGCGGCGCCAGTTGCGGCGGCGGGCGGTGCCGAATTCTTCGAGTTTGGCCAGTTGGGTCAGGCCGAGGGCGGCTTGGAGGTCGGTTGCTTTGAGGTTGTATCCGACGTGGGAGAAAATGTACTTGTGGTCGTAGCCGGCCGGCAGGTCGCCCATCTGGTAGGTGAAGCGTTTGAGGCACTTGTCGTTCTCGCCGGGCTCGCACCAGCAGTCCCTGCCCCAGTCGCGCATGGATTCCACGATGCGGGCCAGGGCGAGGTTGGAGGTCAGGACGCAGCCGCCCTCGCCCATGGTGAGGTGGTGGGCGGGGTAGAAGCTGACGGTGGCCAGGTCGCCGAAGGTGCCGGTGAGTTGGCCGTCGTAGGTGGAGCCGACCGCGTCGCAGTTGTCCTCGATGAGGAACAGGTCGTGTTCTTCGGCGAGTTGGGCCATTTCGGCGGCTTCGAAGGGGTTGCCGAGGGCGTGCGCGATGATGATGGCTCTGGTGCGTGGGCCGATGGCCTGGGCGACGCGGTCGGCGGTGGTGTTGTAGGTGCCCAGTTCGACGTCGACGAAGACGGGGACCAGTCCGTTTTGCAGGATGGGGTTGACGGTGGTGGGGAAGCCCGCGGCCACGGTGATGACCTCGTCGCCCGGGCGCAGTCGGCGGTCTTCCAGGAGGTGGGAGGTCAGGGCGGACAGGGCCAGGAGGTTGGCGGAGGAGCCGGAGTTGGTCAGGTGGGCCTTGCGGCGCTTGAGGGTGCGGGCGAAGGCGGATTCGAATTTGCGGGCGCTGCGTCCCGCGGCGATGCGCAGGTCCAGTGCGGCTTCGACGAGGGCGACGCGGTCGTCTTCGTCGAGGACGGCGCCGGAGGGCCAGATCTCGGTGTGGCCGGGGACGAATCGCTGGTCGGGCTGGGCCTGTTGGTGGTACTTGCGGACGTCGTCCAGCAGCTGCGCCTTAGCGTCGCGGGTGTCCACTTGGTCTCCTTGATGTCCGGACGCGGATGGTCACTTCCTTGGTCACCGCGGTTCCTTGGTCACCGCGGGGTCGGGGTGCTGGTGGTGTTCCACCAGGCGGTGTTGTCCCGGTACCAGGCGACCGTGTCGGCCAGGCCCTTGTCGAAGTCGATCTGTGGTGCGTAGCCCAGTTCCTGGCGGATCTTGGTGTCGTCCAGGGCGTAGCGCAGGTCGTGGCCTTTGCGGTCGGGGACTCGTCGTACGTGGGACCAGTCGGCGCCGCACAGGTCCAGGAGGGCCTGGGTGATGTCGAGGTTGGTGCGTTCGTTGCCGCCGCCGATGTTGTAGGTCTCCCCCGCTGCGCCTTTGTTGAGGACCAGGGCGATGGCGCGGCAGTGGTCTTCGACGTGCAGCCATTCGCGGACGTTGTGGCCGTTGCCGTAGAGGGGGACGGGTTGGCCTTGGAGGAGGTGGGTGACGAAGAGCGGGATGAGTTTTTCGGGGTGTTGGTAGGGGCCGTAGTTGTTGGAGCAGCGGGTGAGGGATGCGTCGATGCCGTGGGTGCGCCAGTAGGAGCGGACGACGAGGTCGGAGCCGGCTTTGGAGGCGGCGTAGGGGGTGTTGGGCAGCAGGGGCCAGTCTTCGGTCCAGGCGCCGTTGTCGATGGAGCCGTAGACCTCGTCGGTGGAGACGTGGACGACGCGTTCGGTGCGGCGTGTCAGGACGGCTTCCATCAGGGATTGGGTGCCCAGGACGTTGGTGCGGAAGAAGTCGGCGGGGCCGGTGATGGAGCGGTCCACGTGGGATTCGGCGGCGAAGTGGACTACGGCGTCGTGGCCGGGGAGCAGGTCGCACAGGAGGTCGGTGTCGCAGATGTCGCCGTGGACGAAGTGCAGGCGTGGGTGGGTGGGGGGCAGGTTGGTGCGGTTGCCGGCGTAGGTGAGTTTGTCCAGGACGGTGACGTGGGCGCCTTCCCAGCCGGTGAAGCGGTCGGTGAGGAGCATGCGGACGAAGTGTGAGCCGATGAAGCCGGCGCCGCCGGTGACCAGGAGTTTCATCGGGTGGTGCCTCCTGCTGGGGTGTGGGGTGGGTGGGTGGGGGTCATGTGGTGGCTCTCCTTGGGCGGGCGGGGCGGTGGCCGGTCTCTGGTGGGGTGGGGGTCACAGGACGTCGGTGACGGTGCGGGTGGGGGGTCGGCGTCGTTCGATGTCCTGCCAGCGGTCTCCGTAGGCGCCGCGGGTGTATTTGGGGTGGCGCATCAGGTCGCGGGGGAAGCCCAGGGTGGGGGTGCTGAGGGTGTCGAGGTGGGTGGTGTGTTCGGTGTCCAGGGTGACGTCGAGGCTGGCGAGGGTGTCGTTGAGTTGTTCGGGGCGGGTGGCGCCGAGGATGGGCAGGACGGGGTGGGGGCGGGTGCGGAGCCAGGCGAGGGCGACCTGGGCGGGTGTCCAGCCTCCTTCGTCGGCGATGCGGACGACTTCGCGGACCAGGGTGGTGTCGTGGTCGTTGTCGCCGGCCCAGTTCTCCACGGTCAGGCGTCCGCGTTCGCCGCGTAGGTATTTGCCGGTCAGGCGTCCTTCGGCCAGTGCGCCCCAGGCGAAGACGCTGACGTCGCAGGTGGCGGCCATGGGCAGCAGGTCGCGTTCGGGGGTGCGGTCCAGGAGGTTGTAGCGGGCTTGGAGGCCCGCGAAGGCGGACCAGCCGCGGAGTTCGGCGAGCATGTTGGCGCGGGAGATTTCCCAGGCGGGCCAGTTGGAGGCGCCGACGTAGAGGATCTTTCCGGCGCGGATCTGGTCGTCGAGGGCGCGCATGACTTCTTCGACGGGGGTGAGGGCGTCGCGGGCGTGGAGCCAGAGCAGGTCGATGCGGTCGGTGCGCAGGCGGCGCAGGCTGGCTTCCAGGGAGGCGACGAGGTTTTTGCGGTGGTTGCCGGCGGAGTTGACGTCGCCTGGTGTGGTCATGGCGTTGTACTTGGTGGCCAGGACGAAGTGGTCGCGGCGGGGGCCGGTCAGGACGGTGCCCAGGCATTCTTCGGAGCGGCCGCCGCCGTAGACGTTGCCGGTGTCGAGGAAGTTGCCGCCGGCTTGGGCGTAGGTGTCGATGAGTTGGGCGGCGACTTGTGTGGTGGCGCCCCAGTCGTCGACGCCGAAGGTGCCGGCGCCCAGGGCGAGTTCGGAGATGCGTAGTCCGGTTTTTCCCAGGACGTCGTACTTCATGGGCATGGTGGTCTCACGCGCCGTAGGGGTGCTGGGTGCGTGCCTGGCGCAGGGCGTGGGCCCACCAGGTGAGCTGGTCCAGGAGGGCCTTGGCGGCGGTCTCGCAGCCCTCGGGGTCCTTGGGGTGGCCTTCGTCGTCGAAGGTGGCGACGCCGCCGTGGAAGCTGACGGTGTCGCGGACGGTGACGGCGTGGAGTTCGGCGAAGACCTGGCGGAGTTGTTCGACGGCGCGCAGGCCGCCGGCGATGCCGCCGTAGGAGACGAAGCCGACGGGCTTGGCCTGCCATTCGGCCAGGTGCCAGTCGATGGCGTTCTTCAGGGCGGCGGGGAAGCTGTGGTTGTACTCGGGGGTGACGATGACGAAGGCGTCGGCCTGGGCGAGGCGGGGGCGGGTGGTGGCCAGGACCGCG
>NZ_NNBP01000067.1 GCF_002803155.1 Streptomyces sp. CB02959
CGTGAAAGCCCGAGGCTAGGGTCCGATATCTGTCCATGCTGGCGGAACGCCAGCTAAAAGTCGGCCACCTTGAAGCGGCATGTTCTACATGGGGTGGCGCTGTAGAGATTTACCCACAGGTGCAATCAGGGCAATGCGACCAAAGCATGTCTAAAATGCTGACCTGTATTCGGCCCTACCTCAAGAACCATGCTGCACGGGAACTCTACGAGCGGGCACGATTGGTCATCCCATCTTCATTACTCGCTTGATGCCTGGCGACACCACGGCCACCCCGTCACGGAGGGTGGCCGTTCGCATGCCCGACAGCGCCAGAGCGGTTGACGACTTCAACCATCGGACAAGAATCTGCGTCTCTCTCCCCCCGGCGGTAGGAGGAGGTAACTCCTCCCCCAGACGGGGAGGGCACCAAAGCGCGACCGGCTCGCCGCGGCATGTGCCCTTGAGGCTGCGGACTACCAGCCGGCCGTCGAGGAGATCGCGGCGGCTCGAGACTGGCTACAGACCCTTCGCGGGAAGTGGCAGCAGAGCCTGCCCGACGCGCGGGCCATCGCCCCGTTGCCGGCCTCCTACGTCCACAGCCTCGACCACGAACTGGACGACTACCTCGAGTTGCTGCTGACTCAGGAAGACCCGAAGGACAAGGTGATCGTCACGTCGCGGGTGCTGCCGCATCGGATCAAGCGCCTCAAGCGGCATCGCGTCGAGCCAGTGCCTCTGCCGCAGCAGCAGGCTTCGGGCGGTCTTGCCCCATGGTGCGGGGAGTGCAGCGGCGGTGAAGAGCCCCGGATTCCGTACCAGTGGATGCGGGAGTCGCCGGATGGCCGGCACGTGCCGTACGAAAAGTGCCACGCCAAGTACACGCACGCGCGCGCCTAAATCCACCCCGTAGACGCCGCAGCGGCCGGCAGCTCCCTTGCCAGGGCTGGCCGCTGCTCGAAGGCTCGAGAGTGTCGACGGTCAAACAATTCCCCACGATCTGCATGATCGGCGTCAGTCAATTCCCCACCCCTGTGGTCACGAGTCCCCATGGGGACGCTGACCGTCGATGGCGCCGCTGACCATGCTCGAACTAGCCTGATGTTCCCCGTTTCAGTTAGTTTGCGAAGCTTTTAGATCTTCCTTGCGAATCGGTCGGGTTCCCCATGGGCATGCCGGTGCCCGGGGTGAGGGTCCTGGCCTCTCTGAGCTGTCGAGGTCCCTCGATCTGCGAGCCGAGAGGCCGACGGACGCACCGGATGGCAAGGAGAACATTCACCGTGGTCGACATCGTCGAGATCTACGTGCACTGGTACGCGGGCCGGTCCAAGAGCCAGGTGTCCGCCTCGCTGCGGGTGGACCGCAAGACGATCAGGAAGTACCTGTCGCCGGCGGAGGCGGCCGGGATCACTCCGGGAGGGCCGCCGATGAGCGAGGTGGACTGGGCCAAGCTGCTCAAGAGCTGGTTCACGGAGTTGGCCAGCCGGAGGCTGAACCAGGTGCGATGGGCAGAGATCGAGCCGCACCGCGACCAAGGTGGCCTGCGGGTCCATGCCGAAGGCGGCGGCGACGAGCTTGGGGTCCATGATGTTCAACCGCGCCAACGAGCTCCTGGGCGCCAACTGGACTCTTCACGACCTGCGGCACACGGCGCCATTCTTGATGCTCGACGACCCGAACATGCCGCCGGTCTACGTCCAGCACATCCTCGGCCATAAGCATCTGTCCACCTTGGACATTTACAACCGGCCCACCAGGGACGACGTGATCTCGGCAGGTCTCGCACACCGTTCCCGCCAGGAGCACAAGCGCAACAACCCGCCTCCGGCCCCGCCCGCGCCGGCCTACAACCGCGACTCCCTCGACGTCCTGTTCGGCCGGAGGCCCGGGTGGCCACTACCACCGCCCCTCTCCTCGTCTCCCCATCGGCCCGGGCCGCGAGGAGCCTGGCCGGCGGAGAGATCGATGCCTATCTCCAGAGGTTTCCGCCACGGAGCCCGGGAACCGACTGGGCCATCACCCGATCATCCCGCGACGAGGTTCTCCACAGGCTGGAGCAGCCGCCGTTCAAGAACGGCAAGGACTCCACCCACTCAATGCGAATGGTCGGTGCGCGTCTGCTGCTGCGATGGCTGGAGACCTTCGAGGGTGAGACCTGGCAGCAACGCTGGAACACCAGCCCGGGCTCCGCCACCGCGGTTGGCTGGACCGAGGCCCCCCTTGCCTGGGGAATCGCCCACGGCAGGAAACCGCAGAAGGCGGGGCTCGGTTCCGGGCTGCTGGCACTGGTCTGCGCCGATGTCATCCGCCCCAGCATGGCGTGGCTCGCCAGCAACCTGTCGCCCCACCTACGCGAGGCCATCGAAGCTGCCCGCGATCCCAGAGGATTCGCTGCACTGCGTAACGCCCGCATGCCCGGACAACCGGACCAGCGGCGCACCTCGAAGGCGCTCAAGGCCCTGGCCCGCATCCTCGCGGCCAAGGGCGGCGCCATCGACGAGATCGTGGCCGGCGATGTCCTCGAACTGCTGTTGGTGGCCACGCCGAACTCCACAAGCCACACTCGACTCGCCTACGCCCTGCTTCAGAGCCGCGGCCAGTTCCCCCCTGACGCCCCCAAGACGCTGCGGAGCATCGAGAAGCGTGCCGGGCAGGTGAGCCCGGCACAACTCGTCGACCGGGCCGGGAGCCTCGCCCAAGCGCCGCCATCTATCAGGCACTGCCTGTCGGGGCAACCTCTACCCTTCACTTGGTGGCTGGATATGATCGGCACCCCCCGCGGCCTGCCGATGCCGGACCGGTGTCTTCCCCCTTCCCGGGCGGAACCGCCGAACCGCTATTGGTGTTCTGATTCCCCCTTTCCGCCCACGAGGACTGATGACATCCATAGACCCTGAAGGCCCACGGCCCGACGAACAGCGCAAGACCGTGAGAAATCGGCGACGGGGCGTGGTGCGGCTGCGCACCCTGCTGATCTGGCTGGCCGTGGTGCCCACCGTGGCCATGGGCGCCCAAGTGTCCTTCACCGCTGACCGGTTGATCCAGCAGTCCGCGAACCTGCGCGCCGACGTGTCGGACGCCGAGCGGATCGGCGCCCCCCTGTACGACCTCATGACCGCGCTCCAGGCCGAGCGCAGCGCGGCGGCCGCGCGCTGGGCCGGGGCGTCGGTCTCGCGCGCCGACCTGAGCGGTCGGCGCGCGGCCACGGACCGGGCGCTGGCCGCGTTCCAACAGGCGGCCGACTCCGCGATCCCGCACGCGAATGACCAGACCGAACGATATGTCCGTGATGCACAGAAGCAGTTGGCGCAGCTCGACACCAACCGCGAGCGCACCGACGTCCGCAGCGGCAGCGCGGACCGGACCACCGCCTACTACGGCGGGGTGATCGCGCGTCTGATCAGCATCTTCGCCGAATTCAGCAACCTGGACGACGCGGCGCTCAGCCAGCAGAGCCGGCCCGTGCTCGCCCTGATCGAGGCGACCGAGGTCCTCGCGCGCGAGGACGCCATCCTGGCCGCCGCCGGCGCGACCGGGAAGCTGAGCGCGGTGAAGTTCGGCGAGTTCACCGACGCCGTGGGAGCCCAACGGTTCCTGCACGTCTCGTCGATCGTTCCGTATCTGTCCGAAAAGGGGCAGCAGGCCCTCGCGCAGATCGAGTCGTCGGACGCCTGGAAGACCAAGGTCCGCATCGAGGACACGGCCGTCGCCGACCACCAGGTCGTGCCGGGCGGCATCGTGCTGCCCCGGGTGACGCACGACTGGTCGGCCGTGTACGCACAGCTCGTACCGCGGGTGACCGCGCTCAACGCCGAACAGATGCGCGCGATAATCGGCAACGCCGAAGCCACCGCCGGGGACCTGGAGGATGCCCTCGGGTGGATGGTCGGGATCAGCGCCGCCGCGCTGCTGCTCGTGGTGGCCGTCGTGGTGTTCACCACGCGCACCGTGCTGCGCCGCTTGGCCCTGCTGCACGAACGCACCGTCACCGTCGCCGAGGAGACCCTGCCGGAGATCGTGGACCGGCTGCAGCGCGGTCAGGGCATCAACGCCGACGTGCTGCCGGCGGAGAGCCACGAGCGGGACGAGGTCGGCCGGATCAGTGACGCGTTCGCCCGATCCGTCGCGGTGTCCGTCGAAGGGCACCGGCAGCTCGCCGACGAGCGCCGCGGCTTCGGCATGTTCGCGGCCGGCATCGCGTCCCGCACCGGAAACCTGGTCAGCCGCCAACTGAGCCTGACCGAGGAGCTCCAGGACACCTTCGGCCACGACGAGTCACTGCTCGCCCAGCTGATGAGGTCCGATCAGCTGACCGTGGGTATGCGCCGGCAGATCGAGAACCTGCTCATCCTGGCGGGCGGCGAGATCCCCGACCCGCACGTCGAGCCCCTGCGCGTCGCGGACCTGCTGCGCGAGGCCGCCGCGGAGGTCGAGGAGTTCCGGCGGATCGAGCGGATCGCCCTCGACGAGGTCAGCGTCGAACCGCGGGTGATCAGCGCGATCAGCCACCTCCTCGCCGAGCTGCTGGACAACGCGACCCGGTTCTCCCCGCCGGCGTCGAAGGTCACCATCCGGGCCGAACTCGTCACGGACGGGCTGTCGGTGGAGATCGAGGACCGCGGCCCGCGGGTGGCCGCCGAGCGCTACGAGGAGATGAACGGCCGGCTGCACGCCGCCCCGCCCTACTCCGTCCTGGCAGAGAACGCCCACCGGCTCGGCCTCTTCGTGGTCGGGCACCTCGCCGACCAGCTCAAGGCGCGGGTCACCCTGCGCCGCTCGGCGTACGGGGGGACCTCCGCCATCGTGATCATTCCCGCCGAGCACCTGTTCCGCAGCGAGCCGGCCGCCGCGCCCGATGCGGCGCCGCCGCGCACCCCCGCGCCGGACCGCCGGAACGCGCGCAAGCCCGAACTCACCCTCCACCCGGGCCCCGCCGCCCCCGCCCCCGCCGCGGCCGGGCTGCCGCGCCGTCAGCCGAGCCAGGCGCCGGCGGCGGTACGCACCCCACCCGGCGACGGTTCCGCCCCGCCGCCCCTGCCGGAGCGCAAACCGCAGACGCACATCGCCCAGCAGCTCCGCGAACGCCGCGCCTCGGAACCGGTCAGCCAGGACACCGAGACGCCCCAAGAGGTGGCCGACGCCTGGGCGGACTACGAGCAGGGCACCGAGACAGTGGAAATCGAGCTCCGACGGGACAAGTCATGACGACGAACGACGTGATCTACAGCATCCTCGACAACAATCTGAGCCGGATCGCCGGAATCGAGGGCGCCGTGCTGCTGTCCAACGACGGCATCATGCTCAGCGCGTACCAACTTGAACGGGACCAGGCAGAGCGGATAGCCGCGGCGTCCTCCGGCATCGCCGCCACCATGAAGGCGATCTCCCGGGAGGTCGACGGCGGCCGGGTCATCCGCCAGCTGGTGGAGATGAACGACCGGTACCTCTGCATCGTGGGGTGCGGTGAGGGCAGCACGCTCATCGTCGTGACCTCGCGCAAGGCGCGCCTGGGGGAGCTGGGCGGCGAGGTGGTCCGGGCCTCGCAGGCGCTCGGTGAGTGGCTCGGCACGCCGGAGCGGGTTTCGGCGCCCACGTCGTCATGACCGCCGATCAGCAGCCCGGCAGGGGGCGGCGGGCGCGGCTGTACGCCCTCACCGACGGGCGGACGACCGCACCCGGCGTCGCCCTGACCATGGACACCCTGATCACCGCGACGGTCGCGGCGGATGCCGACGGCAGCCTGTCCACCGAGTGGCAGGCCATCCTCGCCATGTGCCAACCGCCGAACGGGCGGGCCGTCGCCGAGATCGCCGCGCGGATGCACATGCGGCTGACCCCGATGGTGCTCCTGCTCAGCGAGCTGGCGGAGCGCGGTCTGATCCATCACCGGCCGCCCCTGAGAGCGACCGAAACCTCCAATGTCCACCTGCTCATGAAAATCAGGGACAACCTTGCCCGGATATGACACAAGCGCCCAGGAAGAGTCCCCCGTCAAGATCCTGATCGCGGGTGGGTTCGGCGTCGGCAAGACGACCTTGGTCGAAGCGGTCTCCGAGATCGAGCCGCTCCGCACCGAGGAGCGGCTGACCGCCGCGGGGATCGGCGTCGACGACCTCGACGGCATCGAGTTCAAGACCGCCACCACCGTCGCCATGGACTTCGGCCGGATCACCCTCGCCGATGCCGGCGTGGTCCTCTACCTGTTCGGCACCCCGGGCCAGGAACGCTTCTGGTTCATGTGGGACGACCTGCTGGCGGGGGCGCTCGGGGCGATCGTCCTGGTGGACACCCGGCGGCTGGACCGCAGCTTCCCGGCCATCGACTTCTTCGAGAGCCGCGGGCTGCCGTTCGTCGTCGGCGCCAACTGCTTCCACGGCGAGCAGCCGTACACCGCCGAGCAGATCGGCACGGCCCTGCACCTGAGCGACCCGGACACCCCCGTCCTGATGCTCGACGCCCGCTCCCGCGCGGACGTCCGCGGCGCCCTGCTGTCGCTGCTGGACCTGCTCATCGCCGGAGCGGAGCCCGCCGCCTCGGTCTGACCCCGGGCCGCCTCGCCCCCGCGGTACGCAGGGGCGGGCCGCCTCAACTTCCCGTCATGGCGGAGACCGTGACGCCGTCGGTGCGCAGGTCCCGGACCCTGAGGTAGGCCGTCGGGAAGCCGGCCAGTGACAGGCGCCGCACGAGGTGGGCGGCCAGCAGTGCCGTGCGCGAATCCGCGGACGGGTTCCCGGACACGGCGAGCAGGGACGTCATCTTCAGGCTCCTTACTCCCGCCCGCGCCGACACCCTCGCCGGCCGCCTGCCCGCCACGGCCTGGCACCGTCAGAGCGCCGGAAACGGCGCGAAAGGACCGCGCTACTACGACTGGGCCTGGATCCACATCGGCACCGGTAGCCACCGCCACCTGCTCATCCGCCGCAACCGCTCCACCGGCGAACTCGCCTTCTACCTGTGCTGGTCACCCACCGAAGTGCCCCTGTCCGAACTGGTCCGCGTCGCCGGCGCCCGCTGGAGCGTCGAGGAGTGCTTCCAGGCCGCCAAGAGCCAGGTCGGACTCGACCACTACCAGGTCAGGCACTGGACCTCACGGCACCGGCACATCACGCTCGCCATGCTCGCCCTGGCCTTCCTGACCGCCCTCGTAGCCGACGCGACCCCCAAACCGCCCGCAGATACGTACCACTTCGTCCGCAGCCGCGATCCGATCACGCTGACCGTCCCGGAGATCCGACACCTACTTGCCGCCGTCTTCAACCCACCAGCCGTCACCGCGGCCAGGCTGCTGCACTGGTCCAACTGGCGCAGACGCCACCAGGCAACAGCCCGACGCAGCCACTACCGACGACGCACCGCCAGCGAACCCGCTGGACAGATCACGACACCGCACTGGAGTACTAAACGTCAAGCTCGTACCGGCCTCTGACGCGCCCCCTGTACGGGTTTTCCCGTCGGTCACCGTACAGACCGAGCTTGCCGCGGATCTGGGCGGCGTAGGGGTGATCGAGTTCGGTGAGGATGTCCAGGGCATGTTGCCAGGCGTCGTGGGCTGCGTCGGGGTGGTGCGCGGCGTGGTGGGCGTCGCCGAAGCGGTTGAGGATGTCTGCTTCCAGCGGGCGGTCGCCGAGGTCGCGGCACAGGTCAAGGGCGCGTTTGTAGCAGGCGGCGGCTTGGGAGTGCTGACCCAGGTAGCTGTGCGCGTAGGCGATGCTGTCCCAGGCATGGGCTTGCCGTTCACGGTCGTCGAATTCTTCAAGGACGGGCAGAGCCTGTCGGCAGCAGGCCAGGGCCTGTGCATAGTCGCCAAGGCGCGCGTGGGACCAGCCGATGGCGGTCAGAGTCTGGGCCTGCCCCAGCCGGTGGCCACGGGACTGGTACAAGGCGTGGGCTTGACGGGCAAGCGTAAGTGCTTCGGCAATGGCAGGAGGGCTCTGCCATGCCTTCACTCTGGCGAGTTCGATGTACGTATCGGCCTGCCCGCCCAGGTTACCGATCCGGCGGAACAGGTCGAGGGCGTGGCGTAGGTGGTGCTGGGCGTCCTCATAGTTGCCATGGCGGCGGTGGGCGCGGGCGACGATATTGCGGGCGATGGCCTTCCCGAGGGGGTCGGCCAGCCGGTCGGCGGCGTCTATTGCGGTGTTGCCGACGGCGGCGAGGTCGTGCCAGTTCCCGCGCCGATCGAGGTAGGTGGTGAGGGCGTGGGCCAGCTGCCAGGTGTGGGCGTGGAAACCGGTGGCGGCGGCGTGGCCTGCGGCGTTTAGAAGCACGGCATGTTCGGTGGTGAACCAGGCTAGTGCCCGCTCGTGATCGGCGAAGTGTTCCAGGGAGACCCCCGGTTGCGGCGGGGGCAGGTTCAGCGGGTCCCGGCCCCGTTCGACCAGCAGGGCGGCGTCGTGCGCGGTATGCACATAGTGGTCCAGCATCCGGTGCACTGCGGCGCGGCGCTCCTGGTCAGGGTCAATGGTGTTGGTCTGCTCATTGGCGTAGGCGCGGAGCAGGTCGTGGAGTTCGAAGCGCCCGCTGCGCTTTTGCTGGAGCAGGTGTTCGTCCAGGAGCAGTTCCAGTACCTCGGCGGCCTCGCTGGCGGTGATGCCCGCCAATGCGGCGGCCGCCGCTGGGCTGAAGTCCGGGCCGGGGTGAAGGCCGATGAGTCGGAACACCTGCTGTGCCCTGTCCGGGAGTGCCTGGTAGGACGCGTCGAACACAGGGCGTATGGCGCGGCCGCCGGCGCTGATCGCCTCCAGACGCCCGGCCTGCATCCGGTCGGCGAGTTCGGCCAGGCTCCAAGCGGGCCGGGAGCGGAGCCGGGCGGCGGTCAGCGCCAAGGCGAGTGGGAGGTGGTCACAGTACTCGATGGCGCGTGCGGCAGCTTCGGGTTCGGCGGCCACACGGTCGTGTCCGGCGATCCGGGTGAGCAGGTCGAGTGCTTCGGTTTCGGTGAAAGTGTCGATCAGGTGCGGGGTGGCACCGTCGAGTCCGGCGAGACTGCGGCGGCTGGTGATCAGGACCAGGCATGTGGGCCCGGCTGGGATGAGGTCGCGGACCTGGTCCTCGGTGGCGGCGTTGTCCAGCAGTACCAAGGCACGACGGTCCCGCATTCGGTCGCGGTACATCGCCGCCCGCTCGTCCCGGCTCTCGGGGATCTGCTGCGCGGCTACTCCCAGCTGCCGCAGGAACGCCTCCAGCACCGCGGAGGGGTCCGCGGGCGGGAGTTCGGGGTCGAAGCCGCGCAGGTTCACATGCAGTTGCACGTCGGTGAAGTGCCCGGCGCGTACGAGTTTGTGGGCGGCATGGATCGCGAGCTGGGTCTTGCCGACCCCGGCCATGCCCTCGACCGCGGAGATCACGACCGTGTTCGCACCGCTGCGGTCGTGATGCTGCGTCGCGGCCGCGATCAGGCGCGCGAGTTCCTCACGGCGCCCGGTGAACGTCGCCAGATCCGTGGGTAGCTGACTGAAGACCCCGGCTGGGCCGCCGGTCCTGGCCAGCCCGTGGACCTTGATGCATGCCGTGCGCCAGAGACCGACCGCAGGTTCGTCCGCCCCCAGCGCCCGGACGATTCCCACGACCAGGTCCAGGTCCAGGCGACTGCGTCCGGTCTTGAAAGCGTCCACGACCGTGGACAGTGAGACAACCCGTGCCGGCCGCATCAGCGGCCCGACCCTTTTGGCAAGCACCCGGTACGACGGCATCCCCGCCCAGGCCCGCAACTCACCCAGCAAACAGACGAACTCCGCCAGATCCGCCGCTTTGCCCGGATCCGGCATAGTCCCCCGTTGCCCACCCACGACGGTCACTCCCCCGTGAAGCCGTGCTCCTGACAAGGAGAGTCTACAAGCGGGCTGTACGGATTCGTACGGGAAACGTGACTGCGCTCCAGCGCCCCTGCCAGCCTGGACCTGCCACACCGCGCAAGGCCGATACAGACGATTGCGGGTTCATCGAACCTCGACTCGGCCGACGCCGTAGAGGTCTTCGAGGAGGGGTGAACGGGGCCCGTGGCCCCGCGATTTCACGGGAGGACGCACAACCATGAGCAAAATCCTTCGACGCCTGCTGCTGCTTCCGGCGGCAGCCCTGGTGCTGCTGTCAACGCAAGCCCTGCCGGCGCATGCGAGCGGAACGTTCAACCTCCGGACCCCCTGGGGTGGCGGTCCGTGCCTCCGGCCGGACTCGTACTGGAACTTGGGGGTGAGCGTTCACGCGTATGCGTGCGACGGCTACTCCAACCACTGGACATTCGCGGACGTGCAACAAGACGGTTCGGGCCGGTGGAGGTACCGGTTCGTGTGGGTCCCCAATGGCGGCTGCCTTATCCCGAACTGGAATCAGCAAGCCTCGCCGGTGGTCGTCACCAATGGGAACAACGTCTGCAATAACAGCTCTTCGCAGTGGTATCTGAACGGGCTGTCCGACGGGAAGACCCAGATCGTCAACGTTGCCACCGGCCTGGTGCTGGACTATGACTCGTCGGGCGCCAACCGCGGGCTCCAGCTATGGCCCGCGTGGGGCGACCTGAACCAGGAGTTCTTCGCATCCTGACCGCTCGGCTGGCGACGGCGGTGATCTCTCCGCGAAACGGACATGATCACCACCGTCGCCGGTTGTGATTCGAGAGTACCTCAGCATGGTCGTGATCTGACGGGTTGCAATATTGAGTGCACGAACTCGGCCATTGCAGACTCTGGCCGCATCCTCGCCCGTCCCCGCCAGTGCGTTCAGGCGGGTCGTTGTGACCCTGATGAGGATCTGCGACGTTTCCTCAACTGGTGCTCTGAGGTTCCCCTCGTAGCGTGAAGACCGTGAAGCTGTACCTGGCGAGCGTCCATGACGCGTTCTCGCGCCGCGCCCTCGGCTACGCGATGGGCCCCAGACACGACAGCACGCTGGTCAGCGCCGCGCTGCAGATGGCGATCGCGACGCGGGGCGGCCAGGCCGACGGGGTCATCTTCCACTCGGACCGCGGCAGTGGGGAATACACATCCGAGGCGTTCCAGCAGCTGTGCGCCCGGTGGGGCGTGGTGCAGTCGCCGACAGGGCCAACAGTCTGACGTCGATCTAGCCGACGGTCCTCTCTCTTAAGGGATTCGTATGTCAACAACACTCGCTGCATGGATGAGAAGCCGCAAGCGGTACGCCCTTGTGGTCGTTCTCCTAACGTTCATTGCGCCCTGGATAAGCACGGCCGCCGCTTCTGCGTCCACCAGCGGGCGCGTCATAGTCGAGAACAACAACTCCAACTTCTGCATGTCCGTGCCTGGTGACAAGATTTATGCTGGAGCGCCGATCAACCAGTACACGTGCGAATCCGACAGTCTCTTCCCGGACCAGTATTGGTATGAGGAACCTTCGAGCAGCCACTCCGGCTGGTTCTACTTTCAGCCTCAGCAGAACAACACCCTGTGCGCGACCTACGTGCCCGGGAGCACCGCTGAGATTACGCTCCAGTACTGCGGCGTGAACGCGGCAAACGGGAATACGAACACGCAGCTCTGGCACTACGACTACAACAGCGGAGAACTGGCTACCATGCAGGGCTGGTCCATGTCCGTCCCCGGAGCCCGAACCGACGTCGAACCCATCAACATATATCCCTACGGCCCCTACCCGGACCAGTATTGGTCCGTCATCAGCGTGCCGTAGCACTACAGCGGGCCGCAGATGAGGCGGTAACTTCTACGCATCCTGCGGCTCCCCAAGAAGGAGCCGCAGGATCTTCAACCTCAGGTATTTCGATTCCGGGGTCTGTCCAGCCAAAGGCTCTGTCCCGTAATCGGTGGTAGCGCTGTGTGGTGATCAGCGGAGGAGGATGCGGTGGCGGAGCAGGGGGAACCCGGCCCTGCCGTGCATCTGTCTCGTGATCCGCTTGGTTCGCGTGTTGACGCCCTCGGTAAGGCTGCCTGGGCGTCCATCCTCAACCTGCTCGGTCCTGCTTTACTGACTTCGGCTGGTCAGGGTGACGTTGGGATGTCGAGGGCGAGGCCGGTGCCCGTTATGAAGCCGTCGAGGGTGTCGGGCTGGTACTGGAGGCGTTTGAGTCGGTTGCGGACGAGGGCTTCGAGTCGGTCCAGGGCCATGACGGCGAGGTTGGTCAGGCTGCGTTTGACGTGGGCCCATACCCACTCGACGGGGGTTCAGGTCGGGTGAGTAGGCTGGCAGCAGGAATACCGTCAGCCAGTCACGCTCGGCCACGAGGTCGCGCATCCTGCGGGAGACGTGGGTGTTCAGCCGGTCCCACACGAGCACGATCGGGGTCTTGACCAGCTGGTGGAATCC
>NZ_NNBP01000068.1 GCF_002803155.1 Streptomyces sp. CB02959
CCGTCGAGGTCCTGTCCGCCCTCGCCCCGTCCCTGGCCGAGGCGATGAGGACGATCCGGGCGAAGGCGTTCGTCATCCTCGACGGCACCCTGCTGCCGATCGACCGCATCGCCGCCGACACCCCGTACTACTGGGGAAAACACAAACGCCACAGAGTGAACGTCCAGGTCCCCACCGATGATCCGTTCGGCCGTCTGCTGTGGGCCTCGCCCGCACTGCCCGGCTCGACCCACGACCTCACCGCCGCCAGGCGGCACGGGATCACCGAAGCCCTTGCCGACGCGGGACTCAAATGCTGGGCCGACAAGGCGTATCAAGGCGCCGGCGGGCCCGTCCGGGTTCCGTTCCGAGGCCGCCGTCTCAAGCGATGGAAGCGCCGCCACAACACCACCCACGCCAAGAACCGCTGCGTCGGTGAGCAGGCCATGGCCACCCTCAAGGACTGGCGTCTCCTTCGCAAGCTTCGCTGCAGCACGAACCGCATCACCGACGTCGTGAAAGCCGTCCTGGTCCTTCACCACGCATCAGCGTGAGGTTGGAAAACGCTCAGTGCTCGACTGTGTTGCAGAAGAAGATCGGTCCTGCGAGGTTCTGAGGAAAGCGGTATCGGCTGAGGGGGACGTTAGCCCTGGTCAACGCGGGTGGCAAGGGGCCGGCATATGAGGGGGCGCGGCGCTGCAGAGCCTGATGGAGATGACGCAGGCGGCGCGTGCCTGGCCTGGACCTTGGTGCATCTCCAGGCCATGGGCGCAGACCAGGGTGCCGGTCAAGGATGTCTTTCCAGTCGTAGGACTACAGCAAGTCGACGGTCTGCTGCTTGGTGTCCGGCACCGACCTCGCCGAAGGCCGGGGAGTAGCCACCCGCATGGTCTGCTGGGCCATCGACCGCCTGCACGAGCACGGCCACCCGGTCGGCGACGCCCGCGGGCACGCCGGTGACTCTCGCCGAACCTGCCCCTTCATGGGGGAAAGAGGTCATCTTTCGATGCGGTAGCGGCTTTGGGTGATGACAGCCTGTCGGAGTTTGGTGGTGAATTCGGGTGTGCGGGCGATGCGATCGACGCCGCCTGCCTTGCTCTGGCGCAGAGCGGCTTTGAAGTTGTGCTCCAGAGTTCCCGTCATGCGGGTCATGAGTGTCTCGTTCAGGTGGTCCAGGTCGATGTTCAGCAGGTCGCGCGGCGAGGGTTGGCGTAGCCGTGTCAGGGCGTGGGCCGACATTGACGCCAAGGGGTAGAGCCAGTTCTCCAGGGTCTCTCCCAGTAGCGGGCGGTCCTCGGAGTATCGGATGAGGAAGGCACGCAGCCGCGTGTGAACGTCTAGGCAGAGCCGATAGATGTCCAAGTCATGGCGGGTGGAGAAGATCTGGGCGTAGTGCTGGTCGTCCAGTAGCAACGCGTCCGAGTGCCGCAGTGCCACGTGCGGTTCTCGGAGGGTGAAGGCAGTGAATTCCCTCGCCAGGCGGGCCATGCTGACGACGCGCTCAAGAGGGAAACCGAGGTTGCGGTAGGAGCTCGCGCGCCGTTCATAGTAGTAGTTGCCGGCTTGGTGGAGGCTTTCCTCGATGTCTTTTTGGATCGATTCGGTTGCGCGAAGAGCTCCGGCGGGAAGTTGGGTTTGGCTGTTGGTGGCGCGGATGATGCGGTCTCGTGTGGTCCCGGACTCCGGGGCTACGACAATCTTCACCAGGAGCGATCGGTCGCGGTGCTGGCCGCCCCCTTGGACGTAACTGTAGATCTCATGGCTGGTCTGTAGGCCGTTGACGATCTGGGGTTCTTTGATCACGATCTTCTTGCCGGCGATCTGGGCGGCGTCGGCTACCACAGTGACACCGTTGTTGAACCACCAAAAGTCTTCGCCAGTAACGGACTTGAGGGTCTCGCCGATGGCGTTGTTAACCACGGTCGAACCGGCGTAGTCGCGAACGTTGGACTCGAACAGCTCGAGTCGAAGGGCTTCGTTGTCCGAGGTGATGAACCGGTAGTACTCGTCCAGGCGTGCCAGGCACACGTAGCCTTCGCCGAGCGAGGTGCTCATGGGCGTTTCGGTGAAGACGAGCTGGGCGACGGCCTTTGCGCCGCGTGCGGTGCGCTCTCGTAGATCCGCTGCGTTGAGGTACTCGAGTTCGGCGACCGTGTCTGAGGTGATCTTGGTGAGTTCCCTCCGGAGCCGGTCGCCTTTGGACTTGACGTTCGGGTGTGGAGTTTCTGCCGCCTTGCTCGCGTAGATCACCTTGATGCGGACCTGCGGAAAGGAGGAGGCCAGTTCTTCCAACACGTGGAGGAACCGGCGAGTGCGGTCCAACAGCTTGGCGTTCGTGTGATCGATCAGATCCTCTTCCTCTCGCCCCATGTCGAGCAGCGTGGGGAGATGGAAGTGGAGCTTCTCGATCACTGTCTCTTGGTAACCCGAGGTGTTCTTGGCCTGCAGAATCACCAGCTCGATCTTGGTGGCGCGGGGCGGGAGGAATTGATGAGCGTCGGCGGTGATGTACCGCTCGTCGACGAACGTCCAGATGCCGTCGATGCCGCAGTCGTGGGCTCCGTCCACGATCCCGTCTGTGATCTCGTCGTTGTCGAGGTCCCAGTCCTGCAGCGCTTTGTCGGCTGCGAAGAACGTGAAGAAGTCGTCCCTGGTCTTGTCGGGCGCGAGCTTTCGGTGCTGGTCCTCGAGGATCCGATCGAGCAGTCGCTGGTCGTTGTTCTGCGCTGGCGCCATGCAACACCTCACTCGTGCAGAGGAACGTGGACAGACGATATTGGCAGGTGACGACTGCAAGTGAAAACCCCGCACGCGAGGGCGAGTTGGGGCGCGTCTTGGGTGTGGAGAGCGGAGGGCAAGATTTCCTGGGGTGCCGGATGAGATGGATCCCGAAGTGATCTTGGGGCTTTCTGTGGCAGCACGCAGCCATGCGAGCAACTTGCGGCCCTCGTCAACCAGCGGGCGGGGGCAGTGAAGGTCCAGACGGCCGCCGGAGTGATGGCGTTGACGCTGACGAGAGGACACCTGTCGCTCCGGTGTTCGTCACGGCCATGGGGGGCTGAAAGTCGATCGGCCGCAGTTCGATGTCATCTGCTTGACCGGTCAGGTTCGCACGATCGTGCGAACCTGGTGTCTGACCCGCAAGTCAGGGGCAGGCAGGGGTTGGTGTCGCCCGTTGGGGCTGCATAGCGTTTCGGGATCAGGCTCGCGTCGCGGTGTGGGCGTCTTTTCGACCCGGAGTGGCTTTGGTGGGAGAGCAGGAGAAACTTCTTGACTACCTCAAGCGTGCGACAGCTGACCTGCGTGCGGCCCGCAAACGCGTAGCGGAGCTGGAGAGCACCAAGAGCGGCTTCCGCATCACCCTGATCGGCTACTGGCTCATCGGGCTACCCGCGGCCTGGCTCCTCGCCTACGCAGCCAACCTCGACACCCTCGGCATCTGGCTCGACCTGCTCACCGGCCTCGCCGCCACCGCCATCCTCCTGCTGCGCCGCTACGACACCGCACTGCACACGCAGTTCGCCACCACGCAGCCTGTGCAGGCGGCTTGACACTATCTTGCAGTTGACCAGCAACTGACGTTCCCGCCATCGCCGCACCAGCTGGTACCGCCACCCAGCACGCGGCGGTGGCGCGGTCGACGCGACAGCACTTCACACTTGGTCGCAAGCCGGTTCCGTCTGTGCTGATTCCTTCCGCCTCACGGCCGCGAGGCCGCGGCGGCGACCCGGCTCGCAGCGGTCTTCTGCAGCAGGCCGTAGGCGAGGACGGGCAGAAGCAGGTGTGGCTTGTCGGGCAACGTGGTGGTGAGCAGGACCGCGCTCGCGCTGCTGTTGTTCATGCCGCAGGCGAGCGTCAGCGACGAGGCGGCGGGGGCGTCCAGGCGCAGGAGACGGGCCGCGGCCCGCCGGCCTGTGTGGAGGCGGCGCGGTTCTGGGCGCAGCCCGGCACACTGAGCCCGTCGGCCCGTCGGCCCGTCGGCCCGTCGGCCCGTCGGCCCGTCGGGGCGCTGTGCGGTCTGTCAGCCCAGGTCCGTAAGGAGGGCTTTCAGTTCGGTTTCCTGCTGCGCTGGCGACATCGGCGGGTTCGGGTGGTCGATGCCGAAGGTCTTGAGCATTTTGTCCATCTGGGCGTCGATGGAGGTCCAACCGGTTTGGTCCAGCGGCTGCAGCGAGCCCTGGTCGGCATCCCACAGGTCACGCAGTGATTGGGCGGCTGCGTGGGCCCCGGCCGCGTCCCCCGAGCGTGCGTCCTTGAGCGAGGTGGATGCGAGGGTCCGCAGCGCGCCGACCTTCGCGGGCGGGAAGTGCTTCACCGCCTGGCCGGGAGCCAGCTGGACGGCGGAGGTGGTGTCGGTCTCCGGCGCCGGGCCGACGTGTGGCTGACCGTGGGCCCAGACCAGCAGGGTCGCGGTGGCGACGGCCAGCAGTCCGAAGCCGGCGAGCGCGATGCGCTCCTTGCGCGGGTTGCTGGTGACCTGTGTGGCGTGGGTGGCCTCGTAGCTCTCGGTCACATCCGCGCGCGTCACCGTCAGGTAGACCACCGTCGCCAGAATCAGGCCGAGGAAGATCAGGCTGGTGGTGAACGTGCCCATCGCGAGACCTGTCGGGTCGCCCGGATTCTGGGCGACCTTGGGGGAGGCGAGCCAGTCGCCGATGTTCGCGCCCAGCGGGCGGGTCAGGATGTAGGCGAGCCAGAAGGACAGCACCGGGTTCGCGCCGAACCTCCACAGCGCCGTGATCGCCGCGATGAGGCCGAGCGGCAGCAGCACGGAGACGCCCGGGCTCCAGCCGGTCAGCTCCAGAGTCCAGTCGCCGGTCGCGGTCCCGAGCGCGAAGGTGACCAGGACAGTCAGCCAGTAGAACGACTCCCGCGAGAGCGTGGTGACCGAGTGGATCGACAGTGTGCGCTCACGCAGCCACCACACGCCGAAGACCACCGCGAGCAGCACCGAGAAGACCGCGGAACTGATCCACAGCGGCACGTTCAGCTGGTCGGTCAGGATGTCGGTGTACAAGGTGCCCGTGACGCTGACAACGACCACGGTCAGCCAGTAGGGGAATGCGGCGTACCGCTTCAGTCGCAGCTGGACGGCCAGGACCACTACTAGGACCGCGGTGAAGATCCAAGCCGTGTTCACCAGGCCGACGCCCAGCTGGGTGTTGATCCAGTCGGCGAAGCTCTCGCCGACTGTCGTGCACAGGACCTTGATCACCCAGAACCAGACGGTGACCTCGGGGACCTTGTTGAGCATGAGCCGCCCGCTGCGCGGGCGTGCTTCGGTTGTCGTTGTCATGCAGGGAGGTTTACGCGGGGAACCTGCACGCAACCTGACTACGTGGCCGCACGTGCGGCCGGGAGCGTTACCTCGACGTGACCGCGGCCGTCCGCGATCGCGCGGACCTCCACACCGGCCGAGGCGGCGATGCGCCTGACCACCGGCAGCCCCAGCCCGTACCCGCTGCCGCCGGTCACACCCGCTTCAAAGACCCGGTCGACCTCCGCGGAATCGAACCCGGGGCCGTCGTCCAGGACATCGACCACGATGGCCTCATCCTGGATGCGCGCGGTGATCCACACGCGCGACCGCGCGTGCCGCAGGCCGTTCTCCAGCAGGGGCGACAGCAGCGACACGGCGACGTCGGCGGCCACGGCGGCCTCGATCTTCGTGGGAAAGGCGACCTCGACCGCGCGGCCGGCGATCGCCTGCCGCGCGGCAGACCCCAGGTCGCACCGGGTCCCCACGTCTCTCCGTGCGCGCGCGGCGCGCAGAATCGTCGTGACCGCCGCATCGAGGCGGTCGACCTCGCTCAGCACCGCCTCCGGCGCCACCGGCTCGCCGGACAGCTGCGCCAGCTGCGCCTCGCCCCGCAGGACCGTGAGCGGTGTCCGCAGCTCGTGGGCGATCTCATCGGTGAGCCGGCGCTCGTCCGCCAGTGCGTTGTCGACGCGCTCCAGGAGGCGGTCCAGGGTCCGCCCCAGTTCCCCGAATTCGTCGTGGGGAACTCCGAGGTTGAAGCGGCGCCCGGGTTCGTGATGGCCCCAATCGTCGGCGAGCGCGGCCATCTCGTGCACGACCCGCAGCGCGCGGCGCACCACGAGATGCGCGACACCGCCGGCGAGGAGGATCGCGAGGCCGCCCAGTATCAGCGACAAGGTCAGGCTACGCTGCTCGGATGTCTCGTAGGGCGTGAGGTCCACCCGGACGATCACCATGGCGCGGTGGCCGTCGATCGGGACCTTCTGCGCGTACAGGAGGTAGTTGTCGACGGCGGCGGTCTGCGTCCTCTGCGAGGCTGCCAGCGCCTCGACGCGCTCGACCACGCTGGCCGGTACGTTCCCGTCGATCAGGTGGCCGTCGGCATACACCCAGGCGACCTCGTCCAGCGCCTCGCTGCTGTTCTCCGTCAGTACGACACGGCCGCCCACGGTGGTGACGTTCGCTGCGACCGCCTCGGCACGGGTACGCGCCAGATCGTGCGCGTCGGCGTCCGTCACCCCGCTCAGCAGCACGTGCGAGACCACGACCAGGATCGCCACCACAGCGGTGGCGATCAGCACGGTGAGCGCTACGACCCTCCTGCGAAATCCCGTCACTGCCATCGGTAGCCCACGCCGCGGACGGTCGCCAGACGCTCGGCCACCCCCAGCGGACCGAGCTTGGTCCGCAGCCGGCGCACGAAGGAGTCGAGGGTGTTGTCGCTGACCTGTGCTCCGTGTGGCCAGCCGGCAGCGATGAGGGCGTGACGGCGTACCGCATCGCCCTGCGAGGCGATCAGGCGGCCCAGTAGCCGGAACTCGGTCGGGGTCAGACTCTTGCTCACCGAGTCGTAGGTCACCACGTGTTTCGCCGGATCGAGGACGACCTCGCACGGTGCGGGCGCCACGGTGGCCCGGCGCAGCAGCGCTCGGACGCGAACCAGCAGTTCCGGGATGTCGAAGGGTTTGGTCATGTAGTCGTCGGCGCCGGCCTCGAAGCCGCCCACCTTGTGATGCAGGCCGTCCAAGGCGGTGAGCATCAACACCGGCACATCGACGCCGCGAGCCCGCAGGGCCAGGCAGACGTCGCGGCCGTCGGCGTCCGGGAGCCCGAGATCCAGGACCACAAGATGGGGCGCCGGCGCGAGCTGCCGCAGCAGGCTGTCGGCCGTGGCAGCGACGGAGACGGTGTGGCCGTCGTGCTCCAAGGCGCGCTTGAGGACCCCGCGAACCGCCGCGTCGTCTTCGCACACCATGATGAAAGCCACGCACTGACCCTAGAGACTCCCGTGCCAGTTCTCCATCTGCCCTGCTCAGCCGCCTGACAGTCGGGCACAGGCCACTGGCGCCGCACGCCCCTGCCCTGCCGTGCAGCCGCGACACCCGGCTGCGAGGGCTCACTACCCCGCTCGGCCAGGTCACCCATTCCCCAAGTTCTACGTCATGTAGTAGCTTCGGTTCTCGGTGCTACCGCGATCCAGTCGTGGCCCGGATCCGAGTCCAGGCGTGGCCTCGGCTTGCGCCTGCTGCCGCCCGACCGGGGCGTGCCCGCCTCGCGCCCTGCATTCCGTCAGGAGGCTGATCGACCGTGCCCGAGCGTGACGAACTGTTGCCTGGCCCGCCTCCCTCCGCAGGACCGCGGGCGACGGGCCGGCACCGCATCGTCGTCATTTCCGCGAGCGTCGGGGCGGGCCATGACGGGGCAGCGGACGGGCTGACCTCCCGACTGGCCGCACAGGGATTCCTGGTGGACCGGTATGACTTCCTGGACCTCCTGCCCGCACGCACGGGCAAGCTGCTGCGCGACGCCTACCACCGACTGCTGACCCGGGCACCGGCGAGCTACCAACGCCTTTACCAGGCCACGGAGCACGCCTCGCGCCCCGGCGGGCGCTGTTCCGTAGGGCCGAACATCGCACCCGTGCCGCACTCCCGCCGGACACGGCCTCGGTCATCTCGACCCGGTGCCGCCGGAGCAGATGGCTCGGGTCCGCTGCGGCCTGGCCTACGGCACGCCCGCCGCAGTCCTGCTGGAACAAGCCAGGGGCGGCGATCTGTTGGTGGTGGGGAGCCACGGCCACGGAGGGTTCGCCGGCGCTCTGCTGGGGTCGGTCGGCCGGCACTGCGCCCAGCACGCGCCCTGCCCGGTCGTCGTCGTGCGAAGGTGAACCGCGCAACGTGAGCGGCCCGACGGCTGAACGAGCGTGGGATCGGCAGGCCGTCAGGGCGTGTTGTTCCCGGGCTGCGGTACGGCGATGACGGGGCACTGTGCATAGTGGAGCATGCCTTGGCTGACCGAACCGAGCAGCATGCCGGTGAAGCCGCCGCGCCCGCGGGTCCCCACCACCAGGCACCGGGCGTGCGCCGACGCCTTGGCCAGCTCTTCCACGGGGTGGCCGAGCAGGACCTCCTGATGGACCACGACTTCGGGGTAGGTCGTGGTGCGGCCGGCCACGGTCTCGGACAGGAGACTTCGGCACGCGTCGTGTGCAGTGTGCTCGTCGACCCTGCCGAACCGTTCGGGGCTGTGCACGTACAGGGCTCGCAGGACGGCGCCGTGCACCGGCCATCCCGTGGAGGAGCTCGCCAAGGCGTCCGCCCATGCGCTGGGCTTGGTGATGGGAACGCGGGGGCTCGGCGGCTTCACCGGCATGCTGCTGGGTTCGGTGAGCCAGGGTGTGCTCCACTACGCGCGTTGCCCCGTCATCGCCGTGCCGCTTCCCGGACAACCGGCGCATGAACATGGGTACGCGTCCGTCGCACGCTGATCGACGAGCGGACAGGCACGGTCGAGACATCTGACTCTGATCCGTCGGACGTCGACTTCAACGCTTTCCACCCGGGGCGTGCTCCGGCGCCCGGGCTCCAGGCATTCGGCACAGTGCCCTGGGACGTCGACGAGGCGCAGCCCTTAAGGCGTTACGTTCCGTACCCCTCGCGTGAGGGACCCGGTCACCTCCATTCGCCCCCGTCTCACCTCCGCAGCGCGCCCCGGCGAGAAAACAGCTTCGGCTTGACAGGGTGGAACCCTCTCCCAGATCCCGCCAGGGCGAGCAGATGCAGTACTTCCATGCGATGGTTTCCCACATCCGGGGCGAAGACCCGTGCTTGGAAAGGTACTCACCGGCGCACGCCTCTCGTCGGGCCTGCCGCCAGGGCGGGCCCGGCCTCGCGGGTGATGTTCGCAGAGTGGTCATCATCGCCACGCGCCGCATACCAACAACGAGTTCGAGCGGTTCGTCGTCGCCTGCCCGGCGACGCCGGCTCCGTGCGCCGCCGCGGTGGCCGACGCGTTTCACACGCCCTGGGCCGCGGCCAACGGTGCCCCTGGCGACTGCTCGCAGAAGGTCAGGTGACTTTCCAGGCAGCCTCGATCATCTGGAAGATCTCGTCCACGGCGGCCGGCGGGTCGGCGGTCTCGCGGGCCAGCGAAAAGGCATCGACCACGAACCTCGCGATCGTCCGGCAGGCCGTTGCGCTCTGGGACAGGTCGGGATCGGCGATGAGGGCAGTGGCCAGCGAGTCTGCATGGCGCAGCCGCATCGACTCCTCGTACTCCCGCAGGGCACGTGACTCGTCGATCATGCGGTAGATCGGGGCGGTGCCGTCCGCCGTGCAGTGCCGGACCATGGCCTTGATCTCGCGGCACAGCGCGGGGATGTGCGGCTCATGCGGTGCCCGGTTGGTGACCGCCTGCGTGAGGCGTTGTTCGAAGTCGTCGTCCTGCTCGAAGACCAGGGCCTCTTTCGAGGCGAAGTGGGAGAAGAGCGTGGTGACGGCGACGTCGGCCTCGGCGGCCACGTCGCGGATGCCCACCGCGTCGTACCCGCGTTCCAGGAAGAGCCGCAGGGCGGTGTCGGCGATCTTCTGGCGAGTCGCGGCCTTCTTGCGTTCACGGCGTCCGGTCGGCACGGTCATGTCGCTGAGACTACCAAATCCAAAGGAAGAACCGTTTCGAAATCATAACCGTTAGTGTTACGGTCGGCTGCATGAAGAGAGTGAGCTTCGCCGAGTTCGGCGGTCCCGACGTTCTCCACCTCGAAGACGCCGCGGAGCCCCACGCGGGCCCCGGCCAGATACGCGTCGCCGTGCGGGCGGCGGGCGTCAACCCCGTGGACTGGAGGATTCGCGAAGGCCAGTTCCAGAAGGGCCGCCCGATCGAGTTGCCTGCCGGAGTCGGGCAGGACGCCTCCGGGATCGTGGACGAGGTCGGCAAGGGCGTCGAAGGGGTCGAGACCGGCGACCATGTGTTCGGGCGAGGCTTGAGCACCTATGCCGAGTTCGCCGTGCTGTCGGCCTGGGCCCGGATGCCCGAGAGCCTGACCTTCGAAGAGGCGGCCGGGTACCCCTCCGTGGTGGAGACCGCGCTGCGCCTCATCCGCCAGGTCGGTGTGCGGTCCGGGCAGACACTGCTGGTCAGCGGCGCGTCCGGGGGAGTCGGATCGGCGGTGCTGCAGATCGCCCGCGACCGCGGCATCACGGTGATCGGCACCGCCGGGGCCGCGAACCAGGACTACCTGCACAGCCTGGGCGCCCTCGCCACGACATACGGCGAGGGCTGGGTCGAGCGGGTGCGGGAACTCGGCCGGGTCGACGCGGCTCTCGATCTGGCCGGCTCGGGCGTGATCCGCGAACTCCTCGAACTGACCGGGGACACGGACAAGGTGATCTCCATCGCAGATCTCGGCGCGCCGGAGCTCGGTGTCCGGTACTCCGGCGTGACCGGGAACGTGCCGCAAGCCCTCGCAGAGGCCGTCGGCCTCATCTCGCGGGGAAAGCTCCACATCCCGGTCGAGAAGTCATACCCGCTCACCGAGGCCGCGGCGGCCCACATCGACAGCCAGGCCGGTCACACGCGCGGGCGCCGGGTCGTAGTCGTCTGAGCTGTTCCCTGCCCGGTCGCACGGCCCGGGCAGGCTGCCTTCCTTCCAGCGATCCTGCCGGGGCCCGTTCGGCAGGTGTGCGACACGCAAGGAGCCCCATGCACACTCCTGTCACGATCATCGGCGCCGGACTCGGCGGCCTCGTCCTGGCCCGCGTCCTGCACCTCCACGGCATCCCGGTCACGGTCTACGAGGCGGAGTCCTCCCCGACGGCGCGTTCGCAGGGCGGGATGCTCGACATCCACGACCGCAACGGCCAACTCGCCCTCAGGACAGCCGGCCTGATGGACGAGTTCCGCGGCCTCATCTTGGAGGGCCGCCAAGCGATACGGCTTCTCGACCGAGACGGGACCGTCCTGTTCGACAAGGCCGACGACGGCACGGGCGAAAGCCCCGAGGTACAGCGCGGCGAGCTGCGACAGATCCTGCTGGACGCACTCCCCGACGGCACCGTCCGATGGGGCCACAAGGCCACCGGCGTCCGCGCCCTCGCCGAGAGCCGCCACGAGGTGACCTTCGCAGGCGGTGCCACCGTCGTCACGAGCCTGCTGGTCGGCGCGGACGGCGCGTGGTCAAAAGTCCGACCGCTGCTCTCCGACGCCACACCCGAATACGTCGGCCGGTCCTTCGTCGAGACCTACCTGCACGACGCCGACACCCGACACCCGGCCACGGCGAAAGCGGTCGGCGGCGGGACGCTCGTCGCGCTCGACCGGGACGGGAACGGGAATTGGTTCGTGGCTCACCGGGAGAGGGGCGGGACCCTCCACGCCTACATCACACTGACCAGGCCGCAGGACTGGTTCGCCACCGTCGATTTCACCGATGCCGCCGCAGCCGCCGCGCGGATCGCGGAGGAGTACGACGGCTGGGCACCGGAACTCACCGCCCTGATCACCGCCGGCCGGACCGCGCCGGTCCTGCGCCCCCTCCACGCCCTGCCTGTCGGGCACCGCTGGGACCGGATGCCGGGAGTGACGCTGCTCGGCGACGCCGCCCACCTCTCAACCCCCAATGGTGAAGGCGCCAGTCTGGCCATGCAGGACGGTGCCGAACTCGGAAAGGCCCTCGCCGCACACCCCGGCGACATCGAGACCGCCCTCACCGAGTACGAGCGAGCACTGTTCCCCCGCAGTGCCGCGGCCGACGCCGCAGTCGCCCACAACCCAACGCCCCAGGAGGTGATCAATTTCTTCACCGAACGAGAACAAGCGGGAATCTGACAGTGCCGCAGAAGTGAGCGGCTGCAAGTTCCCCTGCTGAACTACTCGCCATAT
>NZ_NNBP01000069.1 GCF_002803155.1 Streptomyces sp. CB02959
CCCGGAAAGACAACAGCGTCTCAGGCAAGACGCCGAAGCCCCGGGTCCTGACACCCGCGCTGAAGGTGAAGCCGGACAGGTTCGGGGTCGTGGCGCGGGCGAACTGCCTGCCCAAGGTGGGCCTGGAGGAATTCCAGAAGGCGGCGCCGTACCTGGCTGACGCCTGGCGCTGCGCCCGCGTCTCCGTCCTGCCTGATGGTCCGGGGCAGGTGATGATCCGCGGCGTAAGGGTTGATCCCCTGCTGACCCCCACCGACCACGTTCCGACGGGAGAGGCGCCGGAAGACCTGGCGACCTGGCTTCTGGGCGTGGACGAGTACGCCCAACCGGTGACGGTGGGCTTGAGCAACGTGCCGGGCGTGACCATCGCCGGCCTCCCCGGGTACGGAAAGACCTCCCTGATCAACAAGTTCATCTGCGACTGCGCTCCCGCGCCGGAGATCCAGTTCGCGGTAGCCGACGGGAAGGTGTCGGGCGCCCACGAGGGTGACTACGCCGACCTGATGGACCGGCTGTTCGCCTTCGTCGGTGACGATCTGGAAGAGGCGAACGGGCTGTTCAAGCGCCTGGTCAAGCTCCGCCGGAAGCGCTCGACCAGCATCCAGGAGGTGCTTGGCGTCAAGAACATGTGGCACGTCGGGCCCTCGGAGAACTGGCCGCTGACGGTGCTGATCATCGACGAGGCGCACACGTACTTCCGCGACTACAAGGGCAATGACCCGGCCACCAAGAAGTTGGCCGCCCTGGCGTCCGAGAACGCCCGGCTCGTCGAAGACCTGGTGAAGAAGGGCCGTAGCGTCGGCATGCTCGTCATCCTCGCCACGCAGAAGAGCACCGGGGACGCCATCCCCACCTTCATCCGCGACGTGTGCCCGGTCGGCCTGAGCTTCGCGCAGAAGACCGCCGAAGCCTCCGTTGCCGCGCTGGGCGAGGACATCCGCAACTGGCCGGACGCCAACCCGGTCAACCTGCAAGACCCTTCCTACGTGGGCGTCGCCTCCATGACGGCACAGGACCGTCCCGGCTTCACCCGCATCCGCACCCCGTACGTGGACGATGCGCACGCCGCCAAGATCGCCAGCGACACTGCCCACCTCACCTACGACCCGCAAATCCTCCTCGACCACTACGCCGGGGCCTACCTCGAAACGGGTGTCGACCTGGACAAGGGAGAGGGGAGCCGCCCCGAAGCAGCCTGACTCCAACTGGCCGGAATCTGAACTCACTTGGAAGGAGGTGAATCCTCAATGTCTGAGGCTCGGATCACTCAGCGCACGGTGACCGTGGTCATGGGCATCATCGCCGCCCTGGCGTTCGTCTTCTCCTTCGGCAACGTCTGGACGCTGGCCCTGCGCCTGGGCGTCCCCGGCCCCGTCGCGCCCGTCATCGCCCCCATGGTCGACCTGTCCGTCGTCGGGCTCCTGGTGGCCCTGCGCTACCTCTCCCTGCGTGGCGTCCCGCCCGAGCAGATGAAGGCGGCCACGCGTCTGATGCACGTCTCCGGCCTGCTGACCCTGGCCCTCAATGTCGCAGAGCCCGTCGTCGCCGGGCACTACGGTCGTGCTGCCGTGGATGCCGTGGCGCCCCTGCTGCTCCTGGGGTGGGGAACGGTCGGTCCGCAACTCCTGCGTTCCTTCCACGCGGTTGCCTCCAGCGCCACCGCCCCGGCCACGACTGCTCACGCAGAGCCGGTCGAAGAGCCTGCTCCGCGCCCCATCGGCCAGGAACCTGCCTCGGCACCCGCGCACTCCGTCGCCCCGGAACCGGCCCCGGCCGCTCCTCCCGTCGCCCCGGCCCCCGCCGCGACCGTGCCTGCGCCCGTACCTGCGGTCAAGGTCCCTGAGCCGCTGCTGACCGAAGCACGCTCCATCGCCGCGTCGCACACCGCCGAACACGGCGAACCCATCACCGCGGCTCAGCTCAAGAGGCGCCTCGGCATCGGCCTCCCCATGGCCACCGCTCTCCACGCCGCCCTGTAGGCCGCGTTCCCCGCCGGCCTCCGGCACACCCCTTCTCGCCCCCTGGGCCAGCCCTGCCATGCCTGCGGGCAGCAGCTCCGCACCGGATCGCTGCTGCCCGCAGGCCCCGACCCTCACGCCAGAAAGGACTTCGGGCCTCTCATGCACCGCCCCCTCGACCTGAGCCACGTGATCAGCCCCGGCCTGCGGGACCTGGTCGAACTGGCCAACAACCACGGCTTCGACCGCGTCAACGAACAGATCCGCAACCTGCGCGGCTGCTCCAGCCCCATCAACCTCCAGGGCTGGAGCACCACCGCCGACCGGACCACCGGGGAAGTGATCCGCTCCTACCGCTCCGAAGACGAACCGTCCGGGCGCCTGCTGACCACCTGCGGCAACCGTCGCGCCTCCCGCTGTCCCGCCTGCTCGCGGCTGTACGCAGCGGACACCTACCACCTGATCAAGGCCGGCCTTTCGGGCGGCAAGAAGGTCGCCGAAACCGTCCGCCAACACCCCCGCGCCTTCGTCACCCTCACCGCCCCCTCCTTCGGGCCCGTCCACAACCGCGAGACTGACAACGGCACCACCCTCCGCTGCCGCTGCGGCACCCACCACACCGAGAACGATCCGGCGTTGGGCACACCGCTCAACCCGGCCACCTACGACTACACCGGCGCCGTGCTCTGGAACGCCCACGCCGGAGCCCTGTGGGCCCGCTTCACCACCTACTTGCGCCGCGCCCTGGCCGAACTCCTCATGACGACACAGAGCGCGCTCAACGCCGCGCTGCGCCTCTCCTTCGCCAAGGTCGCCGAGTACCAGAAGCGCGGCCTGGTCCACTTCCACGCCGTGATCCGGCTTGACGGACCTGACGGCCATTCCTCCCGGCCCCCGTCCTGGGCCACCTTCCAGGACCTCCGTGTCGCCGTGGGGATGGCCGTCAAGCGCACCCGGCTCACGATCGAGTCCGATGCCGTCGGCGAACGCGTCATCGCCTGGGGCAAGCGCTTCAAGGTCGACCGCATCACCGCCCTGGCCGACGGCGAACTCACCGATGCCAAGGTCGCCGGGTACATCGCCAAGTACGCCACCAAGAACGCCGAAGGCGCCGGCACAGTGGACCGCACCCTCGTGTGCCGCCCCTGCTCCGGACGCGGCTACGTGCGCGGCCCCGACCGCTTCCACGACCTGTGCGCCGACTGCGAGGGCACCGGGCAGGCCGAACTCCTCGCGTCCCTGGCCGTCCAGCAGCACGTCCGGCAGATGATCCGGACCGCCTGGGCCCTCGGCCACCTCCCGGAGTTCGCAGACCTCAAGCTCTGGAAGTGGGCCCACATGCTCGGCTTCCGCGGCCACTTCTCCAGCAAGTCCCGGGCCTACTCCACCACCCTCGGCGCACTCCGCGACGTACGCCGCGCCTGGCGCCTCGCCCAAGCCGAAGCGGCCCGCGCCCGCGCCGGCCTTCCTGCCACCGGCGACAACACCACGCTCGTCACCGACTCCTCCTGGACGTACCTCTCCTCCGGCTACCGCCCCGGCGAAGAACTCCTCGCCGCACAGACCCGCCACGAGATCGAGCACCAACGCCGTTTCCGACACGAAGAAGGTGACCTGTGCCTACCTCCCTCCTGACCGTCGACCAGGTCGCCGACCGGCTCCACGTGAGCCGCTGGACGGTCTACAACCTCATCCGCTCCCGCGAGTTGGCCTCCCTCACCGTCGGCCGCTGCCGCCGCATCACCGAAGCCGCCGTGGACGCCTACATATCCCTCCGCACCGAACAGGAAGCCGCCTGATGGCCAAGTCGAAGAGGAACGCCAACAACGAGGGCACGATCTACCAGCGCAAGGACGGACGCTGGGAGGGCAGCGCGTTCGTGCTCGCGAGCGATGGCACGTACAGGCGGCGCAGCGTCTACGGAAAGACCTGGGACGACGCCCACGAGAAGCTGACCAAGCTCAAGGCCAACTCCCTGAACGGTCTTCCGGTGGCCGCCACCAAGATGTCCCTGGACGAGTACCTGACGTACTGGCTGGTCAACGTCGCCCAGGGCAAGGTCCGCAGGACGACCTACGTCAATTACGCGTCGCTGATTCGCAACTACGTCACCCCGGACTTCGGCAGGAAGAAACTGGCCCGGCTCAGCGCCCGCGACATCCGCGCCTTCCTCCTGAAGACCGCTGCCACCTGCCAGTGCTGCGCGCAGGGCAAGGACAAGAGCCGCCCGGAACACAAGCGGCGTTGCTGCGCCCTCGGCCAGTGCTGCAACAAGCTCCCGTCCGACCGGACCGTGCGCTTTCTGTTGGTCCTTCTGCGCGCCGCCCTCCAGCACGCCGTGCGCGAGGACGAGTTGCCACGCAACGTGGCCCGGAACGTCGAGCTGGGCATGGGCACCAGGCGCGAGATCGAACCCCTCACGACTGAGGAGGGGCGTCGGCTGCTGGCTGCGGCTCGGGACAACCGGCTGTGGGCCGCGTACGAGCTGGCGGTCCGCATCGGCCTGCGACGCGGTGAGCTGCTGGGGCTGCGCTGGTCAGACGTCGACCTCTACGAAGGCGTCGTCACCGTTCGGCAAGCGCTTCAGCGGGTCGGCGGTGAACTGCTGATCGTCGCGCCGAAGACGCAGCGCTCTGCCCGTCGCGTGGCACTGCCGCCCGAGTGCGTGACGGCGCTCCGCGCTCAACGTGCCCAGCAGATCGCGGACCGGAAGGCGGCTGGAGACACCTGGAAGGGGACGGAACACGGTCTGGTCTTCACCACGAAGAACGGGACTCCCATCGAGCCCCGCAACCTGAACCGGTCCTTCGAAACGCTCTGCGCCCGCTCCGGGATCCGCAAAGTCCGGTTCCATGACCTGCGTCACACATGTGCTTCCCTGCTCCACGAGCGGGGCGCCGACGCTCGCATGATCATGGAAGTCCTGGGACACAGCTCCATCCGCGTGACCATGGACGTCTACACCTTCGTCCGCCTCGACTCCCAGCGCTCCGCGTTCGACCGCGTTGGGGACGCGCTGAGGGGTGACGGCACCCCGCCGGACGATGACGACGGTGCGGCCGGCGCCCTGGTGACCGACTGACCACCCCCGCATCAGCCGTTGAAGGCGGTTGCCGTCAAAACTGCCGTCAACGCATACGCCAGAGGCCCCGTCGATTTCTCGACGGGGCCTCTGACCTGCTGTGCGCTCGGCAGGATTCGAACCTGCAACCTTCTGATCCGTAGTCAGATGCTCTATCCGTTAAGCTACGAGCGCTTGGCTTTCCGGCGGTTTTTCTTGCCGGTCGGCGTTGCGAGAACAACATTACATGACCTGCGCCGTTAGGCGAAATCCGATTGCTGTACCCGTGCTGACCTGCGGAAATGCCTGTGCGCCCGGTTGTGGGGGGTCAGGCCGGCCAGGGCGAGTCCTCGATGATCCGGACGAAGTTCGGGCGGGTGTAGTCCGCTTCGAAGCGGTCCAGGACGTCTGCCTTGACGTTGCCGAAGGCGGTCTGGGGGCGGTGGGCCAGTCCGGCGTGGAAGGCGCGCAGGATGCGGGGCTTGAAGTCGGGGCGGGGGTGGGCGGCTACGACGGCCTCGCGGGTTTCCGGGGGCAGGGTGTCGTAGCCGATGCCGAGGACGTCGAGTTCGACGCCGGCCGTGACGAGGGCGACCTCCGGGGCCATGTGGTGCGGGATCTCCGGGGTGGTGTGCAGGGCGATGCCCTCCCAGACGAGGCGGGCGCGGTCCTCGGGGATGCCGCGGGCGGTCAGGAAGGCGCGGGCCTCGTCGGCGCCGTCGATCTCGAAGCGCTGCTGGGAGGTGCGGAACTTCTCGGTGAGGCCGAGGTCGTGGAAGAGGGCGCCCACGTAGAGCAGCTCGGGGTCGAAGGTCAGGTTGTGCCGGCGGCCGTGGTGGGCGCCGAAGAGGTAGACGCGGTGCGAGTGGTGGTAGATCAGGTCGTCGGTGACGTCGCGGACCAGTTCGGTGGCCTCGCGGGCCAGCCGGCTGTCCGGGACGGGGATCCCGGCGAGGGAAGAGGAGGAGGGGGAGGAGGGGGTGGAGGGGGTGTTGTTGGGGGTCATGGAGGGAGCGTCGCGCGGTGGGGGTGGGTGGCGCCCGGTGTGTGGGGGCCAGGTGGCCCACAGATGGGGACATGCGGGGGTGGTCAGCGGGTGGTGGTGTGGAAGCGGGAGCGGTAGGCGGAGGGGGTCACGCCCAGGCGGCGGAGGAAGAGGCGGCGGAGGGACTCGTCGCTGCCGATGCCGGTGCGGCGGGCGGCGGCGGTGACCGTCTCGCCGTTGGCGAGGAGGGACTGGGCGGCCTCCAGGCGTACCGCCTCGACGTAGCCGGTCGGGGTGGTGCCGGTGTGCTCGCGGAAGAGCCGGGTGAGGTGGCGGGGGCTGACGCCGGCCCGGGTGGCGAGCGCGGTGTTGGAGTGGTCGGCGGCCGGGTCGGCGGCGATCGCGTCCAGGAGGGCGCGCAGCACGTCGTGGCGGGGCCGCGGCGTGCGGGCGGGCACCGAGAACTGCGACTGGCCGCCCGGCCGCTGCATGAAGACGACCAGGTCGCGGGCGACCTCGCGGGCGAGGTCGGAGCCCTCGTCGGCCTCCACCAGGGCCAGTGCGAGGTCGATGCCGGCCGAGACCCCGGCGGAGGTGAAGAGCTCGCCGTCCCGGACGTACAGCGCGTCGGGGTCGACGGTGAGGGTGGGGTGGCGGGCGGCGAGGGTGGCGGTGTGGCGCCAGTGGGTGGTGGCCCGGCGCCCGTCGAGCAGTCCGGCCCCGGCCAGCGCGAACGCCCCGGCGCAGACCGAGGCGACCCGGCGGGAGCGCCCGGCGAGGGTGCGTACGGAGTCCAGTAGGCCGGGTGGGAAACGGCCCTGGGTGAGTTCCTCGGCTCCGGGCACCAGGACGGTGTCCAGGGGGCCGGCGGCGATGTCGGCCACGGCGGCGTCGACCACCAGGCGGGTGCCCGAGGCGGTGGTGACGGTCCGGCCGTCGGGGGAGCAGACCTGGATCGCGTAGCGGCCGCCGAGGCGGGTGGCGGAGCTGAAGACCTCCAACGGGCCGGTGATGTCGAGCAGTCGGGCGCCTTCGAAGGCCAGCATCACGAGGGTGCGGGGGGCGGGGCCGGGCCGCTCGGGCGCGGACCGGGGCAGGCGCGACGGCCTCGGCAGGGGCATGACGGGCAGCGTAGGCGGCCGAGGCGGCGCACGGCGGGAGCGGGCGGCGGGCGGCGGGCGGCGGGCGGCGGGACACCACCGGCCGGTGAAGGTCTCGGACAGAAATCCGGTGCCGGTCGTCGGGCAGAGGACCGGTGCCTGCCGTCGGGCATAAAAAACGAGCCCGGTCGTGATCGACCGGGCCCGGGGTGATGCAAGAGCGGAGGCGGAGGGATTTGAACCCTCGATGGGTGTTAAAACCCAAACCGCATTAGCAGTGCGGCGCCATAGACCGGACTAGGCGACGCCTCCACACACCTGATGCGCGTGAGCGCGATGTGGCGTGACCAGATGATGACACAGCTCGGTGGCTCGTCACCAATCGCCCCCTACGGTACTAGGCCCGCGGGCCACCCGGCAAAGACGTTCCTGCGGCGCAACGTAGCGGGCGGCGGAGCGTTAAGAAGTCGGGGCGGCACGGTCGCGCGCCGCGTCGTGCGCCCCCGGCGGGTACGGACCGCGTACCGCCGAGCCGTCCCGCACGGGCCGGTGCCGCGCCGTGCGGACCGCCCGCCCTCGCTCTCAGGAGCCCGTGATGTCCCGTCGCCGGATCACGTCCCCGTTCCGCTCCCGGTCGCTGCCCCGGTTCGCCGCGGTCCTCGCGGCCGCCACCGCTGCCGTGTGCGCGGTGCCCGCGCTCGTGGTGGCGCCGGCCGCCTCCGCCGCCCCGATCCCGCTGCCGTACCACCACGACGTGCTGCCGTATCTGGGGCACTGGGCGCCCGACGCCGACGCCGACGCGCTCGGCGGGCGGCGCGGGGACCACCTCACGATCACCGTCACCCGCTCCGGTTCGGACCGCACGGACGGCAGGTTCGAGCTGTACTGCCATCCGCGGGGCGGGAACCACTTCGACGTGCGGCGCGCCTGCGACCGGCTGGACCGGATGACGCGGTGGGGCAAGGACGCGTTCGCCCCCGTGCCGCAGGGGGCGCAGTGCACGATGATGTACGGCGGTCCGGCGCGGGCGCACGTCACCGGGAGGTGGGCGGGGCGCCCGGTGAACGCCGACTTCCGGCGCACCAACGGGTGTGAGATCGAACGCTGGAGCCGCTTCGAACCGATGCTCCCGTCGACCGTTTCCTGACCCGGTTCGTGCCGGAGTAGCGCGTCAGATCAGGACGAGGGGCACATGTCGGGCGTGCGGCGAGTCGCGTCGGGGCGCGGCATTACTGGGTCGTCATCCGCCTCCGCGTCCCCGGCATGTGCCCGTAGACTCCATCCCAGCGATCCGCCATGGTGGATCGGCAAGGTGCGGTAACAGGGAGGAAGCGTCGCGTGAGCAGCAGGCCATCCCGAGGCGCTGCTCGCCTCGCAGCCATACTGGACGCCCTCCCCGACGCGTTGTTGCTGGTCAACTGCAACGGCACGGTCGTCAACGCCAACGCCATCGCGCTGGAGGCGTTCGAGGCCCCGGGGACGGCGCTGGTCGGCCGCGGACTCCTCGACCTGCTGCCGTCCTTCGACTCCAAGCGGATCCCCGGTTCCATGCGGCGCCGCGACGAGGACGTGCAGGAGCGGACCCGGCCGACGCGGATGGTCGCGCGGCGCACCGACGGCACCGAGCTCCTGGTCGAGGTGACCAGCGCCAACTTGGAGGACGGCCGCACCCCGTACGAGTCCGCCTTCGAGGCGGCCTACGCCGACCACCGCAACGGCTACACGGGCGACGAGCTGCTGATGCTCGTGGTGCGCGATCTGACCGGGACGCTGGACACCGAGACCGAGCTGGCGCGTCAGCAGCGGCAGACCGAGATGATCCTGCGGGCCGCGGCGGAGGGCGTGGTCGGTGTCGACTCCGAGGGCCGGGTGGTCCTCGTCAATCCGTCCGCGGCGCAGATCCTCGGCTACCGGGCGAGCGAGCTGGGCGGCAAGGAACTCCACCCGCTGGTCCACCACTCGCGGGCGGACGGTTCGTCGCTGCCGTGGGAGGACACCCCGCTCGCCGACACCCTCAAGTCCGGCCGCAAGCACCGGGTGCGCGGGCAGGTGCTGTGGTCCAAGGACGGCCGGTCGGTCGCCGTCGACCTGACCACGGCGCCGGTGCGGGACGGCGACCAGTTGGTGGGCGCGGTGATGACGTTCACCGACCGGCGGCCGTACGACTCTCTGGTGGCGCGGCACGCGCAGTTGCTGGCCGTCGTGGGGCAGTCGCTGCGCGGGCCGCTCGCGGAGCTGGGCGGCGAGCTGACCACCCTCGCCTCCGATCCGGCCGGGCAGTTGTGGCCCGAGGCGAACCAGATCCTGCACCACCTCGCGGCCGGGCACGCCCGGATGACGACGCTGGTGGACAACGTCCTCAGCTACCAACGGCTGGACTCCGGCAAGGAGAAGCTCAACCGCACCAAGGTGTCGCTGGACCAGGTGGTCGCGGCCGGTGTGGAGGGCGCGGTCGAGCTGATCGGGCCGGGCCGGGCGCAGTTCGCGGTGCACGCGCCGCCGATAGCAGCGCTGGTCGACGCGGAGCGGCTGGCGCAGGCGCTGTCGCACCTGATCGCGGACGTCGCCGGGGTGGACTCCACGGGCCGGCACCCGGCCGGTGACGGTGCCGCCGGGCCGGGCGGGCGTCCGGTGCCCGGCGACTCGACGATCGTGGTGGCGGCGGCCAAGCGCGGCGAGGTCGTCCGCATCGAGGTGCGCGGGCCGTTCGGCGGCGGCGATCCGGTCCACGGGCCGATCGTCCGCGGGATCGTGCGGATGCACGACGGGTTGATCCAGACGCACAAGGTGCCCGGTGGTTCGGGCGCGGGCGGCAGCGCGTACGTGCTGGAGCTGCCGGTGCTGATCGACGAGCCGGAGCCGGCGGCCGACGAGGCGGCGGCCGAGGGCGCCGAGGCGCCGGACGGCGACGCCGACGGGGACACCGCGGCCCCGGGCGGTCCAGGCACGGACGGCCGCGGGCAGCCCGGCGCCGGGGAGCCGGCCGCGGCTGCGGAGGCGAAGAACGGTACGGACGGCGGGCAGCCGACCGGACGGCGGCGGGCCCGGCGGGCGGGCGCGGAGCCGGGTGCCGGGGCCGACGGTACGCAGGGTGCGGGGCTCGCGACGGGCACCGAGGCGGGGCCGCCGAGCGGTCGCCGCCGGGCGCGGCCGGCGACGGAGGGCTCGGCGCTGCCCGCGCTGCCGTCCGGGGCCTCCGACGGAGCACCGGCCGGGCGGCCGGCTCCCGGTCTGACGCCCGCGGTGAGCCCGGCACTCGGTCCGGTGCCGCCGCAGGGCCAGCCGCAGCCACAAGCACAGTCCCAGGGGCAGCGTCCGGGCCAGCAGCAGGGTACGCAGGCGGGGCGGCCCCAGGGGGCGGCTCCGGGGCGCCTTCCGGCGCTCGCGCAGGGACCCGTACCGGCCGCCGGCCGACGGGCCCGGCGGACGCTGGCCGAGGCGCCCGAGCGGCCCGGCGAGCCGGCCCCGTCCGGTGCGGGCGGGTCGCAGCAGTCCGGCGAGCGGGCCGCCCAGGCCCCGGCCGGGCCGCGGTCGCCGTTCGCGCTGCCGCCCGCCGCGGCGGACCGGG